>NZ_ATZE01000003.1 GCF_000428045.1 Sedimenticola selenatireducens DSM 17993 | reverse complement strand
CGCAGGTAGGCCTTCACGTGCTGCGGGGGCAGCAGCACCACCTCGTGACCGAGTGGCTGTAACCCTCTGGCCCAGTAGTGGGCGCCGGCGCAGGCCTCCATCGCCACACGGCATGGGGGGTGCTGGGCAAAGTGGCTCAGCAGCTGCTTGCGACGGAGCTTCTTGCGCCATTGCCGCTGACCTGCACTGTTCAGTGCTACCATAAAAAATGTATGCTTTGCCAAATCCAAACCGATTGTCATAAGCTGTTTCATGGCCTTCTCCTCCACCTTTGATGGTTGATTCTCTTCCATCATGGCGCATCGACGCCAGTACGGGGGGAGGAGGGGCCATCTCATCGACCTACGGGTTGGAAGGTCTACACCACGCCAAGAGCTTCACGCCACTGCTCCTTGTGCCGACACGGTAAGGTCACATAGCTATTTTTTCAGCTTGATCACCAGGCTGTTGATATTGTTCTGGGCCAGCCGGGTACGCAGGGTGTTGACCTGGCCACTGGTGTAGGGGCCACTGCGCACCCGGTGGAACACCTCACCGCCATCCAGGGTAAACTTCTGGATTTCGGCCTCGATACCCACCAGAGCCAGGCTCGCCTTCAACTTGTCCGCATCGGTGAATTTCCTGAACGAACCCATCTGCAGCATGTAGTAGGCGGACGCAGTCCCGGTCTTGCTACCAGCGCTGACCACCGGTGCCGCACCGTTATTCGCTGGGGCGACAGCCGGCTCTTTCTCCGGTTCCGGGTCCGGGACTACCACCTCCATCTCCGGCAGGATGGTATAGAAGTCAAAACGGGGCTTGGGCGTGGATTGTGCCTTGGGCGGCTCCGGTTCGCGCCTTGCCACCTCCTCACGGGGTGCGCTGTACGATCGGTCAACACTCGCGGGTGTCGGCTTCCGCGGGCCCTCCGGTACCAGCTTGAGCCAGACCAGCAGGGTGACAAACAGGCCAATCAGCAGACCACCGGCAAACCAGACCCAACCCGATACGGGTTGTTTTTTGGCCTTTTTTTGTGGCGTCGCTCGACTCTTGTAATCCCGCGGCATTACATCTTCTCCGGCGCGGAGACTCCCAGCAAATTGAGTCCATTGCGCAATACCTGTCGCACCGCCAGGATCAGCTTGATCCGCGCATCCCGCAGCGCCTCATCCTCCACCAGGAACTGGTGGGCGTTGTAGTAGGTGTGGAAATCATTGGCCAGATCACGCACATAATGTGTCAACTGGTGCGGCTCTTCATTCAGGGCGGAGCTCTCGACCACCTCCGGGTAGCGGGCCAGAGTCTTCAGCAGCGCCTGCTCATGATCCTCGGTCAGCCGCTCAAGATTCCGGTCGCCCTCGCTGATCTCCACCGGAATGCCTTTTTCCGCCGCCTGGCGCAGCACGCTGCAGACCCGGGCATGGGCATACTGCACGTAGTAGACCGGATTGTCGCTGGACTGGGACTTGGCCAGATCCAGATCGAAATCCATATGCTGCTCGCACTTGCGCATCACGTAAAAGAAGCGCGCCGCATCCGAGCCCACCTCCTTGCGCAGTTCCCGCAGGGTGACGAAGGAGCCGGAGCGAGTGGACATCTGCACCCGCTCGCCGCCCCGATAGAGAATGGCGAACTGAACCAGCAGCACATCGAGACGGGAGGGATCATCACCCACCGCCTGCATGGCCGCCTTGACCCGCGGCACATAGCCGTGGTGATCGGCGCCCCAGACATCAATCACGCGCTCGAACCCGCGTTCCAGTTTGTCCATGTGATAGGCGATATCGGAGGCGAAATAGGTGGTCTGGCCGTTGTCCCGCACCACCACCCGGTCCTTCTCGTCGCCAAAATCAGTAGACTTGAACCAGAGCGCGCCGCCCTTCTCATACACATGACCGGAGTCACGCAGGCGCTGCAGCGCCTTGTTCACGGCACCGGAATCGGTCAGGCTGCGCTCCGAGTACCACTCCTGATAGCTAACGCCGAACAGGCCCAGGTCATCGCGGATATCATCCAGGATGGTGTTCAGGGCCAGCTCGAAGACATAGCGATAGCGGTTATCACCGAGTAGATTTTTGGCCTGCTCGATCACCCCGTCGATATGCTTCTCCTTGTCGCCGCCGGCCGGCTCGTCCACCGGCACGCCCGCAAACACCTCATCTGCTGCATGCCGATAGCTGTCGCCATGCTCCCGGTGCAGGGTGGCGGCGATATCCCAGACATAGTCGCCACGATAACCGTTGGCGGGAAAGGGGACGGTTTCGTCGCACAGCTCCAGGTAGCGTAGCCAGACACTGGCGGCCAGGATATCCATCTGTCGTCCGGCATCGTTGACATAGTATTCCCGGTGCACATCGTAGCCCACCGCCTCCAGCAGATCGGCCACCACCGCGCCGTAGGCGGCCCCGCGACCATGCCCCACGTGCAGTGGCCCGGTGGGATTGGCGGAGACGAACTCCACCTGAATGCGCTTGCCCTTACCCAGTGTGCTGCGACCAAAGCTATGCGCCTGGGTCAGCACCTCACCGATTACGGCACGATAGGCGTCCGCCGCCAGGGTGAAGTTGATAAAGCCGGGACCGGCGATCTCCACTTTCGCCACCGCCGGCGAGGCCGGTAGGGCGGCGATCAGCTGGTCGGCCAGATCACGCGGCTTGCAGCGCGCCGCCTTGGCCAGCACCAGCGCCACGTTACAGGCGAAATCGCCATGCCGCGCATCCCGGGTGCGCTCGATGATCGGCTGGAGAATCGGCGCATCGCCAATCCGGCCATCCTCGGCGATCTTGGCCAGGGCCTGGGAAACCAACTGCTGAATCAGGTTCTTCATCTTCTACCTAACGGAAAAACGGAAACGGGTAAGGATACAACAAAGGCGGTTGGAGGGTAACTGCCGGTGGCGGGAGGGGTCGATACCAGGAGCGCGCTATGGACTTAACTCCCGAACACCTCCGTATAGACGCCGCTCCGACAATGCCTGTTTCAATCACATCGTTGCAAGCTGGGTGTTTAGCCGGATCGGATCAGAACATCTCCTGTGGATCCACATCGATCGACCAGCGCACGCGTCGCGCTGACTTGAGTGTTGCCAGCCGCCTCACCCAGGGTGTCAACAGCCGCTGCAAATCGGCGCGCTGGTCTGATTGCAGCAACAGATGGGCGCGAAAACGCCCCGCCCGACGCTCCATCGGCGCCGGCACCGGACCCCAGAGCTCGACCCGTCCCCGAGCCAGCGTCTCCGCTAGACTGCAAGCCTCCTCCAGGAACTCCCGGGGCGCGGACTCCCGGGGGGCCTCCGCCCGCAGCAGCGCCTGGTAACTGAACGGGGGGAAAACAGCGGCTTCGCGCTCCGCCAGCATTTCCGAGGCAAAGGCCGCATAGCCCTGGCGCACCAGCAGTTGCATCATGGGATGATCGGGATGCCGGGTCTGGATCAGCACCCGCCCGGGTTTTTCCGCGCGCCCGGCCCGGCCCGCCACCTGTATAATCAACTGTGCCATGCGCTCCGCGGCACGGAAATCAGCCCCGAACAATCCCTGATCCACATCCAGAATACCCACCAGGGTCACATCCGGGAAGTGGTGTCCCTTGGCCAGCATCTGGGTTCCCAGCAATAGTGAATACTTACCTTTTCGGATGCCGTTCAATAGCTGATCAAGACTCCCCTTGCGCCGCGTGGTGTCGCGATCGATTCGGGCAATACCCGCTTCGGGAAAACAGCTCGCCAACACCTCCTCGACCCGCTCTGTACCCTGGCCCAGGGTACGCAGATCCGTATCACCGCACTCCGGGCATTTCGTATCCTGGCGCCGCTGTGAACCGCAGTGGTGGCACCAGAGCAGCCGACTGTCGGCATGCAGGGTCATGCGCGCATCACAACGGCGACACTGGGCAACCCAGCCACAGGCGTGGCAGGTGACAATCGGGGCATAGCCACGCCGGTTGATGAACAGCAATGCCTGGTTACCCTTGTCCAGGGTCTCCCGGAGCTTCTGCATCAGCACCGGCGACAACCCCGCCTCCATGCGCACTGAGCGGATATCCAGCAGATCCATGCGGGCGGGCTTGGCATCACCGGCCCTTCGGGGCAGCCGCAGATGCCGGTAACGTCCGGTGCGGGCATTCTGCAGCGTCTCCAGCGAGGGCGTGGCGCTGCCCAGGAGCACCGGACAGCCGGTGCGTTGAGCCCGGATTACCGCCAGATCCCGGGCGGAGTAGCGAAACCCATCCTGCTGTTTAAACGAGAGATCATGCTCCTCATCCACCACGATCAGGCCGAGCCTCGGCAATGGGGTCAACAGGGCGGAGCGGGTGCCCAGCACCACCGCCGCATGTCCCAGCCGGGCCAGATGCCAGGCGCGCTCCCGCTCACCTGCCGCCAAACCGGAGTGGAGTACCGCCAGACCAGTGCCCAGACGACGTTCAAAGCGGCGGATCAATTGCGGGGTCAGACCGATCTCCGGCACCAGCACCAGGGTTTGCCGACCGGCTTCCAGCATCCGCTCCACCAGCGCAAGATAGACTTCTGTCTTGCCGCTACCGGTCACCCCGTCGAGCAGATAGGCCCCAAAGCACTCCGATTCGACCGCATCGACCGCCTGCTGTTGATCCGTATTGAGCCGGGATGGCGTTGGTGCGTGCGCTCTTCCGAGCTCACCCGGCGGCTGCTCATCCGAGCCAATCCAGCCCTTCTGGCGCAGCGACTGCAAAGCCGGCCGACAGTTTCCACAGACCTGCAGTATCTGCGCCTGATCCATGCTGCCGCCAGACTCCTGCAACAACGCCAGCACTTCGGCCTGTTTCCGGGCTCGTCCGAGCCTGGCCGGGTCTTGTTGCCTGCCGAGCGCAGTCAGCGTCCAGCTCTTCTGCAGCACCGAAACCTGTGGCTCCCCCCTGCGCAAACGTACCGGCAGGGCGTTGGCAAACACTTCACCGATCGGATGCTGATAATATCCCGCCGCCCAACGCAACAGCGCCAGATCGGCGGCGGAAAACAGGGGCACCGTATCCAGCACGGCCCCGGCGGGCTTCAATCGACGCCCGCTACTCTCCTCAGCCGTGACCAGCTCCAGCAGCACACCACAACGCTCACCCCGACCAAACGGCACCCGCACGCGCACGCCGGGGACCAGTTGATCGGCGGACAAATCGGCGGGGGGCAGATAGTCAAAGCAGTGGTGAAGCGGGGCAGGCACAGCCACCCGCAGAATCCGTTGTTCAGGCATGGCAGAATGCTACCTGACTCGAGGAAATTTAACACTAGCGCGGAGTGCTACCGGTCACTGACGCCATGGTGTCAATGCAGGTCTCCGGATAACTAAAATCTTCACAAAATCCGCTAACTGTCTATTCCATAACAGACATTTGGATTTATCCACAGAAGTTGTGGATAACTCTGTTGAAAACCCGTTGGAACTGGCTGCCAGACCAGTAATTCATTACTTTTTTGTTAATCTGACAAAAAAATCACCACCGGACACAACTTATTAGAAAACAGCCACTTGCATAATTTCATGATTACCTAATATACAATCCTACCTGGCTCGACCGGCATTATGGCTTGCTGCACTGCAGCTGTGCATAACACCAAGGAAACAGAGCATTTTTTTCTCTTGTCAACCACTTTTTTTACATATCAGCACTTTCCGGGTATCTGGCGAAACCGCCCGGCGCGGCTAAAAAAATCCTTTAAATTTCCCTGTCGGCACAGTTCTCTCCGCAAGAATAAATCGCTGCGACCAGCTATTTGCAACCAATATCAAACTATGCTACCTAAATGAGCAGTTACCAGGGTTTTCGACATGGCAGGGCTCCACCAACTGATACTCCGTACCGATATGGCCGGCATGCCCCTTGAGTGGGTAGACTACCGCGATGCCGTGCGTCTGCACTTTCTTGACCAGATCGCCTACACCTGTGGACGCGTACTCTACCGGGTACACGGCGGCATCAACGCCAGAACCCAACGGCAGAGTCATGTCGACGTCAACTCGATCATCGCAACCCATGGCAACAGCCGCGCTCTGGAGAAGATGCGTAACGGGTATGTGCCACCGCTGAACAACCAGACCCTGTTTCAGCGGGATGGCCATATCTGCCTTTACTGTGGCCAGCATTTTCCGAAAAAACTGCTCTCCCGGGACCATGTCCGCCCCCTGAGTCTGGGAGGACCAGATCACTGGAACAACGTGGTCACCGCCTGCATCCGCTGCAACAATCACAAGGCAGGGCGCACGCCGGAGGATGCCGACATGCAACTGCTGGCCATCCCCTTCATTCCGACCCATGCCGAGTACATCTATCTCCAGGGCCATAATGTACTGGCGGACCAAATGGAGTTCCTGCGCGCTCACTTTCCCCGTTCCAGCCCACTGCACCAACGCCTGGGCAGGACCCAGCCGGCCTATCCACAGGTATGACGGCAGAGAGCGAAATCCTGCCGCATATCATCCAGCGGATCACCGGAACACCGACCACGACATACCGTATCACCAACCTGGGCGGCGGCTGCATTAACCAGGCACTGAAGCTCTGCTTCGGTGACCAGACCTACTTTATCAAGCTCGCACAAACGGGAAACCTGGAAATGTTCGAAAGTGAGGCGGCGGGGTTGGAAGCGCTGGCAGCGGCCGGGGTAATCCGCACTCCAGGCGTGATCTGCATCGGCATGACAGAAACTCACACCTATCTGGTACTGGAATATCTCCCGCTGAAAAATACCGGTGACCAGGCACTTGCCGGCCGCCAGCTTGCCGCACTGCATCGCACGACCAATCGCCGTTACGGTTGGAATCGCGACAACACCATCGGCGCCACCCCCCAGCCCAATGAACCATGCGACAGCTGGATCGATTTCTGGCGCGAGCGGCGGCTGGGATTTCAACTGACCCTGGCCGCACAACAGGGATACCAGGGACTACTGCAGGAACGTGGCGCCCGATTGCAGGAAAAACTGCCCGGGCTGCTGGACCACTGTCCGGCCGCTTCACTGCTGCATGGCGATCTCTGGTCGGGCAACCTCGGATACGACGGGAACGGAGAGCCCGTCATCTATGACCCGGCCGTCTATTATGGTGACCGGGAGGCCGACCTGGCCATGACCGAACTGTTTGGCGGATTCTCCAGCCGCTTCTACCGCGCTTACAACGAGGCCTGGCCCGTGGACAGTGACTATCAAATCCGCAAGACCCTCTACAACTTGTACCATATCCTCAATCATCTCAACCTATTCGGCGGCCACTATGAACAACAGGCCCTTGCGATGACTGACCGACTGCTTGCGGAGTTGGGCGGGTAAGCGCCCGCCAGTCATTGTCTGGCTGACGGGCGGGGGGGTTCAGTGCTGCAGGATCTGGCTGAGGAACAGCTTGGTGCGGTCTGACTGGGGATTGTTGAAGAACTCGTGGGGCTCGTTCTCCTCGATAATCTCACCGGCGTCCATGAAGATCACCCGGTTGGCCACGGTCTTGGCAAAGCCCATCTCGTGGGTCACGCAGAGCATGGTCATACCGCTCTCCGCCAACTCGATCATGGTATCCAGCACCTCCTTGATCATCTCCGGGTCCAGCGCCGAGGTGGGTTCATCGAACAGCATGATGTGGGGATTCATGCAGAGGCTGCGGGCGATCGCCACACGCTGCTGCTGTCCACCGGAGAGCTGCCCCGGATACTTCCTCGCCTGCTCCGGGATTTTCACCTTTTCCAGATATTCCATCGCCACTGCCTCAGCCTCCCGGCGTGGCATTTTGCGCACCCAGATCGGCGCCAGACAGCAGTTTTCCAGAACGGTCAGGTGCGGGAACAGATTGAAGTGCTGAAACACCATCCCCACCTCCTTGCGCACCTGGTCGATATGCTTCACGTCGTCGGTGAGCTCGGTGCCGTCGACAATAATCTGTCCCTGCTGATGCTCTTCCAGGCGGTTGATACAGCGGATCATGGTGGATTTGCCGGAACCGGAAGGCCCGCAGATTACAATCCGTTCGCCCCGGGTTACCGCCAGATTGATATCCTTCAGGACATGGAACTGGCCATACCACTTGTGGACGCTCCGCATCTCGATAGTGAGGTCAGCAGAATCCTCTGACGGGCGGGGTGCATTGTCGGTCTCAGACATAGCGTGTCTCCAACTCTTGCCTATTTATTATGGTTACCGGGCGTGGCCGGTATGCAGTTTCTTTTCCAGCGCCATGCTGTAGCGCGACATACTGAAACAGAAAATCCAGAAAATACTGGCGGCGAACACATACCCCTCAATGGAGAATCCCAACCAGTCCGGATCGGCGAATGCCTGCTGGATGATCGCCAGCAGATCGAACAGGCCGATAATCAAGACCAGGGTGGTGTCCTTGAACAGGGCGATGAAGGTATTCACAATGCCGGGGATCACCAGCTTCAGCGCCTGGGGCAGGATGATCAGCCCCATGCTCTTCCAGTAGCTGAGTCCCAGCGCCTCCGCCGCCTCATATTGCCCCTTCGGTATCGCCGCCAGACCACCCCTGACCACCTCGGCCATATAGGCCGACTGAAACAGGGCGATTCCGATCATGGCCCGCAACAGCTTATCGAAATTGGTTCCCTCGGGTAGAAACAGCGGCAACATAACTGAGGACATGAACAGTACCGTAATCAATGGCACCCCGCGCCAGAACTCGATAAACACTACACAGACCGACCTTACGATTGGCATTTCTGAGCGCCGTCCCAGCGCCAGTACAATACCAATAGGCAGCGAGGCCACGATGCCAACTCCAGCCAGGATCAGGGTCAGGCTGAGGCCGCCCCATTTGCTGGTCTCTACCGGGGTGAGGCCAAAATTGCCTCCGGAGAAGAGCTGAAAAGTAATAATCGGATAGAACACCAGGATAAAGATCGCCAACTTACCCTTGTGCTGAAACTTCTTTATGAACAGCGGTATGGCCAACACAATCAGCAGCCCAAAGGCCAGATTGATGCGCCAGTACTCGGACTCGGGAAAGAAGCCGTACATGAATTGATTCATGCGCACCTTGACGAAAACCCAACAGGCACCCGTTGTCCCGCTGCAGGCTTCCCGGGTATCTCCCACCCAGGTGGAATCCAGAAATACCCAGCTGATGATCGGTGGCACCGTCAGATAGACCAGATAGATGGCGAACAGGCTTAACAGCGTATGCAGCGGCGAGGAGAACAGGTTGCTTCTCAACCAGCCGAGCACACCCACACTCAGGGTTGGGGGGGGCAGGTCGGGATGGGGGGTATGCACAGTCATGGTTTACCTCTCCACCAGTTGGATACGTTTGTTATACCAGTTCATGAATAGCGAAATGGTGAGACTGATCGCCAGATAAACCGCCATGGTCATGGCGATCACCTCCACCGCCTGACCGGTCTGGTTCAGGGTGGTGCCGGCAAACACCGCCACCAGATCGGGATAACCGATTGCGGTGGCCAGCGAGGAGTTCTTGGTCAGGTTCAGGTACTGGCTGGTCAGCTGCGGAATGATTACCCGCAACGCCTGGGGAATGATCACCAGACGCAGCGTCGGGCCCGGACGCAGGCCCAGTGCGCGGGCCGCCTCGGTCTGCCCATGACTTACCGCCAGGATGCCGGAACGGACCGCCTCGGCGATAAACGCACCGGTATATATACTCAGGGCCACCAGTAGTGCCGCCAATTCCGGGATCACCACCATTCCGCCGGCCATATTGAAACGTTGCAGCACCGGGAAATCCCAGCTCAGCGGCATGCCCATCATGAAAAATGCCAGCAGCGGCAGACCAACTATCAGTCCGATAGAGGCATACACGGAGTGGAACTGCTCGCCCGTGGCCTCCTGCCGTTTGTGTGCCCAACGGATTATCATGATACTGGCGACAATCGCTACCGCCAGGGCCACGACCACCAGCCAGAAACCCTGTTCGTAGACGGGGCTCGGCATATAGAGACCGCGATTGCTGAGAAACAGCGTGTCGTTGAATATCAGGCTCTGACGCGGACCGGGAAGCGGCCGCAGCACGGCAAAATACCAGAACATGATCTGCAGCAGCAGAGGAATGTTGCGGAACACCTCAATATAGATCGTGGCCAGGCGCGAGATAATCCAGTTCCGCGACAGTCGCGCCACCCCCATGATGAAACCGATAATGGTAGCGAAGAATATGCCCAATGACGCCACCAACAGGGTGTTGAGCAGCCCGACCAGAAACGTGCGGCCGTAAGTGTAGGTCTCATCGAAGGGTATCAGGGTCATCAGGATGCCGAAACCGGCTTCATTTTCCAGGAAGCCGAAACCGGTACTGATCCCACGTTGCTCCAGGTTGTGGAGGGTGTTCTGAAAGATGGTGTAACCGAAGAAGCCGATACCGGCGACCAGCAGGATCTGGAAAACGAGCGACCGGACTGCAGGCCGTCTCCAGAGTGCCGGCTTCGCGGGTACCGGCACGTTCCGTAGTTCATCCGCCATAAATTTCCCTTCAGGACAGTTAATACAGTAAGCCACAGGGCGGCTGCAGACCGCCCTGTGGCTCCTTCAGGCGTGCCGTGGCACGATAATTAGCGGATTGGCGGCGCGTATTGCAGACCACCCTTATTCCATAGCGCATTCAGCCCGCGGGAGATCTTGAGCGAGCTGCCCGCTCCGACATTGCGCTCGAACGATTCGCCGTAGTTGCCGACCTGCTTGACGATATTGACCGCCCAGTCGTCGGAGAGCCCCAATCCGCTACCCTTGATACCCTCCAGGCCCAGCAGACGCCGGATATTGGGGTCGGTGCTGGCCTTTTTCTCATCCACGTTGGCGGAGGAGATGCCCAGCTCTTCGGCATTGACCATGGCGAACAACGACCAGCGCACGATGTTAAACCACTCGTCGTCTCCCTGCGCCACCACGGGACCAAGCGGCTCCTTGGAGATGATCTCCGGTAACACGATGGCACCGTCGGGATTGCCCAACTTGATACGCAGCGCGTAGAGCTGGGACTGGTCTGAAGTGAGCGCGTCACAACGGCCGGCGTCAAACGCCTTGACGGTTTCGTCGGATGAGTCGAAGGTGACCGGGGTGTACTTCATGTTATTGGCGCGGAAATAGTCGGCCAGATTGAGCTCGGTTGTGGTGCCGGCCTGGATACAGAACGAGGCGCCATCCAACTCGAGTGCGCTCTTCACACCCAAGCTCTTGGTGACCATGAAGCCCTGGCCGTCGTAATAGTTCACGCCCGCGAAGTTGAGACCCAGCGAGGTATCCCGGGTCAAGGTCCAGGTCGTGTTCCGCGGCAGCATATCAATCTCGCCCGACTGCAGTGCGGTGAACCGCTCCTTGGCGGTCAGCGGGGTGTATTTAACCTTGGCGGCATCGCCAAACACGGCCGCTGCCACAGCGCGACAGACATCCACGTCCAGCCCCGACCAGTTACCTTTTTCATCGGCACTGGAGAAACCGGGCAGACCGGTACTCACACCGCACTGCACGAACCCCTTCTTTTTCACCTCGTCGAGAGTTGCACCGGCAAAGGCGCTGGTTGACATTACCGCGGTCAGAGTGACTGCGGAGGCTATTACATGAATTTTCTTCATGGTACGGTTTTCTCCTTAAATATAGAGATATTGTTGACATCGGTTTGATGTATCCCGGTACGGGCAACTCTCCTGCCTGCCCCGTGCTGATCCTCCTCAGCCGGTGGCGTCGCACCAACGTCCATATCGAGATCAGACGTTTATCCAAAAACGCTAAAGCACTGATACACAACATGGTAAAGTCAAATAAACTCTAGCCCGCCCGAGTACGATCTGCAAGCCTATTCGCAAATTTACGCTGCAGCAAACTGCTGCTGCGCAACAATCCTTGCAGGGCTTCTATATAGTATAGAGATCCGCTCAGCCTCCCGGATTCCCGTTAAAACCACGAATACTCCATGGCCATCCTGTTAGTCTTTTATGCGGCAAAATCGGCCATCGACAGGATCTTGGTCCGGCACCGGTGCCCTGTCCCGGTTAGATATTGGCGTTGTTTTACTTGGAGGATTGTCCCTCTTGCAACTCACTAGGGCGTACCTTTCAGCGGCTGCGCCTGGACCGCCATCAACGTCTGCAAGGCTGTGGCGCAGAGCGTTTCACGCCCATTTTCAACGGCAATAATCTCAATTTCGGTTGTGGTTAATGAGCGACCGGCACGTACCACGCGACCACGACCGATCAACCGCTCCCCCCGACCCGGTGCCACGATATTGGTTTTGTATTCCACCGTAACAATCCACATCCCCTCCGGCAGCAGACTCCAGCCGGCAAAGCCGCCAGACACATCGGCCAGAGTGGCAATCGCCCCGCCATGAAAATAGCCGTGGTTCTGGCTGATATTCTCCCGATAGGGGAGTTGCAGCTCGCAAAAACCGGGCTCAATCCGGCAGAACTCCACGCCAAGCGAGGCCAACATGGCCTGCCCCGCAAACGCCTCCCGCACCCGCCGGGCAAAATTAGGATCTCGCGGTTCAAATTTCAGTGAATCACTATGGCGGCTCTGTCTCATTCGGCCTTCTCCAGTCAATGCTGGGTAAACCTTAGTTCACGTTTACGTTAACGTCAAACAATCAGCGCTGTTGCTCTACTCCCGGCGCCATCCGTCCCAGCCAGGCGCGCACTTCGGCAACCAACGTTCCACTCAGTCCATTGAAGAAGTGGTCCGCCCCCTCAATCCGGTTTTGTCGATAACTCTGGTTATTTGCCTGTCTGGCGGCTGCGGAGCGGGCCGACGCGCTCTGCAGGACAGAGTCAATATCCCGGCTGCCGTAGATATCGAGCACCGGCAGGTCGAGTTTTTTCAGCCCCCCCAGGGTACCGCCGTCCGGCGCACGGGTATCTGCTGGCAGGCCAATCGCCACAAACGCCCGCAACTCTTCCGGCACGCCCTGTGCCAGATACTCAACCCCCATGCGGGCACCCAGGCTATGTCCGATCAACACGATATTGCTCTCCCCTTGCTGTTTCAGATACTCAACCGCAGTAGTGATGCGTGGGAAGGCTTCGGGAATCAGCTCCTGGTAAACCCAGCCGGAGGCATCGGAAGCGGCAACAGGCATCTGAATCGACAAGGTCTTCCAACCAAATTCTGGCAATTGGGTGCGCAACGGGTGGACCACATCCATCCAGTCCGGATGCGCGCCCCGCCCATGCAGGAGAATCACCACTCCCTGAATGTAGTCGGTATCCTGCTGCGCATAGATGGCAAAAAAATCCCTGCCGTCCGCCTGCAGCATCAACGGCTCACCCACCAGCAACGCTTCCCGGATTTCCGCTGCAAGGCGCTCCTCCCGGGCCAGATCCGATGCCCAAAGCGGGTTCACGAACAACAGCAGAACAATCGCGATGCAGTTGATCCGCATATTACCTCCGTTTGTTTTTCTCAGTACCAGGGAGAGCGTACCTGTAGTCGACCACACCCCCAATGGATTCTTAAGATAATTTTATGGGCACCATAAATAACTCTTCTCAATCAATATCTTACAAAATTTGCAGGTGAAAAGTGCCGGCGCTTGCGGTAGAGTGCCCCCATTCACAATTTCATAGGCCGCCACGGCCAAACGGGAGAAGTTCCATGACCGATTACAAAATAGCGCCATCTATCCTCTCCGCCGACTTTGCCAGACTGGGCGAAGAGGTCGACAGTGTTCTGGCAGCCGGTGCAGACATTGTGCATTTTGACGTCATGGATAACCACTATGTACCCAACCTTACAATCGGTCCGCTGGTGTGTGAAGCCCTGCGCAAACACGGGGTGACGGCTGATATCGATGTCCACATGATGGTAAAGCCGGTGGACCGGATTATTCCTGACTTCGCCAAGGCCGGCGCCACTTACATCACCTTCCATCCGGAAGCGAGCGAGCACGTGGACCGCTCACTGCAGCTGATTCGCGATCATGGCTGCAAGTCGGGACTGGTGTTCAATCCGGCCACCCCTCTAAGCCACCTGGACTATGTGCTGGACAAGATCGATATGATCCTGATCATGTCGGTCAACCCCGGCTTTGGCGGGCAGAGTTTCATACCCGGTGCGCTGGATAAACTGCGCGCCTGCCGCCAACTGATCGACGCATCGGGCCGGGACATTCGACTGGAGATCGATGGCGGCGTGAAGGCCGACAACATCCGCGAGATTGCCGCCGCCGGCGCCGACACCTTTGTAGCCGGCTCCGGTATCTTTGGTAACGCTCAGGCATCCGATCCGCACCGCTACGACAGCATTATTGGTCAGATGCGCGAGGAGCTGGCCAAGGCATGAGCGCGGGACTGGTGAAAAAGCCACGGCTGATCCTGTTTGATCTGGACGGCACCCTGGTGGATAGCGTGCCTGACCTGGCGCACTGCATTGACGGCATGATGACCCAGATCGGTCGCCCGGCCTGGGGCGAATCCCGGGTCAGGGAGTGGGTCGGCAACGGCGTGGAACGCCTGGTAAAGCGGGCGCTGATCGGGCAACTGGACGGGGAACCCGACACGGCCGATTACACGCAGGCGCTGCCCCTGTTCATGGATCTATACAGCCGCCATAACGGCCAGCGCTCACAGCTCTATCCCGGGGTAAAGTCCGCACTGGAGCAACTGAAAAGTGCCGGCTACACCCTGGCCTGCGTCACTAACAAGGCCGATCAGTTCACCCGCCCGCTGCTGCAGGCCCTGGGTGTTTACGACTATTTCAGCCTGATCACCAGCGGCAACACCCTGCCACGAAAAAAGCCCGACCCGCTGCCGCTGCTGCACAGCGCCGAACATTTCGGCCTCAGTCCGGCCGAGTCCCTCATGGTTGGCGACTCCTCCAATGATGTGAAGGCTGCACGGGCGGCAGGATTTGATATTGTCTGTGTGCCCTATGGCTACAATCACGGCCTGGACATCCGGGACTCGGCTCCGGATGCGGTTATTGATTCACTGGAACAGCTCGAAGGCCTGTTTGAATGATTACAGCGAGAGGCGCGTGATCCGCCCCGATTACAATCAAACTGGATACTTGTGCCGTAATCGATTATCTTAGCCCCCACAAATCAGACGGCAACAAACCCTTCCGCATGCTCCACCACGAAACAGACAAGACAGGAACACGATGGCGTTGGTGATACCGCGCCCCCCTATCCCTGTCTTTATGTTTTGCTCGTGTGGAGAGGCAAATGACTCCAGAACAATTTGAACAGCTGGCCGCCCAGGGCCACAACCGCATCCCACTCATGTGTGAGGTGCTGGCCGACCTGGACACACCGTTAAGCGTCTATCTGAAACTGGCCAATGCCCCCAACTCCTATCTGCTGGAGTCGGTGCAGGGCGGTGAGAAGTGGGGCCGCTACTCCATCATCGGACTCCCCTGCCGCACGCTGCTGCGGGTGACCGGACACGGCATCACTATCGAGACCGATGGCACCATAGCGGAATCCCATGAGGTCGAAGACCCACTGGCATTTATCGAATCTTTCCAGCAGCGTTACCGGGTCGCCAGTCATCCCGACCTGCCCCGCTTCACCGGCGGCCTGGTAGGCTACTTTGGTTATGACACCATTCGTTATATCGAACCGAAACTGGCGCACTGCCCCAATCCGGACGGTATAGGTACCCCGGACATCCTGCTGCTGGTATCTGACGAGGTGGTGGTGTTTGATAATCTGCGCGGTCGCCTGTACGTGATCGTGCACGTGGACCCGACCAGCGGCGGCACCTTTGAATCAGGCCGCAAACGGCTACGCACAGTGGTCGAGCGGATGCGCGAGTGCCTGCCGGATCAGCCAGCCAGTCCACGCCGCCGTATCAATGAGGCCGATTTCATCTCCGGATTCACCGAGCAGGGATTCAAGCAGGCGGTGGAACGGATCAAGGGATACATCCTGGACGGTGACTGCATGCAGACCGTGATCTCCCAGCGCCTCTCCATCCCTTACCACGCCCAGCCCCTGGATCTCTACCGGGCGCTGCGCGGACTCAACCCCAGCCCCTACATGTATTTCTACAACCTGGATGAGTTCCACATCGTCGGCTCCTCACCGGAGATCCTGACCCGGCTGGAGGATGGCGAAGTGACGGTACGCCCGATCGCCGGCACTCGGCCCCGGGGCAAAACCGAGGCAGAGGATCTGGCCCTGGAGCAAGAGCTGCTGGCCGACCCGAAAGAGCTGGCGGAACATCTGATGCTGATCGACCTCGGCCGCAATGACGCCGGACGGGTGGCAAAAACCGGCAGCGTCAAACTGACCGACAAGATGATCGTCGAGCGCTACTCCCATGTCATGCACATCGTCTCCAATGTCACCGGTCAACTGAAGGAGGGGATGAACGCCATCGATGTGCTGCGCGCCACCTTCCCGGCCGGCACCGTGAGCGGGGCGCCCAAGATCCGCGCCATGGAGATTATTGACGAGCTGGAACCGGTCAAGCGCGGCATCTATTCCGGCGCTGTCGGCTATCTCTCCTGGAACGGCAACATGGACACGGCCATTGCTATCCGTACCGCTGTCATCAAGGACAAACAGCTGCACATCCAGGCCGGCGCAGGAGTGGTCGCCGACTCGCAGCCGCAGCTGGAGTGGGACGAGACCATGAACAAGGGGCGGGCAGTATTTCGCGCCGTCGCACTGGCCGAGGCCGGCCTGGAAAACAGCAGTTGCGGGGAGACATAACCGTGTTACTGATGATCGACAACTATGACTCCTTCACTTATAACCTGGTGCAGTATTTCGGCGAGCTGGGGGCGGACGTGCGGGTCTACCGCAACGACGGTATCACCCTGGAGGAGATTGCGGCACTGAAACCGGCGCAGATCGTCATTTCACCCGGCCCCTGCACTCCTAACGAGGCGGGTGTCTCGGTGGCCGCCATTCAGCGCTTCGCCGGACAGATCCCGATCCTCGGGGTCTGTCTGGGACACCAGTCGATCGGCCAGGCATTCGGCGGCCGGATTGTCCACGCCCGCGAGGTGATGCACGGCAAGACCTCGCTCATCTATCATGCCAATGTCGGCATTTTCAATGGCCTGAACGACCCCTACACCGCCACCCGTTATCACTCGCTGGTGATCGACCGGAAGAGCCTGCCGGACTGCCTGGAGATCACCGCCTGGACCCAGGATGCGGCCGGGGAGATGGACGAGATCATGGGCGTCCGACATCGTGAAATGAACGTGCAGGGGGTGCAGTATCACCCGGAATCCATCCTGTCCGAACACGGGCACGATCTGCTGCGCAATTTTTTGGCTGGTAAATAAACGTGAATTATTCTCGCGAGAGATCAATAAACTTAAATGCCTCTATTGAACCGCGAAGAGCACAAAGAACTCAAAGAAATGCAATGGCTTGCCCGGCGGGCGAAAGATCAAGGGAATACAACTCATTGTTTTCCATCGCGTTCTTTGCGTACTTAGCGGTTGAAATGAGGCTTTAGGACAAACTCACCCAGATAACGGGACGCACAGTTAAAATCGAGGGGAAACGCTATGGAGATGCCACAGGCGATCAATCAGGTACTGGCCCACAAGGACCTTTCGACCGAAGAGATGACCAGCGTCATGCGCACTATCATGACCGGTGGCGCCACCCCGGCACAGATTGGCGGCTTTCTGATCGGGCTGCGCATGAAAGGGGAGTCAGTCAGCGAGATTGCCGCCGCTGCCGCGGTGATGCGGGAACTGGCCAGCGGTGTCAACATCGGCGATCTGCCCCACACCGTGGACATCGTTGGCACCGGCGGCGACTGCTCCGGCACTTTCAACATCTCCACCGCCTCCATGTTCGTCGCCGCCGCGGCAGGCTGCAACGTCGCCAAGCACGGCAACCGCTCGGTCTCCAGCAAATCCGGCGCCGCCGATGCCCTGGAGGCCGCCGGCATCCGGCTCGACCTGACCCCGCAGCAGGTGGAACAGTGCGTGCGCCAGGTAGGGGTCGGTTTCATGTTCGCCCCGGGTCACCACAGCGCCATGAAACACGCCATCGGCCCGCGCCGGGAGATGGGCACGCGCACCATTTTTAACGTGCTGGGCCCCCTGACCAACCCTGCCGGCGTACCCAATCAGTTGCTCGGGGTGTTCAGTGAAGAACTGCTGGAGCCGATGGCCGAGGTGCTGCAGAAACTGGGCAGCCGCCACGTGATGGTGGTCCATTCCCGGGACGGCCTGGATGAAATCAGTATCGGTGATCGCACCGAGGTGGCGGAACTGAAACAGGGGCAGGTACGCCGCTTCAGCATCCAGCCGGAGGATTTCGGTCTAAAGCGCACTTCCATCGACCAACTGAAGGCAGCGGATGCGACAGCCAGCCTGAGCATTATCCGCGACGTGCTGGACAACCAGGCCGGACCGGCGCGGGATATCGTGCAGCTCAACGCCGGCGCCGCCATCTACACGGCCGGTGTGACAAATACCCTGCAGGCAGGGGTGGAGCGGGCCGGACAGGCAATCGCCAGCGGCGAGGCCAGAAACCGCCTCGACCGACTGGTGATCCTGACCCAGAGTTTCGACTGAGTTTCACCTGTAGGAGGCCCGCCCCCGGGCCGATATCGCGGCGAAGCGCGACGCACATGGAAGTGCTAATGCCACGGGAGGCAGGATGCCAGGAGTGGCCGCTCCTGCAGGGCAATTTTCGACACGAGACGTTACTCGGCCACGGCGAAAATCCGGTACATCGCCTCGATCATCTCGCCGGAGACGGTATCGGTCACCTCCACCACTTGGCGCTGGCTGAGACCGGTCAGATCCCAGGCAGGGGCGGCAATTTTTTCAAATATCTGCTCCATCAGCAGATCGGTGTTCAGGCCGTGAGTAATCCAGGCGGCAAGATGCAGAATAGCGGCCTGTTTTGCCATCGACTGCCCCTCTTCCGGATGCTGCAGGCAGGCGAATGTGTCAACAAAGCTCTGGGGCAGTTTCCAGGCCTTCATCAGCTGGGTACCTAGCTCATTGGCGTCACAACCGATCAACTGGCGCTCCAGACGATAGAACCCCAGCAGATCATCACCAGACTCCGCCAGTGCCTGGCGGCACGCTTCCGGGAATCGGCTGTAGAGAATCAGGTGGCCTATATCCAGCAACAGACCGCGCACAAACAGGCTCTCGGTTTCGCGCATGTCACATGAGCTGGCCAGCTCGCGGGCAAGGAATCCACACATCACGCTGCGATACCAGAATGTGCTCATATCCATCAGATCATTGGGCAGCCCTTCAAACGCCTGGGCCACACTGGTAGCCAGGGCCAGATCGTGAATCTGCTGGGTACCGAGAATATTCACTGCCCGGGTGATGGTCTCCACCTGAGAGGGCAGACCGTAATAGGCGCTGTTGGCAATCCGCAGCAGCCGGGCGGCCAGGGCCGGGTCCAGGGAGACGACATCCGCTACATCTTTCATGCTGCTGTCCTCCGAGGCCATTACCTCCTGCAGACGGGTGTAGGCGGCCGGCAGGGAGATCAGGGTCAGGGAATCCTGCACCAACTGTTCGGCAGTGTGGAGCGCATGAGGATGCGTGCCGCTACTCATTGACATGTTTCTCTCCTGTTCTTATTTCTGGGTTCCTATCGAAAGGTATCGGCCAGCCGCGGTATATCCGGTGTGCGGATGATCGCATTTTTTTATTCTGCCTGAAAATATAGCAGCCAATGCTACCCCTTACCCTGTAGAAACCCGCGACCTTACTTGTCAGCCTTGCCGCACAACTGCCTATTTCTGGGCGCATGCCTGGCTCCAGGAGCAGAGAAACAGGAAATAAGCTATCATCTCCGGCCCGATAACAGCCGGCAACCCTGATGAAATACGACAATATACTGCAGACTATTGGCAACACACCCGTGATTCGCCTGAACAGGTTCCCCGATACCTTGGCCGCTGAACTCTGGGTCAAGCTGGAGAGCTTCAACCCTGCCGGCTCGGTCAAAGATCGGCCTGCCCTGAACATGATCGAATGCGCGGAGCAGCGCGGTGAACTGAAGCCCGGCGACACCATTATCGAACCCACCTCCGGAAACACCGGTATCGGCCTGGCGATGATTGCGGCCCAGAAAGGTTACCCTTCGGTATTCGTGATGGCCGAGGATATGAGCGAGGAACGCAAAACCATTCTGCGTGCATTTGGTGGAAAACTGGTGCTGACACCGGCGGAAAAAGGCACCAAAGGGGCCATTGAAGAGGCCAAAAAACTGGCCGCGAAAAATGGCTGGTTTTTTGTCGGACAGCACTTCAATCCAGACAATCCCAACGCCCACAAGGGCACGGCAGACGAGATCTGGGCCGACTTCGGCACTCGGCTCGACGCCATTGTCTGCACCACCGGGACCGGCGGCACCATCTCCGGCATCGGCAAGTATATGCGCCGGCACAATCCGGAGATCCAGATTATCGCCACCGAACCGGCTGATTCACCAATCCTCTCGCAAGGTATTGCCTGTAAACACAAGATAATGGGCACCGCTCCCGGATTTATTCCGGATATCCTGGACACAAAAATCTACAACCGGATATTTCAGATCACCACTGACGAGGCCTATGACACCACCCGCCGCCTGGCGCAACATGAGGGCATCTTCGCTGGCATCTCATCCGGCGCCGCGGTGGCCGGTATGATAAAAGCGGCCCGGGAAGAGGCATTTCGCGGCAAGATCATCCTGGCCATGCTGCCGGATACTGGTGAGCGATACCTCAGCACCGACCTCTGGTCATAAATGAATTGGAGCATGTTGTATACTGGATGAAATTCGCGGCACAGGGATGGCGAATAAAGTTCTGATCAAGATAGCCGACTTGAAATACGTGAGCGGAACCGGCTTCGTTGTTAAGATGACCGATACCGTAGCGATGCGCTGACGTGTCACACGAAACCCCCGGGGCATGTGCCCTGGATACTGTTTAGGTAAACTCCATCAGGCTTGTGCAGCTCAATGCCGATAACCGTTCTTAAAGTCCGAGTCAGTGACCTGCAACCGGGTATGTTCGTATCCGGTCTCGATCGCCCCTGGCTGGAAACGCCTTACCCCATCCAGGGATTCCACATCAGATCCGCAGAAGACCGGCTAGGGCTGCAACAGTTCTGCGACTGGGTCTATGTGGATGTCATCAAGAGCAAAATAAACTCGATCTCCAAGCAGATCCTAAGCCAGAACGAACACATCAACCAGGCATCCGATGCGGCACAGATCTATGAACTGACCCGGCGCAGCCGAATACCCTACAAGAAAACCGCCTCCCGGGAGGAGGAGATAGCCAGCGCCCAATCCCACTATACGGAGGTGGAAACCACCTACCAGACCCTGCTGCACGATGCCGAACACGACCGTCAGATCAGTCTGCCGGTGCTGAAAAGCGCCATCGAACCCATGGTGGAGAGCATCGTGCGCAACCCGGATGCCTACATCTGGCTAACCCACCTGAAAAGCCTGGACAGCTACAGCTATCACCATGCACTCAGTTGTTCGGTCTGGGCCGTCGCCTTCGGTCGTCACCTGGGTTTGCCGGTATCCCAGCTCAACTCATTGGCAACCGGCTGTTTTCTGTTTGATATCTGTAAGACCAAACTGCCCAGGGATCTGCTGAACTCCACGCGCCGCCTGACCAGTGAAGAGTTCGAGACGGTGAAACAGCATGTGCTGTTCGGACTCGATCTGATAAAACAGACCAGCGGCGTGGAGAAGCTGGTGCTTGAGATGATTCGCACCCATCATGAACGGCACAACGGCAGCGGCTATCCCCTGGGTCTGACAGGCAATCAGATACCGCTGTTCGGACGTATCGCCGGAATCGTGGATGCCTATGATGCCATCACATCCTATCGCCCCTATTGCAAGCCGATACCCGCCTACGAGGCGATCGAGAACCTGTACCAATGGCGCGGCATCGATTTCCAGACTGAACTGGTGGAACAGTTCATCCAGGTGGTGGGCATCTATCCGGTCGGCAGTCTGGTGCAACTGAGTGACGGCACGGTCGGCGTGGTGATCAGCCAGAACGAACATTTCCGCCTGCGGCCACAGGTCATGATCCTGCTCGACGGGGACAAGCAGCTATTGGACGAGTTTTATGAAGTCGATCTGCGCGCCGGCCTGGAGGACGACCATGCCGACACACTCACTATTGCCAGAGGACTGCCACCGGGTGCCTATGCACTGGATCAAAGCCTCTACTACTTTTAAGCCGGAGTTTCGTGGAACCATCCATCTCACCTCCCCTGCAACTGCTTGACCAGCTGGGCAAGCTGACCACATCGGCAACGGCGAATAGTGCACTGATGCTGATCAGCCTGCATGGCCTGAGACGCATTGGCAACATCTTCGGCTCCCGGCTTTCAGAGCAGATCATGCATGACCTGATCCAGCAACTGGAATGTGCGATTCGCCCTGATGACCGCATACTGCGACCCGGGCGGTTTGAGCTGGCCGTGCTGATTTCTGGACTGCAGAACCGCGGTCACGCCGTGCTGGCCGCCAACAAGCTGGCGGACATTCTCGGTACACCCATCGAGATCAGCAAAAAAGACCGCAAATTCCCCTTTTCCATCGGCATGGCGCTGTCACCGGAACACACTAGCGACCCTGAACAGCTGTTACGTTATGCCGAGATTGCCAGCCTGGCGTCGGAAATCACCCAGACACCCTATCAGATTTACAGCCATGACGACCTGGAGTCGATTGTCACCGACTGGGATATCGAAGGTGATCTGGACAACGCCATCGCCAATAATCAGCTGAGCCTTCACTACCAGCCAAAGATATCAGCCCGCGATGGTCGTCTGCTGGGTGCGGAAGCACTGATGCGCTGGCGGCATCCGGTTCACGGCATGATCCCTCCAGACCGGTTTATCCCGGTGGCGGAAAACATGGGCATCATGCCGAAACTGACCTGGTGGTGTATCAATACCGCCCTGCGGGAACGCATAGAGTGGGGGCAACCGGCCAGCAGCCTTTCTGTCGCGGTAAATATTTCGGCCCTGGATCTGACCGATGAGCGATTTATCAAATCGGTACTCGGTGCCATCGGCATCTGGGACACGCCTCCTGAGCTATTGACCCTGGAGATCACGGAAGGGTCACTGATGAAGGACATCGCCCTCAGTGCGGACATACTGAAAAGGCTGCAGTCCTACGGCATACGCATCTCCATTGACGATTTCGGCACCGGCTACTCTTCTCTCGCCTACTTCAAACAGCTACCGGCCGATGAGCTGAAGATTGACCGCTCCTTCATTGTAAATATCCTGGACAATGACCTGGACCGGCACATCGTCAGTACCATTGTCCAGATGGCCAGAAAACTGCGGCTGGATATCGTTGCCGAGGGTGTGGAGACAGCACTGACGCAGCAACAGCTGATTGAGCTTGGCTGTGACATCATACAGGGCTACCATATCGCCAGACCGATGCCGCAAGCGGAATTCATTAAATGGTCCAAATCTCATGATTAACCTGGCCAAAACAATAGATCTATCGGGATTGACCAGGTGAACATCCCGGAATCCAATTATCTGCAACAGGTTGCCGAACTGGGTGAAATGCAGACAGTGGTCTGCACCGAACATATCCAGTCCGCGGACGGCGCCAGACTACTTCCCAAAGGCGCCACGCTTAACCGGCAGGTTATCAAACGCCTGCTCAGCCATAAACTGCTCAAACCGATCGACTTCACCACCCGCATCGAGGATGCGGTGGACCATCACACCCTGACCCGCCTGGGGTGCGAACTGATGGCGCGCGAATCCGAGATGGGTACACTCCTTCGAATGATGCGTGGCGAGGACTTCATCAGACAAAGTTGTTCAAGAATCCATCTGGAGACGCCGATACAGAACAAGCTGACCGTGGCACAAAAACTCCATCCTGAACTGTTGGAACATAGCCTGCGCGTCGCATTGGCAATCACCATAATTGGCGAACAACTGGGCTTGCCGGAAAAGGAACTGGAGGTGTTGGCCACCGCCGGCATGCTGCACGACCTGGGTGAGTTGCATCTGGGTATCAGCAACCTGCCCCTCGAGCAGAATCTGAATCTTGACTACTGGCAGCAGGTGCGCAGCCATCCGGTTATCGGCGCAATGATTCTCGAACAGTTTCCAGCCTACAAACCCCATGTCAGCCGTAGCGTACGGGAACACCATGAGCGTCTCGACGGCAGCGGTTATCCGCACCGACTGAGCGCCACCACAATAAGTCGCGCCGGCCGTCTGCTCTCGTTCACCGAACTGGCCATGGGGGCATTGAAAAAATACTCTCTCAGGCAGCTCAGTACCATTATCAAGACCAACCTGGATGCGCTGGACCCGCAACCGGTGGGGATATTTCTTAATGCGCTCCATCTGTTTCAGAGCCAGAACCCGCCCAGACAGGCCGAAGCCAGAGATGAAAACATCATTAGCCTGTTTAGGCTGGTGTCCAAACTGGTCATCGGCGCGGAAACAATCACCGACTCGCTGGGGTCCGGTTCGGGCAGAACCAGCCCCTGCCTGCTGGGCCCGGCCATGGAAAAAATACAGCAAACCATGCGACGCGCCGGGTTCGATCTGCACAATACAGAAGCCACTCTGCAGATGATCGACAATGACCCGGCAACATTTATCGAGCTGGAAGAGCTGCTATTGGAGTCCATCTACCAACTGCGCAAGACGCTACTGGAGATGCATCGGCACAATAGCGATCCCGGGCCGGAAAATCAGGAGGCCATTCGACAGTGGGTAGAAGATGCGGAACACCATCTTGAAAACGCCGCAGGACTACTTTTGTGAAACCAGTCGGCCCTGCGTCATTCCATCAAACCCAGCTTTATCATAATCAAATAAAATACTGATCGACTCTCTATAGTTAGTCCGCTTTTTTTGCAAGGCCCCAGACAATCCAGCAAGCGTAGCCAACATCAATACCATCCGAGCGGGCCGCCTCGGGCAATCATGACCGTGATTTAAGTGATTGCTGTGCACCGATGATCAGCCGCAAGCAGATTCGCTTAAAGCAGTAACACGCAGCAACCAACAGCTATTGCAGGAATTTCTCGAATAAATCACAAAGCAAAATGAATAGCTATTCAGTCAACTTCTGTGATACCTTGCCACATGAAAGTGAATGGCTATTCATTCATTTGCTGTAATACCTCGATCCAGGAAGCTGTCTCAACCTGAATATTGTGCGGGTAAATCAAATCAAAAATACATGAGGAGAATTTATGAAACGCATTACTTCTGTACTTATAGCAGCAACTATCGGCTTGGTCGCACCGATACAAAACGCTCAGGCAGCAGCTGAATTCAATCTGCGCTTTGCTCACTTCTGGCCTCCGCAGGCCGGCATGTCCCAACAGTTCCAGGCCTGGGGCGATGCCGTTGAAAAAGATTCCAACGGCCGCATCAAGGTCGAGATGTATCCCTCTCAGACGCTGGCCAAGGCACCTAAAATTTATGATGCCGTAGTCAGCAGCATTGCCGACGTGGGCGCCACTGTCCAGGGCTATACCGCCAACCGGTTCCCCCTGAGCCAGGTCATCGAACTTCCCGGTATTGCTGAAAGCGGCGCGCTGGGCTCCTGTGTATTCCAGACCCTGCTGGACCAGGGCGATATCGCCGATGAGTACTCAGAGACCCATCCCTTGTTTGTGTTTACCCACGGCCCTGGCATGATTCACACCAAGGGCACGCTGGTAAAAACCCCGGAAGATTTGAAAGGCCTGCGTATTCGCCGCCCCACTGCTGTGGTGGCCGATCTGTTGACCGGGTTGGGTAGTCAGCCGGTGGGAATGCCGGCACCGCAGATCTACCAGTCCATGTCCCGTGGCGTGATCGACGGCGCAACCCTGCCCTGGGAAGGAGTCAAATCCTTCCGCCTGAATGAATTGGCAGACAATCACACGGACATCAACCTTTATACACTGGCCTTTGTCGTCACCATGAACAAGGGCACCTATGAGAGCATGCCTGCAGACCTGCGCCAGGTAATCGATAAAAATTCCGGGCTCGCCTGGGCCGTCAAAACCGGCCAGCTGATGGATGAACAGGATAAAGTGGGTCTGGCACAGGCTAAAGAGCTGGGGCATACCATCACCACCATTGAGGGCGGAGTGGAGAATCCAGCCTGGAAAGGGGTGCTGGAGCAGGCTACCGAGAACTACCTGTCCCAGAATGGCGCGACTGCCCGCAGCATCTATGAAAAGATTCCAGCGCTGTCAAAAAACTGCCGTAACTAGAAGGGTCCGCCATGCGAATGCTTTATAAAGCAGTCGACTCGGTGGCGCTATGGATGCATCGGATGAGCGGCTTGCTGCTCATCTCGATGATGGCGATAGTGGTGGTTGATGTGGCCACCCGTGCACTCTTTGATGTCAGTGACGGGCATTGGGATCTGACTTTTCTCGGCGGTATCGAGCTGGTCAGTTTTGGCCTTCTGCTCTGTATCCTGTTTTCACTCCCACATTGTGTCGACAAGGGCCAAGTGGTTGTGGACCTGTTTACCCAGAACATGTCGAAGTCCACCGAGCGACTGGTGAATGGTCTCTACACCCTGGCTTTTGCGGCCTTGTGGCTGGCCATGAGCTGGCGCTTTTATCATGCCTACACGGCGGCACTGGAGACCATGGAAACCTCTCAGGATCTGTTGCTGCCGCTGTCTGACATCTATCTGCTGGTGGTTGCGGCCACCTTCATTCTGGGATTGCGCAGCCTGTTGGTTGGGATCCGCGGGCTGACAACCCGCAAGGCACCACCCGACCAGCCCACCTCCCCGAAGGCTGAACATAACCAGACAGCAGAAGGAGAGCACCGATGAGTCCGCCCGTAATTGGATTGCTCTGTATGGCGGGTATGCTGGTATTTATTGCCCTGCGCTGCCCTATCGCCCTGGCCATGGCGGCGACCGGACTGATCGGCTTTACCTGGATCGTCGCCTTTGATCCTGCCCTGTCCATCCTGGAATCCGGACCCTATGAAACCCTGAGCAACTACGGTTTCAGCCCAATCCCCATGTTCATTCTAATGGGGGTATTTGCTTCCAAGGCGCGCATGTCCACGGAACTGTTCCATGCGGCCCGAATGCTGTTTGGCGGTTGGCGTGGCGGTATGGCACTGGCGTCGGTCAGTGCCTGTGGCATATTCTCCGCCATCTCCGGCTCCTCCGTGGCCACCGCGGCCAGCATGTCCAGGGTAGCACTCCCGGAGATGAAGAAACACGGCTATGCCAACTCGCTGGCGGCCGGAACCCTGGCGGCCGGCGGCACCCTGGGGATCATGATCCCTCCCAGCATCGCCCTGCTTCTTTATGCCCTGATCACCGAACAGTCCGTGGGTAAAATGTTTATGGCGGGGGTAATTCCCGGCCTGTTGGGGCTCCTTCTCTATTGCGCCACAATCGCAATCCTGGTGCACCGCAACCCCGCTCTGGCCAGGCCCGGAGATCCCACCACCTGGCGACAGAAGATTGCCGGCCTGGTTGGTTTCGGCCCATTTTTTCTGGTCTTCGCAATTATTATTGGCGGCATCTACCTGGGAATTTTCACCCCCACCGAGGCTGCGGCGATCGGCGCCTTCGTATCGATGGTTATCGCATTGCTACGCGGCATGCGACTGACCGGTTTTATCGAGGCAGTGGATGAAACCCTGAAGCTTTCGGCCATGATTTTCTTCATGATTATCGGTGCCGAAATCTTCGGCTATTTCCTTTCGGTATCACGGATCTCCTTCTACCTGGCAGAGCTGGTAGGCAGCATGGGCCTGCCTCCCTACGCTGTACTGGCTGCCGTTCTCTTGCTGTTCATCCTGCTGGGATGTGTAATGGACAGCCTGGCGATGCTGTTATTGACCGTACCGGTGGTGTTTCCACTAATCGTCACCGCCGGATTTGACCCAATCTGGTTCGGTATCGTGGCGGTAATTACGGTGGAACTGGGACTGATTACCCCACCCGTGGGGATGAATGTATTCGTAATCAAAAGCGTGGCCCTTGAGATACCCATCGGCCAGATTTTCAAAGGCGTATTACCCTTTGTTCTATCGGACCTGGTACGCCTTGCGCTGCTTATCCTGTTCCCTGCGCTGGCACTGGCACTGATTTGACATATCCAATAAACCCATCGGTGGACGGGGTGCCACCGGCAAAGGAGACTCCAATATGCTGAAAAAAATCAATTGTATTGTTTACGCCTCCGATTTTGGTCCAAACATGCGCAAGGGATTTAAAATGGCCGTAGGTCTGGCACAAACCAACCAGGCACGGCTGATTTTCCTGCATGTGATCGAGCCACCGGGCCGGACAGCGGAAATGATATTGAACAGCTATGTGAGTGACGACCAGCTAGACGTAATGCGTTCAAAAAGCGTGGCTAAAATCTGCGAAGTGATCAACGGCCGGATCGACAAATTTGCGGCGGAAGAGTTATCTTCTGACTACGGACTTTCCCAGGGCCGACCGGAATGTCGTATAGAAGAGGGCAAGCCGGTCGACCGTATTCTGGCGGTCGCCAAAGATGTCAATGCAGATCTGATCGTGATGGGTTCGCGAACCCACTCAGCATTCAGTCAGATCGTCCTGGGCTCAACCGCCCACCAGGTGCTGTTTCGCAGTGAACGACCGGTATTGATTGTCCCCATGACCGATATCGAATCCGATGGGGGTGACGGTTGATGCCACTGAAATCGCCGCTACCAGTAAGCCCGACAAAGCAACGGCGTTCAGCTCATACAAAACACCGCCGCAGCGACGCGACTGGCTTGCAGATCAGACATCACTTACCAGTTTTTCGGAAGACGGGTTCAGCGGGAAACACACCTCGACAATCCCTTCTCCGGGAACCGGTGTCAGGGTAAATCCAATCTTCCTGGCCAATCCCAGCATGCGGTAGTTGTCGGCGAGAATCTGTCCCGTCATGACAGCAGTGCCCCGGGAACGGCAATAGTCGATCATCTTGCTCATCAGCTTGATGCTCAAGCCCGTTCCTTTCAGACCCGTGCCCAGCAGGATGGCAAACTCCGCAGATTCATTATTGGGATCGGTAACGGTCCGGACAACACCCAATGTCTCACTTTCGCCGTCCTTCTCATAGACCGCCACAAAAGCCATCTCGCGATCGTAATCGATCTGGGTCAGGCGAGCCATCTGTGAATGACGCAGTTTTTGCAGCTCGCCAAAAAACCGGTAGCGCAGGTCCTCCTCCGTGGATTTTTTCAGCAATTTATAGTGGTTCGGCTCATCCTCCGGTCGAATGGGGCGCAGCAACAGCTCCCGGCCATCCGTCAATTTAAAGGTCTCTTCCAGATGTTTGGGATAGGGACGGATGGCCAGCCGCGGGGCAAAATCAGCATCTACTGTTTTCAGCATCACCCGGGCTTTTCGTGCCACCACCTCATGGCCGTTAACTGCCAGCGGATTGATCTCCAATTCCAACAATTCCGGAATATCGATAATCAGCTGAGCCACCTGGATCAATGTCTGACAAATAGCGTTTATGATATCGACCGGCTGTGTGGACGAGTGGCTGAGAAGTTGTGCGATTCGGGTTCGATAGATCAGATCTCGCGCGAGGCTCATGTTCAGCGGAGGCAGGGAAACCGCGCTATCGCCAGTCCGCTGCGCACCATGTCCACCCTGACCAAACGTAATGACCGGGCCAAAAACCGGATCGTGCTTGACGCTGATCAGCAGATCGTAGGTGCCGACTTCGGGTCCACCACCGGAAATCATAGAGCGGATCCCATAAGCGGCCAACAGCCTACTGGCGTCATGATCCCGCTGTGTTCCACCCTGCTCATCCAGGGCCTGTCGAACAAATTGCCTTGCCGCCTCGACATCAGGTTTAAAGGCACTTGTGAGTGATTCCGGCGTTTCCATCAGCAATCGCTGATTCTGCCGGTAACGGATGCCGTGCATAAATGCCTGGACGGCGGTGGTCGGCGTATTGTAGGTGGCGATGCCCTCACGGGAAAATAACTCGCGCGGCTGCGTAACCGTCGCCTCACCAACCCAGCAGGTCAGCAGGCTGCAGGGCGTTTCCTTGAAAGCACTGACAATGCCCTCGGCTGCCGCCATGCTGTCCGAGGTGGCCACCGGAGCGTGGATCACCAGAATAATGTCCACTTCCGGCGCCTGGGCAAGCACCTTATAGGCCCGTTCGTAGCGTTCACGCGTGGCGTTGGAAAAAATATCAACCGGATTATTGCGAAACCAGGGAGAGGGAAGTATCGCATCCAGCTGTTCAAGCGTTGCCTCGGACAGATCTGCCAGATGACCGCCACTGGCGCTCAAAGCATCAACTGCCATGACCCCCAGACTGCTGCCGTTGCAGAGAATAGCCAGATTATCCCCTCGCATTCGGCCAGCCTTGGCCAGTGATTCGACACCGGCAAAAAGCTCGTCGATATCGTCCACCCGGAGCATGCCGGCCCGACGAATAGCTGCGTCATAGACCTCGTCAGATCCGGTCATTACCCCGGAATGGGACGCAACCACAGAAGCGCCCTCCGGAGTGCGTCCGGATTTGATGACCAGAACCGGCTTGTTACGCGCGGCGGCACGCGCCGCCGACATGAAACGTCGCCCATCGTGAACGGATTCCATATACAGCAGAATCGAACTGGTCTTCGGATCGCTCCCCAGGTAATCAATCACATCGGCAAAATCGACATCGACACTGCTTCCCAGCGATACAAAGTGGGAAAAGCCGATATTACGGGCGCATGCCCAGTCCAGTACCGCCATACACATGGCACCTGACTGCGACACAAAGGCTATCTTGCCAGGCAAGGCGCTCAGGTGTGAAAAACTCGCATTCAGCCTGGCGGCGGGAACCAATACACCCAGTGAATTCTGGCCCAGCAGCCTTAATTCGTAGGGAGCCGCCGCATCCAGCATTGCCTGCTGCAAATCAACGCCGGCAGCTGTTTTCTCCCGATTCAGACCCTTGGTCATCACTATTGCGGCACGGGTCCCCCATGCGCCCAACTCGGCGATCAGTTCGGGAACCGGTTGAGGTGGTGTGCAGATCACCGCGAGGTCCGGGACGATGGGCAGGCTTGCGACATCGGCATAGCTGTAGACCCCGTAAACCGCCTGGTATTTGGGATTTACCGGCATAATCGGACCCGAAAAACCGGCCTTAAGCAGATTCCTCATGACCAGATTGCCAACGGTACCCTCCCGGTTGCTGGCACCAATAACAGCCAGTGAGCGGGGACGAAACAGCTTATTGAGATTTTTCTGGGACATTCAATTTTTCATCATCGGCGCAGGTACGGCATTGTACCCTTCTGTCTGAACCTTTCTAGGTTGCGCTGCCGGTTTTGTCAAACACCAGGTAATGCTACAGAAGCGGCGTACCGATGAATATTTCAGTCCGATTTGGTTGGCGTACGGTTTTTTATATCCGTCAGAGGCATGGGGGCTGCGGACAGCTCATCGGTAGCCTTTCGGCCTGGCTCCTCCACTTCCAGTGGTTCGACAGGGCGCAGCGAGTTGATGGACCTTACCGCCAACTGCTTGTAGCTGTCGGTGCCTTGTATTTTCCACTTCAGCTCCTGTGCCGAAAGGGTCCGTACCACCCTGGCCGGCACGCCCGCCACCAGCGTGTTGGGCTCCACCTGCATGCCCGCTTTGACAAACGCCATGGCGGCCACAAAGGCATTTTCACCGATCACCGCCCTATCCATAATCACCGAGTTCATACCGATCAGGGCGTTCCTTTTGATTTCGCAGGCATGAATAACCGCGCCATGCCCGATATGACTGTCATCCGCGATCCGCACCGTAACTTCGGGGAATGAGTGAACCACGCAATTGTCCTGTATATTGACACCCGCTCCGATCTCGATGCGTCCAAAATCACCTCTGATACAGGCGCAGGGACCGATATAACAACCCGGACCAATAACAACATCACCAATTATTACGGCATCCGGATGTACGAAAGCGCTGCGATCGATAACCGGAATCATTCCGGCAATTTCATAAACTCGTGCCACGTTCAATGTCCCGGTCGGTGAAATTGTGAAAGGCAAAAAGACGCATTTTGTGCGGCCGCACTTTTATCTTGTGTTGCGCCAGTAGTGATTCATACCGGCACATGGATTCGTGGCGGGTTAAGGCATGATTGACAGGCGTCCCAAGCCCTGGTTTTATACCGCCTAATGAATGAATAGTCAATTTATCGGGTGGTGTCGCGACGACATACCGGGCAGAATATGAGAAATGCCTGACCGAAGTCATATGGCACCGGCCGGCCTGAAGAAAAGGTTTGTTCGATGCGAGTCTCTATCGCATAATCAAGACGCCTTATCAACGTTCGAGTGCAAAAATATCATGTCAGCTCCCATAAAATTTGCCAGCACTGTCACCGATCCCAAACTGGTTGAAGAGCGCAGAACCCAGATTCTGGGAGCGGCTATAAAACTGTTTTCCGATAAGGGCTACTACCGCACCACTATTCTTGATATTGCCAAGACTGCGGGTATCAGCAGCGGTTTGATATACCAGTACTTCAGTGAAAAAGAAGATGTACTCTGTTTTGCACTACTGCATGTGGTGGATACCTACGAACGTGAAATCCCAACACGGATTGCCGGGGCGAAGGACCCGGTAGACCGTCTGTGTCAGTCAGTAGAGGCCTACTGTACCATTGTCGATAACCTGCGAGACGCCACCCTGCTGGCCTACCGCTCAACCAAATCACTCTCTCCGGCAGGCCGGAAACACGTCATGGCGGGCGAACAGCGCTCAAATCAGATAATTCTCGGATGCATCAATGAATGTATTGATGGAGGATACTTCCGGGAAGTCAACAGTGACCTGCTTGTCTATCAGTTTGTCATGTATTGTCATACCTGGGCACTCAAATACTGGGCTTTCAGGGACAAATATACGCTGAAGCAGTACGTAGATGAGGGATTAAAGCTGTTGGTAGAGCCATATCTCACGCCGCGCAAAGGGCGGGGAGCATTCCGCAAAAGGCAGGAACCGCTGTGATTGGCTGAGCGGTGATTAGACCGCTGTTGTGCATAAATCTACCTGATTATCCATGTGACTCAGCCGTATGTGGAAAAAAGCATGGTAGCCAATGATAGGTTATTGCAAATGCCTCACCGGCGGACTCGCGGAGTTCTGCATGAGTTGTCTATGCAGCCAATCCGTAGGGTGGATAAGCCGGCAGGCGCATCCACCCTACAACGGCTGCCTAGGTGGTGATCCGTATCTGATCGTGACTGAGTCTAGGGGGTAATCAGGTAAATCTATAACCCATGTTATTTCACTGCCGGATTGGGACTCATACCGATTGCCACTGCGCGGAAGCGATCCCATCGGCACCCGCCACCTGAAACCCGCCTAGTATCCTTCACACCGCACCTAACCATTATCTGTGAGTCAGGCCAACATCACTGCCTGATGCGTCAGTAACCTAAACAGCATATGTGATACTGATTATTCTGCATCAATAACTGAATGATCGTTCATTCAGTTATTGACATCGGTGATATGAATGAGTAATCATTCAGTATCTGATCGAATACAGACTGGCATAGCTGGAAAACTCCCATGTACGTCATCGCCATCTATCCCCCTGATGGCAGGGCGTGACGGAAAACTCACGCTGGCCCTATGGCTTGACTAGCCCAAATCACCTAAGCAGGCTAAAGGAATGGAGGATTTATGAATCTACCCGGTGGTATCCCGTCGGCGCATACAGACACATTCGCACGTACACTTTTGCCTGCCAGGAAGTATTGGCCTGAATTCGACTATTCTGCCGACCATCTCAGCCATTACCCCGATCAGATTAATGCTGTTGAAGTTCTACTTGACAATGCCATCAGGGAAGGAGCCGGGGACAAGCCTGCCTATATCCATCAGGGCGAGACCTGGACCTATAGCATGCTCAAGGAGCAGGCCGAGCGTATTGCCCGCGTCCTGGTGGAAGATTATGGCCTGGAACCGGGCAATAGGGTGTTACTCCGTTCGGCCAATAATCCCATGGTCATAGCCTGTTGGCTTGGGATACTCAAGGCGGGCGGAATCTGCGTCTCCACCATGCCGCTGCTGCGCGCCAAGGAGCTTTCCTACATAGTCGAGCGGGTCAAAATCCGCCTGGCTTTGTGCGAGTATTCCCTGGATTCCGAGATGGAAAAGGCCAAAGACCTGTCGCCCTGCCTTGAGCGGGTGAGCTACTTCTCCCCCCTCGGCCAGAACAATGATGAAAAAGCCGACCTGGACCGCCGCACAGCGGAAAAGCAGCCGTCCTTTGAAAACGTCAAGACGGCCGCCGACGATGTTGCATTGATCGTATTTACATCCGGCTCAACTGGACAACCCAAGGCGGCCGCGCAGTTTCACCGGGATATTCTGGCTGTCAGCGACAGCGTGCCACTGACTTATCGTATTCAAGCCGATGATATAATTTGCGGATCGCCAACCTTCGCCTTCACCTACGGACTGGCGGCCTTCATTCTCTACCCTCTGCGTTACCGTGCCTGCGCAGTTTTGACCCCACCCAAACCGGAATTGATATTGCAGGCCATTGAGCAACATCGGGTAACCAATTTGCTTGCGGTACCTACCTCCTTTAACGCCATGCTGAATATTATCGACAACTACGACACCAGCAGCCTGAAGCAGTGCAGTTCAGCCGGGGAGCATCTGCAACTGCCTCTTTGGGAAAAGTGGCTGGAAAAGACCGGCGTCAGGATTATCAACGGCGTCGGGGCAACCGAGTTCATGTCGCACTTTCTGTCCGATGATGTGGCTGTCAATCGCCCCGGTACCGCTGGACGTGCAGTGCCCGGTTTTACGGTGAGGATCATCGATCAACTGGGTAATGAAGTACCCCGCGGAACCAGCGGACTAATCGCGATAAAAGGACCCACCGGTTGTCGATATCTTGATGATGAAGACCGCCAGCGCGGATTTGTTCGGGATGGCTGGAACGTGCCCAGCGATCTGTTCATGCAGGATGAAGATGGTTATTTTTGGTACCTCGACCGCGCCGACGACATTATTGTTTCATCTGGCTACAACATTTCTCCCCTGGAAGTGGAACGCTGCATTCTGGAGCATCCGCTGGTAGCCGAGTGCGCGGTGGTAGGTGTGCCGGATAGTGAACGAGGCAAACTTGTACGCGCCTGTGTCGTGCTGAAAAATCCGGCACTGGAAGGTACACAAACCGCCGCCTCGATTCAGGATTTCGTCAAGGAGAATATTGCACCCTATAAATATCCGCGTGATATTGTTTTCTTCGACGAACTACCCCGCACCCCCACTGGAAAAATTCAGCGTTTTCGTCTGCTGGAGTAAAGTGAAAACAGCCGGAGCCTCCTCATCCGCTGAACGTCGAGGAGGATGGCTCCGCAGCCATCCCTCGGCGAAATCAGGTTTGCGCGGATGGCGCTTCCGAATCCCGAACGGTATCAAATGCCCTGAGCAGCACCGCCGATATCTCCCGCAGCGCCACATGCGCTGCCGAGATTACCCCACCCATACTTAGAAATCCGTGAATAGTGCCCTCGAAACAGCGGTACTGAACCGGAATGCCGGCCTGTTGCAATCGTTCGGCATAACACCTTCCCTCATCAACCAGGGGATCAAGTCCTGCCGTCAGGATCAGGGCGGGAGGCAAGCCACTGAGGTCGCGTTTTTGGATAGGGGAGGCAAGGGGGTCGAGAAGCATATTCTCATGTCCGAAATAGTGGTGTGAAAACCACCTCATGGTATCGGACGTAACAGGAAATACCTCCCGGTACCGCTCTCGGGATGGATAGCGTTTCGCAAGCTCTTCGCCTCCCTGATCCAGGCAAGGGTAGATCAATACCTGGCATATCAGGCGAAATGTATTACACTGCTGCGCCACTACCGCGGCCAGCGTGCCGCCCGCACTATCGCCGGCGACGGCGACCCGTTCGCGATCCCCCCCATGGCGTTCAATCTCACTCATGACCCAGGATACGGCTGCCATTGCATCTTCAACCGCGGCGGGATAGCGATGCTCGGGGGCCAGGCGATAATCCACTGAGACCACCAGACATTGTGCACCGAGGCAAAGCGTGCGGCAGAGCGTGTCATGACTATCCAGGTCTCCCAGCACAAAACCACCACCGTGAAAAAAGACCAGGACCGGCAGCAGCACATCGCCTCCGGCCGGCGGCCCATATAATCGCAGGGGCACCTCGCCTCCAGGACCCGGAATCCGGATTTCTTTGCAGACATTAACAGCAGGCGGTGGAATATCGGCTTTTTCCGATCGCAGCCTGAACTGGCGGCGCGCTTCAGCCGGCGTGTATGCAGTCAGTGGTGGCAGGTTGGCCGCGGCCACCCAGTCTAAAAGGGCCTGCGTTTCTGTATCCGGGTGCATACTCGTGCATCCTCATTAAAGAGAAGGGCGCCGCTTGCGCCACAATTCCATCACACCGTCGCTCCCGTCCAGCCTTCTGAAAAAATATGTTCGTCTGACAATAACGATAATCCGAGTCGCGCCCGCCGGGACAACCAGGGGCTGACCCGATATCGGGGATCCTGCGACGCCTGATGCATGTTGGTCAGGATTTTAACCACCTTATTCGCGCCCAGGATATCGCCCCAGGCAAGTGGGCCATGCGGATAGCCCAACCCCAGGGTTACCGCCCGGTCAATATCGGCCGGTGATGCTATGCGTTGCTGCGCCATATCACATCCGATATTGATAATGGTCGCCAATACCCGTTGTGCGACGAAGCCGGCGCTTTCGCGGATCATAACCACCGGTACCTTATCACTTGAAAACAGGCAATATGCCGCCCGCTTGATCGCTTCCCCGGTAGCCGGTGTCGCCATCAGCGTGCGAAGCCTGTCGAGATCCGGTATCACGTCTATTGCGATAGCACGAGCGGGATCAACCCCCAACTCCAGTGCCGCTGTGGTCGCATCCTGCCCCAATGGAGCCAACAGGCAGAGGGAATCTTCCGCCGGTTTTGCCCCCCGATCGACCGTTCCACCCAGCTTTTCCACTAAGCCGCTCAGCTGCTTGAAAGTCTGCTCATTCCCCGGGCTGACCCAGATGGTCGGCAAGGGCACCGGCAGGGGTTCATCCCGTGGCGCAAGCAACTTCTGATTCTGTTCGTAGGTGTAAAAACCCTTGCCGCTCTTGCGTCCGAGGAGGCCGGCCTGCAACCGCTGAAGCGCCAGCGGTGTGGGACGGTAGCGCGGCTCCTGATAATACTGCTGATAGATGGACTCCATTACCGGTTGTGAGACATCCAGGCCGGTAAGATCCATCAATTCAAACGGCCCCAAACGAAAACCCACCCCATCGCGCAAAATATCGTCGACTGCACGGAAATCGGCAACGCCCTCACTATGAAGCCGCAGGGACTCGGTGATCATTCCACGTCCCGCGTGATTGACCACGAATCCCGGGGTGTCCTGCGCCCGTACCGCCGTATGTCCCACCTGTTGCGCCAACGCTGTCAGTTTATCGGTCACCCGGGGCTCGGTTTGCACGCCTTCAATTACCTCGACCAGTTTCATCAACGGAACCGGATTGAAACAGTGGAAGCCGCCAACCCGCTCCGGGCGCGTGCAACCGGCGGCAATTGAAGTTACCGACAGGGAAGAGGTGTTGGTGGCCAGGATGCAGTCGTCCGCGACCACCCGCTCCAGCGAACCCAGCAGTCCCTGCTTGGCATCGAGGCGTTCGACAATAGCCTCAATGACAACTGCACAAGAGCTGAACGCGTCGAGATCACTTGCGCATGAAATACGTGAAAGTGCCTGTACCACCTGTTCCGGCGTGAGCTTTTTCTTGTTTTGCAGGCGGTCAAATATGTGGGCAATTTCCTCTATGGCGACACTCACCGCCTCGCTGTTGGCGTCGTACAGGACCACATCAATACCCGCCTGCGCGGCCACCTGCACAATACCACGGCCCATGACTCCGGCGCCCACGACCCCCAGGGTCTCCCCAGGCACCCAAGCCTTGGTGCAATTTGGCTGTTGTTGCGACATTTATTAATTCCCCTGGTAAGCCGGCATACGCTTCTCGATAAAGGCCTGCATACCCTCTTTTTGATCGTTGGTGGCAAATAGTAGCTGGAACGCCTTGCGCTCCAGCGCGAGCGCCTGATCCAGCGACGCATCCTGGCCCGCCAATACCACCTCTTTAATCTGTGCAACGGCAAGCGGAGGCATACTGGCGATACGCCGGGCCATGGCCAACGCGCTGTCCAGCACCTGCTCATCAGGCACGACCATCGATACCAGCCCCATCTCCCGCGCTTCACCGGCGGAGATTGCATCACCCGTCAGGAGCAGCCGCATTGCGTTGTATTTACCGACCGCTCGAAGCAATCGCTGGGTTCCGCCCGCCCCGGGCATAATTCCCACCTTGATTTCAGGCTGGGAAAAACGGGCGTTCTCACCGGCAATGATGATGTCGGCATGCATGGCCAGTTCACAGCCGCCGCCGAAGGCGTAGCCGGCAACGGCGGCAATCACCGGCTTGGGACAGTCGGCTATCGCCTGCCACATCAGGTGCGTCTTGCGCAGCATCATATCGAGGGCACTGCGTTGCGCCAGGTCGACGAGATCGGCGCCGGCGGCAAACGCCTCCTGATTACCCGTGACAACAATGGCGCGCACCTGATCATCATCACTCAACAAGGAAAAGCAGGCAGCCAACCGTTCACGTACCGCCATATTGAGAGCGTTCTTGCACTCAGGACGGTTAATTTGGATGATGGCCACTTCGGTCGTGTGCTTTTTGAGAATAACTTCGTTCATGTTCAGCACCGTTATTTTCGCAAATTTATCCCGCGTCGAGCCGGCAACGATCATCCCCGGAACGACCACCACAAGAAGGGCAAAACTTTCTGCTGCGCTGGGTTGCTGGCGGCAAGAGCGGGCTGCCGCTGCCGGATCAGATTAACCCGCCTTATCTAAAAACCGGCGGACGATCTCCTGGGAAATCGGGTTTTCATACAGACGTTGCGTGCCTTCAAGTTCGATCGCGTAACCGTCCTGGTCGGGGTCCAGCGCCGCCTGGATGCAGCGCTTGCATTCCGTGATGGCGTCCCGGGGAATTCTGCCTATTCTAACCAGCAACTCATCAACCAGACCGGGCAATTGCGCCTTGTCTGCCACCCAATGCACCACGCCCAGCTTTTCCGCCTGAACACCATTTAGCACTTCGGCCGAAAGAATCATACGACGCGCAACCGCATCACCGCACAATCGAGTCAGGCGCTGGGTACCACCCGCTCCCGGCAACAGACCAAGGCCCGCCTCCGGCAGGCCAATCCTGGCCGTATCAGCGACCACCCTGAGATCGCAGGCAAGCGCCAGTTCAAAGCCTCCGCCCAGCGCTGCACCTTCGATTTGTGCCACTGTCACCATAGGCATCGCCTCAAGCTGGGCGAATACGCGCTGCATTTTTGCAGCCAACTCCACCATTTGCAGCCGACCTGCCTCACTGGTAAAACGACTGCGCATCACTGCCAGATCAGCGCCGGCACAGAATACCTTCTCGGCGCTACGGATGCGCAAGGCAGACAGGTCCGGATTTGCACTGGTTTCATTCAGAACCCACTCAAGTCGCTCGATCCATTCGTCGCTGATCGCATTTACCGGCGCACGGGACAGCGTGGCGGTGGCGACGGTACCGTCTATCTCTAGTGAAATCATACTAACCCTCTCAACGACATTTCGTTTCGGCAGGTACAGGATCGCTACAATTGCGGCCTGGCGGCGGCCGCATTCGACTTATCCCGAAAGTACGGCATTCGCGATGACCAGCTTCTGGACCTCGGTTGTACCTTCATAAATGCGCAATGCCCTGATGTCCCGGTAGAGTGATTCGACAGGCACGCCGTGCACCACACCCAAACCGCCAAACAGTTGTACCGCCTTGTCTATCACCTCTTGTGCTTTCTCGGTGGCGTACATCTTGGCCATCGAGGAGGGAGCGGTATTGCGCCCGCCAAAGGTGTCTTTGCTCCATGCCGAGCGATATACCAATAGGGAGGCCGCATCGATCTCTGTCGCCATCTCGGCAATCTTCGCCTGGGTGAGCTGAAACTCGGACAGCAGCTTGCCAAATACGGAACGCTCCTGAACCCGGGCCAGAGCCTCGCTCAATCCCCGCCGGGCAAAGCCGAGTGCGGCAGCCCCTACGGTGGTACGAAATACATCCAGTGTGCCCATCGCCACCTTAAAGCCTTCGCCCGGATTGCCCACCATGGCCGAAGCCGGCACCCGGCAGTTTTCCAGCTTGATGGTGGCGAGTGGATGGGGAGCGATCACACGGATCCGCTCTACCACGCTAAACCCGGGATTATCGGCGTCGACAATAAAGGCGGAAAGACCTCTGGCTCCGGGGGCCTCGCCCGTGCGGGCAAAGACTACATAGTGATCGGCAATGCCGCCGTTCGATATCCAGGTTTTAATACCATCAAGAACAAAATCGGCACCCTCGCGACGGGCGGTGGTGGAAATCGCCGAAACATCGCTGCCGGCATCCGGCTCGGACAGTGCAAAGGCGGCCAGGCGCTCTCCCCGCATCACCGGCGGTAGATAGTCGGCGCGCTGCTGTGCGCTACCGGCGATAGATATGGGCCCGGTACCCAACCCCTGCATGGCAAAGGCGAAGTCGGCCAGCGGCGCATGACAGGCCAGTGTATCGCGGCTCAGGCATAGGCTGCGCACATCAAACTGGCCTTGGGCATCAACCACCGCGCTACAGTTCAGAAACCCGGCTTCACCCAACCGGCGGACGATCACCCGGCAGGCGATATCCTGCGCGTCGTCATCCTCTCCAGCGTCCTCGGCAACTGCGACCAGCTGTTCCCTGGCAAAGGAGTCCAGTTCCGCAACCAGGTTGCGGTGCCGATCTTCAAAAAACGGCCACTGCGCAAAGCCCGAAGCACGATAATGTACCTTTTCAACCATGGAAGACTTCTCCTGTTCGACCCTGCCGCACAAGGTTTCCCTGTACGGCAGGTGGATCTCAGTTGCCCTCGAACTGGGGCGTCTGCTTGTTGACAAAGGCGTTGTAGGCACGCTCAAAGTCCTTGGTTGCCATGCAGATGGCCTGGGCCTCAGCCTCGGTCTCCAGTGCCTGCTCGATGCTCTGGCTCCACTCCTGGTGCAGGCATTTCTTGGTGACCGTGTGGGCGAAGTAGGGTCCTTCGGTGATCACCCGGGCCATACTGTAAGCCTTCTCCATCAGCTCTTCCTGCGACACCACTTCGTTAAAGAATCCCCAGTTGGCACCCTCTTCGGTGCTCATGACCCGCCCGGTATAAAGCAGCTCCGAGGCGCGGCCATGACCAATAATGCGCGGCAGGATGGCGCACGCCCCCATGTCGCAACCTGCCAGTCCTACCTTTACAAACAGGAAAGCGGTTTTGACCCGTGGTGTTGCATAACGGAAATCACTGGCCATCGCCAGAATGGCGCCGGCACCCACACAGATGCCATCGATCGCGGCGATAATGGGTTGCGGGCACTGGCGCATCTCCTTGACCAGATCGCCGGTCATGCGGGTGAAGCGCAGCAGGTCATCCATGCCCATGCGGGTCAGCGGTCCGATGATATCGTGCACATCGCCCCCGGAGCAGAAATTGCCACCGGCACCAGTGATCACCACGGCCCGCACGTCCTCGGCATACTGCAGCTTATGGAAGGTATCGCGAAGCTCCGCATAACTTTCAAAGGTAAACGGGTTTTTCCGTTCGGGTATATCCATGGTCACGGTGGCAACACCATCCTTCACTTCCCAACCAAAGTGATCCGGTTTCCAGTTTGCGGCTTTTACTTTGTACATAATGTGTTCCTCGGATTAACAAGCTATTCTTGCATCGACAATTGAGTTGATTACACGACAGTTCAGTCGGCCATGGTCAGTCCGCCACTGACACTCAATACCTGTCCGGTAACGAATGAGGCGCGGTCACTGGAGAAAAACAGCACGGCATCAGCCAGTTCCGAAGGCTTACCCAGGCGGCGCATCGGCGTAGCGCGGACAAACGCCTCCTGATGCTTTTCCGGTACCGCACGTAACAGGGGCGTGTCGGTGGGACCGGGACAAACGGCATTCACATTGATATTGTGGCGTGCAACTTCCCGCGCCAGCGACTTAACAAAAGCAATCGCCCCGCCCTTGGCCCCGGAGTACACGGTTTCCCCCATGCTGCCGACACGGCCCGCATCACTGGCGATCACCACGATTTTTCCCTCATTGCGCTCGATCATCTGATCCAGAAACGCGCGGGTCACCATAATCGGTGCCATAAAATTAAGGTCTACCACCTTGCGCCAGAAATCGGGCGTGTTTTTCACGAACGGTTCGATTTTTCCCCATCCGGCAACATTTACAACAATGTCCACATGGCCTTTACTTTTGTATGCGGCTTGCTTGAACGACTCGATGGAATCGGGGTCGGTTACATCCATACGCAGAAATTCAGCGCTACCCCCGTCGGCACGAATTTTCTCTGCGGCCGTCAGCCCGTCATCCTCATTGATGTCTCCCAGAAATACATGGGCGCCGGCTTTAGCGAGGGCCTGTGCAGTGGCAAAACCAATTCCAGAGGCAGCGCCGGTTACTACAGCGGTTTTTCCGTCTATATGCATAATAATTTCCTTTGGGTATTGAGCGGTTTCGGGTTGCACATTCATTATGAATGAACGATCATTTAATAATGTTAACTGAATGATCATTCATTCAATCAAAAAGGTCAAGCATAAAATATGCGCAGGAATCAGCCCGCATTATCCCTGGACGGCACGGAATTTCGCTCCGCAGGCGACGAAAAACACCTTTTATTATTAATAACTTAGAATCTATTCAAATACACGGAGAAGCGACGTGGCTTGACATTTATTTTTTATGAGTGAATAGTCATTCAATAATCGTTTAACTAAGCACTCGCATTCCCGGGGCACCGAAAATCCCGGCCGGATGCATGCCATCCTACGCCGCCCTGAACGGCGATGCTTGATCACCGTTCAGGGCAACCAGATACTGAGGCTAATGATGAAAAACCAAGCTCTGCCAAAAGCAATAGGCGTTACCGGTGCCAGCCGGGGGATCGGGGCCGCCACCGCGATCGAACTGGCCCGGCGCGGCTTTATGGTTGCCTGTCTGAACAGGAATGGTCTGGCAACAGCGTGCCCGGAGGGAATTTCCGGGGACGTGTCATCCCGTCTGGTAGGTGTACAGTGCGACATCCGCGGCGAAGAATCTGTGCAGCGCGCGCTGCAGCAAGCCAACAATCTGGGTAGTGGCCTGTTTGGTGTTATCAATAACGCAGGCATTGCCAGCGGTGGCCCCTCCGATACATATCCATTAAAGGATTTTGAAGAGACTCTTCGCACCAACGTGATCGGCACATTTTCTGTTTGCCAGTCCGCCTACCCCTTTTTGGCTGCCAATGGAGGCGGGATTATCGTCAACATCGGTTCCTTCTGGGACCGGATTGGCGGAAAGCGATACGCCGCTTACTGCGCATCAAAAGCGGCCGTTGCGGCCATTTCCCGTGCACTGGCAGTCGAATGGGCAAAAAAGAACATCCGCGTACTGGATGTGGCCCCCGGCTACGTGAGAACGGAAATGACCGCTGATCACCTTGACCAGCAGGCGATGCAAGAACACCTGAAAGGGAGAATTCCGAGAGGTTATCCCGGGGAGCCCGGGGATATCGCCAGGTTTGTTGGCTCTATATTTGTCGAGAACAACAGCTACCTGACCGGAACCACCATTTATATCGATGGAGCGCAGGGAATCTCACCCTAGGGTCTGCCGGGTTCACCGCTGACCTGGCGCGAAAATCCGTTTGGGCGTCATCTTCATTCACCCCCGTGCCGGTGCGCGCCAGCCGGCGAATACGCTGAGTTGTCAGAAATCCCGCTGCATTGCCTGGCGGATAGCCTCAGGTATCGGCTGCGGCCGCTGAGTTTCCCGGTCGACGTAGACATAGACCCAATGGCCGATGGCCGCCGCCTCGTCCTCACCCTGACGAAACAGGGCCAGTGCATAATTCACGCTGGAGCGTCCCACCTTGGTCACGCGCAGCCCCACATCGAGCACATCGGGAAAACTGACCGCACGGAGAAAACGGCACTGACTTTCCGCCGTAAAGGGGATAACCCTGTCCTGCATCCAGTCAATTCCAGCTTCCGTTACATACTGAATAATCACCGCCTCATACAGGCGATAATAGATGACATTGTTCAGGTGTCCGAACTGGTCATTGTCATTCCAGCGGGTAGGGATGGTGTAGAAATAGCGGTAATCGTCGCGCTTCAGCCATTCATTGTTGATCATCGGGGATTAGCTCGGTTGCTGCCATCGTGCGGTCACACCCAGGCCGCAGAGCGGCCGGTAACCACATGAATCACAGGTAAATTCTTCAGTCGGATCGGCCGGACAGAATAGTCTCACCTGATACTATCTGGCAAGTGCCGATGGCTCACCGGTAGCTTGCTGTCAGTTCGATCAGCTTCTGCATGGCGCCACTGAGCGGGGTATCCTTGCGGCGGACCAGCAGAGTCTGGATGCGGGCGATATGGGCCGGGATCGGGCTGATCACCACATCGATCTTGAAGGCGGAACGCTCCACCACGGCACGCGGCATCAGGGTACAGCCCAATCCCGCATCGACACAGCCCAGGATCCCCTCCAGGGTGCCGTACTCCATGATCGAATAGGGCAGCCGCCCCTCCTCCCGCAGCCACTGTTCCGCGCGCGCGCGATAGACGCAGCCGGTACGGAACACCAGCAGGACATTCGGTGTCACCGCCTGGCGGGCAGTGACCAGCACCAGTTCCTCCTCAAAGGCGATCTCGCTCTCCAGGTCCGGATGCTCCACCGGCCCGCCCACATAGGCACAGTCCAGCCGGTGCTCCAGCACATCCCGGATCAGTCCCTCGGTGCGCCCGGTACTGACACTGATCTGCGCCGCCGGCAGGTCATTGTGCAGCGTCTTGAGGATTGCCGGCAGCCGGATCGCCATGGTGGTCTCCATGGAGCCGAGCCGGACCGAGCCACCATCCTTGATGGTGCCACGCACCGCATCCGAGGCCTGCAGTTCCAGACGCAGAATCCGCTCCGCATAATCCTTCAGCACCCGGCCGGCCGCGGTCAGGGACATACCGCGGCTCTGGCGCACGAACAGCGCCGCACCCAGTTCCTCCTCCAGCTTCTTGATCCTGGCCGTCACATTGGACTGGACATAATGCAATTTCCCGGCAGCCGCAGAGATACCGCCGGTCTCCGCCACGCTGAGAAAGATACGCAGGCTGCTCACTTCCACCCGACACCTCCAAGCATCACTAATACAGAACGATTTGATCATTATAAATCGTTTGTAATGATAGGCAAGCCGCCGCATGCTCTGCTGCAGACAACAGCCACCGGGAGCATCACTTGAACAGCCAGCGACACAACCTGCAGATCCTCGCGGGCGGGATCAGCAGCCTGATTCTCACCATGGGAATCGCCCGTTTCACCTATACCCCGGCCTTGCCGCGCATGCAGGATGCCCTGGGTCTGGGTGACGCGGCGGCCGGCCTGCTGGCGGCGATGAATTTCGCCGGCTATCTCAGCGGCGCGCTGCTGGCCAGCAGCCTGGGGAATCTCCGGGTGAAGGAGCGGCTGTTCCGTGCCGGGCTGATCCTGGCGGTGCTCTGCAACGCCCTGCTGCCTTTAACCGAATCCATGCCGGTCTGGTCCCTGCTGCGCTACCTCTCCGGGCTCAGCAGCGCCGCCGGCATGGTGCTGGGCACCAGTCTGGTGCTGGAACACCTGACCCGACAGGGGGTGCGGCAGCTGATCGGGGTCCACTTTGGCGGGGTGGGGGTCGGTATCGTGCTCACCGCCCTGGCGCTGGGTGGTGCCGACAGCCCGCTGGACTGGCGGCTGACCTGGTGGACCAGCGCCCTGCTGGGCGTGTTGTTCATCCTGCCCGCCTGGCTCTGGGTCAGGGGTGGCGGAGAGACGGGACAACCGCAGGCCAGCCAATCCGTGGCCTGGCATGAACTGGGGCGCCCCTTTCTCTACCTGACCGGCAGTTACTTCTTCGCCGGGGCCAGTTTCGCCGTCGGCACTACTTTCATCATTGCCGTCATCCAGGCCAACCCGGAACTGGCCGGGCTCGACCAGTCGGCCTGGCTACTGCTGGGCCTGGCCGCCGCCCCCTCCTGCTACCTCTGGGTGCGCTGGGCGGCGCGCCTCGGCAACCTACCAAGCCTGCTGGCGGCCTATCTGATCCAGACCCTCGGCCTGCTGTTGCCCCTGCTGGGGAGCGGCATCACCACTCTGGCCGGGGGACTCTGCTTCGGCTTCACCTTCATGGGCATCGTCGCCATGGTGTTGAGCCAGGCGGGGCACCTGGCCCGGCACAACCCGGCGCGATTAATGGGTCTGCTNGTCACCTCCTATGGGGTTGGCCAGATCAGCGGGCCGATTGTCGCCGGACAGTTGATGGCCCAGAACAGTAATCCGCAGCTTGCCCTCTGGCTGGCCGCCGGTCTGAGTGCCGCCGGCACCCTGCTGGCCATCGGCACCCGGGAGCGTCGGGTCCAACTGCAGCAGGAGTGTCCCCAGCCCGGCTGAATCTCGCCAGGCGCACATCGTTAGCCGACGCGACCGGGTATGTGGCACCATACCGGGCGCACGAACCAGACACCCTACCGGAGGAGCAACCCATGCCTTACGTGAACATCAAGATTACCAACGAAGGGGCCACCGCGGAACAGAAGGCCACCCTGATTGAAGGCGTCACCCGGCTGCTTCAGGAGACCCTGAACAAGAACCCGGCCACCACGGTCGTGGTGATCGAGGAGGTACCTACCGACAACTGGGGCATCGGCGGGCGTTCGGTGACCGAATTACGGCGGGAGAGTAAGTAGTTCGTGGTGTGGGCCCGCAAACCCCAACCGACTCAGTCAACCGGGTAAGTGACGGACAGCACCCAGTAGCGGCGCTCCCCGGACGGGGTTTGCACCCGCACCTCATCATCCACCGACCGCTTCAGCAGCGCCCTGGCCAGTGGTGCATCCATGCTGATCCAGCCACGCTCCGGATCAAACTCGTCCGGACCGACAATCCGATAGGTCACGGGATTGTCGTCCTCGCCTTCCAGTTCCACCAGGGCGCCGAAAAAGATCTGCTCGGGATTGCTTGGCACCGTATCCACCACCTTCAGCTCGGGCAGGCGCTTCTGCAGATAGCGGATACGCCGGTCCAGTTCGCGCAGCTCCTTCTTACGGTAGATATACTCGGCGTTTTCCGAACGATCGCCTTCGGCCGCCGCCGCCGCCAGTGCCTTGGTCACGTCTCGGCGGCGTACCCAGAGGCTTTTTGATTCCGCCTCCAGGCGCAGATAGCCCGCCCGGGTGATATAGGGGGACTGCTTCGGCTGGGGGGGGCGATAACGGCCCATTTCTACCTCACTTCGGGTAAGCACCCCGGTTCTAACCGGGGTTAATTCAAAATCGAGAACGTGTAAACTACGCCCCCAGACTGTATTTACCAGAGAAGATTGCCCATGAGCAATACACCCGACATCCTGAAAAAGATCGTCCAGCGCAAACGGGAAGAGATCGCCCAGCGCCGGGCGGCGCTGCCGCTCGATCACCTGATTGAGCAGTTGGCCGGTATCGACAACCCGACCCGCGGCTTTGTTCAGGCCATCGCCGATAAAATCGACCAGGGTGGAGCCGGCGTAATCGCCGAAATCAAAAAGGCCTCTCCCAGCAAGGGAGTGATCCGGGCCGACTTCCATCCGGCCGAGATTGCCGTCAGCTACCAGCAGGGCGGGGCGGCCTGTCTTTCCGTGTTGACCGATATGGATTTTTTCCAGGGCAGCGATGCCTATCTGCAACAGGCCCGCGCGGCCTGCAGCCTGCCGGTAATCCGCAAGGACTTCATTATTGACCCTTACCAGGTGTATGAGGCCAGACTGATCGGCGCCGACTGTATCCTGCTGATTGTCAGCTGCCTGGACGATGCAACGCTGGTGGAACTGAACGACCTGGCCCAACGGCTGGGCATGGATGTACTGGTGGAGGTACATGACGCGGCAGAATTGCAGCGGGCACTGAAGCTCAACAATCGGCTGATCGGAATCAACAACCGCAATCTGCGCACCTTTGAGGTCTCCCTCGACACCACCCTGGAGCTGCTGACACAGATCCCCCCCGAGAGCATCGTGGTAACCGAGAGCGGCATCCACACGCCCGCCGATGTGGCGCGTATGCGCGGGCATGGCGTCAACGCCTTCCTGGTCGGCGAGGCGTTCATGCGTACCGCCGAACCGGGTAAGACGCTGGCCGCGCTATTTGGCCAGTAAAATCACCCGGCCGTCGGGCCGCTCAAACCGGCCCAACGACGCCACTACTTCTGCAGCGATTCGCTGGCCCCGGCAAAGCCATTCAGTGATACCTCGATGCCCATCAGCTTGTTCTGGGCATTGGCGATGGCCACCTTGAGTTTGTCGCCACGCTTCATCGCCTCCAGCAGTGTGTCGTCCACCGGCAGGCTGGCGCGGCAACCATCCGCGACACAGAGATTGTAAGGCACCTTGATCGGCTCACCCACATTGTCCACCTTCAGCTCGACACCCGCGACCAGGGAGACGCCCAGTGGCGTGGTCAACACCATGACCGGTCCCTTGGCAAAGGGCGGATATCCGAAGCTCACATGCAGTACCGTCTGGTTGTTCTCTTTCAGCCGCAGGCGCTGAAACACGAGGCAGAACTCTTCTCCGGTTTTCAGGGTTTCGCAACGACGCCCCCAGTCATTGAAAACCTCTCCGGCCGCCGCCTCAGCCGCCTCCTCCTCTCCCTTCTGTTGCTCGGCCAGAGACCCGCTGACAGGTGCCAGTAGCGCCGCCATGGCCAAGAATAGAATCGCACATCCACGCTGCATCATAAGCTGTTGCTCCCAAACTGCTTCACGTCCTGATTAACCAATGCCGCATCCGGTCGAAAACGACACCCCGACATCATACTGCATCTCTATCTTTGAAGTATGGAATTATCCACCACCAATTTTGCGGGAGAAAAAAAGCGGCCGATTGCACCCCCGGATATTCCACATTGCCGCTCAGTCGTTTAGTCTTGCCCGGGTAATCACTCTCGCTGCAGTCAACCAAATGAATATTAGCCATTCAATCGATAAAGTTCGCAATATCGGCATTGCCGCCCATATCGATGCCGGCAAGACCACCCTGACCGAACGCATTCTGTTCTATACCGGGGCACTCTACAAAATCGGCGAAGTGCATGACGGGGCCGCCCACATGGACTACATGGCCGAAGAGCAGAGCCATGGCATCACCATCACCTCGGCACTGACCAAGGCCACCTGGCGGGATCACCTGATCCAGATTATCGACACCCCCGGACACGTGGACTTCACCATCGAGGTGGAGCGCAGCATGCGGGTGCTGGACGGCTGCGTGATCGTGCTGGATGGTGTCCGGGGGGTTGAACCGCAAACCGAAACGGTCTGGCGGCAACGCTCAAAATTCAATCTCCCCTGTCTCTTCTTCATCAACAAGGTCGACCGCCCCGGGGCCGATTTTGACCACGCCCTGGCCACCGTCGGCAAACGCCTCGGCGCCCGACCGCTGCCGGTCACCCTGCCGCTACCTGAACAGGCCGCGGTGATTCACCTGATCGAGCGCACCCTGATCCGCTTTTCCGGTGAACATGGCGACCAACTGGAGATAACCACCTGCGACCCGGCTCTCTGGGAGTCTGCCGCATCCCACCGGGAAAACCTGCTGCTGGGTATCGCCGAAACCGATGAGGGGTTTGCCGACCAGGTGCTGGCCGGTGAGGAGCCCGCACCGGAACGGATCTGGGCGGCGCTGCGCAACGCCACCCTGAAGGGTGAGGTTTGCCCCTGCTTCGGTGGCTCGGCGTTGCGGAACCTGGGGGTTCAACCACTCATTGACGGCGTGGTCGAACTGCTCCCCTCGCCACTGGAACGCCCGCCCGCCATCGCCTGGTTGCCGGACGGCTCCACCACGCCGATCAAAATGGAAGATGACCAGCCGCTGATCGCGCTGGCCTTCAAGGTACAGATGTGGGAGGGGCGGCGCCATGTGTTCGCCCGGATCTACCGGGGCCGCCTGAAGCCAGGCGATCAGGTCCGTTTCAGCCGGGCCGACGGCAGCGTGGTGCAGGAGCATGTGGCGCGTATCTTTGACGTGGACGCGGCGAAAAAAACCCGCCTCGACATCGCCCACGCCGGCGATATCGTGCTGTTGGCCGGGCTGCGTCATGCCGCCACCGGCGACACCCTCTGCCACCCGGACCATCCGCTGCTGCTGGAGCGCATTGATACCCGGGAACCGGTGCTCAGCCTGGCGGTGGAGCCGGCTTCGTCCGGCCAGGAGGAAAAGTTCCTGGAAGTGATGGGCAAACTGCAGGAGGAGGACCCGACACTGCAATTCGGTGAAGACCCGGAGACCGGCCAGAAACTGCTCCGGGGCATGGGCGAGTTGCACCTGCAGATCATCATCGAGCGGCTGCAGCGGGAATACAATCTGCAGGTCAGGACCGGCAAGCCGGCCGTGGCACTGCGCGAGACCATTACCCGGCGAAGTGAACTGACGCACCTGTTCCAACCCCCGGCCGATCCATCCCGCAAGGAGCCGCTGAAGGCCCAGGTGACGGTCTCTGTCAGCCCGCTGCCACGCGGTGCCGGCATGGTGAAAAACTGCCAGCCGACCATCCTGCCCGAGGGTAGCCAACTCACCAACCTGCAGCAGGAAGCGCTGGACCAGGGCATCCGCTTTGCCCTCGGCGGCGGCCCGCTGGAAGGGGCACCACTGCAGGATCTGCAGGTGAACATTGCCCAGGTCGAACTGTTCGGCGCCCACTCCACGCCGGAAGCCCTCACCTCCGCCGTCGCCCGCGCCCTGCGCAAGGCCCTGGAGGGGGCCGGGCCGGCGCTGCTGCAGCCGATCATGAAAGCAGAGATCGTGGTGCCGGAAGAGAACCTGGGCGCGGTACTGGGGGACCTGCAATCCCGCCACGCCCTGATCCAGGACACCGACCGCACGGTCGAGCAGGCCACCATTCACTGTGAGGCGGCCCTGGCCAGCCTGCTCGGCTACACCACCGAGCTGCGCAGCATGACCCAGGGGCGAGGGCAGTTCAGTACCCAGTTCGAACGCTTTGATATCTTCTGAGCAATCATTCCTCTATCGGATCACGTAATATCAACAGCATGAATACCCAGGATCAACTCTACCGGTTTGTCTTTGAATCCCTCGATATCCGGGGTGAAATCGTCCAGATGGATGCCAGCTGGAAGGCGGTGCTGGAGCGCTACGCCTATCCGGCCGCGGTCGCGGAGCAGCTCGGCCAGGCCATGGCCGCGGTGATCCTGCTCTCCGCCACCATCAAATATGACGGCTCGCTGATCCTGCAATCCCAGGGCAACGGCCCACTGCGTACCCTGGTGGTGCAGGCCACCCGGCAGCGCACTGTCAGGGGGCTGGCCCGCTGGGAGGGGGAATTGCCGGAAGGCAATCTGGCCAAGCTATACGGCACCGGACAGATGATGCTGACCGTAGTCAACCGGGGCGGCGAACGTTATCAGGGCATCGTCGGGCTGGAAGGGGAGAATCTGGCCGAGGCCCTGGAGGGCTATTTCAACAACTCCGAACAACTCGCCACGCGCTTCTGGCTGGTGGCTGATGGCGAGCGGGCGGCCGGCCTGTTCCTGCAGCAGCTCCCATCGGAGCTGGACCGGCAGGCGGAGTGGCAGCGCATCGGCATGCTGGCGGAGACCATCACCCGGGACGAACTGCTCAACCTTCCCGTTCAGACCCTGCTGCACCGGCTGTTCCATGAGGAACAGGTGCGGCTGTTTGAGCCCGAGCCGGTGGCATTCCGCTGCAGCTGCTCGCGGGAGCGCATTGCCGATTCCCTGCGCGCCATGGGCAAGGCGGAACTCCTATCCATTCTGGAGGAACAGGGGGCCATCGAGGTCGACTGCGACTTCTGCAACAAGCATTACCGGTTCGACGCCATCGATACGGAACAGCTGTTTATCGACGGTGTGCCTATCGATACGTCCGACACACCACAATAGCCATAGCTATCATCCGGGCAAGGAGCAAAAATGAGATTTCGATACCTACCGCTACTGCTGATACTGGTCACCAGCCTGGTCATTGGCGAGGAAACAGCGCCGACCTACGACCGCATCAATCTGGCGGTGTCCGCCGGTGAAGAGATCGACAATGACACCCTCAGCGCCACCCTGTTTGCACAACATGAGGGCAACGACCCGGCCGAACTCGGCACCCGGGTAAACCAGGCCATCAGACAGGCGGTGGAAACCGCCAAAAAAGAGCCCGGTGTCAAGGTGCAGACCCTGGATTATCAGACCAGCCCGGTGTATCGCAACAACACGCTGTCCGGCTGGCGCGTACGTCAGACGATACGTCTGGAGAGCCAGGATGTGGCGCTGATCAGCCAACTGATGGGCAAACTGCAGGAAGGGCTCAGTATCGGCAGTATCAGCTATGCCGTGTCACCCGAACAGCGCCAGCAAGTCGAAGAGCGGCTGATCAGCCAGGCCATCCAGCTGTTCAGGGCCCGGGCGGCTTTGATCAGCAAAGAGATGGGGCACAGCGAGTATCGACTGGTACAGATGAATATCAGCAGTAGCGGTGCCGCGCCAGGCCCCTATCCGGTGCGGGCCATGGCACTGCGAGCGGAATCAGCACCCACCCTGGAGGCAGGCAGCCAACGACTCGAGGTGCAGATCAACGGCACCATCGAGTTGAAGCCGGAGTAATCACCAGCAGGGCAGCATACCGCTAGCCGACCCCCGTCGGGCAGCCCACACCGGTGCCTCCCAGGCCACAATAGCCCGCGGGGTTTTTGGCCAGATATTGCTGATGATAATCCTCGGCATAATAGAACTCCGGGGCCTCCAGGATCTCCGTGGTGATCGGCCCGAAACCGCGTTCGGTAAGCGCCTGCTGATAGGCATCGCGGGACGCTTCCGCCTGTTCCCGCTGTGCGTCACTGGTGACATAGATCCCGGAGCGGTACTGGGTGCCGATATCATTGCCCTGACGCATGCCCTGAGTCGGGTTATGGCTCTCCCAAAACAGCTGCAACAGCTCGGCATAGCTGATGACAGCGGGATCAAACAGCACCTGGACCACCTCGGCATGTCCCGTGTTACCGCTACAGACCTGCTTATAGGTCGGATCTGTCGTGCTCCCGGCCGCATAGCCCACGGCCGTGCTGTAAACTCCCGATGCTTCCCAGAAACGCCGCTCCGCGCCCCAGAAACAGCCCATGCCGAACAGCGCCCGCTCCAGCCCTGCAGGGAAGGGCGGCAACAGCGGATGGCCATTGACGAAGTGTTTATTGGTTATCTGCATGGCGACCTCGGGAATCTGGGTTATAGTGGGCACCAAGTGGAATAACAGACCTGGATTAATATCAGGATAGCGTCTTGAGCAAGCAACGCAAACCCCGTCAGAGCAAGGATCGTTTGAATATCTTCGGCCCGGCCGTGCTGCTGGTGCTGCTGGGTTTCATCCTCGCCTACCAGTTCGTCAAGCCGGCACCTCCCGATCATATTCGCCTGGCCAGCGGGCAGCCGGATGGAGCTTATTACCTGTTTGGACAGCAGTACCAGCAGCGACTGCTGGAAGAGAAAATCCACCTGGAGGTGCTGACCAGCGCCGGATCCATCGACAATATCGGGCGACTCACGCGCGGCGAGGTGGACGCGGCGCTGATACAGGGCGGCACCACCGGTGACACGCCCGGCGAGGCCAGCCTGCTCTCCCTCGGCAGCCTCTATTTCGAGCCGATCTGGGTGTTTTACCGCAAAGAGTTATCAGTCTCCCACCTCACCGACCTGCAGGGCAAACGCACCGCCATCGGCGCGGAGGGGAGTGGCACCCGCTCGCTGGCACTCCGACTGCTGGCGCAAAACGATATCAACCCGAGCAACAGCCCGCTACTCGAATCCAGCGGACGCAGTGCCGCCGACGCCCTGCTGGAGGGGAAGATCGACAGCGCCTTCTTTGTCGCCTCTCCCATGTCGCCGGTGGTGCGTGCCCTGCTCGATGCGGAACATATCCAGCTGATGAGTTTTGAACGCGCCGAAGCCTATACCCGGACGCACCGTTTTCTCTCTTCCGTGACCCTGCCGGAGGGGGTGATCAACCTGAAGCGCAATCTGCCGGACCGGCCGACCACCCTGCTGGCCGCCAGCGCCAACCTGGTGGTCCGGGACGATCTGCATCCGGCGCTGATGGACCTGCTGCTGCAGGCTGCCCAGGGGGTGCACGAGAGAGGAGGGTGGTTCGAGGAGAGCGGACAGTTTCCGGCCCCGGAGTATCTGGTCTACCCCCTGAGCAGCGCGGCCGAGCGCTTCTACAAATACGGCCCACCGCTACTGCAACGCTATCTGCCGTTCTGGGCCGCCACCCTGGTGGATCGTCTGAAGGTGATGCTGCTGCCGTTTCTGGCCCTGATGATCCCGCTGTTCAAGATCATGCCGCCCATCTACCGCTGGCGCATGCGTTCGCGCATCTATCGCTGGTACCGGGAGGTGCTGGCCATCGATCACCAGCTGTTCAAACCGGACGCGGACCTTGCACAGGCCAGATCCGCGCTGGATCAGATTGAGTACGATGTCTCACATATCGAGATACCGCTCTCCTATGCCGAAGAGCTGTATGACCTGCGACTGCATATCAGCCTGATCCAGCAGAAGTTGGAGCGACGGGCGCGGCAACCCTGAATCGACAGGCGGCGGCGGGCATGGCCCGATCTGTAGGGCGCCCTGCGGGCGCCGTATCACCGGAGCCGTTGAGTTTGGATCAGTCCAGCGCCGGCCCCAGTACGAACTCCAGGGTGCGGAAGCCGTGGGCATCCAGCGCGTCCTCGATATCATCCCAGGTAAAATCGGGATTGGCCTCCTCGGCGGCGGCGATCACACCGGTGGCGTGACGAAACGCCTCATGCGACTCCATATCCTCGGGAATCCTCACCAAACGGATCTGCTCCGGCTCCTTGCTTGGCAACACCATCACATTGCAATTCATCAAACAGCGCTCCTCTGATTGACGGGGCCGATACGCTCAGTCACGCACCTTTTCCCGCTCACTGGCACAACGGATACAGAGTGGCGTGGCTGGATCGATCTCCAGGCGGTTCTCTGCGATCTCGTCTGCGCACTCTACACAATAACCATACTCATGATCCTTGATGCGGCTCAACGCCTGGACAATGCGCTTCAGCTCGAGCGCGCGACGGCGCTGGTTCTCCTGGGACATGGCCTGCTGCTGTAACGCATCCATGCGCGACAGGCGGCCGACCCGGGTCTGATCCAGCTCTACGGTATCCGCCGCCGTTGCGGCGGTATCGGCCACCGCCAACAACTCGGCCTGACGGGCCAGCAACTGCCGCCTGAACCGCTCCACATCAGTTGCGTCCACGGATCACCTCATGCATCGTCACCAGCCGCTCCGCCTCTTCCACATGCAGATTCTCCACCAGGCGCCCGTCCACTACGCAGACACCACTCCCGGCCTGCTGTGCCTCGCGCCAGGCGGCGATGATCTGCTGCGCCTGCTGCAACGCCTCCGCGCTGATGCCAAATATCCGGTTAGCCGGTTCAATCTGTCGGGGGTGAATCAGTGTCTTGCCATCAAAGCCCATGTCCCGGCCCTGTTCACAGGCCGCAGCAAAACCGGGCTCATCCCGCAGGTCCAGATAGACCCCGTCCAGGATCTCCAGGCCCCGGGCACGGGCCGCCAGTACACAGAGACCGAGCGACGCGAGCAGGCCCTCACGACCGGGGGTATGCCGGACCCGCAGCTCCTTGGCCAGGTCCGATGTACCCATCACAATCACTTGCAGGCGCGGATGAGCCGCGGCAATGGAATCGATCTGCAGAATACCGCGCGGCGTCTCGGCCATGATCCAAATCGGCAGATCGGCCGGCCCGCCGGCGGCATCCAGCGCCGCCACGGCCGTCTGCACCGCCTGGGGACTCTCCACCTTGGGCAGCAGAATGGCGTCGGCACCGGTCCGGGCCATGGCCGCGATATCCGCCTCGCCCCAGGGGGTATCCAGACCGTTGACGCGCACGATCCGCCGGCGATAACCGAATCCACCCTCGGACAGCGCGGCGACCACCGCGTCCCGCGCTGCGGCCTTGGCGGCCGGAGCAACCGCGTCCTCCAGGTCCAGGATCAGGCCGTCTACCGGCAGGGAGCGGGCCTTATCCAGCGCCCGGCTGTTCGCGCCCGGGGCATAAAGTACGGAACGGAGTGGGCTGTACGATCTGGGACTCATGGATCTTGCCTGTCGGATCTGATTAAAAACGCCGGGCGCCTGCTGCGCCGTAGCATGATCTCTATCCTACCCGAACCCCCATCGGGAACAAGGGCAATGCTTGTCCTGATTTACAGAAATGTCTATCCTTCCCGCTCGCATTTTTATCCAAAAGAGAAGCACCATGTCTGATACCGAACAGCGCGCCCTATTTATTTTCCCCGGCCAGGGCTCACAATACACCGGCATCGGCAGCGATCTCTGCGCCGAGTTCGCCTCCGCCCGCCAGGTTTATGAACAGGCCAGCGAGGTACTGGGTTACGACATGACCAGTCTTTCGCGTGAGAACCCGGATGACCGGATCAACCTGACCCGCTACACCCAGCCGGTGCTGCTGACCCACCACATCGCCTGCCTGACGGTCTACCGGGAACTGGCGGACACCCCGCTCCAACCGGTGGCGGCGGCCGGCCACAGCCTGGGCGAATACAGCGCCCTGGTGGCGGCCGAGGCCCTGAGCTTCGAGGATGCGCTGCGCCTGGTCGCCAAACGTGGCGAGCTGATGGGCGATTTCGGCGAGGGCGAGATGGCGGCCCTGACGGTGGACCTGGAGACCGCGCGCCCCCTGGCCGACAAGCATTTCTGCGGCATTGCCGGGCTCAACCTGCCGGACCAGACCGTGGTCGGTGGCGCCGGAGCCGATCTGGATGCCCTGGCGGCGGAGATGGCCGAGCTGTTGCCGAACAAGAAGGCGGTACGGCTCAAGACCGAGGGCGCCTTCCATACCTACTACATGGTGGAGGCGGCGCGGCGCTTCCGCGAGGCGCTGACCGAGGCAACCTTTTCCGAGGCCAGGCTAAAAGTGCTCTCCAACTACACCGGCGGTTTCCATGAGGCCGATGCCGAGACCATCAAGTCCCGACTCTTCTTCCAGCTGTTTCACCCGGTCAACTGGGTCGGTTGCATGCAGAGCGCACTGGATGACGGCATCAATCTGTTCGTCGAGTTCGGCGGAGGCATCGGCAACGGTGAGGGACCAGCGGAGAAGCGTCCCAATCTGGAGGGCATCATCAAGAAATTTACCCGCCGTGCCAGTCCCCGGCCTGGCTATGTCCCCGCCATCAATCTCGCCACCATCCGCTCCGCGGCCGGGATCGAGTAACCGAAAATACCCGCACGCCCGGCTGACCGATTCAGCCGGGCGATTTGGCGCCAGCACCACCGGCCATCGGGCAATCAACGCCTGTCGGACCCCATCCACAGGCGGGGCGGTGAGCCCCACCTATAATTTCGACCAACAGTACATAGCCGAACCCGGCGAGAGGCGGACCCGCTCCAATATTGTTAATCGATTAAATCGCCTGGCATACGACAATCGCAATAACTTTTCCCAGGGGGACAACCCAAGTGACTGAACGTATCCTGCTGGTCGATGACGAGCCCTTGATCCTCTCCGGTTACCGCCGTGGCCTGGGCAAACAATTCAGCATCGATACAGCCACCAGCGGAGCCGAGGCACTGGAACTGTTCGACCGGACAGGTGATAACCCCTACGCAGTGGTGGTGTCGGATATGCGGATGCCGGAAATGGATGGCGTTGAGCTACTCAAACGCCTGACGGTTTCCCATCCTCAGGCGATTCGCATCATGCTGACCGGAAACTCCGACCAGCAGACCGCCATGGATGCGGTCAATCAGGGCCACGTCTTCAAATTCCTCACCAAGCCCTGTTCCGCCGCTGCCCTCCGGGAGGCGCTGGACGAGGCACTGGTGCAATATCGCACCGAACGGCATCGGGATGCCATATCACAGCATGCCGCGGATAAGGTCCAGCATCTCAGTGCCAAGCTCTCCCACCATCTACGGCATGACATTCTTACCGGTCTGGCTAATCGTCGGGCATTCGAGCTGCGCCTGAAAAGCTCACTGGAATCGGCCAAACAGGAGGAACGACAGCATATCTTCTGTTTTATCGATATCGACTACTTTCACCGTATCAATGACGCTTGCGGCTACACCGCCGGTGATGAACTGTTGCGACAACTGGGGGCGCTGCTTTCACATCAGCGGCGTAGCGGGGATATCGCCGCGCGCCTGGGCAGTGACCAGTTTGGCCTGATCCTGAGCGACTGCAGTCTGCAGGACGGCCAGCAGATCGTCCAGCAAATACACCAGCAGATGAAAGCGTTCGTTTTTCATTGGGAAGAGGGCAATTATGACCTGAGTACCAGTATTGGTCTGATACCGGTCAACAGCGACAGCGAAAGCGTCACCGCGCTGTTCAACGCGGCGGAAACCGCCTGCAATGTGGCCAAGGATCAGGGCAGAAACCGGATTCACACCGGCGGCGCACAGGATGCCCTGCTGACCCGGCGCCTGACCGAGATCCAGTGGATCAGCCGCATCAACCGGGCAATCACGGAGAACCGCTTCCAGCTCTATTACCAGACCATTGAACCGATCAACCCGATTGAAAGCGAAGGAGAGCACTATGAAATACTGATCAGGCTGGAGGGGGATGACGGCCGGATTATTTCACCAGGCGAATTTCTACCGGCGGCAGAACACTACTACCTGACCCCCCAGATCGACCGCTGGGTGATCCGCAACACCATCGGCTGGCTTAACGACCATCCGGACCAGTTGCAGGCGCTCTCGCTCTGCTCCATCAACCTGTCCGGTCTCTCCATCGGTGACGAAGAGATGCTGAACTTCATCCAGGAAACCCTGGCCCAGTCCGAAGTGCCGCCTGGCAAGATCTGTTTCGAGGTCACGGAGACCGCTGCCATCAGCCACCTGGATACCGCGGTCAACTTTATGCAGGTTCTCAAGGCGAGCGGCATTCGCTTCTCCCTGGATGACTTTGGCACCGGACTCTCCTCCTTTGCCTACCTGCGCACCCTGCCGGTGGATTTCCTCAAGATGGACGGCATGTTTGTGCGCCACATTGACCGTAACATCATCGACTGGACCCTGGTCAAGTCGATCAACGACATGGGCCAGATCATGGGTAAACAGACAATCGCGGAATTTGTGGAGAATGAAGACATCCATCATCAACTGCATGAGATCGGCGTCAACTACGCCCAGGGCTACCTGCTGAGCAAACCGAGCCCGCTGTTTGACAAGGGTATCCTGCTGGACCCGGAAGCGTAGCGCTCCGCCGGTATCGCTTCCGGCGAGTATCCTCCTCGCTGGCGATGCTCCAATACCATAGCGTGGGCCTTGCCCGCCGACGACGCCCCTATGACTGGATTTCAAAATGCGGTCGTGAAGCGAACCGCATGGCCCCACAGGAGGCCGGCGCCCAATCGATCAGGCTTCCGCCGGCATGGCGATCTTGATCGGCTCCCTGACCCGGTGCACATGATGGTAGTTGACCAGCCGCTGGAGCATGGTCTCGGTCAGCTTCTGGCCGGCGGTAATCAAAGTGTGCCCCTCCACCGTCTCCACCGGGTTGATCAGCACCACCCCCGGTCTCAGCTCGGCCACCTTCACGTGGATCGGCGGCAGTAGCGCTTCCTCTTCTTCCGTCGCCATCAGGAACCAGCCTACCGTCTGCAGCACTTTGGGGTCATAGCGCCCCGGCTGCCTGCCCATCTGCTTCAGGGCGGTGGCAGTGGACAGGCCGTTATCCTCCTGTACCGACAGTTCGTGCAGCACCTTGAGGATGCGGCTCTCCAGCGGAATCTCTTCGCCGGCCAGCATATCCTGGGGAAAGCCGCTGCCGTCAAAATTCTTGCGCTGATAGAGAATGATGCGTGACACCTGTTCCAGGCGGGGGATATTAGCCAGCAGATTGCTACTGGTTTCCGGCAGCCGCGCGATCACCAACTGCTCGGCCTGATCCAGCGCCTTGCCGGCCCGCACCCGGGCCAGGGTCTGGGGCGGCAGGGTGACATAGGCAATCTTGGAGAGCATCGCGGCCATTTCAATATCCCAGGTGGACATCAGGCGCATGGCGCGGGCGATTTCCCGTGCCAGCTCCCGCAACTCGGTCAATTTGCCGAAGGTTTCCGGGGCCACCATAGACAGGATATCGGTCAACAGCTTGATGGAGCCGTTGACCGTACCCTCCAGCAGCTCCTGCTCGGATTTGACCAGTCGATACTGTTCCAGGGCCGCCTCCATACTCTCGACCAGCAGCGTGACCGGACAGGGCTTGTTCATGAAACGGAACACCGCGCCCCGGTTGACGGCATCGATGGCGGTCTGCTGGTCGGCATTGCCGGTCAGCATCAGCCGCACGCTGTTGGGCGAAAGCTCCCGGGCCCGATGCAGAAACTCAACACCATCCATCTCCGGCATGCGCATGTCGGAGACAATAACGGCAAACTCCTCGCCCACCCTGATCGCATCCAGCGCCTCGGCACCGCTCAAGGCGGTGGTTATCTCGTACTGTTTCCTGAGCTGGCGTTTGATGCCATTCAGGATATTCTCTTCATCATCAACGAACAGTACCCGCGCTGCCATCATCCGGCCTCCTCCAGCAGTGAACCATGGAGGGCGCGCCACTCATCCAGCCGGTCCGCCACCCCGGATGCCTCCAGATAGGTCATATCCAGGCCTGCCGGTATCACGGCCGCATCCGTGGAATGGGCCGAGGTCAGAGCATCCGCCACATGCACCGCCAGCAGCGGTGAAAAACCAAAGTGTTCGGACAGCTGCGGCTCGTGGTGATAGGCAACCGCTTCCACCAGGCTGTCGGGTAATGCCCACAGACCCAGCAGATAGGCGCCCACCCGCCCATGATCGACATGGAACACGGAACGCTCCGCTTCCAACAGTTCGGCGTGGCAATCATGAATTTTATCGAAAAAATCCCGGTATTCATTTGGCAGGCTCTGCACCAGGATCAGCTTGCCGATGTCATGCAGCAGCCCCGCCAGCAGGGAGTCCTCCACCACCTGCTTGTCGACCCCCATGGATTCCGCAATGGCCTTGGCCAGGCGCGACACCTGCAGGCTGTGGCGATGCAGCGCTTCCAGCGTGAAATCTCCGATATTCAAGGCCTTGGTATCAAATTGAATAAAAATACCCGCCGACAGCACCAGTCCCCGCAGGGTTTCGATACCCAGCATGGTGGCCGCGTGCACCGGACTGGAGATGTGGTGGCCGATACCAAAAAAAGCCGAATTGACCATCTGCAGGATTTTCGAGACCATCGCCGGGTCCTGGCCAATCACCTCACCCACCTTCTGCACCGAGACCCGATCCGAATTCAGCAGTTCGGTCAGTTCCACATAAAGCTCCGGCAGCGTCGGCAGCGAGCGGATCTGCGACACCAGCGCCTGCATGCGACTATCCTCCACCAGCGACTTCAGCTTGAGTGAACGGGTAATGACATGCTTGATCACCTCCGCATCGCAGGGTTTGGCGAGAAACTGGTGGGCGTAGGGCACCGCCTTGAGAATCAGCGCCTCATCTGAATGTCCGGACAGGATCAGCCGGATCATATCCGGGTAATTCTCGGAAAGTCGCGCCAGCAGTTCCGCCCCGTTCATGCCGGGCATGCGCATGTCCGTAACCACCACATCGAAGTGCTGTTCCTCCGTCAGGCGGACCGCCTCCTCGCCGGAGTCGGCGAAGCTCACCTCCCAGACATTGCGCTGGCTTCTGAGTGATCTTTTCAAGCCATCCAGCAGATGTCGCTCATCGTCTACAAAGAGAATCCTGCTTTTCATTTCAATGTCCCTGTCCTAGTCGGACAGGGACGCCATGTCACCCACCCGTTCCGTGCCATCCACCGGCAGCAGCACCACGAATACCGCTCCACCGGAGGGATTATCCTCCACCCGGAGGCTACCGTGATGGTGCTCAACAACAGTAGTATAGGCAATGCAGAGCCCCTGTCCGGTGCCCTTGCCCACCGCCTTGGTGGTAAAGAAGGGGTCAAAAATACGCTCCTTTATCCCGGCCGGTACGCCGGTTCCACTGTCGCTCACCCGGATCTCGATCTGATCACCCAGCAGGCGCGTCGAGATATCAATAGTGCCTCTGCGAGCATCACCCTGCTCAATAACATCGGCAATCGCATGGGCGGCGTTGACGACCAGATTCAGGAATACCTGATTGAGCTGATCCGGCGCGCAGAGGATTTTCGGCAAATCCTCCGCCAGGTCGAGACGGGGTTCGGCGACATACTTCCACTCGTTGCGGGAGACCTCCAGAGTGGTACTGATCGCCCGGTTGATATCGGTTTCCACCATGCCCGCCGCCCCGGGATGGGAGAACTCTTTCATGGCGCGCACGATCTTGCCGATCCGGCCAATCCCCTCAAGCGACTGCTCGATGGCCCGAGGCACCTCTTCATTGAGAAACTCCAGGTCGATCTCCTCCTCCCGCTCCCTCACCTGGCGAAGCAGGAGAGCGGGGTCGCCCCCCGACTCCACCACATCAACCAGGGCCCGGTAATCGGCGCGTAGTCGCTGCAGGTCCTGTATCGCCTCTTTCAGGAACTGGATGTTGTCACCGACAAACTGGCTCGGTGTATTGATCTCATGGGAGATACCGGCCGCCAGTTGTCCAATCGACTCCAGCTTCTGCGCCTGGCGCAGTTGCACCTCCATCAGCTGGCGCTGTTGTTCCGCCTTTTTCCGCTCCGAGATATCGCGGATGATGCCGATGGCATGCCACTGCCCCTTGAGCTGCAGAGCGGAGATCGACAGTTCGATAGGAAACGGTTCCACACCGCGGCGCAGAGCGGTCAGCTCCACCGTGCGGCCGGCCACATGCTCGCCCCTTGACCGGGTCAGGCCAGCCACCAGGCGTGCAAACTCGTCCCGGCTCTCGCCCGGTTCGATCCAGTCATCCAGACGTTGACCGACAATATCCTCCACCTGGAAGCCAAACATGGTCTCCGAGGCCATGTTCCAGAAGATCACCTCCTCATCCTGATTGACCATGACAATGGCATCCTGGGCCGAATTGGCCATGGCCGAGAACTTCTCCTCGCTCTCCTTCAGGGCCGTCTGGGCGCGCTTCTCCTCCGAGTTATCCCAGTACATGCCGAAAACTCCCATTACGAGACCGGCGGGACCGCGTAATGGCGCCTTCAGGAGATGGTAGGATGACTCCACCCCGCGATAGCTGCGAATCACGTCCTTCTCAATGGTCTCCCCGCTCTCAATGACCCAGCGATCCTCACGGGCGAACTGCTCCGCCTGCTCGGGGGAGTAGAAATCAGTATCACAACGACCGCCGATATCCCCCGGCTGGATCTCCAGGTCCCGGGCATAAAGCCGGTTGCAGGAGACATAGCGCAAGTCCGGGTCCTTGTAGAAGATGCGCTGCGGCAGGTTTTCGATCAGGCTCTGGTAGTGGCTCTCCTGCTGCTCCTCGAAGCGCTTGCGCTCGATAATCGAGGTCAGCACCAGGGCGGCTGTCTCCAGGAAACGGACCTCTCTCTCGTCCCGCCGATGGCCATGAGGCAGGTAGAGCACCATCACTCCCAGCACCCTTGCACCGGAGAGGATCGGCACATTGTAGTGGCCGTGGGGCTGTATACCATCGAACAGGATCTCGTGCCGCTCATCCACGCACGCGGCATGCATAATCTGTCGCTCGGCTGCTGCACGACCGCACAAACAGTGTCCAAAAGGCACCCGGGCACAGAGGGTATGCAGCGGCTTAGCAAGATTTTCGTGGACCAGCAACTGAAGCTCCCTTGTCTCGCGGCTGGCCAGAAAAATGGCGCCGGAGGGGAGCAGTTCGGAGAAGGGGGCGGTCAGGATGATCCGCAGGGCCTCCTGCATACAGTCACGCAGGGCGCGGTTGCTCAACCTGATCTGTAGCAGAGCGACCAGCACCGGGTGCAGCGCACTGTCACTGGCGGAGGTATCCTCGTTCAGATTCTGCAGCTTGCTCATTGGCTTCACCTATACCCCGGGTCCGATTTACCTGTCAGCCTGTCGCAACCGCCTGCCCGAGGGCGATCCACGCAATAACAGGTTAGCGGCAAAACCTCATCATCCTTAATTCGCTCTTCCACAAGGCCGCGGTCAACAGGGCCTGTCGCAAGCTCTCTGAACTATAGGCCGATCTGGAATCAGGATAACTCCGGTGCCAGGGAGATTGGCTAACTGCCGGGGCGACAGGCGCAGTGGCGTCGTGGCTGGCGGCTCAGGTAGTGGCCGAATAACTGCCAATGAAGCGCACCGCCACGCCACGTTCGGTGAGGATCTCCGCGGTCAGCTCGATACGGCTGCGCTTGCCGGCGCGCAGGTTTTCGATGAAGGCCTCATAACTGCCATCCTCAGGCAGGCGGCAACGTGCCTTGATTTCACCCCGCACCGGCAGACGGTAGCTGATATTGGCATCCCCCAGGACACTGTGGGCCTGCAGCCCCTCGTCCTCATACTTGAGGTGCAGCATCCCCCAGCAGACCACCGCGCAGATGCTGTAGAGGCTGCCGCCGAAAGCGGTGCCGTGGATATTGATATTGGGCTCGAAGTCGGCCAGAAACAGCAGTTCCCGTCCGTCATGCTCCTCCACCCGCACCCCCATGGTGCGTGTCAGCGGCACTTCACGATGCAGGGTCTCTTCGAGTAGTGCAAGCCGCTGTTTCATGAGCCCTTGGCCGGCTTGTGCCGATAGACGGCCGGGAGTTGTCCCGCCGCATCGTAACTGACATCCAGATCCCGCAGGATGCCGTCCCGGATACTGTAGATCCAGCCGTGTACCGACAGCGGCTGACCACGGCTCCAGGCATCCTGCACGATCGTGGTATGGGACAGGTTGGCCACCTGCTGGATTACATTCAGCTCACAAAGAATATCGATCCGCTCCTCCTGGTCGATACAGCTCTCGAAACGCGCCTGATGACTAAAATAGACATCCTTGATATTGCGGATCCAGTTATCGATCAGACCCAGGGGGCGGTTCTGCAGCGCCGCCGCGACACCACCGCAACCGTAATGCCCGCAGACGATAATGTGCTTCACCTTCAGCACCTCCACCGCATACTGCACCACGGACAGGCAGTTTAGATCGGTGTGCACCACCATATTGGCTACATTACGGTGGACGAAAATCTCACCCGGCAGCAGGCCGGTAATCTGATTGGCCGGTACCCGACTGTCGGAGCAGCCGATCCAGAGATATTCGGGTGACTGCTGTTTCGACAACTTGTCAAAAAATGCCGGATCTTCCGCCTTGATGCGGGCCGCCCAATCGGCGTTGTAGTCAAAAAGCTGTTCAATGGAGGCCATGGTCAACCCTGTATCTATATTTCAGCCAGAGTCCGTAGGTTGAGGTGAGCCTGCGAACCCCAACGGGATTTCATGCATGCGCGCCATCCTGATGTTGAGGTTCGTTCGTTCCCACCCCAACCTGCGGACTGTGCCACGAAACCGGTCCGAGGCGGGCCAAGTATTGATAATTTCGACCCGACGGGCAAGGGAATTGTCTACGCCTGCTCCAACTCCACCAGGGTGCCGCAAAAATCCTTGGGATGCAGGAACAGCACCGGCTTGTTGTGGGCGCCGATCTTGATATCGCCCAGCACCCGCGCACCCGCCTGTTGCATCTTCTCCGCCGCCGCCTGGATATCCGCCACCTCGTAACAGACATGGTGCACCCCGCCACCCGGATTCTTCTCCAGGTATTTGGCGATGGGGGAGTTTTCACCCAGCGGATAGAGCAACTCGATTTTGGTGTTGGGCAGCTCGACAAATACCGTAATGACACCATGCTCCGGCAACGCCAGAGGTTCGGATACCTGCGCCCCCAGGGTATCCCGATAGATGGCGGTCCCAGCCTCCAGGTCAGGTACAACAATCGCTACGTGATTCAGTTTTCCAATCATTTATATAACCTCATGGATAATTGGGGCTCAGTCGGGCAACCGGTCGTTGCGTAAAAAGGCATTCAGCAGTTGAGCGGCGGCCAGGGTCGGGGGCAGGGTGCCGTCGGTCACCGCCCGTTCCAGCCGGGGGATCAGCTGCGCCACCTGCCTGTCCTCGCGCAGGGCGGTAAGCAGATTCTCCGCCGTCTCGCTCCACATCCAGGATTTGGCCTGCTGGGCGCGTCGCTGGGCCAGCTCACCACTGGCGGTGAGCACGTCCCGATAACGGCAGACCGTCTCCCACGCCTCGGCAATGCCCCGCCCCTCCAGGGCCGAACAGGTCTTGACCGGCACCCGCCAGTTGCGGGTCCGGGGATGCAGCAGCTTCAGGGCATGAATATAGTCGCTGGCCGAGTGATTGGCGGTGGCCGCCATATCACCATCGGCCTTGTTCACCAGCACCAGATCGGCCAGTTCCATGATGCCGCGCTTGATCCCCTGCAGATCATCGCCACCCCCCGGCAGCAGCAACAGCAGGAACATGTCGGTCATATCGGCCACCGCGGTCTCCGACTGGCCAACCCCGACGGTCTCGACAATCACCACATCAAACCCGGCCGCCTCACACAACAGCATGGTTTCCCGGGTACGTCGGGTGACGCCGCCCAGGGTCCTGCCCGCCGGCGAGGGGCGGATAAAGGCCTCACGGTGCCGACAGAGCTCCTCCATACGGGTCTTGTCCCCCAGGATCGAACCCCCGCTGATGGCGGAAGAAGGGTCCACCGCCAGCACCGCCAGCTTGTGCCCCTGCTCCAGAATATGCAGCCCGGCCGCTTCGATGAAGGTGGATTTACCCGCCCCCGGCACACCGCTGATACCGATACGGATGGAATTTCCGGCATGCGGCGTGAGCCGCTGTAACAGGGCATTGGCCTGGACCCGATGATCGGACCGGGTAGACTCCACCAGGGTGATGGCCCGGGAAAGCGCCCTGCGGTTGCCCGCCAGTAGCTGCCCGGCCAGTTGCTCACTCAGTTGTTCGGTATCCATCATGCGAAATTGCGTACCTGACCTCTGGATATCCAGCCGTGAATGAATGCCGGTATCCCGACCCTGAATTCGAGCCTTGCGTTCAACCTTGCGGGCGGACCCGACATCTGGACCGACCACCGAGAGACGCCCTGTTTATTCTGAATTCCTCAATTTAACCGCGAAGAACGCAAAGTGCGCAAAGAAATACAATGGCTTACCTTCATTTTCGGCCCAACCCGCCAAGCGGAGAATCGGGAGAATTCAAGTCGTTGTTTTCCTTGGCGTTCTTTCCGTTCTTAGCGGTTGAAATAAGGTTTTTAAGTTTATTCGCGGCTGATAATCCCACCCGCTGTGACTCACTCGAACTCGATGATGACCTGATCCACTCTCAGACTATCACCGGCCTCGGCCTGGATGCTGGCCACGGTGGCGTCCTGCTCGGCACGCAGCACGTTCTCCATTTTCATCGCCTCTATCACCGCCAGCTCTTCACCCGCCTTGACCTCCTGGCCTTCGACAACCGAGACCTTGACCAGCAGCCCGGGCATGGGAGAGAGCAGGAATTTGGACAGATCCGGCGCCTCCTTTTCCGGCATCAGGGCATGCAGTTCCGCCGCCCGCGGCGTCATCACCAGGGCATCGGTCTGGTTGCCACGATGGAACAGGCGCAGCCAGAGCCCCTTGCGTTCGACCTGGAAACAGACCGACAGGCCGTTGATAGTGCCATGCAGCAGCGGCTGACCCAGCGCCCATTCGGTAGTCACATCGTAACCGTTGCCGGCATACTCCACCCGGCAGCCGCCATTGGCCGGCACTGCGCTGACCGCATGGTGCTCTCCGTTGATAATCACCACCCACTCATCATTCACCTTGCGCTCATGACCGCGCAACTGGCCGCTCAGCCGGGCCGCACGATCCATATACTGACGATGAATCATGGCTGCCACGGCCACCACCTTGGCCGGATCATCCTGCGGCACATAGGAGGCATCAAAACCATCCGGAAACTCTTCGGCGATAAAGTTGGTGGTGAGCCGACCCTCGATAAAGCGCGGATGCACCATCAGGGCGTTGAGGAAGCTGATGTTGTGCTGCACACCGCGAATGCAGTAGGCATCCAGGGCATCCTGCATACGCGTGATCGCCTCATTGCGATTGGCCCCATAGGTGATCAGCTTGGCGATCATCGGGTCATAGAACATGGAGACCTCGCCGCCTTCGTAGACGCCGGTATCCACCCGCACGTTGTCACCCACCGGCGGCTCATACTTGACCAGGCGGCCGATTGAGGGGAGGAAGTTGCGGAACGGGTCCTCCGCATAGACCCGCGACTCCATGGCCCAGCCGGTCAGTTTTACATCCTCCTGCCGGAGCGGCAGCTCCTCACCATTGGCCACCCGGATCATCAGTTCCACCAGATCCTGACCGGTGACCAGTTCGGTGACCGGATGCTCAACCTGCAAGCGGGTGTTCATCTCCAGGAAATAGAAATTGCGCTTGGCATCGACAATGAACTCCACGGTTCCGGCCGAACGGTACTGCACCGCCCGGGCCAACTGCACCGCCTGTTCACCCATCTGCTTGCGGGTGGCCTCATCGATGAAGGGCGAGGGGGCCTCCTCGATCACCTTCTGGTGGCGGCGCTGGATGGAGCACTCGCGCTCGCCCAGGTAGATCACGTTGCCATGGGTATCTGCCATCACCTGGATTTCGATGTGGCGCGGTTCCTCGATGAATTTCTCGATAAACACCCGGTCATCACCAAAGCTGGAGCGGGCCTCGTTGGTGGCGCGCTCGAAGCCATCACGGCACTCCGCCTCGTTCCAGGCCACCCGCATACCCTTGCCGCCGCCGCCGGCCGAGGCCTTCAGCATCACCGGGTAGCCGATGCCATTGGAGATCTCCACCGCATGCTCCGCATCCCGCACCACATCGGTATAGCCGGGAATCACATTGACCCCGGCCTGCTCCGCCAGGTTCTTGGAGGTGATCTTGTCGCCCATGCTGTTGATAGCCAGGGTAGCCGGCCCGATAAAGGCGATACCCTCTTTCTCCAGCGCCTCGCAAAAGGCCGAGTTTTCCGACAGGAAGCCGTAACCGGGATGCACCGCCTGGGCACCGGTATCGCGACAGGCCTGGATAATGCGCTCCATCACCAGGTAACTTTCGGCGGAGGCAGAGGGACCGATATGCACCGCCTCGTCGGCCATCTTGACGTGCAGCGCCTCGCGGTCGGCGTCGGAGAAGACTGCCACGGTTTTGATACCCATCTTGCGGGCACTCTTGATCACCCGGCAGGCGATCTCACCTCGGTTAGCTATCAGTATTTTTTCAAACATATTTTTATGTCTCTGTGTGTTAGCCGCGGATGAATGCGCTGATCCGCGGCTCGCCATAGCCTTTTGATTGTTCAGTGCGTTAGAGCGGAATATTGCCGTGCTTGCGCCAGGGATTCTCCAGCTCCTTGTCCTTCAACATGGCCAACGAGCGGCAGATCCGCTTACGGGTACTGTGCGGCATGATCACATCATCGATAAAGCCGCGGCTGCCGGCGACAAAGGGATTGGCGAACTTCTCCCGGTACTCCTCGGTGCGCGAGGCGATCTTTTCCTGGTTGCCCAGATCCTGCCGGAAGATGATCTCCACCGCCCCTTTCGGACCCATCACGGCAATCTCGGCAGTCGGCCAGGCCAGGTTGACGTCGCCGCGCAGGTGCTTGGAGGCCATCACGTCATAGGCGCCACCGTAGGCCTTGCGGGTAATCACGGTGATTTTCGGCACGGTGGCCTCGGCATAGGCATACAGCAGCTTGGCGCCATGCTTGATGATGCCGCCGTACTCCTGGCTGGTGCCCGGCAGGAAACCCGGTACATCCACCAGGGTAACCACCGGTATGTTGAAGGCGTCGCAGAAGCGGACGAAGCGGGCCGCCTTCTTCGATGAGTCGATATCCAGACAGCCGGCCAGCACCATCGGCTGGTTGGCAACGATGCCGATTGTCGATCCCTGCATGCGGCCAAAGCCGGTGATGATATTGGCGGCATAATCGGGCTGGGTCTGGAAGAAGTCGTTGTCATCGACCATCTTGGTGATCAGCTCCATCATATCGTAGGGCTTGTTGGGATCAGCCGGGATCAGGGTATCCAGTGACGGGATCTTGCGATCGGCCGGGTCATCCGTCGGCCATACCGGCGGCAGCTCCTTGTTGTTGGCCGGCAGGAAGTTGACGAAGCGGCGTAGCATCAGCAGCGCTTCCACATCATTTTCGAAGGCCAGATCGGCCACGCCGGACTTGGTGGTGTGGGTCACCGCGCCGCCCAACTGCTCCGCCGTGACGCTCTCATGGGTCACGGTCTTGACCACATCCGGACCGGTGACGAACATGTAGGAGGTGTCCTTTACCATGAAGATAAAGTCGGTCATGGAGGGGGAGTAGACCGCGCCACCGGCACAGGGGCCCATGATCATGGATATCTGCGGTACCACACCAGAGGCCAGCACATTGCGCTGGAACACATCGGCATAGCCGGCCAGCGACTCCACGCCCTCCTGGATACGTGCACCGCCCGAGTCATTCAAGCCGATCACCGGCGCGCCCACCTTCATGGCGTGATCCATGATCTTGCAAATCTTCTGCGCATGGGCGCCGGAGAGCGAGCCGCCGAACACGGTGAAGTCCTGACTGAAGACGAACACCAGCCGGCCACTGACGGTGCCGTAGCCGGTCACCACACCGTCACCCGGGATCTTCTGCTTTTCCATGCCGAATTCGGTGCAGCCGTGCTCGACGAACATGTCCCACTCCTCGAAGGAGCCGGGATCCAGGAACAGTTCGATACGCTCACGCGCGGTCAGTTTGCCCTTGGCGTGCTGGCTTTCAATGCGTCTCTCGCCGCCGCCGTTCACCGCGGCGGCACGCTTATCATCGAGCCGGCTAATCATATCTTGCATGAATCTCTCCTCAAGCTTGAACAGTGGCGTTGCCACCTGACACCTCTCCCGGCACGGGGGAGGGGTTTATTCTTGTCTCATCAGGCACCCTGGCGGCGGCGAATAAATGCCAGCATTTCCGCCGCCGAGGCCGGTATATTGGTGCCGGGCCCATAGACGGCCGCCACCCCCATTTCCAACAGCACCGGGTAATCCTTGGGCGGGATCACCCCGCCGCAGACCACCAGGATATCCTCGGCGCCCTCCGCCTTCAGCGCCTGTATCAGGGCCGGCACCAGGGTCTTGTGCCCTGCCGCCAGGGACGAGACGCCCACCACGTGCACATCATTTTCCGCCGCCTGGCGCGCTGCCTCCTCGGGGGTCTGGAACATAGGGCCGATATCCACATCGAAACCCAGATCCGCATAAGCGGTGGCGATCACCTTGGCGCCCCGATCATGCCCGTCCTGGCCCATCTTGACCACCAGCATGCGCGGCCGGCGGCCCTGCTCCTCGGCAAAATCGGCGATCTCCTGCTTGATCTTTTCAAAGCCATTGTCCCCCTCGTAGGCAGAACCGTAGACTCCGGAGACCGAGCGGGTTATCGCTTTGTGCCGGTTGTACACCGACTCCAGGGCATCGGAGATCTCGCCCACCGTGGCGCGGGCTCGCGCCGCATCCACCGCCAGCGCGAGCAGATTGCCACTGCCATCCTTTGCCGCCGCGACCAGGGCATCCAGCGCCGCCTGGTGGGCTGTCGCATCGCGTCCGTCGCGGATCCGTCGCAGCCGCGCCACCTGGGCCTCGCGCACCGCCGTGTTGTCGATATCCAGTACGTCGATCTCCGGCTCCTGGGCCAGCTGGTACTTGTTGACGCCGACGATCACCTCCTCACCCCGGTCGATACGCGCCTGGCGCAACGCCGCCGCCTCCTCGATACGCAGCTTGGGCATACCGGACTCCACCGCTTTGGTCATGCCGCCCAGCGCCTCTACCTCGTCGATCAGGGCGCGCGCCTCTTCCACCATGGCATTGGTCAGGCTCTCCACATAGTAGGAGCCGGCCAGCGGATCCACCACCTTGGTGATACCGGTCTCCTCCTGGATCACCAGCTGGGTGTTGCGGGCGATGCGGGCCGAGTTGTCGGTCGGCAGGGCCAGCGCTTCATCAAAGGCGTTGGTGTGCAGCGACTGTGTGCCACCCAGCACCGCCGCCAGCGCCTCGATGGTGGTACGCATCACGTTGTTGTAGGGATCCTTGGCGGTCAGGCTGACACCGGAGGTCTGGCAGTGGGTGCGCAGCATCTTCGAGCGCTCATCCTTGGGCTGAAAATGCTTCTCCATCAGTTCCGACCAGAGCAGGCGCGCGGCGCGCAACTTGGCCGCCTCCATGAAGAAGTTCATGCCGATGGCGAAGAAGAAGGAGAGACGCGGCGCGAACTGATCCACATCCAGCCCCTTGGCCAAGGCGGCCCGCACGTACTCCAGACCGTCGGCGATAGTGAACGCCAACTCCTGCACCAGGGTCGAACCGGCCTCCTGCATGTGGTAGCCGGAGATGGAGATAGAGTTGAACTTGGGCATATTCTCCGCCGTGTAGCCGATGATATCGGCGACGATGCGCATCGACGGTTCCGGCGGATAGATATAGGTGTTGCGCACCATGAACTCTTTAAGAATGTCGTTCTGCAGGGTACCGGCCAGCTTTTCCGGCGGCACCCCCTGCTCCTCGGCGGCAACGATGTAGCTGGCCATCACCGGCAGCACCGCGCCGTTCATAGTCATGGAGACCGACACCTGGTCCAGCGGGATGCTGTCGAACAGGATCTTCATATCCTCGACCGAGTCGATGGCCACACCGGCCTTGCCCACATCACCCACCACCCGCGGATGATCGGAGTCGTAGCCACGGTGGGTGGCCAGATCAAAGGCCACCGACAGGCCCTGTTGACCGGCCGCCAGATTGCGCTTGTAGAAGGCGTTGGACTCCTCGGCGGTGGAGAAGCCGGCATACTGACGCACCGTCCAGGGACGACCCGCGTACATGGTGGCCCGCGGACCGCGCAGGTAGGGAGCAAAGCCCGGCAGGCTGTCGATATGCTTCAGCCCCTCCAGGTCGGCGGCGCTATAAAGCGGCTTTATCACGATACCTTCCGGGGTCTGCCAGTTCAGCGCCTCCAGGGGGCGTCCGCGCAGCTCTTTCTCGGCCTGTTGCTTCCAGTCATCCAGGGTCGGTTTTGGCGTATTGGCCATGGTGAATCACTCCTGCACAGTGGCGCGATGCGCCCCTGTCTCATTAAAGTCCGGCGGCGAACGCCGCCGGTTTTGGGTCACACACTACGACTGAAAATCACTGCTTCTGGGCGTAGCCGATGCGGATCAGCGCCTCGGTGATCTCATCCAGGATGGCCGGATCATCGATGGTCGCCGGCATCTTGTAGGACTCGCCATCGGCGATCTTCTTCATGGTGCCACGCAGGATCTTGCCGGAACGGGTTTTGGGCAGACGATCCACCACTACTACCTTCTTGAACGCGGCTACCGGGCCGATCTTCTGCCGCACCAGGGCCACCAGTTCCGCAACCACCTGCTCCTCTGGACGGTTGGCACCCGCCTTGAGCACCACCAGGCCGACTGGCAGCTCGCCCTTGAGTTGATCGGCGGCGCCGATCACGCCGCACTCGGCCACGTCGGGATGGGACGCCAGCACCTCCTCCATGCCACCGGTGGAGAGACGGTGACCGGCCACGTTGATGATGTCGTCGATCCGGCTCATGATCCAGAGGTAGCCGTCGGCATCCTTGTAGCCGGCATCGCCGGTCAGGTAATAGCCGTCGGTGGCGCTCAGGTAGGAGTCGACAAAACGCTGGTCGTTCTGCCACAGCGTCGGCAGACAGCCCGGGGGCATGGGCAGCTTAATCATGATGCGGCCGATCTCGCCGGCCGCCTCTTCATTGCCATTCTCATCCAGGATGCGCACGTCATAACCCGGCACGCAGACCGTGGGCGAGCCCGGCTTCACCGGCAGCTCCTCGATACCGAGACAGTTGGCGGCGATGCCCCAGCCGGTCTCGGTCTGCCACCAGTGGTCGATCACCGGCACCGCCAGTTGCTTCTGCGCCCACTCCAGGGTGTCCGGATCACAGCGCTCGCCGGCCAGGAACAGCGCCTCGAAACCGGACATGTCGTATTTTTTCAGGTAATCAGCTTCCGGGTCCTCGCGGCGGATGGCGCGGAACGCGGTGGGCGCGGTAAACAGGGTCTTCACCTTGTGCTCGGAGATCACCCGCCAGAAGGCACCCGGGTCGGGGGTGCCGATCGGCTTGCCCTCGTAGAGTATGGTGGTGGCGCCCTGCAGCAGCGGGGCATAGACGATGTAGGAGTGACCCACGACCCAACCCACGTCCGAGGCGGCCCAGAACACATCGCCCGGATCGACGTTGTAGATGTTCTTCATGCTCCACTGCATGGCAACAGCATGGCCGCCGTTATCACGCACCACGCCCTTCGGCACGCCGGTGGTGCCGGAGGTGTAGAGGATATAGAGCGGGTCGGTGGCGGCCACCGGCACGCAATCGGCCGGGGTCGCGGCCGCGGCGGCCGATGCCCAGTCCACATCGCGCCCCGCCTGCATGGCGGCAGTGGCCTGGGGGCGCTGATAAATAACGGTGTGATCGGGCTTGTGGGTAGAGAGCTCGATCGCCTCGTCCAGCAATGGCTTGTATTCGATTACCCGGCTGCCCTCGATACCACAGGAGGCAGAGACCATCACCTTCGGCTTGGCGTCGTCGATGCGGGTGGCCAGCTCCTTGGAGGCGAAGCCGCCGAACACCACCGAGTGGATGGCGCCAAGACGGGCACAGGCCAGCATGGCGATGGCGGCCTCAGGAATCATCGGCATATAGACGATAACCCGGTCACCCTTGGTCACCCCCTGGTCTCGCAGCACCCCGGCAAACTGGGCCACGGCATCGCGCAGTTCGCTGAAGGTATAGGTTTTCCGGGTATCGGTGACCGGGCTGTCGTAGATCAATGCGGCCTGATCGGCACGGCCTTTTTCAACATGCCGATCCAGGGCGTTGTAGCAAGTATTCAGCTCGGCGCCGGCAAACCAGCGGTAAAAGGGCTTGCGACTGTCATCCAGCACCTTATCCCATGGCTTGTACCAGTCGATAGCGGCCGCCTGATCTCCCCAAAAACCCTCGGGATCTTCCATTGAACGCGCATAGATCTCTTCGTAGCTCATAAGTCTCTTCCACAGTTGGTGGTAAATACCCAGCCTGGGATAACCCCAGACCACGCCGATATGCTAATTGCTTCGCATAGATTACGTTTGCGTAACGGAAAAATAAACAGCTAACTGCTTATATAGCTGCATTTTTTTTGAAAAAAAACACTTCTTTTATGGTAATCCCTTATAACTGCGAATTTGTTTGCAATGGATATTTTTGACTGTAAAGCGTGAGAAGGGTAAATCGGCACCAGTTTCCCCTTCTGGCCGCCCTGGCGGTTTCACGACAGCCAACGTTACACCGCTTGTTCTGTGGAAATATAGCAAAGATAATCATCGTCTGAACCATTTTCACCTGATGATGGGACCGTACAGATCAGCCAAGCCGGACAACCACCATGCAGACAGAACCTTCGCCCGCCGACAGACTGCGTCAGTTACTCGCCCAGCCGGGGCTGATCACCATGCCGTGCTGTTTTGACGGGCTCAGTGCACGCCTGATTGAACAGGCCGGCTTCCCCCTCACCTTCATGAGCGGTTTTGCCGCCTCCGCCGCGCGCCTGGGGATGCCGGATACCGGACTGATCTCCTACGGCGAGATGCTCGACCAGGGCCGGAACATCTGCGCCGCTGTCTCCATCCCGGTCATCGGTGATGCCGATACCGGTTACGGCAATCCGATGAATGTGCGCAGAACGATAAGCGGATATGCCTCTGCCGGCTTTGCCTGCGCCATGGTCGAGGACCAGGAGAGCCCGAAACGCTGCGGCCATACCCGCGGCAAACGGATAGTCGGACGGCAGGAGGCGCTGAACCGCATCCGCGCCGCCGTGGATCAGCGTGAAGCCGGTAGTGACATCCTGATCATGGCCCGCACCGATGCCCGACACAGCCAGGGCATGCAGGAGGCACTCTGGCGCTGCCAGGCCTTCGCCGACCTGGGCGCCGATATCATTTTTCTCGAGGCCCCCAGAAGCCGGGAGGAGATGGAGCAGTTCTGCCGCGCCATACCCGGCCCGAAGATGGCGAATATGGTGGAGCAGGGCGATACGCCACTGCTACCGCCGGAGCAGCTTGAGGGCATTGGCTACAAGATCGCCGCCTATCCGCTAACCCTGATCAGCAGCGCGATACGCGCCATGCAGGAGGCGCTGGCGGCACTGCAACAGGGCGGGCACCCGGACAATCTGCTGCCCTTTGCCGACCTGAGAACCATCGTGGGATTCGATGAGTATGACAGTGAGCTGAATCGTTACCCGGCCAGCGACAATGGCGATCTTTGCGACTGACGGCTTGTGCCATCCTCGGACCCGATACGCTGCAACCTGACCAGGCCTGGCGAGCGCTCTACTCCTCCAGCCGATGCAGTATCAGGGCTACGCGGCGGTTACGCGCCCGTCCCTCAGCGGTTGCGTTATCAGCCAGTGGCCGGGTCGAAGCGTAGCCGACGGCACGCATACGCTCGGCGGCAATCCCCTGGGTCAACAGGAATCGCAACACCCCGGTGGCACGCTGCGATGACAGCTCCCAGTTGGAGGGAAACTGGGCATTGGCAATCGGCGTGGGATCGGTATGCCCCTCGATCGACAGACTGTGGTCGCTGGCCACCGACAGCAGCGGCACCAGCTTCACCAGCACCTCACGCCCCTCCGCGGTCAGCTCGGCCTGACCCAGCTCAAACAGGATGCGCTCACTGATCTGAAGATTGACCTGATTGGCCGACACCGTGACCTCGATCGCCTCCTGTAGCCCCTGGCCGAGCAGGGCACTCTGAAACCGCTCCTGTAACTGTTCCGCCTCCGTATCGGCCGGCCGTTCAATATCCGCCTCCCGCTCCCTGGGCTGCTGCCGGGGTTCGACGGGCGTCTCCACCGGACCGGCGACCGTCGCCGTACTGGAGAGGGTCCGGGCCAGCGCCTTGTACTCTTCGGTTGAATAGCTGGAGTAAGCGAGCAGTACCACAAACAGACAGAGCATCAGGGTCATCACATCCAGGTAGATGATCAGCCAGCCGCCATCCGTGTCATCCGGCAGCGGCTCGTCCTCCCACTGCGGGGGCGGTGGCAGATGGGGACGTCGGCGATCCATCAGCGCACTCTCCCACCTTCGCCAGTTGTCACACCGTCGCTCTCGGCCTCCACCCGCTGTTCAATCTCCTCCAGGGAGGGCGAGTGGATCTCATCTTCATACTGGGCGACAAAGGAGTTAAGGGTCTCACGGATAAAGCTGGGGTTGCGTTTCTGCCCCAGCATGCTGATCCCCTCCAGCACCATGTACATCAGCATGACCCGCTGCTCGGTGCGCCGTTCCAGCTTGATCGCCACCGGTTTCAACAGCAGATTGGCCAAGATAATGCCATACAGCGTGGTGGTCAGGGCGATGCCCAGGTTGAGACCGACCACGCGGAAATCGGCGTTATCCATCGCCTGTAGCATATTGACCAGACCAAGCAGGGTACCGGCCATACCGAAGGCGGGGGCAAAGGTGGCCATGGAGCGAAACACCTGCGCCTCGCCCCACTCCTGGCGGCGTAGTTTGAAAATACGCCATTTCAGCAGCGCATCGATATCACTGGGCGGCGTGCGGTCGATCACCAGTTGGATGCCGGTGCGCAGGAACGGGTTATTTATCCGGGCCAGCGCATCCTCGATGGCGGAGAGCCGGCCATGACCGAGCAGGATGGAGACCCGTACGATCTCTTCGATCTCGCGATCCACCGCCAGCTCCTGATGTCGCCAGATCAGGCGGAAGCTGCGATAGACCTGGCGCAACTCTTTCATGGGGTAGCTGATAAAGGTAGCCGCAATGGTGCCGCCGATGACAATCAGCAAACCCGGCAGATTGAGGAATACCCCCGGCTCCTCAGCCGACAACAGCACCGAAAGCACAATCAACAACATCCCGGTGATAATACCCACCAGAGTGGAGCTGTTCAGATCCTTGCGCGGTGGTAGCAACGCCACACCCCCTCCCCTGCAAGCCATTTGGCTGATTAATATTCCAATTATTACAGCGTGTTAGGCAACTATAACGCCAATACCCCGCGGATACCACGTACACCAATATCGCACAGCCCGGTGATTTCTGTTTTACTTAAGTGAAGCGCCCCGTCCAGTCCGGCAGCCGGTCAGCCACGGGGCGGTTGCGATCATTGGCCAAAGGAGGATGCAGTAATGACATTGAATGATGTATTACAAAAAAAACCTGGCGGCGTTATCACCGTTCCTGCCAGCATGGATCTGCTGGACGCGATCAACACCATGTGTGACCACAAGGTGGGCGCGCTGCTGGTCAAGACCGAGGACGGCGCGCTGCACGGCATCGCCACCGAACGGGACATTCTCCGCTACTGCTCCTCCAGCAAGGGAAACCTGCAGGGCGCCGTGGTCAATGATGCCATGACCCGCAAACTGGTCGTGGTCAGCCCTTCCACCAGCGTGGATGAGGCGATGACCCTGATGACCGAGCACCGTTTCAGACACCTGCCGGTGCTCGAGGACGGCGTCCCGGTCGGCATGATCTCCATCGGCGACCTGGTCAAGGCCCAGCTAACCGATATCACCGTCGAGGCGACCTATCTGCGGGAGTACATCAACTACTCCTGATCAACACCCGATGTAGTACGCCGTGAGCGCGGAAGCACTTCCGCCCACGGCCCACTCACGCGCTGCGTACAGAGGCCATGCGAACCATTAAATCCAGATCCGGTTTTATCCTGCTCTTTCTGCTCTCCCTGCTAACCGCCATCCCCGTGCAGGCGGATGGACAACTGGTGTTCAAGCAGTACTTCGAAGCCCTGCCGGTGTTCTGGCAGCGCATCTACCCGGACGGCGGTCATACCCTGTACTGCGACGAGAAATTCGGCGCCTACCACGGCCGCGGTATCAATATCGAGCACATCTTTCCGATGGCCTGGGCGATGCGCGATGAGGGGTGCCGCAGCCGCAAGCTGTGCCGGGAGACCAGTCAGCGCTTCAACCGCATCGAGGCCGACATGCACAACCTTTACCCCGCCCGGGCCGACATCAACAAGATCCGCAGCAGTTTTCCGTTTGCCGAGATCGCCGGCGAAAAGCGCGAGTTCGGCCACTGTGACTTTGAGTTCCACGCCCGCCAACGGGTAGTGGAACCGCGCCCGGCCAGTCGGGGCAACATCGCCCGCGCCCTGTTTTATATGCACGATACCTACGGACTGACGCTCTACCGGCGCCAGGGTGAGTTGATGAAAAAGTGGCACCGGGAAGATCCCCCGGATGCCGAAGAGCGGCGGCGCAACGACCTGATCGCCCGATACCAGGGGACGCGTAATCGCTTTATCGACGACCCCAGGGCTGCGGATGCGTTGCGGTTCTGAGACGAAACGGCGGATGCGCTATCCCTTATCCAACCAGCTGTTCAGCTGCGCCAATACCGGCGCCGGATCCCGATAATCGTAATCCAGACGCTGATGGCGCCCCTGATGCTCGAGAATCAGCGACGGAAACCCCTCGGCGCCGATCGACCGGCCCAGCAGAATCTCCTGCTCCAGCTGCTGCCGGGTGGCCGGAGCATTGAGATCCCGGGCAAAACGCCCGCCATCCAGGCCGATCTCTCCGGCCAGGCTAATCAAGGTATCGTCATCCGACGGATTCATCGCATGCAGATAGTAAGCCTGCTGGATGGCCAGAATCATTGCCGGTTCAGCCTCGGCTGCCTGCAGGCGGGCGGCGATCACCGCACGGCAGGCCGGATAGGTGGAGCGGCGTGGTTGGCAGTGGGTCCAGAAATCAAAATTGAACCGGGTACCCGGCACCCGCTGCTCGATGGTGCGCCAGGTGGCCTGCAGATAATCCTGCAACTGGCCGGGCATCGGCTCGTCACTGTCCGGCGCCAGCCCCCCCAGCAGCCTGACCAGAGAGAGACCCGACGGCAGCGCTTCGGTGATCTGCGCCATCACCGGACGGAACGCCCAGCACCAGGAGCACATGGGGTCATGGACATAGTAGAGCCTGCTGTTCATGCGTTACCTGACCGCCTCCCCCGTTTCCGGCTGCTCCCACCGCAACACCTCGACCCGGCTGATTTTTTCCAGCGGGATATAGAGCGTCATCTTGCCGCCATACAGGCGCTGCTCAAGTTCCAGCTGCCGATCGCGCAGCGACATCAGTATGCCCTGCTGCGGATCCGCTCGCTCACTGCCATAGACCCGCACATCACCACCGATATAGCGACTCAACCGGGCTACCGGCGTGGCCATAAAACGCGCCCTGGGTTTGGGGCTTGCCGGTGCAGGGACCGTCTCACCCCCACCGTTTTCACCAGAGGCCGCCGGAGCAAGGGTGCCGAACAGGTCGGCCAGCTGTTCATTACCCTGGGGCAGACTGAAGCTCAGATCGGTTACCGGCTGATCATTGACACTCAGGCTGAGACCCAACAGTCTGACCAGCTCCTGCGGTTTATACTGCTGCAGCAGGGCGGGGGAGAACTGGCTGTCGGGTACCGAGGTAATCAGCAGGTCACCTGGCCTGCTGATCAGGCGGCGTAGCGCCGAGCGCAGACCCTCGCCGGGGATAAAACCGAGGTTGTTGGCATAGTAGGTGGAACCACCGGTAAACAACCGGTCAATAAACGCCGCCGAATCCAGTCCCGCCTCCCCGGCACAATAATCAACCGTCCGCCGCATATAGTCCGGATCGATCCGATAATGCAGCGAAAACCGCTCCAGTACCGGCATCGCTCCTGCATCCATGGAGGAGAGTTTATTCAGGGACATCTCCACGCTCAGTGCCGCCAGACCATCCAGAGTGTAGTCCATCAGCAGGGTCATCTCACCGGAGCGCCGGTCAAAATCGTAACGCAGCCGGGTATCCGCAAGCCGTTGACGGAACCCCAGACGCTCGATCTGCGTCTGCCCAAGCAGGCCACCGAGCGTACAGAGGTCCGGTTCGGTGGCACTCGAGGCCGGGAACCACTGTTGCAGGTAGCCACCCCCCAGTGGCATAGCCATGCGGCTGACCGAGAGCTGCAGCCGTCGCGGCGGCCGCTCAGCATCGAAGCCTTTCAGCAGGTCCAGCAGAAACCGTGCCCCCTCACCCTGCAACTCGATCCGCTCGATCCGAATACCCACCGGCGCATCTGCCGGCATCACGCTGATGCCGGTTACCGCCACGCTACCCTGCAGAGCCGATTCAATACCTTCGTACTTGAGGGTGGCAAAGGGCGCAACCATGGCGGTCAGCCGACCCAGCCCGGTCTTGACCTGGTAATAGACCGCACCCTTGAGCACGGCATAGGCGACCAGGCCGACTACTAACGTGATCGACAGCACCCGTTTCAGTTTCACCCGTTGTCTCCGGTCACATGCATCTGCCTGCCAGCCGATCAGGGCCGGTCCTCCGGGCGCCGGGCCAGGAACGCCTTGCCCTGGGCCATCAGATCGACAAAGCCCTGTTCATCCCCGTCCAGCACCCGCCCCGCCACTTGGGTGACGGCATTCAGCAGCGTCACCAGGGCGCGTGGGCTGTGAGCGTTGAGGGACTGGATCTCGAAATAGAGATAGGGATTCTCCTCCGCTACCCGGCTGGCCACATCCATCTGCGCATCGAAGGTGCTGCTGGAGAGAGTTGCCAAGGCCTCCGCCTCCTCACCGCTCTGGGACAAGGCGTTGAAAAAGGCAATATTGACGGCATGGGAGAGGCCGAGCACGTAGGCCATGGCCCGGTCATGTCCGTCCAGGGACATGCTCACCTGCTCCGCCATGGTGGAGGCAAACAGCTCCTGCACCATGGCCGTGGCATCAGGGTCGCCCAGATCGACGAACACCACATTGCGCCCGGAGAGCAGTTCGGTGTCGGGGCCGAACATGGGGTGAATGGAGGTGACGTGACAGCCGGCCGCGCGCAGCCTGCCCAGTGCCTCGGCCAGCGGCCCCTTCAGGGAGCTGATATCAAATATGATGCCGCCCGGTTTGCGTTCGGCCAACCGTTCCAGCAACCGCACCGTCTGCTGTATGGGTGCAGCAATCACCACCAGGTCATGTTCCAGCCCCGTCTCATCCAGTGAAGCAAAGCGGACATGACCGGAGCGGGCCGGTTGTGGGTCACAGATCTCCACCGCGTAGCCCTGGGTGTCGAGAAAACGCACGAACCACTGCCCCATCTGGCCGGAACCACCGATCACCAGTGCCCGCTTGCCGCTGCCCGAGCCCTGCGAAGAGACCTTATCCAGCTCCTGAGCCGCCAGCGAGGCACGGATCAGCAGGCGGAACATCTCCTCGCCGATATCCTCATCCAGCCCGACCCGCCTGGCGGTGCGCCTCGCCAGTTCCAGTACATCCTTTTCCCGGGCGTAATCCCGGGTGCCCCGGCCGGCGGAAGATTTGGCACGGCCGATCTCCGCGACGATCTCCTGGCGGCGCGCCACCATCTCCAGGAGTTCGACGTCCAGCCGGGAGAGCCGCTCCCTCAGCGCCTGTAGATCTTTCATCTTGCCATTACCTGTCTGGGTCCACCGAATGGCAGTGCTACCGACATCCGGCCTGTAGATACTGTAGCGTCAGCCACGGCCGTTTCTGCAACCACTCACGCTGGCCGGGGCAGGGTGATGATTTCGCCGCCGGCAAAATATTCCCGCGCCCCGAGGCGGCCGAGGGGGTTCAGGCGGTCGGCATGGATCTTAAGCCGGCCCTTGGAGTCCTGCTCTGCGACGCCATCTTCAATGTACAGGTGAGTCAGGCGCCCGAATACCAGCGCCTGGGGCACCGGTCCCAGCTCCATCACCTCATACAACTCGCAGGCCATGGCCAACCGGCATTCAGCCAGCCGGGGCAGCCGGAAACCGGGAAACTCGGCGAGCTCCAGACCCAGATGGGTGATTTCGGATTCGCCGGCGGGCAGGGTCGCCGAGCTCGCATTCAGCGGCTGGATCTGCTCGACCCCGGCAATATGCACCACGAAGGAGCCCCGCGCCTCGATGTTGACCCGGGTATCCTTGGGCGTGCCGTCCGGCTTCTTGCCCAGCGAGATCATGATCAGCGGTGGATCACTGCAGACGGCATTGAAATAGGAGAATGGCGCCAGATTGTAGTCACCCGCCCCGTTCTCGGACAATACCCAGGCGATGGGCCGGGGGATAATCGCCTGGGTCATGGCGAAATAGGTTTCGGAGGTACTCAGGTCGTCAAGATCAATAATCATGTATTAGGGCCTGTTGACACTATGCGGATGCCCAGCGTTGGCCCTCCAGTGAGGCCAGACAAGGCGCGCAGAGCGCAGTTTGTTCGGCATATCCCTATGCCTCACCCCTACGGGGCTGATGCGAAAAAACGCTCCAAGCGTTTTTTTGGTAGTTCCAAATAAGCGATGTGCAACGCCGTATGGTCTCACTGGAGGACCAACCCGGAGGGACGGGGCCATTTTTCCGCATGACCGCGTTGCACTTTCGCTTATGTACGGCAAGTACACGACGCTCAGTGCGCCTTGTCCTGCAAAAAAATGGCCTCCGTCGATGCGTATCCCCATAGTGTTAACAGGCCCTACAATCCAGGCTGATCAGGGGAACATACATTTCATGGGGCGACAGGCCACCATGTACACCGATATGGCTCAGCGGCTTTTCACCCGGCAGTTCGCTGGTCATTATATAGTTCTCTTTCATTATCAGGGCATAGTGGCCGATCCGGTCACGCAGACGCGGATGCGCCACACCCAGGCCGAACCGCCCCTCGCGCAACAGCTGCTCGCTGCGGCACAGGGTCACTGCCTCGCCCAACCGGTCGGTGACATAGCGTTCAAACTGTCCGGCGCGGTCCGGGTGCACGTAACAGAACGACAGCCGTGGTTCACCGCACAACGGCATCATCAACGTCTCCGCCAGCTCCGGATGGGCCGACAGCCGTAGCGTCCTGTCCGGTGTGGTGTCGACAAAACCATGGTCCGCCGTTACCAGTAGTTGGGTATCGGTCCCGCGCAGTCGCGCGACCAGTTCGGCAAAGGCCTGGTCCAGGGCGGCCAGGTGTGCGGCCACCTCCGTGCTCGCCACCCCATATTCATGGGAGAGACTATCGAATTCCGGCCAGTAGGCGTAGATAAAATTGCGCCCCTTGCCTGCATCCACCGCACCGCCGATGCCCTTGAACATGCCCTGCAGACCGCCCCGGTATGGGCGGAGCCGGCCCTGTCCGGTGAATGCCCGGTTAAAGGTGGTTCCGGTGATCCAGTCCGGTACCACCAGATGACTCTGTACCGCCAGACGGTCATAGATCGGCGCCACACCGCTCAACTGACGGGGGTTCAACAGCCGATCATCGATCGGCATACGCCCCAGCCGCGTGGTGTAGGGGAGCACCGTCACAATGGAGCCGACCTCGGCAAAATAGGTGAACCAGCCGGTCAGTCCATGTTGCTGTGGTGGCAGTCCACTGAGAAAAGTGGGGATTGCCGTAGCCGTGGTTGACGGGCAGACCGAGGTCAGCGAGTCGATACAGTGGCTGAACAGTACGCTCTCCGGTGCGCGCTCCTTGAGATGGCGGTAGCCCAGGCCATCCACCACCAGCAGCACCAGATTGCGCACCCGGCCAAGCCGATCAGCGTCGAGCTGACCGAGCGGCAGATAGCCGGTCTCCCAGCCCCCCATCGCCAGGGCGATGGAGGACATCAGATTGGCAATGCTGCCGCCGTGGTAGTCAGGAAAGATCATGACTCAGGCGGCGATCTCCACCAGTTCCAGCTCGAACGTGAGGGCCTTGCCGGCCAGCGGATGGTTGCCGTCCAGGGTGACGCTGGCCTCCGCCAGTTCGGTCACCACCAGCCGAAATACCTGGCCGTCGGGTCCCTGGGCCTGCAACTGCACACCGACCGCCAGCTCGATTTCATCCGGAATCTGCGCCCGATCCACTTCCTGCACCAGTTCCGGCTGGTGCTCGCCATAGGCCTGATCGGCCGGGATCTGCACCGTTTTGGTCTCGCCGACCGCCATCTCGGCAAGCGCCTGCTCAAAACCGGGTATGACCTGCCCCTCCCCCAGCGTAAACTCCAGCGGATCACGACCGGCGGATGAATCAAACTGGGTGCCGTCTTCGAGGGTACCGGTGTAGTGGACTTTGACCGTCTGGCCTGGTTGAGGTGTAGACATGAATAGTCTCCTTGTATTTGCGTCGTTTGAAATGGCAGGCGGGCGTTGCCTCCCGGTCCGCCTTGAAAGATTGCAACCACGCACAAGTACACGGCTAACAACCGGGGGTCCCCGACAAGGGGGACAAAGCCATTTTATCATGGCATGATTTCAGCCCCGTTGCCCACCCAAAGCCGTTATGCCGTTAAGAAAGTCAAAAAAATCCTCGCGCAATCAGGCCATCCTGCGCTACAAGAAACAGCGCCAGCGAAACCTGCTGGCGCGCCCGGGACTACACCGGTTCGTACTGGTGCTGGATCATCTGAAGGCGGGCTTCAATGTGCCCAAGATCTTCCGTAGCGCCGAGGCCTTTGGCGCCCGCGAGGTCCATCTGATCGATATCGGCATGTTCGACCCGGCACCGGGCAAGGGTTCGTTCAAGAAAGTGCCGGCACTTTTCTATGACACTTTCGAGCAGAGTTACGCGGAATTGAAAGCACGCGGTTATACGTTGTTCATTCTGGAGGCGGGCGGTGCGGAGTCGCTATTCCAGGCCAGGCTACCGGAGAAATGTGCCTTTGTACTCGGGCATGAAGAGCGCGGCATCAGCTTCGACCCGCATGACTATCCGGATATACGGCGCCTGGCGATACCGCAGTTTGGCCAGGTGGAAAGCCTCAATGTGAGCATTGCGGCCTCTATCGTGATGTATGAATTCGTCCGCCAGCAGGGTGATCTGACGGCCGCCGTCGCGCCACCTGAATCCGGAAACAGCCTGCGCCGGAAAGGAACAGCCAGGTAAGGATCAGCCGGCGCGTGCCGGGCGAAAGATCACCACCGCACCGGGCATATCGCCATTGGCCATGGGGTAGGCCGAATACTCCACCGCCAGGGGGGCACCCTCCCCATGCCAGAAAACCCCGTTCTCGACATGTGCCCGCCTGCCTTGACGGTAAGCATTGTAGAGGGGTGACTCCTCCTCGGGATAGGGTGTCTCGTCAGCCCGCGTGTGCTGAACAAGGTCATGGAATTTACAACCCGTCAGCTCATTACGGGTATAACCCAGTATCTCCAGTGCGGCCGGATTGGCGAAGGTGCAGCGCCCCGCGCCATTGAGTCCGCAGATGCCGTCGCCAGCGGATTCCAGGAGCAACTGCAACTGCTGATGCAGATGACTCAGCTCCCGGGCCGTCTCTTTCTGGGCAGTCACATCCAGTCCGATGCCGCCTACCATCTCGGTCTCTCCGCTGAGACCGGCTATGGGAAACCGGATCATCTGCCACTGGCTCGGCCGGTCACTCCAGGGATGCACCTCGATACTCTCCACTACCTGGCCCGCCTCAAGGACCTTGCGCTCCTCCCGCTCCCGCGCCGCCAGATCCCGTTCCGGCCAGATTTCAGCGGCACTGAGTCCGAGCACCGCCGCCTCGCGCAGGTGATTGGTCCGCTCCCAGACCGGGTTGACAAACAGGTAACGGCCGGACGCCGACTTCATGTAGGCAATGCCCGGCAAATGCCGCATGAAAGCGGCAAACCGCTCATTCATTTCACGGATCTCTCCGGTCTGGAGCCTGACCTGGCGGCGCAACACCATCACACCACCGACCAGCAGCAGCAACAGCAGCAACAGGACCAGCAGCACCCAGCGCAGCCACTCGGGAATTTCCTGGGGATCCTTGTCACCGAACCAGCGCTCCTGAAGCCGGTAAAACGCTGACTCCCGATCCCCCTTTAAGCGGGTCATATGATAATCCAGCCGCTGGATACGCTTGGCATTGGGGATCTGGCCATTCAACGGAGAGAGCGCGATTCGGATCTCGGCCGGATTGAAGATCACCGAGGATTTGATCAGCGGAAACTGCCTGAACCCGGCCAGATCAAAAGAGCGCGGCACCAGTCCCGCATCCACCGGACCGTGATCCACCCAGGCCAGGACCGATTCATAGTCGCCAACCTCGAGAAACCGCACATTGATATCAAAACGGGCCGCCAGCTCCTTGAGATCGGCGAAGTGCGGATCACTGGAGAGCGCCACCACGGTCTTGTCCGCCAGATCCAGGGGGGATTTGATCACATCCTTGCCCGCCATCACGATCTGTCCCCAGTTCACATAGAGGCTCTCGCGGTTATAGTCCAGCCGGCGCTGCTTGGCCTCATTGGAGGAGATGGGCGTCAGCATATCTACTTCACCCAGCGCCAGCAGTTGATTGCACTCATCCCACCTGCAGGGAACGTACTCCAGTACCCAGCCCTCTTCAGCCGCGATCAGGTCGAGCAGATCGACCACAAAGCCCTGGACGGCACCCTGGCCATCGACCAGCGAGAGGGGCGGTTTGGCATGGATACCGACCCGGACCGATTCCGCCGCCAGCGGGCTGCCGGTGAGGACCAGCAGTATCAGCAGCAATAAGTACCGTTCTAACATCATGGTTATTATATTGTTTTCGCCAACCGGAGCATGGGAAAAGTGTATCTCTTTCGCGGACAAAAATGGATTATTTTCTTGGACCAGATCAATAAAACACCTTTGCGCACACCACTTTTTCCAGCGACAACAATAACTAACCAACTTGCTCCCCGCCCGTTTCCCCTTCACCCCCGCCGCACCCTATAATAGGCCGTTCTGTTTCCCTGGATATCGAGTGACCCATGAACCGCCCCGAAGACCGCTCCGCAGAACTCCACACCCTGTTGCAACAGCGCATCCTGCTGCTGGATGGCGCCATGGGCACCATGATCCAGCGGCACAGCCTGGTGGAGTCGGACTACCGGGGCGAGCGCTTCGCCGACTGGCCCTGCGACCTGAAGGGCAACAACGATCTGCTCTCCATCACCCGGCCGGATCTGATCGGCGACATCCATCGCGCCTACCTGGAGGCCGGCGCGGATATCCTTGAAACCAATACCTTCGGTGCCAATCGCATCTCCATGGCGGACTACCGGATGGAGTCGCTGAGCCACGAGATGAACGTCGCCTCGGCGCGACTGGCCCGACAGGCGGCCGATGCGGCCAGCACACCGCAACGCCCGCGCTTTGTCGCCGGCGTGCTGGGTCCGACCAACCGCACCTGTTCCCTGTCACCGGACGTGAATGACCCCGGTTTCCGCAATATCACCTTTGACGACCTGGTGACTGCCTACGCCGAGGCGACCCGCGGATTGATCGAGGGTGGCAGCGACATCATCCTGATCGAGACCATTTTCGACACCCTGAATGCCAAGGCGGCCATCTTCGCCGTGGAGCAGGTGTACGAGGAGGACGGCCTGCGCCTGCCGGTGATGATCTCCGGCACCATCACGGACGCCTCCGGCCGCACCCTCTCGGGGCAGACCACCGAGGCGTTCTACAACGCGCTGCGCCATGCCCGGCCGATCGCCATCGGCCTCAACTGCGCCCTGGGGCCGGATCAACTGCGCCAGTACGTGGAAGAGTTGTCGCGCATCGCGGAGACCCACGTCTCGGCCCACCCCAACGCCGGTCTGCCCAACGAGTTCGGTCAGTATGACCTGGAACCGGAGACCATGGCGAAACAGATCCGCGAATGGGCGGCCAGCGGTTTTCTGAATATCGTCGGTGGCTGCTGCGGCACCACCCCGGACCACATCCGTGCCATGGCAAGCGCCATTGCCGACCAGCAACCACGCCAACTGCCGGAGATCGAGCGCGCCTGCCGGCTCTCCGGCCTGGAGCCCCAGACCATCAACCGCGACAGCCTGTTCGTGAATGTGGGCGAGCGCGCCAACGTCACCGGCTCGATCAAGTTCAAGCGTCTGATCATGGAGGAGCAGTACGACACGGCGCTGGAGATCTGTCGCCAGCAGGTAGAAAACGGCGCCCAGATCATCGACATCAATATGGACGAGGCGATGCTCGACTCGAAAGCGGCGATGATCCGCTTTCTCAATCTGATCGCCACCGAGCCCGACATCGCCAAGGTGCCGGTGATGGTGGACTCCTCCAAGTGGGAGGTGCTGGAAGCGGGGCTCAAGTGCATCCAGGGCAAGGGGGTGGTCAACTCCATCTCCATGAAAGAGGGTGAAGGAAACTTTCTCCGCCAGGCCACGCTGATCCGCCGCTACGGTGCGGCAGCAGTGGTCATGGCCTTCGACGAGGCGGGTCAGGCCGACACCCTGGAGCGCAAGGTGGCGATCTGCAGCCGCGCCTACCGGCTACTGACCGAACAGGTCGGCTTTCCGCCGGAAGATATCATTTTCGATCCCAATGTGTTCGCAGTAGCGACCGGTATCGAGGACCACAACAATTACGGCGTCGACTTTATCGAGGCGACCCGGCAGATTACCGACAGCCTGCCCCACGCCCTGGTCTCGGGCGGCATCTCCAATGTCTCCTTCTCGTTCCGCGGCAACAACCCGGTGCGCGAGGCGATCCACGCAGTGTTTCTCTACCACGCCATCCAGGCCGGCCTGACCATGGGCATTGTCAATGCAGGACAGCTGGCGATCTACGACGACCTGCCGGCTGAACTGCGCGAGCGGGTCGAGGATGTGATTCTCAATCGCCGCGCCGACGGCACCGAGCGGCTGCTGGAGATCGCCGAGAAATATCGCGGCGACGGCGCCGCGGCGGAACAGAAAGAGGACCTGGCCTGGCGCGCCTGGCCGGTGGCCCAGCGCCTGGAACACGCCCTGGTGAAGGGCATTACCGAATATATCGAGGAGGACACCGAGGCCGCCCGCCAGGGGGTGAAGCGCTCGCTGGAGGTGATCGAGGGTCCGCTGATGGACGGCATGAACCGGGTCGGCGACCTGTTCGGCGCCGGCAAGATGTTCCTGCCACAGGTAGTCAAATCAGCCCGGGTGATGAAGCGGGCAGTGGCCTATCTGGAACCCTTTATCCAGGCCGAGAAAAGCGACAGCAACAGCCGGCCCAATGGCAAGATCCTGCTCGCCACGGTGAAGGGCGACGTGCACGACATCGGCAAGAATATCGTCGGCGTGGTCCTGCAGTGCAACAGCTACGAAGTGATCGACCTGGGGGTGATGGTGCCAGCCGAGACCATCCTGCAGAAGGCGGCAGAGCATCAGGTCGACATCATCGGTCTGTCCGGGCTGATCACACCCTCCCTGGAGGAGATGACGCACATCGCCCGGGAGATGGAGCGGCTGGAGATGCGTATTCCGCTGCTGATCGGTGGCGCCACCACCTCGCTGATTCACACTGCGGTGAAAATCCACCCCAGATACAGCGGCCCCTCGGTCTATGTGCCGGACGCCTCGCGCGCCGTGGGCGTGGCCAGCAGCCTGCTCTCCGCCGAGCGGCGGGACGAATACATCAGCCAGATCGAAACCGAGTATGCCGATGCCCGGGCGCGCCGGGCCAGCCAGCAGGAAAACCGCAACCTGGTCTCCCTGGCCGAGGCACAGGCCAACCGGGTGCCCATCGACTGGAGCAGCTACCAGCCACCGGTGCCGGCCCGACCGGGTATCCGTCTGCTGGAGGATATCGACCTCGCCAGCCTGGTCCCGCTGATCGACTGGACCTTCTTCTTCCACGCCTGGGAGCTGCGCGGCAGTTATCCGAAGATTTTGCAGGACCCGGACAAGGGCGAAGAGGCACGCAAGCTGTTCGACGACGCCCAGGCCATGCTGGAACAGATCATCGGGCAGAAGTGGCTGCGCGCCAACGCCATGATCGGCATCCTGCCGGCCAGCAGCAGCGGTGATGACGTCATTGTCTACCGGGACGAGGCGCGTACCGAGGTGGCCACCCGGTTCCATTTTCTGCGCAAGCAGGGCAAGCAGCCGGCAGGTCGCTATAACGACTGCCTGGCGGACTTCATCGCCCCGGAGGCCAGCGGGGTGAAGGACTACATTGGCGGCTTCGCTTGCAGTGCCGGCATCGGCATCGACCAGAAGGTCGCGGAGTTCGAGGCGAATCACGACGACTACAGCGCCATCATGCTCAAGGCGCTGGCCGACCGGCTGGCCGAGGCGCTGGCGGAGCAGATCCATCTGCAGGTGCGCCGGGAGTTCTGGGGTTATGCCGCCAACGAGGAGCTGGATACCCGGGCCCTGCTCAAGGAGCAGTACCAGGGCATCCGTCCGGCCATCGGCTATCCGGCCTCCCCGGACCACACGGAGAAACGCATCCTCTGGGAGCTGCTGGATGTGGAGGAGCAAGCCGGCATCTGGCTGACCGAATCGATGGCCATGGTGCCGACGGCGGCCGTCAGCGGTCTCTACTTCAGCCACCCCGAGGCGCGCTATTTTGCCGTCGGTAAACTGGCACGGGATCAGATCACAGACTACGCCGGGCGCAAACAGATGGACCCGGCCGAGGTGGAGCGCTGGCTGGCTCCGAATCTGGGTTATGACCCCGAACCGGCTGGGGATTGATTAAATACAACCTGGCTTTCACCGATTTAAATCACTGACGGAACCGGGCAGCCACAGAGGGCTATTAATGCCTATAAGGCGGGCCGCGTTCGTCACCAGATGGGGGACACAGTCCACGGCGTCCGCGGGGCGCCCGATGATGCCGGGTCAGCGCCTATTCAGCCCAACCGCGAATTCCGCGACAAACCAGAGGTTGACGTACCGTTGCAACGGCAATAGATTCAACACTCATAACAAGAGTGACCGGACACCTGAGGAGGAGTCATGCTGAAAGTCGGTGATCAAGCGCCGGATTTTGCCTTGCCCAATGCGGACCTTAATAAATCCGAACTCGGTGACTATCTGGGCAAACGTAATCTGGTGCTCTATTTCTATCCCAAGGACAACACGCCGGGCTGCACCATCGAGGCGCTGGAGTTCTCAGATCTGATGGATGAATTTCAGGCGGCAGAGACCGACATCCTGGGCGTCAGCATGGACAACTGCCTCAGTCATGGTGATTTCCGCGATAAGAACGGCCTCACCATCGGCCTGCTGGCCGACATCGACGGCACTCTCTGTCAGGACTATTACGTCTGGAAGGAGAAAGAGGCGCATGGCGAGAAACGCATGGGTATCCTGCGCTCCACCTTTATCATCGACAAACAGGGCGTCATCCGCCACGCTCTCTATGACGTCAAGCCCAAAGGGCACGCCCAGGTGGTACTGGAACTCGTCAAGTCACTCTGAGCCAAACCCGAGACGCTCGAACAGACCCACCAGCTCCGTATCCGGCCGCGTTCCGACTGACAGGGCAACCCCGCTGTAGGGATGTACAAAATTCAGCTCCGCGGCCATCAACAGCAGACGACAGATCCCGAACCGGTCCCTGAATAGCTGGTTATGCCGCCCGTCGCCGTGCGTGTATCCCCTACAATCGGATGAAAGATGTGTTTCATGTGCTTGCGGATCTGATGCATGCGCCCGGTCTCCGGGCGCACCTCCAACAGAGAATAGCGTGCACTGGCATAGCGCCCGACGGCTATCGGCAGCTCCACGGTAGCCAGCCGGCGATAACCGGTGACCGCCGCTTGCGGTGCCTTGTGGGCCTCCTCCCGCAGGGGATAATCGATCACATCCGACTCGGCGGTATAGCCCCTGACCACCGCCAGATAGCGCTTTTGCACCTGGCGCTGTTCAAACAACTGCACCAGCCGTCGCGCCGCATCCGAATCCAGGCCGAAAATCAGCACCCCGGAGGTCGGCCGGTCCAGGCGATGGACCGGATAGACCCGCCGACCGATCTGGTCACGCAACTGCTGCAGCAGGAAACGGCTGTCCTCGGAGATACGGGTGCGGTGCACCAGCAGGCCGGCCGGCTTGTCTACCGCGATATAGTGTTCATCCCGATACAGGATCGTCAACTCGCTCATCGGCGCATCATGCCACACTTTGCGGATAGGCATGGCTTGGGTTAATGTGCCTGCACCGGCAGCCGCTTGACTACAAGATGTGAAACTCCGCACCCAGATACTGCTGTTTTTCTTCGCCTTCGCCCTCACCCCGCTACTGATTGCGGTGGTGATCAATCTGCCGTTGGTGCTGGAGCGCATGGACCTGTTTTATCAGAAGGCGCATCTGCAGAATCTGCGCGCCGACTTCCGCGATCTGGATCAGCACCTGGCCAGTCGCCACGAGATGGTGCGATTGCTGGCCAAGCTGCCGGAACCGGGCACGGTGCTGGGTATCAGCGACGAGAACAACAGCGACAAAAATATCGATCTGGCCCGCACCCGCTATATCCAGTGGATCAACCAGATCCTCCACGAGCAGCTGGACATCGTGCAGATTGTGTTTCTCGATGCCCAGGGCGATGAGCAGTTCTGGCTCGACCGCGACCGGGAGAACCAGTCCTGGCAACCTACCGTGCGACGTCCCGGCAGGGCGCCAAAGGCCCTGATCAGTGCCGCGTTGCAGGCGGAGCCGGGCCGCGTACTGGTCAGTGCGCTCAGTCTTAACCCGGATGCGGGCGCGCTGGACCCGCGCCGTTTCATGACCCTGCGCCTGATCACCCCAATCTTCAGCCAGGAGAGTGGGGCCCCCATCGGCGCCGTGATGCTGAATATCGATGTGGGCGGTATCGCCCGCTTCTACCGCGACACCCTGTGGGTAAACGATGACGGTGACTTTCTGGAGATCCCCGCCCCCGGCACCCCCACCGGCAACGCCTTTGAGCGTTATCCCGGCCTGCAGCCACTGTTTGCGGAGGAGAAACCGGCGCTCTGGAAAGGGCACGATGAGCAGATCATGTGGGTGCCGATGTTCCGCACCGAGCAGTCCCGGTCGCTCTGGGTCGGGCGGCTGGTGGATCCCTCGCCCATTGCCGAATTCCGCAACGCCCTTACCCTGCGCGTGCTGAGCATTGTGTTTCTGTTGATGCTGGCCACCTGGCTCGCCTCCCGCTGGCTGGCGAAGCGGGCGGAGCGCCTGAGCCGTGAACTGATCGACGGCATCCAGCAGATCCTGGAACATGAGGCGCCGGTCACTTTCGACTGGAAAGGCCCCCAGGAGCTGAAACGCCTGGGGATGAATCTCTCCCGCCTGGCAGAGGAGCATGGCCGCACCTCACGTAACCTGCGGGCCCATGCCCGGGAGCTGGAGGAGTCCAACCGCTACAAATCCCAGTTCCTGGCCAACATCAGCCATGAGCTGAAGACGCCGCTCAACTCCATCCTGCTGCTCTCCAAGCTGCTGGCCGGCTCCAGGCAGGGGCTGAGCGAGGATCAGATCAAGCAGGCACGGGTCATCCATGAGGCGGGCAGCGATCTGCAGGCGCTGATCGACAATATCCTGGACCTCTCCCGCATTGAGGCGCGGCGTATCCCGCTACATGCCGAAACCGTCAACCTGACACCCCTGCTGCACGGCCTGGTTGAGCTGGTCCAACCCCAATTCGACGCCAAGGGGCTGGCGCTGCGGCTGGAGATTGCCAGCAATGTCCCGGAGCAGATCATCAGCGACCCGGAAAAACTGCGCCAGATTCTCAAGAACTTCCTCTCCAATGCGGTCAAGTTCACCGAGGCGGGCGAGGTAGTGATCCGGGTGGTCGTTGCCGATCCGGCCGACGCGGAGTCCTATGCCCTGCAGATCAGCGTGACCGACAGCGGCATCGGCATCCCGCCAGCCAAGCATGCCGAGATCTTCGAGGCGTTCAAGCAGGCCGATGGCGCCACCAACCGCCGTTATGGCGGTACCGGCCTGGGTCTCACCATCAGCCGGCAACTGGCCGGGCTGCTGGGCGGGGAGATACGACTGCACAGCAGCCCCGGTCAGGGCAGCCGGTTCACGCTGCTACTACCCGCCAAACTGGATCCCGAGCAGCCCGCCACGCCTGTATCGGAGACAATCACCAGCCCGGAACTCCCCGCGCCGGCAGAGGCCGATCCGACCGACCACTACCTGGGCAGGCACTCGCTACTGGTGGTGGATGCCAATCTGCACAACCTGTTGCAACTGACCCCGCTGCTGGAACAGGCCGGCCTCAAGGTCACGGCGGCGGAGGACGCCGGCGAGGCGATCGAACTGATGGCCGATGAGCCATTTGCCCTGGTGTTGATTGACATCATTCTGCCCTGCGAGGAGTGCTGTGATACGATCAAACGTATTAAACAGACCCAGCGGCTGCCGGTGATTGCCATACTCGCCGGACCGGCCCCGGAGATTGAGGCGGCCTGTCGGGCAGCCGGCGCGGACGCCCTGATCCAGCGGCCGATTGATCGTGGACAGTTGCACAGGCTGCTCGCACAATATCTACCAGCGGAAGTTGTAGACAGCAAATGATGAAAAATTGCCAGGAGAGACAATTTTCACGGCCGCCCGCCGCCCGCCAGGGTGCGGCACAGGGATGTGCCTGCCGCATGACAAAACGGCAGGATAGCCGTTTTGCACAGCGAAGCTGCCCGAAGGGTGCGGCACAGGGATGTGCCGCATGAACCGCTACAGCGGGTTTACCCTCCTGGCCGTGGACGACCACGCGCACAACCTCTTTACCCTGCGCACCCTGCTGCAACAGCATATGGACGTGACCATACTGGAGGCCACATCCGGACAGCAGGCGCTGGACATCGCTCTGGGTGACAACCACATCGACCTGATTATTCTCGATGTGCAGATGCCAGAGATGGACGGCTTTCAGACCGCCTCCATGCTGAAGATTCGCAAAAAGACCCGGGATATACCGATCATCTTTCTCACCGCCGCCTTCAAGACCCAGGAGTTCCAGCAGAAGGGCTATGAAGTGGGTGCGGTGGATTATCTGTTGAAACCGATTGATGACAATCAGTTGATCAACAAGATCAGCACTTATTTCCGGCTGATCGAGAAAGAGCGCAACCTCAACCGGGTACTGGAACAGAAGGTGGCGGAACGCACCGCGGAGCTGGCACAGGCAAAGCAGCACCTGGAAAACATCATCAACTATATGGGCGAGGCGCTACTGGTGCTGAGTCCCGATGGCAAGGTCCGCGAGGTCAATCCGGCCCTGCGGCGCATGCTCGGCTATAGCGATGAAGAGCTGCTCGGCATGGGCATCGGTGATATTTTTGAAGAGGAGGGCGACGAACAGGCCGGCGCCTTCATGGGTACCTGGCTGGAGGCACTGATCCGGGTCGGCGCCCTGAACCAGATCGAGGCCCGCTTCATCACCCATGACGGACGACGCATTCCGATCCTGTTCTCCCGGACTGCGGTGAAAAATGAGCATGGAGAGATATCCGATATTTTATGTATTGCCAAGGATATGAGCGGCTATATCCGACAGGATGAGCTGTCAGAGGATAGTGCATCCAGCATAGATATGCCCTCTTGAGTTGTAAAAGGAGTCAATCATGAGTGACCAAAGCCCACCCCTGGATAATGAAGACACCACCCTGACCGCCAACGCACTCAAGGCGATGGCCCATCCGCTACGCTGGAAAATCCTCTGCTCACTGGGCGATGATGAACTGTCGGTCGGTGAGATCGTGGAGCGCACCGGCACTTCGCAGAGCAATATCTCGCAACACCTGGAGCAGCTGCGCAACAAGAATATCGTGATCTCGAGAAAGGAGGCCAACCGCATCTACTACCGGATTCGCAACGGCCAGTTGCTGACCCTGATCGGTACCATGCGTACCGTCCTTTGTCCTGCCAATCTGGATGAACGCCATCCCCACGAAAAGGATTAGGTCACCAGGTCCAAACCAGGAATTTTTTACTTGAATCCGGTATTCTTGGCCGGATGACACCCGAGCAATTTTATCAGCACCAGCTGCAACAGAATGCGGTAGTAGCGGACCCGGACCAGGCGGCCGTGGTCGCTGAACTCCAGGCACTCTATAAGCGGCTGATTCAGCCGGCGCCTCGCCCCCCCGAACCGGACCTGCTCAGCCGGCTGTTGAAACGCACGCCTCAGCGGGAAATCAACCCCGCCACCGGTCTGTACCTGTGGGGCGGCGTTGGCCGGGGTAAAACCTGGCTGGTGGACCTGTTCTTCAACCAACTGCCGTTTGATAACAAACTGCGCATCCATTTTCACCACTTCATGCGCAATACCCATGAGTCGCTCAGCCGTCTCAAGGGGGTAAAAAATCCCCTCGACCGGGTCGCCGAATCCCTGGCCGCCCGTACACGCATCCTCTGCCTGGACGAATTCATTGTCACTGATATCGGCGATGCCATGATCCTGGCCCAACTCCTGAAGTCCCTGTTCAGTCGCGGCGTCACCCTGGTCACCACCTCCAACACCGCACCGGACAACCTGTATCGAAACGGCCTGCAGCGAGCCAGTTTCCTGCCCGCGATCGAGTTGATCAAACAGCACACCCGGGTGATTCACCTGGATAGCACAACCGATTACCGGCTGCGCTACCTGCAACAGGCCACCGTCTACCACACACCCTTGGGAGCGGCGGTTAATCAGCGCCTGATTGAAGAGTTCGAACAACTGGCACCCGAACCGGGCCAGAGTGGCGGAACAATCTCCTTGTACGGGCGTGAAATTCCCGTCCAGCGGCTGGCGGACGACCTGATCTGGTTCGACTTTTTCGCCATCTGCGGCCCCCCACGCAGCCAGGCCGACTACCTGGAACTGGCACGCTGTTACCATACCGTGATCATTTCCGATATTCCGCTGCTGACCGGTGAGCTGGACGATGCGGCACGCCGCTTTGTCTTCCTGGTCGATGAGTTTTACGATCGGGGGGTCAAGCTGATCATCAGCGCGGCAGCTGGTCCGCTGGATCTATACCGGGGCGAGCGGCTGAAAGCGGAGTTCGAGCGGGCCGTCAGCCGGCTGCAAGAGATGCAGTCGATTGAATATCTGTCACGGGAGCATCGTGCATGACCAATGAAATAGTCGATTTACAGACCCGCATTGCGTTTCAGGAAGACGCCATCCACCAGCTCAACCTGACCGTCAGTCAGCTGCAAAACCAGCTCAATACCCTGCAACTGGCCATCAAAGAGCTGCATCTGCGGATGCAGAACCTCACACCACCGGAAGACGGAAGCAGCGGACACGAGATCCCGCCGCACTATTAACCCGCATTGTTCACCGCGAAACCCCGCGGACGCCCCACCCCCATCCCGGCAGGCAAGTTTCGCGCGCCCATCAATTGCAATCGTTCAGGTTCGTTGGATTAGGCCAGGATAATCCGACCCGCGAATCCGCAGGCGGGCCGCGTTAGCCTGTTGGGGTTCGCAAGCTCACACCAACCTATAGGCTCATATGCTTCCCGGACACAGCAAAACAGGATAGGTAATCCCGGTTAACGCTCGTCCCATTGTTAAATAAATAATCCATTACATCTTGACACTTAAACGATAATGATTATCATTAACTACCAGATCACAAGGAGACTGAATCATGCAATGTGTCATCGATGCTTGGCTGGAGCGCAGCGACCCGTGCCTGCGGCTGCTGGATGCCGAAACCGGCCAGGAGATACTGCGTTGCGGCGCCGGCTGGATTCTACCCCTGCTGGAGCGCGGCGACCTGACCCTGGAAGATATTCAGGACGAAGGACTGAGCTACGCCGAGCGGTTGGGCCTGCCGTTTGACCAACCCACATTCCGCGCCCGCTAGTCCATGTGCAATCTTCTAAAAAAGCGCTTCGAGCCGCCCCGGACTACCGTTCCAAGGCGCCTGAAGCTGTGGGAGCTGGAGCACCGCTTTCACTGTGCTGTCCTCGGCACCTGCCTGACCCTGCCTGAATTGCACAGGCTCATCCGCCAGGCGGGCATCGAGCTGGAACCCAAACACAGCGACTATGACGCCCACACCGCCCTGGTTGGCAGTGCGGGCCGGGAGTGTCGTGCCGCACGACTGCTCACCCGCCTCCTGGATAGAAAATTCCGCGCAGCCATCAATCAGCTTGCCAAATGCGATAATCAGGATCTTACCGGCTATTGGCAGCAGGCCCTGCAAACGGGCAATATCGCCGGTCCTTTCTGGGCGTTGGCCACCCACCCACAGATCAGTACCACCTTGATGCAGCGTATCTACGGCGATGTACATATGCTGTCGCATCTGGCCGGTGCCGCCAATCGCGCCAACCTGAAGCGGCTTGCAGCCCTGGACGCCAATATCACCGAATTGCGTGCAACGGCAGTGCGTGCCCGGCGCCAACACCATGAACAACTGGCACAGAAGGAGGCAGTCATCCAGGAACTGGAGGCACAGCTGCTGCGCCGGCTTGCCCGCGACAAACCGGCAATTGAGAAGGACAATGCGGCGTTGAATGAACAGCTTGCCGCAAGTCGCCGGGAACTGAGCCAGGCGGTACGCCAGCTGGAGCGAACCCGGCGCCGGCTCACCAACCTGACTCGACGTAACGAGCAGCTGCAACAGCAACGAGCCTCCGCCTATACAGCATTAAGCAAGCTGGAAGCGGAACAGCAGGCCAGCGAACTGGCCCTGCACCAGCTGCTGGGGAGCGACGAGACACCGGACCAGCCGACCACCGACCTGTGCGGCCGGCAGATCGTCTACGTAGGCGGGCACCCCTCCCTGTCACCCCACTTCCGCGCCCTGGTGGAGAAGTTCAGGGGACGCTTTGAGCACCATGACGGCGGTATCGAGGAGAGCCGCGCCAACCTGCACTGCCTGCTGAGTAAGGCGGACATGGTGTTCTGCCCGGTCGACTGCATCAGCCACGACGCCTGTCTGAAGGTGAAACGCTTTTGCAAGCAGAACGCCAAGGCCTTCATACCACTTCGCAGCTCCGGCCTCTCCGCCTTTGCCAGGGAGCTGTCCCAATTACCGCTAACTGATACTTATGAACAATAGGCCACTGGATGCCATGTCAATAAACTCCGCCATTAAATCGACCATCCTTAGCCGGCGTGATCAACCACCGGGCGGACGCTCAACCGGACTGTTCTGGGCTACCGCCCTGACCGCGCTCCTGCTGGCAGGACTGGTAGCCCCTGCCGGGATGTAGGGAGCACATCAATTCTTTGAATTGACGGGTACGCACCTGTCCACCGAGCTTGGCAACAACCGATACAACTCTATCAACCTATCCACAGACACAAGGGGACAACGTGAAAAAACACTATCTAGGTGTAGCGATCATCTCGCTACTGACGTCGTACGGCGCACAAGCCGACAATCTGTCCGACGCCTTTAAAAACGGCACCGTCAGCGGTGACCTGAACCTCTTTTACAAGGGCATCGACAACCGTAGCAGCACGGACAGCGGCTACGGCACCGGCTTTCTTGGCCTGAAATATGAGACGGCGCCACTGAACGGCCTGCAGATGGGCCTCGCCTTGCGTCACGGCAGCGAGCTGGACGAGGACAACCCGGGCGATTCGGACGAGGGCGTCGGCACCCTGGTGACCGAGGCCTATCTCAGCTATCGAGGCGATGGCTTCGGCGCCGTGTTGGGTCGCCAGGCAGTTGATTTGGAGTGGGTCGGGGATTATCACGAAGCCGTGACCCTGACCAGCGATATGCTACCGGCCACGGAGCTCACCGCCGGCTACAGCCGCAGTCTGGCGGTTGCAGACGAGGACGATCTGCGGCACAGCTTCACCGATATCGGCGATAACGGTGCCTGGTTCCTGGATGCCAAGGTCAGCCCGGCCGAGGGACTGGTGCTTAATCCCTACTATATCCACGTGAACGATATTTTCGACGGCCTGGGTCTGAAGGCCGATTTTGAACACGCCTCCGGCCTGGGCCTGACCGCCCACTATGCCGCCTCGGACGTGGAAGTGGCTGGCGAGGCGGACGGGGCCATTCTGCACCTGGAATTGCGCGGCACCCTGGGCGGGCTCGCATTGGCGGCCGGTTACATCGACACCGACAGGCAGGGCGGCGTGGGCCACCTGGACGACCTGGGCGAAAACATCAATCCGCTGGAGGATGGCAATCAGGTCTACGTCGCCGATGCCCAGACCTGGTACCTGGGCGCCGAGTACAGTATCGGCCACGCCACCCTGGGACTGATAGTCGGCCACAGTGACTATGCCGGCAACAGCGAGGAGCGCGAGATCAATCTCGCCCTCGGCTACGATCTGGCGGACATCGCCGAGAACCTGAGCGTGAATCTGGTCTATGCCGACATCGATGCCGACGCCAACAGCGATGATTATGAAAAACTGACCCTAATGCTCAGCTACGGTTTCTGAGCACGTGTGGGGGCGCCTACGGGGCGCCCTATGATTGAGGATACGGGCATAAGCATCGCAGGTTGGGATGAGGAACGAATCCCAACAACAGGGATCGATCATTTCCGGGATCAGGATTTAACCTCCGGATGTCGGGTTTCGCAGCATAAATCCATCCCAGAACAAAAAACCCCGGCCGGTTTCCCGGTCGGGGTCATTCAGGATCATGGTTTTAACGGACGGCGAGGCTCAATCACTACCCCAGCTTTTCCCTTTTACCCCGGGGCTATGGTAGGCCTGACTCAGTTCATGCACCGACTCGACCAACACCCCGGCATGTTCCGGGTTTACATCAGGATGGATGCCGTGGCCAAGGTTGAACACATGTCCGGGACCGTGACCGTAGCTGGCCAGTACCCGGCCCACCTCTTCACGGATACGTTCGGGTGCGGCATAGAGGATGCTGGGGTCCACGTTACCCTGCAGCGCCACCCGGTCCTTGACCCTTACCCGGGCATCGGCCAGATCGGTGGTCCAGTCCACGCCCAGGGCATCGCAGCCGGTGCGGGACATGGCATCCAGCCACTGACCACCGCCCTTGGTGAACAGGATCACCGGCACCTTGCGGCCCTCGCTTTCACGCACCAGCCCCTGAACAATGCGCTCCATATAGGCCAGTGAAAACAGCTGGTAGTCGCGTGGACTCAGCACCCCGCCCCAGGTATCGAACACCATCACCGCCTGCGCGCCGGCGGCGATCTGGGCATTCAGATAACTGATCACCGACTCCGCCACCTTGCCCAGCAGGCTGTGCATCAGGTCGGGCCGATCGAACATCATCTCCTTCACCTTGGCGAAGTTCTTGGTGCTGCTGCCCTCCACCATGTAGGTGGCCAGGGTCCAGGGACTGCCGGAGAAGCCGATCAGCGGCACCCGTCCATCCAGTTCACGGCGGATGGTGCGCACCGCATCCATGACATAACCCAGGTCGTCTTCCGGGTCGGGCACGCCCAGCGCGGCGACCGCCGCCTCGTCCTGCACCGGGTTTTTGAATTTCGGACCCTCTCCCTCGGTAAAATAGAGGCCCAGGCCCATGGCATCGGGGATAGTGAGGATGTCTGAGAACAGGATGGCGGCATCCAGGGGAAAACGCTCCAGCGGCTGCAGGGTTACTTCACAGGCCAGCTCCGGGTTCATGCAGAGATCCATGAAACTGCCGGCCCTGGCACGGGTGGCCCGATACTCCGGCAGATACCGTCCCGCCTGGCGCATCATCCAGACCGGGGTCATGTCCACGGGTTCACGCAGCAGGGCGCGGAGAAATCGATCGTTTTTCAAGCTGGACACAGCGCGTTTCCTTTGTTGACACCAAGAGACCACCGGCCTCTGTTGCCGGTGAGAGGGCGAGTTTACACCTAAATAGCCAATGACACACGGCGCCAATGGCAATCCATGGCGCCGTGTGTCTCCGCATGGCTGGTCAAGCCAACGGCAACCCCTCAGTAATCGCCTTTCTTGCCCACCCCGACAAAGGTGAAATCCCACTCCAGATCAAACGGTGCCCACCAGGCACCGACACCGGTCTCCTTGTCGGTATGCCGATAGAACCCATTATAGGCCGGTGGCTTGATGTGGTACTTGAGGTGGTACTTGCCGGGACCGTTCAGCTTGATGTTATCCGCATAGTGGGGGCCGTCGGAGGCCACCATGGGCATGAAACTGCCGGTCGTGGACCAGTCACCACCCTGCTGGGTGATGGTGTAGCTGATGTCCAGGTAGGGTATCCATTCCCCCTCACCAAAGCCGTTCTGGTTGCCCTTAATGGCGTGTATATCTGCCTCCAGGTGGATATCGGCCTTGTCCATGCCGGGCAGCATCGGCTCCATCATGGTCGGCTGCAGGTAGACCGCCGCGACCTCCATGCCGTTCAGTTCCACCGGATCACCGATCGGCTGCTCGCCGGCGATAACCATTCCACTCCCCAACAGGCCCGCCAGGGCCAGACTCAATGCATTTCGTTTCATATCGAACTCCACTATTATTAATACGACTCATTCGCATTGTTGAGCCAAAAAAAACCCCGCCAGAGACCTCCCCGGCGAGGCAAGACTAAATTCCAAATATGGCCGGCCACCAGGCCAGCCCCACCAGCATGCTACCAGTCACTCCCGGCAACAGCGGCACCCACAATCCGGCACCGCACAATCCCTGATTGAGCAGGATCTGCCGTCCCAGATAGAGGCTCCAGAGTAACCCAAGGCAGAACAGCCCCCCCTTCAGCAAGCCAACCATGGCATCGGACAGACCCAGTGTGATGAGCGGGGCAAACAGCTCACCGCCCAAACCCAACACCAGCGAGACCATGGCCACCGGTGCATACTGGTAACCCAGCTCGACAAAGCGCTCCACCAATCCACGGCCAGCCCCCAGGCGACCCGCCAGCCAGGCCGACAAGCCGGTGGTCAGGGACAACACCAGGCTGAGCAGCAGCATCACCGCCAGCATGAAACCGACGATCATGGAAAAATCGAGCCAGTTGAACACCTCGCGCCGCTCCGGGTGCACACTCATCAGCCACCAGGGGCCCGACTCGCCAATCCAGTACCATCCATGTCCAATGAACCAGCTACCCACCGCCTGGCGCAGCTGCTGGTACTGGGGCAGCACCAGCCATAGAAAACCGCCCAGGGCGATCCCAGTCCCCATGAACAAGAAGACCACCTCGTAGGGGTTGGGATGATGTCGGCGAATCTGGGCAATCTCCTCACCCGGCGGCCGTAATCGCAGGTAGAGCCCGCCGCGGGAGTGGGGATTGACGCAGCGGAAACATTCGATGCAGTGGCGCGACTCCTCCTTGCGCGGGATATCGATCATGGTCGGGCAGACACCCTTCTCGGTGAAGCGGTCTCCGCCGGGCTTCTTCCGCTTGGGGGCAAACTGCACCGCACCGATGCGGGAGAAGACGCCCAGCAGCAGGCCGATCGGGCACATGTGGCGACACCAGGCCCGCTTGTTCCGGCCATAGACAAACCCCAGCAGTATCGCCAGCAGCAGGGTGCCGCCAAACACCTCGGCCACTGCCTCCGGGTGATCCCGTACACCCACCGTCTGGCCCAGCAGGGTGATCAGCAGGAAACTGATTATTGGCGTGCCTTCCCAGCGCACCCAGGCCGGGATCGGTCGTTGCAGACCCTTTTTGTTGGCCCATTCGGAGGCCGCCCCCATGGGACAGAAGATGCCACACCAGCTGCGCCCGGTAAAAATCACCGATATGAACACGAGCGGAAACCAGAGACCCCACATGGCGTAATTGGCGAAGCGGGTGAAGTCGTTCAGCGGGGTAGCGTTTTCCGCGGCTTCCGGGAGAAACAGCGGCAGGAAGATGACGGCGAGGAAAAACAGAAACATACCGGCATGCAACCACACCAACCGATCACGCTGGCGCACGAAAAACGCCTCCACCGGCCCGGCGATACGGGCATCCACGGTTCCCGGAATCCGTATCGGCAGGGACGCCAACTGTTCAGCGGCCAGGCTCCCGGTCAGTTTCTGCTGCGCAGGTGCATTCACGACCCGGCCCCCGCCGGTGCAGATCGACGCCGATGCCACCACCAGGCGATAGCCAGGGGTAGCGGAATGATCAGCAAGAGCTGGGCGGTCAGGGTCTCCAGGGTAGGATAAAGACCCAGCCAACTGATCCTGGCGAACCCATCAATCGGGGTAATCCCCAGCCAGCCGGCCTCTTGCAGCTCCAGTACGCCATTGCCGGCAAAGGTGATGGCGAGATAGTAGAGCAGCACGGCGGTCAGGGTGAAAAACAGCCCGATCGGCAGCCGGAATGAGGCCGCCTGCATCAGCCGGTAGAGCAGCAGCAGAGCTCCCAGGGCCAGTGCAAACCCGATCAGCAGTGGCCACCACTGACCATTCGCCTGACCGTTCAGGGCCTGGTAGAACAGTACTGTCTCGGCACCTTCACGATAGACCGCCAGGAAGGCGGCCAAGCCAAGCGCAAAGGTACTGCCCTTCGACAGGGCACTGTTGATCTGCGCATGGATAAAGGCCTGCCAGCGGGCCGCCTCGCTCTTCGAGATCAGCCAATAGCTGACGTAGAACAGTACCGCCGAGGCCAGCAGCATGGTCACCCCTTCCAGGGCCTCACGGCCGGCGCCGGATATCTGTAGCACCACACCAAACAGCCAGGCGGTCACCAGACTGGCGAATAGCGCCCAGGCTGTGCCGTGATAGACCACACGAACCTGATCCACAGCCCCCTGTCGGCGCAGGTAGGCCACCAGTGCGGTGATGACCAGCATCGCCTCAAACCCCTCACGCAACAGGATCAGGAACGCCTGCACCAGCAGACCCCAAAAACCGTCTTCTGCCGGCTTCTGGGCATCGGCAACCTGTTGCAGATGGGTCCGCAACTCCTGCCAGGCCACCCGTACTTCATCAGCGGCGCGTTCACGGGAGGCCAGCCCGATGACCTTGCCGAAACGGGACTCCAGTTCACTTTTCAACGCCGGGTCCCACATGCCGATGGCCGCCTCCATGCCGCTTCCCTCAAAGATATCGAAATAGAGCCCGGACACGGCATCCGCCGTATCCATGCCTTTCTCCGGGAGATAAGCAGCCACGAACTGATCCCCCTGGCGGGACAACTCGGTCACCACGGCACGAAAATCCGGTGTCCCTTCAGCCCCGAAGCAGGCTGACGGAATGAGCAGCAGGAGCAGCAGCCAACGGATAGTCATTGATTCACCCTGAACACTTCCAGGGGGATACCGGCCTGGTCCAATATTGCCGCATCCCGCCGCATCGCCACCCGTATCGAATCAGCAATGGCACTCACCTCCGCGCCATCCAGCCCCTTCTGGATCGCCTTGCGCAGATCACCAAACTGCCGCTCTACCTGATAGGTATGCCTGGCCCCCAACTCCATGCGCATCGCCGCTTCCATCTTGCGTTCTTCAAAAACGCCGAAGTAAGCGCTTACAACTGAGCGCTTGGCCTGTTTGACGTCGCCAGCCAAATAGGATTGCTCGGCCATATCGATATGCCGTACTACCTCCTCGGCCACGCCCGACCAACCTGGAAGCTGGTCAGCCCAGCCGATAGCAGGCAACAGTAAAATCCACAGAGAAAGAAAAGCGTTTTTCATACCACCTCGTTGACGCATGCGCCATTCATCGACACTCCAGCGGAGTCGGCGAAGAGTGCCACTGGAAATTATGATATGCGAATGTTAACGATTCGTAATAGCGATATCAACAAGAATTTATTCACACCCGCAGAATGCGGATGCCCAAACAACCTCGACCGCCTCCCGGTTGCCGATAATGCAAAACACACCCCGTACTAATTGGTACCGGAACTGGGGGAATACCGGTCAGGGACAAACCAGATACGGCACACCCTTTACACCGCCAGTGCGACAGACACAAAAAAAGGGCGATGGCCTTAGCGGCCATTGCCCTTTTTTCCAATCGCCTCCGGCGATAACTGGCTAGCGCGGCAGTTCCGAACCCCCCATCAGGTATTCATCCACGGCACGGGCACACTGGCGGCCCTCACGAATGGCCCACACCACCAGGGATTGCCCGCGGCGCATATCGCCTGCGGAAAAAACCCCACCGATGGAGGTGCGATACGCCTCAACCCCTTCGGTCTCTCCCTTGACGTTGCCACGGTCATCCAGATCCACCCCCAGCTCATTCAACATGCCCTCATGCACCGGGTGCACAAATCCCATGGCCAGGGTCACCAGGTCGGCCTTCAGCTCAAATTCGGAACCGGCCACCTCGGTCATTTTCCAACCACCCGGCTCGGCCTGCTGCCACTCCACCTTGATGCAGCGAACGGCCTTTACATTGCCTTTTCCGTCATCGATAAACTCCTTGGTAGCGACACTCCACATGCGCTCACAGCCCTCTTCCTGGGAGCTGGAGGTGCGCATCTTGTTCGGCCAGTAGGGCCAGACCGTCAGCTTGTCCTCTTTCTCCGGCGGTCGCGGCATGATCTCGATCTGGGTGACGCTTTCTGCGCCCTGGCGATTGGAGGTGCCGATACAGTCGGAACCGGTATCACCACCGCCGATCACCAGCACATGCTTGCCCGCGGCAGAGATAAAGTCGTCACCTACATCGTCACCCTGCACCCTGTGACTGTTCATGCGCAGAAAATCCATGGCGAAGTGGACGCCGTTCAGCTCACGACCAGGCACCGGCAGGTCCCGTGGCTGCTCGGCACCGCCGGTCAGCACCACCGCGTCAAACTTGTCCACCAGGGTCTTGGCGGAAATGTCGATACCGATGTGCGTGTTGGCGTGAAACTTGACGCCTTCCGCCTGCATCTGCCCCATTCGGCGGTCGATCACCTTCTTGTTCAATTTGAAATCGGGAATCCCGTAGCGCAACAGACCGCCAATCCGGTTCTCTTTCTCAAATACCGAGACCGAGTGGCCCACTCTTGCCAACTGTTGTGCGCAGGCCAGACCGGCCGGTCCGGAGCCGACGATGGCCACCCGCTTTCCGCTCTTGTGACGGGCGATCTGCGGTTGAATCCAGCCCTCTTCCCACGCCTTCTCAACAATCGCCAGTTCGATACTCTTGATGGTCACTGGCTCGTCGGTCAGATTGAGCGTGCACGCCTCCTGGCAGGGGGCGGGACAGATGCGTCCGGTGAACTCGGGAAAGTTGTTGGTGGAGTGCAGGACTTCAATGGCCGATTTCCAGTCCTTGTGATAAACCAGATCATTCCAGTCGGGGATAATATTATCCACCGGGCAGCCCTTGTGGCAGAACGGGATGCCGCAGTCCATACAACGTGCACCCTGGATGCTGAGCTCGTCACTACTCAGTTCAATCGTAAACTCATTGAAATGAGTCAGCCGGTCGGCCACCGGCGCATAGCTGCGATCCTGACGCGGATACTCCTTGAATCCTGTTGGCTTGCCCATGATTAATGATCCCCCTTGACAACTTCATTACTTCTCGCCTGCGCCACCTGCATCTCAAGCAGGGCACGACGATAATCCACCGGCATAACCTTGACGAACTTCGGCAGATACTCACTCCAGTTGTCGAGAATCTTCTGTGCAACTGCGCTATTGGTGTAATGCAGATGGTTCTGAACCAGCTGCCTGAGACGAATGGAATCGAAGCGGGTCATATCGTGACTGACATCAACACGCCCCTTGGTTTCCAGGTCTCCACCCTGGTGATCCAGTGTCTCCAGGGCATCGTCCTCATCCCTGATCGGCTCCAGATCGACCATGGAGAGATTACAACGCTGCTCAAAAGTACCGTCCTCATCCAGCACATAGGCGATGCCACCCGACATGCCGGCGGCAAAGTTTCTTCCGGTTGAGCCCAGGCAGACTACCACGCCCCCGGTCATGTATTCACAGCCGTGGTCGCCGACTCCTTCAATCACCGCTGTCGCGCCGGAGTTTCTCACTGCGAAACGCTCGCCACCGACACCCCGGAAATAGCATTCGCCTTCAATGGCGCCATAGAGCACGGTATTGCCGACGATAATGTTCTCTTCCGCCTTGTCGATACCCGATTCTGCCGGCGGGTAGACCACGATGCGTCCGCCCGACAACCCCTTGCCGACGTAGTCATTACCTTCACCCGCCAACTCGATGGTCACACCCTTCGCCAGCCAGGCGCCCAGAGACTGCCCTGCCGTACCCTTGGCCTTGATGTAGATGCTGTCGTCCGGCAGGCCCGCATGACCATATTTCTCTGCAACCCGACCCGACAGCATGGTGCCGAAGGTGCGGTTGTAGTTGTGGATATCGATCTCGATCTTGACCGCCTCACCCTGTTCCAGAGCCGGCCGGGCCATCTCGATCAACTGATGATCGACCGCCTTGTCCAGCCCGTGGTCCTGGGTCTCGGTATTACAGATCGCCACGCCCTCCCCGGCCACCGGTTTGGCCAGAATGCGCGAGAAATCCAGACCCTTGGCCTTCCAATGGGTCACCGCTTTACGGGTATCCAATCGATCGGTCTGGCCGATCATTTCATTGACCGTGCGGAAACCCAGCCTGGACATCAACTGGCGTACCTCTTCGGCAACGAAGAAGAAATAGTTGATCACATGCTCCGGCTTGCCGGTGAAGCGCTTGCGCAATTCCGGATCCTGGGTTGCGACGCCGACCGGGCAGGTATTCAGATGACATTTACGCATCATGATACAGCCCTCGACAATCAGCGGTGCGGTGGCAAACCCAAACTCATCCGCGCCCAGCAGGGCACCGACCACCACGTCACGCCCTGTCCGCAGGCCACCGTCCACCTGGACAGAGATACGGCCACGCAGCTTGTTCAACACCAGGGTCTGATGAGTCTCCGCCAGACCGATCTCCCAAGAGGAGCCGGCATGTTTGATGGAGGTAAGGGGCGAGGCGCCGGTTCCACCATCAAAACCGGAGATGGTGACATGATCGGCATGAGCCTTGGACACGCCGGCGGCCACGGTACCAACACCGACCTCGGAAACCAGCTTCACCGAGATGCGGGATTTCGGCTGCACATTCTTCAGGTCGTGGATCAGCTGCGCCAGATCCTCGATCGAATAGATATCGTGATGCGGTGGTGGCGAGATCAGCCCCACGCCTGGCGTGGAGTGACGCACCCGGGCAATCTGGGCGTTCACCTTGTGGCCCGGCAATTGACCGCCTTCGCCCGGCTTGGCGCCCTGTGCCATCTTGATCTGAATATCGTCCGAGTTAACCAGGTATTCGGTGGTGACACCGAAACGACCGGAGGCCACCTGCTTGATAGCGGAGCGTTGCGGATTGGCCGACCCGTCCGGCAGCGGATTGAACCGGCTCGGCTCTTCCCCGCCTTCACCCGTATTGGATTTCCCGCCGATGGCATTCATCGCCATCGCCAGGGTGGAGTGGGCCTCATAGGAGATCGAACCGAAGGACATTGCCCCGGTGGCGAAACGCTTGACGATCTCCTTCGCCGGCTCAACCTCGTCCAGCGGGACCGGTTCACTGGCCCAGTTGAAATCAAACAGCCCGCGGAAAGCCAGCAGACGCTCGTCCTGTTCGTTGATCAGGCGCGAAAACTCCGCATAACTCTTGGCGTCGTTAGCCCGTGAGGCGTGCTGGACCTTGGCGATGGAGTCCGGCGTCCAGGCGTGCTCTTCGCCTCGTTGCCGGTAGGCATAGTCGCCACCCACATCCAGATGCTTGCGATAGATCGGATTATTTCCGTAGGCATTGGCATGCAGGCGCAACGCCTCCTGCGCAACTTCGTCCAGTCCGGCGCCTTCGATCATGCTGGAGGTACCGGTGAAATACTGCTCGACAAAGCTGCTGGAAAGACCCACGGCATCAAAGATCTGCGCCCCACAGTAGGACTGATAGGTGGAGATGCCCATCTTGGACATGACCTTCTTCAGGCCTTTGCCTGTGGCCTTGATGTAACGTTTCTGCGCGTCCTGGAAACAGGGCTGCTCCGGCAGCGAGGGCAGCAGGGACTGGATGGTATCAAATGCCACGTAGGGATTGATCGCCTCGGCGCCATAGCCTGCCAGGGTGGCAAAATGGTGTACCTCAAGCGCCGCGCCGGTCTCAACCACCAGCCCCGACTCGGTACGCAGACCCTTGCGGATCAGATGGTGATGCACCGCCGACACCGCCAGCAGGGCCGGGATGGCAATATTGTCCGCATCGACCCGGCGATCGGAAAGGATCAGGATGTTGTACCCCTCCAGCACGGCCTTTTCCGCGGCATGCCCCAGTGCATCCAGCGCCAGTTTCAGGCCCGAGGCACCCTTGGCTGCCTTGAAACAGATATTCAGGGTGCGGGTACGGAAGGCACCACCCGTATTATCTTCAATGTTGCGAATCCGCTCCAGGTCGCTGTTGGTCAGGATCGGCTGGTGCACCTCCAGCCGCATGGCCGGTTTGCTCTGGCCAATGCCCAGCAGGTTGGGGCGAGGGCCGATCAGCGAGACCAGCGACATCACAATCTCTTCACGGATCGGGTCGATGGGCGGATTGGTCACCTGGGCGAAATTCTGTTTGAAATAGGTCGACAGGTGCCTTGGCCGATTGGAAAGCACCGATGGCGGATTATCCGCCCCCATGGAGCCGGTCGCCTCCTGGCCGGTCAACACCATCGGCGTCAGCAGGAATTTGATGTCTTCCTGGGTGTAGCCAAAGGCCTGCTGGCTGTCCAGCAGGGTCTCTGGGTCCGGTGACATGGCACCCACCACTTCCGGCAGATGATCCAGGTGGATCTGGGTCTGATCCAGCCAATCCTGGTAGGGATGTTCAGCAGAGAGCTGCTCCTTGATCTCGGCATCGTCGATAATGCGCCCCTCTTCCAGGTCGATGAGGAACATTTTGCCCGGCTGCAGGCGCCATTTCTTGATAATGCGCGCTTCCGGGATATCCAGGACACCCATCTCCGAGGCCATCATCACCATATCATCGTCGGTGATCAGGTAACGGGCGGGGCGCAGGCCATTGCGATCCAGGGTCGCGCCAATCTGCCGTCCATCGGTAAAGGCAACCGCCGCCGGCCCGTCCCACGGCTCCATCAGGGCCGCGTGGTATTCATAGAAGGCGCGCCGGGATTCATCCATTAACGGGTTGCCCGACCAGGCTTCCGGAATCAGCATCATCATGGCGTGGGCCAGGGAATAACCGCCCTGCACCAGCAGTTCCAGGGCGTTGTCGAACGACGCGGAGTCGGACTGCCCCTCCGGGATCAACGGCCACACCTTGGCCAGGTCGTCCCCCAGGATCTCCGAGGCCATGGAGTGCTTGCGCGCCGCCATCCAGTTGACATTACCGCGTAAAGTATTGATCTCGCCATTGTGGGCGATCATCCGGAACGGATGGGCCAAATCCCAGGTCGGGAAGGTATTGGTGGAGAAACGCTGGTGCACCAGCGCCAGCGCCGACACCATGCGCCCGTCCTTCAGGTCCGGATAATACTCACCCACCTGATCGGACAGCAACATGCCCTTGTAGGTAATGGTGCGGGAGGAGAGGGAAGTGAAATAAAAGGACTCGCCCTTTTCCAGGCCGCTCTCTCGAATCACCTTCTCAATCTGTTTTCGAATGACAAAGAGCTTGCGTTCAAACGCGGCCTGGTCGGAACAATTCGAGCCACAGCCTATAAACACTTGTTTTATATGAGGTTCGGTCGGTTTTACACTATAGCCAAGTCCCTGGTTATCCACTGGAACATCACGCCAGCCGATAATGCTCTGTCCCTCGTCCTCGACGAAACGGCTTACCGTACCTTCGGCTCGCGCCCTGGCAGCCTCATCACGAGGTAGAAACAGCATGCCAACCGCATACTCGCCCGGTTCCGGCAGGTCAAAATCCAGCAGTTCCCGGAAAAAGGCATCAGGTATCTGAATTAGTATCCCGGCACCGTCACCGGCACGTGGATCCGCGCCAACCGCACCACGGTGCGTCAGCCGTTCCAGTATCTCCAGCCCCTGCTCAACAATCTTGCGGCTCTTGCGGCCCTTGATATTGGCGACAAAACCGACGCCACAGGCATCGTGTTCGTTACGGGGATCATATAGTCCCTGCTTCGTTGGCAAAGCGCCTTGGCCCATCGTAAACCTCATCTTATCGGGGCAGAATACGGCAACAACTGCTCTCTACCCGTTGTAAACATGGACGTAAGACCCGAAAAATCGCACTTCGGGGTTCGTCCAAACTGGCTGAAGAATGCCCATCACCAGGAATTCCGGCCGGACAGAACCCTGCAGGATAATGGAAAACTCCGCTCCAGGCCAGTCATTTGCTAAACGGCTTTAATTTCCTCTGATGGGAGGGGGTATTCAGGAAGCGACCGATCCTCTACTTACCTACAACCGCCTGGATAGAGGCATAAGTGCGCGGCCAGACATCGCTATTCCGCAGAGCGGGCGGCAAGGTCTCCCGGGCCTTTAATGCGGCGGACCTGTCGGCATAGACACCGTAGACGACCGAATACCAAGGCTGACCCGACCGGAACGTCTTGAAGTACGCGACATCGCCCTTCAACCGGTGCTGATCGATAAACCGTTTAGCCGCTGCCCCGTCCCGAACACCTACCAGCTGCAGTGTGTAGGCGCCGGGCCTTTGGGTCAATATCCATTTTTCGTCCTTGACAGACTTTTCAGCCGTCGTTTTCACCGAAACCGGGGGCTCTGGCAACACCTCAACCACCGCGGCTTCGGCAGCTGGCGGATCCGCCTGCCCAACCTCTGCAGATTCAGCCGGGGCAGGTTGTGCCGGTTCATTACCGACGGGCATTTCTGCCGGATCCGGCGCTTCCGTCGGCGGCGTATCGGTTACCGTCGCAGTGACCGCAGCGTCAGTATCGGTTACCGTCCCAGTGACCGCAGCATCAGCCGGAGGCGTAGCGACTTCCGGCGGCACGAGCTCATCGACAGCGACCGGGGAAGGTGCCACCACCTTGGGCTCGACCAAGGGAACCGCCTCCTGTTGCGGTTCGCCTGGCGCCAACCCAGACATTCCCGGGTCCTCTATGGGAGTGACTATCTCGGTGGGCATCTCGTCAGGGGGGGGATCCACTGGCGTAGATACGGTACTTGGTGGTTCCACGCTATTACCCGGCTCAGGGAGCTTCAAGGGGCGCAATCCGTCCACTCTGGGCATCGCAGCATCTTCTGCCACCGGCTCCGTACCGGTCTGATCGAACAGGCCATTTATCTCATCCTGAAAAATCAGTGTCAGCAGCAATAGCAGCCCCAACAGAGGGGCACCAACCAAAACAGATACCGGCAGGTCCGCCAGAATTGTCCTGACATCAATGGTTTTTTTTCTGCCTGTCTCAGCTACGGTTTCCACGGCTCGATCCGGGGCAACAGCAAAAACGCTTTGTAATTGCGCTTCCAGTACTCCCGGCACACCCGCCGATTCCTTGATAATTCGCTCTATTCGGCCCGCTGCCAGCTTCAACCCCCGCTGCTTGTCCTCCAAATCAAGCAGAAAGCCTATAAATGCTTGCGCTTGCGCCATATCGAACAGCGGCATTTCAAGGGACTGAACGCTCTGCAGATTCATCGCCTGCAGTTGCGGCGTCTGAAACTGGGTGTTGATTTCTGGTGTGGCAAACAGCACCATCCGAATCAGCGCCCTGTTTCCAGGGCGACGTTCAAACAAACGGAACAGTGCAATCAGCGTCGCTACAGGTAACAGATGGGCATCATCGATCACAATGATCGGCAAACGCCCGGCAGCTTGCAGCATCTCAAAGCGCTTAAGCAATTCATCGATATTCATCGCCGCCGAATCGGCTAATCCGAATCTTCGAAAAAGGAGCGAAAAGAACTGATCCGGCTGCAGCATGTGATCCGCATTCAGACAACAGATCACCCACTCATCGCGGGACAGCTGACGAAACTGCTGCAACAACGTACTCTTTCCGGAACCACCAACCCCCTTGATCAACAGTATTTTTTCACTGTTATCAGTAAGGTGTCTCAGCAGATCCAGTCTCTGCCTGAGTTCCGGGGTTGAGAAAAAAGTCGCGGCTCTCCCCTGGGAGGAATCACTGCCATGCTCGCGAGAGGGTATAGCACTCTCTTCAGCGTCAGCCGCTCGTTCTTCCATACTCATTCAGGGTTACCTTCAAAAGGTCCGGATCAAAATCATCGGTCACTACTGAATAGCCCAGCCGCCGCATCAAAACCAGGCGGATCTTCTGCGCAAGTACCTTTTTATCCACGGACATCAGCTGCATAAACTGTTCAGCATTTATGTTATTCGGGGGATATATTGGCAGTTCGGCGCGGACAATTAATGAGGCGATCCTGGCTTGATCGGATTCGGTGATCCATCCCAGCCGGCGTGACAAATCTGCCGCCATGCAGATACCGGCACCGACCGCCTCACCATGCAGCCACTCACCATAGCCCATGCCGGTTTCAATCGCATGGCCGAAGGTGTGTCCCAGATTGAGCAGGGCGCGATTGCCCGCCTCGCGCTCGTCCGCCGCGACAACACTGGCCTTATCACTGCAGGAGCGCTCGATTGCATAGGCCAGCAATGCCTGGTCACGGGCCATTAATCCGTCCACATTCTGCTCCAGCCAGGCGAAAAAGTCGGGGTCGCCAATCAGCCCATACTTAATCACCTCGGCCAGTCCAGCGGAGAGCTGTCGATTATCCAGCGTGGACAGCGTTTGTATGTCGGCAATAACGCATTGTGGTTGATAGAAGGCGCCTATCATGTTTTTGCCCAGCGGATGATTGACCCCGGTTTTTCCGCCAACCGATGAATCCACCTGGGCCAGGAGCGTAGTCGGCACCTGAATGAAATAGACTCCGCGCTGATAACAGGCAGCGGCGAATCCCGCCATATCACCAACCACACCACCACCTAATCCGATCACCGTACAACGTCGGTCGAACCGGTTTTCCAATAACGAATCAATAATCTGCTGCCAGACCGCCAGGGTTTTATGCTGCTCCCCATCCGGTAGAATGACTGTCTGGACCTGATACCCCTGAAGCGCCGATTTAACCGCCTCCAGATAGAGTGGCGCCACCGTGGTGTTCGACACGACCAACACCTGCTGTCCATGAATATGAGGTCGGTAAACCGCGCTGTCGCCGATCAGATTCGTACCGATGTAGATGGGATATGAGCGCTCGGCGAGATCAACGTTCAAAATGCTGGTTGGATTATTCATTACCTGATCTATTTATCAATCTCTTTCACAGCTACCAAGGGCACAACGAAACGAGAATCTAAAACTCTAATAACAGCGCAGGCCTCTGGCCTGTGTGACGACCAGGGATCCGCCCCTAACATTTGACCGTTCATTTACCTTGCATGTTTTGCGACCTTGCAAAAAAATCGAGATAAATCCCGGGCATGCCAAAAACGGCATTCTGACCGCTAAACCCTGAAAACCCAACTGGACTCACTCAGGCCTGAGCTTTCTGACAATCTCGTTGGCCACCGCCGAGGCGCTGCGCTTCTCTGAGGTCACGACGATATCCGCGGTTTCCCGATACAGCGGATCGCGCTCCACCATCAGTGCCTTCAATGTACCCAATGGGTCCTCCGTCTGCAGTAAGGGCCGACTCCTGTCCCGCAAGGTACGCTCATACTGCTGTTCCGGACTGCAGTAAAGATAGACGACAAAACCGCGACTACTCAGGTTACGGCGATTATCCGGATTGAGGATGGACCCCCCTCCAGTGGCCAGCACCAGACTGCCACGCTGGGTAAGATCATCAATCACGGCACTTTCGCGCTTGCGAAACCCCTCTTCGCCCTCATAGTCAAAGATAGTGGGGATATCGACCCCTGTACGCCGCTGGATTTCATGATCTGTATCGTCAAAATCCAGACCGAGCAGTGAAGCCACCTGACGGCCAATGGTACTTTTACCCGCCCCCATGGGCCCGATCAGAAAAATGTTGTTAGGATGATTCATAAACAGCTAGGTATGCCAGATTTTGTAGCGGCAGACAATAAAAAAGGGGCCATCAATACTAATTGCCTGACATTTTGAGGGCAATGGCCGGGCCATTCCCTTCCTAAACCGCTATTGCCGACCCAAACCAAGAAGGGCCTATCCAAGATAGACCCTTCTTGGTTCAGCAAATAGCTCCGCACATCAACGGGCGGAGAGGGTCTCCTTGAGAATCTTTGGAGTCACAAAAATCAGCAACTCCTTGTTGGTGTCCGTACGCAACTCCTGCTTGAACATGAAGCCGACATAGGGCAGATCACCAAAGAAAGGTATCCGTTCACTACCAACGCTCTCCTCACGCTCGAACACACCACCCAGCACCACGGTTTCTCCATTCTCAACCAGCACCGAGGTTTCTATCGATCGGGTATCAAGTGGTGGCACGCCCAACACCGAACGGCTGAAATCGGCATTATCCTTGGTGATGTTCAGATCCATAATAACCCGGTCATCCGGAGTGATATGGGGTGTCACCTCAAGTTTCAGTACCGCCTCCTTGAAGGATACCGAGGTCGCACCGCTGGAGCTGGCCTCTTGATAGGGGATTTCAACACCCTGCTTGATCACCGCAGTGCTCTGATCCGAGGTAATCACCCGGGGACTGGAGACGATCTCGCCCTTACCTTCCTGCTGCATGGCGGACAGCTCAAGCTGCAGCAGGTAAGAACCCAGCTTTCCGGCGATAAAGTTTATGGCGCCACCCCGGTCGGTGCTCAGCTGCTGGGGTAGATTTACCAACAGTCCTTCCATCCCCGACCCGGCAGGAGACTCCAAGGAACCCTCATGCAGGCCCGCGGTGTTCCCTATATAGCCTTGTTGAGTGCCGTTGATATCCAGAAAGTTGCCGTCCTGCTTCAGGTGGGTACTCAAACCAAACCGCACACCGATATCTCTGGCGAAATCGTCATTGGCAATCACCACGCGTGATTCAATCAGCACCTGACGGACAGCCACATCCAGCCGGTTGATCAACCTGCGAATATCGTCCAGCTTGGCCGCCGTATCCCGCACCAGCAGGGTATTGGTTCTTTCGTCGAAAGTGACATTGCCGCGATCCGGTGTTAACAGCTGATTGCCTTCCGCCTTCAGCAGCTTCTGGATATCCGTCGCCTTGGCATAATTGAGCTGTATATACTCGGAAAACAGCGGTGCCAACTCTTCTATCTGCCGCTGGGACTCCAGCTCCAGTTTCTCGCGCGCAGCGATCTCTTCGGTGGGTGCGATCAGCAGGACATTGCCATTCTGACGCATGGAGAGCCCGCGGGTTTTCATAATAATACTGAGCGCCTGATCCCAAGGCACATTCTTCAACCGGAGTGTGATGTTGCCGGTGACCGTATCCGAAGTGACCAGATTCAGGCCGGTAAAATCCGCCAACAGCTGCAGGACGGCGCGCACCTCGATATCCTGGAAATTGAGCGACAGCCGCTCACCCGTGAAGGTCTCCTTACGGCGCTGGATCTCCTCTTTTTCCTCTTTGGTCAGTGCGCGGAATTCAACAGTAAATAGGTCATTAGCCTGATAGGCAAGATGCTCATACTCACCCTTTGCCATAATCTCAATATGGACATTCTCACCCTGACTAGTCACTTCGAACTGTTTCACCGGCGTAGCAAAGTCGCCCACGTCAAACTTGCGCATCAGGCTCTCTGGAAGTGACGTATTCAAAATATCCAGGACAATCCTGCCCCCCTCTTCGTGCAAATCCACCGCTGCCGCGGGATTACCCAGGGTCAGGATCACCTGTCCTTCACCTCCGTCGCCACGCCGGAAGTCCACATTGCGCAAACTATCGGCCGATTGCGCAGCGTTAGCTCGGGAGGTGGACAGTGCGGATGTGGCCGCGGCACCACCGCTTCTGTTTGCCGCTACCCGGGCACCACCCTTGATGGTGATCTCCAGTTGATTTCCATTCACCACAATGTCATGGCCTGTCGACTCGATCAGGTTAACCACGACCCGGGTGCGGTCCCCCGCCTCAATGGCCGTTACGCTGCGCGCCATGCCAATTCCGATGGCTTGGGTTTTACTGTCCAGGCCGTTGGACATACCGAAAAAATCCAGCGCAATGCGTGCCGGGTTATCGGTAGTGAACATTTGCGGTTTTTCCATCGGCCCCTCCGCACGCAGGGTGATAACGACATCATCACCAGGCAATGCAGAAAAGGTTAACTCTTTCAGGACATTATCTGCCGCATAAACAGGTGCTAGTGAAACGAAGAATAGAAGACAAACAGCCCAGAACGACCGCAGGGAATTTATGGAACCTGACACAGCACTGCCAGCATGGTTCCACTGTTTTGCATCGAGTGGTTTATTATTCATTAACATAGCCCTGTTACTCTCCTGCCAATGCCAAGGAGGCCTGCCGCTCACGGTATCCTCCCTGGCCGTCCGGAATAATCTCCGTCAACTCAACCTGGGTTTCACTGATCTGGGTTATCTGTCCATAGTTGGAGCCAAGATAATTGCCCGCCTTTACCCGGTGAATTGTCTTCTCTTGTGTCTGTATCAACGCCCAGGTGATACCCAGCTGTTCAAGCAGCCCCACCATCCGCAGCGAATCGAGCGGATAACTCTCCAGCTCTTCCTTGCGGCGGTTGAAATCGGGTGACAACCCATTGGCCGCATTCTGTCCAGCCGTCTCCTCCCCCTGACTTTGAGACTCAAATGGGCTTCGCCGTCCATCGCTGATATAGGTAAAAGTTTCTATAGGCTTAATCTCGGGCAGCGGCTCAATATGCCCCGCTTTCCTGGATTTCACCTCGTCCACATAGCTCTTCAGATCGTGCATGCTCCTGTCTGCGCAGGCCGACAACAAGAGAGCCGGGAACAGCACCGCAGCGAGACGAATGAATTTTTTACTCAACATCAATTCGCCTCCTCTTCCAGATAGCGGTATGTCTTTGCCGTTGCCGACATCACCAACACACCCTCTTTACGCGGTGTAACGGAAACATCATGAATGGTCACAATACGCGGCAGTGCCGCCAAGCCACTGATAAAGGCACCCAGCTCGTGGTAGCCGCCAAATACCCGCAGTTGTATCGGCAATTCAGCATAAAACTCCCGTGGAACCTCATCCTGTGGATCAAACAGCTCAAACTCCAGCCCGGAAGCGAGTCCGGTTTGCGAGACATCCACCAGCAGGTCCGCCACCTCGGTCTTGTTCGGCAACTGTCGCAGCATGGCACCAAAAGATTGCTTCATCTCTTCCAGCTGCTTCTTGTATTTCTCCAGATTTACTGCCTTGGCCTGCTTGCGCTCAAACTCTACCCGCAATGCCTGCTCTTTCTTCTCCGCCGTCTCCAGGTTGAGCAACTGCTCTTCGGTATTGAAATAATACCAACCAACCCCTACACCAACGCAGAGCAGAAGGATAATGAACGCCTTTACAGGTGTCGGCCAATTGCCGATATTATTTAGGTCGAGTTCATTCAACTCCTGAAGGTTCATTGCTGACCCCCTTTATCCTTGTTGTGGTCAATCTGCTTGGCCATCAGGGTGAATGTGCCCTTGGATTTTTCAGTACTTGTGATCACCTGGAGGGAAGGGCCGCCTAGCCAGGCCGACGACTCGATGTTTCGCATATAGGCGGAGACCCGGGCGTTGGACTCGGCTATCCCGTTCATTGTCACCCCATCGCCCTTTTGTTCCAGCTTGGTAAGGTGGGTGCCATCCGGGATGGTCGTGACCAGCTCATCAAACAGGTGGACAATCTGCGGCCTGCTCCCCTGCAACGACTGAATAACATTCATACGGGCAATTAGCTGAGCCTTTTGTTTTTCCAAATCCTTGATTTCATTTATTTTTTTATCGACTATTGCAATCTCCTGTCCGAGATAGCCGTTGCGACCCTCCTGGTGGCTGATCATGTCTTCAATATAGAAGTGAACCCCACCACAAGCGCCACCTGCTAAAATCAGGGCAAGCAGTACCGACATGCCAAAATCCTTTTGGCGCTTTTTTCTAAGGTTCTCCCGCCAGGGAAGTAGATTAATATGGGCCATATTAGTCGAAACTCCTTAATGCGAGTCCGCAGGCAATCATCAGCGATGGCGCATCGTTACTTAACCCCTGGGGTTTTACATTGGATGAAACAGACATATTTGCGAAGGGATTGGCGACAATCGTCGGCGTGCCAATTTTCTCTTCTATCAATTCATCGACACCCGGGATCGAGGAACTCCCGCCCGCAAGGATGATATGATCGACGCTGTTATAGGCACTGGACGAGAAGAAAAACTGCAGCGAGCGGCTGACCTGCTGCGCCATTGCATCCTTAAACGGCTCCAGCACTTCAGGTACGTAATTGTCGGGAAGTCCACCCTGACGTTTGGCCATACCGGCCTCCTCATGCGAGAGACCGTAGCGTCGCTGAATCTCCTCAGTCAGCTGTCTGCCACCGAAGTTCTGTTCCCGCGTATAGATGATCTTGCCATTTCGAAGAACATTCAGCGTGGTGGTGGTGGCCCCGATGTCTGCAATCGCAACCGTCTGATCATCGCCACCGTCCGGCAGTTGATCAACGATCTGGCTAAAGGCATTTTCCATTGCATAGGCTTCAACATCAACAACACTGGCAGTCACCCCGGCTATTTCCAGGGCCGCAACACGGTCATCAACGTTCTCGCTACGGGAAGCAGCCAGTAATACATCCATCATTTCAGGGTTCTTCTCGGATGAACCGAGAATCTCGAAATCCAGATTCACCTCTTCCAGCGGATAAGGGATGTACTGATCGGCTTCGAGTTGAATCTGACTCTCCATCTCAGCATCGGAGAGCGATGCGGGCATGGTAATAATCTTGGTGATTACTGCTGAACCGGAAACAGCCACGGCCGCCTGACGCGCCTTGCTGCCGGATCGCCTGATCACGTTTTGGATCGCCTGCCCAACGGCATCGACATCGGCGATATTCTTCTCTACTACTGCATTTGCCGGCAACGGCTCGACAGCATAGGCCTCAACCCTGAATTGGGCGCCCGACCTGCCTGATGATTTACTCAACTCAAGCAGTTTTACTGCCGTCGAACTGATATCCAGCCCAAGCATTGCCTGCTTCTTGGATCCGAAAAAAGGGACCATCGCGTTTCCTTTCTCGCAATTATAATATGGCTTTACGGAGAACTTTTAGGTTTTCCTTTAATTAGAATAGTTAACTATATAGCAGTAAATGATTTTCTTGTGAAGTATTTTTTCTCTAAGACTGTCACAACAACACATTTTTGTTAATATAGCCACGTATCCCCCGGACAATATATTCTGGATCCCCATCAATACACAATCCGTGAACTGGCTCATGAAGTGGTTAATGAAACTGATCAGGTTTTTCCTTTGGCTCGGCCTGCTGGGATCCATCGCCGGCGCAATCGCTGTTGCGTCACTCTACTACTATCTTGAACCCTCACTCCCCTCCACCGAGAATCTGAAAAGCGTCAAATTTCAGGTTCCGTTACGCGTTTACTCAAGCGATCACAAACTCATTGCCGAGTTTGGTGAAATGCGCCGCATCCCTCTAAGCTATAATGCCATACCCGAACCGATGGTTCAGGCTTTTTTAGCCGCCGAGGATGATCGTTTTTTTGAGCATCCGGGTGTCGACTACAAGGGATTGATGCGGGCCGCCTACCAATTGCTACTTACCGGTGAACGCCGGCAGGGCGGCAGCACTATCACCATGCAGGTAGCACGAAATTTTTTCCTTTCCAGCGAAAAGACCTTCACACGCAAGTTCAGTGAGATTTTTTTGTCCCTCCGCATAGAGAATGAACTGACAAAAGAGGAGATACTGGAGCTATACCTTAATAAGATATATATGGGCAATCGTGCCTATGGGGTTGGCGCTGCCGCCATGGTCTACTACGGAAAAACGGTAGACCAGCTGACACTGCCACAGATCGCCATGATTGCGGGCCTGCCCAAGGCGCCTTCCCGCTACAATCCACTGGCCGACCCTGAGCGGTCGCTACAAAGAAGGGACTATGTACTCGGACGCATGGCGAAGCTTGGCTTCATCACTGAACAGGAAGAGATGGCGGCCAGGGCAATACCAATCACTGCATCACTGCATACCGCCCAAACCGAGGCCGACGCACCCTATATCGCCGAAATGGTCAGAGCCGAAATGTTCGACCGATATGGCAACGACGCCTACACCACCGGCTTTAACGTCTACACCACCATCGACAGCAAACTACAGTCCGTCGCCAACCGGGCTCTGAGAAACAATCTGCAAGCCTACGATCTGCGGCATGGCTATCGCGGCGCCGAACAACACCTCAATCTCTCTGGCAACGAAGACGACCACACACTGGATGCACTCCTCAGGGATCACCGGATCGTCGGTGATCTGCCGCCCGCCATTGTCACCGGCATTGAAGAAAAAAGCGCCACTCTCTATCTCGGAGAAGGCCGCTATGAAACCTTGTCGTGGGAGGGACTGGAGTGGGCGCGGCCATTTAAAACTGAAAACAGGGTTGGCCCTAAGCCCCAACGCGCGGATGAGATCATTAAGCCAGGAGACCTGGTTCGGGTGCTGGCAGAAAGCGGGGATGACGGAGCAAGACTCCGACTTGCTCAGATACCTGCAGCCGAAAGTGCCTTTATATCACTTCATCCGGACAATGGAGCCATCCAGACACTATCGGGCGGATACGACTTCTATCACAGCAAGTTCAACCGGGTTACGCAAGCCATGCGCCAGCCTGGCTCAGGCTTCAAGGCCATCATCTACTCCGCGGCACTCGAGGCAGGCTTCACCGCCGCCAGCCTGATTAACGATGCTCCCGTTGTGTTTGACGACCCCAGCCTGGAGGGCGCCTGGCGCCCGGAGAACTACAGTGGAAAATTCTTTGGCCCTACCCGGTTAAGATATGCATTAACCAAATCCCGAAACCTTGTTTCAATACGCCTGCTACGATCCATGGGCATCGAACACGCCCTGGAGCACGCAAAAAAATTCGGCTTCAATCCAGACGACCTGCCGCACAACCTCTCACTGGCACTGGGCAGTGGCGCAGTCACACCATTACAAATGGCATCGGCCTACGCAATCCTGGCGAATGGCGGTTTCAGGGTGGAACCCTATTTCATCAGCCGCATCGAAAGAGACAATGGCGAGCTGATATTTCAAGCCACGCCTGCCACCGTCTGCGACGGCTGCACAGAAGAGAATTCCGCGGGCCTGCCGATTGCGCCACGGGTTATCTCCCCCCAGAACCACTACTTGATGAATTCAATGATGCGTGACGTGATATCCCGCGGCACGGCGATCAAGGCCCGCTCGCTCGGACGCTCGGACCTCGCCGGCAAAACCGGCACCACCAACGACCAGCGTGACGCCTGGTTTAACGGCTTCAATCGATCTCTGGTGGCAATCACCTGGGTTGGGTTTGATTCATCCAAACCGCTCGGGCGAGGTGAAGTCGGTGGGCGTGCCGCACTGCCGGCATGGATTGAATTCATGCAGACCGCATTAAACGATGTTCCCGAACAGCCGCTGAAAGTCCCAACCGGCATGGTCACCGTACGGATCGACCCCAAGACGGGAAAGCGCGCAAGTGTCGATCAGGATGATGCAATTTTTGAAGTCTTTCGCAGTGAAAATGCCCCACGGGAAAGCTCCAGCGAGGCCGCTTCCAATACCGACCCGGGCAAACCCATTAAGGGTACTGCCAGCGAGGAGCAGATTTTCTAACCAAGGAGCATCGACATGCCGCGTCGTTCAGCACCCCGCGCGCTCAGGCATCAGATCGCTATTGAGGCGGCGCAATTAATTGCCGAGCAGAGTGACCTCAGCTACGCCCAGGCCCGCAACAAAGCCGCCAAGCGGCTGAGGTGCACGGACCAGCGGCAGCTGCCGGAAAACCGCGAAATCGAGCTGGCATTAAAAAACCACCTGCAGCTGTTCCAACCCACCGCCCAGGCAACACAACTGCATGAACTCAGAAAAAGTGCGGCGGAGGCCATACGGCTTTTCAGCCCCTACCACCCACGTCTCATCGGTCCGGTACTGACCGGCGTTGCAAACCAGCACACTCCGGTTACGCTTATTCTCTTTTCCGACACTGTTGAATCCGTAGCGATCGCACTGATGGACTGGAAAATCCCTTGTCGACAACGTGAAGTAACACTGGATTACAGCAACAAAAAGCGCGTTATGCGGACAGTATTCAGCTTCCATGCCGGCGAACACCAAATTGAGCTGCTTGTGCTGCCGGAGTCGGAACGCCACAACCTGCCCCTGGACCCGACAGAAGGACGCCCCCAGAAGGGGGCGTCGCTGGACCAACTATTGACGCTGCTCGCGTCCGACTAACGCTTGCTTACCGGAACATAATCGCGCTTCGGGGCACCGGTGTAGAGCTGACGCGGACGGCCGATGCGGAACTCGGGGTCATCCATCATTTCCATCCAGTGAGCAACCCAGCCAACGGTCCTGGCCACGGCAAACATCACCGTGAACATGCTGGTGGGAATGCCCAGCGCCTGATAGATAATGCCGGAGTAGAAGTCCACATTCGGATACAGCTTGCGCTCGACAAAGTACTCGTCCTCCAAGGCCACCTGCTCAAGGCGCAGGGCCAGTTCGAACAGCGGATTGTCGTTATCCTTCATGTTCTCAAGCACCTCATGGCACACCTCACGGATCAGGGTGGCGCGCGGGTCGAAGTTCTTGTAGACACGGTGACCAAAGCCCATCAGGCGGAACGGATCGTCCTTATCTTTGGCCTTGGCGATGTACTTGTCGATCTGGGAGACATCACCGATCTCATTCAGCATATCGAGCACTGCCTCATTGGCGCCACCGTGAGAGGGCCCCCACAGAGACGCGATCCCAGCTGCAATACAGGCAAACGGATTGGCCTGGGAACTGCCTGAGAGACGCACGGTCGAGGTACTGGCGTTCTGCTCATGGTCGGCATGCAGAATAAACAGCGTGTTGATCGCCTTCACCGCAACCGGATCCGGTGAGTATTCCTCACAGGGATTGCTGAACATCATGCGCAGGAAGTTTTCACAATAGTCCAGATCATTTCGCGGATAAATGAAGGGTTCGCCAACATTGTGCTTGTAGCTGGCCGCCGCGATGGTCGGCATCTTGGCAATCAATCGGTGGGCGGAAATTTCACGATGCCGTGGATTATTGATATCCAGGGAATCGTGGTAGAAGGCGGAGAGTGACCCCACCACGCCGACCATAATACCCATCGGGTGTGCATCATACTGGAAACCGTCGAAGAAGTTCTTCAAGGTCTCCTTAATCATCGTGTGGTGACGAATGGTGTTATCAAATTTCGCCATCTCTTCGGCAGAAGGCAGGTCGCCGTACATAAGCAGGTAGGCCACCTCGAGAAAGCTCGCCTCCTTGGCCAACTGTTCGATGGGATACCCCCGATAACGCAGGATACCCTTATCACCATCGATATAGGTGATGGCACTTCGGCAACTTGCCGTAGCCACGAAACCGGGATCATAGGTAAACATACCGGTGTGCTTGTAAAGGGTCGAGATATCCGCGACTTCCGGCCCTTCGGTGCCCTTGTACACAGGCAGATCTACAGAGGTTCCATCCACTTTGTTGGTTAAGGTTACTTTTTTATCTGACATAAGTTCACTTTCTCCTGCCATAAACTGGCTAACTGGCCTTTTATATAACAGTCGGCCGATCAGAACAACCCTTAAGCATGTAACCGGACGATCGTCCAACATGCATTACCTCTAAACTGCCTGGCAATTTGACCACTTTCTAAACGAAAATTTGCCAACACCCGGCTGTAGGGCAGAATTCCCAAAATTTTGCAAGTGCAGCAATGCTACCAAAATTATATTTGGACGCAATGACTGCATTTTTTAATACAGCACATTGAAATATTGAATACTGCCGAATACCGAAGGCGAAGGGATTGTCGATGGTCCGTTAAGCGCAGACGCGTTAAAGCATAGACCATCCACTAAATAACAACACTCTTTTAAGATACGCGCCATCCAGCACATCTGCGCATCCCTGCGCTCCACACTATCGGAAGTCTTTTCAAGCAAAAATAAAAGGCACCGAAGTGCCTTTTATTTGATTTCCTGCTTTGCGCTACGCTTAACCGCGCGAATAACGCTTGCGGAACTTGTCTACACGACCAGCGGTATCCATAATCTTCTGTTTTCCGGTGAAGAACGGATGGCAGGCTGAGCAGACTTCCACGTGCAGATCCTCACACAGCGCCGAACGAGTGGTAAACTCGTTTCCACAGCTGCAAGCCACTTTAATCTCTTCGTACTGGGGGTGGATATCCGCTTTCATGACAGCCTCTGAATAAACTCAAACTACCCGCATAATTAAGACGGGGTGAACGGGGCATTATAGCCAAGACCGACACATCACGCAAGACACAAGCCCGACCTACCGTCCAGGACCACGTCCGGGAACCAACGGAATCACCTTCGCTGAACGCCCTCTACTCATGGCGCCGGAGAACCCTTTGTTAGTAAGCTCGTGGAGTCGTTCAACCAGCCCCCCTTCGCCCATCATCTGGTCCCACATCATCCTGGAAATCCGAATACAGGCTCCCATGGGGCTTTTACAGCGGCGGCGCTCCTGATCAATGCGCCACTGCAGTCGGCGCAGCCGATCCTGCTGTTCTTCAGGCGCCTGCTCAATAACCTGATTGATTGTCGCCCTGCGCAGCGCTTCAAACGCCGACATATCGGTGTTGGCCAACTTCAGCCACTGATCAAAATCCACCCTCTGTCCATTACCCGCCGAATCCATTGCTCATCCCTCCTCACCGGCACGCCGCTAATCCCCAAACGGCAACCAGTTCACAGCCCCATGATGAAATCCTAGCACACGGATATTGCTGCTGCTTTTAGACCCCTCTCCCTATCCACTTATACATGACCGCACATTTAAAGTAGCCCGGCAACCACGTCATCCAAAAATAGCCAACCGGATTCCGATGCCCTGATGATGCCGTCCTCATGCAACAGTAGCCCGCGCCCGAGTAATTCATCCAACCCGGCCCACAAATCAGCCTCGCCCAACCCGGTCCTTTCAGGGAACAATTCCACGGCAAAACCCGCCTTTAGCCTTAGGGCATTCATCATAAATTCAATCAGCAGGTCTGCAGGCAGAAGCTGCCGGCGGCCCGATACCGCTGCCTCACTACCGGCTTTCCGCAGATACTCATCCGGCTGCCTGACACGCCACGCACGCTCAACAAGCCAGGAGGAAGAATCTGTGAGCTTGCCATGTGCTCCAGCGCCTATGCCGATGTAGTCGCCAAATCGCCAATAGTTGAGATTGTGCCGGCAAGCACGGCCGTTACGCATGTAGGCCGACACCTCATACTGCTGATAGCCGGCATCCCCCAGCAGCTGGCGGCCCGCCAGTTGAAAATCATGCGCCCTATCTTCACCCGGCATGGCCACAGGCGGTTGACGATGGAATGGGGTATTCGGCTCAAGGGTCAATTGGTAATAGGAGATGTGATCAGGGCTGGCTTCAATGGCCAGACGCACATCCTTACAGGCCATCTCCAGGGTCTGCCCCGGCAAACCGCTCATCAGATCCAGATTGATTGAATCAAAACCGGCAGACCGGGCGCTTTCAATCGCCGCAAACACCTCCTCCGGGCCATGTATCCGGCCAAGCCGCTCAAGGGACTCCTGATGAAAGCTCTGCACACCGATGGAGAGGCGATTCACCCCTGCCTCCCGATAACCGCGATAACGCCCCTGCTCCAGCGTGCCGGGATTCGCCTCCAGGGTCACTTCCATCCCGGCACCACAGCGCAAACGCGCCTCAACACCAATCAGCAGCCGATGGATTGACTCGGCGGAAAACAGGCTCGGGGTACCCCCACCGATAAACAGACTGTGCAATTCACGGTCGCCGGTCGCGTGGCGCGACAGCTCATAATCGAGATCAGCGAGCAGGGCTTCGATATACGCTCCTTCCGCCAAATCCGTCCGCACCTGATGAGAATTGAAATCGCAATACGGGCACTTTCGTACACACCAGGGCAGATGAATATACAACCCCAACGGCGGCGGCAACGGCCTATGACTCATCAGATATCCCTCTCGCTCACAACCATCAAAATCGGTTTTCACCCCATCAACATTAAGCGCTTTGCAACGCTACCCACAGGGAGTAGCATATTGGCCCATTTGTCATTAAATAGCTCGCATGAGGGGAAAAATGTTTGAACAGCTCAGCGCCGCACCGGCCGATCCCATCCTTGGTCTGACGGAAGCCTTCAAAAAGGATACCCGTACCGACAAAATCAATCTCGGTGTCGGAATATATAAGGACGAGGCGGGCACCACTCCTATCCTCTCATGTGTCAAAAAAGCCGAAGAGCGGTTGCTGAGCCAAGAGACCAGCAAAAGCTATCTGAGTATTGAGGGCACCCCCGAATACGGGCTGGGCGTCCAGCGCCTGCTGTTCGGCAGCGACAGCGATATCATCCGTGCCGGCCGCGCCCGTTCGGCCCATGCACCTGGTGGCACCGGCGCCCTGCGCATTTGCGCCGAGTTCATCGCCCGGCACATGCCGAGCAGACGCATCTGGGTCAGCAACCCGACCTGGGCCAACCATGGCAACATCTTCCAGGCGGCTGGCCTGGAAGTGGCCACCTATGACTATTACAACGCGGAAGCCAAGGACAAGGACTTCGCGGCCATGAAGAATTCGCTGCTGCAGGTCGCCGCCGGGGATACCGTGCTGTTTCACGGTTGCTGCCACAATCCGACCGGCATCGATCCCACCGCCGACGAGTGGGAAGAGTTGGCCAGGCTCTCCGCCGCGGGCGGCTGGCTGCCTTTGTTCGACTTCGCTTACCAGGGTTTCGCCAAAGGGATCGAGGACGATGCTGCCGGCCTGCGCATCTTCACCGAGCACAACCCGGAACTGCTGGTGGCCAGCTCATTCTCCAAAAATTTCGGGCTCTATAACGAGCGCGTAGGCGGCATCACGCTGCTGGCAAAAGAGGCCGACCAGGCCGATAACGCCTTCAGCCAGATCAAATCCATCATTCGCGCCAACTACTCCAACCCGCCGTTCCACGGCAGCGGCATCGTCACCACCATCCTCAACAACGCCTCGCTGTATGCGGAGTGGGAGAAAGAGGTGGCGGAGATGCGTAACCGTATCCAGGCGATGCGCGATCTGTTCGTCGCCACCCTGAAGGAGAAGGGGGTTGATCAGGATTTCAGCTTTATCAGCCGTCAGTGCGGCATGTTCTCCTTCTCCGGCCTGAACCCGGATCAGGTGAAACGCCTGAAAGATGAGTTTGGTATCTATATTGTGGGCTCGGGCCGCATCAGCGTTGCCGGCATGACGCGCAACAACATGGACGCACTCTGCAGCGGTATTGCCCAGGTGCTGTAAACGGATAACCTGCAACGGCAGGGTATCGCCCAACAAAAAACGCCCAGTTTGACTCGGGCGTTTTTTGTTGGTCTGTCAGTCAACAATCAGCTATTGGCAAACTCCACACCCTTGGCGATATTACCCTCCAGGGTCGGCAACATCTCATCAAACAGTTTCTGCTCATAGGCGCTCAGGGTGCCGGCCGGGAGGATCTCTTCAACACCGTTTTTGCCCAGACGGACCGGGAGGGAGAGGAAGCGGGTCGGCTGATTCTCCACCTCGACATAGGTGCAGACCACGGACTCCTGGCCATTCAGGGCATCCAGCAGGGTCAGGGCAAAACGGGCACCGGCATCCGCCATGGAGAGAGTTGCGGAACCGCCACCAGCCTTGGCCTCAACCACCTCAGTGCCGGCATTCTGAATTCTTGGGGTCAGGCTCTCGATCTCTTCCTGGGAGAACTCAATACCAATCTGGGAAAGCAGTGGCAGGATGGTGTTACCGCTGTGACCACCGATCACCGGAATATTCAGGCTGGTGGGGTCCAGACCCTTCAGTTCCGCCACGAAGGTGTTGGAACGGATGATGTCCAGAGTAGTGATACCGAACAGTTTGCGCTTGTCATAAACACCAGCCTTCTTCAGAACTTCAGCCGCGATGGGCACGGTGGAGTTTACCGGGTTGGTAATAATTCCGTAACAGGCGTTGGGGCAGACTTTTGCACCGGTCTCCACCAGCGATTTCACAATACCGGCATTGACGTTAAACAGGTCATCACGGGACATCCCCGGCTTACGCGGTACACCGGCCGGAATAATTACGATATCGCTATTCGCCATCGCCGCTTCCAGCTGATCAGCGCCGTGACCCGAAACCTTCACAGGCGTCGGGATGTGGCTCAGGTCCGCCGCAACACCAGGTACCATAGGATTAACATCGTACAACGCCAGCTCTGAACCAGCAGGCATGGCATTTTTGAGTAGGAGGGCCAGTGGCTGACCGATGCCGCCGGCAGCGCCAAGAACGGATACCTTCATGAGATTAATCCTCTGCAGTAGTGTTAGGGGTTTACTTAGAATAGCTGAAAATCGGACGAAATATTACGGCATTTCCACACAAGAATCCATGCTCGCAGGGAAAAACCGCAGAAATAATAGGACATTCATACTAATTTTCCATAAAAATCCGGAAATAGTCGAAAAAATAGCCCTAAAGCAACAAAATTCGGGTTACTATTTATTTGCATTGGTATAATCTATTCGATAATTCTATATTCATTATTTGTTTTTTTAATCTAAAACCCGCAACCCCGTATATATAAGGAATAGAACATGACAGACGACCTGCGCGAGGCGTCACTCGATTATCACCGCTTTCCGAAGCCAGGAAAGATGGAGATCGTTGCCACCAAAAAAATGGTCAACCAACGCGATCTCGCACTCGCTTATTCGCCCGGCGTGGCCGCCGCCTGTGAGGAGATTGTCCGTGACCCCAATGAGGTAGCCAGCCTCACCTCCAGGGGTAACCTGGTGGCCGTCATCACCAACGGCACCGCCGTACTGGGTCTTGGCGCCATCGGTCCATTGGCAGCCAAGCCGGTCATGGAAGGGAAGGCCGTTCTGTTCAAGAAATTTGCCGGTGTCGATGTGTTCGATATCGAGCTCGATCTGAAAGATCCGGAAAAAATCATAGAAACCGTTGCCGCCATGGAACCGACTTTCGGCGGCATCAACCTGGAGGATATCAAGGCGCCAGAATGTTTCGAGATTGAGCGCCGACTGCGGGAACGCATGAACATACCGGTGTTCCATGACGATCAGCACGGCACCGCCATTGTGGTTGCCGCTGCGGTGCGCAACGGTCTGCGGGTCGCTGGTAAGAAAATTGAGGAAGTGCGGCTTGTCTGCACCGGTGCCGGCGCCGCGGCACTGGCCTGCCTCAATCTACTGGTGAGCATGGGGCTTAAAAAAGAGAACATTCGGGTCGTTGACCGGGACGGCGTAGTCTACAAGGGTCGCAAAGAGGACATGGACCCCTACAAGGAAGCATATGCGGTGGAGACCGACCAGCGCACCCTGGATGAGGTCATCGAAGGGGCCGATATCTTCATGGGCCTCTCGGGACCCGGCGTATTGAAACAGCACCAGGTAAAGAAAATGGCCAATCCGCCGTTCATTCTGGCCCTCGCCAACCCGACACCGGAGATCACTCCGGAAGAGGTGCTCGCGGTCGCACCGGATGCCATTATTGCCACCGGGCGTTCCGATTACCCGAACCAGGTCAACAATGTGCTCTGTTTTCCGTTCCTGTTCCGGGGCGCCCTGGATGTGGGTGCCACCACGATTAACGAGCACATGAAAATCGCCTGCGTTGAAGCGCTCGCCGACCTGGCGATGAAAGAGGCCTCCGACCAGGTTCAGGCCGCCTACGGCGGACAGGCGCTGCAGTTCGGTCGTGAGTACCTGATCCCCAGACCGTTCGATCCGCGACTAATGACCGACCTGCCGCCGAAGATCGCCCAGGCGGCGATGGACTCCGGCGTGGCCACCCGCCCGATCCAGGACTTCCATGAGTATCGCCGCACCCTGAGAGAATTTGTTTTCCGCTCTGGCCTGGTGATGAAGCCGGTATTCGAACGGGCCATCTCCAATCCGCAGCGTGTGGTATTCGCGGAGGGCGAGGCGACTCGGGTATTGCAGGCTGTTCAGGTGTTGGTGGATGACGGCATTTGTAAACCCATCCTGATCGGACGTCCGGAGGTGATCGAAGAGAAAGCCAAGGGTCTTGGACTGCGCTTCCGACTCGGCCAGGATGTCAAGGTCGTGAACATGAACGATAACCCGAACTTCGAACGGGACTGGCAACACTACCATGAGATCGAGGGACGCAACGGTGTCTCACCCGCATTCGCACGTGGCGTGGTACGCACACGCTCCACGGTGTTGGCGGCACTGCTGACCCGGCAGGGCGATGCGGACGCTATGATCTGCGGCGTGGAGGGCGCCTACATCCAGCATCTGAAGTATATCCGCAGTGTTATCGGTATTCGTGAAGACACCACCGACTGTTCGGCCATCACTATGCTGATTCTGTCCAAGGGTACCTTCTTCCTGACCGATACCCATGTGACCCCGGACCCCTCGCCAAAGCAGATCGCCAAGAAGACGGCCATGGCTGCAGAAATAGTCAGGCGCTTTGGCATGTCTCCCAAGGCGGCCCTGTTGTCACACTCGAACTTCGGCAGTCGGGATAATGCCTTCTCTCGCAAGATGAAGGAGGCACGCAGAATTCTGCACGAGCAGTATCCCGGTGTGGTCGTTGAGGGTGAAATGCATGCCGACTCGGCGCTCTCTGATGAGATCCGTGACAAGATTTTTCCTCACTCCCGCTTCAAGGGGGCGGCGAATCTGCTGGTCATGCCCAACCTGGATTCTGCCAATATCTCCTATAACATGGTGAAGATGTTGGGCGAAGCTGTCCCGGTGGGACCGATGCTGACCGGGTTGAAATATCCGGCCCATGCAGTGTCCGACTCGATCACCGTACGCGGCATTGTCAACATGAGTGCGGTGGCGGTGGTTGACGCTATTGACTGGAAAACAACCCACGCAGCAGGCTAAACGGCATAACCGATAGTCTGCATCGTCAAGGGCGTGTACCGAGCAGATCGGGCACGCCCCTTTAGTATCCTTTAATAATTGTTCGATACTATTTTTTGGCATTGAAAAATATTTACGCCTGCAACTGTTACGCACACCAACAAGGCGGCAATATTGCACTAAACACTTATCCTTACGGGTGTTATCAAATCAAGAATCTATTTGCACTCACTGTGCCGATCGCCTATATATAGGCCTCTACACTGTTCTAATAATAACGTTACCAAACCAGAGGAGATCCAGATGAAGCGTCGTGATTTTCTGAAAAAGGCAGCCGTTGGAGCCGTGGCCGCTGGCGCCGCTCCTGCCGTACTTGCCCAAAGCAAAAAGAAGATTCGCTGGAGAATGGCCTCCAGTTTCCCAAAGGCCTTTGACATCATTTTCGGTGGTGCCGAAACCATTGCCGAACGCGTAAAAGCGATGAGCGGCGGTCAGTTTGAAATCATCCCTTATGCTGGCGGTGAGCTGGTCGGCGGCCTTGAGGTATTTGATGCAGTATCCCAGGGTACCGTGCAGATGGGGCACACCGCTTCCTACTACTACATCGGCAAGGATCCCGCCCTGGCCTTCGACTGCTCAGTACCCTTCGGCCTCAACTTCCGCCAGCAGAATGCCTGGCTGTACAAAGGCGGGGGCCTTGAGGCGATGCGCAAGATCTTCGCCGAGCACAACATCATCAATTTCCCTGCCGGTAACACCGGCATGCAGATGGGGGGGTGGTTCCGCAAGGAGGTGAATGCGGTCGCCGATCTGCAGGGTCTGAAGATGCGTATCCCCGGTCTTGGTGGCAAGGTGATGAGCCGTCTCGGTGTCTCGGTACAGGTGCTGGCTGGTGCGGAGATCTATCCGGCGCTGGAGCGTGGCGTTATTGATGCCGCCGAGTGGGTGGGACCCTATGATGACGAGAAGGCCGGCTTTTATAAAGTGGCGCCATACTACTACTACCCGGGCTGGTGGGAACCAGCCCCGACTTTGAGTCTCTATGTCAACCAGAAGGCGTGGGACGATCTGCCCAAGGAGTTTCAGGAGATTATCAGTAGCGCTGCAGCCGTGGCCAATGTGAACATGATGGCCGAATATGATACCGAAAACCCGGCGGCATTGAAGCGCCTGGTGGAGAAGGGTGCCAAGATACGCGATTACACACAGGAGATCCTCACAGCAGGGCGCAAGGAGAGCCTTGCCATGTATGAGGAACTGTCCGCCGAAAACGCACGTTTCAAGGAGATCTACCAAAGCTGGAAGGCGTTCAAGACGGTTTCCGATACCTGGCTCGGCTCCAATGAAATGGCCTACACCAACTTCACCTTCAAGTAATCAACCCCAGCGCGAGACTTAAAAAGCCCCGGCCCCTTAAAAGCCGGGGCTTTTTCATGTAGCGACCGACAACCTCGCTAATAGGGCTGGCCGACACCCATGTTCAACAGCCCGGTTACCAATTGCGGGAAGTAGAACAGCGCGGTCAGACCGATCAGCTGAATCATGATGAACGGGATAGCTCCCCGGTAGATATCGGCCGTCGTCACCGACTTGGGCGCCACACCCCGCAAATAGAAGAGTGAGAAGCCGAACGGCGGCGTCAGGAAGGAGGTCTGCAGGTTCATGCCTATCATGACACCGAACCAGACCAGAGCCATGCGTCCCGGCTCATCGAATTCGGCAAACATCGGGGCGAGAATTCGCACCACCACCGGGGCCAACAGGGGCACGATAATAAAGGCGATCTCGAAGAAGTCGATAAAGAAGCCCAGAACAAACACGGCGAGGTTGACCAGGATCAGGAAACCGATTACACCACCGGGCAGGGAAGTGAGCAGATCCTCCACCCAGAGATCGCCATACAGGCCACGGAACACCAGCGAGAATGCCTGCGAGCCCACCAGAATGAACATCACCATACTGGTCAGCTTGGCCGTCTCGGTCATGCTCTCCAGCATTGAGGATAGGGTCAGACGGCGCTTTAGCACGGCCAGGATCATGGCACCAACCGCACCGAAGGCGCCCGCCTCGGTGGGTGTTGCCCAGCCGACAAAGATGCTCCCCAGCACCACCACGATCAGTGCCAGTGGCGGAATCATCACCAGGCCGATTTCGCGACTCAGCTTCTTGCCTTCCATGGCACGTGCCTCTTTCGGCATGGCCGGCGCCAGCGTTGGCCGGGTTAATGCCACCAGGCCAATATAGGCCATGTACATGGCGGAGAGCATCAGGCCGGGAATCAGCGATCCAACAAAAAGGTCACCCACTGGAGCGCCCAACTGGTCGGCCAGTACAATCAGCACAATACTGGGCGGAATCACCTGTCCAAGCGTACCGGATGCTGAGATGATGCCGCAGGCAAGAGACTTGGAATAGCGGTACTCCAACATGATTGGCAAAGCAATCAGGCCCATCGCCACTACCGTGGCACCGACCACGCCGGTCGCCGCCGCCAGCAGGGTCCCCACGATCACCACCGAGAAGCCGAGCCCACCACGCACCCGGCCAAAGGCAATACCCATGGTCTTTAGCAGATCCTCCGCCAGACCCGTTCGTTCCAGCAGCATGCCCATCAGGATGAAGAAGGGAACGGCCAGCAGGGTGTAGTTCTGCATCACCCCGAAGATGCGTTGCGACATGGCCTGCAGCAGGGCAAAGTCAAACAGCTCCATGTTGATGCCGATGGCGGCAAAACCCAGCGCCGTACCGCCCAGAGCAAAGGCCACCGGATAACCCATGAAGATCAGCAGCAGTGCGCCCCCGAACATGATGGGACCTAGCAGGTCCGGATTCATACCCCTTCCTCCCCATGTCCCGATCGGGGGAAGGGGATCTGCCCCTTGAGAAACGCAATCTGTTTGATCAGTTCACTGATGCCCTGAACAATCAGCAGCACAAAGGCGATAGGTATAACCGACTTGATCAGATAGCGCGGCAAACCGCCCGGATCGGGCGAGACTTCCAGGATCGCCCAGGAGTCAGCCGCGTATGAGTAACTGACCCAGACGATCAGTACCGACAGCGGAATCAGAAACAGGCAGGTGCCGATGATATCGATCCACGCCTTGGCGCGTTCGGATACGCGCGAATAGAGGATATCCACTCGAACATGGGCCTGATGCTTCAAGGCATAACCGGCACCCCACAGAAACACCAGGCTGAACATGTACCACTGCGCTTCGATATAGGCATTGGAACTCAGGTCCATACCGATCGTCTGACTCAACTTGCGCGTCACCGCATTATAGACACCCAGCAGCACCATGATCAGAACCAGCCAGGAGATCAGCCGGCCAATCCGTTCATTCACGGCATCGATAATGCCGGAAAAACGTAAAAGTTTTTGCATAGAGTAGAACCCCTCGGGGCAATTATTATGGGATACTGCGGCTAGGCCCTTGAACAATACAAGATTCAACGGCAGGAAACCACCTCCTTGCCAACAATGCAATTGGTATGGAAAACCATCAAAGACCACGCTTTATCTTCGCTGGGTTGTAGGCGAAAATTCCTTGAATAATCTTTGGCCATCTCGGGTACATCGACACCATGAACACAAATTACGGCGCTGTAGAAAATGCACTCCCGGCACTGTCCACACTGCTGGGCGAACGGCTCTCAACCGCGCCAGCGGTCCGCGAGCATCACGGGCATGATGAGTCCGGCTTCCAGACCGTGCCACCGGATGCGGTGGCCTTTGCCCACAGCACAGAAGAGGTGAGTGAGATCATGCAGATCTGCGCCCGCCATAAAGTGCCGGTGATCGCCTACGGCACCGGCACTGCCATCGAAGGGCACGTGCAGGCACTACACGGAGGGGTCTGCATCGACCTGAGCCAGATGGACCAGATTCTGCAAGTCAATCAGGATGACATGGATTGCACGGTACAGGCCGGCGTGACCCGGTTGCAACTGGAGAGTCATCTGCGCGATACCGGCCTGTTCTTTCCGGTCGATCCGGGAGCCAACGCATCCCTCGGCGGCATGGCGGCCACCAGCGCCTCGGGGACCAACGCGGTGCGCTACGGCACCATGAAGGAGAATGTACTCTCACTCAGGGTGGTGATGGCGGACGGACGCATCATCCAGACCGGCACCCGGGCAAAAAAATCCTCCGCCGGCTACGACCTGACCCACCTGTTTATCGGCTCGGAGGGTACCCTCGGAATCATTACCGAGGTGACCCTGCGGCTGCACGGCCTGCAGGAGGCGATCTCTTCGGCTGTCTGCGGCTTCCCGAGCGTGGATGATGCCATCAATATGGTGATTCTCACCATTCAGTCGGGTATACCGGTCGCCCGCATCGAACTGCTCGACGCATTGATGATGCAGGCCATCAACCGCTACTCGAAAATGGACTATCCGGAGCAACCCCACCTGTTCCTCGAGTTTCACGGCAGCGAAGCCAGTGTCAGGGAGCAGGCCGAGGCGGTGCAGGGCATCGCCAGTGAATTCAACGGCAGCGACTTTACCTGGACCACTCGTAGCGAGGAGCGCAACCGGCTTTGGAAGGCCCGTCACGACGCCTACCCTTCAGCACTGCAACTGCAGCCGGGCACCCGCGCCATCACCACCGATGTCTGTGTGCCGATCTCCCGTCTGGCGGAGTGTATTCGCGAGACCCGCCTGGATATCGACCGGGCCAGCATGCCCATTGTGATGCTGGGCCACGTGGGGGACGGCAATTTCCATCTGGCCATCCTGCCGCACCCGGATCGCCCCGAGGATATCGACGAGGCGGAAGAGCTGAATCACCGGCTGGTGCGCCGAGCCCTGGCGATGGACGGCACCTGCACCGGCGAGCATGGCATCGGGCAGGGCAAGATCCAGTTCCTTGAGGAGCAGAACCCGGAAGGGGTGGTACTGATGCGCCAGATCAAACAGTCCCTGGACCCGGACAATCTGCTCAATCCGGGCAAAGTGCTGCGCATGGAATAAACGGTGCCATGGTAGAAAAGGTTTTCTGGCAAGACCCTTATCTGTCGCGACTGGAGGCAACGATTGCTTCTGTCAGTGGCAATGATATTACCCTGGACCGGACCATCTTCTACGCCTTTTCCGGTGGCCAGGAGAGCGACCGGGGCAGTATTGGCAATTGCCCGGTTGTGGCCGCCAGCAAACAGGGCCATGAGATCATTTATACACTGGAACCGGGGCACCCGCTCAAACCGGGCGACAGGGTAGTGATCGAAATCGACTGGCCGCGCCGCTATCGCCTGATGCGTCTGCACTTTGCCTGTGAACTGGTGCTGGAGCTGGTCTACCGGGCGCTGCCGGGGATTGAAAAGATTGGCGCCCATATAGCCGAGGAGAAGGCGCGGATCGATTTTCTGTTTAGCGAAAGCCTGGGCGGCTTGCTGCCGGATCTGACGGCACAGGTCAATGCCATAGCTGCACAGGATTTTGTAATCACCAGCGACTACAGCGACCGTGACAATGGAAAACGCTTCTGGGCCATCGAGGGCTTTTCCCGCGTCCCTTGTGGAGGCACCCATTTGAAACGGACCAGTGAGATCGGCGCCGTCACCCTGAAGCGCAAAAACCCCGGCAAAGGCAAAGAGCGTATCGAGATCCGGGTGGAGTGATGCCAGCGATGCAGGCCGATCTTGGAAAATACCAGCCGCCTCCGGATGTCGGCCTCAACATCATCTATCAGGACGACGCGCTGCTGATTCTGGACAAGCCCAGCGGCCTGCTCTCGGTGCCCGGTCGGGGCGCGGAAAAACAGGACTCCCTGGCCCTGCGGGTGCAGGCCAGGATTCCCGACGCCATGATCGTGCATCGTCTCGACATGGCTACCTCCGGCATCATGGTAATGGCGCGTGGCCGGGAAATGCACCGCGCCCTGAATCGCCTGTTCCAGCAACGGGAGATCGGCAAACGCTATATCGCCATCGTGGACGGCCGGCTCGATCCACCAGCCGGGACTATTCGCCTGCCGCTGATTACCGACTGGCCGAACCGGCCAAGGCAGAAAGTGGACCACGAGACGGGCAAACCGTCCATTACCCACTATCGTCTGTTGAGCTATCAGCCGGAAAAAGAGTGCAGCCGGGTGGAACTGGTTCCGGAAACCGGCCGCTCGCATCAGCTGCGGGTGCACATGCTCGCCATTGGTCATGTGATTATTGGCGATAACCTGTATGCCGGCTCTGCATGCCGGCAACAATCACCACGCCTGCTGTTACATGCCTGTGAACTCTCCCTGCTTCACCCGCTGAGCGGGAAACCGATGCAGTTTCAATCCGAGCCACCGTTTTAGCTCGCCGGCACCGACCAAAAGTACCCGCTGTTGAAATCTCTGCCATAATTATCGGGGATAGCGTCGGCAGTCGACCGAATATCAGGCTGAAATAAAGGAATATGCATTCATGGCCGGACACACTTTATTGCTGTTGGAAGATGATGAGCCGTTACGGGAATATTACAGTCTGTCGCTGCAAGCCCATCACTATGAAGTGATTCAGGCTGACAACAGCAAGGATATCCTGAAGCTGGTGGAGCGCTACCAGCCGGCGCTGATCATCACCGACCTGGTAATGCCGGACCACGACGGCCTGGAAGGCATCTTCAAACTGATCAGCGAATACAAAATCCCGGTGATCGTTATCTCCGCCTACCCGGAATTTATCCAACTCGCCAAACCGGTGGTCGCCACCACCTACGTCAAGCCGCTATCCGCCGATGACCTGGTGCGTGCCGTGGAAAATATCCTCAACCCGCGGACGCATGCCCAGCGAAACGGGAAATAACCTGGGGAAAAACTGTCAGATCGGCTGTAGATTGGCATAGGCCACTACCAGCCACTTGGCACCGGCCTGTTCAAAATTGACCTGGACCCGGGCACTGCCGCCCTGACCCTCGGCATTCAACACCACACCCTCGCCGAACTTGGGATGCAGCACCCGCTGGCCCAACTGGAAGCCGCAGGCGTCATCCGCAAAGCCGGTTGATGCACCACCATAAACCGGGCGGCTGACCTGAGGTCGGGAGCGGATCTCTCGTACCAGCTCACCGGGAATCTCCCGCAGGAAACGCGAGGGCAGGGGATAGGACTCACTGCCGTGCAATCGCCTACTCTCGGCATAGGTGAGGTAGAGCTGCTCCATGGCCCGGGTCATGCCCACGTAACAGAGACGCCGCTCCTCCTCCAGTCGTTCGGGATCTTCTGCCGACATGCTGTGGGGGAACAGCTTCTCCTCCACCCCGGCGATAAACACCAACGGGAACTCCAGCCCCTTGGCCGAGTGCAGGGTCATCAGTTGCACGCAGTCTTCAAACTGGTCACCCTGATTCTCCCCGGCCTCCAGCGCCGCATGGGAGAGAAACGCCGACAGCGGGTCCAGCTCATCCTCATCCGCGGCAGTTTCATAGGTAAACTCCCGGGCTGCATTGACCAACTCCTCCAGGTTCTCTACCCGATCCTGTCCCTTGCCGTCACGGCTTTTGCGGAAATGCTCCGCCAGTCCGGCCACCGTGATCACCTGATCGGCCAACTCGTGCAGCGCCAGTCCCTGGGTACCCACCCGTTGCTCGGCGATCAGTTCCAGAAAACCATTTAGCGCGCTGGCCGCACGTTTGGCCATGGCGCCGCCCTGGACCAGCTCATGAGCGGACTGCCACAAGGAGCAGCCGAAGTCGCGGGCATGGGCACGCACCGCATCCAGGGTGCGTGGACCAATACCACGGGGCGGCTGATTGACCGCCCGTTCAAACGATGGGTCTTCCTGGGGGTTGGCCAACAGGCGCAGATAGGCGAGGGCATCCTTGATCTCGGCGCGCTCAAAAAAGCGCAGGCCGCCATAGACCCGGTAGGGCAGCTGGGCCTGGATCAGTGCCTCTTCGAACTGCCGCGACTGGGCGTTGGAGCGGTAGAGGATGGCACACTCATCCCGGCGGTGACCCTCCTCGGTAAAGTGACGAATACGCTCCGCCACAAAGCGCGCCTCATCCACCTCATTGAAGGCGTTGTAGAGCAGGATCGGCTCGCCGTCACTGCCGTCGGTCCAGAGCTCCTTGCCCAGCCGCGAGGGATTGTTGGCGATAACCGCGTTGGCTGCCTTGAGAATGGTGGCGGTGGAGCGGTAGTTCTGCTCCAGCCGCAACAGCGGTGCCGCGGGGAAATGCTTGCGAAAATCCCGAATATGCTCCACCCGGGCACCCCGCCAGCCATAAATGGACTGGTCGTCGTCACCCACCGCGAACAGATTGTTCTGTTCGCCCGCCAGCAGACGCAGCCAGGCGTACTGGATGGTATTGGTATCCTGGAACTCATCCACCAGGATATGCTGGAAGCGTTCACGATAGTGGTGCAGGATATCCGGCCGGTCGCGCAGCAGTTCATGGGCGCGCAGCAGCAGCTCGGCAAAATCCACCACACCACCTCGTTCACAGGCAGCCTGATATTCGCTGTAGATACGGATCATGGTGCGCTGATAGGGATCGCCCCCATCATCCATATGCTGGGGCCGCACCCCCTCATCCTTGCGCCCGTTAATGAACCACTGTGCCTGGCGCGGCGGCCAGCGCGCCTCATCCAGATCCATCGCCTTGAGCAGGCGCTTGATCATGCGGTACTGATCGTCGGAATCCAGAATCTGGAAACTCTGCGGCAGACTGGCATCCTTCCAGTGGGCACGCAGCAGGCGGTGGGCGAGGCCATGAAAGGTGCCGACCCACATGCCCCCCACCGGCTGGCCCAGCAGGGTTTCGATACGCCCCTTCATCTCCCGGGCCGCCTTGTTGGTGAAGGTAACCGCCAGGATATTCCAGGGCGCCGCGCCCACCACCTGCAGCAACCAGGCGATCCGGTGCACCAGCACCCGGGTCTTGCCACTGCCGGCACCTGCCAGCACCAGCATACCACCCGGCGGGGCGGAGACCGCCTCGCGCTGGGCATCATTCAAACCTTCGAGAATATGTGAAACGTCCATCGGATTATCTTAACAGTGGTTGCCCTGGATCACGACCGCTTGTGTGGACACGGCTAACGGGATAAAGCGAATGATTGGTTGACCGCTGTCATTCTCCCATTGAACTCCATGTTTTATAAAGAAGCCGTATGCAACGAAAGTGAACCAACCAGAAGTTGCCTTGGAATTAACAATAAATCCCGCGTACAGGGAGTCACGCACTGGGGATCCGGGATGGAAGCTCACGGGCATTGTTCGCGTTATGCCCGTTTTTTTTGGCTCTGTCCCAACGACGATCAGGCTTGGCGATTTGCCCGGTAGGTGCGGCGCCCTCGCCGCGAATTCGGCCCGGAGCGGGCCTCCTACAGATCAAACCCACNCCGGCGACCAGCCGTATCGGCAGGAGCGGCTTCAGCTGCAAATTTCCAGGGGTCGCCGCTACATCTCAACCGCCACTCCATAACGCTCGCGTAACAGCGGCTTCTCAATCTTGCCCGTGGCATTGCGCGGCACATTATCAAAATAGAAGCGTCTGGGTCGCTTGTATCGGGGCAACCGCTCCGCATAGGCCACCAGCTCCTGCTCCGTCAGGCTGCGCCCCTCCTTGAACTGGATAATCGCCGTGACCAGCTCTCCCAGGCGCTGATCCGGGGTACCGATCACGGCAATATCCTGAATGCTCGGATGTTCAAGAAAATAGTGCTCCACCTCCAGTGGCGAGACATTCTCACCACCGGTGATGATCAGGTCTTTCTTCCGATCCACCAGCCAGATGAAGCCCTCTTCATCCATCCGCGCAATGTCGCCGGTATGCAGCCAACCGTTACGGATAGTCTCGGCGGTCGCTTGCGGATTGCGGTAATAGCCTTGCATCACCCCGGGACCTTTCACCAGCAGTTCGCCGGCCTGTCCCGCGGGCAACCCGTTGCCCTGTTGGTCGACAATACAGGCCTCCCAGTCGAACCCGGGCTTGCCGATAGCACCGACCTTGTGACCGTTACCCACGCCGAGATGGACACAACCGGGGCCGCTGCTCTCGGTCAGGCCATAGTTGGTATCGTAATCGTGGTGCGGAAACAGCTTGCGCCACGCCTTGATCAGATTGGGAGGCACCGGCTGGGCGCCGATATGCATCAGTCGCCACTGATCCAGCCGATAGCGACCGAAATCGAGCTCTCCATTCTCCCAGGCGATCAGGATATCGTGGGCCCAGGGCACCAGCAGCCAGACAATGGTGGCCTGTTCCTCGGAGACCGCCTCCAGAATCCACTCCGGCCGCGCGCCTTTCAGCAGCACCGCCTTGGCACCAACCACAAAATTTCCGAACCAGTGCATCTTGGCACCGGTGTGGTAGAGCGGCGGGATACAGAGAAAATTATCTTCATGGGTCTGCCGGTGGTGCTGGTTCTCCACATAGCAGGCGTGCTCCAGGTTGCGATGGGTCAGGCTTACCGCCTTGGGCAAGCCTGTAGTCCCGGAGGTGAAGTAGAGCGCCGCGTTATCGGTGATTTCCAATCGGATTTCGGGTGGCTCGTCGGCAACTCCGCTGACAAACCGGGCATAGCCAACGGCGAACGCAGGGCAGTCACTGTCCGGTCCGATATAGACATAGTGGCGGATGGTTCGATCAAGCGCCGGTTTCACCGCCTCTATGCGCTCAATAAATTCCGGCCCGAACAGCAGCACGCTGGCCTCGGCAATCTCATTGCAGCGCTGGATAATTTCGGATTCAAAGCGAAAATTGAGTGGGACAGCGATGGCGCCTGCACGCAATATGCCGAAGTAACAGGGCAACCACTCGATGGAGTTCATCATCAGATGCAACACCCGGTCGCCCGGTTTCACGCCCCGTGCGATCAGGGCATTGGCAAAGCGGTTTGCCTCCCGGTCAAATGCACGCCAGCTGATCTCCAGTCGGCTGTTAGCGGCGGGATCACGCTCCACCAGCGCAATCTCGTCGGCATACATACGTCCGTTGCGGGATAAAATCTCGGTAATCAACATCTCTGGGGCTGGCCTGTCACTCGGTTAACGGTGACCCCTGAAACAGCCCCTTACGCTAACCCACTAAGCAGCGAATGGGGGCTGAAAACAGCACAGGTCTTACCGGCTAATCTACCACAGAAACCAATGTTGATGGGCCCCTCTAACACCGGAACTCTTTACCCATCTCTCTCTAGGGCTCGATGGTGGCGATAGCACCCAGTGCCGCCTCGATCTCTATGTACAGCGGCAGATTTGCCTCTGTCAGATCGGCCATCGAATCGAAACAGCGCAATCGCATCACATTGGGCTGCTTATCGGACGCGAGCCAGAGATCATAATAGCGGGCCACCGTGGGTTGCCCGCCATCCGAATGTCTAAGGGAGAGAGCCAGGCTGGCAACCTGCAAATGCGGCTGTCCAACGATTGCAGTCTGACCCTGCTGAACCCGGCGCACGGTAAAACGATCAGGCGCTATCTGCTGGGGTTCCTGTTTCAGATCCCGCACCTCGAAACTGCAACTGGGCCAGTACTGATTCAGATCGGAAAAATCGGTCACCACACCACGCTGGACAAATACCCGGGTATGCCCCGGCCTGATCTCCAGCGGCTGATTCAGGGTTAACTGGCTGCCCACCGGAACCCGGTAAAAAGGCGAGGCCGGATCCCGGATTGACGATTGGGTACAGGCGGTCAGAAGGAACAGTGCGGCCAGGATCAGGCCCGGTTTCATCAGGATGTTCATATTACGCCTCTCGTGTTGGCTCTAATCCGTAGACAGAACAGATCGGACGGGGTTTCATTAAAGTATACGATCAGAATCACATGAAATCCCATCACCAACGCCGAACGGGGCGGCAGAAATATATTCTATGCTTTACATACATTGACAATAGGAGGTCGCGGTCATGAGCGAAGCATTTGATCAGGCGGATGAACTGGGACCCGCCAAGATCATTCATGTCTATGAACCGACCCATCAGCTTAAAGGCATCCTGGTGGTGGACAACGTGGCCTGCGGCCCGGCGATCGGCGGTCTGCGCATGGCACCTGATGTGAGTACCGGGGAGTGCGCCCGGCTGGCCCGGGCCATGACCCTGAAGAATGCCGCCGCCGGACTCTCTCACGGCGGCGCCAAATCGGTCCTGTTCGGCGATCCCCGCATGCCACTGCAGGAGAAGGAGCAGCTGATTCGCGCCTTCGCCTGTGCGCTCAAGGGCAACGACGAATACATCTTCGGCCCCGACATGGGTACCGACGAGACCTGCATGGCCTGGGTCCAGGATGAGCTGGGTGGCCGCGCCGTCGGACTGCCCAGGGCCCTTGGTGGCATCCCGCTGGATGAGCTCGGTGCTACCGGCTGGGGGTTGAGCAGCGCCGTGGATGCCGCCATGGAGTATGTCGATTTCACCCTCAATGGTGCCCGGCTGGTGATCCAGGGTTTTGGTTCCGTCGGTATCCACGCGGCACGTTTCCTGGTGGAGAGGGGCGCTGTGGTAGTGGCCGTGGCCGATTCCCGTGGCGCGATCCATTCACCCGGCGGACTTGACCTGGAGAAATTGATCAGACTGAAAAGTGACGGGCGCGGGGTCAACGAATACCCGCAAGGGGAGAAACTGCAAGGCGATGCGGTAGTGGGTGTCCCCTGCGACATCTGGATCCCGGCAGCGCGCCCGGACGTGGTACACGGCGGCAACGTGGACCAGATGGACGCCCGGCTGGTGGTGCAGGGCGCCAATATCCCGTTTACCCGGGAGGCAGAACAGCGTCTGCACCAGCGCGGCGTGCTGGTAATCCCCGATTTCATCGCCAACGCCGGCGGCGTGATCTGCGGCGCCATGGAGTACCGGCACATGAGCCAGGGCGCTGCCTTCCAGGCGATAGCCGAGAAGGTGGGCAACAACACCCGGGAGGTGCTGGAGCGGGCAGGATCACAGCAGGTTCCACCCCGCCAGGCGGCGGAAACGATGGCCGTTGAACGGGTCCAGGGGGCGATGGCGACCCGGCGTTGGAACCTGTTCTGATGGCACCGGCCACGGTAATGGATCGCAGCACGTGACGACCCTTTGCCAAAGCAACGCATACCTGGGTGACGAGACACCGCTGGCCGGCGACACTGTTTCGCAATGGCTGCACTTCAGCGGCCTCTGCATAATGCGTGCGAAGCGGGAGAAGAACCCCGACTCTGCCGATTGATAAGCTGTACCAGTCAGATATACTCAAATCATCGATGAAATCGATGGTAAATCCATGAACCTGCGGGACCTGAAATACATCATCGCGGTGGCCGAGACCCGCCACTTCGGCAAGGCGGCGGAGCACTGCTTCGTCAGCCAGCCCACCCTCAGCGGCCAGATCAGGAAGCTGGAGGAGGAGCTTGGCGTAACCATATTCGAACGCAGCAACCGCTCGGTAGCGATCACCCCGGTGGGCCAGGAGATCCTGCACCATGCACGGCAGATCATGGAGCAGGCGGAGGCGATCCAGCAGGTGTCGAAGCGCCACCAGGACCCCTTGGCCGGGCCCCTGCGCATCGGCGCCATCCCCACCCTCAGTCCCTACCTGATGCCACTGCTACTGACGCCGCTCAAGAAGCGCCACCCGCAGATGCAGCTGGTGCTGTCGGAGGAGATGACCGGGACCCTGCTGCAGCGCCTGCAGCGGCACGAGATCGACGCCGCGCTGCTGGCCACCCCGGCGGATTCGCCCGACCTGGATACCCTGCCCCTGTTTGACGAGCCGTTCTGGGTCGCCTATCCGCGCAACCATCCGTTCTACACCCGGGAGAAGATCACCCAGTCCGACCTGGACAGCGAAAACCTGCTGCTACTCTCCGAGGGCCACTGCCTGGCCGACCAGGCGATGGCGGTGTGCCACCTGCAGCGGCGCCAGAGCGAGGGGGAGATGGCTGACCTGCGGGCAGCCAGCCTGGAGACCCTGATCCAGCTGGTGGGCGCCGGTTACGGCATCACCCTGATCCCGGCCCTGGCCATGCGCGGCTCCTGGGCCAGCGGCAGCGGGGTAGTGGCCCAACCCCTGGCCTCGGCGGACACCTCGCGCCAGGTGGCCCTGGTCTACCGCCACAGCTTCCCGCGCCAGGCCGCGCTGCAGGCCCTGGCCGCCGTCATCCTCGACAACCTTCCCAATACCGTCACCCCGCTCGACCCGTCACAGGCCTGACCCTGAAGGCCCGCTCCGCCGTTCGCATAATGATAGGTATTACCTATCAATAAAACAGTTACTAACGATTTTACCAATTTACTGCCAACCCCGATAATCCTTCCAACGTCAGCAAACAAGCAACGCTGGCAGGAGGGTAAGCCAATGACCAAGACATTCACCTTTGCCGCCGTGCACTTCAGCGTCGCCTTTTCGGTGGCCTACCTGATGACCGGCAGCGTGTTGGTGGGGGGCGCCATCGCCCTGGTCGAACCGGCCATCAACACGGTCGCTTACCACCTCCATGAACTGTTCTGGAAGCGGTGGCAGCAGACGCCCGGGAGCGACGTCGGCAACACCGTCCACTTTGCTTGAAACCGACAAACCCTTAACTGAACGAAACGGAGAAAATCATGTTTGAGAATCGCCAAGGCAACAATGTACCCCAGGTCACTTTCCGCACCCGCCGGAACCACGAGTGGGTGGATGTCACCAGTGACGAGCTGTTCAAGGGCAGGACCGTGGTGGTGTTCTCACTGCCGGGCGCGTTCACCCCGACCTGCTCCTCTACCCACGTGCCGCGCTACAACCAGCTGGCACCGGCCTTCAAGGCCCAGGGCGTGGACGAGATCATCTGTGTCTCGGTCAACGACGCCTTTGTCATGAACGAGTGGAAGGCGGAGCAGCATGCCGACAACATCACCTTCATCCCGGACGGTAACGGCCACTTCAGCGAGGGTATGGGGATGCTGGTGGACAAGGAGGAGCTGGGCTTCGGCAAGCGCTCCTGGCGCTACTCGATGCTGGTGAAGGACGGCGTGGTGGAGAAGATGTTCATCGAGCCGAACAAGCCGGGCGACCCGTTCGAGGTCTCCGACGCCGACACCATGCTCGACTACATCGCCCCCAACGCGGAGAAGCCGAAGGACGTCACCATCTTCACCCGTCCGGGCTGCGAGTTCTGCGTACGGGCCAAGGGGATGCTGCATGACGCCGGCCTGTCGTTCGAAGAGCTGGTGCTGAACCGGGATTACACCGAGGCAACGCTGAGGGCGGTCGCCGGCCAGTCCACGGTACCCCAGGTGTTCATCAACGGTGAGCACATTGGCGGGTCGGAGGCCCTGGAGGCCTACATGGCCCAGGCCAAGGCGGCCTGACAACAACCCCGGGGTGGCCCGACTGACGGGCCGCCCCCCTCATCAGACTATCAAGGAACTCGCCATGAACAGACAGGATTACGACCTGATCGCCATCGGTGGCGGCAGCGGCGGTCTCGCGGTCGCCGAGCGGGCCGCCCAGCTCGGCAAGCGGGTGGCCCTGATAGAGGGACACCGCATCGGCGGCACCTGCGTCAACAACGGCTGCGTGCCGAAGAAGGTGATGTGGTACGCCGCCCAGCTGGCCCACGCAGTGGACGACGCCGTCGACTTTGGCATTCCGGCCCGGCGCACCGCCACCGACTGGCAGAAGCTGGTGGAAGGCCGCGAGCAGTACATCGCCAACATCAACCGTTACTGGGACGGCCACGTGGAGCAGAGCGGCATCGACCGGATCCAGGGTTTCGCCCGCTTCGTCGACGCTGAATCCGTGGAGGTGGACGGTGAGCGGTACAGCGCCCCCCATATCGTGATCGCCACCGGCGGCAAGCCGATCGTACCGTCCCTGCCCGGGGCCGAGCTCGGCATCACCTCGGACGGCTTCTTCCAGCTTGAGGAGCTGCCGCGGCGGGTGGCAGTGATCGGCGGCAGCTACATCGCGGTGGAGCTGGGCGGCCTGCTGCGGGCGCTCGGCTCAAAGGTCTCTATCGTGGCCCTGGAAACGCAGTTGATGGAGCGCTTCGACCCCATGATCAGCGAGGTGCTGACCCGTGAGATGAACCGGCAGGGGATCTCGGTCCACACCGGTTTCCAGGTCAACGCCCTGGAGCGCTGCAATGACGGCATCGCCCTCTACGGCGAAGGGGACCAGGCCCTGCGCGGTTTCGACCAGGTGATCTGGGCGGTGGGCCGCGCGGCCAACACCGGCAATCTCGACCTGGCGGCGGCCGGCGTCAAGGCGGAGCGGGGCGGGTTCATCCCGGTGGACGGGTTCGAGAACACCAACGTGCCCGGCATCCATGCCATCGGCGACATCACCGGGCGCATGGCCCTGACCCCGGTGGCCATCGCTGCCGGGCGCAAGCTGGCCGAACGCCTGTTCGCGGGCCGGCCCGAGAGCCGGGTGGACTACGACAACATCCCCAGCGTGGTATTCGCCCACCCGCCGGTGGCCACGATCGGGCTCGGTGAACCCGACGCTCGACAGCGCTACAGCCAGGTGACGGTCTATGAGAGCCGCTTCACCCCCATGCGCCACGCCCTCTCCGCGCAGGAGCACACTACCGCCATGAAGCTGGTGTGTGCCGGCGAGGATGAGCGGGTGGTGGGCATTCACATTATCGGCGACAACGCGGACGAGATGCTGCAGGGTTTCGCGGTAGCGGTGAAGATGGGGGCCACCAAGGCCGACTTCGACGCCACCATGGCGATCCACCCCACCAGCGCCGAGGAGCTGGTGACGCTGAAAGAGCCGGTGCAGCGGGAAGCCGGGGTGGAGTGGCGGGAGGCCAGCTAAACCAGGTGGGCAAACGGGGTAGGCAAAGGGCGCAGGGAGGCGCCCGTTTCCTTTTTCCCGGGCTGCATCTCATCCCGTGACGCCGGCCACAGGCCGTAGCGACGATAGATCTGCCGCTCACCCTCGATGAACAACTTCAGCACCGGCCGGGTGAACACCCGCTTACGCCGCTCCAGTTCATCCACCGCAAGGGTATTCATGGTGTCGATACAGCCCGTCGCATTCCAACCCTTACTCGGTAGCAGTGCGAATCACCGCCAGCTTGTCATTGGCCGATTGTGGCAGCCAGACCTCTCCCTCGCGGCCGTGGATCTGACGTACCGAGGCATTCGCACTCGGCAGACTAAACCGGGTGAAATTCTCACCATCCGGATCAAAGCGCCATATGGCATCGCCACCGAAATCGGACAGCCACACCCGGTCCACCACATCGATATAGACCGCATAGGCCCGCGGGCGGTCACCGGGGAGCCGCCACTCGCGCCACTGCCCGGTGGCGGTGTGATAACGCCCGAGCTGACCCGCGTTCCATTCACTGACCCAGATGTGACCTTTCGAGTCGCCCCAGACCCGCCGCGCTCCCTGTCCCGGTGTCGGCGGCTCTATCACCTCCGCCGCCCCCGTATCGGGGTCAACCCGGGCGATGTGCGAGCCGGCAAGCGAGGCGTAGTAGACTTTGCCATCCGCTCCAGTGCAGATGCCATAGGGTCCGCGCCCGCGTGGCGCCTCGAATACCTTCATCTCTCCGTTGGCCGGATCGAGGCGACCATAGTAACCGGCCTGGCCAGTGAACCAGAGAATCCCCCGCGGATCGAAGGTGGCGGTATTCAAATTCATATAAGGTGTCCCGGAGGGCGGCGCGAAGCGCTGGACCCGATCGGTCTGGGGGTCGACCCGAACAATGGCATTGAGTCCCGAGTCGGTGATCCAGGGGGCGCCATCAGGGCCGACGATAACACCGTGGGGGCTCGACCCATTGCCCAGGGGGATATGTCGGGTAGCCCCACTGGCCGGATCGAGCCAGCCCAGGGCTCCGGCGCGCTGGGCGGTGTACCAAGCCCCGCCATCCGCCGCCGGGGCCACGTCGTGCGGGTGATCCCCATCCGGCAGTATGAACTCCTCCACCTCCGCCCCGGCTGCCGCCATCGCCAACAGGGTGAGCACCAACAGCACCACCACATTGACCACTTGTCGCGGGAACATAGCCACACCTCCATTCTAACGAACTGATAATCTCTTCAGAGTATAGATCTCTCCCGCAAACAGCCCTGCCGCAGGCGACAGGCGTGGTCTCACCAGACAAACGCCACACTGGCCCTACGCCGACGAGCTGCTAGAGTTAATAACTGTATTCTTGCTGAGGTTTATCCCATGACGCTGCTGATTGCCGGACTCGCGCTTTTCTTCATCAGCCATTCGATCTCGATAATCAACGAGCCCTGGCGCAACCGCATGGCCGCGCAGCTTGGGGAGACGGTTTGGCAGGGACTTTATGGCCTGGTGGCACTGGCCGGGTTGGTGTTTATCGTCTGGGGCTATGGCCTGGCGCAGCAGACGCCGGTCCCACTGTACACGCCACCACCCTGGGCCCGGTCGGCGAATCTGCTGCTGATGCTGCCGGTGTTCCCGCTACTGGTCGCCACCTATTTTCCCGGCCGCATCGGCGCGGCCGTCAAACACCCCATGTTGCTGGCGACCCTGCTCTGGGCCCTGGCTCACCTGTTGGTCACCGGCACCCTGGCGAGTCTGCTGCTGTTCGGCTGTTTTCTAATCTGGGCAATCGCCGACCGGCTCTCCATGCGGCAGCGGGTGCAGCGCCCGCTCCTGGGAGCACCGCCCTCCGCCTGGAATGATCTCATCGCCCTACTGGCCGGTCTGGCACTCTACGTCAGCTTCCTTTTCTGGCTGCACGGCTGGCTATTCGGCGTAGCACCGATTGTTCAAACGTTCTGAACAGAGCCGATCTCACCATCAGCCGCGAGCTATGTGCTTGGGTTCAAAAGATGCACGCCGGGTTTCTCGTCGGCTTATTGCCACTCCTGCTTAAACCACGAGTATTGATGCACCGGAAACAGCCACCACCGGAAAACTGCAGAAATCTCTAATGTGGAAGCTGATACCAAAGCAGGCGCTATCCACCATTGAGATAGAACCATAGAGGAACGGGGGCGACCGCCACGACCAACAACATGAGATAACCCCAATAGGGGATAATCCTGCTCATCCCCACCAACAGACCGATCCCACCGCCACCACCAATCAGCGCATTTCCCGGCATATTCAGAGCCACTGCAATAGTCAGATAACGATGATTAACCAGAAACAGCGCCACCTTGTCCGGCAGTCTATCCTGCAGCAGTTTGAGACGCTCAGCGCGGCGCAGGGGTTCCAGCTGCCGCACCAGCGCGCACGCCCTGTCGAGGTGGAGCCACTGAAGAAATCGACACACTAGCCCGGGCGGGATACGCCGCCCCACGAGGTAACTGATCGACAACGCTGCCAAGGTCGAGAGATAAACCAGCGCAGCCCCTTTACTGCCAAACAGCATCATCAGGCCAAGACCAATCTCGATACCCGGCATGAATGGTGCCGCCATCAATAGAATATAGATCAGCACAACCCCCAGCATTAACAGATCAAGCAGCTGCCCGTGTTGGGGAATAATCTGCTGATCGATCCACTCCTCCAGCCACTCGCCGGTGAAGTGAAGTACAATCAGTATTACAAAGAGCAGGCTGACCTTGACAATGCGTATCCGCCGGGTGGATCGGATCGATAATTGAGTTTCTGATGTCATGCCATACCCACACGCGCACGGGCAAAGCCATTGCGGCCTTGTTCTTGCTGAATGTACGGAGTTATCCCTGAGTTTAGCAGCTCCACCCCCGGCGCTCCCGATGACACTGCAACCCGAACCAAACGCTGGCACTCTATCGGGTTGTCATCCACAACTCATAAAGGCGTTCGATCCGCGAGCGAAGTTCCAGGAAACTAAAATTCCGCGCCAGCTCCAGGTGTATCTGCCCGTCAATAAACAGCTTCAGCACCGGCAGACTGAATACCCCTTCCTGAGCGCAGATCTCCGGGCTCTGCTCACAATCAATATACGCCAGTAAAATTTCCGGAAAACGCTCGGATACGAGCTGTTCAATCTTTGGTTTGATCGCCTGACAGACGCCGCAATGGGCACCACCGAACAGGACCAACAGTGCGCCAGCCTGCTTCCGTTGCTGAAATTCATCCGGCGTGGAAAGGATCTCCATCGAGTGCGATAGCTGTTTTTCAAGAGACATATGGGTACTCCCGTGACTGCCAAACTGCTACCGTCTCCCGCGCAACGCCGGAATATTCAATGGCGCTGGTATCAGAGGTCCCATTCGGCACTCAGAACGGCGCCGCCGGATGGGTTTGCCTGTACGGTAAACACACCACCGGACATCAGAATACGCTGGCTGGCTATCGACAGATCCGGTTCCAGTGGCGCAGTTGCGGACATGGCGGAGTCGGTAATCTCCAGCCGCAATAGCGCACCGGATTCACGCAATACCAGTTGTATCGTCCGTGGCACGTTGCATCGGGTCATCGCCGCCAGTGCTTCCTGCACCGTGCGATACACAACCACCCGAAGTTGTCTCGGTATCCTCTCCTCGTCAACGGTTACCTGCGCCTCGACGGAAATTTCCGGATAGATCTCCGACAGCTGGCGCGACAGCCAGCTAAGGGTAGCTCCAATCCCCAGATCATCCAGGCTGGGCGGACGCAACTGCATCGCCATGGTGCGCACTTCCTGAATCGTGCCCTGTATTACCTTCACCAGCCCATCAAGTTTCATGGCCTGCCCCTCATCACCGTTGGCCGCTGACTGCTCGGCGATTTCAAGATGAAACTTGATGGCGGACAGGGTCTGCGCTATTCCCTCGTGCAGTTCGATCGCAACCCGCTTGCGTTCAGTCTCCTGTGCATCGAGCAACTGGGCAGAGAGCAATTCAAGGGTTTTATTACGCTCGGCAATAGTGAGTTGCTGACGCGCGATAATACGACCGGCACGATGCACCACGGTCAACAACAGGGCATACAGAAGTAAAAAGATCGTCCCGGTGCCGATAACAATCAGCACCTCCATATGCGAGATATCAGCCACCAGCGGATTGACATCGGTATAGATTTCGAACACCCCGATTTCCGCAGCTTCCGAGTCCCGGCCTACTGGCATATAGGTCTGAATCAGATTGTCCTCTTCCGTTTCCTGATCGAAGAAATTGAAGTGGTCACGGAAGATAAGCTTACTGGTAATATCCCCACCCCGTGCCACAACAAAAGCGGGATTGTCACTCTGATCTCGGCCTATCTGGCTCCGCTTGGTGGAAAACACGACGATTCCGGCCTGGTTGTAGACTTTGATTCGCACCACGCTGGTATTGCGCAGAACGGCTTTCAGCTTCGCCTCCAGTGTCTCTATCTCGGTATCGGTGGCCTGCGACCCCGTGTTGGCACGACGCAGAAACAGGGCGAGCTGTTCATGCACCGAATTGAGTGCAGTCTGCGCCAGACCAATATTTTGTTGTTCCCCCAGGTCCACCAGCTCTGCTATGGCGGTCTGGCGGTACAGCAGCGTCACCAGTGCTGCGGCGACAACAATACCCAGCAAACTGGTTACAGAAAAAAACGGTAGCAGTTTGAACGGTTGATATTTAGGCATGCGCTGTATTCCCGGCAGATAAATGACGCAGACAGTGCATCAGCCTGCTTCCGATGCTGAATTATTCGGCAATAGGGCGGATTTCCACTTGGTACATTGCTGCTCTTTTAGGAGGCATCCCCAGCCATTGGCTGACAAGAGTCAGCCGTTAATGTTTTCTTGATCTTACAACTAGAACAACTGTGCATGATAGATATATCTGTTCCGCTAATCCCTGAATGAATAGTTAGCCTGTTCACTAAGGATACAACTGTACAATACCGCTCTTTCCCGCGAAATCGCCAACGATCCAAATTTGCTCGAACGGATGATCCACAGGCACGTCAATATGATGATGTAATGCTGTGATGTCATCCGAATGCCATGACGGATGGGCATTGCGGATAACCAGCCACACCCGTTTGGTTTTATAGCGTTTGGTGGATTTATTACTCAGTATACGGTTAAGTGCATTCAGCAGGCGATGGTGAGGGTTCGTTTCCTTTTCCAACTTGCGCAATTCCCGCCGGGTTTTATCACTCAGGTTTCGGCCGAGAATTTTCATGGCCTCCTGCTCGGTACCATAAAGATGGGCAATTTCCAGATCCAGCCGCTCACCTTCAAATTGACAGGATACATCGGGCTTTATCGGCCGGTTATGCCAGATGTGCCGAATCGGTTTGCCGGTGTCATGTTCATACCAGCGCATGAAAATCTTAGCCGCCTGATGCTCTAATCGAATTTTCTCTTGTTTACTTGTTTCATTATCCGGCATGGTCTTGATTGTGATCGATTGTTGTATGTCATCGTGTCGAATAAATGTACATTTCACACACCAGTGTAGGTTTTTATAACACTCCATGGTTGAAATGATAGCCGGCCACGTCTCCTCAGAAGCTTTCAACGAAATCCCGTATTCCATTTAAAAGCATCTGCGTGGCAAGTATAACCAGAATCATGCCCATAAGGCGCTCCAGCGCCCGCGCCCCCCGGGTGCCGATGACGGTAAGCAGATAAGGCGATATCACGAGTAAAATCGTTACCCCAAACCACGCAAGAAACAGTGCAATACTCCATTCAAGGATCTGATCAGGCTGATTGGAACTCAGGAGCAACAGAACGGCAATGGTCGACGGTCCCGCAATCAGCGGAACGGCAAGCGGCACGATAAATGGATCAGCGTAATCAGCCTCATCATCTGTTGCCTGACCCGGAAAGATCATCCGCAAGGAGATAATAAAGAGCAGAATACCACCCGCTATACTCAACGATGGCTGGGATAACCCAAGAAATCCGAGTATAGCGTTACCAGCAAACAGAAACCCCAGCAAGACAACCAGTGCTATCAGCAACTCGCGGGCAACGACTGCGGTGCGGCGGCGCCGGTCCAGTTTGGAAAGCACTGCATTAAATACCGGTACATTACCCAGTGGGTCCATAATCAGGAACAGCGTAACCGCTGCCGAAATGATTTCACCCCAATTCAAGATGAACCCCCTGGTTATTATGGTTGATGCCTAACTGCTCTGCGGCAGCAGAGAAACAAATTTCGTTGCGTGTGATTTTACCTGTTTTCAATATTTCTCATTACTCGGCACACTAATGGGTGACGGAAAGTTCGTCATTTGAACAGGCCCTTCTATCCTTAATCCGATAAGTAATATTCGACTGTGGACACCACCCGAACTTTCTTAATATGCGGGTTGTTCTTGTCTCGTGCAGTTATGCTGAACTGTCCTTGTGATGCTCTCTTGATTTTTCCCAATCGGCTTTGAGAATCTGATGCGAATTTCTCCGCAACCTCTCGCGCCTTTGTAGTGGCCTCTTCAATCATCTCGGGCTTAACTTCATTCAACTTTGTAAAGATGTATTCTGTCTGTGACTCGTAGTTGCCACCGGTAAAGACAATACCTTGCTTACCAAGCGCTGATAATGAACCCATTAGGGATCGTACGGAGTGGATATTTTTTGAATAAACGGTGACCGTTTGAAATGCTGTATAACGAAACTCCGGCTTGGCATTATTACCATACTGTTGCGCCGATTTATCGGTTATGGCTGGTGATGTAAAAGTCACTTCCTCTGCGCCAATCCCGTTCGTAACAAGGAACTTTCTGATTTTTGAAGTATTTTCCTCGAGTAAATCGTACAGGCTTTCCAGATCATTTCCTGCTGCGGAGAACTGAATGGGCCAGATGACGATATTGGCGTCATATTCACGTTCTGACAATCCTTTAACCGTCACACTTCGGTCGTACTGCTTGAATTCAATCGCGGCATTACCTAACAGATAACCCAAAGCAGACAATCCGACGAATATAAAAGCACCCAATATAAAGGCGCCGGCCTTACCAGCTGTTTGCATTTGATTCTCCTTGATGCATTTCAATGCAGTACCCGAATCCTGACAATCCGGTGCCGACCAGCCACGACCAGCGACTGGTCATCAACATACCCATGCGGGTGCCTTCCATATAATAGCCGTGTAAATTTTCAAAATATCAACTTTCTTGGTGATTTCTTCACGATTCAATTCGTTGACTATATCTATCTCACGAATGTTTCGCCAACAGGGCAATTCAGGATTTTTCCTCCACCCGTCGCTGAACAGGACAAATGACACGACCGCCTTGTCAAACCTCCGGCACTCTGACTTACCCGGGCCGTTGGCGTACTACTGTTTACCCAGCAGAACCTCCTTGGCCCGATTGATTTTTGAAGCGAGGTAGGTGGAGCCGCCGCGATCGGGATGGAGCTTCTGCATCAGGCTGCGGTGTGCCGCCCGGATCTCTTCCTCATCTGCACCTTCTTCCAGTCCAAGAATTTCATACGCCTCGCGATGCGTCATCCCACCGGAGACCTCCGCTGCCTGGGAGTCCGCTTGCGACTGTTGCCACTCATCACCATGGACCCGGCCCAGATAGGCGCGCAACAGTTGTGCGGACTCTTCATCTTCCCGGGTACACTCGGTCAGCAGTTCCAGGAGTTGATCGAGCGTGAGCTGGTTCAAACTCCTGCCGGCAAAGGCACCTTCCAGCACGTTTCCGTTCATCTCTCCCGTATCGTGATCCAGGGTCATTCTTAAAAAGCGGGTTTCGACGATTGACTGCTGTCCGGCAGATGGTCCCGGGCCGGCTTGCCCGCTCTTGAACTGCCTGTAGATGCGCTGGATAAATGGCAGATAACCCAGCAGTGAAATCATACGTCGGGCAAACGGCAATAACGCGCCCACCAGTGCGAACACCCAGTTCAGGCGACCGGTTGCCGCCAGTCCGATGAACAGGATGCCGAGGGTCACCGCGGCCGCCTGCAGCCGGGTTTTGGGGGGTAGTTTGAAAAACCAGCGATACGCGACATATAAACCGACAATCGCCGCCAGAATAATCAGTATACGCACGGGCACTTATACGCCTTGTTGCCGACGGATATCCATGGGATATCCAATTTAATAAGGCGGTCCACCGCCCCTTAGTTGAAATATTCTAACGATTGGCCGAGCGGAAAGCTCGTGTTTTCCACTGGCGTATGGATGACGACCGGCGAGTTTACGGCCTGCAGGCATGGAGGCTCAGATACGCGCCCCACTAGCCCTTATTGATCTGGCGGGTTAATAACCTGGTCATTCCCCCGCGTGCCTTACTGAAGTTTTCCAGTGCCCGCCGCCCTCCCGCCGCGTAGACGGCAACCGCGCTCAGCAGGTCTCGGAGTTGTTGGGCGCTACTGGCATCGAACGGGCAATAGGCTCCATCGGTCAGCCGGGCTATCTGTTTGAATGCGCGTTTCGCAACCACGTAATCCCCCTCCTGGAACAGGAACACCGGCACGTTATGCAAGCCCAGTTCACCTGCCAGTTGGCAAAGTTCATCAACTTCCTCTTCCAGGCAGTCTCCCACAAATACCACCGCATCCACCTCTTTCTGCCTGGTTTCAGTAATGGCATGCTGCAGAACCCTGCGTATCTGGGTGTGCCCCCCCAGACAGCGTACGGCCATCATGCGATGCTGCAGATCCGTTTTATTGGACAACCATTCACTGGCGCTGAATTCGTTGAATCCCCGGTAGTAGCACAACTGGATGCTGAGGCCGCCGAGCGCCGCGGTCTCTTCAAACATCTGGGCCTGTATATGGCAGGCCTGGTCCCAGGTGGGTTCCCGGCTGGCCGTGGCATCCATGGCAAATATCAGTCGGCCAGTTCGGCTCGCCGGCTTCCTGGCCGGTGTTGTGGCCACTTTATGCAAAAATGCGTCAACCTCCGAACGGCTGGATCTTTTTACGAGCTTATCCTTTGTCATTACCCTCTCGGTGTATCTGAATTTAACGGCTACTTCATCGCAACAGAATCCAATTGGAATTATCCCAATCGCGGTAGCGGGTTGGCGCTATCACTGCAGTGCATCGATAATCCCGTTTCTTGTCAGCCGCCAAATCGCAACTCAGGCTGAGTCGATCCCATCTGAAGAGAAAATCATCCGGTCCTTGTCTTTAAGTTTGGCTTGGTTTCTCTACAGGTCAAGCTGAGCCTGCCAGTCCTGTTCATGTTGTCTTCTGGATGGTTGGTGGCCGGCAGGGTATAGCATGGTCGGGCATAGGGAGGGGCAGGTGACTTTTCTTACTCCAGTTCTCTGGGAATTACCCGACGCCGGCAAACTGCCGAATTATCAAAGCCCGTTTAAAGACATCTGTCCGATCGTATCTGTATTCCACCGTTGACTAACCGATCGCCCGGCAGTCATCTGGCCAGCTATGACACGCTTTTTCAGTATCCGTCGGATCTACCGGATGCTGTCGATCCTTTGATATTCATTCCTCCCTGATCATCATCTGTTCGATTGAAGCCAGGGGGTACTGGGTAATGAGCAGGTCCTCCAGCATGTTGCGTTGCCGTTGGTTCAGTATCTGTCGTTCACGCATCAACTGGTCTATAACCACATGTTGTTGTATCGATTGTTGCTCGGCTATCTCATCGCGCAGGGACTCAATTTCGGCAATATCCGGGTCATCAGAAAATATCTCGCGTATCATCAGTTCGCGATTGTTCCTGATAATTGCCCATGAGTTTTTCAGTTCGCTTAGAAATACCTGTTCGTTGCTTCTCCATTGAGAAAACTGCCGCTGGTCGAGTTCAAGGTGGTTAGCCAAGGCAGTATGCCCGTGCTGTATTGCCTTTGCACCAAACAAGTCACCCGCCGTTCGGCCAACAACTGATGCAATGACCCCAACATTGATAAACAGTGACAGTACCAAGATCACCGGCATTATATAACGCTTGATCATATGCGCTTTCCTATAAAACATGTGGCATGTTCCAGGTTGATGCTTCCAGGCGGGATGAAAGAGAACGGCGCCATTTGTGCTGCCTGTGTAAACGTGAGATCGACCTTTACTTCGTCAACTACAATATGATTTCCCAGATTGATACCGACAACAAGAGCAAATGATGCGGCCAGTCCATAGGATAAGAACCGACCATTTAGCAAATTTCCGGACCGCCGTAGACCAGGTTTCGTATTTAACCGCTCTTGAATCTCCGGAATAATGTTTATGCCAGTAGATTCTGCCTGCATGGCGGAAAACTCATTGCTCAATTGAACAAGCCGATCATGGTGTCGCCTGCAATATGCGCATTCTGCCACGTGGTTGCTGATCGCCTCCAGCTCACTCCCGCTCATTTCATGATCCACATAGGCAGAAAGTGTCTCAAAATCCGGGCAACTGTTTCTGTTCATTGGTTACTCTCTACATCATCTATCTGATCAAGCCCGGATACCAGGCCGTATCGTGCTCTCGCGATCCGGGATTTTACCGTTCCTTCGCTAATGTCCAACGCCTGCGCAATATCCGCATAAGACATTCCCTCCAGTTCGCGTAGTAGCAGGGCCTGCCGAAAAACCGGGGGGATCTGTTGAATCAGTTTGATCATAGTGGTGCATCGTGCCGATGACATGTATTGACGCTCCGGATCCATGGCATCGATCAAAGTGTGGTTAAGGCTTTCTATCGGTACTTGAGTATACAACTTGTTTCTTCGCAGATAATCTATGGCGGAATTACTCGCTATTCTAAACAGCCATGTTCTAAAAAGGGCATTTGGCTGCCACTTCTCCAGGTTTCTATATGCGCTTATAAATGTTGTCTGGCATATATCCATAGCATCATCCGGGCAGCTGATCATTCGTAATACATAGGTGTATATCCGGTTTTGATACCGCCGCATTAGCTCTGGAAATGCAGCGCTGTTACCCGCTTTCAAAAAGGCAACACAATCTTCATCGGAAAATTGCCGCAAATCGTCTGCCTGCCCCGGAATATGGTGTTCTATAGCAATCACCGTTACCAAATATGTATTGTTATTGCCTCTTCCAGTGAGCCTTTAATCCGCTAACACTCTAACGAGCCATCCTCCATAAAGTTCCCGCTCTCCAGTCAAAAAGGGTGCCCGGCCTCAAAAATCGGTATTTAGTCTCTTGCAGCATTCAATCCAATGAACACGGATGCCGCACATTCTCTAGTGTCTCCAAACTGACCTGGGTAAGGCAACAATTCGTTTTCGCTCTTTCTAAAACAGCCCGCTTAGCCTGATATTTATCATTAGATGCGGTGCAAGTATCCCTATCCAATGAACGATCCGGCGTCATGTCCTGGTTTACGATACCGTCACCAATGCGTTGTTGGAAAGGCTAAGTAGGACTGGTGCTTCAGTCTCTCTGAATTACGCGGTTCCAAAACGCTTTCCTGGAGTTTTGGTAATGCGTATCGGCCGCCAACTGACAATTATCAATATATCTTGGCTGTTTATGCACGGCGACAAATGGTTCGATGCAATGGAAGTGTTAAGAAGTTTTGTCTGATCCGATTTCAACCACGCTCGCTACAACCAGAGTTAATTTTTTAAAAAGAAACGGTTAGTAAGAAAGGTGTTTGCATTCCAAACTACGGGAAATACAAAACCATTCACCCGGATAAATATTGGAGGAACTTTTCTTAATCCTGCTCGTTTCAGTTACTACCACCCCATCAGAGGGTAGGAATAACTAAAAAGGAGGCGTGATGAAAAAAGTCCCAAATATAATAACAGGGGGAATTGCGGCACTGCTGTTCTCGCAAGGCAGTTTCGCTGCGAACTGGATTGCTATACAAGGTACCGAGCCAGAAAAAGTATCTCACCGCTTATTCGGTGCCGTTTCGTTACAATACTCCAACTACGTTGGTTGTAATCCACTCTCTGGCATGGCAAGGCCGAACGGTACGCCCACGGGAGATCTCAATAGCGGACCTGGACTGAATAACGGTTACTACGTCAACAATTGCAGGGTTGGGCCGGAGTTGCACCACGACAACAAGGGTTTCAACCTGGATGCCTTTGTCGTTGGCCTCAGGGGAAACATTATTCCAGGAAAGATCAACTACTTCCTTACTACGAATTTTGGTATGAACGGTGCCACCTACGAACCGCTCAACACCAATCGTAAACATCTCGTTTCCCTGACCGACGCCAGCGTAACGCTAAACTATATTCCAGGCGCACGCCTCCGATTAGGGCTGTTTAAAAAACCCGGTCCGGAGGAGTTGTTGGAGTCTATTAGAACGAAGGATTTCATCTATCTAACCGACTTCGTCAGGCGCGACCAAGTCGAGCGATTTGTCAACGGCAGTGCCAAAGGAACCAATCCTATCGCCGGCCAGGGATATGCCGGCAGCATTTCCACCCAGGGATATGATTCGGACGTGGGCCGTGACTGGGGCATCCAGGCATTTGACTCGTTCAATACTGGAAAGTGGACGCACACCTATGCTGCAATGATCGGTAACGGCAATGGCATACATCATTCCGACAATAACAATGAAAAGGATCTCAACCTCTACTTCTCCTCGGAATATGATCTTCCGGGTGGAAAAGGCGCCATGAAGAATGGTGTCAAGTTCTACGCATATCACCAGAGTGGCGTAAGAAACTATATCGTGGATGCCCAGGGGACCAAGAGCGAGGACTTTGACCGGATACGCTACGGATTCGGCGTGCAGGCATTAGGGCGATTTTTTGGCGAAACCGGCCACAAACACCGACTGGGAATGGACTTGATGTTTGCAGAGGGAATGATCCTGCAATCTGCCACATCGAGCTGTACTGACTGTCCGTACGGCGGGCAGTTTCAAATAGCATCCGAGAGAGATAACAAGGCCAAAGGCCTGACGCTGGAATATGGATACTATCTGAATAAGAACTGGCAGTTCGATGTTCGCTATTCAAGAAACAACCTGCTGTACGAGACGATCAATAACAGCTACTGGTCCGATTCCGATGAAAGAATCATCACCGAGCTTGCACTCGGCACTACCTACCACATTGCACCTAAAACCAGTCTGACGCTGAACTACGTATTCCGGGATTCCGAAGCACCGAATGCGGTGACCACGACCAGCGCCAATCCGGCGGCGATCAACAATGCCCTTGTCAAAACAAACAACGCTGAAAACTCCACGAGTACGATCGGCGATGTTATTGGCCTGCGTCTGCGACACATTTTCTAGGGGAGTACGATGAAGAAGATATTACTGGCCGCACTGATGGCAACGCTTTCCGCCTGCGGCACTGTGCAACAACCTGTTAATACCAATAGCGCATCGACCTCTCCGATGAAGTTTCCCTGCCTGAGTTACAGCCTCTCCTGTGGTGAGATACCGGTCAGGAAGCCGGTCAAAAAACCGTTGTCAGGCGAGTTGTCCGGCAACAGCGAGGAGGGCAGGAATATCGCGTTTACAAAAACCCGCGGCAACTGCCTTGCCTGTCACAGAATGAAGGGGGGTACACAACCCGGCAGCCGTGGGCCGGACTTGACCAGCTACGGGAACCTTGGAAGGAGCGACGCAGAAACCTTCGCGCTGGTTTATGACATGCGGTGGCGCAGTCCGGACACCCTGATGCCTCCAATGGGGACCAATGAAATACTGACTGAGCAGGAAATTCGCGATGTTGTCGCTTTCCTCCAGTCTTCGAAATAGGGGGCGGATAATGAAAATATTGACATTAATTGCGGTAACGGCGTTACACGCTATCTCTTACCCGGCTCTTGCCGAGACAGACTTCAATACTCATCCGAGATTCGACATTGATCCAAAATTGGGTGTTGCGGGCGATTTTTCCGGAACTTATAAATACTGGAAAGACACCCAGGCAATAGAACAGTTTGCCAGCATCCAGACCAATTCAGATAACGAATGGAAAATGAATGGCAAGAACATGGATATTGTCGAGGACGACTTTCACCCCGGACACCTGGCTGTTGATGAAGGGGAGAAACTCGTCAACCTTTGGGAGCACAGGGAAGCGGGATTCAAATCGTGCCTGGGTGCCGGTACCACGACCCTGGAAGGGATCGCGGCCAACTATCCCATGTACGATGCGAAGCTGGGAAAAGTACTTACACTGGAGGCACGTATTGAGCACTGTGCAAAGAAGGTGCTCTGGCAAAACTTCAAACAGGGATCACCCGTAAACGCAAGCATTGCCCTGTACCTGAAATCTCTGAGCGATGGACTCCCGATACAGATCGATGTTGATTCAGGGCCCATGAAGGAGGCCTACCTTCGGGGTGAAACACTGTTCTACAAGCGTATCGGCCAACTCAACTTCGCCTGCGCTTCATGTCATACCCCGGGAAGCATCATGGGCAATCGGTTGCGCGGGGAGGTTCCCAGTACACCCTTCGGCGATGTCAGTCATTACCCGACCTACCGCAGTCCGGTGGGTGAAGTGGAGGTATTGCATAAACGCTTTATGCGCTGCCTGAAACAGATGCGAGCCAAACCGCTGAAGCCCGGTGATCCTGCCTACGTGGACCTGGAGGTATTTTACACCTCGATGTCCAACGGCTATCCGATCAAGGCTCCATCCATCCGTTAACAAAAGAGGAGTACTAGAGTGAATTACAACAGGCGAGAGTTCATAGAGGCACTGGCTATAGGGGGCGGTAGCTGCCTTGTTGCCATGACGGGTGTGAACATGGCGAACGCGGTTGAACTACCCGGAAGCGACGGACGCTTTTCTGCTTCAAACGTCGAGGGGGTGCTGTCCGAGATCGGCGCAGCAGGTGCAAAACAATCCAGCGATATCAAGATAAAGGCACCGGACATTGCCAGCAATGGATCCATGGTTTCGGTTGCCGTAACCAGTAATCTGCCTGATACCGAGTACATAGCGCTGATCGCAGATCATAACCCGCACCCATTGATTGCAGAATACTACTATTCCAGGAAGGCCCAGCCTTATGTTTCGACACGAATCAAAATGGCCAAAACTTCCCAGGTACGCGCAATCGTCAAGGCCGGCGGTCAATTTTACTACGCGAGCAGCGAGGTAAAGGTGACTATTGGCGGTTGTGGCGGCTAAACAGTAAAGGAAACCGATATGAGTAACACAATGAAGGTTCGTGTGAAGAATAAAAATGGCGTAGTCGACGTCAAGGTAATTATCAACCATCCAATGGAGAATGGCCTCCGGCTTAACCCACAATCAGGCAACAAGATCCCGGCCCACTTTATCAATCAGTTCATAATTTTGGTCAACGGTCAAGAGGCTCTGGTGTCACGCTGCACCGGCGGCCTCTCCAAGAACCCGTTTTACGGCTTTAAATTGAGTGATATGAAGCCGAACGACAGGATTACCGTGAACTGGACCGACAATACTGGCCAGTCAGGCAGCGCAGACGCCGTCGTTAACTGATGAGGATGATGTAATGAGAAGTAAGGCTATATTCGCGGTATTCAGTGGTTTCCTGATGACACTGGCATTCAACACATCACACTCAGAAGTCAAAAACAGCGGTACCCTGGAGGATCCGGACACCCGTGCCATGCTCGCACTACCGGCCGACGAGCGTCACCTGGTTCTGGTGGAGATGCGCAACTTCGTCGTCGCCATGCAATCCATTCTGGATGGGCTCGCGCGTGACGACATGGAGCAGGTGGCCAGCGCCGCCAGGACGATGGGCAGCGGAGCGGCAAACGAAATTCCACCCCACGTGGTGGCCAAACTGCCTGAAACCTTCAAGCAGTTGGCCGGGAAGGTACATACCACGTTCGATGCAATCTCTATGGACGCGGAAGCGATGGGCGACATGGGACACACCGTGGGACAGTTGTCAGAGCTGACAAAACACTGTGTTGCCTGCCATGCCATCTACCAGGTGGACCGGCTTCGATAAGCGCGGCCTTGTCAATCTTGCTGTATACCCAAAAAGGAGAGTCAGGTTTGAGGTAAATCCATCCAACACTTGATGCCGGCTTCTGCCAATTGGCGGGGCCGGCTTTTTTCAAGCTGTGGGAGCAGGGCGACTGGCGACTGAGTGAGGGCTTCGATCAGGCAAATAATGCCACCGTTTTTAGTTGTAAATAAATCACTCAGACGACTTAAACTGAAAAAATAAATTTGCTGTATGGCGAAGAGCTTCTCCGGGCTCTCAATTGTAGTTAATCCTTTTGCAACAATGCTTCAACTTCCTTGAGCGGTACTGGCTTGCCAAACAAGTAGCCCTGAAAGGCGTGACAGCCATGCTTGGTTAGAAAGTTCATCTGTTCCCTGGTTTCAACCCCTTCAGCAATCACGTTCAACCCCAGAGCCTTGGTCATCCCTATGATGGCTTGTACGATGGCAGCATCACTTTGGTCGGTGGTGATGTCGGACACGAAGGAGCGGTCGATCTTGACCTCATCCAGCGGCAGGCGTTTCAGATAGGCTAGCGACGAGTAGCCGGTGCCGAAATCATCCATCGAAAAGTTCACGCCGAGCTGCTTTATTTCGCGCATCTTGGCAATGGCTTCCTGTATGTTTCCCAACACGGTGCTCTCGGTCAGTTCCAACTTCAGGTGGGAAGGTTTTGCACCGCTTTCCAGCAATACGCATCGCACTTGCGCGACAAAATCAGCCTGGTGAAACTGTTTTGCGCTAACGTTTACTGCCAGTATCAAGTCTTGGGTCAACGCGTCTTGTTGCCAGGCCTTGAGCTGGGCGCAGGCAGTCTGCAAGACCCATAGCCCTATCGGCAGAATCAATCCGGTTTCCTCGGCCAGCGGAATGAATTGGTCAGGGAACACAAATCCGCGCTCGGGATGTTTCCAACGCAACAGCACTTCCGCGCCGATCGTCTTGCCACAACTGTCAACCTGTATCTGGTATTGAAGCAGGAATTGCTGCCTGGCGATCGCCTGTCGTAAATCCGTTTCAATGGCTAAACGCGTGTCCAGCACCGCTTGCATCTTTGGATCAAAAAAGCGAACGGTATTGCCCCCCGCCGCTTTGGCCTGGTACATGGCCACATCGGCATGCTTAAGCAAATTTCCCAAATTTTCGTTATGGGCGCGGAACAGTTCAATGCCGATACTCACTGTAGTATGGTGCTCCTGACCTTCCAACATATATGGCCGGCTCAACTCGTCGCGGATTTTTTCTGCAACGATTTCGGCGTGAGTGGCGGCCTCATCCGGCTGGAGGCTCAGATCTTCAAGCACTACCACGAACTCATCACCACCCAACCGTGCCACGCTGTCACCTTCACGAACGCAGAACTGCAACCGGCGTGCGACCTCGACCAACATCAGGTCACCCATCGCATGACCCTTTGTGTCATTTATCTTTTTAAACAGATCCAGATCCAGAAACAGCACTGCGCCATGTCGGCCGCTGCGTGTGCTGATCGCTGTTGCCTGCTGTAAACGGTCCAATAACAGGCGGCGATTCGGCAAGTGAGTGAGCGGATCATAGAAGACCAGCTGATGGATTTCCTGTTCAGCCTGCTTGCGCGCTTCAAACATGGCATTAAGGCCATCGCCTACCAGGCTGAGCTCATCACGCGTGTCGATTTTGACTCGCTGGTCCAGGTCGCCTTCGGCAAATGCGCGTGCAGAATGAATCAACGAATTGACGTTACCGATAATGGCGTAGTAGATACTGACCGAGATATAGACTATCAGCAGCATTAGTAGCAAGGCACTGCCAACACTCAGATATAGCGTATTTTTTGCCTTGGCAATACGCTCCTCAATAAGATTTTTGGCAGCGGGCATCAGCACCTGGTGCATTTGCGCGTAGCCATTGTTGATCTCGGTGGTAGCCATATCCATGAATATCTCCGGGGGGGTAACAAAGTTGCCGGTGAGGATATCTGACTCCACGAGTTTGATTATCTGCGTCGTTGAATCGCCAATACCCGTATGTGCCGCCCTGAGTGATATCTCCGCTGCCGGGGTGTAATGACTGGTCTTATCGATACGGTTCGAGAGTTCACGGTGGGTACTTTCAAGTTCAGCAATCAGGTTGTGTATGGTGATTATCTGGCGCTCGGTAATCTGTTTGGCAGCCAGAATGAAGGTTCCGTATGCACGGAGCTGGCCGAGGTGTTCAACTACGTACGGAATTTTGCTGACGGTCGTATCAATCAGATAGAACGTGGCGAGCTCCGCATCCGTGATCAGCGCGTAGTCATCAGCAATAAGCTCCTTGAATAACTGGACCTGCTCGATCAAGCGGGTATGTTGGGTGAAATTCTCATACGCCGATTTGTGAAGACCATCTATACGTAACCGCTCCCATTCCGCCTTGATATGCCGGAAGCCTTCGCTGGAGATCAGGTGGGCAGGTAATTTTCTTTCCAGTACGCTGAATGCATCCGCGACTTCCCTTTCCTTGACGGCTCGCCTGCCCTTCATTATATCGCCCCCCCCGAGCAGCGCAGACGAGATTCCGCGGTGTTGCTGGAGGTACTGTATGGTTCGGGAAACCGGCTCAATCAGCACCAGGCCTTGCAGCTCCCGTTTCGATAAACGGATAACCTGGTCAAGGCTGGCAAACAGGCTGTACACCACTACGGCGATCGCCACCAACGACATCAGCCACAGCAGGGTAAATTTTTTGGTAAACCCGATGCGGTTCAGCAGTGTAATGGTCGGGATAAAGATCGGCCGTATGGTTTCCCCGATACTGCTATTGCCTTCCATTGGTCCTCCCAGCCTGTTTCGTCACGGAGTATCCCTCGTAGAATGTTACTTTTTGCTAGGTATAACTGTAGGTTTATCTTTTCAGCGACGGCGGGGGAAAGGCAGTCATAGGATAAAAAGCATATTGCAGTCCGGCTGTTATTGTTTCTTCTGGGCCGGAGACTTGTCGCATACAGTTCAGAATGGTTTGCCAAGTGGTATGCACAATACTTCCTAATACAACCAGGGTCAACCGGATCAAAGCGCGATGTGGATGGACAGTCGCGGCGGGAAAACCACCAATTTCCGAGTGGATTACCACCTGAAGTCAAATTTATCCGGTCTTTGTCTTTATAGTTTGGGTCAGATAAAAAACTATCCAGATCCTACGTGGGCGGCTTTGAGTTTTCAATCTGACCCCAATTACTCCCTGCGATAGCACATGAGAAGCAGCCCGGTAGAAGTCATCCGATTCATCTAGGTTCAGGTAGTCCGCGAGGATCTCCAGCATGTTTGCACGACACTCAGCAATGTTATCCGCCAACAGCTCGATACCGTAGATACACATCAGAGCCAGCAGCGCGTAGTGCTGTTTTTCGAAGTCTGACTTCCCGAACTTACACTGAACAGCAACGAGCTTCCGCTTGAGAACCTGGACAAGAAAATTGCCGCTCCCACACGCCGGCTCCAGAAAGCGGGAGTCGATACGCTCGGATTCATCCTTGACGAGGTCGAGCATCGCCTCAACCATCCATTCGGGAGTAAAAACCTCTCCGTGGTCGGCGACGCGCTGTTTTGTTTTCACTAGGCTCATGGAGTTATTGCGCTTTTTAAGATGATGGGGGATAGAACACAGATTTAATCGGTCAGCAACTTGCTGGTCTGTCCACTGCTCCTATTGCTTTCCTATTGCTTTGTCCGCCGGCAACACTATACCTGGCTCCCGAATCAGCACCTCGGAAACCTTTCTGGCACTGCCGATAAAAGGCATCAGATCCTTTTGGGTCAAGCCCGCTGCTCCATGCGAAAACGAATGGCCGCAACCGGATCTGGCGATTCCAGCGGATAGTTGACGGCTTCATACTGCTCGACCAGTATCGACAGCACCTCCAGCTCATCTTCCTCTTTGCTGCCCTCGGCAGGATCGTTATCAAGCAGGCGCACGAGTTCGGCCAGTGCAGCCTGGTGCTCGGCATTGGTTTTGATGATCTTTAGATGACTCATCGTTTCCTCCTAGAATACCTGCTTATCGTACTCCGAGAATAAAATCGCAACTTCGCCTGAATACGCACACTGGGCTGATCCTACACACTTTAGCGTTCATCCGTGTCTTTTTTTCTTCGGCCGGAACGTTTCGCCGAAGGCTGCTTATGGGCCAATGTATAGGCATCCAGTAGCCGACGGATCATCTTCTGGTATTGAGTATGATGCTTTTCGGCCTCATGTTTGAAAAACTCAACGCTCTCCCTGCTCAGGGAGATCGTAACCTTTACCGTATCTTCCTTGAACACAAGCTCTTCCGGTGACGGCAGAAAGTCCGGCACCACCTCTATCGGGCCGACCGGCTCATCAGTGTATGTGGTTTTCGCGCTCATAGATTGCTTACCCTAGCTAGATTGATCGCTTCCTTCCCGGGATGTCATTCCGAGCTTTCCATGCTCAGGTATCAAACATAGCAGAATCACAGGCCAGTTGGCCATATAAATATATGGTTATTACTATGGCTTTTAGTATGGCATTTTTCATATCGACACACACCGCTACCGATGATTCCGCATCTTGAGCACTGCAGGCTATCTGTCTCACCCATTCACTTCACCGTCGCTAGGTTAGCGAAGCTCCTCGGCTGATCCACATCGGTACCCTTGTGCAAGGTGGCGTGATAGTGGGGCAACAGAAGAGCACAGGTACATTTAATTCATTACTGTGTTGGTTTTATCAAACAATTAGATCGGACATGAGCACCATATAATGTTCGTATGCGGTCATCCGCTCTATAGAAGATTGAAATTTCATGCCTCTGTCGCTCCTCCAAAAGCACAAAATTATTAATAGGTTATCCAATATTTATAAGTTCTTGATCTTATTTTTTTGTCAACTATAATGCAGGCAAGTGGATTGGGGGTGCCCGGTCGGCGTCATAGCCTCGGTGAGTATCATCGGGGCTTTTCGCTTTCTGGCACAGGATAAATCTTCATGCCAACCCCTTCATAACCCCTGCCTACATGCTTCCTCCCACCGTCACAGTAGAATTTTCGCTTTAATACCTCAAAGGCACGATTTTCCTGTTCGGGTCTTAGGAGGTTCAAACCTATAGGACGCGCAACGAGGTCAGCCAACTGCAATCCCGAGGACATTGCTTTCTTGTCTGAAAACATGATCTCGAACGGCAATGGTAACCCCAGCCGATTGTTCCCATCACAGATCCTCCGGAACTCCAACTCCAGTTCGTTATCCTCTTTTTTCCCGCGACATTCGACCACGACATGGGTCTTTTTCTGGTGTTGATGTTTCTCTTGCAGGAATTCGAAAAGAGTTTCCAGACAAAAGCCGAGAGCAAGGTGATAAGGGTTGGAGTCTAGTTCACCCCTTTTACAGAGAGCCCGCTTATCAATGACACAACTAACGAGAATAAAATTACTTTTTTCAATGATGTCTGTTAACTCATTAAGGAACTGGAGCCTCTCATCTCGACCTCGGAAAATATTGAATACACCCTTTTCCTTTCGGATTTCATTCTCATGCAGAATAACTTGGTCATGGCCGAAATAGTTGAATTTGAACTTCTCCAATGCAGAGACAACCCTCTCGCTGTAATGTCGCTTATGAAACACACAGAATGCCAACACGAATAGAGGGTACTGCTGGTCTATCGACTGCAGGCTATGATCGCCGCTTTCGTCAACATACACGATGTACTTGCTGAAAGGACTTTCCGGTGCTGGCGCAGAGGAGGGTCCAGATCTATCCAGACCACTCTGGGACCCTTCCATTTCAAACAGCGGTAGTTGTTTGTCGTCACCCGTCACCGTTGAATTCCCTTTTCATTCAGCCACCGCTTTACCTACTCCACCGTCACCGATTTGGCCAGGTTCCTTGGCTGATCCACATCGGTGCCCTTGAGCAGGGCGACGTGGTAGGAGAGCAGTTGCAGCGGTACCGTGTAGACGATGGGGGCGGTGGTGGGGCAGATGTCGTCCAGGGTCAGGCTCTGGTAGTTGTCCAGCTCGATCTTCACCCGTTTGTCACTGAACAGGAACAGCTCACCGCCACGGGCGCGCACCTCCTGCAGGTTGGAGAGAACCTTCTCCAGTAGCGGATCATCGGGCAGGGCGCAGACCACCGGCATCTCGGCATCCACCAGGGCCAGCGGGCCGTGTTTCAGTTCACCGGCGGGGTAGGCCTCGGCGTGGATGTAGGAGATCTCTTTGAGTTTCAGCGCCCCCTCCATGGCGATGGGGTAGAAGGGGCCGCGCCCGAGGAACAGGGCGTGGCTGCGCTCGGCAAAGCCGGCGGCCATCTGTTCAATTTCATCATTGAGTTGCAGCACCACTTCCATCTGGCGGGGCAGGGCGTGCAGTTCCTCCACCCATTCGGTCAGTTGTTCCGGGTCGACTCCCTGGCGACGTGCCAGCGCCAGCACCAGCAGCCGCAGGGCGACCAGTTGGGTGGTGAACGCCTTGGTGGAGGCGACGCCGATCTCGGGTCCGGCGCGGGTCATCAACGCCACGTCGGATTCGCGCACCAGGGAGCTCTCCGGCACATTGCAGATCACCAGGCTGCCGAGGTAGCCCTGTTCCCGGCTGCCGCGCAGGGCGGCCAGGGTGTCGGCGGTCTCCCCCGACTGGGAGATGGTGACAAACAGGGTATCCGGCGACACCACGGATTTGCGGTAGCGGTATTCGCTGGCGACTTCCACATTGCACGGGATGCCAACCTCTTCGAACCAGTAACGGGCCACCATGCCGGCATGGTAGGAGGTACCGCAGGCGATGATCTGGATGCGCCGGGTCCGGTCCAGCAGCGCCTTGGTTTCATAACCAAAGCTCTCCTCCAGCAGGCGGCCCTTGTGGATGCGTCCTTCCAGGGTCTCGGCCACCACGGCGGGCTGCTCGAAGATCTCTTTCAGCATGTAGTGGCGGTAGGGGCCTTTGTCGGTGGCGGTCGGATTCAGCTTGGAGGAGACCACCGGACGCTCCACCGGATTACCCTCGCTGTCGAACACCTGCACCCCTTCACGCCGCACGTCGGCCAGGTCACCCTCTTCCAGGAAGATGAAGCGCTGGGTCTCGGTGAGCAGGGCAAACACATCGGAGGCGACAAAATTCTCCCCCTCGCCCAGACCGATCACCAGCGGCGAGCCGGCCCGGGCCACCACAATGCGGTCCGGGTCATCGGGGCTGGCGACCGCGAGGGAGTAAGCACCCACTAAGCGGCCAACCACCGACCTGAATGCCCCACAGAGGTCGTTCCCCGCCTTCAGGGCATCCGCCAGCAGATGGGCAATCACCTCGGTATCGGTCTCGGAACTGAACCGGTAACCTTTGGCCGTGAGCTCTTCGCGCAGTTCGGCATGATTCTCGATAATGCCATTATGCACCACCGCGACCTGCTCCCCGCTCATGTGGGGGTGGGCGTTGCGCTCGGCCGGCATACCGTGGGTGGCCCAGCGGGTGTGGGCAATACCCAGTTCGCCTGCGATGGGGTTCTCCTCCATGCGCTGCTGCAGTGAGGCGACCTTGCCCACCGAGCGGATGCGCTGGATGCGGCCTGAGCTGTCACGTATGGCGATACCGGCCGAGTCGTAGCCGCGATACTCCAGTCGACGCAGTCCTTCAATCAGGATGGGGGTAATGTTTCGCCGCGCCACGGCGCCTACGATGCCACACATGGTTGGTTTTCCTTTTCTTTCTGGTGAGAACGCTGTGTCTGCTCACCGCTTGTTCATGACGTAGCGTAGGAAGAACGGGTTCTGAATGGCTGTCGCCATAGGCTGTAATCCCCTCGTCCTGTCCTTCTCCCCGAGGGAGAAGGGACGCTTTGAATACCATTAGAACAAAACTGCAATGGTTTCCTACCTGATTCGGGCCAAGCAGACCGCCCCGGTCAGTCGCCCTGCTTCTCCGGCCGCTTCCAGCCCTTGAGGCTGAGCTGCTTGGCGCGGCTCAGGGTCAGGGTGTCTGCCGGGGCATCCCGGGTGATGGTGGAGCCGGCACCGATGGTGGCGCCCGCACCGACCTCAACCGGCGCCACCAGTTGGGTATCGGAACCGATAAAGGCGTTGTCGCCGATCACGGTGCGGAACTTGTTCACCCCGTCGTAGTTGCAGGTGATGGTACCGGCACCGATATTCACTGAATGGCCGATGGTTGTATCACCGATATAACTCAGGTGGTTGATCTTGCTGCCGGCGGCCACGTCGCTCTTCTTGATCTCGACGAAGTTGCCCACATGCACCCGCTCCGCCAGCGTGGTGGCGGGGCGCAGCCGGGCAAATGGACCGATGATGGAGTCCGCTCCAACCTCCGAGTCCTCGATCACACAGTTCTCCTTGATCCAGACGCCATCGGCAATATGGCTGTTGCGGATCACCGTATTGGCACCTACCCGCACGCCGTCACCCAGGGTAACTTCGCCCTCAATCAGCACATTCACATCCAGCTCTACATCCTGTCCATGCTGCAAGCGGCCACGCAGGTCGAAGCGGGCCGGATCACGCAGGGTGATCCCCTCACGCATCAGCTGTTCCGCCTGCACCTGTTGGTGTCGACGCTCCAGCGTGGCGAGCTGAACCCGGTCATTCACCCCTTCCACTTCAAAGCTGTCGACGGGGTGCGCGGTCTTTACCTCAACGCCTTCATCCACTGCCATCGCCACGACATCGGTGAGATAAAACTCGCCCTGGGCATTATTGCTCTCCAGCCGCCCGAGCCAGCCGGCGAGCCGCGCCCGGTCGGCAATCAGGATGCCGGTGTTGATTTCTCGGATACGCTGCTCGATTTCCGAGGCATCTTTCTGTTCAACAATTCGGGTGACATGCCCCTCGACCCGCACGATACGGCCATAACCGGCGGGATCGTCCAGGGTGACGGTGAGCAGCGCCAGCGCGGTATCGTGGGATTGTTGGATCAGGCTGTTCAGGGTCGTTTGCTGGGTGAGGGGAACATCGCCATAGAGCACCAGCACCCGGTCCATATCGGCCATGGCGAACATTGCCTGCTCGACCGCATGACCGGTTCCGAGCTGTTCGGCCTGTTCTGCCCACACCAGGGTTGGATCATTAATCGCCTGCTGTACCTGATCGCCGCCATGGCCATAAACCACCACCACCTTGTCCGCGCCCAGCGCCTTGGCGGTGTCTATCACGTGCCCCACCAGCGGCCGGCCGGCGATGCGGTGCAACACCTTGGGCAGTGAAGATTTCATCCTTGTCCCTTGTCCTGCGGCAAGGATCACAACACCCAGCTTCATAGTTATCTCTCTTAAAATTCGCGATCTGGTCGGCCGGTGGCCGATTAGTTGATGGAACAGCCGCCCTCGGGAGGGGTCATGTCATCTATGGTAGCGTCACGTACCTCCACGATCTTGACCATCACCTTCAAAGTCTTGCCCGCCAGCGGGTGATTACCGTCCACGGTCAGCTTGTCGCCTTCGATCTTGCTGACGTAGAAGGTGCGGGCCTCGCCCTCCTGATTCTGCATCTGCACCTCGGCACCGAGCTGGCGGAACTGGGGCGGTACATTCTCGATATCGTCGGTAAAGGTGAGCTCCGGGTCATGCTCGCCGAATCCATCCTCCGGCTCCACGATCATCTCCACCTCGTCACCCACACCCTTGCCGGCAATCACCTTGTCCATGCTGCCGATCAGCTCGGTCTCACCGCCATGGACATAGCTGACGGGGATATCATTCTGCTCGAGCACATTACCTTCCATGTCGGTGATGTGGTAGGTGAGAGAGACAAATTTTCCGGGTTTGATGACTTCACTGGACATAACATACTGCTCCGCTTGAATGAATAGAGCCTCCCGTGGGGAGGCCCGTGAGTATATCATCCGCGGCGCACCGCTGACTAAACCGGCATTGCAATTTGCCTCCAGGCAAGCGACATCCAGCCGCCCGAGTCGTTAACCGCTGATCCGGACCCGGCTTTCGGCGGTTGACCAGCCATGCCACAACACCGGATGGGGGGATTCCCACCCATTTGCCTTATCGTACTGAACCGGACCATTCCACCATAACCATTAAGGATCAACGGGTTATCATTAAAAACCAGCGCCAGCTAACATCTGGCACCCCGTTTGCTAACCTTAATAGACCAGCCCGGCACCCGATGTGACAGAGGAGGCGCCCGGCCTGGACCATTAAAGACATCCCTATCAGGAGGAATCCAATGCACAAAGCTCTGATCGGCCTCGCCGTTACCGCAGCACTCACCATCTCATCTTCCGCTGCCTTCGCTAACTGCGATCCCGGCGAAATGGTGATCAAGTTCAGTCACGTTACCAATACCGACAAGCACCCCAAGGGTATCGCCGCCGCCCTGCTGGAGAGCCGGGTCAATTCAGAAATGAACGGCAAGGCCTGCATGCAGGTCTATCCGAACTCCACTCTTTATGATGATGACAAGGTACTGGAGGCCATGCTGAACGGTGATGTGCAGTTGGCGGCACCTTCGCTCTCCAAGTTCGAAAAATTCACCAAGAAGTTCCGCATTTTTGACCTGCCGTTCCTGTTTGAAGACGTGGACGCGGTGGACCGTTTCCAGAATTCCGAAGCCGGTGAAAAGCTCAAGGGTTCGATGAAAAGACGCGGCCTGCTCGGACTTACCTACTGGCATAACGGCATGAAACAGCTCTCCGCCAATCGCCCGTTGATCCACCCGGACGATGCCAAGGGCCTGAAATTCCGCGTCCAGGCATCGGATGTGCTGGTGGCTCAATTCGAACAGCTGGGTGCCAACCCGCAGAAAATGGCCTTCAGCGAGGTGTACGGCGGACTACAGACCAAGGTGGTCGATGGCCAGGAGAATAGCTGGTCCAACATCTATGGTAAGAAATTCTTCGAGGTACAGGACGGCGTGACCGCCAGTAACCACGGTATTCTCGACTACCTGGTGGTCACCTCCGGTGAGTGGTGGGATGGGCTGCCCGCAGACATCCGTGGCCAGCTCAGCCAGATCCTGCAGGAAGTGACCGAGACTCGTAACTCCGAGTCTGCCAAGGTCAACGCCCAGAGCATGCAGCACGTGATCGACGCCGGTGGCGTGGTACGTACCCTGACCCCAGAGCAGCGTCAGGAGTGGGTAGACGCCATGAAACCGGTCTGGAAGAAGTTTGAAGATGATATCGGTGCCGACCTGATCGAGGCAGCCGAGGCTTCCAACAAGAAGTAAGTGGTTTTACTTTGTAACCAGGCGACCGCCAGATGTGGTCGCCTGGATTTGACAATACTCAGCTTAAACTGCCTTTGAGGACGCCGTGATGCACCCCTTACCCCAGTCCAGGTTCGCCAGAGCCATGGATCAGATAGAGGAGACAGCAATAGCAATCTGCCTCGGTCTGATGACGCTGATCACCTTTGCCAATGTGATCGCCCGCTATCTGTTCAACAACAACATTCTATGGGCTCTGGAGGCCACGGTTTTTCTGTTCGCCTGGCTGGTGCTGATGGGCTGCTCCTATGGGGTGAAAAAACAGTTCCATATTGGTGTCGACGTGGTGATTAACATGGTGTCACCCAAGGCGCACCGGGTGATGGCACTGCTTTCGGTCACCGCCTGCCTGGCCTTTGCCATCCTGCTGCTGGTCGGTTCCTGGGACTACTGGTACGCCTTTGCCACCAAGCGCGCCTTCCTGGAGACCAACGACGTGCCGATGCCCGACTTCCTGCAATTTTTCGCCACCTGGCTGAATGAGGGGGAGCTGTACGAGAAGATGCCCCGCTTCATACCTTACGCCGCCTTGCCTCTGGGCATGGGGCTGTTGACCCTGCGCTTTCTTGAGGTCGCCTGGAAGGTGATCAAGGGCGAACAGGACTCCATCATTGCCAGCCATGAGGCTGAAGCGGCCGTCAGTGAACACCCACATCATCGTGAAGGAGAGAATTAGTAATGGATATTCTGATTCTCTTCGGCATGGTGATAGGCCTGATGCTGATCGGCGTACCCATCGCCGTCTCTCTGGGCCTCTCCAGTATCATTTTTCTGTTTATGCACTCGGAGGCCTCACTGGCCTCGGTTGCGCAAACCCTGTTTTCGGCCTTTGCGGGACACTACACGCTGCTGGCGATCCCTTTCTTCATTCTCGCCTCCAGCTTTATGTCCACCGGTGGCGTAGCCCGACGCATTATCCGTTTTGCAGTCGCGGTAGTCGGCTGGTTCCCCGGCGGGCTGGCCATGGCATCGGTGTTCGCCTGCATGATGTTCGCGGCCCTCTCCGGCTCCTCTCCCGCCACCGTGGTAGCCATTGGTAGTATCGTCATTGCCGGCATGGTCAAGGCCGGTTACACCAAGGAGTTTGCGGCCGGGGTCATCTGCAATGCCGGTACACTGGGCATTCTGATACCGCCATCCATTGTGATGGTGGTCTATGCGGCAGCAACCGACGTGTCGGTGGGCCGCATGTTCCTGGCGGGTGTCATTCCCGGCTCACTGGCTGGCGTGATGCTGATGATCGGCATCTATATCGCCGCCCGGGTAAAGGGCCTGCCATCGCAGCCATTTGCCGGTTGGGGCGAGGTGTTTGAATCTGCCCGTGACGCCGGTTGGGGCCTGATGCTGATCGTGATTATTCTCGGCGGTATCTATGGGGGTATTTTCACCCCCACCGAAGCGGCCGCAGTTGCGGCGGTCTACGCCTTCCTTATTGCCAATTTCATCTACAAGGACATGGGGCCACTGGCAACCAAGACCAGGGGTAATTTTTTTACCGCCTTGATCACCGTCTTCTGGCACAAGGATACCAAGCACACCCTGTTCGAGGCCGGCAAGCTGACCATCATGCTGCTGTTTATTATCGCCAATGCGCTGATCCTCAAACACGTGCTGACCGAAGAGCGAATCCCGCAGATGATTACCGAGGCGATGCTCTCCGCCGGCTTTGGGCCGATCATGTTCCTGATCGTGGTGAACGTGCTGCTGCTGATCGGCGGCCAGTTCATGGAACCGTCCGGGCTACTGATCATCGTGGCACCGCTGGTGTTCCCCATCGCCATGACACTGGGCATCGATCCGATTCACCTTGGCATCATTATGGTGGTCAACATGGAGATCGGGATGATTACGCCTCCGGTGGGTCTTAACCTGTTCGTAACCGCCGGTGTTTCACACATGTCCATGATGCGGGTGGTCAAGGCGGCAGCGCCCTGGCTTGGCATCATGTTCCTGTTCCTGATCATCGTCACCTATGTGCCCTGGATCTCCACCTGGCTACCGACCATTATGATGGGGCCGGAGATCATCACGAAGTAACGCGGGAAACAAAGCGCAGGGTTTAGTAAAACCCTGCGCCTTTCGTAACAACTTTCGAGATTGATACCATGAAGATTCCAACATTCAAGACCATCCTCTACGCCACTGACCTGGGCAAAAAAATGCGTCCGGCGTTCCGCCATGCCATCAGCCTTGCGCAACAGTATCAGGCCAAGATCATCATGCTGCATGTAGCTGAACCCATTGGAAATACCGGCATGGCGGTGCTTGAGCTCTATGTGCCGGACATGAGCGATGATTTTGAACAAGAGGAGTTACGGGGAATCCTCAGCCAGATGGAGAAGCGCCTGGAGGACTTCTACACCGAAGAACTGGGTAAGGATTCCGACCTGGTCTCCGATGTGGCCGTCGTAACCGGTCGGCCCGCAGAAGAGATCAAAAAATATGCTGCCACCCATGACGTTGATCTGATTGTGATGGGCACCCATACCAGTTCAAGCTTCGGTTCCTCTCTACTGGGCTCGACCGCGCGCAAATTGATCAACATCAGTGATCGCCCGGTGTTGGTGGTGCCGGTGGGAAAGTGAGTTCGCCGGATTGAAACCGCTCTGGTAAAACGCAACCACTGGCTTGGTGGCAACATGACGCGGGCGGCTTCGGCGGTCCGCGTTTTTTTATCGCGATCGGTTTGGTTTGTGTCACCCGGAGTGCGGGCGGGCCTGGGGGAAACCGGCCCCCGGCCGGTTGGTGATCAACCCTTGGGAACTGGGCTTTGCGTCACTTGAAATTGCTTTTATCCAGACCGTACTTGCGCATCTTGTCATAAAGGGTTTTTCTCGGTACACCCAGTGCCGACATGGTGGCCTTGATATTGCCCTTATGACTGATCAGTACCTGCTCGATAATGCTCTTCTCGAAACAGTCCACCTGTTCCGGCAATGTCACTTGATGTTCACCCTGCTCATCATCGGTGCCATGCAGTAACTGCTCCAAATCATAACCGCAGCTCTCTCCCAACAGGGTGTAGCGTTCGGCGACATTACGCAGCTCACGCACATTGCCGGGCCAGTTGTGGGTCAACAGGATGCGAATCTGATGGCCGGAGGGGAGGGGGGCTTCCATCTGGTAACGGGCATTGGCTACCAGCAGGAAGTGGTGGAACAGCAGCGGGATATCCTCGCGCCGGCCCCGTAGCGGAGGTATCTCCAGCGTCACCACGTTGAGACGATAGAGCAGGTCCTGGCGAAAGCGGCCCGTCTCGCAGGCCTCTTTCAGGTCGATCTTGGTAGCGGCGACCACGCGCAGATCCAGCGGTATCAGATTATTGGAGCCGAGCCGTTCTACCACACGCTCCTGCAGTACCCGCAGCAGGCGTACCTGCACCGGCATCGGCATGCTCTCAATCTCATCCAGAAACAGGGTGCCACCGTTGGCGTGTTCAAACTTGCCGATGCGTCGCTCGTTGGCGCCGGTGAAGGCACCCGACTCGTGGCCGAACAACTCACTCTCGATCAGGTTTTCCGGTACCGCGCCGCAGTTGATGGCGACGAAGTTTTTATCCCGCCTCGACGAGTGTTCATGCAACGAGCGCGACACCAGCTCCTTGCCGGTGCCGGTCTCGCCCAGTACCAGAATATCGGCAGCCGCATTGGCCACCTGGGCGATGGTGGCACGCAGTTTCTGCATCGCCGGGGTGCGCCCAATGATGCGCGGACCCGGCACATCCTGCGCCTCCAGTTCGCGCCGCAGGCAACGGTTCTCCAGGGTGAGTGCCCGCTTGTCCACGGCACGGCGCACGGTCTCGATCAGCTTTTCGGCGGCAAAGGGTTTCTCAATGAAATCATAGGCTCCGTCCTGGATGGCGCTCACCGCCATGGTGATATCGCCGTGACCGGTTACCAGGATAACTGGAATGTCCCGATCGATCTGCAACGCTTTTTCCAAAAAGGCGAGACCATCCATCCCCGGCATCTTGATATCGCACACCACCACGCCAGGCCACTCCAGTGACAGCAGGGGTAGCACCTTCTCCGCGCCATTGAAACTCTGCACCTCAAAGCCGGCCAGTTCCAGGGTCTGCTGGTTGGCCATGCGGATGTGCTTCTCATCGTCTATGAAATAGATTATCGGATCGGAATTATTCATCATCTGCTTAAATTGGTTTTCCGGCCGGTATTTTTGATCGGCCTATTTGCTCAACAGCTCTTGTCTGGGTTGATTTTCAGTCACACTTGAGAGATCCAGTTGCAGGGTAAACACGGCACCACCCTGCTCCCGGTTACCGGCGGTCAGTGTCCCATGCATCATCTCTACAATGCGATAGGAGATGGAGAGGCCGAGACCCAGTCCCCGGTCTTCCGATTTTGTAGTGAAGAACGGATCAAAAATGCGCTCCAGATTTGCCTGTTCAATCCCGGGTCCGTTGTCCAGTATCTCAATAATCGCCTTTCCCTGCCTGGTGCTCACGGCAATCTGAATCCAGCGCTGGGCCTGCAGCTCCACTGCATGTACTGCATTGGTGATCAGATTCACCAGCACCTGCTCAAGTTGCACCATGTCTGACATGACATAGAGCTCTTCCTCCGGCAGCCTTCTACGCAGCTCGGTCTCCGTATCCTTCAACTGGGGACCGACAATCTTCAGTGCATTTTCGATCACCGCCTGCAACGATACACTGACAATCCGGCCGGATGTCTTGCGCGAGAAAACCTTTAGCTGGCGGCTGATTTTTGCCATACGCTCGGTCAGTTCAGCAATCTGCTCCAGATTCCAGCTTGCCTCTTCCTGGCGGTCGCGGGTCAGCAGCGCCCGGGCATTGTCGGCATAGGAGCGGATCGCCGCCAGCGGCTGATTCAGTTCGTGGTTGATACCGGAGGACATCTGACCCAGGGCCGCCATCTTGGCGGCCTGAATCAGTTCGTCCTGGGTCTGGCGCAGCGTCTCATCGGTACGCCGGTGCTCTTCGATCTCTCGAATCAGTCGGATGTTGGCCTCGGTGAGATCGGCGGTACGCTCTTTTACCCGGCGTTCCAGCACCTGCTTGGCGCGTTTTTCAAACCGTTCGCGCTCTTTGATGCGGCGACTTCGCTGAAAAAGATAAAGCACCAGAAAAACGATCGCTATATACAGTATGGTGGCGAACAGCAGGGACTTCAGCACCTGTGAATTCACCACGCCCAGGCTGGCGAACGTGTGGACACGCCAGCCCGCTTCCGGCATCTCCTGCACCAGCATCAGGTGGTCGGACTGACGGGGCTCACCCATATTTACCACTTGCGCCTGCTCTGAAATTTGGTCTTTCCGGGTAATCGCCAGGGTACCTATTTCAGCGTTCCCATAGCGCCGGCTGCTGTGAATTCTTTCAATCACAGAATTGTCCAGCGGGTAAAGGCTCTTGTAACGCCAGTCGTCATTGGTGGAGATGAAAATAACACCATCCGGATCGGTCACGACAAAATCTTCTTTGAACGAGCTCCAGCTCTCCTCAAAACCGATCAGTTCGATTTTCATTACCACAGCGCCCTGTATCTTCTCCTTGTCACGCACCGGATAGGCAAAATAGTAACCCCGCTTATTCGAGGTGGAACCGAGGGCAAAATAGCGCCCCAGGCGGCCCTTCATGGCTTCCTGAAAATAGGGTCGGTAGGAAAAATTTCTGCCGACAAAGGGGCGCTCGGACAGCCAGTTGGAGGCCGCTATGGTCCACCCTTCCGCATTCATCAGATAGGTATCCGAGGCGTTGGCGACCTTGTTGATGGTTTCCAGATAACGGTTAAGCGCGGTGATGGTGTTGACGTCATTGGGATATTGCAGAAAGTTGAGCAACAGGCTGTTGGTGGCCAGCAACTCCGGCAGAAACTCATACTTCTCCAGTTGGCCCTGCAGATTGGCCACGAACAGTTTCAGTTGGTGCTGGTTTTGTTGCTGCAGGTTTTCCAGGGCAATCTGCCGCGACCAGTGGGCCGTCAGCCAGAGTATCAGCATCAGCAGTGAAATCACCACCACCAGCAGCAACTGGCGATGGGATTTTTTCAGGCTGAAATGGGCAAATTTAATTTCCATAATCCGACCTGAAGTATAGGCCTTCAGAGCGATTATTCCCGCCCTCCGATCGCCATTGAAACGCTCCGCCGTTCTCGGGCATCCCGACCATTTGGCCCGGGGCATGCCTGTAGGAGCGGCACCCCGCCGCGATCTTTTCCCAATTCCGGACAGTCCGGGCGTTCTGTACGCAATCGCATGAGTGTGAACCGCAGCGAAAAAAAACCCCGCCGAGGTGGCGGGGTTGTTCTGCACAGCGTTGGATCAGGACTTCTTGATCTTGCGTAGCTTCTCGATCGCCCGCAGCTGGGCTACGGCCTCGGCCAGTTCGGCCTGCGCCTTGGCATACTCGAACTGTTCCTTCTGACCGGCCAGCGCTTCTTCAGCCCGGCGTTTGGCTTCGATGGCGGCGGCCTCATCAAGATCGGCTGCACGGACGGCCGTGTCGGCCAGTACCGTCACCACATGCGGTTGAACCTCCAGAATGCCGCCGGAGACGTAGAAGTGCATCATCTCCTTACCGTTGTCCACTCGCACATCACCCGGCTTCAGGTGCGTCACCAGCGGCGTGTGTCTTGGGGCGATACCCAATTCACCCATCACGCCGGGGGCGTAGACCATCTCGGCTTGGCCGGAATGGATCGCTCCCTCTGCACTGACGATGTCGACATGTATAGTCATGGCCATTTAGTTTCTCCGGACTTGATTAGTCGCCTGCGCCACGCTCGACAGCTTCCTCGATACCACCAACCATGTAGAAGGCCTGTTCCGGCAGATGATCATACTCACCGCCCAGAATCGCCTTGAAGCTGGCGATGGTGTCCTTGACCGATACGTATTTTCCGGGACTGCCGGTGAACACCTCAGCCACGAAGAACGGCTGGGAGAGGAAACGCTGCATTTTACGTGCGCGGGATACGGTCAGCTTATCCTCTTCGGACAACTCATCCATACCCAGAATCGCGATAATATCCTTCAGCTCCTTGTAGCGCTGCAGGGTGCCCTGTACACCACGGGCAACGCTGTAGTGCTCCTCGCCAACAATGTGCGGGTCCAGGATTCGCGAGGTGGAGTCCAGCGGATCCACCGCCGGGTAGATACCCAGCTCGGCGATCTGACGGGACAGCACCAGGGTCGCGTCCAAGTGCGCGAAGGTGGTGGCGGGGGAGGGGTCGGTCAAATCGTCCGCCGGTACGTAAACCGCCTGGAACGAGGTGATGGAGCCGGTCTTGGTGGAGGTAATACGCTCCTGCAACACACCCATCTCGGCCGCCAGGGTCGGCTGGTAACCCACCGCGGAGGGCATACGACCCAGCAAGGCCGATACCTCGGTTCCCGCCAGGGTGTAACGGTAGATGTTGTCGACGAACAGCAGTACGTCACGACCCTCGTCACGGAAGTTCTCGGCGATGGTCAGACCGGTCAGCGCCACGCGCAGACGGTTGCCGGGGGGCTCGTTCATCTGGCCGTAAACCAGGGCTACTTTATCCAGTACGCCGCCCTCTGCCATTTCGTGGTAGAAGTCGTTACCCTCACGGGTACGCTCACCTACACCGGCGAATACCGAGAAGCCGGAGTGCTCGACAGCGATGTTACGGATCAACTCCATCAGGGTCACGGTCTTGCCCACGCCGGCACCGCCGAACAGCCCGACCTTACCACCCTTGACGATCGGCATGATCAGATCGATCACCTTGATGCCCGTCTCCAGGATTTCGGTGGCCGTGGACTGATCTTCCAGTTTCGGTGCAACGCGGTGGATCGGCATGAACTCTTCGGTCTTCACCGGACCGGCCTCATCCACCGGGTTACCCAGGACGTCCATAATACGGCCCAGGGTGCCCTGGCCGACCGGAACGGTAATGGGAGCGCCCGTGTTAACTGCTTCAACGCCACGCTTCAGACCGTCGGTTGAACCCATGGCAATGGTACGGGCAATGCCGTCGCCCAATTGCTGTTGAACTTCCAGGGTCAGACCCACTTCTTCGATCTTCAGCGCATCGTAGACCTTCGGCATATGACCCATGGGGAACTGTACGTCCACCACAGCACCGATGATTTCCACCACTTTACCCGAACTCATCTCTGGTTCCTCTCGTCGCTGTCGACGACTCTCTAATGTTTAAAAACTTAACCTGTTCTACACAAGGGCTTATACAGCTGCGGCGCCGGCCACGATCTCGGAGATCTCTTGGGTAATGGCTGCCTGACGCGCCTTGTTGTAGACCAACTGCAGCTCATCAATAAGGTTGCCTGCGTTATCGGTCGCCGCCTTCATGGCCACCATTCGTGCGGACTGCTCGCAGGCCCCGTTCTCCACCACCGCCTGGTAGACCAGGGATTCGATGTAGCGGGTCAGCAGGCCATCCAGAACCTCTTTGGAATCAGGCTCGTAGATATAGTCCCAGTGATGCTTCAGCTCCTGATCGCTCTGACCGGCGATCGGCACCAGCTGTTCAATGGTAGGATCCTGGGTCATGGTATTCACAAACCCGTTGTAGGCCACGTAGATACGATCGATCTCACCGTTTTCATAGGCATCGAGCATCACCTTCACCGTACCGATCAACTGCTCGATATGGGGTGCGTCCCCCAGATGCGTGGCCTGGGCCAGCACCTTGCCGCCAAAGCGCTTGAAAAAGCCCAGCGATTTGGATCCGATGGTGCAGAAGTCAACCTGAATACTTGCTTCCTGCTGCTTTCTGATCTCCCTGACCAGCTTGCGGAACAGGTTGCTGTTCAAGCCGCCGCAGAGCCCACGGTCCGAAGAGATGACGATATAGCCGACTCGGCTGACATCGCGCTCCTTCATAAAGGTGTGGGTATACTCCGGATGCGCATGGTACAGATGGCCGATGACGTTCCGCATCTTGTCCGCATAGGGACGCGTCGCGTTCTTCCGGTCCTGCGCCTTGCGCATCTTGGCAGCTGCCACCATCTCCATCGCAGACGTAATCTTCTGCGTATTCTTGATGCTGGCAATCTTGGTGCGTATCTCTTTTGCGCCTGCCATGATTAAACCTTATCTTTCAGCTTTATGGACGTCATGCTTACCAGGTGTGGTTGGCTTTGAAGTCCTTGATGGCGTCATGCAGTGACTTGGCAACTTCGTCATTGTAATCGGCCGATGCGTTGATCTGATCGCTCAGTGCCTTCTGGTTGCTGCCCATATACGAGTGCAACGCCGCCTCGAAATCAACGATCTTGTTGGCGGGGACGTCATCCAGATAGCCTTCGTTGGCAGCAAACAGTGAGGTGGCCATCTGAGCAATGGAGAGCGGACTGTACTGCGGCTGTTTCATCAGCTCGGTGACACGCTCGCCACGCTCCAGCTGGGCGCGGGTAGCATCGTCCAGATCGGAGGCAAACTGGGAGAAAGCCGCCAGCTCGCGATACTGGGCCAGCGCCAGTCGTACACCACCACCCAGCTTCTTGATGATCTTGGTCTGGGCCGCGCCACCCACTCGGGAGACCGACAGACCGGCGTTGATCGCAGGACGGATGCCAGCGTTGAACAGATCGGCCTCAAGGAAGATCTGGCCATCGGTAATGGAGATCACGTTGGTCGGCACGAAGGCGGACACGTCACCACCCTGGGTCTCGATGATCGGGAAGGCGGTCAGTGAACCGGTCTTGCCCTTCACCTCACCGTTGGTGAACTTCTCCACGAACTCGGCATTGACTCGCGCGGAGCGCTCCAGCAGACGGGAGTGCAGGTAGAACACATCGCCGGGATAAGCTTCACGACCGGGGGGACGACGCAGCAGCAGCGATACCTGACGATAGGCCCAGGCCTGCTTGGTCAGATCGTCATAAATGATCATGGCATCCTGACCGCGATCCCGGAAGTACTCGCCCATGGTGGCGCCGGAGTAGGGCGCAATGAACTGCATCGCGGCCGAATCCGCTGCGGGTGCAGCCACGATGATGGTGTGTTCCATGGCGCCGTGCTCTTCGAGCTTGCGCACCACCTGCGCGATGGTGGAGTTCTTCTGGCCCACCGCCACGTAGATACACTTAACGCCGGTACCCTTCTGGTTGATGATGGCGTCGATGGCGATGGCAGACTTACCGGTCTGGCGGTCGCCGATGATCAGCTCACGCTGGCCGCGACCCACCGGTACCATGGCGTCGATCGCCTTGAGGCCGGTCTGTACCGGCTGGTCAACCGATTTACGCTCGATCACACCCGGCGCCACTTTTTCGATTGGAGAGGTTTCGGTGTACTCGATGGCTCCCTTGCCGTCCAGCGGGTTACCCAGGGAGTCAACCACGCGCCCCAGCAGGCCCTCACCAATGGGCACTTCCAGTACGCGGCCGGTGCACTTGACCGCATCGCCCTCGGTAAGGTGGGTATATTCACCCAGGATTACCGCGCCCACGGAGTCGCGCTCCAGGTTCAGTGCCAGACCAAAGGTGTTGCCGGGAAACTCCAGCATCTCGTAAGACATGGCGTCTTCGAGACCGTGGATGCGGGCAATGCCGTCGGTCAGACTGATGATGGTGCCCTCGTTGCGGGCTTCAGTCTTCAGATCGAACTTTTCGATCCTGTTTTTGATCAGTTCGCTGATCTCGGATGGATTGAGTTGCATGATGGCTTCTCGCTTAGATTCCTAATTCGTTCGCCAGTTGCTGCAGCTGCCCGCTGACGGAACCGTCGATTACCATGTCACCGGCACGAATATGAACGCCGCCTATCAGCTCTGCATTCTCTTCGCTTGTGATGGTAATGTCGTATCCCAGTTTGGCTTTCAGCGCATCGGCTATTTGGGTTTCCTGAGTCGGCTCCAGGGCAAAAGCAGAGGTTACGTGCACATGCTGTATCCGCTGACTTTTGGCCTTCAGTTGCTCATAGAGTTTGGCGATCTCACCCGCCAGGGTAAGACGACCATTCGCTATCAGCACCTTGACCAGGTTCTTGCCCTCTTCGGTGAAGTGGTCACCGCCAATTTCGATAATCAGATCCGTCAGGCTGGATCTGTCGAACTTGGGATTGGTGATAACCCCGGCCATGGTTGGTTCGCCAACCACTGCCTCAAGAAACTCAAGAGTTTCCGACCAGGGACCTAGTGCATCGGTCTCTTTGGCCCGGTTAAATACCGCTTCCGCGTAAGGACGGGCTATTGTGGTTGTTTCTCCAGCCATAGCAGCGCCTTAGATCTGTTGAGCCAGTTGTTCGACGATATCCTTATGGGCCGCAGCATCAATCTCCTTGCGAAGAATCTTGCTTGCACCCAATACCGCCAGCTCAGCCACCTGTTGACGCAGCTGTTCACGAGCACGATTGGTCTCCTGCTCGATCTCCGCCTGGGCAGCAGCAAGAATACGTTCGCTTTCGGAACGTGCGTTGCCTTTGGATTCATCGACAATCTCGGAAGCACGCTTCTGAGCCTGGTTAATGATTTCTGCCGCCTGGCCTTTCGCTTCACGGATGGCCTCTTTGGCGCGTTCCTTGGCCAACTCCTGTTCGTGCTGACCGTGTTCCGCGGCTGCCAGGCCGTCTGCAATCTCCTTTCGACGAGTGTCGAGGGCGCCCATGATGGGAGTCCAGACGAACTTCATCGTGAACCACACAAACACCGCAAAGGAGAGAAGCTGACCAATAAGAGTCAGATTTATGTTCATCCCGGATTTACCTCGCTTTTGACGAGATGATAGTCAGTATGTTCGTTGGTAGCCAAAATTATCCGGCAACCGCGAACAAGACGTACATCGCCAAACCAACAGCGATCATGGGGACGGCGTCAACCAGACCCATTACGATGAAGAACTGGGTACGCAGCATTGGAATCAGCTCAGGCTGGCGGGCTGCACCCTCGAGGAAACGTCCACCCAGCACACCGATACCGACTGCGGCGCCCAGTGCACCCAGGCCCATCATCAATGCACCAGCAATGTACAACAGTGCAGTTGCTTCAGTCATTTCTATCTCCCGTTTGTCGTGAGGTTGTAAAGTTAAACGAAAAAACTACGAAAAAAATTAATGGTCGTTATGCGCCATATCCAGATAAACGATAGTCAGGGTCATGAAGATAAACGCCTGCAGCGTAATGATCAGGATATGGAAGATCGCCCAACCCAGCTGCAGCACGCCGCCGAACAGTCCCAGCACCACACCGGCGTTGTACATGATGGCGATCAGGATGAAGATCATTTCACCCGCATACATGTTGCCGAAGAGTCGCAGTGCCAGTGAGATCGGCTTGGCAATCAGGCTGACGAACTCGAGGACGAAGTTGATCGGGATAAACAGCAGTTTCACGATCGGATTGTCGGAAGAGAAGGGCTGCAGGGTCAGTTCACCCATAAATCCACCCACACCCTTGATCTTGATACTGTAGTAGAGGGTGAGCATGAAGACACCAATCGCCATGCCAAAAGTGGCGTTGGGATCGGTCGAGGGCACGACCTTCATGAAGTGGATGCCGATGGCACCGGCCAGGTAGGGAATCACGTCAACCGGCACCAGGTCCATCAGGTTCTGCAGGAAGATCCAGACGAAGATGGTCAGGGCCAGCGGGGCCACCAGCGGGTTACGGCCGCTGAAGGAGCCGCGCACGCTGTCATCGATAAACTCAACCAGCCACTCAGCGAAGTTCTGCATGCCGCCAGGCACACCGGCGGTAACGCGATCGGCGATTTTCTTGCCGAAATAGATGAACAGGCCGCCCAGCAGGATCGACCAGAACATGGTGTCGACGTGGATGGCCCAGAAACCCATCTCTTTGGCTTCAGCCGCGCTGTGGGCAAGCCCCCAGGTACCGTCAGAATGCTGGCCGAAGGTCAGGTTGGTCAGATGGTGCTTAATGTATTCGCTAGAGGTAAGGGTATCGCCAGCCATTGTGCTATCACATAACCAAATTTATTGTTAATCCAATAGTTGAACCACTGCGATCGGCATCAGCTGTACCAGCAGAAAGATGCCAAACAGTGCGCCAACACTCAGCGGCTTGATCCAGAGGATGGCCCCTGCAAAAAGCAAACCCGTCAACACGAGTTTCAAGATCTCTGCGCCATAGAAGCGAGCCAGCAGTCTGCCCGGCTCCTGGGCGGTGTATCGGACAAATATCCGAAAGGCGAAAAAGGCGTTCGCCAGGGTTGCTATCAGCCCCCCCGCAAGCCCGGAATAGGCATAAACGTCGCCCGCAACCATCAGCAGAAGCAGGGCCGCAGTCAATGTCGTTACCAATTGTGCCAGGACGGTGCGATAGGCTTGGCGCTTATCTGCCAGATGCATCAAAACGATCCCCAGCAGTTAAAAACCGCACTTAAAAAGCCGGCGCAGTATAAATGTTGCGTTGTATAAGGTCAAACGATGGGCGAATAAATTTTTTGATTGGAGCGTGAAAAACGATTGATGGTTTCCCGCCCCATGCTGATCGAATTACTGAATATGCTCCAGAATCCCGTCCAGCTCATCCAGGCTGTTGTAGCTGATCACCAGCTTCCCCTTGCCGCCACCGCCCTGTTGCAGCTTGACCCGGGCGCCAAGGCGCTCGGTGAGGTCGGTTTCCAGTGAGCGGATATTGGGATCCTCCCGTAGCGGCTGTTTCGCCTTGGTCGGCTCAGCGCTTTCGCCCTGCAGCCGCCTGACCAGTTTTTCCGTCTCCCGTACGGAAAGGCCCTGCAGACTCACCTGGCGCGCCGCCTCACTCTGCAGTGCATCCTTCAGGCCGAGCAGGGCGCGGGCGTGGCCCATCTCGATGCGTCCCTCCTCGATCATCGCCTTCACATCCGGATTCAGTTCCAGCAGGCGCAACAGGTTGGTCACGGTAGTGCGGGACTTGCCCACCGCCCGGGCAATCTCCTGGTGGGTCAGCTCAAATTCGTTCAGCAGCCGGTGCAGGGCACCTGCCTCTTCCAGCGGGTTGAGGTCATCGCGCTGGATATTCTCGATCAACCCCATGGCCATGGCGGTCTGATCATTGACGTCGCGAATGACGACCGGTATCTCGCTCAGCCCGGCCTGTTGCGAGGCGCGCCAGCGTCGCTCGCCGGCAATGATCTCATACTGGTTGCCATCCACCGGGCGTACCACGATGGGCTGTACCACGCCCTGGGCAGCGATGGAGTCGGCCAGTTCCTGAAGACTGTCGGGATTGAAATCCCGCCGCGGCTGATAGCGGCCGCGGCGGATCAGGTCTACCGGCAGGCTGGTGAGACTGTTGGCCGAACTGCCCGTCTCGGATGTCTGCTGCTCTTCCTTGTCAGCGCTGTTCCCCAGCAGGGCGTCCAGTCCGCGTCCGAGACCTCTTTTTTTTGCTGCCATGTTCAGTACTCTGTCGGGATGCGCTCGTCCGAAGGCAAGCGGGATCTTGTCTTGTTCAGGCTGGCGCAGCCATGCGTTTTTCCTGTCTGCGCATCAGTTCGCTGGCCATGGCCAGGTAGGATACCGCGCCGCGCGACGCCTTATCATACAGCAAAACCGGCAGCCCGTGACTCGGCGCCTCGGCCACCCGGATATTGCGTGGAATGATGGTGCGGAACACCTGGTCGCCAAAGTGGTGGATCAGCTGAGCCGATACCTCGTTGGTGAGGTTGTTGCGTGGGTCATGCATGGTGCGGACAATGCCGTCGATCACCAGCTGACTGTTGCGGCTGCCCTGGATCTGCTTGATGGTATTGATCAGGGCGGACAGACCTTCCAACGCATAGTATTCACACTGTAGCGGGATCAGCACGCCATCGGCCGCCACCAGGGCATTGACCGTCAGCATATTCAGCGAGGGAGGGCAGTCGATGACGATATAGTCATAGCGATCCTTGGCGCCAGCCAGCGCCAGGCTCAGCCGCTTCTCCTTCAGCGGGACGTTCATCAGCCCCACCTCGGCCGCCGTGAGATCGGCATTGGCCGGCAGCACATCGAAGCCGGCGGCGGGTGTTTTCACCACGGTGTCGCTGAAACTCGCTTCGCCCAGCAGCACATCGCAGCTGGAGTTGTCGAGATCGTGTTTGTCCACACCGCTGCCCATGGTGGCATTGCCCTGTGGATCCAGGTCCACCAGCAACACCTTCCGTCTGAACGAGGCCAATGACGCCGCCAGATTCACCGCCGTGGTGGTCTTGCCGACCCCACCTTTCTGATTTGCGACACAGATTATTCGACCCATAGCCCATTTCCGCGCTAGTACCCGGCCATCCCAGGTTCCCAAAAACTTACCCGTCCCGCGTTGTCCAACGGGCCGTTCAGAATATCAGAAAGCGGAGCAGATGCACGAACTTTGACCGGATCACCGGGGCTTTTGTGTGCAAGTTGGGCAATCGGCTCCCCATCCCGGTCCGGCCATCACTTGAACAGATCTTCCGCCGCCTGCCGCTGATCCCCGCCGGCGGCTTCTCCAGCTCCCTTGAGATCGGCGGTCGGTTCAAAAAAGTCACAATAGTTGGCGCGGGTCTTGTCCTGCACCTTTTCCGCCTGCGGCTCCCGGCACTGGTTGGTGAAGGCCGGATCATACCAGCGGCAGTTCCTGCACACCCGGGTCGGCTTACCACACTTCAGACAGATCGTCTCACGGCCATACTCGTGAACCGACAGTTCGCTACCACAATGCCAGCATTTACCCGCCACGCTTGATGTCATGTCCCGCCTCGCTGCCCGGATTCTGATGATGCTGAAGATTATCGCTCCTGGATTCCACCACCGGCAAGCCGGTTCCCCCGGCTTGCAGTTCCCCCGGCACTAACGCATATTTAAAACCACTGACCCTTCACCCGGAGACGCCGTCCGACGGCAAGGAACTATCCATGTATGAGACATTGAGAGAGCTGGGCGTTACCGACCTCGACCAGATCGAACGCTATACCCTGCGGCAGGAGGGCGATGAGGACATTCTGAAAATCTATTTCAAACGTAAAAAAGGCGAGCTGTTCGCCCACAGCATGAAGTTCCGCCACGGCCGCGCCAAGAAGATGGTGCTGGTGGACAGCGGTACCCATAAATACAAAGAGATCAGCGAGATCTCACCCACCATGCTGAAACTCTCCCGGGAGCTGGACAAGCTGGTGCAGCATGAAGAGAGCGTGTCTGATTTCAAAAAACGCATCCTGGGCGATATCGACCACCTGGAAAAGGTGATGGTGCGCAAACTGGACCAGCTCCGATCTGATATCGAAAACCTGGAGTAGTGGGTCCGGATCAGGGGCCGCCCCGGGCCAGAAAGCGATCCAGCTGATTGGCAAAGGCCTGACGATCCCCCTTGTCCAGGGCCGGCGGACCACCGGTGTTGACCCCACTGCCGCGCAGTTCATCCATGAAATTCCGCAGGGTCAGCCGTTCGCGGATATTCTCCCGGGTATACAGCTCACCCCTGGGATTCAGCGCATAAGCCCCTTTCTCAATCACTCCGGAGGCGAGCGGGATATCGGCGGTGATCACCAGGTCACCCGCCTCTGCCTGACGAATTATCTCATTGTCCGCCACATCGAACCCGGCCGACACCTGGATGGAGCGGATCAAGCGAGAGGGCGGGGTTCTGACCGGCTGATTGGCCACCAGAATCAGCGCTATTTCCAACCGCTCGGCCGCCCGGAACAGGATCTCTTTGATCACATTGGGGCAGGCGTCCGCATCAACCCAGATCTGCATGTTGTTCTCCATTAGCCGCGCATGAACGCGGATAAACAGCCGTAGTTAATCGCACTCCCGGTCAGTGTCCGGGCTCCACCAGCAGGGCGTGGCGCTGGCCGCCACTGCCGGGCACGCTCAATGCCGCGACCTCGACCCGGTAACCTTCAGCCGCCAGTTCGGCGATTTCATCTGTTGGCACAGTCCCTTTCATCGCCAGCAGTCGACCTTGGTCGGCAAGCAGATGCCGGGTAAGTTGCACCATCTTTGGCAGGGCGGCAAAGGCACGCGAGGTGATGGTGTCAAAGCCGGCATCCGGTTGATAGGCCTCGACACGGGTGCGCACCACCTGCACATTATCCAGTCCCAGGGCCACCACCGCCTGCTGCACAAAGCGGGTTTTCTTGCCGTTGGAGTCGATCAGCACAAACTGCCGATCCGGCTGTGCCACGGCCAGCGGTATCCCCGGCAGCCCAGGGCCGGTGCCCACATCCAGCACCCGCTCACCCTGCACAAGGTTCAGAATGGAGAGGCTGTCCAGCAACTGGCGGGGGACCATCTCGCCCGGATCACGAATGGCCGTGAGGTTGAATGCCTTGTTCCACTTCAACAGCAGGGCAAGGTAATCCAGCAACAACTGCTGCCGCCTCTCGGACAGATCAATCGCCATGATCCGCAGTCCCTCACTCAGTTGGTGCCGCCACTGGTTCTGCTGATCGGTCATGATTTACGCTTCAGGTGAATCAGTAACAGTGAGATAGCGGCCGGCGTCAGGCCCGGAATCCGGCTCGCCTGACCGATGGTGGCCGGACGGCGTTTGATCAGTTTTTCCCGCACCTCGGCGGAGAGTCCGCGCACGGCCGCATAGTCGAAACTGTCCGGCAATTTCAACGCGTCATTCGCCTGCAGCCGGTCGATCTCCACCTGCTGACGCTTGATATAACCGGCATAGCGGGCCTGGATCTCCAGCTGCTCTGCCGCTTCGCCGTCGCCCAGCGCCGGTCCCAGCGACGGCAGGCTGCAAAGCTGCGCATAGTCCACATCCGGACGTGCCAGCAGGTCCAGCGCCCGGGTCTCCTTGGATATCGGGCTGTCGAACAGCGCCGTCACCTGTTCGGCCAGCGGACTGTTGGGTTGCACCCAGATATCCCGCAGCCGCTGCTGTTCGCGCTCGATCGCCTCGCGCTTCTGTTCAAAACGCTGCCAGCGTTCATCCGCCACCAGCCCCAGCCGGCGCCCCTGTTCGGTCAGACGCAGGTCGGCGTTGTCCTCGCGCAACAGCAGCCGGAACTCGGCGCGGCTGGTGAACATGCGGTACGGCTCCTGGGTCCCCTTGCTGATCAGGTCATCCACCAGTACGCCCAGATAGGCCTCATCGCGGCGCGGGCACCACGCCGCCTGGTCACGTAATTTCAATACCGCGTTGAGTCCGGCCAGCAGCCCCTGTGCCGCCGCCTCTTCATAGCCGGTGGTGCCGTTGATCTGGCCGGCGAAGAACAGCCCCTCGATAAAGCGCGTCTCCAGGCTGGGGCGCAGATCCCGCGGATCGAAGAAGTCGTATTCAATGGCGTAACCGGGGCGCATGATGCGAGCCTCGGCAAACCCCTCCATGGAGCGCACCAGCGCGTACTGCACATCGAAGGGGAGGGAGGTGGAGATGCCATTCGGGTAAACCTCGTTGCACTCCAGCCCCTCCGGTTCGATGAAGATCTGGTGTGCACTCTTGTCGGCAAAGCGCACCACCTTGTCCTCGATGGAGGGGCAGTAACGCGGCCCCACGCCCTCGATCACCCCGGTGTACATGGGCGAGCGAGACATGCCGCTGCGGATGATCTCGTGGGTGCGCTCGTTGGTATGGGTGATGTGGCAGCTGACCTGGCGCGGGTGTTCCTCCCGCGAACCCATGAAGGAGAAGACCGGCGCCGGGTCGTCCCCCGGCTGCTTGGCCAGTCGGGAGTAGTCGATGGTGCGGCTGTCGATGCGCGGCGGGGTGCCGGTCTTCAGCCGCGACACGTTGAATGGCAGCTCACGTAGCCGCCTGGAGAGCGCATTGGCCGGGGGATCACCGGCCCGTCCACCCTCGTAATTGTTCAGTCCGATATGGATGCGCCCGCCGAGAAAGGTGCCGGTGGTCAGCACCACCGCGCGTGCCTGAAACTTCAGCCCCATCTGGGTCACCACGCCGGTAACCCGCTCCCCCTCCACGATCAGGTCATCCACCGCCTGCTGGAACAGATCCAGATTCGGCTGATTCTCCAGGGCAAAGCGGATCGCCGCCTTGTAGCGCACCCGGTCCGCCTGGGCGCGGGTGGCGCGCACCGCCGGCCCCTTGCTGGCGTTGAGGATGCGGAACTGGATACCGCCCCGGTCGGTGGCCCGGGCCATGACGCCGCCCAAGGCATCCACCTCCTTTACCAGGTGGCCCTTGCCGATGCCGCCGATGGCGGGATTGCAGCTCATCTGTCCCAGGGTCTCAATGCTGTGGCTCAGCAGCAGGGTGCGCGCGCCCATGCGTGCCGCCGCCAGGGCCGCCTCGGTACCGGCGTGGCCACCGCCCACCACAATCACCTCATAGCTATCGGAATAAAACATGATTACTCGAAACAAGAACGATTCAGCCGGCTAGTGTACCCCCTGTGGGCATCCGGCTGGAACAGGCAGCCGGCCGAACTCAATACAGGCGATGCCGGAACAACCAGGCCGCCGCGCTCAGGGTACAGCCGGCGATCAGCGCCAGCGGCCACAGCTGATGCACCAGTATCGACAGCGGTGTCCCTTCCAGAAATACCCCCCGCAACACGATCAGAAAATAGCGCAGGGGATCGAGCAGGGTGATCATCTGCACCGCCCAGGGCATATTGGCGATGGGCGTGGCGAAACCGGACAGGATGACCGCCGGCACCAGGAACAGGAAACCGCCAAGCAGGGCCTGCTGCAGGGTTACCGCCAGTGACGAGATGGCGAGTCCGATACCGATGGCCGCCAGCAGGAACAACACCAGTCCGAGGTAGAGGACACCCAACTCACCCACCAGCGGCACGCCGAACCAGACCTGGGCCAGCAGGATCACCAGGCTCCCTTCGGCCAGTCCCACCACGAAACCGGGTGTCGCCTTGCCGATCAGAATCTCAAACGGTCGCAGCGGCGTCACCAGCAGTTGATCAAAGGTCCCTTGCTCCCGCTCCCGGGCCACCGACAGGGAAGTTACCACCATGGTGACCACCAGGGTCAGCAGGCCCACCAGTCCGGGAATGAAGAACCAGCGGCTCTCCAGGTTGGGGTTGAACCAGGCACGACTCACCAGGTGGGCCGGCGGTGCATCCAGCCCGTGCCTGGCAATCCACTGTTCATTGAAATTGCCGATGACCGTGCCGGCATAGTTGACCGCGATCTGCGCGGTATTGGAATTGCGCCCGTCCACCAGGACCTGAACCTGGGCCGGTTCGCCGGCGGCCAGCTTTTCGCTGAAGCGCGGTTCCAGCTGGAGGACCAGCAGTACCTCGCGGTTGTCCAGCAGGTCCGCGATCTCATCCTGTCGCTGCACGATATGCCGCAACTGGAAATTGGGCGAGCCCGAGAATGTCGCCATCAATGCCCGGCCGGCCTGACCCTGGTCCCGGTCATAGACCGCGTAGGGCACATGGTTGAGGTCGAACGAGGCCGCATAGCCGAACACCACCAACTGAATCAGTGGCGGTACAATGGTGACGAAACGGCTCTGCTTGTCCTTGAACAGGTTCAGGAACTCCTTCACCACCAGGGCCAGAATACGTTGCCACATTGCGATCACTCCAGCCGCTTGTGCATGCGCCGGCGCGCCAGGCCGAGGAACAGCAGCGCCATCGCCAGCAGCGCCAGGGAATTGGGCACAATCACCCCCCAGACATCACCGGCCAGGAACAGGGTCTGCAGGATGGCGACAAAATAGCGCGCGGCGACCAGATGGGTAATCCACTGCACGGCGGCAGGCATGGAGTCGATATCAAACAGCATGCCGGAGAGCAGGAAGGCCGGCAGAAAGGTGGCGACGATGGCCACCATGCCCGCCACAAACTGGTTGCGGGTAGTCACGGAAATCAGCAACCCCATGCCCAGGGCGACCAGCAGATAGAGCGCCGAACAGGCGGTCAGCACCCAGAACGAACCGCGCAACGGCACCAGGAACAGCCACAGGGCCATGGCCACGGAGAGAGCCATGCCGCCCATGCCCAGCACAAAGTAGGGGAGCACCTTGCCGATCAGCACCTCGCGCATGCTGACCGGGGTCACCAGCATGGCCTCCAGGGTGCCGCGCTCCCACTCACGGGCCATCACCAGGGCGGTCAGCAGCGCACCCACCAGGGTCATATTGATCGCCACCAGACCGGGTACCAGATAGTTGCGGCTGCGCAGCCCCGGATTGAACCAGATCCGTGGTTGCAGCATCACCGGCTGGCCCAGCGGCCGGGCCCGGGCACCCAGTTCCCGCTCCAGCCAATTACGCCAGGCGCCCTCGACATAGCCCTGCAGCAGGCGCGCCGAATTGGCATTCACACCATTGACGATCAGCTGGATGGGCGCGCCCACCTCGCCCCGCAGACGCGCCGCGAAGTCGCCGGGGAGCACCACCACGCCATCCACCTGGCCGGCACCAAGCGCCTGCTGGGCAGCGGCCCGATCGGGAAAACGTCGGGGTGAAAAATAGCGCGAGTGCCGGAACACCCCGATGAAGCTTTCCGCCTCGGCACTCGGTTGCTCCACCACCAGGCCAAGGGGTACATCCGTGGCATCCATCGACACCCCGTAGCCGAACAGCAGCAGCAGAAACGCCGGCATCAGAAAGGCGATTGCAATACTGCTGGGATCACGCAGCACCTGCAGGAACTCCTTGCGCAACAGACCACGGACCCGCCGGTTCACGCCGCCTCTCCATCTTCGATCAGGGCGATAAAGGCCGCTTCCATGGTAGCGTCCGACGCCTCACTGCCGAGCGACCTGGCCTTCACCTCGGCCGGCGTGCCCAAGGCCAGTATCTCACCCTCCGCCATGATTGCCAGGCGGTCGCAGTACTCCGCCTCCTCCATGAAATGGGTGGTCACCAGTACCGCCACCCCGGCATCGGCCAAGGCGTTGATGTGCGACCAGAACTCGCGCCGGGCCAGGGGGTCGACCCCGGAGGTCGGTTCGTCCAAAAACAGGATATCCGGTTCATGCATCAGCGCGCAGGCCAGCGCCAGACGCTGCTTGTAACCCAGCGGCAGGTCGCCACTGGCGGCGCCGACAAAGCCCGCCAGATCCAGTTCACGCAGCGCCCAGGCCATGCGTTCCCGGCGCCGCGCGCCGCGCAGACCATAGGCCCGACTGAAAAACTCCAGATTCTGTTGCACGGTGAGGTTTCCGTAGAGGGAGAATTTCTGCGACATGTAGCCGATACGAGCACGCGCTGCGGCCGGCGCCCGCCGCAGGTCCACCCCGGCCACACTGACTTCACCACCACTCACTGGCAACAGGCCACAGAGCATGCGGAAGGTGGTGGTCTTGCCGGCGCCATTGGCACCGAGCAGGCCGAACACTTCACCGGCAGCCACGGCGAAACTTACATTCCGAACCGCCACGAAATCACCAAACCGCCGGGTCAGTCCGGACACGCTGATGGCGTCACCGGGCGTGACCTCATGCGGTACGGGTCGCAGGACCTGCTGAAGGGACCCGCTGTCACGCAACAGATCGATGAACCCGTCCTCGAAGCGGGGGGACACCGCCTCGCAGTGCGCACCCGAGAGGTCGTCGGCATCCAGTTTCGGTGGTTCGGCATGCTGCATCACCAGCCGCACCGCCTGCCCCTGAACCGTGGCATCGAATACGTCCGGCAACTTCGCCAGGCGGGCCTGCAGTCGGCGCGGCAGTGTATCGGCCTGCCGCACCCTGAAGCTGCGACCCCGCAGCGGTTCGCTGAAGGCCGCCGGCCGGTCATGCCCCACCACCTCGCCCTGGTGCAACAGGATCACCTCGGCGCAGCGTTCCGCCTCATCCAGATAGGCGGTGCTCAGCAGCACGCTCATGCCCTCCTGCTCCACCAGGCGGTAGACGATCGACCAGAGCTCGCGGCGCGATAGCGGGTCTACCCCGACCGTCGGTTCATCCAGCAGCAGCAGCCGGGGCGAACGCACCAGGGTGCAGGCCAGGCCCAGTTTCTGTTTCATACCGCCGGACAGCTGTCCGGCCAGGCGCCGGGTAAACCTGCCCAGGCCGGTCATGTTGAGCAGCTCGTCGTAGCGCTCCCGCCTGTTGGCGGGTGGCACGTTCTGCAGGTCGGCATACAGGTCCAGATTCTCCTGCACCGACAGATCCTCATACAGACCAAACCGCTGCGGCATGTAGCCGATCTGTGATTGCACCGCCAGCGACTCGCTGGCAACATCCTGTCCGAGCACCCGGATGGTCCCGCTATCCGGCAGCAACAGGCCGGCAGCCAGACGCATCAGGGTGGTCTTGCCGGCACCGTCCGGTCCGATCAGTCCGGTTACCACGCCGGCCGCCACCTGCAGATTGATATCCCGCAGCGCCTGAACCGTGCGCCCGGGCAGTCGGAACGACTTGGAGAGTACATCGACTTCCATGACCGGCTTCGACATGGTTGTCGCGCCTATTGACCGCAACCGGGAGTCGCGACGGGTTCCCGGTCAAGATCCAGCATGACCGTCACCGGCATGCCCAGACGCAGTTCATCCTGGGGATTACAGACGAACACATGAACCTGGTAAACCAGGTCGGCGCGCACCTCTTCGGTCTGTACCTGCTTGGGTGTGAACTCGGCGCTGGGGGAGATATAGCCGACCCAGCCAGAGTACTGTTTGTCGGGAAAGCTGTCGCTACTGACCGCGGCCGGCATGCCCTGGCGAATCCGCCCGAGATGGGGCCCATCCACATAGACCCTCGCCCACAGCGGTTCGGTCAGCGCCAGGGTATAGACCGGACGCTGTGACGAGGCCATGTCTCCCGGCTCCAAAATACGGCTCTGGATCACCCCGGCCGCCGGGGCGTGCAAGGCCGCCTCGGCCAGGTTTCGTTCGGCCAGTGCCAGGTCTGCTTGCAGGGCGCTCAGGGTAGCCTGGGCGGCCGCCACATCCTCGGCGCGCGGCCCGGCAACCGCGAGTGCCAGTCCGGCCTCCACTGCGTGCACCCTGGCTACAGCCGCCTCGGCCACGGTCCTGGCGTTGTCCAGATCCTGGGGAGATGCCAGGCCCTTTTGTGCCAGATCCTGCTGCCGCTGAAGGCTGCGTCGGGCGTTCAGCGACTGGGCCCGCGCCTCCTGCAGTTCGGCACGCAGCTTGTCGATCTCCTCCGGACGGGTACCGGCCAGCAGGGCATTCACCTGCTGCTGCTGCGCCTCGACCCGGGAGGCAGCCGCATTGCGCAGTGCCTCAAGTTGACTGGTCTCCAGTTGGGCAAGCGGTTGTCCCGGCTGCACCCGGGCGCCTTCAGACACCGTCATGTCGACAATGCGTCCATTGGCATTGAAGGCCAGGTTGACCAGGCGAACCTCGATGTTTCCATAGAGGTTCAGCTCTCCCGTAACCGTCGGCGCACTGCCGTTTGACCACCAGAACCAACCCCCGGCCCCCAACAGGGCGATCAGGGACAACATCAGCAATGCTTTTTTCACGCGGGCTCCTCCGCTCCATCCTGGACAAAATTTGCTGTCGCGACAGGGATTGCCGCCAATCGCCGCTGCGCGTCGATAACCGCATCAAAGTGAATTTGAATTGCGATAAGGAGACGCCACCTGTGCCGCCTGGCACAGAAACAGTCCGCTAGTGTACCGCTACAAACAGTGGGCTGAAACCAGACAACCCTGATAGGGACAAACCGGGCAGGGAACCGGCGGCCTGGGTGTCGGGAGGGGAAGGGGAAAAATGGTTGATAGCCTACCCCGGCCACGGAAGGTGGCCGGGGTCGCTACCGCTCAACTCTCGGACAGCTCCTCGTGCCAGCCTGTATCCAGGCCGAATTCGAAGGTATGCATCCGGTAGCCTTCCGGGAAGGCGGCTTTCAGCCGCCGTTCAAACTCCGCATACACCTCTGTCTTGTGCTGCTGCACATCATAGTCGCGGGTGCCGGACTCCACTTCCGGCACCTCCAGCTCCATCTTGAACTCGATCTCCGGTGCCAGTTGAATTCTGACTTTGCCCATGGTGTTTCCTCCTGTTCCGGGAAGCGTTGGCCGGGGACACCCGGCCAGACTTCCCGGCATGCGATTACATTAAGGGTACGATCATCAGTGCCACGATGTTGATGATCTTGATCAACGGGTTGATGGCGGGACCAGCGGTGTCCTTGTAGGGATCACCCACTGTATCGCCGGTGACCGATGCCTTGTGCGCCTCGGAGCCCTTGCCGCCATGGTTGTCATCTTCAATAAACTTCTTGGCATTATCCCAGGCGCCACCACCGGTGGTCATGGAGATAGCGACAAACAGGCCAGTGATGATGGAACCCAGCAACACTCCGCCCAGCGCTTGCGGACCCAGCATCAGGCCCACCGCTAGCGGCACGGCAATCGGCAGCAGGGAAGGGAGCACCATCTCCTTGATGGCTGACTTGGTCAGCATGTCGACGGCGCGGGAGTAGTCCGGTTTTGCGCTGCCGTCCATGATACCGGGAATCTCCTTGAACTGGCGCCGCACCTCGCGCACGATGCCACCCGCTGCACGACCTACCGCTTCCATCGCCATGGCGCCGAACAGGTAGGGCACCAGGCCGCCGATAAACAATCCGACAATTACCAGATGGTTGGAGAGGTCGAAGGTCAGAGCCTCACCGGTATGCTGCGCCAGTTCCCGGGTATAGTCTGCAAACAGCACCAGGGCCGCCAACGCCGCGGAACCGATAGCGTAGCCCTTGGTCACCGCCTTGGTGGTGTTGCCCACGGCATCCAGCTCATCGGTGGTGTTGCGCACCTCGTTGGGCAGGTTGGCCATCTCGGCAATACCGCCGGCATTGTCGGTGATCGGTCCGTAGGCATCGATGGCGACGATGATCCCGGTCATTGACAGCATGGAGGTGGCGGCAATGGCGATACCGTACAGCCCGGCCATGGAATAGGAGACCAGGATACCGGCGCAGATAACCACCAGCGGAGCCGCCGTGGAGCGCATGGAGAGCGCCAGGCCGGCGATGATGTTGGTGCCGTGACCGGTGGTGGAGGCCGCCGCCAGCAGACGCACCGGCCGATAGTCGGTCGAGGTGTAGTAGTCCGTGATCATCACCAGCGCAGCGGTAATGATCAGTCCGATCAGGGCCGCGCTGTACAGATCCATCACCGCATAGGTGGCATCACTGCCCATCAGCCACTGGGTTACCGGATAGAAGGCGATGGCCGACAGAATGGCCGAGACACCCAGGGCGCGGTATAGCGCATTCATGATCTTGCCGCCTTCCTTTACCGAGACAAAGAAGGTACCGATGATCGAAGTGATGATGGAGATCCCACCCAGCACCAGCGGCAGCAGGGCCGCGTTGGGATTGTCCGCAAATATCAGCGCACCCAGCATCATGGTGGCGATGGTGGTCACCGCATAGGTCTCGAACAGGTCGGCCGCCATACCGGCGCAGTCACCCACATTGTCGCCCACGTTATCAGCAATCACCGCCGGATTGCGCGGATCATCTTCGGGGATGCCGGCTTCCACCTTGCCCACCAGATCGGCACCCACATCCGCTCCCTTGGTGAAGATACCGCCACCCAGACGGGCGAAGATGGAGATCAGCGAGCCACCAAAGGCCAGACCGATCAACGGGGCCAGCTTTACCGGCTCACCCACCGGGGTCATGCTGAGCAGCCAGCCATAAAAACCGGCCACCGCCAGCAGGCCGAGACCCACCACCAGCAGACCGGTGATGGCGCCGCCCCGGAAGGCCACGGCCAACGCCGCATTGAGTCCGGTCTTGGCCGCTTCGGTGGTGCGTGAATTGGCCCGCACCGAGATATGCATACCGATATATCCGGCCAGGCCGGAGAAGATGGCGCCGATGGCAAAACCGACCGCGGTGGTGGAGTTGAGCAGCACGAAGATCACCCCAAACAGGATCACCCCGACAATGCTGATCGCCATGTACTGACGATTGAGGTAGGCCGATGCCCCCTCCTGGATCGCCAGGCTGATACTGCGCATCTCTTCCGATCCCTCCGGCTTGGCCAACAGCCAGCGGATGGAATAGACGCCGTAGGCGATTGCCCCGACGGCGCATAACAGTGCAAAAACAAGACCCGATGTCATGTATACCTCCAAAAATCGTTTTTGATTTAAGGCCGGGCCATTTTGGTTATGGTGATAGGGATATAACCCGGCAACTGCTTGCCAGGCAGAGGTTCCTGCAGTGTCTGATTATTATGGTCACCGCAAGCTACGGTTCGATTTACTCTGAGATATCTGAACCCGACACTGGCAAACGGACCCATCCTAGTCCTGGAACTGAACCGGCGATAATCAGAATTCGCTTTGCAACAATTAAAAAAAGCTATGTTGCATTTGCAGCATGTTAGTAGATAAGGATGTGCTGAATTGAGCAAAGACGCGGCTTCCAGCCGCTGCTGCTGTGCAGTATATGGGGAATTTTTCAGGCAGTGAAAACCCCGTTTACACTGGTCAAATTATTCCGAGTCTAAAAAATTGCGAGTGATTTGACGAATCCAAACCGGATACGGGTGTCTGTTTTTCCTAACCGGTCGACGCTATGGGAATCACATTGTCTGGAAGCCCACAAAAAGCTGGTACTCTTCCAGCTATCAAAAAAACGGGAGTGGCTATGAAGCAGTTGCTGGATGAGGCGGTGATGCAAGCGGGTAAAATCATTGTCGGCAAGGAGCAGACCCTGCGGCTGGCCCTGACCTGTCTGCTGGCCAACGGCCATCTGCTGATCGAGGATCTGCCCGGGGTCGGCAAGACCACCCTGGCCCACACCCTGGCCCGGCTGCTGGGACTGCAGTATCAGCGCATCCAGTTCACCAGCGACCTGTTGCCGGCGGATATCATCGGCGTCTCGGTATACCATCGGGGCGACGAATCATTCCAGTTTCATCCGGGACCGGTGTTCACCCAGTTACTGCTGGCGGATGAGATCAACCGAGCCACACCCAAGGCACAGAGCGCATTGCTGGAAGCGATGGAGGAGCGACAGGTAACCAGCGACGGCATGACCCGCAACCTGCCACAACCGTTCTTCGTCATTGCCACCCAGAACCCGGCCCACCAGATCGGCACCTTCCCGCTGCCGGAGTCGCAACTGGACCGTTTCCTGATGCGTATCCATATCGGTTATCCGGATGAGCGGGCGGAGCGGATACTGCTGAGTGGCGAGGACCGACGCAGTCTGCTGGAACAGCTCACCCCCTGCCTGACCCTGGAACAGCTGCGCGACCTGCAGCAGCAGGTAATCCAGGTCCATGTGTCGAATGCTTTGCTGGATTACATCCAGGCCCTGCTCAAATTCAGCCGCAACAGTCCGCGCTTCCATCACGGACTGTCACCCCGTGCCGGCCTCGCCCTGATCAACAGCGCCCGCGCCTGGGCGCTGCAGGCCGGTCATGCGCAGGTGCTACCCGAAGATGTGCAGGCGGTGCTCAGTGCCACCGTCGCCCATCGGCTACACTCCGGCAGTGACACCGGCGTGGCCGAGGGGCAGGGGCTGGCGCAGTTTCTGCTGGAATCCGTGCCGCTGCCATGAGGCTGAAGATCCCGGAGCGGTTTATCCGGCGCTGCCGCAGCGACGGGCGGGGCAGGGCCACGGTCGGCGCACAACAGATTTACATCATTCCCACCCGTCAGGGCCTCGGTTTCGCCCTGCTGCTGTTGCTGATGTGGATCGGCTCCATCAACTATGCCAACAATCTCGGTTTTCTGCTCACCTTCCTACTGGCCGGCCTCGGTCTGGTGGCCATGTTGCACACCTGGCGTAATCTGCTCGGGCTGACACTCCGCCCGGGCCGCAGTGCACCGGTATTCAAGGGCCAGCAGGCCTGTTTTGAGATCCAGATCAGCAATTCCCGGGACAATGAACGTCCGGGCGTCCTGCTGAACTTTGCAGCAGGTGATCCGGTCGCCGGCGACCTCGCACCACACAGCGAACAGACCTTTAGCCTGACCACTCGCGCCGAACGGCGCGGCCGTTTACCCATGCCACGCTGTACCCTCAGCACCCGCTATCCACTCGGTCTGCTGTATGCCTGGAGTTATCTGGAGCTGGCTGGCGAGGTCCTGGTTTATCCCGCGCCCGGACCGCACACCGCTATCACCAGCCAGTCCAGCTACCAGCCAAGTCCGCATGGAGACAAGGGGGTTGGCAGTGATGATTTTATCGGCCTGCGCAGCTACCGGCCCGGCGACTCGCCCCGGCAGATCGATTGGAAGGCCCAGGCACGGGAACAGGGGCTGCATACCAAGCAGTTCGGCGGTGATCGGGCTGATCTGCTATGGATTGACTGGGGGCATTACCCCGGGATGGAGACCGAAAGCCGGCTCAGCGCCCTGTGTCGGGCGGTGCTGGAGGCGACCGAACAGCAGCAGGCATTCGGGCTGCGCCTGCCAAACCTGGAGTTGAAGCCGGCCCGGGGCGATGCGCAACGCCGGGCCGCGCTCGCCGCACTGGCCCTGTTTGGTGAGCAGACATGAATCCACCCCCCCTCAACCACCGGTCGTTGCTCTCCCTCAGTCTGATCACACTGCTGGTGGTGGCGCCCCATTTTGCCCGGCTGGACCCGCGCATCAGCCTGGCGTTTTTCGCAGTCGTCCTGTTGCGCGTCACCAGCCTCTATCGGCCGCACCTGCGGCTCGGCCGCTGGCTACTGCTTGGTATCACCCTGGCCAGTGCGGCACTGATCCTCTCACTCTACCCGCTGCTGATGGGCCTGCCGGCCAAGGTTGCCCTGCTGTCCCTGATGATGGGTCTTAAGCTGATGGAGTGCCGACGACGGCGCGATCTCTATGTGGTGGTATTTCTCGGCTACTTCACCCTGATCACCCACTTCCTGTTTGATCAGGGGATGCTGCAGGTGGCCTATGTGGTGGTGATGGTGATCGCGCTCAGCGGTCTGCTGATCGAGGCCGGCCGTACCGAGTCCCATAGTGGCTGGCCGCTGCATTCACTGCGTCTGGCCGCCGGCATGACCGCACAGGCGCTGCCGGTCATGCTGGTGCTGTTCTTCCTGTTCCCGCGCCTCAATGGACCGCTTTGGAATCTTGGTGTGGACAACTCCACCGGTCAGACCGGTCTCAGCGACAGCATCACCCTGGGCAGCATCAGCCGGCTGATTCGCTCCCGGGCCGTCGCCTTCCGGGTCGATTTTGATCAGGCCATGCCAGCGCCGCCGCTGCGCTACTGGCGCGGACCCGTACTCTGGCATACCGACGGGCGGCGTTGGGGCCGTGCCGATCTGCCGAAGACGGCTCTAGTCAGCTACCGTAGCGACGCCCCACCGGTCAGCTATCAGGTGACCCTGGAACCCTCACCCAACGACTGGCTCTACGCGCTGGATCTGCCGGAAACCCTGCCCGCCGAGGCCAGTCTGCTGGCGGACTTTCAGATCACTGCCAAGGATATCCGCCAGCGGCGCTATCGCTATAGCGCCAGCTCGCGCCTGCAGTACCACACCGGTTCTTTAAGCGAACGGCAGCGCCGGCTGGGGTTGCAACTGCCCGACACGGTGACCCCGCGTATGCGGGCACTGGTGTCCCGTTGGCGAGCCGAATCCGCTGACGATCGCCAGCTGGTCAACCGGGCACTGCAATTCTTCCGCAACGAGCCCTTCCACTACACCCTCAACCCGCCCCTGCTGGAGACCAATCCGGTCGACCAGTTTCTGTTCGACAGCCGCCGTGGCTTCTGCGAGCACTACGCCACCAGCTTCACCCTGCTGATGCGACTGGCCGGTATCCCGGCCCGGGTGGTGACCGGCTACCAGGGCGGCGAGCGCAATCCCCTGGGCAATTACCTGATTGTGCGTCAGTCGGATGCCCACGCCTGGAGCGAGGTGTGGCTTGAGCAGAGCGGCTGGACCCGGATCGACCCGACGGCCGCCGTGGCCCCGGAACGCATTGAACGCACCTTTGAATTCGACCTGCAGGAGAATACCGCGCCGGGCAGCCCGGTCATCTTCTCGGCCGGTGATCACGATCTGCTGAACAGGCTGGCAAAACAGTTCGGGCTGGGGCTGGATGCAGCCAATGCCTCCTGGCACCGCTGGATTCTTGGCTACTCCAGTCAGCAGCAGCAACGACTCCTGCAACTGCTGGGCTTTGGCTCACTCTCGGCATTCAAGCTGGCACTCACCATGGTGTTGGCCGTCGCCGCACTGGTGCCATTATTGATCCTGCTGATGCGTTGGCGCGACCGGGACAGACCCGACCCGGTACAGCGCGACTATGGGAAATTCTGCCGCCGCCTGGCGCGCAAGGGGATAGCACGCCTGTCCCACGAGGGGCCGCAGGATTTTGCCCGTCGGGTGATCCGGCAGCGACCCGATCTGCAGCGACCGGTGAGTGCCATAATCGATCTCTACATCGCGTTACGTTATGGCGCCGAAGATGACCCGAAACAGCAGCGCCGGTTGCGCCAACTGGTGCGAAATTTCCGCGCCTGAACCGGGGTGACAGAACGCGTAGTAGGGGGCAGGCCCTGTGCCTGCCCCCTGTTTGGGTACCGCTCCTACCAGTTCTCGCCCAGCAGTTCGAAATGGGCCTGGGGATGGAGGCAGGCGGGGCAGACGTTGGGGGCCGCCTCACCCTCATGCAGATAACCGCAGTTGCGACAGCGCCAGACTACCTTGCCGTTGCGCTTGAACACCAAGCCCGCCTCCAGGTTGTCCGCCAGGGTCTGGTACTGTTTGTGGTGCTGTTTCTCGGCAATACTGATCGCCTCGAATGCCGCCGCCACCTGCTTGAAACCCTCTTCCCGGGCAACCTTGGCAAAGGCCGGATACATGTCGGTCCACTCATGCTCTTCACCGGCGGCGGCGTGACGCAGGTTTTCCAGGGTGCTGCCGGTCAGGCCGGCGGGGAAGGTCTCGGTGATCTCCAGATCGCCACCCTCGAGAAAATTGAAAAAGCGCTTGGCGTGCTCCTTCTCCTGGTTGGCGGTCTCTTCAAAAATGGCGGCGATCTGCACCAGCCCCTCCTTGCGTGCCGCACCGGCAAAGTAGGTATAGCGGTTGCGCGCCTGCGACTCGCCGGCAAAGGCGGTGAGCAGATTCTTTTCGGTTTGTGTTCCCCGGATACTCTTGTTCATGTTTTGACTCCAATAAAACCCGATTTTTCTATGTTTATTTTACCGTTATTGTCTTTGGGAATACCACCTGGAGACATAGGTGGCGAGCAGGATAGCGAGGAAGATGGTGGTCATGCCGATCACATGGTAGGACTGTAACCTCTCGCCGAGAAAGATCACCGCCAGCAGGCTGGCAAACACCGAGATCAGATTGGTGAACAGTCCGGCCTGGTTGGCGCCGCCGAGCAGTACCGCCTTGTTCCAGAAGTAGTAGGAGAGCAGTGAGGGGAAGATGGCCACATAGCCGAGGATCAGTACCGTATCGCTGTTCAGGCTGAAGGTATCGCGCCCGCTGATATCCCAGAGATAAAAGGGCAGGATACCGAAGATACCGATCAGAATCAGCAGCAGCAGCAGGCCAAGCTTATCCAGCTCTGGCGGCAGTTTTTTCATCAACACCGAATAGACGGCAAAGCCGAACACGGCCGTCAACATCAGCAGATCACCCGGGTTCAGCTGCAGGCTGGTAAGCAGCTGCAGGTCACCCCGGGAGACCACCCAGCAGACACCCACCAGGGCCAGCAGCATACCCAGCTTCTGCAACCAGTTGGCCCGCTCCTGGCCAAACAGCCAGGTCAGCAGAAACACCTCCAGCGGCATGGTGGCGCTTACCACCCCCACATTGATGGCAGTGGTGAACTGCAATGCCACATACTGCAGTGAGTTGTAGAGCGAGACACTGAGCAGGGCGAGCAACAGCAACAGCCACAAATGGCGGCGGTAATAGGCCAGATCCCGCAGGCAGGCACGCCAGGCAATAGGCAGCAGGATCAAAAACGCCAGTACCCAGCGCCAGAACGAGAGCTCAATGCCTGACATGTAGTTGATGGCAAACTTGCCCACCACCGCATTGCCGCCCCAGAACAGGGTGGTCAACACCAGCAGCAGCGCCGGCCGTTCCAACAAGCCCGGCGAACTCAATCCAGCCCGGACTCAAAGTGAGCGGTCGTTACCTCGAGCAGGGCCGAGTCGCGAATCTTCTCCGGCAGCGAGGCGACACAGGCGGTGATTACTGCATCCGCATCCGCGCCAAAAGCGCCCCGCTCGGTCATGAAGTGATCCAGGCCGGCACTGCCGCTGCGGATCATCTCCCTGGCCACCGCATGGGTGGCCAGGGTCTGCCCGGGATAGCGGTTCAACAGATAGGAGAAGGTGAAGGCAGTATTGGTCATGGCCTGGATGGAGATCCGCGACAGTCCGGCCGCCACTGCGAGACGGGCGGCGTAGATGGCATCCACGACCGCGTGGTGGATGCTGAAACCCTGCTCCCAGTTGTCTGTCGCAATGCCCTTGCTGAGTCCCAGCTCCCATTGGCGGGTGCCGCCGGCACCGCCGTTGAGAAAAGCGAGATAATCGAACTGCTCGTCGCCCCCCAGCCTGCCCTGATTGAAACAGTCGGCATGGATGGCGGCAGCGGTGGCAATGCCGTTCAGGCCATTGAACACCATGTGGTGACCGACCAGCTTGGTAATGGCTCCTGCCGCCGGCGAACTGCCAAAGTATCGGGGATGCCCCAGCCGCTGCAGCAGCGGCAGCAGGCGCTGATAAATCGCCGCATCGCCACTGGCCAGGATCAGCATCCCCTTGGGATCGGATCCACCCAGCTGAGCTCCCAGGGGTCCCCCGGTCAGGGGATAGTTGACATAGTCCACCTGTTGACTGGCGCAGAAGCTGGTCGCGGCCTCGGCGAAGTCGGGGCTGACGGTAGAGAGATGCAGGATGAAGGGACGGGTGGTCGATACGGCGCGTAAAAGGTTCGTCAGCTCGCTGATGATCGCCACATCGTCACCGTTCTTGCCGGCACAGACCACCACGCCATCCAGATCGCCATTGCCCACCAGCTGTTGCAGAGTCGGCACCAATTCCGCGCCATGCACCTGCCAGTCTGCCCGGTACCGGTCACGGCTGCCACCCTGGGTGCCCCGATCCTGCACCCGCAATACCCGGGCGGGTCCATCGGCGGTCAAATGAGTAGCGGCCGGACCGGCCATCATTCCCAGTCCGCCTACATAAGCAAGTTTCAACATGTTGTTTTCCTGTGCCGGTATGCGATTTCGTCGCCCATCTTACCAGATCACGGCCCCGCAATACCGGTACAGATGGCTGGGTATTCGCCGGTTTGCAATCCCCCGAGTTTCCCCGATAGAGTAAGGCATCTTGAGGCCGCAATCGGACAGGGTTAATTGATGAACAAGCCACTGAACCGGCTGCTGCTGGTCCTGCTGCTGATCGGGTTGGCGGGTTGTGCCTGGAAAATCTGGGAACAGGCGACCGCCTATGAGCAACAGACCCTGGCGATTATTCAGCAGTTGCAGACCACCAGTCAGCTGGAGAGCAGCGGTCGGCAGTTACTGGAGGCGTTGAGTTTCGGCCTTTATGACGGGTACAGCCAACAGCTCGAAGAGCTCAATCAGCAGAAAGCGCTGCAGGCCGCCTACAAAGAGTCGGTCAATCAACTGACGGCGCTGTTTCTGATTGATTCCGGGCTGTTGCTGTTGCTTGCCTGGCTGCAACGGCGCAGCGCCGGAGATCTCGGGTATGCCATGCTCTCGGTAGGCGTCATCTCCCTGGTGGTCGGTCTAACGACACCGATTCTCTCCGTCGAGGTAAGCAAGACGTTGCCGGTACTGGGTGAGACCGTGCTGCAGTTTCAATCCAAGGGGATACTCACCACGGTCAGCGGCCTCTGGGAGCATGGCAACCTCTGGCTGGCGCTGCTGCTGCTGCTGTTCAGCGTGATACTACCGTTGCTAAAGACCGCTGTCGCCTGGCTGACCCTGTTCAGCCGCACCCACCATCTCTCCCTGCGCGGACTGCACCTGAGCCACTATCTGGGCAAATGGTCCATGGCCGATGTCTTTGTGGTGGCCATCCTGGTGGCCTACTTCTCCAGTAATGCCGGCGGGTTGACCCACGCCGAGGTGCAGGCCGGCCTCTGGTTCTTCGCCCTCTATGTGGTACTTTCACTGCTCGGTTCACAACTGATCAGCCTGCAACTCCGGCAACTCCGGCAACTCCGGCAACTGCCGGAACAGGATCAATCACTCAGTTCACCCTGAGCATGCCGGCCTTGGCCAGCAGCAGTTCCCAGGCGGTTTCAAAACGCGGCGGGACCACCTGCTTGCGCCGCCGTCGCGGCAGGTCATTCACCAGACAGGCGCCGTCCGGCTTATCTTTCGGAAAAGCGCAATCGCCGGCAAACAGGACAATGCCGCTGACCGGGATGTTCGGCACCAGGGATCGGACCGTGGCGCAGATCAGTTGCAGCTCATGCAGCGGATTATTAAATCGGTGCGAGGTACCGCGCAATACCTGGGTCCACTGATCGGTATCCTTGCCACCGAAGATATTGCCTTCATACCAGTTGACCGTCACCAGCAGGATTCCCTTGTGGGTCAACACCACGTAGTCAGCCACCAGTACGCCATCGATACCGTCGGGTACCAGCAGGTCATGATGCACCTTGGGTCCCAGGCGCCGGATAGCCTGGCCGATCTGCCGCTGCTTCAGGGAGGCGACCAGACGGCGCCGGAAAACGATGACCAGTATCAGCAGGGCAATGGCCGACAGGGCCACCACCAGCCATTGGTACTGCATGGGGGTGAGGGAGAACATGGTTGATTATAAAAGCCTGTCCAGGGAATGTCGTAAACTCACAATATCCGGCTGATGCCTGATCTGTCAGCCGCGAAGTTTGGCCAACAACGCCGACAAGGACAACCCCTTTGTGAACTTTTGTGACCTATAGCCGGGCATCACCGGCCTTTCTTAACGGATAGATGGATTTGGGGATTCACAGCGGTTACCCTTCATTGTATGTAGTGGACAAGCTGAATCTTGTCAGTTGATGGAAACCGATGGAGATCCCATGCCACGCGCCTTCCTGGTCTGTCTCGGCCTGCTGTACAACCAGTTTTCGGCCTACCCGGCATCGGCCTACCCGGCACATACGTCGGATGCGCTAAAATTTGCGGTCCTCAACCCGCACCCGGCGGCCTTGGTGAAACAGGTACCCGCCACACTGGACAGCACCGACGAGATCATAAGGAATCCGCTACCGCTGGCCTTTGTTCCTGCCACCGAAACCGATTATATCCCCAACCACCGCTTCTTGCGTGAACAGGACAGACCGCAATGAGCCAGTACCAGCGCCTCTCCCTGTTCTGGAGACTGTTTCTGCCGATCGCCCTGGTGGTCCTCTGTACCGGAAGTTTACGCACCTGGATGTTCCTGAACGAGGAGCGTGTCGCCCAGACCCAGGCCATGCAGAATACCCTGGCGGTTGCAGCAGCCACCCTGCACCCGATCGTCACGAAAAGCGTCAACATCGGCGACTACAGCAGCATCCAGGAGCAACTGGACCGGGAGGTACAGCTGCGCCCCTACCTCAGCCGTGCCGAGTGGCGAATGGGGCGGGAACAGCTAATTGCCAAAACCGTACCCACTACCCAAACCATACCGTCCTGGTTTATTCGACTCTCCGGCATCAAGGGCTGCGAGCATCGCCAGCAGGTTCAGTCGGGCGGCGCGGATTATGGCGAATTGATTCTGCACTGTGACGCCACCCTGCCGCAGACAGAAACCTGGCAGCGGGCGCTTAACCGGGTGGCGACCCTGGGTGGCGTTATCATGGTGCTGTTTATTATCCTTGCGCTCACGCTGCGCACGTCACTTGTTGCGCTCACCCAGCTGGTGGACGCCTATCGCCGCTTCCTGAAAGACCACCATACCCGGGTTGCCGTGGGCGGGGCACGGGAAATTCAGCAACTTGGCAGCGCCTTCAACGCCATGGCCGATGAGGTGGAAGCCACGCTCAAGGCGCTCGCCGAGGCACAGGGACGACTGCAGAAGGAGGCGGAGTTAAACCACGTCACCCTGATGTCCATCGGCGACGGTGTAATTACAACCGATCCCACCGGCCTGGTGACCCAGATGAACCCGGTAGCCGAGCAACTGACCGGCTGGCCAGTCATGGAGGCCGTACAACAACCACTGACCGAGGTATTCCACATTGTCCAGGAGGGGACCCGGGAGACCGCTATCAACCCGATTTTTCGGCTTGCAGAAACGAATACTGTGGCCGCACTGGAGACCCATATGCGGTTAATCGCCCGGGACGGCAGCGAGACACCAATCGAAGATTCGGCCGCACCCATACTTCGTGAAAATGGCGACATTATCGGCTACGTTCTGGTATTCAGTGATGTGAGCGAAAAAAAGGCCCTGCAGAAAAAAATCGGTTGGCAGGCTACCCATGACGCCCTCACTAAATTACCGAACCGGGCATTGCTGGCCGATCGGCTGAATCAGGCGGTTGCTCGCAACGACCGCAGTCAACTCCTCCTGGCGGTGGGTCTGCTGGACCTGGATGAGTTCAAACCGGTCAATGATCGTCTGGGCCACGCCAGCGGCGACCAATTGCTGAAATTGGCTACCGCACGGATGCTGGAAACCTTGCGCGCCACCGACACGCTGGCACGTCTGGGCGGTGACGAGTTCGTCCTGGTGCTGTCCGACCTCACCTCTCTGAACGAGGCTGAAACCATCTTTGGACGCCTGCTCGATCGCCTGGCAGAACCCTATACCCTGGATGGCGAGGTGGCGCAGCTAACCGCCAGTCTGGGCTTTACCCTCTATCCGCTGGACCAAACCGACCCTGACACCCTGTTGCGCCATGCCGACGAAGCGATGTACACCGCCAAACATTCGGGCCGTAACCGTTACCAGCTGTTCGATGCCCAGCACGATCAGAAACGTCAGGCACGCCAGGAGCAGACCAAAGAGATACGGCTGGCGCTGGCGGCGGGGGAATTCGAGCTGTTCTACCAGCCCAAGGTGGATATGCGCCAAGGCAGGGTGACGGGATTCGAAGCGCTGGCACGCTGGCGCCATCCGCAACGCGGCATTGTGCCTCCGGGGGAATTCCTGCACCACATGGAGGACAACGAACTGGGCAGTGAACTGGGACGCTTTGTCCTGGACACGGCTCTCGGCAGGGTCGCTGAGTGGCACCGGGCAGGCCTCAACGACTGGTCTGTGGCGGTAAACATTGCGCCCCAACATTTTACCGCCCCCCATTTCCTTGATGACCTCAAGGACGCCATCGCCCATCACCCGGACGTCCCGCCCCAATGCCTGGAACTGGAAATCGTGGAGTCAGCCGCCATCGCCGACCTTCACCACGCCGCCAGAGTCATTGCCGCCTGCCATGAATTGGGCATCCGCCTGGCTCTGGATGACTTCGGCGTAGGGTATGCGTCTCTTTCATATCTAAAACGTCTGCCGGTGGATGTGCTCAAGATCGACCAGAGTTTTGTGCGCGATGTGCTGGATGACCCCGGCGACCTGGCCGTAGTGGAGGCGGTGATTACGCTCTCGACACTGTTCGGGCGCGATGTTGTGGCGGAGGGGGTCGAGGTAGCCGAGCAGGGGGTATTGCTGCTGCGTCTGGGCTGTCATATCGCCCAAGGTTACGGCATTGCCCGCCCCATGCCGGCAGACGAAGTTGCCGGTTGGGCCGCGACCTGGCAACCAGATCCGAGCTGGGCGCTCTGGGCCAATACGCAGTGGGAAATGAGTGACTTCCCGCTACTGGTGGCACAATACGACCATCAGCGCTGGATAAAAAGCGTGCTCAACACCCTTGACGGTGGCCGGCTATCGATCACCCAACAGGAGCTGACCAATCACCGCGCCTGCCGGCTGGGCCACTGGTATGAAAATCATGGCCGGCGGCGTTATGGCCATCTCACCACATTCCAGGAGATGGAACCGTTACATGCCGAGGTCCACCGCACCGGTCAGGAGATTCTGCAGCTGAAGGCGGAAGGCCGCCTGGCGGAGGCCGAGACACAGGCCCACTACCTGACGGAACTTAAGACACGTATCCTGGACTCACTCGCCAGCCTGCAACGGGAAGTGATGCGGACAGGGGTCGGTGCCGGGAAAAACCTGCCGGCTTAGGAAAGGCTATGTCCCGGTTACCTGCTGCATAAGAAGTGGTCTTTTTGTAGAAGCGGATTTATCCGCGAAATTCGCGGCTGAAGCCACTCCTATCGCTACGCTTGGTCGCCGCAGGGGGCTTTGAACTGTAGGAGGCCCGCCCCGGGCCGAATTCGCGGCGAGGCGCCGCTCCTACTGGGCAAATTACTAGGCCAAAACAACACCAACGCATAATTGGGACAGAGCCTTAAGAAGGCTCTATTTGCCAATACAGAAACTGCTGAAGATCTGCCCCAGCAGATCATCGGCAGTGAACTCGCCGGTGATTTCACTCAACGCCTGCTGGGCCTGACGCAGATCCTCCGCCAGCAGCTCGCCGGAACCCTGGTCCTGCAGCGCGGAACGACCAGTAAGTAGGTGCTCACTCGCGCGCTGGATGGCGTCCAGATGCCGGCGCCGGGCGATGAATTCACCCTCCTGCCCGCTATTGAAACCCATGCACTGTTTCAGGTGTTCCCGCAGCAGGTCGATTCCTTCCCCGGTCTTGGCGGAGAGTGCGATCTCGAATGCGGCGGCCGTCTCCCTGACAGCCGCCGCTGTCCCGCTCTGATCGATCTTGTTACGGATAAAGGTGACCGGGATGCCACCTGGCAGCAGGCTGGAGTCAAACGCCCGGTGTTGTGGATCCAGCTTGTCATCAAAGATCCACAGAATGCGATCCGCCCGGGCAATCTCCGCCCGGGCCCGGCGTATGCCTTCCTTTTCGACCGCGTCGCTACTCTCCCGCAGGCCGGCGGTATCAACAAGATGCAGCGGCATGCCATCGATCTGTATCTGCTCCCGCAACAGATCCCGGGTGGTGCCGGGGATATCGGTCACGATGGCCGACTCACGACCGGCCAGACTGTTCAACAGACTGGATTTGCCCGCATTTGGCAGACCGGCGATCACCAGGGTCATGCCATCGCGCATCAGCCGTCCCAGCCGGGCACTCTTGCGCACCGCCTCGACCGCGTCGATGATCTCCGCCAAGTCCCCGGCCACCTTGCCATCGGATAGAAAATCGATCTCCTCCTCCGGAAAATCGATGGCCGCCTCCACGTACATGCGCAGCAGAATCAACTGCTCCACCAACTGATGAATACGCCGGGAAAACTCACCTTCCAGGGAGCGCACCGCCAGACGGGCGGCGGCGGCCGTGCCGCTCTCGATCAGGTCGGCGATCGCCTCGGCCTGGGCCAGATCCAGCTTGCCGTTGAGAAAGGCGCGTTGGCTGAACTCGCCGGGCCGGGCCAGGCGCACGCCACAGGCCAGGACACGCTGCAGCAGCAGATCCAACACCACCGGGCCGCCATGGCCCTGCAGCTCCAGCACATCTTCACCGGTAAAGGAGTGGGGTGCGGGAAAGAACAGCACCAGCCCCTCATCGAGGACTTGTCCCTCGGCATCACGAAAACGGGCAAAGCGGGCTAAGCGGGGTTCCGGCAGGCTTCCGGTGAGGTTGATGGCAACGGTGGTCGCCAGCTTCCCGGAAATGCGGATGACGCCGACCCCGCCCATACCGGGCGGGGTCGCAACCGCGGCTATCGACTCCTGTGCATCCACAGGACTGGTTGGATCAGGCCTTGGCGGCGGCATTCTCAATCTGACGGGTGATGTACCATTGCTGCGCAATCGACAGCACGTTGTTGGTCACCCAGTAGAGCACCAGACCTGCCGGGAAGAAGGCGAAAAAGACGGTAAACACTACCGGCAGCGCCATCATGATTTTGGCCTGCATGGGATCGGGTGGTGCCGGATTCAGCTTCTGCTGGATGAACATGGAGACACCCATGATCAGTGGCAATACGAAGTAGGGGTCCTTGATGGAGAGATCCTGTATCCAGAAGATGAACGGCGCCTGGCGCAGTTCCACGCTCTCCAGCAATACCCAGTAGAGGGAGATGAAGACCGGGATCTGCACCAGGATTGGCAGGCAGCCACCCAGCGGATTGATCTTCTCTTTCTTGTACAGCTCCATCATGGCAGCATTCAGACGGGTTTTGTCCTCGCCGAAGCGATCCTTCAGGGCCTGGATGCGCGGCGTCATGCGACGCATGTTGGCCATGGATTTGTAGCTCGCCTCGGATAGCTTGTAGAACAGCGCCTTGATCAGCAGGGTCAGCAGGATAATGGAGAGGCCCCAGTTGACCACCACACCCTGAATCTGCTTCAGCAGCCAGAAGATCGGCTGGGCAATGACGGTCAGCCAGCCATAATCGACGCTCAGATCGAGTCCCTTGGAGATCGCCTTCAGTTCATCCTGCAATTTGGGACTGGCGACAAAACCACTGCTGAAGGTGTGGTTGGCGCCCTGTCCGACCGTTACCGCCGGTGTGTAGGCGCCCAGGACATAGCGCTTGCCGGGCAGCACATTGGTGTAGAAGGTGTCGGTCTGATCTTCAGGTGGAATCCAGGCACCGAGGAAATAGTGCTGCAGCATGGCGATCCAGCCGCCTTTCACCTCACGGGAGAGCTTGGACTCTTCCATATCCTCAAAAGAGATTTTCTCGTATTTGTTCTCTTCGCTGTAGATGGCGCCGCCGGTATAGGTATAGAGCAGTTTGGAAGCGGCACTGTTGTTTTCCGGTGGTGTGCGCATCAGCTGGCGGTATTCCCGGCCGACCCAGGGTTTGCCGGAGCCGTTCTGCAGAATATGCTGAACCGTCACCAGGTAGCTGCCGCGCTGATAGGTATAGCGCTTGGTCACCGTGACCCCTTCCGGGCTGGTCCAGTGGAGGTCGACACTCAACTGGTCCGCTCCGTCCGTCAGTTCATAGCTGTTACTGCCGGCCTGATAAGGGGTCTCATGACTGGGTGCCGTACTGCCTTCACCGGCAATCAGGCCGGATTGGGCGACGAACAGTTCCGGCACTTCCGGTTTCATCAGCTGGAAGCTGTTCTCCTTGTCTCCCAGGGAAGCCGGATAGTCATTGAGAAAAACCTTCAGCACATTACCGCCAACCGTGCCGATCTCCATGGTATAGAGATCGGTTTTTACCGTGATGGTCGGTACGGCGGGACGAGAGGTGTCGGTTGTCGACATGGGCACTGCCGCGGTCGAGGAAATCTCCGGCACCGAAGAGGGTGTTCCGTTGTTTCCAATGGCTGGTGACGCCGGAATCGCACTTGGCACGGAGGAAGTGGTATCGGCCTGGCCGGTACTTGTCTCGGTTGTCACCGTGCTCTGTGGCTTGGCGCCATAATCCTTATCCCACGCCTGCCAGAGCATCATCAAAATGAAAGCCAGTGCGAAAAACAGTATCAGGCGAAGGTTATCCATGGACTATCTCAAACTCGAATTAGGAAGTTGCGTCGGCCAATCGGCAAAGGCCGTATTATGGACTGAAATCATGCTTAAGCGGAGTCTTTTCCGATCTCAATTCCTGACAGCCGATATTGCCTGCACAGCCTTTGTCCAGTGCCGGTCGAGAGAGTCACGCAGTTGATGTATATTGGAAAGGTCAATTCCGCGAGCACACATCACAACCAGATCCAAACCCGCCAAATCGTGCTGCTTGAGTCTGAAACTCTCTCTGATCAGTCGCTTGACCCGATTTCTGTCAACGGCCCGCTTCAGAATTTTTTTGGCTACCGCTGTTCCCAGGCGTGCATTCATCTTGCCATTAGCCAGAAACAGAACGGTAAAACAGCGGTCTGACGATCTGCGGGAATTCTGGAAAACCCGCTGGAATTCAGCAGGTTTAAGCAGCCGCAGATCCCGACCGAAACTTGCCTTGCGATCTTGCAAAGCAGTTCAGAAACTCAGGGTGCCAGACGGTCACGTCCCTTTGCACGACGCGCATTCAGTATCTTGCGGCCATTGCGTGTAGCCATACGCGCACGAAATCCGTGATTACGCGCGCGCTTCAAGTTGCTCGGCTGAAAAGTTCTTTTCATGACAAATACCAGGTAATTAAATAAGCAGGGCCTGATCTAAACAAGCACAGGAAAAAGCCCCTAAAAAAGGGCGCGTATAGTACGATGCGATGGTAGCAAATGTCAACAATAATGCGCCCCAGCATTTTCGGCTAACCCGCTGATTTCTCAGAAACTATGGACTCACGAATGTAGGGACCGGAAAATCGGCCGACGATTGTCATCGGGAGTTGCCCAATCTGCTGAAGAAAAACCAAATCTTTATAAAAAACAGTTTTTTAGCCCCTGCTCTGGCCATACCGACCTGATATGGACAATACATTTTATCCCTGCGCAATAGCTATGGATAAGCCATAAAAAGCGGAGTAAACTTTTGCCTCCGCAGTTCAGATCACTTCACCCTGATCTCAAGGATCATGGCCGGGTCGCTGTGGCATATGGATTTATGGCATTCAGCAAAGTGGACCGGCAGCGATTGTCGCCCGGGGTCCCCGCATCACCACGAAAAGAGAAAATCCTTTCTCATTTTCAAAAAGAGAGTGGATAAAGCGTGAATTTTTGGAGCAAGTGCACTGATCGCCTCGAGCATGATCTGCCACAACAGCAATTCAATACCTGGATTCGCCCACTGCAGTCTATCGAGGATGCACACAGCATTCGCTTGCTGGCGCCCAACCAGTTTGTCCTGAACTGGGTGCAGAACCACTATCTCAACGAGATTACCGAGTATCTGCACAGTATCGCGGGGACCAACGCACCCGCTATTTCTCTGGAAATCGGTAGCAAGGGCAATACACAAACCAGTGTGGATACCAGCCAGGATTCAGCGCCAAATCAGCGACAGAATCCACGACCGAGTGTGCGTCAGAGCGAGGACGCACCGATGCCAAGCAATCTCAATCCCAACTTTGTTTTTGATACCTTTGTCCAGGGGAAATCAAATCAATTGGCCAGAGCGGCCTCGATTCAGATCGGCGAGAATCCCGGTACCGCCTACAATCCGCTATTCATCTACGGTGGTGTAGGACTGGGTAAGACCCACCTGATGCATGCTGTCGGCAACATGATTGTTAAAACCAATCCCCATGCACGGGTCGTCTACGTACATTCCGAAGGTTTTGTCGCACAGATGGTGAAGGCGCTTCAGCACAACACCATCGATGAATTCAAGCGCCGATTTCGCAGCGTAAACGCACTGCTGATAGACGATGTCCAGTTTTTTGCCGGCAAGGAGCGGTCGCAGGAGGAGTTCTTCCACACCTTCAACGCACTGTTTGAATCCCAGCAACAGATTATTCTCTCCAGTGACCGGTTCCCCAAGGAGGTATCCGGCCTTGAAGAACGACTCAAATCCCGTTTCGGCTGGGGACTGACGGTCGCTATCGAACCTCCTGACCTTGAGACGCGCGTCGCCATTCTGAAAAGCAAGGCAGACCAGCTGTTTGGCGTGGATCTGCCCAATGAAGTGGCCTTTTTCATCGGAAAAAGGGTGCGCTCCAATATCCGGGAATTGGAGGGCGCCCTGCGTCGAATTATTGCCAACGCAGAATTTACCGGCCGGGATATCACGCCGGAATTTGCCAAGGACGCCCTGCGTGACATGCTGGCCGCGCAGGATAAACAGGTTACGATCGAGAATATCCAGAAGACCGTCGCAGAGTATTACAAGATCAGGACTTCCGAATTGTTATCTTCCAAGCGGAGCCGCACCATCGCCCGACCGCGCCAGATAGCCATGACGTTGGCAAAAGAGCTGACCAATCATAGCCTGCCGGAAATAGGCGAGGCTTTTGGTGGACGCGACCATACGACCGTACTCTATGCCACGCGCAAGATAGCCGAGCTGAAGGAAGGCGACAATCGGGTTGAAGAGGATTATGGAAACCTGTTAAGAACTCTCACCAGTTAATGTGGATAAACTGTTGATGTTTTTGCAACAAAACAGCATGCTTTAGTTATCCACAGCTGATCAACATCTCTCAGTACCACTCATACGGATGTTATCAACAGAGAAAATTCATTATAACTGTATGAAAAATAAGAAAAAATGCTGTTTGATCAACAATAAACCCGCTGTGTAATAATAACAGTAAATTTATATAAATATATTATATCTATTAAAGAGTACTTCGCCATGAAGATCGTTACCACAAGGGATAATCTGCTTAAACCACTTCAACAGGTCGGTGGAGTTGTTGAGAGAAGACAGACCTTACCGATTCTCGCGAATGTCCTGATCAATGCAGGCAATGGGAAAATCAATATCACAGCAACCGACCTCGAGGTTGAGATGAAAACTACCACCGTTGTCGATTGTGATAACGAAACGGATTTCACCCTGCCCGCCAGGAAGCTGCTTGATATCTGCAAGGCACTGCCGGAGGAGTCCACGATTGAACTGAATGTGGAAAACGAGCGGGTGGTAATCAAATCAGGGAGAAGTAGATTCACTCTTGGTGTCCTGCCGGCCAACGACTATCCGTCTATCGAGCCATCGGCGAGCAGTCATCGATTTACCATCACTCAGAAACTATTAAAACGACTGATAGAAAAAACCCAGTTTGCCATGGCGATTCAGGATGTACGCTACTATCTGAATGGCCTTCTGCTGGAAATGAATGAAGGACTGATACGCGCCGTGGCAACGGACGGACATCGGTTGGCGCTCAGTGAAGCAGAGTGTGTGCTGGGTCAGGAGACGGGGCTGCAGGTGATATTGCCCAGAAAGGCCGTTTTGGAACTCGCCAGGCTCTTGAGTGATTCCGAGGATTTGATAGAAATAGATGTCAGTAGCAATCACATAAGATTTACCATGGGTGAGACCAGCTTTACTTCAAAACTGATTGATGGGAAGTTCCCTGACTATCAGCGTGTCATCCCGATGAATACGGACAAGGAAATTACCGCCGACCGGGATCAACTGAAGCAAGCCTTGATGCGCACGTCCATCCTTTCCAATGAAAAATACCGCGGCATAAGATTCAACTTTTCCAGTGGCCTGTTGAAACTGCTGGCGCATAACCCGGAACAAGAAGAAGCCGAAGATGAAATGGAAATCAACTACCAGGGTGATGAACTGGTCATAGGCTTCAATGTTGGATACCTGATTGAAGTGCTCAATGTGATTGAAACAGAGTCTGTAAAATTGTCCCTCAGTGATTCCAACAGCAGCTGCCTTATCCAGAACATGGATAGCGAACAGTGCCGCTATGTCATCATGCCGATGCGTCTCTAAACTCTCAAACCGGGACTGGTGTCAGTGCCAGTCCCGCAACCGAATATCCCATCCCCCGGAATAACGGGAACACCCCGTGACCATCAAGCAGCTAAAAATCCAAAATCTCAGAAATATTGCTGAGGCGGATGTTCAATTTTCGGACGGCATCAACTTCGTCACGGGAAAAAATGGCTCGGGAAAAAGCACCTTGCTGGAAGCGGTCTATATGCTTGGTAGAGGTCGTTCTTACAGAACCGCAAAATTTGGTCCAGTAGTTAGACATGGCGAAAAATTTCTGACCCTTTATGCCGTCTCCTTCCTCGAGAGGGAGCATCGTATCGGGATACAAAAAAGCGCGACACAAACAAGTATCAGAGTCGACGGGGAAAATGCGACCCGACTTTCCTCTATCGCCAAGATGACTCCACTGCAGATCCTTACTCCGATGTCTCATGAAATACTCGAGCGCGGCCCGGAGTATCGCAGGCGATTTTTGGAATGGGGAGTGTTCCACGTGGAACCATCCTACTTCACCGTCTACAAGAAATTTACCAAGGCCCTGAAACAACGGAACATTGTGCTTAAAACTGCTCCAGATACGGTGGCAAGCTGGAATCATACATTGGGGAAGTTGGGGGAAGAGTTAAACAAATTACGTGAGAAATATTTTACCGATCTGCAAATCGCTCTCGCGAATGAATTACGGGCACTGGATATTCAAGGCAATATCCAGATGTTCTGGAAGAGGGGATGGGAAGACGGCTCGCGACTAGAACAGGTGCTAGGAGATAAACAACCCTCGGATATAAGGCAAGGATATACTCAGGCGGGCCCGCAGCGTGCAGATATAAAATTGATATTTGATCAGCGTTCCGCATTTACATCGATTTCACGCGGTCAACAAAAGATGATCATTACATCCCTACACCTTGCACAAGCTGCAATCACCAAACGGTTTACCGGTAACCACCCAATACTCCTGTTCGATGATCTTGTGGCAGAACTCGATGTGGATAACAGAGATAAACTGTTGCAAAGGATAAAACAGATCGGGTGTCAAGCCCTTATTACAACTACCGAAGAGATATCGAACGAACGGTATCCTGGATGCGTCATTATCCGCGTGGATTCCGGTGATATACGAACAACCAATCTTTGATGATGGCATGTTCCACGTGGAACAGTTGTGATTAATGAATAAATCTGAATGCGGTATGGTGTATAATGAGCCGTTCGCAAATAGGAGTTTTACATGAGCTACGACTCGTCAAATATCAAGGTGTTGAAAGGTCTGGATGCGGTGCGCAAACGGCCTGGTATGTATATTGGTGACACTGATGATGGCACCGGACTTCACCATATGGTGTTTGAAGTCGTGGATAATTCTATTGATGAAGCACTGGCTGGCTATTGTACCGAGATTACCGTGGCGATACTGGATGATGAGACCGTCAAAGTTACGGATAATGGTCGAGGAATCCCTGTAGATATTCACCCGGAAGAGGGACGCTCCGCTGCCGAAGTGATCCTGACAGTCTTGCATGCTGGAGGCAAATTCGATGACAACTCCTACAAGGTTTCCGGGGGGTTGCACGGGGTCGGCGTATCGGTGGTGAATGCCCTATCTGAAAATCTGAAACTTTACATACATCGGAATGGACATATCCATTACCAGGAGTATGTACATGGTGAACCGCAAGCACCATTGGCCGTGGTGGGAGAAACCGATAAATCGGGTACGGAGATTGTATTCAGGGCCAGCAAGCAGACATTTACCAATATTGAGTACCACTATGACCTGCTGGCGAAGCGCCTGCGCGAACTGTCATTTCTGAACTCGGGAGTTCGTATAAGACTGTCCGATGAACGCAACGATCGACAGGATACATTTGAATATGAGGGGGGTATCAAGGCCTTTGTTACCCATCTAAACCGCAAAAAGACACCGCTGCATGAAACGGTTTTTGACTTCTCTATAGAAAAAGATGATGTGGTCGTGGAACTGGCCATGCAGTGGAACGAGTCATATCAAGAGAATATTTTCTGTTTTACCAATAATATTCCACAGCGTGATGGGGGGACACACCTTGCCGGTTTTCGTGCGGGCCTGACTCGAACCCTCAATCAGTATATTGATCAAGCTGGATTGGATAAAAAACAAAAAGTTAATACCTCGGGTGATGATGCCCGAGAGGGGTTGACGGCGGTCCTTTCAGTCAAGGTGCCTGACCCGAAATTTTCATCCCAGACAAAAGATAAACTGGTCTCTTCCGAAGTGAAGGGGATCGTGGAGTCCGTGCTGGCAGAACGGCTTGGCTCCTTCCTGCTGGAGAACCCGGGAGAGGCGAAACAGATCGCCGGGAAAATGATAGAAGCGGCCCGTGCCAGGGAAGCAGCAAGAAAAGCGCGTGAAATGACCCGCCGTAAGGGCGTACTGGATGTTGCTGGATTACCGGGAAAACTTGCTGATTGCCAAGAGAAAGACCCCTCATTGTGTGAAATTTACCTGGTGGAGGGCGACTCAGCCGGCGGTTCTGCCAAACAGGGCAGGGATAGACGTACCCAAGCAATCCTGCCGCTGAAAGGAAAAATCCTCAATGTGGAGAAGGCACGTTTCGATAAGATGCTCTCATCCGCAGAAGTAGGTACGCTGATAACCGCACTGGGTTGCGGAATCGGCCGCGAAGAGTTTGATCCGGATAAATTGCGTTACCACCGAATTATCATCATGACGGATGCGGATGTGGATGGAGCGCATATCCGTACGCTGCTGTTGACTTTCTTTTACCGGCAGATGCATGAATTGATAGAGCGCGGACATGTTTATATTGCCCAACCTCCACTGTATAAGGTGAAAAAGGGTAAACAGGAGCAGTACCTGAAAGATGACAATGACCTGAATGCTTACCTGCTTCAGGCGGCACTGGATAATGCGGAACTCTACGTCAGCAAGGATGCGCCGCCCCTGTCCGGGCTCTCCCTTGAAGAGCTGTCCAAGCAACATCTCTCCACCATGGCGACCGTGAAGCGAATTGGAAAACGCTATGATGCCTCGGTGATAGAAAAACTGATCTATATGCCCAGGCTTACGGATGAGTTGATAGCTGATCAGCCTGGCTTCGATAATTGGCTGAGGGAGCTGGAGTTGCGCCTTAATGCGGAACAGAACATCTCCAACCGATTTGAGATTGGCTCTCAGACGGCAACGGATGATCAGGTGGCACAAATCAATGTTATTCAGTATGTCCACGGGATAAACACGGAATCGGTTATTCCACTGGATTTCTTTGGCAGCAGTGATTATCGGAGAATGGCTGAAATGGGTGAAAAGCTGGATGGGTTACTCTCTGATGGCGCTTACATAAAGCGCGGCGAAAGACAGAGTGATATCAGCAGTTTTTCCCAAGCCCTGGGTTGGCTAATGGATGAGGCGAAGCGGGGACAACACATTCAGCGTTATAAAGGCCTGGGAGAGATGAATCCCGACCAGCTCTGGGAGACAACGATGAACCAGGAGTCGCGAAGATTGCTGCAGGTTAACATTGAAGATGCTGTCGGAGCGGATGAGATATTCACAACGCTGATGGGCGATCAGGTAGAACCGCGAAGAGACTTTATCGAGAAGAACGCCTTGACGGTAGAAAATCTCGATGTCTGAGACTATTCATCGCTATGACTATAAGGCGCTGTTGTGTATGGGTCGAACCGGAGTCAAGTTCATGGATGAATAATCCGTTGCCCGGGTAATAGGTAACTAAAATCAAATAAATAAAAAGGGCCGATAAGGCCCTTTTTTGGTTTTGCTGAAAGCCACCTGCACTATGATGATAGTGAACACTTACACTCTGTCTACTGTATGTGGGACATGGTCTGCTCTATCCAGGTTTCTACTTCTTTGTTGATTTCGGCAGCCTTTCTTCCGGCTGTGTGAATGGGGTCCCCGACGATGACCTTGATAACACCCGGGTATTTGCGAATATCGCGGCGTCGCCAGAATGATCCCGCATTGTGGGCAATGGGAATTACCGGTGCTCCACTCTTTTCGGCAAGCAGTGCGCCCCCCATACCGTAACGCTTGCGCTCTCCCGGGGCGACTCGTGTTCCCTCCGGAAAAATAACCACCAGTCGGTGCTGCCTTAACCGTTCCAAGCCGATATCTATGACTTGACGTGCCGCCTTGCTGCCGGCTTTGCGATTGATGGCAATCGGCTGCACGGTAGCGGCCGCCCAGCCGAAAAAGGGTACCCACATCAGCTCCCGTTTCAGCACCCAGGCCTGTTCGGGGGGAAGCAGCCAGCGCAACGCCATGGTTTCCCATGCTGATTGATGTTTGGCCAGAATAATGGCGCCGGATTCAGGGATTTTTTCCAGACCGTCAATTTCGTAATCGAGGTTACACAAAAGCTTAAGAAACCAGATATTGACCCCGCCCCAGGCATTGGCAATCTGGCAACGTTGGCGATAGGGCAATAGCCAGCCGATGATTGACAACAGTCCGGCCAATACCACGGTAGAGAACAGCAGGCTCACCAGATAGAGTAAAGATCGAATTAATATCATTGCATTTATTCTTCTTGTTTCAACAATTCAGCCACTGCTTCGCTCAGGTTGTCATAAATTGGAATTGCAGGATCGAGCTTGGGATCAGCTTCCGTTTTAGTGCCTTTACCGGTGCGTACCAGGATCGGCCGTGCACCGACCGCCATCGCCGCCTGTAAGTCGCGCAGACTGTCACCGATGCAGGGAACTTTTTCCAGACTGGTGTAGAAACGATCAGCGATTTGAAGTAGCAAACCGGGCCTGGGTTTGCGGCAATCACAGCCCGATTTGGGACCATGCGGGCAGAAAAACAGCCCATCGATACGTCCACCCTCGCTGGCCAGCGCCAGATTCATCTTGCTATGGATGGCATTCAGGGTATCAATCTTAAACAGTCCACGTGCCAATCCGGACTGATTGGTTGCGATCACCACCCGATAGCCCGCCTGGTTAAGTTTCGCAATGGCGGTCAGGCTGCCCGGAATGGGGATCCATTCATCAGGTCTCCTGATATGAGTATCCGAGTCCTCGTTGATGACGCCGTCGCGATCCAGGATTATCAGCTTCGTATTATGCATGTAAGTATGTACTTACTATGGCTATATGCTTCATTTTCTGGATCAGGGTCACGTTAAACTTACGCCTGAAGTAGGGAAATGTCAGCAATGCCGAGAAACAGTGTGCTTAAACGCTTAAGCAGGGCCAGTCTGTTGGAGCGGATCGCCGGGTCGTCCGCCATCACCATCACCTGATCAAAAAACTGATCCACGGGCGCCTGTAATGTGGCAAGGCTCTGCAGTACCTGCTCATAAGAGGCTTCCGCCATCAGTGGCGCAATCTCATCCGCTTTCTGCTCGATCACCGCATAGAGCGCCTGTTCCTGTGCCGAGTCAAACAGCTCTGGATTGACCGCGGCCGGTATAGTTTGGTCACTTTTCCTCAGTATATTGTGAATGCGCTTGTTGGCTGCCGCCAACGCCTCGGCCGCATCCAGAGTGCGGAAGGCCACCACGGCCTGTATGCGCCGATCAAAATCGGCAATCGAGTCGGGCTGGGTGGCGGCAACGGCTTCGAACAGATCGACCGGGATCTGTTGCTCAAGGTAGATACCTTTCAGGCGTTCCAGCATAAAGCCATAGACCTGTTCGGCACAATCGGGCTCTGTAATCGCCGCTTGCAGTTGCTCCGTGGCCTTTACCAGCAGTTGCCGGAGGCTAAATGTAAGTGAGTGCTCACGTATGATGCGCAGTGCACCCAATGCGGCACGGCGCAGTGCAAACGGGTCCTTGTCGCCGGTCGGTTTCATGCCGATGCCGAAGATCCCGACCAGGGTATCCAGGCGTTCGGCCAGAGAGAGTGCGATGCCGGTGCGGGTCCGGGGCAGGGTATCGCCGGAGAAGCGAGGCATGTAAAACTCGTCCAGCGCCTGTGCGATCTCGTCGGATTCGCCATCCCGTTTCGCCTGGTAGCGTCCCATGATGCCCTGCATCTCGGGAAACTCGAACACCATCTCGGTCATCAGGTCACAACGGCTCAGCATGCCGGCCTTCTCCGCCGCAGCCCGGTCCCCGCCGATCTGGTCGGCAATGATGCCTGCCAGAGCGGCGACCCGGACACTTTTGTCATGCATGGAGCCCAGCTTCTGCTGAAACAGAACGCTCTTGAGGGAGTCGATGCGGCTGTCGAGGGTGCGTTTGCCGTCCTGTTGCCAGAAGAACATGGCATCGCTCAGGCGGGGTCGTACCACACGCTCGTTACCCTCCTTGATCAGTTCCGGCTTCGGACTGTCGATATTGGCTATGGTGATGAAGTGATTCATCAGCCGATCCTGCTGGTCAACCAGATGGAAATATTTCTGGTTCTTCTTCATGGTGCTGATGAGCGCCTCATGGGGTACTTCCAGGAAACGCTCCTCAAAGCCTGCCGAGATGGGTACCGGCCACTCCACCAGACCGGTCACCTCGTCTAGCAGGGCCTCGTCGATTGGCGCCCGGCCACCAATGGCCTCGGCAGTCTGGGCAACCTGCTGGCGGATCTTTTCCCGGCGTTGGTCAAAGTCTGCGATCACCCGGCCCTGTTCCTGCAGTAGCTCGACATATTGGGCCGGATTCTCAATACGGATAGGCTGGGGGTGGTGGAAGCGGTGGCCCCGGGTCAGATTGCCGGCATCGGTATCCAGCAGTCGACAGGGAACCACTTGCCCGCCCAGCAGGAACAGCAGCCACTGTACCGGGCGCACAAACTGCGCCTCTGATGCGCCCCAGCGCATCCGCTTGGGAATGGGCAGGCGGTTGAGCGCCTCCTCGGCAATCGTGGGCAGCAGCTCCGCGGTTGGTTTTCCCTGCTCCTGAAGCTTGTAGACCAGCCATTCGCCCTTATCGGTAGTGAGCCGTTCCAGTTGGTCGACGCTGGTGTTACAGGAGCGGGCAAATCCCTGTGCTGCCTTGGTCGGGTTGCCCTCGGCATCGAAAGCGGCCTGAACGGCAGGTCCCCGGCGTTCGGTCTCGCGATCCGGTTGGGCTGTGCTACAGGCCTCTACCCGCAGGGCGAGCCTTCGCGGGGTGGCATAGGCATGCACCGCTCCATGTTGCAGGTTGGCGCGCTCCAGACCCTCCACAAATGTGGTGGTCAGGGCATCAGAGAGTTTTTTCAGGGCGACCGGAGGCAGTTCTTCGGTACCGAGTTCAAACAGCAGATCGGCACATTGACTCGCGCCTTCCACGGCGCGCTCCCCGCGGGCGGCCTCCGGCCGTCCAATTTCATTCCCGACGAAATTGTCAGCCATGGGCCAGCTCCTTCGAATTCTTCAGCATGGGGAAGCCCAGTTTTTCCCGGGCATCGTAATAGGCTTGGGCGACAGCCCTGGCCAGGGCGCGCACACGCAGTATATAGCGTTGCCTTTCGGTCACCGAGATGGCGTGTCGGGCGTCCAGCAGATTGAACGCATGGGATGCCTTCAATACCTGTTCGTAGGCGGGTAGCGGGAGGCCCAGCTCGATCAGCTTGCTGCTCTCCTTTTCACACTGGTCGAAATAACCAAACAGGAATTCCACATCCGCGTGTTCGAAGTTGTAGGCGGACTGCTCCACCTCGTTCTGATGGAACACATCGCCATAGGTGACCGGACCCTGGGGACCCTGGGTCCAGACCAGATCGAATACACTCTCCACATTCTGCAGGTACATGGCGATACGCTCGAGGCCATAGGTGATCTCACCGGTCACCGGCCGGCAGTCGATACCCCCTACCTGTTGAAAATAGGTGAACTGGGTGACCTCCATGCCGTTCAGCCACACCTCCCAGCCCAGACCCCAGGCGCCAAGCGTCGGCGATTCCCAGTTGTCCTCGACAAAACGGATATCGTGCACCTTGCTGTCGAGACCGAGCATCTCCAGGGAGCCCAGATAAAGTTCCTGGATGTTCAGCGGCGACGGTTTCAGCGCCACCTGGAACTGATAATAGTGCTGCAACCGGTTGGGATTGTCCCCATAGCGGCCATCGGTGGGGCGGCGAGAGGGCTGTACATAGGCGGCATTCCAGGGCTCCGGTCCGATGGAGCGGAGGAAGGTGGCGGTGTGAAAGGTACCGGCGCCCACCTCCATGTCATAAGGCTGCAGGATCACACAACCCTGTTCCGCCCAGTAACGCTCGAGGGCAAAAATCAGGCCCTGGAAGGTGGAGGCGTCAGGGCCATTGTTCGAATTCGTCATGGTTCAGGTTAAGGCTCTATATGAAAAGGAAAAAACGGATCGCGCCAGTATATCGTTTTGGCGCTGGATTGTTGAGTCTTTGACCTTCGGGATCACTCGCCTCATTGACCCGGTGCCATATAAATCCTCGCAAAGACACAAAGATAGCGTATCGGCCCCAGATCCCGGTCTTCCGGTACTCTGGGTGTCTTCGCCAGAACAGTTTTATCAAATGACGCTGCCTGGTTAATCCTGTCACCGATCCAGAGAGCGCGGAAATGGGTCTTGTCAGCCGGTGCGGATGCCCAGCCGGCTTCCGTGAATTGAACATTTCTTTGAAGTGAGGTGAGCCAACAGCATACAATATCAGGCCGAGACGCCTCCAGACTTTAATACCATCATGACTAGACAACGCAAGGCCGTAGCCCTCATCTCCGGTGGCCTGGACTCATTGCTGGCCGCCAAAGTGATCCAGCAGCAGGGAATCCATGTGGAAGGAATCAACTTCTTCACAGGGTTCTGTGTGGAAGGCCACACCCACGCCATACGCCAGAAGGACCGGGCCAGGCCCAAGCGCAACAACGCCCTGTGGGTGGCCGAACAGCTGGGAATCAAGCTGCACATTATCGATATTGTGGAGGAGTACAAGGACATCGTGTTCAATCCCAAACACGGCTATGGGGCGAACCTGAATCCCTGCCTGGATTGCAAGATCTTCATGGTGAAGAAGGCCCAGGAGTGGATGGCAGAAAACGACTTCGATTTTATCATTACCGGTGAAGTGGTCGGTCAACGCCCCATGTCCCAGCGCAAGGACACTATGCCTGTGGTGGCGCGGGATTCCGGGGCGGCGGATCGCCTGGTCCGGCCGCTGTCGGGTCAGAACCTGCCGGCGACCCTGCCGGAGCGTGAAGGTTGGATCTCCCGGGACAGGCTGTACGGATTCAATGGCCGCAGCCGCAAGCCACAGATGGCGCTGGCGGAAGAGTTTGGGCTGAAGGATTATGCCCAGCCGGCCGGTGGCTGCTGTTTTCTGACCGATGCGCAGTATTCGGTCAAGCTGGCCGACTTGTGGCGGGCGCGGGGTGAGAAACAGTATGAGATGGATGACATCATGTTGTTGAAGGTGGGACGGCACCTGCGACCACGGCCGCACTTCAAGGTGATCATCTCCCGCGAAGAGGGTGAAGGTAACTTTCTGCAAGGGTATCGCAAGCAGTTTGTGAGTCTCCTCACCACCAGCCATGCCGGACCGTTGGCACTGTTGGATGGAGCAGTGAATGATGACGATATTGCGCTGGCAGCCCGGTTGGTGGCCCGCTACAGCCAGGGCAAGCAGGAGGATCTGGTGGAATTGACGGTTACCGGACTGGATGGCCGCCAGCAGCAGTTGTCGGTCAAGCCGCTGGGCGCGGACGAGATTCCCCAGGAGTGGTACATATGAAACCTGTGATTGTGGATGCACGGCGGCTGCTCTGCCCGATGCCGGTCATCCGGGTGCAAAACCGGGTCAAGGAGTTGCCACCGGGTACCCGGGTCGAGGCCATCTGTACCGATCCCGGTGCACTCAATGATATTCCGGCCTGGTGTCGCATCAATGGCCATAAGCTGATCGAGACGCGCACGGAAGATAACGAGTACATCATCGTGGTCGAGGTGGGTGAGGACAGCTGACCCAATGAATCAGGTTACCGATCCAAAGCGCCTCCGCTATCAGGCCATCCAACGTGTCACCGTAGTCGGGGTGTTGGTCAATCTGCTGCTGGCTGCGAGCAAGACCATTATCGGTATTGCAGCCCAGTCCCAGGCGCTGGTGGCGGATGGCATACACTCACTTTCCGACCTGTTATCGGATGGCCTGGTCTACTTCGCCGCCAAACAGGCTAATCATGGCCCTGACGAGGCGCACCCTTACGGCCATGGCCGGTTTGAAACTGCGGCGACCCTTGGCCTGGGCATCCTGCTGGTGCTGGTGGCCATCGGCATTACCTGGGATGCGGTGGGGCGGCTGTTTACCCCGGAGGCCCTGCTGCACCCGAAGCCGCTGGCTCTGTATGCCGCCCTGTTCTCCATAGTGGCCAACGAGGCGCTCTACCATTACACGGCGGCGGTGGCGCGCAAAATCAAGTCGGATCTGTTGCAGGCCAATGCCTGGCACCACCGATCGGACGCCCTCTCATCGGTGGTGGTATTGATCGGTGTGGGTGGAACCATGGCCGGACTGCCATATCTGGACGCCATCGCCGCTGTCGGTGTCGGCCTGATGATCGCCAAGATCGGCTGGGATCTGAGCTGGCCGGCATTTCAGGAACTGGTGGATGAGGGGCTGGACGAGGAGCGTCTGGAGAGTATCCGCGCGATTATCCATCAGATCGGCGGTGTCATGGATATCCATATGCTGAGGACCCGCCGGATCGGTGGTGAAGCGAGCGTTGATGTGCATATTCTGGTCGAGCCCTGGCTGAGTGTTTCAGAGGGCCACATGATCGGGCAGATGGTGATCGATCGCCTGCTGGATGAGATTACCGAGGTGATGGACGTCACGGTGCATATCGATCCGGAAGATGACGAGAAGGCAATACCCTGCGAGGGTCTGCCGCTCAGGGCGGAAGCGGAAAAACTGCTGTCGCAGCAGTGGCGCGGTATTCCCGGCGCGGAAAAACGGCGGCGGGTCGTGCTCCATTATCTGGCAGGGAAAATCAATGTGGATGTCTACTTCTCCCTGGACGATTTGTCAGACGGAGAGGCGCAGGAGAAATTTACCCGGACACTCCAGGAGAAGGCGGCCGAGCGGCCGGAATTTGGAGTGGTCAGGGCCTATTATGGGTAACCGCACCATTATGGTGCATATACGGCCGCACTCGCTTTATTTTGGTGCGTCTGGCCTTTGGGGCGAAGCCGGGATGTATCCTGGGGATACGCGGGCTCAACGGGACTGTTACTGCGCAAGGTGTGCTAATCCCCTGTAATCATTTCTGTTTCCCGCCCCCGGTGGAATCGTAGTAAAATCCTCTGTCCGGTTGGGGAGGGGGAGTCAACAGATGCCCTAACCGTGGCACAGTACTTGCTAAACACAGGACATGCTTTGGTGCCCCGTAGGGGTGTTCCAAATCGCAAGAATCTTTCATTGATGGCCACGCTGTGGTCCGCATAATCTCAAATACTAACTGCTGGAGAACCTCATGGCCTCAAAAGTCCTGAAGATGATCAAAGACAACGAAGTGAAGTTCGTCGATTTCCGCTTCACCGATACCCGTGGTAAAGAGCAGCACGTCTCCGTACCGGCTCACACCATCGATGAGGACCTCTTCACCGACGGCAAGATGTTTGATGGTTCCTCCATTGCCGGCTGGAAAGGCATCAATGAATCCGACATGGTACTGATGCCGGACCCCGAGACCGCGGTGCTGGACCTGTTCGCGGATGAAGTGACCCTGAATATCACCTGCGACATCCTGGAGCCCTCCACCATGGAAGGTTACGAGCGTGACCCCCGCTCGGTGGCCAGACGTGCCGAGGCCTATCTCGCCTCCACCGGCATTGCCGACGCCGCATTTTTTGGCCCTGAGCCCGAGTTTTTCATCCTGGACGATATCCGCTGGGGAGCCGACATGAGCGGCGCCTTCTACAAGATTGATTCGGAAGAGGCTGGCTGGAACTCCGAGCGTGTCTACCAGGACGGCAACATCGGCCACCGTCCGGGTACCAAGGGCGGCTATTTCCCGGTACCCCCGGTCGACTCCCTGAACGATATCCGTGCCGCCATGTGTCTGGCGATGGAAGAGATGGGCGTCCCGGTTGAGGTGCATCACCACGAAGTGGCCACTGCTGGACAGTGCGAAATCGGTACCAAGTTCAGCACCCTGGTACAGCGCGCCGACTGGGTGCAGGTACAGAAGTACGTGACCTGGAATGTGGCCCACGCCTATGGCAAGACCGCTACCTTCATGCCCAAGCCGCTGGTGGGCGATAATGGTTCCGGTATGCATGTGCACATGTCCCTGGCCAAGGGTGGCGAGAACCTGTTTGCCGGCAATCTGTACGGCGGCCTGTCCGAGACGGCCCTTTACTATATCGGCGGGGTTATCAAGCATGCGCGTGCGCTGAATGCCTTTACTAATCCCTCCACCAACTCCTACAAGCGTCTGGTACCGGGTTTTGAAGCACCGGTGATGCTGGCCTATTCCGCCCGTAACCGTTCCGCTTCCATCCGTATCCCGTTCGTCAACAGCCCGAAGGGTCGCCGCGTGGAGGTCCGCTTCCCGGATCCTACCGCCAACCCCTACCTGGCCTTTGCGGCCCTGATGATGGCTGGTCTGGACGGTATCCAGAACAAGATCCACCCGGGTGAGGCGATGGATAAGGACCTGTATGACCTGCCCGCCGAAGAGGCCCTGTCCATCCCAACCGTCTGCCACAGCCTGGACCAGGCGCTGGAAGCACTGGATGCCGACCGCGAATTCCTCACCGCTGGTGGCGTGTTCACGGACGATCTGATTGACGGATTCATCCGTCTGAAAATGGATGATGTGACCCGTCTGCGCATGACCACCCATCCGGTGGAGTTCGACATGTATTACAGCCTGTAAACGGACGGTAGTAACCGCGCTAAAAACGCCCCCGATTCGGGGGCGTTTTTTTCCAAGGTGCATCGCCGGGAATGACGCTTGTCACCGTTTTGATACGCCTGATCGAGAGAGCTGTTGAGGCGGCACCGGCAGTGAGCTATCCTCACCCTATGAGAAGCGTCTTCTTCATCTGTTTGATGTCACTGGCACTCTGCGGTCAGGCGGCCATCTATAAATGGGTTGATAGCAGGGGTGACGTGCATTATTCCGATACTCCGACCCGGGATTCCGAGGAGATCAAGCTCTCGGACCCTACCATATACACTCCATCAAGTACCGGTACTCAGAGCGGCAGTGCCGCCACCGGCACAAGGCCGCCCGAGGGCATAAACTACAGCAGTTTCGTTATCCTTGCGCCAAGCAACAATGAGGTAGTGCAAGCGAATGGCGGTTCTATCACCATCCGTTTTCAGGCACAGCCGGGATTGCAATCGGGGCACTATATACAGGCGGTCCTGGATGGGCGGATTCTTGATCAGCGAGTCACCGGCGCGACCCTGCAGCTGAGCAACGTCGAGCGCGGCGGGCATATGGTGCATGCCAGTATCCATGATGCCGCCGGTCGTCTGTTGGTCCGCTCCAATATTGTGCAGTTTTTTGTCCGCCAGGTTTCTCTGGTGGAAGATGGCAAGACCCCAGAGCCGCCGCCCTCCGGTAGCGGTAGCAATGGTGGCGATGCACCCCAGTATAAGCCAGGAGATGCGCCGGACTATTCCGGCAAGCCAGCCGCCAATCCCGGTTCTGATGCCAGTGATTACAATTCACCACGCAAACCCATCTCCTCTACGCCGGGCCAGTCCAATCCGGCCTTCAAGCCCAATTATTAGACCTTTCCCAGCATAAGGCTCGGTACTTTTGTCGGAGACCCTCTGTTTCCGATCAAGCCCCGCCTGAGCTTTCACAGAATTACCTGATTTCTCACCACCACCCACGAAGGGTTCCCCACCCGCGCACAGACCGCTCCTACAGGACACCCCTCGAAACCAATTCCATACCCGGGCATCACCCGCAGATAGCCGATTATTGCCCGTATTTCTGCTCGGTCTCTATTGTCCGCTCCCATCCATGCACTAAAATAGTGCATGGATGGAGTGATGCGCGAACCCGCAGTTGCACCAGATATCCCGCCACTCCTTATTTCACGGCGAAAAGTATGTGCATACGACTCTTGGTTCGTTTTTTGCAGCAGGTAAAGCGATGAAGGATATGATTCACACCACAGAGATTTCCCGGCAACGGATACTCGAGAACCTGAGCAGTGCCGTATTGCTATTCGACCGGTCGCTTTGCCTGCAGTATATGAACCCGGCGGCGGAGATGCTGTTTGAAGTCAGTTTTCGCCACATGCTGGGTAACCCGGCAGAATCACTGATCCAGTGTCCCGAGGGAGTGACCCGCCAGCACCTGGAGCAGGCGTTGCATACCGGTCACCATTTCACCGAGCGTGAACTGAGCCTGCCCCTGCCGGATGGCAAGCGGGCCACCGTGGATTGCACGGTAATACCGCTTACCGACAGTGAGGGCGATGCAGGGTTGCTGGTGGAGATCCAACAGATAGATCGCCAGTTGCGCATCAGCCGTGAGGAGCAACTGCTGTCCCAGCATCAGGCCGCCCAGGAGCTGATCCGGGGGCTGGCCCATGAGATCAAAAATCCGCTGGGTGGGCTGCGTGGCGCGGCCCAGTTGTTGGAGCAGGAGCTGGTTGATCCGGGGCTGTGTGAATATACCCAGATCATTATCAACGAGGCAGATCGGTTGAAAAATCTGGTTAACCAAATGCTGGGGCCTGATCGTCTGCCAAATCTACGGGAAGTGAACATTCACACACTGTTGGAACGGGTACGCAACCTGGTGCAGGCGGAATCCGGGGAGCGGATTTCCATTATCCGGGATTATGATCCCAGTATTCCTGATCTCTACGTGGATAGCGACCGGATCATCCAGGCGTTGCTGAACATCCTGCGCAATGCCGCCCGCGAGATCAGTAACCATCCGGAAGGCCGCATCGTGCTACAGACGCGGATTCTGCGCCAGTTCACCATCGGCAACCGGCGTCATCGCCTGGTGGTCCAGATAGGTATCGAGGACAACGGGCGGGGCATTCCGGAATCGATTCGTGAAAAGCTTTTTTATCCCATGGTGACTGCCAGCGAGGATGGAGTCGGTCTCGGCCTCACCATCGCCCAGTCACTGATCAATCAACACGGCGGGCTTGTGGAGTGCACAAGCGAGCCGGGAAAGACACTTTTCAGTGTGTTGTTGCCAGTGGAGAATCCAAATGCCGCCAACTAACTCTGTCTGGGTCATTGATGATGACCGGTCAATCCGCTGGGTGCTGGAGAAGGCATTCGAGAAAGCGGGTATGGCGGTGAAAAGCTTCCCCAGCGCCGATGGGGTGATGGAGGCGCTGGGTCTTGAACAGCCGGACGTTATTGTCTCCGATATCCGCATGCCCGGCATGGACGGGCTCTCGCTTCTGGAAAGAATTACCGCCGCCCATCCCAATCTGCCGGTGATTATCATGACCGCTCACTCTGATCTGGACAGCGCCGTGGCGGCCTTTCATGGGGGGGCCTTCGAGTATCTGCCGAAACCGTTTGATGTGGATGAAGCTGTTGATCAGGTGTCGCGTGCCTGCCGAAAGAGCCGTAGCAGCCTGGCCCAGGTGGACGAGCTGCAGTCCAGCCCGGAAATTATCGGTGAAGCGGCGGCCATGCAGGAGGTGTTCAGGGCGATCGGGCGGCTGGCCCGCTCCAATATCACGGTGCTGATCAATGGTGAATCCGGTACCGGCAAGGAGTTGGTTGCCCAGGCGCTGCATCGGCACAGCCCGCGCGCCAAACAGCCATTTATCGCCCTGAATATGGCGGCCATTCCGAAGGACTTGATGGAGTCGGAGCTGTTTGGCCATGAGCGGGGTGCCTTTACCGGTGCCCAGGGACGCCGGGTCGGCCGCTTCGAACAGGCGGATGGCGGCACCTTGTTTCTGGATGAGATTGGCGATATGCCACCGGAACTGCAGACCCGCCTGCTCCGGGTATTGGCGGATGGCGAATTTTACCGGGTCGGTGGACATGAGCCGGTGAATGTGGATGTACGTATCATAGCCGCCACCCACCAGAATCTGGAGCAGCTGGTTAAGCAGGGGCGTTTTCGTGAGGATCTCTTTCACCGGCTCAATGTGATAAGGATTCACATCCCCTCACTGCGTGAGCGACGCGAGGATATCGGACTGCTGATGCGTCATTTTCTCTCCCTGGCCGCGGAAGAGCTTGGGGTGGAGAGCAAGACCCTGCTGCCGGAGACCCTGGCTACCCTGGAGCGATTGAATTGGCCGGGCAATGTCCGGCAACTGGAGAACACCGCCCGCTGGCTGACCGTGATGGCCTCCAGCCAGGAGGTGCATATCAAGGACCTGCCGCCGGAACTGCTGGAGTCGGAGGAACCCAAGACCCAAGGCGATGACTGGCGCGCATCGCTGCGCAGTTGGGTGCGCACGCGGCTGCAGCAGGGACATGAGGCGTTGCTGGATGAGGCAACCCCGGTATTTGAAACCATCATGATTGAGTCGGCCCTGGAGCAGACTGGCGGTCGAAAGCAGGACGCTGCTAAACTACTGGGCTGGGGCCGCAATACCCTGACCCGCAAGATCAAGGAGCTGGGTCTTGAAGGTAGTGATGTCTGACAGCAAACTTTTAGGAATATCAAATGGATAGCAGCAGTATTGAATTATCCGGCTCGACCGTTGAAAGCATTCGGGTGGAGGGCGGCACGGTCACTGTGCGATTCTCCCCCGCCCATATTGTCAAGACCATCTCCGGCTCCGTTGAGCGAACTCGCTGGCGACAATCAGGCGAGCTGGTGTTTACCGACGCAGCGGTGGAGGAGGCGCCACCCGAAACCCCCGCTGTCTGCGAGGGTGGGGATGTGGGACAGAGCGTCTATACCTACCGGGATATGATACCGCTGCCGTTCGAGGGTCGGGGCCGGGTCTATTGTGACCTGCGCTTCACCGGGACGGATCAGCATCTGAAGGTGGTCGGAGAGGCGGTTAAACTGAACATGGAAGATCGTCCCTACTACATCGAGCATATCCGCCCGAGCTGACCCCGGGACTGGTCGGTTGCACGGTCCGATTGGATACAGCACCCGGCAGGTACCGGGTGATCGCTAGCGCGGTAATCCCAGACCCCTGATAGGGACCAGCAGCTCCGGTGCATCCCACTCCCGGCTACCCAGGGCCCGGTAAACCAGGCGGCCCTGTGGATCCACCACATAGGTTATCGGCAGGCGCGTGGCCTTCCATTGGGTGGAGACGGTGCTGTCCGGGTCGAGCAGGACAGGAAAATCCAGCGGCTGTTCCTGCAGGAACTTTTCCACCTTGTCGGCCCGCTCGCCTGAATTGATGGCGATCAGCGCAACATCATACTTTTTCAGCCAGGCGGCGGCCCGGTTGAGTGAGGGCATCTCGCGACGACAGGGGGGGCACCAAGTAGCCCAGAAATTGACCACCAGTACCTTACCACGGTAGTCGGCGAGGGATATCCGGTTACCCCCGGTATCCTGCAACGTGAAGGCGGGGGCCTCAGTCGGGGGATCGACCGGGGTCAGCAGGCGGGCGGCGGACGCGGAACCGGCCGTCAGCAGCAGCCCGAGGAGGAGGGTGAAGAAAACCTTCAGCGCATTCATTCAGCTTTTCCAAAAGGTTGGGGTTTACGATTTTCCGGGGGTCAGGTATCAGATGTTCAGCAAGGACTGGGCGTGGGCAATCTGGTCCTTGGCTTGTTCCAGGATCTTCAGGCTCATGCGCGGTGTCAATTCACCCAACTCAAGGCGCCTGTGGGCCGGTACCTCGTCGATCGAGGGCAAATGCCGACCCTTGTTGTCGCCGATATAGCTGTGCAACTGGGCGATAATCACCAGATCGCAGTAATCGGGTGCAGTACCCTTGTTACGCATCCACTCTTCCGCCTCCAGCGCCGTAATGACAAAATCCGAGGGAAAGCCCCATTTATTCAGAATCATGCTGCCGATTTCCGCCCGCAGGATGTGCACCGCCCGGTCCAGCGGTTCCTCGTGCATGGCCTCATCGGGAAAATTTTGCGCATAGTTGAGGATGGCCACAACTCCGATATCATGCAGCAGACCCACCAGCATGGCGTGTTCCGCCTTGAACCGGGAATCCTGTTTGGCCAGAACATAACAGATGGCGGCAACACGTGTGCTGTGTTTCCAGAGCGCCTTCATGCGGTTATTCAGCAGCGCTGAATCGGTCTGGAACAGCTCCCGCAAGGCGAACGAGAGCACCAGTTTGTGGGTCACATCACCCCCCAAACGGACTACGGCACCGCTACAGGTTTCCACCGGATTGCGCCGGCCATAGATTGCGCTGTTTGCCGCCTTGATCAGTTTGGCCGTGATCACGGGATCGATCTGGATGATCTCGGCAATATCATGGGCGTCACTGACACCGTCCTCCAATGCCCGGCCAATGCGGATGGCAACCTCCGGCAGGCTGGGCAGCTTCAACCGGTCCCGCTTCAGGTCGGCCAGCAGCAGGGTTGAGAGTTGATCCTCGAAAGCACTGGATTCGTTCTGAAAATCGCCACTTACCTCATAGCCCTCGACCCCGCTGGCTGAGCCGTGGTTCTGGGCGATATCCTCAAGATAAGCATTGTCTATCACCAGATAGCGCACGGCAGAGTGCGCCATGACCCGGTATTTGCGGGGCCTCAACTGGGCGATGGGTGATTTTGCGGAGGCATCATCGGCCTTGATCTCACGCCGGTGATTATCAGCGGAGTCGAGCACCAGGGTCCCCTGCAGCAAAAAGTAGGTATTGTTATCATCACTGCCGAGCTCGATCAGCACCTCCTTCGGAAGTGCCGTCCTGATTTCGGCAACACCGGCAAGCAGAACCTGCTGCTGTTCGCTGAGCGCCTGCAGCGGGATAAAGTGTTTCAGCTCATCGGTAGTGGGACGAATTGATTTGCGATCCATTTGCTAAACCCTGTAAACGTCTTCCCGTCCTCTCCGGAACCGGGCTCTGATTGATCCGATTGACCTGCACGGAAACAACCTTGGCGGGTTGTAAACTTACCTGTCGGTCTGTTCAGCAGCCGTTTTTTGCCGGCCGGGGACTATTCAGCGTCAAGGTACCGGTCAACTGCCTGACTGATGGCAAGTCGTGTCTTTCAAGATAGGCTTTTATACCATGGTTTATCTTGCCGCAGATCAAGGGGTCATAAAAGAGTGCGGTACCGATGCCGACCGCGCTGGCGCCGGCAATCAGAAATTCAATGGCGTCTTCGGCACTGGTGATGCCACCCTGGCCGATAATGGGAATTCCGTGATCGCGGCACACCTGATAGACCTGATGGACCTTCAGCAGGGCGACCGGTTTGATGGCCGGACCGGACAGTCCGCCCTGATTGTTGCCAATGATGGGTGTGCGACTTTCGATATCGATGGCCATACCCATCAGGGTGTTGATCACCGCGAAGGCATCGGTGCCGGCCTCGATACAGCCGCGGGCGTTGGCGGCGATATCGGTCTGATTAGGCGAGAGCTTGGTGATCAGTGGCTTGCTGGTAAGCCGTCGGCACGCCTCGACCACGCGGGCGGACATGACCGGGTCATTGCCGAAGGCGACACCCCCTTCCTTGACATTGGGACAGGAGATATTGATCTCGATGGCATCGATAGGGGAGTCGTCGAAGCGGCGGGTCACCTCTTCATACTCCTCGATGGTGGAGCCGGAGACATTGGCAATAAACCGGGTTTCGGAAAAGTCGAGGGTCGGCAGGATCTCCCGCACCACCTTGTCCACGCCGGGGTTCTGCAGCCCGATGGCATTGAGCATGCCCTCGGGGGTTTCATAGATGCGGTGCGGCGCGTTACCCAGGCGCGGCTCGCCGGTGGTCCCTTTCAAACAGATCGCCCCCGCATCGCGGTTGCTAAAGCCGGCTACCCGTGTGTACTCTTCGCCGAAGCCGACACAGCCGGAGAGCAGTACCAGGGGTGTGTTGAACCTGAGTCCACAGAAATCAACGGCAAGGGGCGAGTCACTAATCGTCATCAAATGGTTCCAATGTCATGTTTAATGTAGCGCTGTATGAGCCGGAAATCCCGCCCAATACAGGTAATATCATACGCCTCTGTGCCAACAGCGGCAGCCGGCTCCATCTTATCCATCCACTGGGCTTCACCCTGGAGGACAAGCAGTTGCGGCGGGCGGGTCTGGACTATCACGACCTGGCCTGTCTGCAGGAGTATGCGGATATGGCCGAGTTTCTGTCACAGCATGGCCAGCAACGGTTGTTTGCCTGTTCCACCCGGGGCAAGCGCTGTTACAGCCAGGTCACCTATCAGCCGCAGGATATCCTGTTGTTCGGACCGGAAACCCGGGGCCTACCCCAGGCCCTGCTGGACCAGCTGCCGCAGGAGCAACTGATCCGGGTCCCGATGCAGGCAGGCAACCGCAGTCTGAATCTCTCCAACGCGGTGGCCATCATCCTCTACGAGGCCTGGCGCCAACAGGGATTTGCCGGCGCCCGATAGCCGCGTGTTCAGCCGGCCTCGGGTCGGGGATCCCGGTCCAGCAGCGCCTGCACCGCGGTCCGGGGATCGAGACCCTCATAGAGGACGCGCTCAATCTGCTCGGTGATCGGCATCTCCACGCCCAGGGCACAGGCCCGGTGGTAGATCTCCCGGGTGGCCATAATCCCTTCCACCTCCTGACCGATCTCCTGCCTGGCCTGTTCGATGGTCAGTCCACGTGCCAGTGCCAGGCCCATGCGCCGATTCCGCGACTGATCATCGGTGCAGGTCAGTACCAGGTCCCCCATACCTCCCAGGCCGATAAAGGTCTCCATCTTTCCGCCCAAGGCCAGACCCAGGCGCATGATCTCATTCAGTCCCCGGGTGATCAATGCGGCCCGGGCGTTGGCGCCGAAGGCAAGACCATCCGAGATACCGGCACCTATTGCCATGACATTTTTGGCTGCGCTGCCGATCTCCAGTCCGATCACATCATTGCTGGTGTAGGCGCGGAAGCAGTCCGAGTGGAGATAGCCGGCGATCCGCTCGGCGAAATCCGTCGAAGCGGAGGCGACGGTGACGGCTGTCGGCAATCCGGCCGCCACCTCTTTCGCAAAACTGGGGCCGGAAATGACCGCCATGGGGCGCCCCGGGCCCAGAATTTCCTCCGCCACCTCGTGGAGCAGGCGTCCCGAAACGGGTTCCAGCCCCTTGGTGGCCCAACACACTCCGGTAGTGTCCGCCAGCAACGGGGCAACGGTCTTGAGGACTGATGCAAAGGCGTGACTGGGCACAGCGATCAACACCTCATCGGCGCCACGCAATGCCGCCGCCAGGTCAGCCGTCGGAGTCAGCTTTTCCGGGAACTGGATACCCGGCAGAAAGGTGCTGTTTTGACCTTCCTGTGCCAGCTTGTGTACCTCATCAGGCAGATGTCCCCAAAGCCGTACCCGGGCGCCATTGCGCGCCAGCAGGATAGCCAGGGCAGTACCCCAGGAGCCGGCGCCGATGACGGCAAAGACGGGCGGTCCGGACATCGGCAATCAGTGGGTTGCCGGCTCTGCGGCCTGTTGCTGATTAGCCTGTTCATGCCGATGCTGGGCGTACAGCTGATCGAAGCTTACCGGTGTCAACAGGAGTTGCGGGAAACTGCCCTTGCTGACCAGGTCGGAGACGACCTCCCGGGCATAGGGAAACAGAATATTGGGGCAGTAGGCACCCATCATGTGTCCCATCTCCTCCTCCGGGAAGTTACGCACGGTAAAGATACCGGCCTGCTGCACTTCCACCAGATAGGCGGTCTTCTCCGCCAGCTTTGTGGTAACGGTGACCGTCAGTACGACTTCGAACAGGTCATTGTCCAGTTTGGTGACGTTGCTGTTCAGGTTCAGGCTCGACTCCGGTTTCCACTCCTGGGTAAAGATGGCGGGAGAGTTGGGTGTCTCGAAGGAGATATCCTTCACATAAATACGCTGCAGTGAGAACTCGCGGCTCGGTTCGGTCGCTTGGGCATTTTCTGTCATGGCTTGAATCTCGGTTGTCAGTCAGTCTTGTGGAAACGGAGGGTTATTTTTTGCTGATGGGCAGGCTGTCACTCTGCCAGGCCAGCATCCCGCCCTGCAGATTATAGACCTGGTCAATTCCGGCATCCCGGAGGACCTTGCAGGCAGCCGCAGATTGCGCACCGGAACGGCAGACAACAATAATCGGCTTGCCCTTGTGCTTGGCCACCTGATTGATCTGATTCTTCAGGGCCGTGGTGGGAATATTGATGGCATTGACGATATGGCCATTGTTGAAATCGCCAATTGGCCGCACATCCACGACCACGGCGTCCTCACGATTGATCAACTGGGTTGCCCGCAAAGGCGCAACGGAGGATTTGCCCCCCATGCTGGCCAGCAGATTCTGGACGATCAATACCAGCACCACCACCAGGGCGGAGAATAGAATAATGTGGTTTGTGATGAATTCGATAAGCTGTTGCATGAATCTCGGCTGCCGGATCTGGTTAATAAAGGGGTCACAAGGGAGGCACATTCTAGACCAGGGGGCTGGGCGGTACCACGGTTTGTGCAGGAAATCGTAATACCGTCTCCGGGCCGGGGCCGGCTGGCGGGTAAATCGGGTGTGGTGTCGGTGGCATGGGCAAAGTTTCCGTTCCAGGCATGCCCTTTCACCCGACCCTAAAGCAAAACGGGAATACAAGCTTCCCGTTTCGTTCCGAATTCCGGCATTTATGCGCCCGATCAGTGTCCGTGTGAGCAGAACACCTCGCGCATCATGCCGATCAGCTTCAGGGTGCGTGAATCACTGACCCGGTAATAGACCCGGTTGGCATCCTTGCGGGAGGCCAGGATCCCCTTATCCCTGAGAATGGCCAGATGTTGTGAGATATTGCTCTGCGAGGTGCCCACATGCTCGACAATCTCCTGAACGCTCACCTCTTCATCACCCAGGGTGCAGAGGATCTTGAGTCGCAGGGGGTGCGACATGGCCTTGAGCGAGCGGGATGCGCGTTCGATATCCTCATCATCGGCCATCAGGTCGACATCGCCATCAAAATTGTGTCTCGACTCAAGCACAGGGACCTTGGGGCTTCCAAATTTATGTTCCATACACACCGGACCTTGGTTAATACAACTGTAATGATCTAAATCGACAAACGTTGGATATCAGATAATGGGCACGGACCCATGGTTAAGCCTGACAACAGGGGCTGAGACCCCACTACAGCCTATCTCCGGTACTGCTGACAACCGACTGAAACACAACGACTCTTTATAAAGATACAATAATAAACTGTTTTACGTAAATTTATCCCGTTTTTCAATCAGTATAAATAGTTTTCCCATAATTAATGTCTGGTTTTAATCTTTCAGACTTAATGTTGAAGTAGCCAAAATAGTGTAATATCGCGGCTATTTTCAATGAGTTAGCCTTAACTTTAGGCGGACCACTCAAGCGGAGTCGGAAACGGACATGTCGTTCAGAGTAAAACCTGCAGTGCTGCTGATCATGGATGGCTGGGGATACAGTGAGGATCCCCGGTCCAATGCCATTATGGCCGCCGAAACACCGGTATGGGATCGCCTGTGGGAGCAGTGTCCGCATACCCTGATCAGCACCTCCGGTGCAGAAGTGGGGCTGCCGGATGGCCAGATGGGCAATTCCGAGGTCGGGCATCTCAATCTGGGCGCCGGCCGGGTCGTCTACCAGGAGTTTACCCGGGTCAGCCGTTCGGTACGCACCGGCTCTTTTTTCACCAATCGAACCCTGGTCGACGCAGTCGACCGCGTTATTGCAGAGGACAAGGCGGTGCATATCCTGGGCCTGCTCTCCCCCGGCGGGGTGCACAGCCATGAAGAGCACATCCACGCCATGGCCAGGCTGGCGGTGGAACGTGGCGCCTCGCGCGTCTATGTGCATGCGTTCCTGGATGGCCGGGATATGCCGCCCAAAAGTGCGGCCGCCTCCATTCAGTCGCTGAATCGGGTATTTGCCGAGCTGGGGAAAGGGCGGATCGCCTCCATCGTCGGGCGCTTCTATGCGATGGATCGGGATAATCGCTGGGATCGGGTACAGCAGGCCTACGACATGCTGGTGCTGGGCCAGGCCGAGTTTACAGCGACGGATGCGGAGACGGCCCTGCAGCAGGCCTATGACAGGGGTGAAACGGACGAGTTCGTCAAGCCCACCTGTATCCTGTCGCCCGGGGAGGCGGCGGTTACCATTGAAGACGGGGATGCGGTTCTGTTCATGAATTACCGCTCCGATAGGGCCCGGCAGTTGACCCGCTCGTTTATCGATCCGGGGTTTGAAGGCTTTGTGCGTTCCAGGGTTCCCCGCCTGAGCAGTTTCGTCAGCCTTACCGAATACAGCAAGGAATTCGACATCCCGGTGGCCTTTCCATCCGAGCGGCTGGAAAACGTCTTCGGCGAATACATCTCCAAACTCGGACTGCGGCAACTGCGCCTGGCCGAAACCGAGAAATATGCCCATGTCACCTTTTTCTTCAATGGTGGACGTGAACAGGTGTTTGAAGGCGAGGAGAGGATTCTGATTCCCTCGCCCAAGGTGAACACTTACGATCTGAAGCCGGAGATGAGCGCCCCGGAGGTGACGGACGCCCTGGTTGATGCGATCAAGAGCGGCAAATATGACGCCATTATCTGCAACTATGCCAATTCCGACATGGTGGGACATACCGGCAAATTTGCTGCGGCAGTCGCGGCTATCGAGGTATTGGACCATTGTCTGGGGCGGGTGGTGGAAGCGCTCCGCCAGGTGGGTGGCGAGATGCTGGTCACCGCCGATCATGGCAATGCCGAGCAGATGGAGGATGCGGAAAATGATCAACCGCACACCGCCCACACGCAGAACCCGGTACCCTTGCTCTATGTGGGCCGACCGGCCCGCCTGGACAAGAATGGTGCCCTGTGTGACATCGCTCCGACCCTGTTGACCCTGATGGGGCTGGCGGTGCCTTCCGAGATGCAGGGACATAATCTGCTGGAAATGACCGAACAGGATGACACGACCGGTTTACAAAAGGGCTGATGGCTCCTGACTCCTTCCGGCGGATGGCGATTGCCCTGATGCTGCTTATGGCGGTTCCGGGCGGTCTGTCGGCCGCTTCCGAGGAGGAGCTGATCAGCAGCCGGGAAGGGGAGCTGAAGCAGCTGCGGGGGGAGATCTCCACGTTGCAGAATCAACTCGGTGGTCGCGAGCGCGAGCGTCAGGCCCTGCAGGGGCAGTTGCGTCGTGCGGAAACGGAGATCGGCAAGACGGCACGTCATCTGCGGGTACTGGCCACCAGCCTGGAGCGGCAGCAGCGCCTCCTGGATCAACTGCAGGAAGAGCGCAACGGTCAGCTCAAGGCACTGGAAGCCAGCCGCCTGGCCTTGAAACAGCAGATGCGCTCGGCCTACGCCATGGGCAGGCAGGAGCGCCTGAAGATCCTGCTCAATCAGCAGGACCCCGCCGTGGTAAGCCGCCTGCTGGTCTACTACGACTACTTCAACCGATCCCGTGCCGAGCAGATCAGCCGGCTGGGCAAGGCGCTGGAAGTGCTGCAGGAGACCGAATCCACCATACAACTGGAGAGTGAACGGATGCGCGAGACCCAGGCGCGGGCGCTGGAGGAGCAGCGCAGCCTGGATCGGGAACAGAACCAACGACAGCAGGTACTGGCGTTGCTGAATCAGGAGATCGAAAGCAAGGGGCAGATGCTTCAGGGCTACAAACAAAATGAGCGGCAACTGCAAAGCCTGGTTAAAAAGCTGCAGTCGGAGCTTGCCAGCCTGCCGATCGAAACTGAAAAACACAAGCCGTTCAAACAGCTGAAGGGCCGTCTCAAGTGGCCAGCCAAGGGGCGGCTGGCCACCCGTTTTGGAGATTCCAGGGCCGGAAACCTGAAGTGGGACGGGGTGGTGATAGCCGCCAGCGAGGGGGTGGACGTCCGGGCGGTGCACCATGGCCGGGTCGCCTTTGCCGATTGGCTGCGTGGTTTTGGCCTGTTGTTGATTATCGATCACGGCGACGGCTACATGAGTCTCTACGGCAATAACCAGAGCCTGTTCAAGGAGGCCGGTGACTGGGTAGAGCCCGGCGAGCCGGTCGCCTTGGTGGGTAACAGTGGTGGCCAGACCAATCCGGGGGTATATTTTGGTATACGCTACAATGGTCGTCCGGTGAATCCCAAACAGTGGTGTGAGGCGATACGTGGCAACCGGGTGGGCGACCTGGGATACCCGTCCTTAATGGAACCGGTGCAACTGGCCACCCTGCACCATTCCGGTTCCTTAGTCAGTAAAACGATGCCGGTGCGGCAATCGAAGCAGAGAAGCAAGGTATGAAGAGAAGATTTGACTTGGCACGTTTACTGATCCTGGGTTTAATCCCGGGCGCTCTGCTTATCCTGGCTTCGGGCGCCTTTGCCGAGGAGCCCAAACCACCACTGCCAATGCAGGAGCTGCGCGCCTTTGCAGAGATATTCGGGCGCATCAAGGAGAACTATGTCGAGCCGGTGGATGACAAGTCCCTGCTGGAGTATGCCATCCGAGGCATGCTGGCCGGACTGGATCCCCACTCCTCCTATCTGAACGAGGAGGAGTTTGCTGATCTTCAGGCCGGTACCAGTGGAGAGTTCGGTGGTTTGGGGATCGAAGTGGGGCAGGAGGACGGCTTCGTCAAGGTCATATCGCCCATTGATGATACGCCGGCCCAGCGGGCAGGCGTCAAGGCCGGTGATCTGATCATCCGGCTGGATGAAAAACCGGTCAAGGGCATGAGTCTGGAAGAGGCGGTCAGCCTGATGCGCGGCAAGCCGGGCACCGAAGTGATACTCACCATTGCCAGGGAGGGTGAGGAGAAGCCGCTGCGCATCACCGTGGTTCGGGACATCATCAAGGTGGCCAGCGTCAAGGGGCGGATGCTGGAGGAGGGGTTTGCCTATGTGCGGCTTTCCCACTTTCAGGCCCGCACCACGGATGACATGCTGAAAAAGATCAGTCAGTTGAAGGCGGAGTCCAAGGACGGCATCAGGGGTCTGGTGCTGGACCTGCGCAATAATCCCGGCGGCATTCTGAATGGGGCAGTGTCCATCAGCGACGCCTTTCTGACCGATGGAATTGTGGTCTATACCCAGGGGCGCAACGAGGAGTCACGGCTCGATTTCAATGCCGCGCCGGACGATGTGCTGGATGGCGCACCAATTGTGGTGCTGGTCAACGGCGGTTCCGCTTCCGCCTCGGAGATCGTTGCCGGGGCCCTGCAGGATCATCGCCGGGCCATCATCATGGGGAGTCAGACCTTTGGCAAGGGGTCGGTGCAGACAATTATCCCGGTCAGCAAGACCGCCGCGGTCAAGTTAACCACCGCGCGCTATTTCACCCCGTCCGGCCGCTCCATCCAGGGAGAGGGAATCAAGCCGGACATTGTGCTTTCCGATGCCAAGCTGACCCGTAATGAGACAGACGAGTCCACCCGCATCAAGGAGGCCGATCTGGCCGGCCACCTGGAGAACGGCAACGGCAATGCGGCACCCGAGGCGGATCCGGCTAGGCCCACCCCGCCGGCGCCGAAGGTCGCGCGTGTGCCGGATATTGAGGACGACTATCAGCTGAGCGAGGCCCTCAATCTGTTGAAAGGCATCAGTATCTATAACAGCTGGAATTGAGATGGGCCGCGGAAAGGTGCCTCAGCTGACACTCCTGCTGCTGTTGCTGGGCCTCTCCGTATCGGTGTGGCCGGCGGGGCAGTCGCCCCAGCCGGTGATCACCATTATTATTGACGATATGGGCAATCACGGGGGCTGGGGTGATGCCGCCCTGGCCATTCCCGGCCCGGTCACCTACGCTTTCCTGCCCCACACCCCACATGCCGACCGGCTGGCACAGCAGGCGCATGCCTCGGGCAAGGAGGTGATGCTGCATCTGCCGATGCAATCCCATGAGGGTAATCGGCTTGGTCCCGGCGCACTGACCCTGCACATGACCGAGGCCGCCTTCAAGCGCACCCTGATTGACAACCTGAATGCCATCCCCCATGCCCGGGGACTCAACAATCACATGGGTAGCCTGCTGACCCGGCATCCCGGTGCCATGGCCTGGCTGATGCAGGGGATGCGTGAGCGGGGTGATCTGTTCTTCGTCGATAGCCGCACCACCCTGGCGACGGTGGCCCGGCAGCTGGCGCTGGAGTATGGCGTGCCGAGTGCCAGCCGGGACGTGTTTCTGGACAATGACCGCAGCCTTGAAGCCATTGACCGGCAGTTTGTCCAACTGCTGAAGCGCGCCCGGCGTCAGGGCTATGCGATTGGTATCGGACACCCCTATCCCGAAACCACCCAGGTGCTGGCGCGCCGGCTGGGGGAGTTGACGTCAGCGGGTATCCGGCTGATACCAGCCTCGGAAATGATTGAGTACCAAAGGAGCAGAACGCTATGGCACGCATCCTCGTCCCCCTCGCCCACGGTTGCGAAGAGCTCGAAGCCGTAACCATTATTGATCTGCTGAGAAGGGCCGGCCTGGAGGTGGTCAGCGCCGGGCTCGAGCCGGGGCCGGTCAAGGCCAGCCGCGGCGTTGTACTGCAGCCGGATGTGCTGCTGGACGCGGTGCTGGATCAGCCCTTCGACATGGTGGTACTGCCGGGTGGACTGCCCGGTGCCGATCACCTGGATCGGGATCCGCGGATTCACGCTTTGCTGCGGCGGGTGGCGGCGGATCGGGGCTTTATCGCCGCCATTTGCGCGGCGCCCAAGGTAGTGGCCAATGCGGGGCTGCTGAAAGGCCGCCAGGCGACCGGCTACCCGGGAGTGCTGGAGAGCCTGCAGCTGCACGATGTTCGGGTTGGCTCGTCTGCCGTGGTCCGGGATGGGCCAGTGATCACCTCCCGGGGACCCGGCACCGCAATGGATTTTGCCCTGGCACTGATCGAGGCCCTGGCGGGCCGGGAGAAACGCGACGAAGTGGAGGCCGGACTGGTCCGCTAATCGCCCAGATTGGTGCCGACCCGTTTGGCACTGACGATCCAGGGATGATCCAGCGGCACCAGTTTTTTGCGTCCCGCCACCTCCTCCAGCGGTACCGGGACCGCCTGCTCCCCGGCCGCGGCCACCATCACCCCGTACTGCTCCCCGGCCACCAGGTCGGCACAGGCGCTGCCCAGGCGCGTGGCCAGCAACCGGTCGGCTGCTGACGGCGCGCCGCCCCGTTGTACGTGGCCGAGGATGGTAACCCGGCTCTCCAGGCCGGTGAGTTGCTCCAGCTGCTCGGAAAGCTGTACCGTGTGATTACCCAGGTGGTCCGCCTCCAGTGTGGCGAGCCGCTGTTTTGCCCGGCGTTTCTCCTTCTTGTTTCGGGCAGCTTGTTTCTGCTCTTCGGCGGCCCGGATCAGGAGTGTCTGCTCCAGGGAGCGGGCGCCTTCGGCCACCGCCACGATACTGAAGCTCTTGCCGTGCCGTACCCGCTGGCGGATGGCCTCGGCGACCCGCTGGATGTCATAGGCTATCTCCGGCAGCAGGATCACATCGGCCCCGCCGGCGATTCCGGCGCCCAGGGCTAGCCAGCCGGCCCGGTGTCCCATGATCTCCACGACGATAATCCGGTGATGGCTGTGGGCGGTGCTGTGCAGCCGGTCGATCGCTTCGGTGGCGATGCCCAGCGCGGTATCGAAACCGAAACTGGTGTCGGTACAGGCCACATCGTTATCGATGGTCTTCGGCAGAGTGATGATGTTGAGACCCTGCTGCTTCAGGTGCAGGGCATTCTTCTGTGTGCCCCCGCCGCCCAGGCAGATCAGCACATCCAGTCGGTTCTCCCGGTAACTGCGGACAATGGTTTCGGTCATGTCGGTGGGTCTGCCGTCCATCAGCATGCGGTGGGGCTTGTCGCGGCTGGTGCCGAGGATGGTGCCACCCAGGGTCAGTATGCCGGAGAGTCGATCCCCGTCCAGGCGCATGGAACGGTTCTCCATCAGGCCGCGAAAACCGTCGCGAAAGCCGATCATCTGCATGCCGTAATGACCCTGCACACTCTTGCCGACGCCGCGAATGGCGGCATTAAGTCCCGGACTGTCACCCCCGGCGGTCAATATACCTACCCGTTTACTCACTGTTTTTTATCCTGGATTAGTCAAATCGGTTTATGACAAGATAACAAATAATGTGCGCCAACAGCAGAAGCGAACCCACCGGTCGGCACAATATAATAAAAGTCAGGGAGGTATTGATGTCCTTGCGATTCGTTACCCTGTACGTTCTGTTGCAGATGGTATTTCTCAGCTCTGCCGGCTACGCCAATACCACCGGGTATGATGTGGTGACGCTGAAGAACGGTGATATCTACAATGGCACGGTGGCGCAGCCGCGCTTCACGTTGAAGACGGATTATGGTGTGGTGTCCATCCCCTACGCGCGGATGGCGCGTTTGCTGCTGGGCGACGATAGCGAGCCGGACCGTATCACCACCCATTTTGGTGACCGCTTCAGTGGTGAGTTACAGGAACGTGAATTGACCATGCTGCGTGTGCTGGATCCGACACTGCCGGTGGCTGTGGAGGAGATCCGGGAGATCCAGTTTGCCCACCGTACCCTCAGGCCCAAGATCTATAGAGCGCCCGATATCGCCATTACCCAAAACGATGACAACTTTTCCACCCGGGTGATATCGGAGGAGTTACTGATGACCAGTCGGGACGGGCTGAAAATCACCAATTCTTCTGATATACAGCTCTTGGACGTGGTGTCCCTGAACGAGGGTGAGGATTATCTGGCGCAGATCACCAGCAATGACGGCGAAATAGTCCAGGGAAAATTCACCCAGCCTGCAGTGACCGTTGAAACCCGTTTCGGTAGCCGCCTGGAGATACCCTTTACCCGTCTCAGCCGTTTGGCGTTGCGGGTTAACCACTCCGGTAAGCGCACCCGCTTTCTCTCTGTTCTGCGGGTTAACCCGGCCGACCTGATTCAGGACAGTATGCGGGACGGTTCGCTGGGGCCTCAGATGATTGCCATTGGCGGCGGTAGTTTCTCCCGGGGCGATCTGCAGGGAGATGGTGATAGCGACGAAAAGCCCCCGATAAAGATCCGGCTTGCGCCCTTTGCCATCGGCATCTATGAAGTGACCTTTCGGGAGTACGACCAGTTCTGTGACGATACCGGGCGTGGCAAGCCGGATGACCAGGGGTGGGGGCGCGGCAGCCGACCGGTGGTGAATGTCTCCTGGGAAGACGCCAACGCATACGCCGAGTGGCTGAGCCGGCGCACCGGGCAGCGTTACCGCCTGCCCACCGATGCGGAGTGGGAGTATGCCGCGCGGGGCGGCACCAGCAGCCGCTTCTGGTGGGGTAATGAAGTCCTGCCCAGCCGTGCCAACTGCGCCGATTGTGGCAGTCTTTGGGAGAGCGAGATGAGTGCCCCGGTGGGACGGTTTCCGCCCAACCCCTTCGGCCTGCATGACACCGCCGGCAACGTCTTCGAGTGGGTGGCCGATTGCTGGAGGGACAATTTTTCCGCCGAGACCGGCAACGACACCCCGGCCGGGGATGGGGAGTGCGGCAAGCGGGTCATCCGCGGCGGTGCCTGGAGTTTTCCCGTGCAAGAGGTTCGCTCGGCCAACCGCTGGAGGGATTTTCCCACCCGGCGCAGTGATGACACCGGTTTCCGCCTGGTGCGGGAGCTGGACGACTGAAACAGTTTTTTCCGGAGCCACATCGCTGCTTTGCCGTGACCCACAATAACAAGGTTTTGTATCAGGTGTGGAGGATACCCGATGGTCGTGGCAGTCAACCCACCTGGCGACCGGGCCTTTCCTGCGGCTGTTCAAAAAACAACGCGTTGCTTCGTGGTACCTTTTACCACAACAGAATTTACCCAACAGAGGTGTGTTCATGGCCTATATCCTGGCATTACTCGGTGGCGTGATCGCCATCGGGGCTCTCGGTTTCGAGGCGGCGGTATTTGGCGCATTGATCGGCTTTCTGCTGGGCACGGCCTATAGCCAGGGACAGCGTCTTGAGCGGTTGTCGCAGGAGGTGATACGGCTACGGACAGCGCTGCTGCGCGGTGCACCGCCACCGGTCCAGCCCGCGGCAACGGCCGCAGGGGCGGCAGAGCAGGCGTCTGAGCCGGAAAAGGCCGGGCGGCAGATGCCCGAGGAGCTCGATTTTGAGCTGGAGTTAGCGGAGGAGGCGCCTGCGGTATCGGGAGCCCGGCCCGGCCCGCCGGCTAGGCAGGTCAAGCGACAGCCAAGCCGGACGTCAGCCAATATTTTCGCCAAATTGACGGCCCTGGTCCGGGACTACTTTTCCGGCGGCAACCTGATTGTCCGGGTAGGGGTGATCGTACTCTTTTTCGGTGTCGCCTTTCTGCTCAAGTACGCCGCCGAGCATAGCTGGGTGCCAATCGAGTTCCGCCTGATGGGGGTGGCGGTCGCCGGCATGGGGATGCTGATCCTGGGTTGGCGGTTGCGTAGCCGACGGGTGCTCTATGGGCTGGCATTGCAGGGCGGTGCCGTGGGCCTGCTCTATCTCACGGTGTTTTCCGCACTTCGCCTCTACAGCCTGATGCCGGCACCGGTGGCCTTCGGTCTGCTGCTGCTGTTCGTGGTTCTCAGCGCCCTGCTGGCCCTGTTGCAGAACGCCAGTTCGCTGGCCATACTGGCCAGCGCCGGCGGCTTTCTGGCCCCGGTGCTCACCTCCACCGGTGAGGGGAGCCACGTAGCCCTGTTCAGCTATTACCTGTTGCTCAATGGCGGCGTGCTGGCGATCGCCTGGTTCAAAGCTTGGCGCCTGCTCAATCTGGTCGGCTTTGGCTTTACCTTTGTGATCGCCTCACTCTGGGGCTATCAATATTACCGTCCCGAATTCTTCACCAGCACCGAACCCTTCCTGATCGCCTTTTTCCTGATGTATGCGGCCATTGCCGTGCTGTTTGCCTTCAGACAACCTCCCAACCTGAAGGGCGTTGTGGACGGCACCCTGGTGTTTGGCGTGCCGCTGGTCTCGGCCGCCCTGCAGGCGGCGCTGGTCAGGGATATGGAATACGGACTGGCTTTCAGCGCCATCGCCCTGGGTGGCTTTTATATCGTGCTGGCCACCCTGCTGTTCAAGCGGGGTGGCAGTGCGTTGCGCATGCTGTCGGAGAGTTTTCTTGGTACCGGCGTGGTGTTTGCCACCCTGGCCATCCCGTTTGCGCTGGAGGGCCGGCTCAGCTCCGCCTTCTGGGCGCTGGAGGGGGCCGCCATGATCTGGATCGGCATCCGCCAGGCGCGGCGGTTACCGCGGCTGTTTGGTCTGGCACTGCAGCTTCTGGCGGGACTGCTCTACCTGGAAGACAGTCGCTGGATCAGCGATGCGCTGCCCTTGCTCAACAGCCACTTCCTGGGGGCTGCCCTGATTGCGCTGGGTGGGCTGTTTACCGCCTTCTACCTGGATCGGCATGCGGACAAGCGCGCATCCTACGAAGGGTGGGCGCCGCCGCTGTTTTTCCTCTGGGGAGTGACCTGGTGGCTGGCTGCGGGTATCCAGGAGCTGGATCGCTTCTCCTCCGACAGTGATGAATGGGCCTGGCTGTTGGCCCTGCTGGCGCTAACCGCACTGCTGGGGGAGTGGCTGCGGGTGCGGTTGCCCTGGGCACGGATCTGGTGGCTCACACTTGGCTTGCTGCCGGCCCTGGCAATGGTGGCGCTGGGGCTCTGGCTGGATGAGCCCCACCCGCTGGTCGGCGCGGTTACAGTCGGGTGGCTGTTGGCGTTTGCGGTCCAGTACCGTTTGCTATATCGGCTGGATGCCCGGGAGTTCAGTGCCCGGCCACTCTGGCACGGCGGCAGTTTCTGGCTGCTGACCTTCCTGCTCACGACCGAGGCGTCCTGGCGGCTGGATCAGGCGGTTGCCGGCAGCCACCTGTGGGAGATGATCCCATGGGGTGCCGTGCCGGTGGTGCTGGCGCTTGGCTTGCTGACCATCGGACAGCGCCTGGCCTGGCCGGTGCAGCGCCATATCCTGATCTATAACATCCAGGTGATGGCACCGCTGGCGGTTTATCTGTTGGGCTGGGCGATGCTGGCCAATGCCGTCAGTCCGGGCAACCCCTGGCCGATCGCCTATCTGCCGGTACTCAATCCTCTGGACCTGACCATCCTGGCGGTGCTGTTGCTGCTGCTCAAGTGGTGGCAACGCATTGGCGACTGGCTGGAGCAGCGGGGTGTTCAGGCCGGATATTACTTCGCAGGCCTCGGGGTGGCCCTGTTCTTCTGGTTCAACGGTATGGTGGTACGCGCGGTACATCACTGGGGTGGTGTACCGTTCGACCCCGATCTGCTGTTCCGTTCCCAGGTGCTGCAAGCGGCCATTGCGGTACTCTGGGCGACCCTTGGACTCGGCAGCATGCTGGCCGGTACCCGCACTGGTCGTCGGCCGCTCTGGCTGGCGGGGGCCGGACTGATGGGGCTGGTGGTGCTTAAACTGTTCCTGGTGGATCTCTCCAATACCGGCACCGTGGCCCGTATTGTCGCCTTTATCGGGGTCGGGCTGCTGCTGCTGATCGTCGGCTACTTCTCGCCGGCACCGCCGCGCCGGATTGTCGAGGCCGAGTGGGCCAGCAAGGAGGAGGTATGAGATTTTTCTGCCTGATTTTGGCACTGCTGTCCTGCGGCGCGCTCCTTGCCGAATCGCCCCGCGAGCTGGAAAAGGGGGATTTCGCCTGGGGTATCCAGCTTGAACCGGGCACCGGGAGTCCGCTTTATCAATTGCCACTGCCGTTGGCCGTTTATCAGGGGGTGAGCCGGGCCGACCTGGGCGATCTGCGGCTGTTTAATGGCAAGGGCCATCTGTTACCCCATGAGCTGTCGCTGCCGACGCTCCAGCTGCCGGGCCGGGAACGGCGCCAGCTGGTGGCCCTGTTTCCGCTCTACGGCAGCCGGGAGGCGGATCTGCAGCTGCTCTCCATGCGGATCAGCCGCAGCAACCCCGCGGGGTCAATGAGCCTGGAGCAGCACCAGATTCAGCGCACCCGCGACGAGGTGTTGCGCGGCTATCTGCTGCAGCTCTGGCAGGGTGATCAGCGGCCGGCCATCCAGCGGCTGCAACTGCACTGGCCTGAACCGCCACAGGGTTTCATTCAGCGGCTGAAACTGGAGCAGAGTGACGACCTGGATCAGTGGCGCCCGGTTGCCGTGCCGGCGGTAATGGCCGATCTTGCGTATGCCGGCGAGCGCCTGGTCAAGGCGGAGATCCAGCTGAACGGGCAGACGCAACGCTTTCTCCGGCTGACACCGGCCCGGGGCGATATGCCGCTGGAGCTTACCGCTATTGATGCGGTGATGATTGACAGCAGCCCGCCCCGGCCCCAGGAAGAAGCCGTGATTGAGACCATCCACAGGGGTGAGCAGGCGGGCGAGTACCTGTTTGAGATCCCCGGCCCTCTGCCGGTCAACAGGATGGATCTGCTGCCGGCGGAACCCAATACCCTTACCCGTGCGACCCTCTATTCACGGGCCACCGTGGATGCACCCTGGGTGCGTCGCAGCCAAGGCACGATCTACCGGTTGCTGCTGCAGGGGACGCCCCTGGAGCAGACCGCCCTTAGTGTCGGCCGTATCAATGACCGCTACTGGCGGTTGCTGGTGGATGCCGCGGGTGGCGGGTTGGGTGAACAGAAGCCCCTGCTCAGGGTGAGCTGGATTCCCCACCAGTTGCGCTTTTCCGCCCGGGGTGAGGGTCCGTTCCTGCTCGCCTACGGCAGCGTCCTGGCCGGACCGAATCCGCCGGGGTCGTTGCTGAGCGGCTTCAGCCAGTCGGAACAACAACGGCTGGTGAGCGAGCAGATCACGGCGGGACAAGCGTTTGCCCTGGCGGGCCCCGCTGCACTGACCCCGCAACGGGTGTATGACTGGAAGCAGTGGTCGCTCTGGGGGGTACTGGTCCTGGCCACCCTGCTGTTGGGCTGGATGGCCTGGACGACGTTGCGGCAGATGATTAAACCGAGTGCGTAAGGGGATCGGACCCCGAGTGGCCGATAAGAAGCAGTGGCTGAGGATTCAGGCCTTGAACCAGGTGCGGATCAGGGCAAAACCGCCCAGCGCGGAGAGGCCCAGGCCGGTCGAGGTGACAGCGGTGGCCGGCAGCAGCTGACCGGGACCGAGCAGTAGCAGCAGGGTGCCGGTGAGCAGCAGACTGGCGCCGCTGATGGCGGCCAGCAGATGGCGCTGGTGGCGCCGCGCATCTTTGCGCAGCTGTTCCAGCTCGGCCGATTTCCAGTTCAGTTCCAGGCGCCCCTCGGAGGCGTCCCGCAGCACCTTGTAGAGCAGGATCGGCATGTCGGCGGCATACTCGGTCATCTGCGGCAGGTTCTTCTTCAGCTTGCGGGTGAACGCCTTGGGTCCCACCTGCTCCTTCATCCAGCGCTCCAGGAACGGCTTGGCGGTGGCCCACAGGTCCAGTTCCGGATAGAGCTGACGGCCCAGCCCCTCGATATACAGCAGGGTCTTCTGCAGCAGCACCAGCTGGGGCTGCACCTCCATGTCGAAGCGGCGCGCGGTCTGGAACAGGTTGAGCAGGAAGTGGCCGAAGGAGATCTCACTCAGGGGCTTGTTGAAGATCGGCTCGCAGACCGAGCGGATGGCCGACTCGAACTCCTCGACCCGGGTCCCCTTGGGCACCCAGCCGGACTCCACGTGCAGCTCCGCCACCCGGTAGTAGTCGCGGTTGAAGAACGCCAGCAGGTTCTCCGCCAGGTAGCGCTGGTCCTCGGTGGTGAGGGAGCCGACGATGCCGAAATCCACTGCGATATAGCGACCACCCGGCTCCACGAAAATATTGCCCGGGTGCATGTCGGCATGGAAGAAGTTGTCCCGGAACACCTGGGTAAAGAAGATCTCCACCCCCTGGGTGCCGAGCTGTTCCATGCTGATACCGGCCGCTTTCAGGGCCTTGATATTGCCCACCGGGATGCCGTGGATGCGCTCCATCACCAGCACATTGGTGCGGGTGTACTCCCAGTAGATTTCCGGTACGAACAGAATGTCACTGCCCTCCCAGTTGCGCCGCAGCTGGGCGGCGTTGGCGGCCTCGCGCTGCATGTCCAGCTCATCCAGGATGGTCTTCTCATAATCCCGCACCACTTCCACCGGACGCAGGCGGCGGCCATCTTTCCAGTAGCGGTCGGCCAGGCCGGCAATGATATAAAGCAGTCCGACATCGCGGCGGATCACCCGTTCGATATCCGGGCGCAGCACTTTCACCACCACCTTGCGGCCGTCCTTCAGCTCGGCAGTATGCACCTGGGCGATGGAGGCCGAGGCGAGGGGTTTCTCGTCGAATGAGTCCAGTACATCCTCGATCGGGTGGCCAAACGCCTGTTCGATAATGCGCCGGGCCTGCTGACCGGAGAAGGGCGGTACCGCATCCTGCAATTTGGCCAGCTCGTCGGCGATGTCGGCCGGCAGCAGGTCACGGCGGGTGGAGAGGATCTGGCCGAACTTGATGAAGATCGGCCCCAGATCCTCCAGCGCCTGGCGCATGCGCACCGGGTAGGCGGGCAGGCGGTTTCTCCGCAGCCAGTAAAACGGCGACAGGTAGATCAGGAAACGCACCGGGCGGAACAGGTGGGTGGCCAGGATCACCTCGTCCAGACCGTGGCGCAACAGCACCCAGTTGATATGCAGCAGGCGCAGCGCTTCGGCGGGACGGATCACCGGGACTCCTCATGCGGTTTGTTTTTGTTTGATTCCAGCAAGGCCAGCCGCGCCTCCAGGCGTTCGATGCCGTCTCGAAGTTCATCCACATCGGCCAGGAACTGTTCGACCTCGCTCCGTTCCGGGAGAATCTTCAGCTCCTTCTGCAGTAGTTCCTGCAAGTCCAGCTCCAGGCTATCCAGGGCGCGTCGGCCCCGGTCGGACATATTCCGGAACACCCCGGCCACATCCCCGGCCACCAGGCTGCCGGTATAGTGGGCCAGTTGCGCCTCCCAGTCGATGGACATGCCGCCCAGGATCTTGCCGAATTGATGGGCCAGTTCGGTATCGCCGCTGATTTTGACCGCGCCGGAGAACAGTTGGTCGGAACTGGCCTTCTGGTTGCCCATACGGGCCAGGGCGAGTGGGGTACCACGCAGGGTGCAGTCCGGTTCGTCCTCACAGCGGGAGAAAATCTGCACCCCTGACGGCCCCGGTATCAGATAGAGGGTCTGGCCCAGACCGGCCAGCTCGAAGGCGATCACCTTGCCGTGCAGCCGGGCCATTTTTGCCGAGGCGGCCGGGTCCAGATTCAGATATTGATTGAGGGCCTGTTCCAGGCCGGCAGTGGCAACTCCCGAGAGGCTCATTCTGTGCTGTCCCGGTTACAGTTTGAAACCACGATGGACGGCGACGATGCCGCCGGTCAGGTTGTGGTAGTCGCAACGCTCGAGACCCGCCTGCTCCATCATTGCCTTGAGGGTCTCCTGGTCCGGATGCATGCGGATCGATTCGGCCAGGTAACGGTAGCTCGCCTCGTCGTTGGCGACCACCTTGCCGATTTTCGGCAGCAGTTTGAAGGAGTAGAGGTCGTAGGCGCTCTGCAGCGGCTTGCCCTGGGGGTGGGAGAACTCCAGCACCAGTACCCGGCCGCCCGGCCGCAATACCCGGGCCATCTCATTCAGGGCCTGTTGCTTGTCGGTGACGTTGCGCAGGCCGAAGGCGATGGTGATGCAGTCGAAGCTGTTGTCGGGGAACGGAATGTGCTCGGCATTCACCTGGGTGTAGAGCACGTTGCCCACCAGGCCCTCGTCGGCCATGCGTACCCGCCCCTGGTTGAGCATGGCGGCGTTGATGTCGGTCATCACCACCAGGCCCTCGGGACCCACCAGCCCGGCAAAACGGGCCGCCAGATCACCGGTACCGGAGGCCAGATCAAGGATCTTCTGGCCGCGGCGGATGCCTGCCAGCTCCACGGCAAAGCGTTTCCACAGCCGATGGATGCCGAACGACATCAGGTCGTTCATCAGGTCATAACGGGTTGCCACCGAGTCGAAAACGGCCCGCACGCGTTGGGCTTTTTCCCGCGCATTGATGGTCTCGAAACCAAAGTGGGTGGAATTATTCTCCGTCATGTTGCTGCCTTGAACAGATTGGGTGGTGGATGCAGTGACTGCTGAATGGGCAGAGTGTATCGGTTTTTCGCCGATTCAGGAACAAACGGGCGGTAAATGCCCTGCCTGTAGGAGCGGCGCCCCGCCGCGAATCGGCCCGGGGGCGGGCCTCCTACAGGTTGATTTTTGCAACCATCGGCCTGGCCGCCGCCGACACGGACGCTGTCTCAGTTGGCCGCCTTGCGCTTGTGCCCGGCCGCTTCCAGGCGATTGAGATAGCTCTGCCAGTTCTGTTCATAATTGATACCGAGGCTGTAGAGATACTCCCAGGAGTAAATGCCGGTATTGTGTTCGTCATCGAAGTGCAGGGCCACCGCATAGTTGCCCACCGGGGTGATCTGGGCGATGTTCACGTCCTCTTTGCCGAGCTGCAGCACCTCCTGCCCCGGACCATGCCCCATCACCTCGGCGGAGGGGGAGAAGACCCGCAGATATTCGCACGGGAGTTCGAATTTGGCGCCGTCGTCAAAGCTGACTTCGAGTACGCGGGAGTGCTGGTGAAGATTCAGTTCGGTGGGTACGTGTTTGGACATCTCATCTACTCCTACAGGATGAACCGGCTCAGGTCCTCATCCGAAGCCAGCTCGGAGAGGTTGTTGTCTACATAGGCGGCATCGACGGTCACGCTGCTGCCGGGCACCTCGGTGGCGGTGAAGGAGATCCCCTCCAGCAGCCGCTCCATGACCGTGTGCAGGCGGCGTGCGCCGATGTTCTCGGTGCCCTCGTTCACCTGCCAGGCCACTTCGGCAATGCGCCGGATGCCCTCTTCGGTAAAGGAAAGCTTGACTCCTTCGGTGGCCATCAGGGCGATATACTGGTCGGTCAGGGAGGCATCCGGCTCGGTCAGGATGCGGATAAAATCCCCGGTGGTCAGCGCGTCCAGCTCCACCCGGATCGGCAGGCGGCCCTGCAGTTCGGGTATCAGGTCGGACGGTTTGGCCAGATGGAAAGCGCCGGAGGCGATGAACAGGATGTGATCGGTGCGCACCATCCCGGCCTTGGTGGAGACAGTACAGCCCTCCACCAGGGGCAGCAGGTCGCGCTGAACGCCCGCCCTGGAGACGTCGGGTCCGCCGTGCTCGGAGCGGGCTGCCACCTTGTCCAGTTCGTCCAGGAATACAATGCCCTGCTGTTCCACTTTCTCCAGGGCGTTTAGTTTCAGGTCCTCGTCATTGACCAGCTTGGCCGCCTCCTCGTCCTGCAGGATGCGCAGGGCGTCCTTGATGCGCAGCTTGCGCTTGCGGGTGCGTCCGCCGCCGATGTTCTGGAACAGCCCCTGCAGTTGACTGGTCATCTCCTCCATGCCCGGCGGCGCCATGATCTCCACGCCGAGACTGGCACCGGAGACCTCAATCTCGATCTCCTTCTCATCCAGCTCGCCGTTACGGATCTTGACCCGGAACTTGTCCCGGGTGGAGGCCCCCGCCGCGCTGCCGCTGTCGCCCTCCCAGCTGGTGGGACGTGGCAGCAGGGCATCCAGTATCCGCTCCTCGGCGGCGTCGGCGGCCCGGTCCCGGACCTTCTCCAGTGCCTGCTCGCGTACCATCTTCATGGCCGAGTCGGCCAGATCGCGGATGATCGAATCCACATCCCGCCCGACGTAACCCACTTCAGTAAACTTGGTCGCCTCGATCTTGATGAACGGGGCGTTGGCCAGCTTCGCCAGTCGCCGGGCGATCTCGGTCTTGCCGACCCCGGTGGGGCCGATCATCAGGATATTCTTCGGGGTGATCTCGTTGCGCATCTCGGGATCGACCTGACTGCGCCGCCAGCGGTTGCGCAGGGCGATGGCGACGGCGCGCTTGGCCGCCGACTGGCCGATGATGTGCTTGTCCAGCTCATGAACGATCTGTTGGGGGGTCAATTCAGGCATGATGTTCCGGTATTACTCTTCCGCATCGAGTTCTTCGATGACGAGGTTATGGTTGGTGAAGACGCAGATATCGGCGGCGATGCCGAGACCCTTCTCGACAATTTCCCGGGCGCCGAGATCGGTATTGTGCAGCAGGGCCTTGGCCGCCGCCTGGGCAAAGGGGCCACCGGAGCCGATGGCCATCAGGTTGTCTTCCGGCTCGATTACATCGCCCAGCCCGGTGATCATCAGTGAGGCGGTCTTGTCCGCCACCAGTAGCAGTGCTTCGAGCTTGCGCAGGGTGCGGTCGGTACGCCAGTCCTTGGCCAGTTCGACGGCAGCGCGCATCAGGTGACCGTGGTGTTTCTCCAGCTTCGCCTCGAAGCGTTCGAACAGGGTGAAGGCGTCGGCGGTGGCGCCGGCAAAACCGGCCAGGACCTGGTTCTTGTAGAGCCGGCGCACCTTGCGGGCATTGCCCTTCATCACGGTGTTGCCCATGGAGACCTGACCGTCGCCACCGATCACCACCTTGCCGTTGCGGCGGATTGAGAGAATTGTTGTGCCCTTGATCGGCTCCACTGCACTGCCCCTTGTATATTAGTAATCGCTATTCTAACCGATCCAACATGGGGAGAATAACCGCCAATTTCAAGGCTAATGTCACGGGAACTCCGGTCCTGCGGTTTTATGGGTATAATCCGCGCGGAGCCGGAGGAGTACTACGTCAATTCGATAATGTACTTTTGTAGGGTGATGAGATGGTCTCCTCCCCACTCCAATCGGCGTCGCAATGCGCCAAGATAAAAGCATCCCTTTTATCTAAATGAGTTGAGGAGGAGACCATGAATAAGCTTACGACCATCGGGATCGATCTAGCAAAGAATTTGTTTGCGCTGGTGGCCTTCAAGCCCAGTGGCCAGGAGCTGTGGCACCGGAATCTGCGGCGTCGGCAGTTGCTGAGATTTCTGGCCAAACAACCACCCTGTCACG
>NZ_ATZE01000023.1 GCF_000428045.1 Sedimenticola selenatireducens DSM 17993 | reverse complement strand
ATGGTGGATGACGAAGAGCTGCTGGAACTGGTTGAGATGGAGATCCGCGAATTGCTGGATCAGTACGAGTTCCCGGGTGACGACACCCCGATCATCGTCGGTTCCGCGCTGAAAGCGCTGGAAGGCGATACCTCGGATATTGGTGCGCCGTCGATCATCAAGCTGGTGGAGGAGATGGATAAATACATCCCGACNCCGGAGCGTGATACCGACAAGGCGTTCCTGATGCCGATCGAGGACGTGTTCTCGATCTCCGGTCGCGGTACCGTGGTCACTGGTCGTATTGAGCGTGGCATTATCCACGTGGGTGACGAAGTGGCGATCGTGGGTATCAAGGATACCGCCAAGACCACCTGTACCGGTGTTGAGATGTTCCGCAAGCTGCTGGATCAGGGCGAGGCGGGCGACAACGTGGGCGTGCTGCTGCGTGGCACCAAACGTGAAGAGGTTGAGCGTGGCCAGGTCCTGGCGAAGCCGGGCACCATTACCCCGCACACCCACTTTGAAGCCGAGGTGTACGTGTTGAGCAAGGACGAGGGTGGCCGTCACACGCCGTTCTTCAATAACTACCGTCCGCAGTTCTACTTCCGGACCACTGACGTGACCGGAGCCTGTGACCTGCCCGAGGGTGTGGAGATGGTGATGCCGGGTGACAACGTGAAGATGTCGGTTAAGTTGATTGCCCCGATTGCGATGGAAGAGGGTCTGCGTTTCGCGATCCGCGAAGGTGGCCGTACCGTCGGCGCCGGCGTTGTTGCTAAGATCATAGAGTAATAAATATGGCCAACCAGAGAATTCGTATTCGACTGAAGGCATTCGATCATCGTCTGATCGATCAGTCCGCACGTGAGATCGTCGATACCGCCAAGCGCACCGGGGCACAGGTCCATGGACCTATCCCGTTGCCCACCAAAAAGGAGCGGTTCACGGTACTGATTTCACCACACGTAAACAAAGACGCGCGTGATCAGTACGAAATCCGTACCCACAAACGGCTGATGGATATCGTTGACCCAACCGATAAGACGGTAGATGCGCTGATGAAGTTGGATCTGGCGGCAGGCGTTGACGTTCAGATCAAACTGAACTGAGGTAATGACGATGTTAGGAATAGTAGGACGAAAAGTCGGCATGACTCGGGTTTTTACCGAAGAGGGCGTTTCAGTGCCTGTCACGGTTATTGAAGTCGAGCCAAATCGTGTTACCCAGTTGCGCACTATCGAAAACGATGGTTACAGCGCAATCCAGGTAACCACCGGAAGCCGTAAAGCTTCAAGTGTTTCCAAGCCCGAGGCCGGTCACCTGGCGAAGGCCGGCGTTGAGGCCGGTCGTGGCATGTGGGAATTCCGCCTTACTGAAGGTGAGCAGGACGGCATGGAAGTCGGTGGCGAAATCAAGGTGGATATGTTTGAGGCCGGCCAGATTGTCGATGTGCGTGGTACGACCATCGGCAAGGGTTTTCAGGGCGCTGTAAAGCGTCACGGTTTCAGAATGCAGGATGCGACGCACGGCAACTCATTGTCACATCGGGCACCAGGCTCAATCGGACAGTGTCAGACGCCGGGCCGCGTATTCAAGGGTAAAAAGATGGCAGGCCACATGGGCAACGTGAAGCGTTCCATTCAAAATCTCCAGGTAGTGAGAGTTGATGCAGAGCGTAACCTGTTGCTGGTACGAGGGGCTGTGCCTGGTTCGAGTGGCGGTGATGTGATTATCACGCCCGCGATCAAGATGCTGAACAAGGGGTAAAAAAAATGGACCTCAATGTACAGGCTGGCAACGGCGGCACCGAGACCATACAGGTCTCCGATGCGGTATTTGCGGCCGATTATAATGAAGCACTGATTCATCAGGTGGTTACTGCGTATATGGCGGCGGCGCGTGCCGGCACCAAAGCAGGGAAAAACCGCTCCGATGTAAGCGGTGGCGGTATCAAGCCTTTCCGTCAGAAAGGCACTGGCCGTGCACGTGCGGGTACCAGCAGAAGCCCGATCTGGCGTACCGGTGGTGTGACATTTGCCGCTCGTCCTAGGGATTATTCGCAGAAGGTTAACCGCAAGATGTATCGCGGAGCGATTCGCTCCATCCTGTCGGAACTGCTGCGCGCCGAGCGTATGGTGGTTGTCTCCGACTTTGCGGTAGAGGCACCGAAAACCAAGGCGTTGGTGTCGAAGCTGGACGCCCTCGGTATGAAAGAGGTGCTGATCGTAGCCGCACAGCCTGAGGAGAATCTCTATTTGGCTGCGCGTAATCTGTATGGGGTTGATGTTTGTGATGTGCGTGAACTCGACCCGGTCAGTCTGATCGGCTTCGACAAGATACTCATCACCTCCGAATCACTGAAGCAGCTGGAGGCGAGCCTGTCATGAATAAAGAACGTCTGATGCAGGTGTTGTTGGGACCGGTTATTTCCGAGAAGAGCACAATTGCGGCCGATGTGAATCGCCAATTTGTCTTCAAGGTAACCCCTGACGCCAAGAAGCCCGAAATAAAAAGAGCTGTTGAGCTGATGTTTGATGTCACGGTTGATAACGTGCGTGTTGTCAACATCAAGGGCAAAAGCAAGCGGTTCGGTCAGATAAAAGGTCGTCGTAACGGCGTTCGTAAAGCCTACATCAGGCTGGCAGAGGGCAGTGACATCGACTTCGGTGCGGGTGCCTGATTGGCCCTTGATCGCAACGAATAGAGCGGAATTAAGAGTATGGCTATTGTAAAAACCAGACCAACATCAGCCGGTCGCCGGTTTGTGGTGAAGGTGGTAAATCCTGACCTGCATAAAGGTGAGCCGCATGGCCCACTGCTGGAGCAGAAGAGCAAGAATGGCGGTCGCAACAATAACGGTCGCATTACTACCCGACACAAGGGTGGTGGTCACAAGCAGCGCTACCGGGTGATCGATTTCAAGCGGGATAAAGATGGCGTGCCGGGAGTCGTGGAGCGTCTGGAATACGATCCCAACCGCACGGCCAATATCGCGTTGATCAAGTATGCCGACGGCGAGCGCCGCTATATCATTGCCCCCAAGGGCCTGGTGGCTGGTGACCCGGTAATGTCTGGCGAGGATTCCGGTATCAAGTTGGGCAACTGTCTGCCGCTGCGGAATATCCCGGTCGGTACCAATGTTCACTGCATCGAGATGAAGCTGGGCAAGGGCGCGCAGATCGCCCGTTCAGCCGGAACTTCTGCACAATTGGTTGCACGCGAGGGAGAATATGCTACTCTGCGCCTCCGCTCAGGCGAGATGCGCAAGATTCGCAGCGAATGTCGCGCAACCATTGGTGAAGTCGGCAATACCGAGCACAGCTTGCGTAAGCTGGGTAAGGCCGGAGCGTCGAGATGGCGTGGCGTCAGACCTACCGTACGTGGTGTGGCGATGAACCCGGTTGATCACCCGCATGGTGGTGGTGAAGGGCGGACCTCTGGTGGGCGTCATCCGTGCAGCCCGTGGGGTGTGCCTACCAAGGGTTACAAGACACGTACCAATAAGCGTACTGATAAAATGATTGTGCGTCGGCGCAATCGTAAGTAAATGGAACCGAGGTAATTTAACGTGCCACGTTCAATTAAGAAAGGCCCCTTCGTTGATCATCATTTGATGAAGAAAGTAGACGAAGCAGTGGCAAGCAATAGCAAACGTCCGATTAAAACATGGTCTCGCCGCTCTATGGTGCTGCCGGATATGATTGGGCTGACCATTGCGGTATACAACGGACGCCAGCATATTCCAGTGCTTGTCACCGAGAATATGATTGGTCATAAACTTGGTGAGTTTGCACTGACCCGGACATTCCGGGGTCATGCGGCTGACAAGAAATCGAAACGATAATCGGGGTAGGAACCATGCAGGCTGCTGCTAAATTGCGTTTTGCGCGTATTTCGGCCCAGAAGGGTCGTCTGGTCGCCGATCAGATTAGGGGTCTGCCTGTGGAGCAGGCTCTGAATATCCTCTCCTTCAGCAACAAGAAGGGCGCGGACCTTATGAAAAAGCTGCTGGATTCTGCGATTGCGAATGCAGAAAACAATGAAGGCGCGGATATCGATGAGTTGAAGGTTGCCTCTGTTATGGTTGATGAGGGTCCGACAATGAAGCGGATCAGGGCGCGAGCCAAGGGTCGTGCGGCCCGTATTTTAAAGCGTACCAGTCACTTCACCGTGATTGTGTCGGACAAGTAAGGCAGAGTTATGGGTCAGAAAGTACATCCAATTGGAATTCGTCTTGGCATTGTCAAGCAGTGGACGTCGAAATGGTATGCCGACTCCAAAGACTATGCTGATATGCTCAATACCGACCTTGAGGTGAGGGACTATTTGAAAAAACGTCTTTCCCAGGCCTCAGTGAGTCGTATTCAGATCGATCGTCCGGCCAAAAATGCCCATGTGACCATTCACTCGGCACGACCGGGAATAGTGATCGGTAAGAAAGGCGAAGATATCAATACACTGCGTGAAGAAGTATCCAGGCGTATGGGTATCCCGGCGCACATCAGTGTGGAAGAGATTCGTAAGCCTGAACTCGATGCACAACTGGTTGCCGAGGGGATTACCCAGCAGCTGGAGCGCCGTGTCATGTTCCGCCGGGCGATGAAGCGTTCGGTACAGACGGCAATGCGTCTGGGTGCAGGCGGCATCAAGGTGAATATTTCCGGTCGCCTGAATGGCGCCGAGATTGCCCGTAATGAATGGTATCGGGAAGGTCGTGTCCCACTCCACACACTGCGCGCCGACATCGATTACGGTTTTGCCGAGGCAAAAACCACTTATGGAATTATCGGTGTAAAGGTTTGGATTTTTAAAGGCGAAGTCTTTGGTGACGAAGTTCAGGAAGATACTGCGCCCAAGCCTGCGCGTCGTAAAGCACCGCGTAAGAAGGATTAAGTCATGTTATTGCCAAAGCGGACTAAATTCCGTAAACAGATGAAGGGTCGCAACCGCGGCCTGGCGAACCGGGGTAACAAGGTTAGCTTCGGTGAATATGGTCTACAGGCTGTTGACCGTGGACGTATGACGTCTCGTCAAATTGAGGCCGCTCGACGCACGATCACCCGCACAGCCAAACGTGGCGGAAAAATGTGGATTCGTGTTTTTCCGGATAAGCCAATCACCAAGAAGCCGCTGGAAGTACGTCAGGGTAAAGGTAAAGGTAGCGTCGAGTACTGGGTCGCGCTGATTCAGCCAGGTCGGGTACTTTATGAAATTGAAGGTGTTTCTGAGGAACTCGCTCGCGAAGCTTTCCAATTGGCAGCCGCAAAACTGCCGTTCAAGACTGCCTTCATTAAACGGACGGTGATGTGATGAGTGCGAGTGAACTTCGTCAAAAGAACCCCGCTGAGTTAGAGGGGGTGTTACTGGAGCTGCGCAAAGAGCAGTTCAATCTGCGTATGCAGCAGGGCACTGGACAGTTGTCGCGCCCGTCAGAGATGAGGCGGGTTAGAAAAGAGATTGCCCGGGTGAAGACGTTGCTGAATGAGAAAGGTGTAGGTGAAGCATCATGAGCGATCAGAACAACAGCAATCGCACACTCGAAGGTCGTGTGGTCAGCGATAAAATGGACAAAAGCATTACTGTCCTGGTCGAACGCAAGGTGAAGCACCCGATCTACGGGAAGTTCATTCGTCGGTCCACCAAGGTGCATGCCCACGACGAGGCCAATGAGTGTGGTATCGGCGATGTAGTGGTGGTAGAGCAATGCCGCCCGCTCTCGAAGAGCAAAACCTGGCGTCTGGTCAAGGTTGTCACAAAGGCATCCTGAGGCAGGCACCGGTAAATCGTACGATTTCGGTTTAGTGATTATTTAATTGGAATAGACCAATGATCCAGATGCAGACAATGCTTAACGTCGCCGATAACAGTGGCGCAAAGCGAGTCCAGTGCATAAAGGTGCTGGGCGGATCACACCGTCGCTATGCTGGCATCGGGGATATTATTAAAGTGAGCGTTAAAGACGCTATCCCCCGCGGCAAAGTGAAAAAAGGTGATGTATATAATGCGGTAGTTGTTCGTACCAGGAAAGGCGTCCGGCGTCCGGATGGATCTTTGATCCGTTTTGACGGCAATGCCGCTGTTCTGTTGAACACGCAACTGCAGCCGATCGGAACCCGTATTTTTGGGCCGGTCACCCGTGAACTGCGCAGCGAGCGATTCATGAAAATCATCTCGCTCGCTCCTGAAGTACTCTAAGGGGTGAATCATGGCTATGCGTAAGATCAAAAAAGGTGACCAAGTCGTCGTCCTCGCCGGAAAAGATAAAGGCAAGCAGGGAACGGTTCTGCGGGTGATTGACGAAAAGGTCATCGTTGAAAACATCAATATTGTTAAGAAGCATGCAAAGGCTAATCCTGCCAAGGGCGAGCCCGGTGGCATCCTGGATAAAGAGATGCCAATCGATGCTTCCAATGTTGCCGTTTATAACCCGAATACCGGCAAGGCCGATCGGGTTGGTATAAAGACTTTGGAAGACGGTCGCAAGGTGCGCTACTTCAAGTCTAATGGCGAAGTCGTGGATATCTGAGGCGGATAGAAAGATGGCAAGATTACAACAGGTCTACCGCGACCAACTCGTGGGTAAGCTGAAAGATCAGTTTAGCTTCAAGAGCGTGATGGAAGTTCCGCGGATAACCAAAATCACCCTGAATATGGGTGTCGGTGCGGCGCTTGGTGACAAGAAAGTGCTGGAATTTGCGGTTAATGACATGGAGAAGATTGCAGGCCAGAAAGCAATTGTCACCATGGCACGTAAATCCGTTGCAGGGTTCAAGGTGCGCGAAGGCTGGCCAATCGGTTGCAAGGTAACACTGCGCCGGGAGCGGATGTACGAGTTCCTTGATCGACTGATTAACGTCGCTATCCCCCGTATTCGAGATTTTCGTGGCCTCAACCCAAAATCATTTGACGGCCGCGGGAATTACAGTATGGGTGTGAAGGAGCAGATTATGTTCCCGGAAATCGACTTTGATAAGGTCGACACCCTGCGTGGACTGGATATCGTTATCACTACCACTGCAAAGAATGATGCGGAAGGTCGCGCGCTTCTTGAAGCGTTCAACTTCCCTTTCAAGAACTGAAACAGAGCAGAATCGCATGGCAAAAAAGAGCATGATCGCACGTGAAGTAAAGCGGGCAAAAATTGTTGAGAAGTTCAGCGCAAAGCGTAAGGAGCTGAAGGCAATCATCAATAATCCTGCGAGCAGTCATGAGCAGGTTGATGAGGCAGTGCAGAAACTTCAGAAAATGCCGAGAGACGCAAGCAGATCCCGTCAGCGCAATCGCTGCAGGGTGACCGGGCGTCCACATGGTGTTTACCGGAAGTTCGGTCTGTGTCGAAACAAGCTCCGTGAAGCTGCCATGCGTGGCGATGTTCCAGGGCTTGTAAAAGCCAGCTGGTGATGTAGAATACACCACCCTTTTCAGGGGGTGCTCGCCAGCAGGCGGGTTTCTGTTCAATCGTTTGGGTATCGCGTCTGGTAGAGATGGCTGACCCTGAGGATTCTAAAAAATGAGTATGTCTGATCCGATCGCGGATATGCTGACGCGTATTCGTAATGGTCAACAAGTTTCCAAGGTGGCTGTGTCCATGCCATCTTCCAAGAAGAAAGTTGCTGTAGCTCAACTGCTTCTCGATGAAGGCTATATTGCTGGTTTCAATGTAGAGACCAATGACAATAAGTCTACGCTCCAAGTCGACCTGAAATATTTTCAAGGTAAGCCCGTAATCGAAATGATCCAGCGCGTCAGCCGCCCTGGGTTGCGTATCTACAAGGGCAGCAAAGAGCTCCCCAAGGTACGCGGTGGGCTCGGTGTCGCCATTATTTCAACCTCGCAGGGTCTGATGACTGACCGCGCGGCCCGCACTAGCGGCCAGGGCGGCGAAGTTGTCGCTTACGTGGCTTAAATCGGAGGAGTTGACATGTCTCGTGTAGCAAAGAATCCGATAACCCTGCCATCCGGCGTGGACGTCAATCTGAACGGTAGCGAGTTGACCGTGAAAGGCACCAAAGGCACCATGAAGCTGGATCTGCATGCATTTGTCACCCTCAAGAATGATGGCGGTATGCTCACTGTTGTCCCTGTAAAAGAGGGGCGTGACGAGTGGGCAATGGCTGGAACCTTTCGGGCATTGGTCGGAAATATGGTTACCGGTGTCAGTGCTGGTTTCCAGAAGAAATTGCAGTTGGTAGGTGTCGGGTATCGCGCACAGGCCAAGGGCAATGTGCTGAATATGAATCTTGGTTTCTCTCACCCGGTGGACTATCCCATCCCCGAGGGGATCACCATCGAAACTCCCAGCCAAACTGAAATAGTAGTGTCTGGATGCGATAAGCAGCGTGTCGGCCAGGTCTCTGCGGAGATTCGCGCCTACCGTCCACCGGAGCCTTATAAAGGCAAGGGTGTGCGTTATGCGGACGAGCATGTTGCCCGTAAAGAAGCCAAGAAAAAATAGGTCATACTGAGATGGACAAGAAAACTACACGTTTACGCCGTGCTCGCAGAGCGCGTGCAAAGATTCGCGAACTGGCGGTCAATCGTCTGACCATCTTTCGTACTCCAAGACATATGTATGCACAGGTCATCGCGCCCAATGGGTCTCATGTGATCGCCAGTGCGTCCACCGTGGAAAAGGATGTGAAGGCGCAATTGCAGGGAGCGCCAGGCAATAGCACTGCGGCCGCGATCGTCGGTAAGGCTATTGCCGAGCGTGCCAAGGCAGCTGGTGTCGAAAGTGTTGCGTTCGATCGTGCCGGTTTTAAATATCACGGCCGGGTCAAGGCGTTAGCTGACGCCGCCCGCGAAAACGGTCTTAAGTTCTAAGGGGCGGGCTATGTCAAAGTTCAATGAAAAGCCGGAAGGTGACGATCTGATCGAGAAGCTGATCAACGTCAATCGGGTCGCGAAAGTGGTCAAGGGTGGTCGTGTGTTTGGTTTTGCGGCGCTCGCGGTTGTTGGTGATGGTAATGGCAAGGTCGGATTCGGCAGTGGCAAGGCCCGTGAAGTTCCGATCGCTATCCAAAAGGCGATGGAAAACGCTCGGCAAAACCTGCGTAGCGCAAAGCTGAACGGCGATACCTTGCAGTATCCGCTAATCGGTCGGCATGGAGCGGCAAAGGTTTATATGCAGCCAGCATCGGAAGGTACCGGTATTATTGCTGGTGGCGCCATGCGTGCCGTTTGCGAAGCGGTAGGCGTGCACAATGTTCTGGCCAAGTGCATTGGCACGAACAATCCGATCAACGTGGTTCGCGCGACCGTCAATGCGCTGACCGAAATGACTGATCCTGAAACCGTTGCTGCTAAACGTGGCAAGTCGGTGAAAGAGATCCTGGGGTAAGTCATGAGTGAGAAGAAAATGATGAAAGTGACCCTGGTCCGTAGTGTTCATGGTCGACTTGAAAGTCATAAGGCATGTGTCCGGGGGCTGGGTCTTCGGCGTATTCGGCACAGCGTTCTGGTAGAAGATACTCCTGCGACCCGTGGCATGGCGAATAAAGTCAGCTACATGGTCCAGGTTGAGGAGGCTTGAAATGCGTCTGAATACCATTAAGCCTGCAGAAGGCGCAACCACAGATGCCAAGCGCGTTGGTCGTGGTATCGGTAGTGGTCTTGGCAAGACCGCGGGACGGGGCCATAAGGGCCAGAAATCTCGATCTGGTGGTTTTCACAAGGTAGGCTTCGAAGGCGGTCAGATGCCGCTGCAACGGCGTCTGCCGAAGGTGGGTTTTACCTCCAGGAAAGGCCGGACTACGGCTGAGGTCAGGTTGAGCGAGCTTGCAAAAATTGACGGTGATGTCGTTGATATGAAGGCGCTCTACGATGCCGACGTGTTGTCCGCTAACATGAAGCGCGCAAAGATTATCCTGTCCGGTACTATTGAGAAGGCAGTGACGGTTCGTGGTCTTGGAGTCACGAAGGGTGCACGTGCGGCTATCGAAGCTGCCGGCGGGAAGATCGAGGAATAAATGGCTGGTCAGGGTGCAAAGGCCGGCGGACTTGCCGCGGCAGGTAAGTTCACGGAGCTACGCCAGCGGCTTTTGTTCGTTATCGGCGCCCTGCTGGTGTTTCGAATCGGTACGTTTATTCCTGTCCCCGGGGTAAATCCTGCTGCGGTCGCGGTTTTGTTTGATCAGCAGCAGGGCGGCATCCTGGACATGTTTAACATGTTTTCCGGTGGTGCGCTGGAAAGGGCAAGTTTATTTGCCTTGGGAATTATGCCGTACATCTCAGCCTCTATTATCATGCAGTTGATGTCGGCGGTTATTCCCAAGCTTGAGCAGCTGAAGAAAGAGGGTGAACAGGGGCGTCGCACCATTACCCAGTACACACGCTATGGCACGGTCGTTCTGGCTACCTTCCAGGCGGTGGGTATTGCGATAGCTCTGCAGTCCCAGCAGGCGGGCGGCATAGCCGTAGTGTCACATCAAGGGCCCGGGTTTATTTTGACGGCGGCAGTTTCGCTGGTCACCGGAACGCTGTTTTTGATGTGGTTGGGTGAGCAGATCACTGAGCGCGGTCTTGGTAATGGAATATCGCTGATCATTTTTGCGGGTATTGTTGCCGGACTGCCGGCGGCCATCGGCGGGACGCTGGAGCTGGTTCGTACTGGTGAGATGAATGCCCTTACCGTGTTGGTCCTGTTTGCTCTGGCGGTGGCTGTAACCGCGTTCGTTGTTTTCGTTGAACGGGGACAGCGGCGGATTACGGTCAACTATGCGAAACGTCAACAGGGAAGAAAGATGTTTGCGGCCCAAAGCAGTCACCTGCCGTTGAAATTGAATATGGCCGGCGTAATTCCGCCGATCTTTGCCTCCAGTATCATTCTGTTCCCGTCAACCCTGGGGCAGTGGCTGGGGACGCAGGAAAATATGCGTTGGCTGCAGGATATTGTCGGTAAGATTGCGCCTGGCGAACCGTTGTACGTATTGCTTTATGCGCTGGCGATTGTGTTTTTCTGTTTCTTCTATACGGCGTTGGTATTCAACTCCAAGGAGACGGCGGACAATCTGAAGCGCTCAGGGGCCTTTATTCCGGGCTATCGTCCGGGCGACCAGACGGCGCGTTATATCGACAAGGTGATGTCACGCCTGACGTTTGCGGGTGCGATTTATATAACTGCGGTTTGCCTGTTGCCCGAGTTTTTGATTGTCGGTTGGAATGTTCCATTCTATTTTGGCGGAACGTCCTTGCTGATCATTGTTGTGGTCGTCATGGACTTCATGGCACAGGTGCAGGCGCATATGATGTCGCACCAGTATGAAGGGCTGATGAAGAAGGCGAATCTGAAAGGCGGTGGCGCAGGCTTGCTGCGTTAGTGTCGGATAGATTCCACTGTATTTTGGAGATTGAGTCATGAAAGTAAGGGCGTCTGTAAAGAAGATTTGCAGAAACTGCAAGATTGTCCGACGCAACGGCGTGGTGCGGGTTATCTGTAAAGAAGCCAGACATAAACAGAGACAAGGCTAAGCTTTTTGCTTGATTTGTTAAAGAAATCCAGTTAAAGTTGTGCGTTCACCGCGCCCAACGTGAGCTGATAATTGTATTTTTAGGAGTTACCTGATGGCCCGTATTGCAGGCGTCAATATTCCCGATCGTAAGCACGCTGTCATTGCGTTGACCGAGATCTATGGGGTCGGTTCTACCCGTGCTGCTCGTATCTGCGAGGCTGCCGGTGTGGCGAAAGATGCAAAGATTCAAAATTTGACCGAAGGTGAGGTTGAGGCGCTTCGAGCTGAAGTCGCCAAGTTCACCGTCGAGGGTGATCTTCGTCGTGAAGTGTCCATGAACATCAAGCGTCTGATGGACCTTGGTTGTAATCGTGGGATTCGTCATCGCCGCGGTCTGCCTCTGCGCGGCCAGCGCACCAAAACGAATGCGCGTACCCGGAAAGGTCCGCGTCGTCCGATTAAGAGATAATATCAGTCCGGTCAGCGGACTGTTTACAGCGATATAGTTCACAGGAACATTTAAGATGGCAAAGCCGAGCAGCGTGCGGAAGAAGGTAAAGAAGAGCGTCACCGATGGTGTCGCCCATATACACGCCTCCTTTAACAATACGATCATTACCATTTCAGATCGTCAGGGTAATGTTTTGTCCTGGGCAACTGCGGGTGGTTCAGGATTCCGTGGTTCGCGTAAAAGCACACCGTTTGCGGCTCAGGTTGCGGCAGATCGTGCTGGTGAGCGGGCAAAGGATTACGGCGTCAAGAACCTTGATGTTAATGTCAAGGGTCCCGGGCCTGGTCGCGAGTCTGCCGTACGCGCATTGAATAATGCAGGATTCAAAATCACCAGTATTTGTGATGTTACCCCGATCCCGCACAACGGTTGTCGCCCGCCTAAAAAGCGTCGCGTTTAATCTGGAGTTATAGATAATCATGGCAAGATATATCGGTCCCAAGTGTAAGCTGAGCAGAAGAGAAGGCACTGACCTGTTTCTGAAGAGCCGCGCTCGCTCCCTGGAATCAAAATGCAATATGGAAAAGCAGCCTGGTCAGACAACTGATCGGCGCCGTCGTCTCTCCGACTATGGTCTGCAGCTTCGTGAAAAACAGAAGATGCGCCGCATGTACGGTATCATGGAGAAACAGTTCAGCAATTACTACAAGAATGCAGCCCAGAGCAAAGGTGCCACGGGCGACAACCTGTTGCGTTTGCTCGAAACGCGTCTGGATAACGTGGTTTATCGGATGGGTTTCGGGAGTACGCGTTCTGAGTCACGGCAACTTGTTAGCCACAAGTCCATTGAGGTCAACGGTAAGGTAGTGAATATTCCTTCATACCGTATTCAGGTCAATGATGTGGTGAGCGTTCGCGAGAAATCGAAGAAGCAATTGCGCATCCAGAGTTCACTGGCGCTCGCTGAGCAGTTTGGAACCGTCGACTGGATAGAGGTTGATGCGAAGGGCATGAGCGGTACCTTCAAGCGTGTGCCGGATAGATCCGAATTGCCAGCAGAAATCAACGAACAGCTGGTTGTAGAGCTGTACTCCAAGTAAGGATTACCTTCAAGAGGTCGAAATGCCGGAGTTTGTTAGCGATTTTCTCAAGCCGCGATTAGTGAGTGTACAGCCGTTAAGCGAATTGCACGCTAAGGTTTCACTCGAACCGATGGAGCGTGGCTTTGGCCATACACTCGGTAACTCATTGCGCCGTATCCTGCTGTCCTCGATGCCGGGGAGTGCGGTGGTAGAGGCCGAGATTGAAGGTGTTCTTCATGAGTACACCAGTATCGAAGGCGTGCAGGAAGATGTCCTTGAGATCCTCCTCAATCTGAAAGATCTGGCTATCATCATGCATTCCCGTGATGAGGCAACTCTGACGCTGAAAAAGAAAGGCCTCGGCCCGGTACTGGCGAGTGACATCATACTCGACCACGATGTGGAGATTGCCAACCCGGATCATGTGATCGCCAACCTGACCAAGGATGGCGAGATCAGCATGACCTTGAAAGTGGCCCGCGGTATCGGTTATCAGCCAGCAGCTAACAGGCAGTCGGATTCAATGGAAGATCGTCCTATTGGTCGTCTGCAGCTGGATGCCAGTTTCTCTCCCGTACGGCGAGTGGCGTATGCGGTTGAAGCAACCCGTGTTGAGCAGCGAACTGATCTTGATCGTCTGGTGATAGACCTGGAAACCAACGGGACTATCGATCCGGAAGAGGCCATCAGAAGAGCGGCTACCATCCTTCAGGACCAGTTGTCGGCGTTCGTGAAACTGGATGAGACTGCAACGACAGAGAAGGAAGTGGAAGAGGATCGGCCTGCAATCGACCCCATACTGCTCCGCCCTGTCGATGATCTTGAGCTGACAGTGCGTTCAGCAAACTGCCTGAAGGCAGAAAACATCTTTATGATCGGTGACCTGATTCAGCGTACTGAAGTCGAACTGCTGAAGACCCCGAATCTGGGCAAAAAGTCACTCACCGAAATCAAAGACGTACTTGCTACCAGGGGCTTGTCTCTGGGTATGCGGCTGGAAAATTGGCCGCCAGAAGGTATGGAAGATAACGGTCGATAATTTCGACCCGGAATCGTATATCTATAGTATTAACCTAAGTTTAGGGAAGTCGATCCATGCGTCATCGCAAATCCGGACGGCAACTGAACCGCAACAGTTCACACCGCAAGGCAATGTTCCGTAACATGGCCTGCTCACTGTTGCGTCATGAGCTGATCAAAACCACACTACCAAAGGCAAAAGAGCTGCGTCGTGTAGCAGAGCCGATGATTACTCTGGCAAAAAGCGACAGCGTTGCCAAACGCCGCTTGGCCTTTGATCGTCTTCGTGACGATGAGGTTGTCGGGAAGCTGTTTAACGAACTGGGACCGCGCTACAAGGAGCGTCCCGGTGGCTATCTGCGCATTCTGAAATGCGGCTATCGCCCAGGCGACAAGGCTCCCATGGCTTATGTTGAGCTGGTGGATCGCCCGGAAGTCGAGATGGAAGCGGTAGAGGCTGAATAAGCGCATCTGTACCGTGAATACCCAGAAACAGAGAACCGGGCTAAAGCCCGGTTCTCTGTTTCTGGGTATGGATTTTTCTCCGATGTGTAGCAGCCTGATTGCCTGGTATTTGCTTTAATTCAACTATGTGGAATTAGACTTGGCTTTCGCGCGTTATGAACAATACCCCTGAACTGGTCGCGCTGTTCACCGACTTCGGTATCGGCAGTCACTATCTGGGGCAGGTGAAGGCACGCCTGATAACCGAGCGTGTTTCCCAGCCGGTTATTGATTTGTGTTCCGACGCACCTGACTTTAACCCGCGTGCCGCCGCCTATCTGCTCGCATCCTTTCTTCCCAGTATGCCGAAAGGGACGCTGTTTCTGGCAGTGGTGGACCCTGGCGTCGGGAGCGACAGACGGGCGATCCTGATAAGGAGTGAATGCTTCTGGTTTATCGGACCCGATAACGGTCTGCTGTCCCAGGTGGTGGCCAGATCCAAGGAAGCTAAGATACAAACCATCGACTTGCCTGATCTTTCGAACCGATCCAGGACATTTGATGGGCGGGATTTTTTTGCGCCTGCAGCTGCGCTTATCTGCAATGGTGCGGCGGTGGCGGGCGAACCGGTTACGCCTGCGAGTCTGGTCGGCGCTGACTGGCCGTCACAATTGTCCGAGATCATCTATCTCGATGGTTATGGGAATGGGGTAACCGGGTTATCGGGAGACGGCCTGTCCAAAAAGCTGCTGCTGGTCAACGGCGTGTCAGTTCCATATGCAGAGACCTTTTCCGGCGTGCCGATCGGCAGCCCGTTCTGGTATGTGAATGCCAACGGACTGGTGGAGGTGGCGGTTAACCAGGGGAGCGCCGTAGAGAAGTTTGGGCTGGATATCGGTGTGCCGGTGCAGTGGTTAGGCGCATGAAGCGTTGCAATCTTTTTCGCTACTTTCCTTCTTGCAGGACTTTTTTTAGATAATGACCGGTATATGACTGGCTCGTTTTGCTGACCGTCTCGGGCGTGCCCTGGGCAATAATTTCGCCACCCCGATTACCACCCTCCGGACCCAGGTCGATAACCCAGTCGGCAGTCTTGATGACATCCAGGTTGTGCTCGATTACCACCACGGTATTGCCGTGATCGCGGAGTCTGTGCAGAACTTCCAGCAGATGCTTTACATCGTGAAAATGCAGTCCTGTGGTTGGCTCGTCCAGGATATAGAGGGTGTTGCCGGTATCACGCTTGGACAATTCACGCGACAGCTTTACGCGCTGCGCCTCGCCGCCCGATAAGGTAGTGGCATTTTGCCCCAGCGTGATATAGGAGAGTCCGACATCCATCAGTGTCTGCAGTTTGCGCTTCAGGGCCGGGATGGCATCAAAAAAGACCAGGGCCTCTTCAATAGTCATATCCAGTACCTGGTTGATGCTTTTACCCTTGTACTTGATCTCCAGGGTTTCCCGGTTGTAACGGCTGCCTTTGCAGACGTCGCACTGGACATAGATGTCCGGCAGAAAATGCATCTCTACCTTGATCACGCCATCTCCGCGGCAGGCCTCGCAGCGTCCACCCTTGACATTGAAACTGAAGCGGCCAGGAGTGTAGCCGCGCGAGCGGGACTCGTGCGTGCCGGCAAACAGTTCCCGTACCGGGGTGAATATGCCGGTATAGGTGGCGGGATTGGAGCGGGGAGTACGACCGATCGGGCTCTGATCGATATCTACCACCTTATCGAAATGCTCCAGGCCGCTGATCCGGTCATAGGGTGCCGCGTCCAGGGAGGCGCGGTTCAGCTGCGTGGCGGCAATGGGATAGAGCGTGTCGTTAATTAGTGTGGACTTGCCGGAACCGGACACCCCGGTCACGCAGGTAAACAGGCCGGCCGGAATGCTCAGATCAATCGACTTGAGATTGTTGCCGCGTGCACCGGAAATGGTCAGCTGCTTGTTATCGTCCGGCAGGTGGCGCTGTTGCGGTATGGTAATGCTCAGACTGCGGGAGAGATATTGGCCGGTCAGTGAATCCTGGTTCGCGGCGATCTCATTGGCGGTTCCCTGCGCGATGATCCGGCCGCCGTGGATGCCGGCGCCTGGACCGATGTCAATCACGTGATCGGCCGACATGATGGCCTCCTCATCATGTTCGACCACAATGACGGTATTGCCTAGATCGCGCAGATAGGTGAGGGTTTTCAGTAGCCGGTCATTGTCCCGCTGGTGCAGCCCGATGGAGGGTTCATCCAGAATATACATGACGCCTACCAGACCGGCGCCAATCTGACTGGCCAGACGAATACGCTGGGCTTCACCGCCGGAGAGGGTTTCCGCACTGCGGTCCAGGGTCAGATAGTCGAGACCGACATTGACCAGGAACTGCAGGCGCTGTGAGATTTCGTTGACTACCTTTTCGGCGATCTTGCCCTGTTTGCCCGGAAGCTGTAGCTGGTTGAAGAAATCCAGGCAGTTGCCGACCGGCAGGGTGGTGATGGCCGGCAGGTTCCGGTCATCCACAAAGACATGGCGCGCCGCTTCGTTCAGGCGGGTGCCGCCGCAGTCTGAACAGGGATGGGTGGAGATGTAGCGGGCCAACTCTTCCCGGACGGCCGTCGACTCGGTCTCCCGATAGCGTCGTTCCATATTACGGATGATCCCCTCGAAGGGGTGCGTGTTGCTGCTGGTGCGTCCGCGCTCATTGAAATAGGTGAATTTGATCTTCTCTTTACCGCTGCCAAACAGGATGGTATCGCGAATTTTCTGCGGTAGTTCATCCCAGTTGGTCTCCACATCAAAGGCGTAGTGTTTCCCCAGGGAGCTGATCAGCTGAAAATAGTAGGCGTTGCGACGATCCCAGCCCCTGACCGCACCGGCTGCGAGACTCAGGTGCGGATGAGCAACTACCCGCTCGGGATCAAAAAACTGCTCAATGCCGAGGCCGTCGCAGGTCGGGCAGGCGCCTACCGGGTTGTTGAAAGAGAACAGTCGGGGTTCCAGCTCCGGCAGGCTGTAGCCACATTGAGGGCAGGCGAAATTGGCTGAGAAGACCAACTCCTCCTGCGGGTTGTCCTCGTCCATTGATGCTATGCGCGCCAGTCCACCGGACAGCGCGAGCGCCGTCTCGAAAGACTCCGCCAGGCGCAGTTCCAGTCCCTCCCGGACCTTGAAGCGATCCACCACCGCCTCAATAGTGTGCTTTTTATGCAGCTCCAGTTCCGGGGGTTGATCAAGCTCGAAGATTTCGCCATCGACGCGTGCCCGGATAAACCCCTGCGTATTCAACTCCCGCAGCAGTTTATGATGCTCACCCTTGCGCTCCGAGACCACCGGGGCCAGTAGCATCAGCTTGCTGCCCTCGGGAAGGCTCAGGATCTGGTCAACCATCTGATTGATGGTCTGAGCCTCCAGTGTCTGGCCGTGGGTAGGACAGCGTGGTGTACCGGCGCGGGCATACAACAGCCGGAGATAATCGTAGATCTCGGTGATGGTGCCCACCGTAGAGCGCGGATTATGGGAAGTGGTTTTCTGTTCAATGGAAATGGCCGGAGAAAGCCCTTCGATATGGTCGATATCCGGTTTTTCCATCATCGACAGGAACTGCCGCGCATAGGCGGAAAGCGACTCAACGTAGCGACGCTGGCCCTCGGCATAGATGGTATCGAAGGCCAGCGACGATTTTCCGGAACCCGAAAGTCCGGTGATGACGATCAATTTGTCGCGGGGCAGATCCAGGTCAATATTTTTCAGATTGTGGGTACGTGCCCCACGTATGCGTATCGTATCCATCTACATACCAGCGAATTGGCGAACCTGTTACTATACGCTGTCTTGCTGTTTCGGGCCAAACAAACCGCGGCAATACAAAGAGTGAACATGGTTTGGGATATGCTTCCCGGCTACAGGTGGACGTTCGGTGTACCCTTGCAAAACAGGGGATGACCGTTGGTACAGTGACCCAGTAATTGAACAAGAAAGCGCAACAACTTCATCGGCTGACAGCAATCGAAATCCGGGCGGCGTTCTCGCTCGCCGGTATTTTTTCCCTGCGCATGCTCGGTCTGTTCCTGATTCTGCCGGTGTTCGCCATCTATGCGGAGCAACTGGCCGGGGTTACCCCGCTGTTGATCGGCGTGGCCATTGGCGCCTATGGTCTGACCCAGGCGTTGCTGCAGATCCCGTTTGGTATGATCTCTGACCGGATCGGCAGAAAACCGGTAATTATCACCGGGCTGCTGATCTTTGCGTTGGGCAGCGCGGTGGCGGCCAGCTCCGATTCCATCTGGGGCGTAATCGCCGGACGCGCGCTGCAGGGCAGCGGCGCCATTGCCGCCGCCGTGATGGCGCTGGCGGCCGATCTGACCCGGGAGCAGAACAGAACCAAGGCGATGGCCGTGATCGGCATGAGCATCGGGTTGGCGTTCGCCGTATCGCTGGTGCTGGGACCGTTATTGAATATCTGGATAGGCGTATCGGGCATCTTCTGGCTGACCGCGTTGCTGGCGCTAACGGGCATCCTGGTGGTGATTTTTCTGGTCCCCGATCCGGAAAAATCCTCGATGCATCGGGATACCAGCCCGGTGCGGGATCAGTTCTCCAGGGTGTTACGCAACGCCGACCTGTTGCGCCTGGATCTCGGGATACTGTTGCTGCACATGATGCTGACGGCGGTGTTTATTGCCGTACCCCTGACCCTCAGGGATGTCACCGGGATTGCTGTTGAAAACCACTGGATGGTCTATCTCCCGGTGGTGGTGCTGGCCATGGTGCTGATGGTGCCGTTTATTGTCATCGCGGAAAAGCGCCGCAAGATGAAGCAGATTTTCCTGCTGGCTATCCTGACTATCGGGTTAGCCCAGATTGGGTTTATTCTGTTTAAGGCGACGCTCCTGGGTTTTGGTCTGGCGTTGCTGATGTTCTTTGTCGCCTTCAACCTGCTGGAGGCCTCGCTGCCTTCGCTGATCTCGAAAATGGCACCGGCCGAGAGTAAGGGGACCGCCATGGGGGTCTACTCCACCTCCCAGTTTGTCGGCGCCTTCCTGGGCGGAATGGTCGGTGGATGGGTCTATGGGCAGTACCATCTGGTGGGGGTATTTCTGTTTGGTGCGGCGGCCTCCCTGCTTTGGCTGGCGCTGGCCAGCGGCATGCGACAACCGGGATATCTGAGCAGTTATCTCATTAACGTGGGCGTGCTTGATCCGTTGAGCGCGCAGCAGCTGCAAACACGCTTGCGCGACATGCCTGGTGTCGGTGAGGCAGTGGTGATGGCACAAGAGGGCGTGGCCTATCTGAAAGTGGATACGCAGTCCGTGGATTTTACATTGCTGGATGAATTCTCGGTCGCGGAGACGTAGAATTACCCGTTCAGGCCCCAGGGCCAGGGAACAACTTAGATCTGAATTGGAGGAGATATGGCCAGAGGCGTCAATAAAGTAATCTTGATCGGTAATGTTGGGAAGGAACCGGATGTTCGTTATATGCCCAATGGAAACGCTGTGGCCAATGTCACCCTGGCGACATCCGAATCCTGGAAGGACAAAAACAGTGGTGAAACCCAGGAACGCACCGAGTGGCATCGGGTGGTCTTTTTCCGTCGCCTGGCCGAGATCGTCGGCGAATACGTGAAAAAGGGCTCAAAAATCTATGTCGAAGGGCGGCTGCAGACCCGCAAGTGGCAGGATCAGAGTGGCCAGGACCGCTACACTACCGAGATTGTCGCGGACGAGATGCAGATGCTCGACAGCAAGGGGAGCAGTGCTTCGTTTGATTCCGCCCGCCCGGCTTCGGGCTCACGGCCATCGAGTGATTCTGCGCCATCCTCAGCGCCGATGCCGGATGACGGGTTTGATGACGATATTCCGTTCTGAAACGTACCTTAGGGTTTACTTTAGATAGAACAAAAAACCCCATGCACTAGCATGGGGTTTTTTTGTACGTGAAACAACGCAGATACCGTACCACGCAGGGTTGGGCGGGGTAAGTCTATCCCGGTTTGCCATCGACGCGGGGCTGGGTCAGCATCGGTACATAGATCATCGCGAACAGCAGGAAGCTGATTATCCATATTCCCCCCGAGAGGTGGACCCACATGGTATATTGTTCAGGTAACAACACCGGGCCAAATACACGAAAGAGTGCGGCAAGATTCAGCAGTATGAAGCAGCCGTTGATCAATGGATTTGATTGTATTTCACGGCCGGTATGCCCCAATGCGACACGCGCCATCATGCCGTAGGTGAGCACCCCGATACCGCCGACCGTAATGGCGTGTTTCGCCAGATTGAGTCCGGTGAAACCAAGGTAAGCCAGCCCGGTCATGGTGAATCCGATGACCAGCCAGAACATGCCGGTGAACAGCACCCAGAGAATGGGTATCTGCCAGATCCGCCGGTTGTACCATCCGGTGACCCGGAGTATCTGTGTTATCGCAACGGCAAAGGCCAGTATGCTGCTCAGCAATGCGTTTGGATAGACGAATTGAACAGCAATGAGCCCGCCCAGTGAGATCACGGTGGCCAGTTCGACCCGGCTGTTACGCTTTGAACTGTGCCCGGGTATCACTGCCTCGGTGAAGAAGGGAATTACCCGGCCGCCCAGTAGAGTAATCAGAAAAGCGACCAGATAGAGCATGGCGTCAGCGCCCCGAATGGCGCTGTCGGTCAGTCCCAGTGACTGGAGGTGGACATAAAGATTTGCTACCGCCATTACCAGCAATAACGGCACGAAAACCCGATTGACCTTTTGCTCTCCCTTCCAGAGGGCCGGCATGATGGCAAGTGCAACTGCAGGCAGGAAGGCCAGATCTATTATCGCAATCAGTGCCGGTGGAATGACGCCGGAAAGGAACGGAGCAACTCTTCCCGCCAGCCAAAGCAGAAACAGCAGGCCAAGTGGGGTCCCTGTCGGTGGCGTGACACCGGTCCAGTTTCTGACGGCGGTCAGCAGGAAGCCGGCAATAATCGCCACGGCATAGCCGAACAGCATCTCATGGCTGTGCCAGCCGATGGCCCCATAGTATGCCGGGAGCGGATAGGCGCCTGACCAGGCACCAAGCCAGATCAGCATTAGGATCAGGGCGGAAAGCGCTGCAGACATGAAAAAGGGCCTGAATCCCAGTGCCAGAATAACGGGGCCTTCCTGCTTTAACTCGGGCTTGGGAGGTTCTGAATGGACTTTCAACATGATTAGTGTGGTTTTTCCGTTACAAGACAATAAGATGCGATAGCTTAACCGTTGTGGAATTTGCCGCTTTGATATCAATCAAGGCTGAATGATCGGATTAATTCAGCAGGCGGGATCAACTTTTTCTGAATCGTTGGTCCACGCCTGATAGATCCCGCCCAGTATAACCGGATGGTGGGCCCCCGTTACGTCGGGCAGATTTCCCGGCAGATGTTGCAACGTCTGCCGGGCAAGCCAGGCGAACGCCATGGCTTCGATCTGGTCCGGGTCGATGCCATGCTCGGCGGTGGTCTCAACAGTTGCATCGAGTCCTTGCTGGAGTTGTTGCATCAGGACGGGGTTCCTGGTGCCGCCCCCGCAACAGATTACGCGCTCACAGTCAGGCGCATATTGATTAATCGCCTGGATAATGGAATGGCTGGAGAGGGCGCATAAACTGGCCTGGATATCTTCCGGGCGGTAATTTGACTGGTTCACCAGATATTGATTCAGCCAATCAAGATTAAACAGTTCCGGGCCGGTGCTCTTGGGTGGGGGGCGCTTGAAATAGTTATCGTCGAGCAGGCGGTCGAGTAACTCAGAAATCACCTGGCCTCGTGCAGCCCAGGCCCCATGTGCATCAAATCGGTGCTGCTGTGAATAGTGGATCCAGGCGTCCATCAAGGTATTGGCTGGACCCGTATCAAAGCCAATGATTCCAGTCTTTGGATCTGCAGGGAGGAGCGTGATATTCGCAATGCCGCCCAGGTTCAGTATTACGCGGTATTCGACTGAGCTCCTCAGGAATGCAGCATGAAACGCGGGAGCAAGTGGTGCGCCCTCGCCACCTGCGGCCATATCCCGGCGCCGGAAATCCGCGACCACGGTAATGCCGGTCTTTTCGGCCAGTTGATTGGGATCCCCGATCTGCAGGGTGAAGGGGTGGTCGGCGCCGGGGCGGTGTCGGACGGTCTGCCCATGTGAGCCGATTGCCCGGGTCTGCCATGGCTTGATGCCTGTCTGCCGCAATAGTTCGCTGACTACATCGGCAAAGTGGTTGGCGACTGCTATATCCGCGTGGCCCAGCTGCTCGATTTCGTTGTCCCCCGGTTGGGATAGCTTTTTCAACCTGTCCCGGATGGCTTGCGGCCAGGGTTGGTAGCAGTGTCCAAGCAGTTTTGGTCGGGACGGCTCGAAATCGACCAGTGCGGCATCAATGCCATCAACACTGGTGCCGGACATCAGGCCAATATAGAGCTCGCCCGATATCCGTGCTTCCCTATCGGGCATCCGCCACCATGGTTTTTGAGATCAGGTCCAGCTCGGCAAGCAGATTTTTGCTGATCTCGGTGAATTTAGCCCGATAAGCCTTCGCAAGTGGTTCTGCTGCGGGGAGCTTGATGGTCAGTGGGTTTCGGTGTACCCCGTTTACACGGAACTCATAATGCAGATGGGGGCCGGTGGCCAGACCGCTTTTCCCTACATAACCGATCACCTGGCCCTGGCGCACCCTGGAGCCATTTTTTACACTGCTGCGGAATTTCGACATGTGGGCGTAGAGGGTGGTGTATTGGCTGCCATGGCGAATCATTATGGTGCGCCCGTAACCACCCTTGGTGCCTCTGAAAGTGACCCGGCCATCACCCGCCGCCTTGATTGGGGTGCCGATCGCGGCGGCATAATCCACTCCCTTGTGCGGACGTTTTTTGCCAAGCACCGGGTGGTAGCGTGCCTTGGTAAAGCGGGAGGAGATTCTGCGAAAATCCACCGGGGCACGCAGGAATGCCTTGCGCATGCTCTCGCCTTCCGGTGAGTAGTAGCTGGCGTAGCCCTCGTCATCCTCGAAGCGTATGGCCCGGAAAACCTTCCCTTGATTGACGAACTCCGCTGCCAGGATAGGACCGTTACGGTATTTCTTGCCGTCCAGGTACTCCTCCTCGTAGATCAGGCTGAACTGATCGCCGGCACGTATCTCCAGGGCGAAATCGATGTCCCAACCAAAAATATTGGCCAGTTCCATGGTCAGGGAGTCTGACAGTCCGGCCCGCTGTGCACCCAGATAGAGGGAGTTGGTAATAGTGCCGGAAGCCGATGCAATTCGTTTCTCGAGACTCCGGTCTTTGATCTGTGCTGTGAATGTTTCGTCCAGCGGAAGGATCTGCAGGCTGCGGATTTCACTCTGCTTGTGCACAAGCTCAAGTAGTTCGCCCTGCTGATCGAGGCGGACCCTGATGGTCTCTCCCGGGCGGATATTGGCCAGCGTTTTGGCTTCCTTGCTGCTGTTGACGATGCGATGCAGAAGATTGGGGGAAAGCTTCAGACGTGAAAAGATCAGCGCCAGAGAGTCGCCGCGTTTTACCTTTTCTTCCTGCCAGGTCCCATGGTCTACGGTCGTCAGTACATCCTGATCATCCGCGGGCGCGGAAGTATCTGCAGTTGTCTGCTCAACAGGGGCGTTTACAGGCGTTGCTGCTGCAGCACGGATAATTGCCGTGTCGTTATCCTCTAAAGACAGGCCCGGGGTCGGCTTGGCATCCTGAGTGGCGGGTTCGGTGGCTGAAATTGCACTTCCCTGGCTCGATATAATTGAATCGGAACTGGCGCTCAGGACTTCTGTTGTCTCCTGTTGTTCGGGGTGTTGTCCGGGAAGCTGGAGTGGCACCTCGGCCAGGGGTTGGACCGCCTTATCTTCAGTCGGTGCGGTTGTCGCAACGGCGGGTGCGGCGGTACTGTCAGCAACGTTGATTTGACGGGGCGCCGCAAAAATCTCGAAGGCGGCATAAATGCCAGATGTGCAGAGCATCAGCCCGAGAATGACGAATAGACGGGCGCGTCGTCGGCCTGGCTGCAGCCCGGGACTCAGAAAATCACTTCGGGATTTATAGTCGTTTATCATGTTGGCGCGCTAATTTCCGGAAAATTCAGATAATTATTGCCTAAAACTTCCGTTATTCCCAGTTTTTTCCGGGCGGAGATGTTTCAGGCGCCAGCCTATTAACGGTGCTATCGGCAGGAAACAGGCAATATATAGTGAAACGGTTACTTTTTCTTGCTTCATCCTGTAAATTGTGCGCCCCGACATGTTCTTGTTCTTTTGAGGTGGGTAATGGCGTCAGTCGCAGAGTCGATGGAGCTGATCAGGCGAGGTGCAGATGAAATTCTGCTGGAGGAGTCGCTGATTAAAAAGCTGGAGCGGGGGAAGCCGCTCAAGATCAAGGCCGGTTTTGATCCTACGGCCCCCGATCTGCATCTGGGTCACACGGTGTTGATTAACAAACTGCGCCAGTTCCAGGAGCTGGGGCATGAAGTCACATTTCTTATTGGAGACTTTACCGGCATGATCGGTGATCCAACGGGGAAAAATGTGACGCGACAGGCGCTCACCCGTGAGGAAGTGCTGAAAAACGCCGAGACTTATCAGGATCAGATTTTCAAGATCCTGGACCGCGAGAAGACCGTTATCCGCTTCAACTCCGAATGGATGGTCGAAATGGGCGCCGCAGGCCTGATTCAATTGGCCGCCAAGCACACCGTTGCGCGTATGTTGGAACGGGATGATTTCAATAAGCGATACAAAAGTGGTCAGCCCATAGCGATCCATGAATTTCTCTATCCACTGGTACAGGGGTATGACTCGGTCGCGCTGCGATCGGATGTCGAGCTGGGGGGGACCGATCAGAAGTTCAACCTTCTGGTAGGTCGCCAGCTGCAGGAGATCTACGGTCAGGAACCGCAGGTGGTGCTCACCATGCCGATTCTCGAGGGGCTGGACGGCGTTCAGAAGATGTCCAAGTCACTCAATAACTATATTGGTATCGCTGATCAGCCGGATGACATGTTCGGCAAAATCATGTCGATCTCGGATGATTTGATGTGGCGCTACTACGAACTGCTCAGTTTCAGGCCGATGTCCGAGATTAATGATTTGCAAAGGCGGGTCAACGAAGGTATGAATCCGCGTGACGCCAAGGTCATGTTGGCAGAGGAGTTGATTGAGCGTTTTCATGATAAAGCGGCCGCGATCAGGGCTCATGAGAATTTTGTGGCGCGTTTCCAACAGGGTGCCATGCCGGATGATATGCCTGAGTTGTCACTGACTGCGGAGGCTGGATTGCCCATAGCCAACCTTTTAAAAGAGGCTGATTTGGTTTCCAGTACATCTGAAGCGCTGCGGATGATCAAGCAGGGCGCAGTGAAGATTGACGGTGAAAAAATAGATGACCGCAATATGGTCGTTTCCAAAGGGACGAGCCATATCTACCAGGTAGGTAAACGACGTTTTGCCAAAGTCACGCTGGCATAAGTGACGCTCCGTTTTATGGTATTTCTGGTGATTGAAAAAATATAAAGAAACGTCTTGCGTGTTGAATGGGAGTGCGTATAATGCGCCGCTCGTTCGGAGGAGAAGTGGTCGTTAAGGCGGCGGATCTGACGGGCGAAACGCCAGGGAGTGGGTGGTTCGAAAAGGTTGAAATTAGTGCTTGACCTGTTCGGAATGAGGCGTAGAATACGCGCCTCGCTTGGGGGTAACGACGTGCTCGGGGCTGCTAAGCGGGAAGGATTTTTGGTCTAGGTTATTGACTTAAAAATCGGAGGCATTCATAATTGACTGTCTCGGTCGGATGAAAGTTTGGCCAGCTCTTTAACAATCAGGTTAGGTAATTTGTGTGGGTGCTCCGTCGGTGGCTTTTGAAGCCAAAAATTTCGACGAAGCATCTAAAAGAAATTCCTTTTTTTAGACGTAATGTCGAGCACGGATTTGTCACCCACAAAGTGACTAAAACACTTCAAGTGAAGAGTTTGATCCTGGCTCAGATTGAACGCTGGCGGTATGCTTAACACATGCAAGTCGAACGGCAGCACGAGAGAGCTTGCTCTCTTGGTGGCGAGTGGCGGACGGGTGAGTAACGCGTAAGAATCTGCCTAGTAGTGGGGGATAACTCGGGGAAACTCGAGCTAATACCGCATACGCCCTACGGGGGAAAGTGGGGGACCTTCGGGCCTCACGCTATTAGATGAGCTTGCGTTGGATTAGCTAGTTGGTAGGGTAATGGCCTACCAAGGCGACGATCCATAGCTGGTCTGAGAGGACGATCAGCCACACTGGGACTGAGACACGGCCCAGACTCCTACGGGAGGCAGCAGTGGGGAATATTGGACAATGGGCGCAAGCCTGATCCAGCAATACCGCGTGTGTGAAGAAGGCCTGCGGGTTGTAAAGCACTTTCAATTGTGAAGAAAAGCGGAAGGCTAATACCCTTCTGTCTTGACGTTAACTTTAGAAGAAGCACCGGCTAACTCTGTGCCAGCAGCCGCGGTAATACAGAGGGTGCGAGCGTTAATCGGAATTACTGGGCGTAAAGCGTGCGTAGGCGGTTTAGTAAGTCAGATGTGAAAGCCCTGGGCTTAACCTGGGAACTGCATTTGAAACTGCTGAACTAGAGTGTGGTAGAGGGAAGTGGAATTCCGGGTGTAGCGGTGAAATGCGTAGATATCCGGAGGAACACCAGTGGCGAAGGCGACTTCCTGGACCAACACTGACGCTGAGGTACGAAAGCGTGGGTAGCAAACAGGATTAGATACCCTGGTAGTCCACGCCGTAAACGATGTCAACTAGTTGTTGGGAGCATCTTGGCTCTTAGTAACGTAGCTAACGCGATAAGTTGACCGCCTGGGGAGTACGGCCGCAAGGTTAAAACTCAAAGGAATTGACGGGGGCCCGCACAAGCGGTGGAGCATGTGGTTTAATTCGATGCAACGCGAAGAACCTTACCAGCCCTTGACATCCTGCGAACTTTCTAGAGATAGATTGGTGCCTTCGGGAACGCAGAGACAGGTGCTGCATGGCTGTCGTCAGCTCGTGTCGTGAGATGTTGGGTTAAGTCCCGTAACGAGCGCAACCCTTGCCCTTAGTTGCCAGCACGTAATGGTGGGAACTCTAGGGGGACTGCCGGTGATAAACCGGAGGAAGGTGGGGATGACGTCAAGTCATCATGGCCCTTATGGGCTGGGCTACACACGTGCTACAATGGCCGGTACAGAGGGCCGCAAACCCGCGAGGGGGAGCAAATCTCACAAAACCGGTCGTAGTCCGGATCGGAGTCTGCAACTCGACTCCGTGAAGTTGGAATCGCTAGTAATCGCGAATCAGAATGTCGCGGTGAATACGTTCCCGGGCCTTGTACACACCGCCCGTCACACCATGGGAGTGGGTTGCAAAAGAAGTAGGTAGTCTAACCTTCGGGAGGACGCTTACCACTTTGTGATTCATGACTGGGGTGAAGTCGTAACAAGGTAGCCCTAGGGGAACCTGGGGCTGGATCACCTCCTTTAAGATAGCGGAAGAAGCGCTGTCGGAGCCCCCACACAAATTACCTGATCAAGTAGCACGGACACGGGTCTGTAGCTCAGTTGGTTAGAGCGCACCCCTGATAAGGGTGAGGTCGGTGGTTCGAATCCACCCAGACCCACCAGTTTTTCGTTATAGAAGGCGAGAAATTAAAGTTATCGGGGCCATAGCTCAGCTGGGAGAGCGCCTGCCTTGCACGCAGGAGGTCGGGAGTTCGATCCTCCCTGGCTCCACCAACTTTGTGTCCGGTATGAGTATCAAGTGTCGAGCAGAGATGTTCGCCACTTTGTATTTATACGAAGTGCATGCTCTTTAACAATTCGGATATAGATTGTAGATAGGTGATGATTTTGAAGTCACGTAAGTGACGGAAGAATCTATCTAACAATAAGTACTAATTTTTTCTCATGAAAAATTAGTTACTTGGGTATGTTGCATTCGTAACAAACAAGTTTATAAACCAGCACCATGGCTCCAGAGTTTTTGGGGTTATATGGTCAAGTGAATAAGCGCATATGGTGGATGCCTAGGCGGTAAGAGGCGATGAAGGACGTTGTAGCTTGCGATAAGCCACGGGGAGTCAGCAAACAGACTTTGATCCGTGGATTTCCGAATGGGGAAACCCAGCCTGTATAAGCAGGTTATCTTGCACTGAATACATAGGTGTAAGAGGCGAACCCGGGGAACTGAAACATCTAAGTACCCGGAGGAAAAGAAATCAACCGAGATTCCCTTAGTAGCGGCGAGCGAACGGGGATTAGCCCTTAAGCTGTTGATGTTGTTAGTGGAACAATCTGGAAAGTTTGGCGATACAGGGTGATAGCCCCGTACACGAAAACTATTCAACAGTGAAATCGAGTAGGGCGGGACACGTGGTATCCTGTCTGAACATGGGGGGACCATCCTCCAAGGCTAAATACTCCTTACCGACCGATAGTGAACCAGTACCGTGAGGGAAAGGCGAAAAGAACCCTTTTTAAGGGAGTGAAATAGAACCTGAAACCGTATGCGTACAAGCAGTGGGAGCCCTTCGGGGTGACTGCGTACCTTTTGTATAATGGGTCAGCGACTTACTTCTCAGTAGCAAGCTTAACCGAATAGGGGAGGCGTAGGGAAACCGAGTCTTAATAGGGCGTTTAGTTGCTGGGAGTAGACCCGAAACCGGGCGATCTATCCATGGCCAGGGTGAAGGTGGAGTAACATCTACTGGAGGCCCGAACCGGGATCTGTTGAAAAAGATTCGGATGAGCTGTGGATCGGAGTGAAAGGCTAATCAAGCTCGGAGATAGCTGGTTCTCCTCGAAAGCTATTTAGGTAGCGCCTCATGTATCACTCGCGGGGGTAGAGCACTGTTTCGGCTAGGGGGTCATCCCGACTTACCAAACCGATGCAAACTCCGAATACCGCGAAGTGCAATCATGGGAGACAGACGGCGGGTGCTAACGTCCGTCGTCAAAAGGGAAACAACCCAGACCGCCAGCTAAGGTCCCAAAATCACATCTCAGTGGGAAACGATGTGGGAAGGCACAGACAGCTAGGAGGTTGGCTTAGAAGCAGCCATCCTTTAAAGAAAGCGTAATAGCTCACTAGTCGAGTCGGCCTGCGCGGAAGATTTAACGGGGCTTAAGATGTGTACCGAAGCTGCGGATGCGTGTTTACACGCATGGTAGAGGAGCGTTCTGTAAGCGGTTGAAGGTGTGTCGTAAGGCATGCTGGACGTATCAGAAGTGCGAATGCTGACATGAGTAACGATAAAGGGGGTGAGAGGCCCCCTCGCCGAAAGCCCAAGGTTTCCTGCGCAACGCTAATCGGCGCAGGGTTAGTCGGCCCCTAAGGTGAGGCAGAAATGCGTAATCGATGGGAAGCAGGTTAATATTCCTGCACCTCTTATTACTGCGATGGAGAGACGGAGAAGGCTAGGCCATCCGGGCGTTGGTTGTCCCGGTTTAAGCGAGTAGGGAGTGAGTTTAGGCAAATCCGGACTCACAATCCTGAGACGTGACGACGAAGCATCTTTGGATGTGAAGTGGTTGATGCCCTGCTTCCAGGAAAATCTTCTAAGCTTCAGGTAATAAGAGACCGTACTCCAAACCGACACAGGTGGGCTGGATGAGAATTCCAAGGCGCTTGAGAGAACTCTGGTGAAGGAACTAGGCAAAATGGTACCGTAACTTCGGGAGAAGGTACGCCTTTGATGGTGATGAGATTTACTCTTTAAGCTATTGAAGGTTGCAATAAAATGGTGGCTGCAACTGTTTATTAAAAACATAGCACTCTGCAAACACGAAAGTGGACGTATAGGGTGTGACGCCTGCCCGGTGCCGGAAGGTTAATTGATGGGGTTATCTTCGGAGAAGCTCTTGATCGAAGCCCCGGTAAACGGCGGCCGTAACTATAACGGTCCTAAGGTAGCGAAATTCCTTGTCGGGTAAGTTCCGACCTGCACGAATGGCGTAATGATGGCCACACTGTCTCCACCAGAGACTCAGTGAAATTGAACTCGCTGTTAAGATGCAGCGTACCCGCGGCTAGACGGAAAGACCCCGTGCACCTTTACTACAGCTTCACACTGGACTTTGAGCCTACTTGTGTAGGATAGGTGGGAGGCTTTGAAACCGAGACGCCAGTCTTGGTGGAGCCAACCTTGAAATACCACCCTGGTATGTTTGGAGTTCTAACCCAGACCCGTTATCCGGGTCGGGGACAGTGTGTGGTGGGTAGTTTGACTGGGGCGGTCTCCTCCCAAAGAGTAACGGAGGAGCACGAAGGTACCCTCAGCGCGGTCGGAAATCGCGCATTGAGTGCAAGAGCATAAGGGTGCTTGACTGCGAGACAGACAAGTCGAGCAGGTACGAAAGTAGGTTCTAGTGATCCGGTGGCTCTGTATGGAAGGGCCATCGCTCAACGGATAAAAGGTACGCCGGGGATAACAGGCTGATACCGCCCAAGAGTTCATATCGACGGCGGTGTTTGGCACCTCGATGTCGGCTCATCACATCCTGGGGCTGAAGTCGGTCCCAAGGGTATGGCTGTTCGCCATTTAAAGTGGTACGCGAGCTGGGTTTAGAACGTCGTGAGACAGTTCGGTCCCTATCTGCCGTGGGCGTTTGAGATTTGAGGGAAGCTGCTCCTAGTACGAGAGGACCGGAGTGGACGAACCTCTGGTGTTCCGGTTGTCACGCCAGTGGCATTGCCGGGTAGCTATGTTCGGACAGGATAACCGCTGAAAGCATCTAAGCGGGAAGCCCCTCCCAAGATTAGATCTCACCAGACCTTTAAGGTCTCTGAAGGGCCGTTGAAGACTACAACGTTGATAGGCTGGGTGTGGAAGTGCAGTAATGTATGAAGCTAACCAGTACTAATTGCCCGTGAGGCTTGACCATATAACACCCAAGTACTTTGTGCTGGGTGCTGGTGAAGAACGCAACAACCCATGTACTATTTACAATCTATACCGAATGCATGCAAAGTCGCGCAAGCGGCTTGCCAACAGTTTGCTTGGCGGCCATAGAGCACTGGAACCACCTGATCCCATCCCGAACTCAGAAGTGAAACGGTGTATCGCCGATGATAGTGTGGGGCCTCCCCATGTGAAAGTAGGTCACTGCCAAGCTTTATTCCCAAAACCCCATCCGAGTGATCGGATGGGGTTTTTTTATTCCCCAAATTCCTCCATTACCGGCTCTTCTTTAAGCGCTTAATTTGGTAGAGTGCTGCAAGGATTGCCACGAGCCAAAACTAAATGATCGACTACACAATCAAGCCATTTTCTCCAGAGTCCCATCAGTTTCAGGTAGATCTCGCCATTCAGAATCCTGACCCGGAAGGGCAGCTGGTTTCATTGCCCGCCTGGATACCCGGCAGTTACATGATCCGGGACTTTGCCAGAAATATAGTTTCGCTGAGTGTGTACTGTGGTGAGACGCGGCTGGATGCGGTTAAGCTGGATAAACAGACCTGGCGGCTGCCTGCGTGCAAAGGCCCAATAAAGGTCCGCTATCAGGTTTATGCATGGGATCTATCGGTGCGCGGTGCTCATCTGGATACCACGCACGGCTTCTTTAATGGAACCAGTGTGTTTCTCCGGGTACATGGTCAGGAAGATCAGGCTTGCCTGGTGGATATCAGGCCACCGGATGGCGATATTTATGCCGATTGGCGCCTGGCTACGACCCTGACTTCCTGCGGTGCCCGGCATCTCGCATTCGGAGTATATGGCGCAAGCAGCTACGAAGAACTGATCGACCACCCGGTAGAGATGGGCCGATTTACCCATGCCGTATTTGAAGTGGCCGGCGTTCCCCATGAAGTGGTGATTACCGGTAAACACTATGCTGACATGGAGCGTATCTGTTTTGATCTTCAACGGGTCTGCAGTCAGCATGTGCAGCTTTTTGGTGAGCTGCCGGAAATGGAGCGCTACCTGTTTCTGGTGATGGCGGTGGGTGAAGGTTATGGTGGACTTGAGCACAGGAGTTCTACCGCGCTGATCTGCAAGCGTGATGATTTACCGCAAAAACGCGTGACAGAAATGAGCGACGGCTATCGCCAGTTTCTCGGGCTCTGCAGTCATGAATATTTCCATTTGTGGAATGTCAAACGCATTCGCCCGTTGATATTAAAACAGGCGGATCTGACACGAGAGGCTTATACCTCGCTGCTGTGGTTCTTTGAGGGGGTTACCTCATACTATGACGATCTTGCGCTGGTGAGATCGGGCTGTATTGACCAACGCGGTTATCTCGAATTAGTGGCAAGGACTGTTAGCCGGGTCTATCGGGGTACCGGTCGACTGAAACAATCCGTGGCGGAATCCAGTTTTGATGCCTGGAGCAAATTTTACAAGCAGGATGAAAATGCACCCAATGCCGTCGTCAGCTATTACACCAAGGGCGCATTGATAGCGCTGGTTCTGGATCAGATTATCCGAAGTAAAACAGACGAAAGGCTGTCGCTGGATGACATCATGCGGGAATTGTGGAGCCGTTATGGACGGCGTGACATCGGGCTGGATGAGGATGAAATTGAGCGGGTGGTGGAGAGCTTTACCGGCATCAACCTGAAGGACTATTTTGATGCTGCGGTGCGCGGCTGCGATGACCTGGACCTCGCGGCCAACCTGGATCAGGTCGGTATCGGGTTCAGCTTGCGGCCCGCTAGCGGATCATCAGACCAGGGGGGAATCAAGGAGACTGCCGGAAAGGACAAGGAGTCTGCTCCGCCACGACTGGTGCTGGGGGTGGCCACGCGGATTGACGGGCGGGATGTAGTTATCTCCAACGTATTTGATCAGGGTGCCGCGCAGCGTGCCGGAATCTCAGCGGGTGATGTCTTCGTTGCGATGGATGGCCTGCGTGTGACAGAGTCCAACATGGACAATCTTGTTGCCCGGGCAATCAATGGCACACCGATCGAGGTGCTGGTTTTCCGTCGTGATGAGTTGATGCGTTTTGATGTAACTCCATTACCCGCTGTTGCCAACACCTGTGAGCTCTGGTTCAAGGATGGGGTTGATGCACGGGCGCTCGAACGTCGCCAACGGTGGCTGTCTGGAACGCAGGCCAAGGCATGACAAGCATTGCCCGTGGAGTATGAGATGAACAGTCGCCGACAGCTTTTGCATTTATTGGCGGACGGCCAGTGGCATTCCGGGGAGGCTCTGGCCGGGCGGCTGGGGCTGAGCCGGGCCGCCGTATGGAAACAACTGGGTATATTGCGTGACCAGCTTGGCCTGAATATCCATTCGGTGCGTGGCCGTGGTTACAAATTACCGGAGAAACTGGAGCTGCTGGATGCAGATCGTATCCGCTCGTTACTGGCGAATACCAGCCATGACTGGATAAGTCATATCGAGATACATGACACGATCACGTCAACCAACAGTTACCTCATGGAACAGGCTTCGGCTGTGCTGCAATCCGGACACGTCTGCCTCGCCGAGCGGCAGAGCGAAGGCCGGGGACGGCGCGGCCGCCACTGGGTTTCGCCATTTGGAAGCAACATCTACCTGTCTCTGTTCTGGGCGTATGGACTGGCACCGGCGGCATTGTCCGGCATCAGTCTGGCGGCAGGCCTGGCGGTGATTCGGGCTTTACGCCAGCTAGGGGTCAGTGATATCGGCTTGAAGTGGCCCAATGATATCCTGTGCGGTGACCGAAAGCTGGCAGGGCTACTGCTAGAGGTAACCGGCGAACAGAGCGGACCAAGTCGCGTCGTGCTCGGTCTGGGTATGAATGTGCGGCTTACGGAGGCCGAAGGGGAGTCGATCGACCAGCCGTGGGTGAGTCTCGCGCGGGTGCCTGGTGGGGAGGCGCTCTCCCGCAATCGGATAGTAGCCGCGCTGCTGGATAATCTGGTGACTGTACTGTCACAGTTTGAAGAGCAGGGGTTTAACGCGATGATTTCGGAATGGCGTCAATACGACCTCTACGACGGAAAGCGGGTGTTTTTACAGTTGGGCGCGCGGCAGATCGAAGGGATACATCGAGGTGTGGAGTCAAGCGGGGCGCTGCTGCTGGAGACTGCCGAGGGCGTGCGCGCATACCATGGTGGTGAGGTTTCGCTTCGACCGGCCTGAATCGGCGGTAAGTTGAACGGGTGCTTTATGAAAAGCGACAACATATTACTCATCGATATCGGTAACACCAACCTTAAGTGGTCACTGCTCCAGGCGGGGCGGCGGTCGCCTGTCACGGCAAAAAAGCATCGCGGTGTTACGAGTGATCTCCTGGCGACCCATTGCTGGGCTGATATTCCTCCCCCCGATAAAATATTTCTTGCCAATGTGGCCGGCGCTGAACTGGAGTCCGGTCTGATAAGTTGGATGCAGGGCAGGTGGGGCAGAACCCCTCAGGTGGTTCGGCCTGTTGCGCAAGGATGGGGTGTGATCAATGGTTACCTTGATCCCGGCCAACTGGGAGTTGATCGTTGGCTGACACTGCTGGCGGTTCGCAGGCAGGAACACAGAACGGCCTGCATTGTGGACTGCGGTACCGCGATCACCGTGGACCTGATGGACAGTGGCGGCAGGCATCATGGCGGAATGATCCTGCCGGGCCTCGATCTGATGCGGGAATCACTGCTCCATCAAACGCGAATACCCAGGGTCACCAATGTACCGGTCGACACCCTGTTTGCCCGGGATACCGCCTCCGCAGTGGCCTCCGCGGCCGTCAACTCGGCAGCCGCGCTGATCGAAAGAAGCATGCATCAGGCGGCGGCCTTTTGTGGTGAATCCCCGAGGCTGCTTCTCACTGGAAGTGATGCCGAACGCATCTCAATGCAGTTGGCTATTTCCTTTCAGATTGACCATGAGCTGGTTATGAAGGGGCTGGTTGCGATAGCAGAGACGGCGGCGGGCTAAGCGCGATGAAATGGCTCTTCACTCTTCTGGTATTGGTAAACCTGGCACTTCTTGGCTGGGGCTTACAGCGAGATCCCGATGCAGCGGTCAATTTCCCCAAGGTACGCCCTGGCATTGGACATCTGCAATTGCTTGCGGAGGTCGACAACCCCCTTGCTCAATCTGCTAAAGATCGGGCGGCAGAAGCATCAATGCCCGATGCGGGTAAAATAACGGCCGATCCCGGGAGCGAGACGGCTGAGGTCGTGCCGGCAGAAGAACGGGTTGCACAACAGGAGGTACCCCCCGTTCTGGCGACCGAGGCGCGACAGGAGAGCGATTCAGTGGCGAAGCAAGCTCTGGATGGTTCGCCGAAATCCGCTGTGATAGAGGATCAGGATAATCCGCCCGCGGAACCGGAGACTACAATGCCGGCGACACCCAAGGCAGCGCCCCCGGTGTGTGGCGCCTTTGGGCCGTTTGAGCGGGGAGCCGAGGCGCGGTTACTTGCCGAATCCCTGGCAAGCCAGGGCATGGATACGTCACTGCGGCGGGAATCCATGGAGAAGCCGATCGGCTACTGGGTGATGATACCCCCGATGCAGAGCCAGGAGGCGGCCATTGAAAAGGTGAAGCAGTTACGTGAGAGTGGCATCCAGGATATCCGCCGGTTTGTTAAGGGTGACCAGAAAAACGGCATCTCTTTGGGGGTATTTTCCAACAAGAAAAACGCCCAGAGCAGGCAGCAGGAGATAGCGAGCAAGGGGCATGTTGCAAGCGTGGTGCCGAGACTGATCACGGTTCCCACCTACTGGGTGGATTATCGCTCGGACCAGTCCAGGGTAAACCGTGCAATCGCGAGAATCAGCGAGTCCCAGGGGGCAATAAAAAACGAACAATATCCCTGCTCGCGCGTTGTCACATCAGGTGGGATCTTCTAGAATAGGCCCTCGAAATTTTGGCTGGCGTAGCTCAGTTGGTAGAGCAGCTGATTTGTAATCAGCAGGTCGCGGGTTCGACTCCTGTCGCCAGCTCCATATTCCTTTTTATTCCGGTGAATTGATAACGCATTAAAAAACAATGGGCTGCCGTTGTTTTGCTGCGCTGCCAGCCGCCCCGCCCTGGTTGATGACGGCCTGTATGCGGTCTGCATACTGTTGAAAAAATCTTTCAAAATAGGCAGGAAACTTTAGCACTCGGCCAGGATTTCGGGTTAAAATAACCGGCTATTTATGGCTGGGTTGCCTTGTGCTGCGTTAATTGCAGGGGTTTGGGCAATTCATCTCGTGCTGCCACCAGCATCTGGCACGTTGATCATATTGTTGTCGGTCCGCAGATCGCCCGGGCCAATGACTCAGATGGGGTTGTTTGTGTGGAGGGGTAAAGTCCCTGGCATTCATGCTTCCTGGGTAATCTGTATTGGTGGTCGCCGGATACTAAATTTAATGTCTAACTCTAGAGTACGAACATGACAGATCTAAGCCTTTACCGAAATATCGGTATCTTCGCTCACGTAGATGCTGGTAAAACAACCACCACCGAGCGCATCCTGAAGCTGACAGGTAAGATCCATAAGCTCGGTGAGGTGCATGACGGTGAGTCCACCATGGACTTTATGGATCAGGAGTCCGAGCGCGGTATTACCATCCAGTCTGCTGCTACCTCCTGTTTCTGGAAGGATCACCGCTTCAACGTCATCGATACCCCGGGACACGTGGATTTCACTATTGAGGTGTACCGTTCCCTGAAGGTACTCGATGGTGGCGTTGGCGTATTCTGCGGCTCTGGTGGTGTTGAGCCTCAGTCCGAGACCAACTGGCGCTATGCCAATGACTCCGAAGTGGCACGCATCATCTTCGTCAACAAGCTCGATCGTCTGGGTGCCGATTTCTATCGCGTGGTCAAACAGGTCAAGGATGTTTTGGGTGCGAATCCGCTCGTTATGGTATTGCCGATCGGCGTCGAAGATCAGCTCAAGGGCGTGGTCGATCTGCTGACCCGCAAGGCGTGGGTGTGGGACGAGAGCGGCGATCCGCTGAATTACGAGTTGCAGGATGTTCCTGCTGATATGGTCGACAAGGTTGAAGAGTATCGCGAGATGCTGGTCGAGACCGCTGTCGAGCAGGACGACGACCTGATGGAGAAGTACCTGGATGGCGAGGAGCCTTCCATTGAAGACCTCAAGCGCTGCATCCGCAAGGGTACCATCAAGCTGGACTTCTTCCCGACCTACTGCGGCTCAGCGTTCAAGAACAAGGGTATGCAGTTGATTCTGGATGCTGTGGTGGACTATTTGCCCAACCCGCAGGAAGTTGACCCCCAGCCTGAGGTGGACCTGGAAGGTAACGAGACCGGTAAGTTCGCTATCGTTACTCCCGATGCGCCGCTGCGCGCCCTGGCATTCAAGATTATGGATGACCGTTTTGGCGCCCTGACCTTTGTTCGCATCTATTCCGGTGTGCTGGAAAAGGGTATGACGGTGATGAACTCCTTCACCGGAAAGACCGAGCGTATCGGTCGTATCGTGGAGATGCATGCCGACTCCCGTGAAGAGCTGACCCGTGCCCAGGCCGGTGACATCGTCGCCGTCGTTGGTATGAAGAATGTGAAAACCGGTCACACCCTGTGTGATCCAAAGAACCCCGCCACCCTTGAACCGATGGTGTTCCCGGATCCCGTTATCGCGATTGCCATTGCGCCTAAGGATAAGGCGGCCGTCGAGAAGATGGGCATTGCCCTGAACAAGATGGTCCAGGAGGATCCCTCGTTCTATGTCGAGACCGACGAAGAGAGTGGTGAGACCATCCTGAAGGGTATGGGTGAGCTGCATCTTGATATCAAGATCGATATCCTGCGCCGTACCCATGGCGTGGATGTCAGTGTCGGTAAGCCCCAGGTGGCCTATCGTGAAACCATCACACAGCGTGTGGAAGACAGTTATACCCACAAGAAGCAGTCCGGTGGTTCCGGTCAGTTCGGTAAGATCGACTACATCGTTGAGCCGGGCGAGCCAGGCAGTGGCTTCCAGTTTGAGTCGGTGGTTGTGGGCGGTAATGTGCCGAAAGAGTACTGGCCGGCCATCCAGAAGGGCTTTGCGACCAGCATGGACAAGGGTGTTCTGGCCGGTTTCCCCTGCCTGGATGTCAAGGTCACGTTGGTGGATGGTGGCTTCCATGCGGTTGACTCTTCCGCTATCGCGTTTGAGATTGCCGCCAAGGGCGCTTACCGCCAGTCCATCCCGAAGGCTGCACCGCAGTTGATCGAGCCGATCATGAAAGTGGATGTTTACACCCCGGAAGATCATGTTGGTGATGTGATCGGTGACCTGAATCGTCGTCGTGGCATGATTAAGTCCCAGGATACGGCCGCCACCGGTATTCGTATCAAGGCCGAGGCGCCATTGAGCGAGATGTTTGGCTATATCGGTGATCTGCGTACCATGACCTCCGGGCGTGGCCAGTTCTCGATGGAGTTCTCGCATTATCTGCCCTGTCCCAGAAACGTCGCTGAAGAAGTAATCAAGGAGACGCTGGAAAGAAAGAAATAATCAGCAGAACCAAAGGCCGGGCGATGATCATCATCGCCCGGCCTTTTTTGTTGCCGGTCGGTTTGATGGGTACGTATTGTCTATAATGCTACTGCCAAGCCGGGGATATGCGGGAGTGGTTTTGTCCAGGAATGGACGTGTACTGCAGAGGTCAGCCCTATTGGGTGAGATGCCTGCGGTTTCTGATTTGTCCCCGCCAGCCTGGTTGTAATAAGCGATCACAGGTATGCACGATCGCTGTTTTAGTCTGGGACGGATAGTGGTTGCTGGCCTTTATGCTTAATATTATCAATAAGTTGTCAATTACATCTTGATTTATAGGTTTAATATTCCTTAAAGGTTTTTCGGCCTGGGTCGAGATATGGTGATACAGGTTCTTATTCATGCCGATGTGACGACACGTCTGCCGTTACATCCGGTTCGATATTAATGCATGCTGGTATTTCACCTGAATAATCTTGGTCGGGGGAATGCCTCGGGGAAGCGCATTTTGATCAGTACAACCATCTTGTCTGCATCTGGCCGGTCCACGGGTGGGCGTTGTCGGGACATTCTCTATGAGTGATGATTCTGCCGGAATTGCAACTATTCTGACGATCGACGATGAGCAGGCGATCCGGGAGAGCTTCCATCTCTATCTTGAAGATTACGGATATAGGGTGCTGGAGGCGGAGAACGGTAGAGTTGGCATAGCGTTGTTCGAATCCCAAAATCCTGATCTTGTGCTGGTTGATCTGCGCATGCCGGAAGTGGATGGACTCCAGGTGCTGGACTATGTAGTGAGTAATGCGCCTGATACTCCAATCATCGTCGTATCCGGTACGGGGGTGATTGGCGATGTGATACAGGCGCTACACCTGGGCGCCTGGGACTACATGCTAAAACCGGTTCAGGATCTCTCGGTACTGCTGCATGCGGTGAAGAAAAATTTGGAACGGAGTCGGTTGAGCCGGGAGAACCGGGCCTACCAGCAGCATCTGGAAGATCAGGTCAGGAAACGGACGGCAGAACTACAGCAAGCCAATGAGGAGCTGCGGGAGGCGAACAGGCAACTGACACGGAGCGAAGAGAAGTACCGCTCAATATTTGAGAGTCTTACCGATGTCTATTTCCAGGTAGATCTCAATGGGCTTGTTGAAGAGCTATCACCGTCTATCGTCAATAATCTTAATTATCAACGGGAGCGGATGCTGGGCTGCCGGCTGTGGGATTATTTTGCCGATCCCGCTCACTGCGACAGGATGCTCGACCGGCTTGAGCAGGTCGGCATGGTGAGCGACTTTGAGGCGCTGCTGGTGAGCCGTGACGGCTCAAGGCGGCCCTGTGCCATCACCGCAACCCGTGAACAGTCGCAGTCTGGTGAAGGGCGTATTTACGGCGTATTCCGCGATGTGACTGAACGTAAGCAGGCGGAGGCGAAAATCGAGCATCAGGCGTATCACGATAGCCTTACCAATTTGCCGAACCGGAGCCTGTTGCTGGACCGCCTTGAGCTGACGCTAAATCGTTCCCGGCGTCGCGGCTACGAAGGCGCGCTGCTACTGATCGATCTGGATCGTTTCAAAACGATTAATGATTCACTCGGTCATGGCGTGGGCGACCAGCTGTTGTGTGAGGTTGCGGAACGTCTGGCCAGCATCCTGCGTGAAGAGGATACGGTGGCAAGGATCGGCGGCGACGAGTTTGTTGTGTTGTTGACGGATGTAGGCAGTGATACCCAGTCCACGGCAAGAAAGGCGCAGGGTATCGCGGAGAAAATACGGCATCTGCTTTCGCTCCCGATTCGTATCCGCGATCATGAGCTCTACATTACCCCCAGCATCGGAATCACCCTGTTCCCGATACAGGAGGAAGATGCGGATACGGTCCTGAAACATGGTGATACCGCGATGTACCAGGCCAAGCTGTCAGGAAGAAATGCCATACGTTTTTTCCTGCCGGGAATGCAGGCAGAGGCCGACGAGCGATTGGGCCTGGAGAAGGAACTGCGGCTGGCGATAGCGCGCAATCAGCTAAAACTGTTTTTTCAGCCCCAGATCAATGCTACGGGGGCGGTGTGCGGGGCTGAGGGATTGCTGCGCTGGGAACATCCGGAGCATGGACTGATCATGCCTGACCGGTTTATTCCGGTTGCCGAGGAGACCGGACTGATTCTGCCCATCGGCGACTGGGTGCTGCGCACGGCCTGTCGGTTGATCGCGCGCTGGAGTGATAGTGAGCTGGCAGGATCCCTGGGTCATATTGCCGTTAACGTGAGTCCCTGGCAGTTTAGACAGCCGGATTTTCCGGGGCAGGTGGAACGGATTCTGGCGGATACCGGGGCTGATCCGGGGCGACTCGGCCTGGAACTGACAGAGGGTGTGGTGATTGACAACGTCGCCGACACGGTGGAGAAGATGGCCTCCTTTAAATTGCTTGGTGTGAAAATATCCGTTGATGATTTTGGTACCGGCTATTCTTCTCTCGCGTATCTTAAGAGACTGCCCCTGGATATTCTAAAAATTGACCGAAGTTTCGTTGAAGAGGTGACGGAGGATGAGAGTAATGCGGCGATTGTCGATACCATCATCGCCATTGCCGATCATCTGGGGCTTGAGGTGATTGCCGAGGGTGTTGAAACTCCGGGACAGCTGGAATTCCTGCAGGCAAAGGGGTGTGGTCAATATCAGGGCTACTATTTCAGCAAGCCACTGCCGGTAGAGCAGTTCGAGGCCTACGTGGCCGAGCGGATGAGCAACAAGGGGGTCGTCGGCGTTGTCTGAACCGTTTCGCATTCTGGTTATTGATGACGAGGCATCCATCAGGGAGAGCCTTTGTGCATTTCTTGAGGACTATGACTATGTGGTCGATTCAGCGGAGAGTGCAGAGGAGGCCCTGGAAATGCTGCACCAAGAGCGGTTTGACCTGGCGATTGTGGACATGCGACTGCCCGGTGAAAGTGGTGATGTCTTCATCGTCAAGGCAGCCCGGCTGATGGAAAACCTACGTTTCCTGATACATACCGGATCGGTCGAGTTTCATCTTACCGATACCTTAAAGCAGCAGGGCATCACAGCAGAGCATGTGTATCTCAAACCACTGAATGACCTTACCGTCCTGGTGGAGGGTGTAAGGAACCTGCTGAATAAAAAGAAGTGACCAGAGGCGGCTTTTTTGCCTGGGCACCAGCCGTTTATCTGTACCTTTTATTACCATCCGACTCTTCGACTCCTTTTTGTCTTGATTCCGCATGCCCAGTCCACGGGCCGTTCGCCATGGCAACAGGTGCTGCTGCTCAACTCGTATCAGCAGGGCATGGTCTGGGTAAAGCCTGTGGGGCGAGCATTTGTTAAGATCCCGGGATTGGAACAGTATCTTTCTAAAGCTCGTGCTACAGTCACCATGAAAGTGGAATAAGCATGTACACCATTGCCGTTTTTAACAACCAGAAAGATGCCGGTAAGACGGCCATAACAATAAATCTTGGGCATGCCCTTGCGTTGGCCGGTCACCAGGTGACACTGGTGGATTTTGATCCTGCCGGTGACCTGTCGGCAGGGCTGGGACTGTTCAGGCAGCCCACTCAGGGTATCGACCAGGTGTTACTGGAGGCTCTCGATATGGAGTCTGTGGCGATCAGCACCCGGAATGAACTGCATCTGCTCCCGGCGGGCGTCAGGCTGGGGGAGCTCGAACAGGAACACGGACAAACCGGAATACAGCGGGGGCTGTTGCTGCAACAGGCCCTGGCCAGGGGGATGGTCGACCAGGAGTTCATGATTTTTGATTGCCCCTCCCGATCCGGGCTGCTTACGGCGAATGCACTGCTGGGGGTGGATATGGCGCTGATGCCGGTGACCGGGGACGAGGTCGGGGCGACCGGGCTACCGCATCTGCTGGAGACGGTCCGGCGGTTTGGCGCCAGCAGGGGGCGGGCGCTTGACTATGCCGTGCTGATGAATCGCATACCGTCGCGACGTCGCTTAACTGGTGCCGCAGCGTCAAAGTTTTCCAGTCTTGCGCCGGGCCACTTTTTAAAATCCGTGATTTGTCAGTCCGATCTGATCAACGAATCCAGAAGCATCGGCAGAACGGTTTTTGAGTACCGCCCCAACAGTCGATCCGTTGCCGATTTCAGGCAGCTTGCCAGAGAGCTGCTGATGCGCGTCCGCCAAGGCGGGTAAGAGATTACCACGGCTGTTGGTGGCCTTTTAAGCGGGTAATATTGTGCTACTAAGCACAACGGTTTGGTGCTGCCAGGAGGAACGGTTAATGGGCATTGTCGTGGTAGATTCAAAAGACGAGCAACAAGTTCTGCTCAAAGTGACCGGGCGATTTGATTTCTCCAGTCATCATGAATTCTCATCGGCATATGAGCAGTTCCCTAAAGGTGAGTGGCAGTTTACGGTCGACCTTTCAGCTACAGAGTATATGGACAGCTCTTCCATGGGCATGCTGCTACAGCTCAAGGAGCATGCTTGCGGAGAAAAGCCGGTCTCCCTGGTCAATCCCAGCGACGCCGTCCGGGAGATTCTGCAGATTGCCAGCTTGGACAAGCTGTTCGTGATTGTCTGAACGACTGTATGGGCAAGGTATAATGCGCTGCCTATCCGATACTTGGTGGAATACCGGAAATGCCCGGTTTTTATCGTCTGATGCGGCTTAAACAGCCGCTACAGGCTAGAAACTCACCGTCAATTACCCTATCCTTGCCCTTTTTCTGTCGGGGCAACACAGCATGGGTTTTAAATGTGGCATCGTCGGCTTGCCGAATGTGGGCAAATCGACGCTTTTCAATGCGTTGACACAAGCCACTATCGCGGCTGAAAACTATCCTTTTTGTACCATTGATCCCAATGTCGGCGTGGTCCCGGTAGCCGATCCCAGGCAGAACGAGCTGGCGAAGATCGTCAAACCGCAGAATATCATTCCGACCACCATGCAGTTTGTCGATATTGCCGGGCTGGTGGAGGGCGCTTCCAGGGGGGAAGGGCTGGGCAACAAGTTTCTCGCCAATATCCGCGAGACGGACGCCATCTGTCACGTCGTGCGCTGTTTTGAAGATGATGATGTGGTCCATGTCGCAGGCAAGATCGACCCGCTGTCGGATATTGAGATCATCAATACCGAACTGGCACTGGCCGATATGGAGTCGGTGGAGAAGGCGCTGCTGAAGGTGGTGAAACAGGCCCGGACCGGGGACAAGCAGGTGCTGTCACAGAAAGAGCTGCTGGAGGCGGTCAAGGCGCACCTGGATACGGGTGAGCCGGTACGCTCCATGGCGCTTAGCCGGGATCAGAGGCAGGCCTTACGTGATCTGCACCTGCTGACTATCAAGCCAACCCTTTATATCGCCAACGTGGCCGACAATGGGTTTGTCGACAACCCGCTATTGACCGCGGTGGAGGCGCTGGCGGAGCGTGAAGGCGCTGGCGTGGTCGCCGTTTGCGCTGCTATCGAGGCGGAACTGGCGGAACTCGATGATGCAGAGCGGCAGGAGTTTCTCGCCGACATGGGGCTGGAAGAGCCGGGTCTGGATCGGGTGGTGCGCGCCGGTTACAGCCTGCTAGGGTTGGAAACCTATTTCACGGCCGGCGTAAAAGAGGTGCGAGCCTGGACCATTCCTGTGGGCGCCACGGCACCTCAGGCGGCTGGCGTGATTCATACGGACTTTGAGCGGGGGTTCATCCGCGCCGAAGTGATTGCCTATGACGACTTCATCGCCTGTCACGGTGAACAGGGGGCCAAGGAAGCCGGCAAGTTACGGCTGGAGGGAAAGGATTATGTGGTGCAGGACGGCGATGTGATTCACTTCCGATTCAACGTATGAAAGCGTCCGCCATGGCAATCAGCGCCTGCTCTGGGTGTGACCTGTCAAAATCTAAGTTTATCAGTAAGATAGGCTGCGTTATTTCAGACTGCAGCTACTAATGGCATGTTTTGAATTGACAGGTGGGGGAAGCCCCGGTATATTTCCCCGCCTTCTGGCTACGTAGCTCAGTCGGTTAGAGCGACGGACTCATAACCCGTAGGTCGGTGGTTCAATTCCACCCGTAGCCACCATATAGAGGCCCCATGGCAATTGCCATGGGGCTTTTTTTAGGCTCTGTCCCAGTTAACTGTTGCCTGAGAAGTGGCGATTTTGTAGGAGCGGATTTATCCGCGAAATTCGCGGCTGAAGCCACTCCTACCGCTACGCTTGGCCGCCGGGGAGGGGGTTAACCTGTAGGAGGCCCGCCACGGGCCGAATTGGCGGCGAGGCGCCGCTCCTACCGGGAGAATCGCCAAGCTAAGCCAAAACAACACCAACAACTAATTGGGACATAGGCTTTTTTATATCCGTGGATGGTGCGGGTGGAAAGCCGTATATAAAGGTCGATGCATACCGCAGAGGCCTGCTAAATGAGCCGAGCCCAGCGGGCGCCGCCAAGATGGTGGCGGGGATGGCGCGCTTTGGGGCCCAAGAGCCGGTCGATGAGCGGGAGCGCCGTTGTTCGGCGGCATGCACAGGCACCAACTAGCGTGCCGGATCGAAGCTGAATTTCTGTCCGCCGATGGTGGCCTCATACATCAGGCCGCCCTTGGGCATGGTAAAGATGGCGACGCCGTTGTCATAGTCCGCGTCGACGGAAGCGCCCGCGGTCACCGCCACGGCGGATGCCTGGGCGTTGAATTCAAAGTTTCCGCTGGTGAAGTCATCCAGCGAATGTTTGTCCTTGAAGAAGATGATCTCGGTATAGGCCTGTCCGCCAAGCTGGAATCCGATAGTTAACTGGGAGAGGCTGGAGGTGCCGATGAACCGCCCCTGCCGATAGACTTCGCCCTCGCCGTAGGCTCCCCCGAGTCCCATGCCGGCCTTACCGACCGTGGGAAATATGGCATAGCCGTAGGCCTTGCTGAAAAACAGCTTCAGGCTGGGGTCCTTGGTCTTGAGGCGGTTGATTGCTTCATCCACCGAGCGGTTGCCGGTGTTGCTGTTGCTGGAGCCGCGCTCTTCGCGCGGGTCCCAGCCTGCCTTAACGGGCTGGATTAAAGGGATGAGGATCAGCGTGATCAGGGCGAACAGTGTGGTGGTACTTCTACGATTCATAAACCTTCATCCCGTGTTGTTTTTTCTGCAGCACTATTTAAGCACAGAATGGCAGTCGAGAGGTGTGCACAGGCGGCACCATGAGAGCCGGTAGCCCGGTTGATATGAATATTTTTTGAAAGATGGAAACTTTTATCGATTGTCCCGGTCTTTATTACCGATGCTGAGAGTATTCAGACGGCATCAGCGATAGAAGTGTACTTTTGTTCATTTAGGACTCCCCTTCAGGCATTTAGTCTGATTTATAGCCGCCCTCTCCCCGGGCGGTTTTTTTTGTCCAGGGATGGAGGAGATAGAGCGAAGCAGGAAGCCCGCCGAGGCCAGGGATGGTCGGGCGCGGCCCCGCCACTCAGGCTGAGTGACGGGGCCTTTGTCTTTCCTGCCTCCCAAAAGGTGGCCGGGTGTTTTGCGCCTGCGCCTGTAGTTTGCACATTATTGGTGCGTAGCCGGGTCTGGCTCGCCTCTTAACTGTGCACGCTCTGGTTGTTTATGGGGCGTCGTCCATCTATCTCTATGTTTTTTCAATTATTTATTCATGGGCATGGATCGTGCATTTAGCAGGGACAATCTGTCGGCTGAGGTCGATGGTCACTGTTTTTTCTGCGACGGGCACTGATGGCGGGTGCCGTTTTTTATGTTGGGGAGTGATGTAATGAAAAAACCTCTATTGATGGTATTCCTGTCGGGTCTTCTGCCCGGAATGGTTCAGGCTGAGGAGGCAGCCCTGAATGGCGCCAATACCGCATGGATACTCACATCGACGGCGTTGGTCCTGTTCATGACGCTGCCTGGCCTGGCGCTGTTCTATGGGGGGCTGGTGAGGACCAAGAATGTACTCTCTGTATTGATGCAGTGTTTTGCCATTGCCGGCGCGGCTTCCATCCTCTGGCTGGTATTTGGTTACAGCCTCGCCTTCGGTGAAGGGAATGGCTGGATTGGTGATTTCAGTAAAGTAATGCTGGCGGGTATTGGACGTGAATCGCTTGCTGGCGATATCCCCGAGTCGCTCTTTATGCTGTTTCAGATGACCTTTGCCGTGATTACACCGGCATTGATTATCGGCGGCTATGCGGAGCGCATGAAGTTCTCCGCCATGCTGCTGTTCAGCTGCATCTGGCTACTGGTGGTGTATGTACCGATCACCCACTGGGTCTGGGGAGGCGGCTGGCTGCAGCAGATGGGACTGTTCGATTTTGCCGGTGGTGTGGTGGTGCATATCACGGCGGGTGTCGCCGCCCTGGTGGCCGCCCTGGTGCTGGGACCGCGCAAGGGCTTTCCGACAACCGCCATGCCGCCGCACAATCTGCCCATGACCGTGACCGGTGCCGGTATGCTCTGGGTAGGGTGGTTTGGATTTAACGGTGGCAGTGCCTTGGCGGCCAACGGGGATGCCGCGATGGCGATGCTGGCCACCCATATTGCAGCGGCAACGGGCGCCATGACCTGGTCGGTCATTGAGTGGAAACGGTTCGGTAAGCCGAGCGTTCTGGGGGCGGTTACCGGTATGGTGGCGGGGCTGGGTACCATTACACCGGCCTCGGGCTTTGTGGGTCCCGGTGGGGCATTGATCATCGGCCTGCTGGCCGGTGGCGTCTGTTTCACGGCGACGCAGTACATCAAGCGGGTACTCAAGATTGATGATTCACTGGATGTGTTCCCGGTGCATGGCATTGGCGGCATCATGGGCACGCTGCTGGCGGGTGTGCTTTCATCGACCGAATTGGGTGTCTTCAGTGGTTTCGGCTTTGCCGAGGGTATCGACAGCATGGGTGGGCAGTTTACCGTCCAGTTCACCGGCGTGGTGGTTGCCATTCTGTTTACGGCATTGGCCACCTATCTGATTCTGCGACTGGTGGCCGTGCTGACCAGTGGTTTGCGTGTCACTGAAGAACAGGAGGTTGTGGGCCTGGATATCTTCAGCCATGAAGAGTCCGGGTATAACTACTGATCAGATCGGGGCGGTGCGGACGGGCCGCCCCTGATTGGCTCGCACTTTCAGCGTGAGCCAAAACGGCCGGTGACGGCGTTGGATGTGCTGAAACAGCATGATGCCCGATACTATTGGCACCATGGCCGGTGGAAATCACCAGGTATCTGCAGGGCTGCTGCGCGGCAGCTTAGTACATCCCGTCTGAAGTGATATGATTGTTGTGACTCTGCTTGTTGAGTTGTATCCCGTGTATCGTCCGGTTTGTGAGGTTGGGTGTGCGTATCGCCATATTGGAGGACAACCAGGACCAGCGCAGGCTGATCCAGCTCTGGCTGGAAGAGGCGGGGCATCACTGTCATCCGCATGCCGATGCCGCCGCTTTTCAACGCAGCCTGAAGCGCAGCAGTTTCGATCTGCTGGTGATTGACTGGGAACTGCCGGTTTCGTCCGGGATTGAGGTGCTGGCGTGGGTGAGAGGCCATATCGACTGGCACATCCCGGTTTTGTTCATGACCGCCCGGGATTCCGAGGCGGATATTGTCCACGCCCTGGAACAGGGGGCGGATGACTACATCATCAAACCCGCGTCGCAAGCGGTGACTCTGGCGCGGATAAACGCCTTGGCCCGCCGCTTGGGCAGCCCGCAGCGTTCCCATGAGCCGCTCGCCTTTGGCGACATCTCGATCGATATCGAGAAAGGCGAAATCCAGGTCGGCGGATGCCGCTGTGAGTTGACGGAGCGGGAGTTTCAGCTGGCCGTCATGCTGTTTAACAATGTCGGCAGACTCATTTCCCGGGATCACCTGCTGGAGAATATCTGGGGCATTACTGCCAATATTGCCACCCGGACGGTGGATACCCATGTCAGCCGGTTAAGGCAGAAGCTGCAGCTGACGCCCGAGCATGGCTGGCAGCTGAAGGCTATCTATCAGCATGGCTACCGGCTGGAGCATCTGAACGAGCCCCCAATTGCCTGAACAGGGCGGTATCCGTTCCCCGCAGTTGCGCCGCTACCGTTAATGGAAAAACCGCCTTACCACCAGCTTTTCCAACTCCACCAGCAAAAACAGCAGCACCCCCGCCGCAATGATTCGCAGCCACGCGTCGGCCGGCAGTGGGGCGGAACGGAAGAACAGTTGCATCATCGGCAGATAAGTGAACAGCAACTGGAACAGTGAGACGATGAGGATAGCGATCAGGACATAGCGGCTGCCGAGCAGGCCATTCCGGTTGAGCACCGGCGCGATGATGTAGCGCGTGTTGAGCAGATAAAATATCTCCGCCACGACCAGGGTATTCACCGCCACGGTACGCGCGATTTCGATGCTGGAACCGGCGTTGCGCTCCCAGATAAACAGGCCGAATGTCGCCAGCACCATCAGCACGGAAACAAACAGGATTCGCCAGACCATAAAAGGTGAGAGCAGCGAGTCCCGTGTGTTGCGGGGGCGGCGCTGCATGATATTGGCTTCAGCCGGCTCAAACGCCAGGGAGAGTGCCAGGGTCACGGCGGTGATCATGTTGACCCAGAGGATCTGTGCCGCTGTCACCGGTAACAGTCGCCCAAAGGCGATGGCTGCCAGGATGGTCAGCGCCTCGCCGCCGTTGGTCGGCAGGATGAAGAGGATGGACTTCTTGATGTTGTCATAGACGGTCCTGCCCTCTTCGATTGCCTTGACGATGGAGGCGAAGTTGTCGTCGGCCAGTACCATTTCGGCGGATTCCTTGGCCGTTTCGCTTCCCTTGATACCCATGGCAACGCCAATGTCGGCGCGCTTCAGGGCCGGGGCGTCGTTCACCCCGTCGCCGGTCATGGCCACCACCAGTCCATTTTTCTGCAGCGCCTTGACCAGGCGCAGCTTCTGTTCCGGGCTGGTGCGGGCAAACACATTGTTATCGCGGGCTTTCTCGCTGAGCAACGCCTCATCCATGGACTCCAGTTCCGAGCCGGTGAGTGAGTTGTCGGCGTCCTTGATCCCCATGTTGTTGGCGATGGCCCGGGCGGTGGTGACATGATCCCCGGTGATCATTTTTACCTGGATCCCGGCAGAGTAGCAGCGTGTTATCGCCTCAATCGCTTCCTGACGCGGTGGGTCGACGATACCGATCAGTCCCAGCAATATCAGGTCCCCCTCCACATCCTGGAAATTAAGCGTCCGTTGCGCCTGATCCACCGGGCGCATGGCGACGGCCAGGGTGCGTTGTCCGCGACCGGCGATGATCTCGGTCTGTTCGGCCCAGAATGCCGGGTCGATCGGCTGCGGGCCGTTGCTGGTGAATTGGCTGACACACCGGGGCAGGATGGTTTCGCTGGCACCCTTTATATAGATGCAGCCCTGCCCGGTATGATCATGGTGCAGTGTCGCCATGAAGCGGTGTTCCGACTCGAACGGGATTACATCCGTCCGCGGCATCTGCTCGGCCAGCAGTGCCTGCTCAAATCCGCCCTTCATACCCAGGACCACGAGTGCACCCTCCATCGGGTCACCGTGTAGTCGCCAGCCACCTTCCTGCTCTGTCATCGTCGCATCGTTACAGAGCATGGCAGCGCGACAGCAGGCGCTGAGCAAGGGGTGGGCGGGATCCCGGGCATTACCGTCCCGATCAACAAACTCCCCATGAGGATCATAGCCGCTACCCTCCACCTCGAAGGCCGCGTCCGCGAACACGAGTGACTGGACCATCATCTCATTTCGGGTCAGTGTGCCGGTCTTGTCGGAGCAGATCACGTCGACCGAACCGAGGGTCTCAACTGCCGGCAGGCGCCGGATAATGGCATTTCTGGCCGCCATGCGCTGCACCCCGATGGCCAGGGTGATGGTGATAATGGCGGGAAGCCCTTCCGGAATCGCCGCCACCGCCAGCCCCACGGCGGCCAGAAACATCTCTTCCAGCGAATTGCCGTGCACCAGGATGCCGAACAGGGCGGCAACCAGGGCGATCGCCAGGATGGCGATTGAGAGCCCGCTGGCAAATTGCCCCATCTGCCGGGTCAGCGGCGTGCTCAGGACCTCGACCTGCGCCAGCAGGGTGCTGATTCTGCCGATCTCACTCTGTTCGCCGGTGGCGACCACCAGGCCCGTTCCCTGTCCAAAGGTGACCAGTGTGCCGGAATAGGCCATGCAGTCTCGATCACCCAGGGGAGCATCGGGGGCGACGGGATCAATGCTTTTTTCCACCGGCAGCGACTCGCCGGTGAGCATCGCCTCGTCAATACGCAGATTGCGGATATGAAACAGCCGCAGATCCGCCGGAACCCGGTCCCCGGACTGGATGAATACCAGATCTCCTGGAACGATCTGCTCGGCCGGCAGGGTGAATCTTTTACCGTCCCGGATAACCATGGCCTGGGGTGAAAGCATGTTGCGCACGGCTTCCAGCGCCCGCTCGGCCTTGCCCTCCTGGATAAAGCCGATAATCGCGTTGATGATCACGACACCGAAAATCACTCCGGAATCGACAAAATGGCCCATGGCGGTAGTCACGGCACCTGCCACCAGCAGGACATAGATCAATACGTTTTGAAACTGTTCCAGAAAGCGTGCCAGCGCACTGCGGGCAGCCGGTGGATTCAGTCGGTTCGGACCGTACTGGGCCCGGCGCTGCTCCACTTCAGACGGACTCAATCCCCCTTCATGGCTGAAGAGGAGCTGGAAAACCTCGCTCGTCTCCCTGGTGTGCCAGTTGGCTGTTGCTGTGTCCGGTCTATTTTTTTCTTGGTGTTTGTGATTTGCAGTCATTATCAGAGCCGAGGATCCGTGTGGTGGATAGTGTCACGATGTAAGAACAGTCTAGGAGTCTGTCGGACTTAACACTGATCTACTGCGGAAAAGCCGGATTTGGCCATATTTTCCGATCTTCCTCGTTGAATAGGTCCACTATTTGCCTCGAAAGATCAAAAAATCTGTCTCAAATCGGCTTTCCCTCGCGACGATCGGTCAAGCCCGACAAACTCCTAGTAGAATCATGATACAACTGTCGCCATTACTGATTGACAGGAGTCAACAATTATACGCTGTGGTAGGACGACAGGCCGCATCCTGTATATGATTGCCATGAGTGGTATGGGTTCTTGTTCTACTACCGGAGGGAGTGCGGGTGAGTACATTGACATTTTATGGTGCGGCTCAACGGGTGACCGGTTCTTGCTATCTCATCAGAAGCGGGCAACAGCAGATATTGCTGGAATGCGGCATGTTGCAGGGAGAAAACAACAATAAAAAAGGCGGTAAAGGGAAAAAATCAACCAACAAAGAGGAGAGTGCGCCCCCCTTTCCGTTCTCCGTGAGTGAGATTGATGCGGTAATCATCTCCCATGCCCACCTGGATCATTCAGGTATGCTGCCCCTGTTGGCGAAACAGGGCTATAACGGCCCGATCTACATGACCCTGCAAACCCAGGCGCTGCTGCCGACCATGCACAAGGATGCTGCGTTCCTGCAGCAGAAGGATGCCGAGTGGGAGAACAAGCGCCGGGCCCGGGCCGGAAAAAGAGCCATAGAGCCCCTCTATGACATGGATGACGTGGAACGGGAACTGGCCCTCTGTGAGGGCATGGCCTATGGCACCGTGTCGGAGATCCTGCCCGGTATTCGGCTCTGTTTCCGTGAGGCCGGGCATATCCTGGGTTCGGCCATCGTTGAATTGTGGATCGAGGACAAGGGAGAGACCCGGAAGCTGGTATTTTCGGGCGACCTGGGTAACAGCCAGGCGCCCCTGATGCGGGATCCGGCCGTTATCACCGAGGCCGACCTGTTACTGCTGGAATCGACCTATGGCAATCGCGATCACCAGCCGCTGGACCAGACCCTGAGCGAGTTCAGCGCGGCACTGGATGCGGCGGCACAGAGTGGCGGCAATGTGCTCATCCCATCCTTTGCCGTGGGCCGGACCCAGGATCTGATCTATCACCTTGGCCAGCTCTATCACTCGGGCCAGCTGAAACAGAACAATATCTTTATCGACAGTCCGATGGCCACCAGTATCAGTGAGATTTATGAACAGAACACCCGGCTGTTCAATAAGGATGACCCGGAATTTCGCGAGATCATGACTCATGACTGGCAGCAGTGGCTGCCGATCCTGCGTTTCACCCGCAGCGTCGAGGAGTCAATGGCGCTCAACAAGATTGCCGGTGGCGCCATCATCATCGCCGGCAGCGGCATGTGTCACGGCGGGCGTATCCGTCACCACCTGAAGTACAACCTCTGGCGCAAGAATACCCACCTGATCATTGTCGGCTTTCAGGCCCGTGGTACGCTCGGCAGGCTGCTGGTGGACGGGGTGAAAAAAGTAAAGATCCTCGGTAGTGAAATTGCCGTGAAGGCGCAGGTCCACACCCTGGGTGGCTTCTCCGCCCATGCCGGGCAGTCCCAGTTGCTGGCGTGGGCCGGCCATATGCGCAAGGCCATGCCCCGTCTCTACCTGGTTCATGGCGAGAGTGAGAGCATGCTTGCCCTGCAGAAACGGTTCGTCGAGGAATATAACTGGGATGCGTCGATTCCTACACTGGGAGAGGTGATCCATTTCTAGGAGTCTGTCCGGCTTTTCCGCAGCAGATCATTGTTAAGTCTGACAGACTTCTAGACGCTGGCAATGATATGACCGGGGGTATTTGACATCGCCGGCATAATGGTATCGAATGAAACTAATTTACCCGGGCTGGTGGCCGGGTATGTTTGTATTGGATCAGACATTTCAAAAAAAACAGATGAAAACAAGTAAGTTCAGTTATAACGCTACCGTGAGTCGATGTATTGAAGTTACCGGAGAGATCCGCATCCTGCAGGTGCGCCTGGATCAACCGGGATTTAAATTCAAGGCCGGGCAGTACACCATGCTGGGACTGCTCCAGGACGAGCCGAGGATTCCCGAGGCGCAGCCCGAGGATAACGGCGCCGAGCCGGGTGGCGATCCGATGATCAGAAGGGCCTACTCCATTGCATCAGGCAGTACTCAGCAGGAGTATCTGGAGTTTTACGTTTCAATCGTCTCTTCGGGTGCCCTGACCCCGCGGCTGTTCGCCCTGCAAGAGGGTGACCGGCTCTATGTGGCGGAAAAATCCAAGGGGCTGTTTACCCTGGACCGGGTGCCGGTCGAAAGTAATGTCCTGCTGGTAGGTACCGGTACCGGTCTGGCGCCCTACGTCAGTATGCTGCGCAGCGAAGTGCTGGCGAACCGGGACCGGCGTATCGCGGTGCTGCACGGCGCCAGTTTCTCCTGGGACCTGGGTTATCGCCGCGAGCTGGAGTCGCTGTCCCTCTACAATGATCACTTCAGCTATATCCCCACCATCTCCCGCCCGCATGTCGATAAGGACTGGCAGGGATTTACTGGCAGGCTTCCTCCGTTTCTGGACGATCCTACGCTGGAAGAGCTGTGTGGTTTTGCGCTCGAACCGGGGCCGAGCCATGTCTTGCTCTGTGGCAATCCCGCCATGATCGAAGATGCAACGGTACGGCTTGAGGCGCGGGGCTATCAACAAAAGCGTCCCCGTGAACCCGGCAATCTGCATATGGAAAAGTACTGGTAGGGGTTGCTGATGCTTTCAGGCAGAACAGCCAGCGCGGAAGTGAATGGCATCTCCCTGAGTTACCGGGAGTGGCCCGGTCAGGGTAAAACCATCATCTGTCTGCCCAGTTTCGCCGCCCACAAAGGAAGTTTTGATCAACTTGGTGCCGCCCTTTCCCCGCGCTATCGAGTGATGGCCATGGATCTGCGCGGTCGTGGTGACAGTGATAAGCCGGAGGAAGGCTACGGCTTTGCTTATCATGTGAGCGATATTTTGGCACTGACCCGGCAGTTGGGTGTGGAGGCCTTTTCCATTGTGGGGCACTCCTTTGGCGCCACGGTGGGGACCTATCTCGCCTCGATACGCCCTTCTCTGGTGGAGGCCATTGTTCTGCTGGAGGGAGGGGCGGATCCGACGGAGCGGGTACTTGAGGCGATACGTCCCAGCCTGGTTCATCTCGAATCACCCTATCCCTCCATGGATGTCTATCTAGAGGCGATGCGGGCGATGCCGTTTTACGGGCGACAATGGGGCGGAATGCTGGAGAACTACCTGCGGGAGGATGTCTATCTGCTTGAGGATGGGGCGGTACAACCGAAGGCCTCGGCACAAGGGCTGCACAAGGATCTGGATCTGCACTTTCTCTACAGCATGTGCCTGCACTTTCCCGCCATGTCGTGTCCGGCTTTGTTTGTCCGTGCGGATGAAGGGCTGATAGATGCCAGGCGCGGACATATCTTCACAGAGGCGGAAACCGAAGCCATCGTCCGCTGGATACCCAAGGGGCAGCGGCTGGATATTGCAGGGGTTAATCATTTCACCCTGTTGCTGAATGACCATAACCCCCTGGCCGGTCCCGTGAAATCGTTTTTCGATCAGAATTTGCGTTAGCAGGTTTGTGCTGTGGGATGGCTACTCCGTGGATAATGCCGGCTGTTCTGTGATCAGCGCCTCCACGGCTTCCGCGGTGATCGGCTTGCTGTAAAGGTAACCCTGACCCTCCTGGCATCCGGCCTGTTTCAGGAACTCCGCCTGTGCCTCGGTCTCCACCCCCTCGGCGATGACCCGCAGGCCGAGACTCTTCCCCATGGCGATAATGGCATCGGCAATGGCCATATCATTGCGGTCGTGCGGGATGTCGCGCACAAACGACTGGTCAATCTTGAGCTTGTGGATCGGTAGCTGTTTCAGGTAACTGAGAGAGGAGTAGCCGGTGCCGAAGTCGTCGATGGACAGGGTCAGCCCCAGTTCACGCAACGCCTGCAGCTGGGTAATGGCCGATCCTGCCTGCTGCATGATAAAGCCTTCGGTTACTTCCAGTTCCAGGCGGTCAGTTGGAAGTTGTGTCTCGTCCAGTACAGCAATCACCTCATTAAGCAGGTTGCCCCGCTGCAGTTGAGGGCCGGCGATATTGACGGCTATGCGGCCAAAGTCGATGCCCTGTTGCTGCCACTGCCGGCCTTGCCGGCAGGCGGTCCTGAGTACCCATTCACCTATTGGATGAATTAGGCCGGACTCCTCTGCCAGCGGGATGAATCTGGCCGGGGAGATGGTTCCCAGTTCCGGGTGAACCCAGCGAATCAAGGCTTCCAGGCCGATTATTCGGCCGCTTTGCAAGTCAAACTGGGGTTGGTAGAGCAGGCGAAGCTGCTCCTTCTCGATCGCCTGGCGCAGATTATTTTCCAGCGATACCCGCTCAAAGGCGTTGCGGGTCAGCTCTTTGGTGTAGAACTGGTAGGTGTTGCGCCCCTCTTCCTTGGCCCGGTACATGGCGGAGTCGGCGTTGCGCAGCAGGGTGGCGGAATCCTTGCCGTCCTGGGGGCAGATGCAGATGCCAAGGCTGGCGGTGATGCGTATCGCCTGCTGCTCCAGTTGGAACGGTTCGGCAAATACGGCAGCCAGTTTCTGCGCGGCGATACCGGCATTTTCCGGTTTGCCGATGTCCTCCAGCAGCAGCACGAATTCGTCCCCGCCGATGCGGGCTACGGTATCGTCCTGCCGGGTTGCCAGTAAAAGTTTCCGCGCCACTTCCTGCAATAACTGATCACCCACCGGGTGGCCCAGGCTGTCGTTGATATGTTTGAAGTTGTCCAGGTCGAGAAAAATTACCGCAAGCAGGGTATCGTGACGCTCCGCGTGCTTGATGGCCTGGTCGAGGCGCTCATTTAGCAGCAGACGATTTGGCAGGTCGGTCAGCGCGTCGTGATGGCCAAGGTGGTCCAGCTTTTCCTGCGACTGTTTGATATGGGTGATGTCGGAAAAGATACCGACGTAGTGGGTCAGGTTGCCGTTGCCGTCGACAACACTATTGATGGTCTGCCATTTTGGGAACAGTTCGCCATTCTTGCGTCGATTCCACATCTCGCCGCGCCAGTGTCCGGTCTCTGTCAGGGAGTGCCACAGGTCGCGATAGAAACTCTGATCATGATGGCCGGATTTGAACAGGCGGGGATTTTTCCCGATTACCTCCTCGCGTGAGTAGCCCTGTATCTGGCTGAAGGCACGATTTACATCCAGGATATTGCCGTTGCTGTCGGTAATGATTACTCCCTCGTCAGTGTTTTCAAACACGCTTGCGGCGAGGCGCAGTCGCTCCTCTACCTGCCTGAAGTGGCTCAGGTCATGCAGGCTGATCAGCATGCCAGTCTCAATACCGGACGCATCCCGCACCAGTTTCAGTTTTACCTCGATCGGTTTTTCGTCTGGATTGTGGGCGTCATTTGCCTCCAGGGTGATCGCCGTTTCACCCCGCTCCTCCAGAATTCTGCAGATCGGACAGAGCTCTTCCTCACCTTGCGGATGCATCAACTCCACTATCGAGCGGCCCAGACTCTGTTCGGGATTCAGTCCGGACATTTGATAAAATGCCGTGTTCGCCCTCAGCAGATGCTGCTCCATATCCAGCAGATAGATGGCGTCTCCGAACTGATCCATGGCCTGGGTCCATTCGCTGTCGGCGCGCGCCAACTGCTGTTCCGCCCGTTTTCGCTCGGAAACATCACGTCCCAGAACAATCAGGCCTTTTCGAGTACCGTTGTCCTCGTAGAGTGGGACTTTGATGATATCGTAGACCCTGGTCGTCCCATCCGGTTTGGAAATAATCTCTTCGCAGCGGCAGCCTCCCTCCGTTTGCCAGGCCTGCTCATCGCTTGCCTCGCAGCTGAGGAATGCATCCCGATACAGGGGATCGGTGAATTCGGCCAGCTCCCGGTCGGTCTTCCCCCGGTAATCAACATCGCCCAGTGAAAACAGTTTTAGGTCAGCCTCATTGGCCTCCAGCCAGCGACCCTTGCCATCCTTGAAACAGATAATATCCGGGGTTGCATTGATCAGGGTGCGTAGTTGTTGCTCACTCTCCTGCAACGCCGCCTCTGCACGCTTGCGTTCAGTGATCTCGACCACGACCGCGATGTAATTGCCCGGTTCCTCATGAGATTGCCAGGTAGCGGACGCGGTCAGATTGACCCAGACGATGGAGCCGTTTCGGTGGACGTAGCGTTTTTCCCTACTGAATTGACCTATTTCGCCGGCCAACATTGACGCCACATTGTCCAGGTCTTCCGGGAGATCATCGGGATGGGTGATTTCCCGGAATGTCTTGCCGTTGGTCATCTCTTCCATGGTGTAACCGACCATATCGCAGTAGCGCTGGTTGATGCGCAGGAAGCGCCCCGATCTTGACTCAATCAGCGCTACGCCAACGGCTGCCTGCTCGAAGATGGTACGAAAGCGCTGCTCGCTTGAGGACAGGGCCTGTTTTGCCTGGTGCTGGCCGGTGATATCCCGAACAATACAGATCAGCTGGTCCTGTTCCGGGAGTCTTATCAGGCGCGCTTCGTAGTGACGAGATGTTTTGAAGACAATGAGATCATACTCGAACACCTGCATCTCATCGGTCTTGCAAGCCCGGATGATTTTGCTTGCCAGCAGTCGGGTGAATTCGGCAGGCAAAACATCCTGGGCCCGCTTGCCGAGAAATTCCTCGGGGGGAACATAAAGCTCTGAACTGTTTTGTGCCCGATAGTCCAGTATGGTGCCGTCAGCGGATAAGCGGAAGTACATGTCCGGCAACGCCTGAAATACCGCCTGCAGTTCGACTTCACGCTCTTGTGCGTTGTGCAGTCCCGTTCTTATCTCATCCTCGGCCTGTTTGAGAGCAGATATGTCGCGGGCAATGGCAAAGATGCCCTCTATTTTTCCTTCAATCACCAGCGGACCCTTGGTCGTCAGGTAGGGCAGGGTCTTGTCCTTGGTGGTTACCGTCTCGTGATAGGTCTCGGTCTTGCCTGAGTCCATGATGCGCCGGTCGTCCTGACAGAACTGCTGTGCCACCGGGTCAGGAAAGAGTTGGAAATCATCCTTACCGATGATGGTGTCCAGCGGTCTGTCCAGCAGCTCTGCCAACGCAGGGTTGGCAACAATATAGCGCCCCTCCTTGTCCTTGATGAATATGGCGTCAGTCGAGTTATACGTGATCGAATTAAGCAGTGTCAGTGTACGGAGCTGCTCTGCCTGTAAGGCCTGCTCGCGCTGTGCCGCCCCGGAGATCTGTCCTGCCAGTCGGCTCATCAGCAGATAGAGCAGTAATGAAGTGATCAGGATGAAGAGCCACCCCTTGATGGTGCTGGCAACGTTAATCGCCTCGGGTGCACTGAGGAGCTGGCTGACCAGCGCGTCGGAAAACAGAATATAGAGCATGGAGATCCCGGCGTAGACCAGGACAATCCGCAATACTCCCTTGCTGGAACGGCTGCCGTTGTTTCGTTTGGAGTGAGGCGACCCTGATTTCATGCTGTACAGGTCGACTTGTGAGGTGAGGATTTCATCATGTCCTATATGCCAAATGTTCCAGGTTTTATTCGCTTAGCCATGAGTGATGATGCACGATTATTTAACAGGAATTTATATATATGTCGCTCTGGACATGATTATGGTAGTCGAAATTTTGCCGGCCAGCCCTGAAGCACCGGCCATAACGGCGTTCAACTGATATCGTTCGGTATATAAAATCCTATTGTGCCAAGATTATAGCGTCACTTGGGAGGAAAGCTTGAACTAGCCTAAGGGTGTTGTTGCAGATGCGGGGTGGTTCTGCGTCTTAGGCCCTGGTGGTTATGTATGCATGGCTGCCGATAATGGAAACAGGTGACTTGACGGACTCTTCGATGGTTACGATGACCGAACGATAGGTGTCTGACGCCCGAAAACACGGGTAATGCCGCCATCCGTATGAGAGTGTTGGGTTACGTTTGAATCGCGCTGACGGATAAAAACGGCTACCGTTTGGTAGCCGTTTAATATGCTTGGTCGGGGTGAAAGGACGACTCGGGTCGTTCTGGCCCTCGCCCTTCGGTCGAACCTCTAACGGTTCGAACCCTCTCACGTGAGGCCCCGGTTTTATGTTCAATGCCGTAGCGGCGTTTGTGGTTAGGGTTCTGAAAAGAATTTGGTCGGGGTGAGAGGATTCGAACCTCCGGCCCCTGCCTCCCGAAGGCAGTGCTCTACCAGGCTGAGCTACACCCCGAATTCAGGTTCAACTCCTGCGTCTGACGGCGAAGTCGGCCAGGGCAGCGAGTGCGTCGCGGAAGGGTGATTCGGGAATTGCTTCCAGGGCCTGTTTGGCCTTGTCGGCTTCCTCCGCGGCGAGGCGCGCAGTGTACTCGATCGCATCGGTGGATTCAATGGCCGCCATGACGATATCGATATGTTCCCGCCCGCCTTTTTCGATCACCTCCCGCAGGACTGCCCGCTGTTCGGCGCTGCCTACCTGCATGGCTCGCAGGATCGGCAGGGTCGGTTTGCCCTCTTCCAGGTCATCGCCGATATTCTTGCCGATCTCCTCGCTGGAGGTGCTGTAGTCGAGGGCGTCGTCAATAATCTGGAAGGCGATGCCCAGATGCAGGCCGTAATCAGCCATGGCCTGCTCTTCCTCCGGTGTGGCACCACCCAGTACCGCCCCGAGCCGGGAGCCGGCCTCGAACAGAGTGGCTGTTTTGCGCAGGATTACCTCGCGGTATTTCTCTTCCGTGGTGTCCGGGTCATTGCAGTTGAGCAGTTGCAGGACTTCGCCCTCGGCAATGCGGTTGGTGGCGTGGGAGAGTACTTCCATCACCCGCATGCTATTCATGTCCACCATCATTTCGAACGAGCGTGAGTAGAGGAAGTCGCCCACCAGTACACTGGCGGCGTTACCCCAGACCGCGTTGGCAGTATCCCGGTTGCGGCGCATGTCCGATTCGTCGACCACGTCATCGTGCAGGAGGGTGGCGGTGTGGATGAACTCGATCACCGCCGCCAGGTCGATATGTCCCGCGCCCGGATAACTCAATGCGCGGGCGGCCAGCAGCACAATCATCGGGCGCAGGCGTTTGCCTCCGCTGTTGACGATGTAGTGTCCGACCTGGTTGATCAGTACCACATCGGACTGGAGCCGGCGCAGTATCAGGGCGTCAACCGCCTTCATATCTTCCGCAACCAGCTCGCGGATTGTGCTCATTTCCATGGGGTCTGTCTTAAACTGCTTTGGTTACAGGGTATATTAGGAGTGGAGCATGCTAGGAGCCTGCCATGGTGCTGTCAAGCGTGGGGTCCATCGGTTCTTCAGGGACGCGAGCTGTTTTTGCGGTTTTTTGTGTGTGGTGATTGACCTGTGCCGCTGTCACGGGTAGAATTCCGCCTCTTTCGTTGGCGCGTTGTCTATTTGCGCGCCGAAATTAGCAGATTTTTTGCGGAGATTTGGTATGTATGCCGTAATTCAGACCGGGGGTAAACAGTACCGGGTTTCCGAGGGCGATACACTTAAAGTTGAAAAGCTGGGTGCTGAAGAAGGCGCTTCGCTCGATCTTGATAAAGTGCTGATGGTCGCCAACGGCGAAGATATTAAGATTGGCACGCCCTATGTGGCCGGTGGCAAGGTCACCGCTACGGTTAAATCCCATGGGCGGGCAAAGAAAGTGACGATCCTGAAGTTCAAGCGGCGTAAGCACCACATGAAGCGCCAGGGACATCGTCAGTGGTACACAGAACTCGAGATTACCGGAATCAGCGCAGGCTGAGGGGCAGGGTTAGGCAATGGCACATAAAAAAGCAGGCGGTAGTACACGTAACGGCCGCGATTCTGAGTCGAAGCGTCTTGGCGTGAAAGTATTTGGTGGCCAGACTATTAATGCCGGCGGCATCATTATTCGCCAGCGTGGCACAGCGGTGCACAATGGCGTTAATGTGGGTTGCGGTAAAGACCACACGCTGTTCGCTAAGGTGGACGGTGTAGTGCAGTTCGAGGTTAAAGGACCGAAAAATCGTCGCTATGTCAGCGTGATTCCGGCCTGATCGCGCCACCGCTATAGAACAAAAAAGGCCTCGTCTTGTGACGGGGCTTTTTACGTTATGACGATAGATTTTTACAGCCGCGGGCACGCCCATGAAATTTGTTGATGAAGCCACGATTCGCGTAGAAGCCGGCAAGGGCGGTAACGGCGCCGTCAGCTTCCGGCGCGAGAAATATATTCCCCGGGGAGGCCCCGATGGCGGAGACGGTGGTGATGGGGGCAGCGTCTATCTGGTGGCCGACTCCGGGCTGAATACGCTGGTGGATTTTCGCCATCAGCGGCGTCACCGGGCGCACAGCGGTCAGCAGGGGATGGGGCGCAACTGTACCGGTCGCAGCGCCGAGGACCTGTTTATCAAGGTGCCGGTGGGTACCCGGGTGACCGACCTGGAGACCGAAGAACTGATAGGTGAACTGTTGAGTAACGGGCAGCGACTGCTGGTGGCCAAGGGCGGTTTTCACGGTATCGGCAATGCCCGCTTCAAGAGCAGTACCAATCGGTCGCCGCGCCAGTTTACCCCCGGCTCTATGGGTGAGGAGCGGGATATCCTGCTGGAGTTGATTCTGCTGGCGGATGTTGGCCTGCTGGGTATGCCCAATGCCGGCAAGTCCAGCCTGATCAGCAAGGTATCCAGCGCCACGCCCAAGGTGGCGGACTATCCCTTCACGACCCTGCACCCCAATCTGGGGGTGGTCAGTCTGGGTACCGGCAACAGTTTTGTTATTGCCGATATTCCCGGGGTGATCGAGGGCGCGGCCGAGGGGGCGGGGTTGGGCCTGCGGTTTCTCAAGCACCTGAATCGCACCCGGCTGTTGCTGCATCTGGTGGATATGGCGCCGATGGATGACGGGGTCTCGCCCGCGCAAGAGGTGCGCCTGATCGCCTCCGAGCTGGAAAAGTATAGTGATGATCTGTATGAGCGGGAGCGCTGGCTGGTGCTGAACAAAATGGACCTGATGACGGCTGAGGAGTTTGCGGAGAAACGTGCGATCGTGCTGGAGGAACTGGATTGGCAGGGGCCGGTCTATTCAATCTCGGCCCTGTCGGGAGAAGGGACTCGTGAGCTGATGCAGGCCCTGATGAAGCGGTTGAAGACATTGCGTGAGCAGGACAAGCCGGTTGAAGTGGTAGAGAAGGCCGAAGAGCCCTGGGATCCCCTGAAAGAGTAGTTGGCAGCAGTATGAATATGTCCCGAGAAAAATTCACGTCGGCCAAGCGCTGGGTAGTAAAGATCGGCAGCGCCCTGTTGACCGCCGATGGCAAGGGTCTGGCGCGGGAAGCGCTGGCCGGCTGGGTTGAGCAGATGTCCAGTTGGGTGCTGGCGGGCAATGAGCTGATCCTGGTCTCTTCCGGGGCTGTGGCCGAGGGAATGAGCCGCATGGGCTGGACCGCCCGGCCGACTACGCTGCATGAGTTGCAGGCGGCGGCCGCTATTGGCCAGATGGGACTGGTGCGTGCTTACGAAACCTGTTTCCAGAAGCATGGTCTGCACACCGCCCAGGTGCTGCTGACCCATGATGACCTGACCAATCGGAAACGTTACCTGAATGCCCGCAGTACCCTGCGCACCCTGATTCGCCTGGGGGTGGTGCCGGTGGTGAATGAGAACGATACCGTGGCCAATCAGGAGTTGCGCTTTGGTGATAACGACACCCTGGCGGCATTGGTGGCCAATCTGGTGGAGGCGGACCTGCTGGTGCTGCTGACAGATCAGCAGGGGCTTTATGATTGTGATCCGCGTTACAACCCCGAGGCGGTGCTGATCGACGAGAGCCGGGTCGATGATCCCATGCTGGATCAGGTGGCCGGCGGAAGTTCCGGTCTGCTTGGGCAGGGTGGCATGGTGACCAAGGTGCGGGCCGCCCGGCTGGCCGCACGTTCGGGCACCGCCACCATAATCGCCCCCGGGGTGGGGGATAAGGTATTGACCCGGATTGCCGCTGGGGAGCCGGTCGGCACATTATTATTGCCGGTACAGGAGGCGGAGGCGGCACGCAAGCGCTGGCTGGCCGGCCACCTTCAGGTGCGTGGACGCCTGGTGGTGGATGCCGGTGCGGTGCGTGTGTTACGGGAGTCCGGCCGCAGCCTGCTGGCGGTTGGCGTAAAACAGGTGATCGGCAAATTCTCTCGCGGTGAAATGGTGGTCTGTGTCGATGAGCAGGGGCGGGAGATTGCCCGGGGCCTGGTCAACTACAACTCAACAGAGAGTGATCGCATAAAGGGAGTTGCCTCCGGCCGCATCCAGGAGATTCTGGGGTATGTGGATGAGGAAGAGCTGATTCACCGCGATAACCTGGTCCTGGTCTGATCCATCTTGTCAAATCAGCAGGTCGACCCTCGGTGCGGCCTTCTCCGCTGTTTTCTCCATCCGCGGCTGACAACTGACCAGGCGCTCTGTCTTGGTCTGGTGGGTGATTGACAGATAGCGCTCAATGCTCGTAGCGCGGTCAACGGCCAATTGGTTGAGTTGTTGGTCACTGATTTCGATCGTGGGTGGTGGTGCAGGGGGTGGCTGTTTTCGGCTGCTCTCTGATCGGTTCTTCTCTTTTTCCGTTGCCGCTTCCAGGCGCTGGCGCTCGGCCTGCCGCAGGGCCTCGATATCGGTCGTCGCCGAGACGCCGCACAGTCGAATATATATCTCCGGGCGATCATTCAGGAGTTGGGCTATCTTGGTCAGATATTCATGCTGGTCGGGATTTAACTGGCTGGAGCCAGGGTCGAACGGGATGGGGTCCAACTGAATCTTCGCTGCCGCGTCCCCGGCCAGTTCCACCAGGGTAAGTAGGGTGCCGAAAGGAAACAGGGCAGTTGCCAGGTAGGTTCTGGCACCCTTCTTCATGGCTCTCCCGATCGCCTGGTTGATGGCGTCACTCGGGTCGACCTGGATGTTATCGATAGCGCCGCTGACCGGCAGGTTCAGCTTGATCTGACTGTTCTTGTCTTTGAGCATGCCGAGGGCGGTTTCCAGTGGAATGCTTAACTGCTGTTGCAGTGCTGCCATCTTTTCAGAATTGAGCGGCTCCACCTGCAGCTGGTTGAGGACCAGATCGCTGCTGCCGTCAATCTGTCCCGCCTTTGCCGTAAATTGAATGTCGCTGTTGGCCTTGCCGCTCTGAAGCCGGTAGCCCATCAACGGAATGGTATAGGCGGAGAGCGGGGGCAATTCCAGTCCCTCGATACGGCCCTTGAGTGTAAAGGTGGGTTCTGCTGCGAACAGTGCCAGGTCGCCGTTCAGCTCCAGGATGGAGCTTTTGTCCAATATACCCTTGAGCTGAAAAGTGGCGGGTGTGTCTGCCGGGGTATTGGTGATGCCATTCATGCGGAACAGCTCGGGTTTGAGGCGCAGATGATAGACGGGGTCGGTAGTGCGATCCTCAAAACCGAGCAGGCTGTCACCGTCGAGGGTGAGTTGATCGATCATGACCGGCAGGGGTTGGTCCGATGATTCTCGAGCTGTCTCGCTGTTATTCTCGATTAGTCGCCGGATGGCATCGGCCAGTTGCTGGAGGTTAAGGCTTTTGTCCGGCTGGCGAATCAGCGCTTGTTTCAGGCCGGTGGTCTCGATCTTGTTGATCCGCAGTCCATTGCTAATGGAGTAGCCGGGTTGCTGAATTTGCATGCCTTCCAGGGTGAGCATGGCCGGGTTGTCCCTGCCGGTATCCGCTAATCCCGCCCCGGCACTGATCGATCGGACATCGATCAGTGCCGCCGTCACCGCATTTTTATCGTCGCCGGCCAGACGGTCGATACGGAGAGATTCGATGGAAAGCAGTTGCAGTTTGGCGTGGCTATCGATCGCCTCAAAACCCGTGGCCGTGAGGTCGCCGGATGGTTTAATGCGGTTTCCATGCTGATCCTGCTCGAGCTCCAGTCCGCCCTGCCAGGTGAGATTCTGCAGCGCTATCGTGGCCTGGTTTTCCGATGATTTCAGCTGTAGTGGGCCATCTTCCAGGGAGCCTTCAAGGGCAAGGGTGGTCAGGGCTTCCTGCCGGTTGAGCTGTACGGTGCCCTCCCAGTTCAGAGATTCGTTGATCAGTTCCCGGGTTGGTGTAGTGAGACTGATCCCCGCCAGTTTCAATCCGCCTGGCAATCGGGTCGACAAATCCTCCCCCGACAGTGTGAGGGTGGCGTTTTCCAGTGACAGCCCGATTTGTTCCATGGCTGAGCGGCTGTCCGCCAGGCCAATTTCCGGCGCCTGGATATTGAGGCGGCTGTTGCTGCTGATGTTCTGTGTGGAAGCCGTTGAGTGAATCTTCAGGTCGCCTTGCCACTCCAGCTCTCTATGGTGGTGGCCGTTATCCCCGTCCTTTGAGTTGAACCTGAATTCTGTCGAAGTGAGGCTGCCGTTGAGTGACAGGGTATCGGTGTCGTGGCTGAGGTGGCCTTTCCAGGAGAGTTGGTCGCCGGTTATCACCTGACCCTGGTAATTGACCTGATAGCTGGCCAGGTTGAGAGCGCCGTTATGGGTGATCCGGGGAGTGCCTGATTGCCGGGTCAGCAGGGAAATGTCGCCATCCATGCTCAGCTTCCCCTTCAGCAGCTCAAGCTGCGGCTCCGCCAGCTTGGCGTAGGTGTCGAGTACCAGCGATTGAATCTGGATATCGCCCTTGAAGGAGGGATGGTCGGCGAATGGGGTGAATCCCCCGTTAAGCTTGACCGGTGCCTGGTCGATGCTGCCCTGCAGCTCCACTTGGGCAATGCCGGCCTTATTGTCCGAGGCAATGTCGGTGAGGCTCAGTCTTTCGATCTGGACTTGAGTGGAGAGCTTGGCGCCCTGGTAGTCGATCACCACATTGCTAAGGCCGATGCGATTCAGCCTGACGGCCCAGGGTGTCGCTTCTGTCGGTTCCTTTTTTACGGGTGCGGAAAACTGCATCCCGCCAATCTGCAGTTGGCTATCGGTGCCGTTCTGGATCAGTTTCAGCACCACGCCCGACAGATCCATGCCGGTAATGACTACTTGTTTATTGAAGAGTGGACGCCAGGCCAGTTGCAGGTCAAGTCTGGGCAGGGTGAGTTTGTTTTTGCCCTGATTGGTTACCTTCAGATCATCCAGTCTGAGGGTGGCGGAAAAGGGATTGAAGTCGACATTGGCGACCGACACCTGTTCGCCGCCGTGCTGTTTGATCCATTGTGTGAGTCCGTAATCGATGCCAAGCGGCAGCAGGGAGAGGGTGGCGGTAACGAGGATCAGCAGGATTGACAGAATGATGAAAAGGCGATGGCGGCGTTTTTTGCTACTGCCCGGTGCTGCTGCCATGTTGGTTCATCCCTCTGCTGATGGTCCGATGCGTTGACCGGGGAAGTATAACTCAGGCGGATCGGTTGTTTACCGATGCCGTTTTATTGCCGGGATGGGGTTTTGTTACAGGCAGAAAAAAACCGGCTTTTGGCCGGTTTCTCTTGATGCACAGGCGCTACTGTTTACAGCGATTTGATCTGTGCATTCAGGCGGCTTTTATGACGGGCAGCCTTGTTCTTGTGGATAAGGCCGGTGTTTGCCGCACGGTCGATCACCGGTACCGCCTGTTGGTAAGCTTCGGTAGCCTTTTCCTTATCGCCAGTCGCCAATGCCTTCACTACGTTTTTCAGGTAGGTACGCATGTTGCTGCGACGCGACGCGTTGTTCTGGCGATGCTGTTCGGCCTGACGCGCACGTTTGCGGGCTTGTGGTGAGTTGGCCAAGGTCTGTCTCCAAAAAATTCAGTAAATGAGTATCTCGTTAAAGAGCGCGGTATTCTGGGGGCTGGGTAGCCGTTTGTCAACAGCTAATTGTCGGTATTGAGCCTGTTCCGGTGAGGTGACACCGTCAGCAGGTAAGGTGGGGGATTCTAACGGATTCCCCTGAAAATAGGGTATAAAAAGCCTATAATCCGCCCTTTGGCCGCTGGCGGCGGCATTTACAGGTAGCACTCAAACGCATGTTCAGATCACTGGCCAAGGTGGGCTCCAATACCCTGCTGTCGAGGATTCTCGGTTTTGTCCGTGATCTGGTGGTGGCGCATACCTTTGGTGCCAATGCCGGAACCGATGCCTTTTTTGTCGCCTTCAAGATCCCCAATTTTCTGCGCCGCCTGTTCGCCGAGGGGGCCTTTGCGGTGGCTTTTGTGCCGGTGCTTACTGAATATAAGGAGCGCCGCAGTTTTGCGGAGCTGAAGCGTTTTGTTGATCACGTCGCCGGTACCCTGGGAGCGGTGCTGCTGGCGGTCACTCTGGCGGGGGTGCTGGGAGCGCCGGTACTGGCGATGATCTTTGCGCCGGGGTTCATCGGCTCGGCGGGCAAGCTGGACCTGGCCGTGGATATGTTGCGGCTTACCTTTCCCTATCTGCTGTTCATCTCCCTGACCGCTTTTGCCGGTGGTATTCTAAATGCCCACGGCCGGTTTGGTATTCCTGCCTTTACCCCGGTTTTGCTCAATGTATCGCTGATCAGTTCTGCCCTCTGGCTGGCGCCGCAGATGGATCGTCCGATCATGGCGCTGGCCTGGGGTGTGCTGCTTGCCGGTATCCTGCAACTGCTGTTTCAGTTCCCCTTTCTGCGCCGGATCCGGCTGCTGCCGCGGTTTGTGTTTGCGCCAAAAGATGACGGTGTGCGGCGCATCGGCCGGCTGATGCTGCCGGCACTGTTCGGGGTCTCGGTGACTCAGCTCAATCTGCTGCTGGATACCCTGATCGCCTCGTTTCTGGTCTCCGGTAGCATCTCCTGGCTCTACTACTCCGACCGGTTGATGGAGTTTCCCCTGGGCATTCTGGGGGTGGGGCTGGCTACGGTGATACTGCCCAACCTGTCGAAAAAACACGCCACGGAGTCACCTGAGGGCTTCTCGCATGTGGTCGACTGGGCTTTGCGCTGGGGACTGTTGCTGGGGCTTCCCTCGGCGGTGGGGTTGTTTGTGCTGGCTGGGCCGATGATCGCCACCCTGTTCCAGTCGGAGCTGTTTGATGCCACCGATGTGGCCATGTCGCGGCAGAGCCTGATGGCCTATTCGCTGGGACTGCTCTCCTTTATCCTGATCAAGGTGCTGGCACCGGGTTACTACTCCCGGCAGGACACCCGGACACCGGTGCGTATCGCGGTGATCGCCATGGTGGTCAATATGGTGATGAATATTATCCTGGTATTCCCCCTGGCCCATGCCGGGCTGGCGCTGGCCACCTCGCTCTCCGCCACCCTCAATGCGTTTTTGCTGTATCGCGGGTTACGCCGGGAAGGGGTCTACCAGCCGGAGGCTGGCTGGCCGCTGCTGATCCTGCGGGGTGTCCTCGCCTCGGCCGTGATGGGTGGGCTGCTCTATTGGGGGGTGGGTGATCTCGCCTCCTGGCTTGGGGGGGCCACCTGGGACAAGGTGTGGCGCCTGCTGCTCTGGGTGTTGGCGGGTGTCGGCAGTTACTTTGCCGCATTGGCGCTGCTGGGCATCGGACCGCGCCATTTTCGCAACAGTGCCTCCTGAGTTGGGTGTGGGTTACGGATTGCGCCGACGGGTCCGATGCAGGAACAGGGACTTGTGATAAAACATTGCCTATAATGCAGCGTTTTGGACTCTATTGAGCAGGCTTCGATGCAGGTTATCCGCGGTCTCCACAATCTGCGCGCTGAACACCGGGGCTGTGTCGCCACTATCGGTAATTTTGATGGTGTGCATCTCGGGCATCAGGCGGTGTTCCGGAATCTCCGGGAGCGGGCGGCCGCGTTCGGTCTGCCGACCACCGTTGTCACTTTTGAGCCACAGCCGCAGGAGTTCTTCGCACCGGATGCCGCGCCGGCACGACTGACCCGGATGCGGGAGAAGTTGCAGGCCCTCAAGGATGCCGGGATCGATCGGGTGGTGCTGCTGGAGTTTGGCCGGAAACTCGCCTCCATGTCGGCCCGGCAGTTTGTCCAGCAACTGCTGGTCGACGGGCTGGATGTGAAGTTCCTCTATGTCGGGGACGATTTCCGTTTTGGCCGCGGTCGGGTGGGTGATATCAATCTGCTGCGCCAGGTGGGTGAGGCGCGCGGCTTTGAAGTGGCCAACATGAATACCTTTATGGATGGTGAGGCGCGGGTCAGCAGCACGCGTATCCGTGAGGCGCTGGCGCAGGGAAACCTGGATTTGGCCGAACGTAACCTGGGCCGTCCCTACCAGATCTGCGGCCGGGTGGCCCATGGTGACGCCCGGGGTCGGACCATCGGTTTTCCCACCGCCAATATCGATCTGCACCGCAAGGTGAGTCCGGTACATGGCGTGTTTGCGGTGATGGTGCATGGGCTGGCCGAGGGCTCGCTGCCCGGGGTGGCCAATATCGGCAATCGTCCGACAGTAACGGGTGATTCACGTTATCTGCTGGAAGTGCACCTGTTTGATTTCTCACGCGTCATTTACGGTGAGCATGTGGGGGTGGAATTCCGTAAGTGGCTGCGGGATGAGCGGCGTTTTGAATCGTTTGATGCCCTGCGTCAGCAGATCGAACGGGACGCCGCGCAGGCCCGGGCTTTTTTTGACATTGATAAGTAAGTGAATCGGATTTAAATCAGTGGTGTAATTGCCACAGCAGCATCGCCATTGAACGGTTCGGCGATAACCACCAGAAATTTGACTAGACAGATCGCGCGGCCGGATTCGGCGGCGACAAGGCATTCGATAGTGACTGATTATAAAAGTACCCTGAACCTCCCCAAAACCGGATTTCCCATGAAGGCCAACCTGGCCAATCGTGAGCCCGAGATGCTCAAGCGCTGGGAGGCGATGGGGCTGTATCACAAAATTCGCGAAACCTTCGCCGGCCGCCCCCAGTTCATACTGCATGACGGCCCCCCCTACGCCAACGGCGAGATCCATATTGGCCATGCGGTCAATAAGGTATTGAAGGATATCATTGTCAAGAGCCATACTCTGGATGGCATGGATTCCCCCTATGTACCGGGTTGGGATTGTCACGGCTTGCCGATCGAACTCCAGGTCGAGAAGAAGGTGGGCAAGCCCGGCGGCAAGGTGACGGCGGCCCAGTTTCGTGTCGCCTGTCGCGAGTACGCCGGCAAGCAGGTGGACAGACAGCGTACCGATTTCAAGCGCTTGGGCGTGGTGGGTGATTGGGAGGATCCCTATCTGACCATGGCCTTTCAAACCGAGGCCGATATTGTGCGGGCGCTAGGGCGCATTGTCGAGAACGGCCACGTGCACAAGGGCTCCAAGCCGGTGCACTGGTGTACCGACTGCCGCTCGGCGCTGGCGGAAGCCGAGGTGGAGTACAAGGACAAGGAGTCGTTCGCCATTGATGTGCGCTTCGAGGTGCTGAATCCCGAGACTCTGATGGCCAGCTGCCACTCGGTGCCGGGCGGTCACGGTGACGGACCGCTGTCGCTGGTTATCTGGACCACTACTCCCTGGACCCTGCCGGCCAACCAGGCGGTGGCACTGAATCCGGCGTTGGATTATGTGGTGGTGCAGGCGAATGGCCCACACGGCCGGGAGCGCCTGATCCTGGCTGAGGGGATGCTCAAGGACAGCATGCTGCGCTGGGGTATCGAGGATTACAAGGTGATCGCCTACGGTCGCGGCGACGCCTTTGAGGGCCTGAGGCTCAAGCACTGTTTTTATGATCGCATTGTGCCGGTGATCCTTGGCGAACATGTGACCCTGGAAGCCGGTACCGGTGCGGTGCATACGGCGCCCGGACACGGCCTGGATGATTATATCGTTGGCCAGCGCTATGGGCTGGACGTGGATAATCCGGTGGGGGGGGACGGCCGCTTTGTCGAGGGAACCCCGCTGTTTGCCGGTGAGCATGTGTTCAACGCCAATGAAAAGGTGATCGAGGTGTTGAAGTCCCGGGGCGCCCTGGTGCAGGAGGCGCGGCTGGCCCACAGCTATCCGCACTGCTGGCGCCACAAGACGCCCATTATCTTCCGTGCCACGCCCCAGTGGTTTATCAGCATGGAACAGAAGGGCTTGCGCCAGACCGCGCTGGCGGAGATCGACAAGGTGACCTTCACGCCCGACTGGGGACGTGCCCGGATCGAGGGCATGGTGGCGGGCCGGCCCGACTGGTGTATCTCCCGGCAGCGTACCTGGGGCGTGCCGATCACCCTGTTCGTGCACAAGGCGACCGGTGATCTGCATCCGGATACCCCGGGCTTGATCGAGCAGGTGGCAAAGCGGATCGAAGAACAGGGTATCGAGGCCTGGTTCGCCCTGGATCCGGAAGAGCTGCTGGGTGAACAGGCAAAGGATTATGACAAGGTGCAGGATACCCTGGATGTCTGGTTTGACTCCGGCGTGACCCATTTTGCCGTGCTGGAACCCCGCCAGGAGTTGCGTTATCCGGCAGACCTCTATCTGGAAGGTTCCGACCAGCATCGTGGCTGGTTCCAGTCATCACTGCTGACTTCGGTGGCGATCCACGATCGGGCGCCCTATGCCGGTGTGCTGACCCACGGCTTTACCGTGGACGCCAAGGGGCACAAGATGTCCAAATCCCTCGGCAATACGGTCAGTCCCCAGGATGTGATGAAACAACTGGGCGCCGATATTATTCGACTCTGGGTGGCGGCGACCGATTACCGCGGCGAGATGACCGTTTCCGACGAGATCCTGAAACGCACGGCTGACGCCTACCGGCGTATCCGCAACACCTCGCGCTTCCTGTTGGCCAATCTGAACGGCTTCGATCCGGCAACCGATATGCTGGCGCCGGGAGAGATGGTGGAACTGGATCGCTGGGTGGTGGATCGGGCGCTGCAGTTGCAGCAGGAGATCATCGAGGCCTACAAGGGGTATCAGTTCCATCTGATCATCCAGAAGATCCACAACTTCTGCGGACCCGAGATGGGGGGTGTCTATCTCGATATTATCAAGGACCGCCAGTACACCACCCAGGCCGACAGCCGTGCCCGCCGTTCCTGTCAGACCGCTATTTATCATGTGATGGAGGCGATGGTGCGCTGGCTGGCACCGATACTCAGCTTTACCGCCGATGAGATCTGGCCGTTTATCCCCGGCCAACGCAGTGAAACGGTGTTTATCGAAACCTGGTACGAGGGGCTGTTTGCGCTTGATCAGGGGGACAGCTTCGACCGCGATTTCTGGGGTCGGGTTATCGCCATTCGCACGGCGATCGGCAAACAACTGGAGCAATTGCGGGCCGCTGGTGTGATCGGCTCCTCCCTGGACGCCGAGCTGGATCTCTACTGTGACGATCAGGCACGCGCCGACCTGGACAAGCTGGAGGATGAGTTGCGTTTTGTGATGATCACCTCTTACGCGCGGGTCCATAGCCTGGCGGAGAAGCCGGATGAGGCGGTGCAGACCGATCTTCCCGGCCTGTACCTGTTGGCGCGCGCCTCTGAGTACGCGAAGTGCGGACGCTGCTGGCACCACCGTGAGGACGTGGGTAGTCATGCGGCACACCCGACCCTCTGCGGGCGCTGTGTGGAGAATGTGGACGGCAAGGGTGAGATCAGGCGGATTGCCTGACCCTGTAACACGACGGAACAGGCAGCAGTAGGGGCGGATCTATGCATCGTTGGCTCTGGCTATCACTGGTAATCGTGGCACTGGATCAGGTCAGCAAGCAGCTGGTTGAGTCCAGCCTGATGGTCTATGAAACCATCCCGCTGTTGCCATTTTTTAATCTGACCCTGGCCTATAACGAGGGCGCTGCGTTCAGTTTTCTGAGCGATCAGGGGGGCTGGCAGCGCTGGTTTTTTGCCCTGGTGGCCGCCGTGGTCGTCATAGTGCTGGTGGTCTGGCTGTCGCGGCTGAAACATGAGCGGTTGTTGGCCGTTTCACTCAGCCTGGTGATCGGCGGGGCGCTGGGAAATCTGCTGGACCGGTTGTTGATCGGTCATGTTATCGATTTCCTGGATTTCTTCTACCACACCTATCACTGGCCGGCGTTCAATGTGGCGGATATCGCCATCACCCTGGGGGTGGTGCTGATGTTTGTCGACGCCTTGGTCGGGCGCAAGGTTGATTCGAAAGCATAGCCGGTCCGTGTCGGCGCCCGTCCCGATATTGTAGGGTGGATGCGCCTACCGGCTTATCCACCCTGCGCAACTTCACCCTTCACCTTTCACAAGCAGCCGTTTCAGGTGTTGCCAGTCGAAGGCCGGTCCCGGGTCGGTCTTGCGGCCCGGGGCGATGTCGCAGTGCCCGGCGATCCGCGTATCCGTGATCGCCGGGTAGTGCTGCTGAATCTCCCGGATGGTCTCGGCCAGTACCCGGTATTGCGCGTCGGTATAGGGCGTGTCGTCACTCCCTTCCAGCTCGATGCCGATGGAAAAGTCGTTGCAGCGCTCCCGCCCGGCAAAGCATGACTGGCCCGCGTGCCAGGCGCGCCGGTGCAGCGGGACATATTGCACCCGTTCACCGTCCCGGCGGATCAGCAGATGCGAGGAGACCCGCATTTGATGGATCTGGGCAAAGTAGGGATGCTCGTCCGGGGGGAGCTGGTTAAGGAACAGCCGGTCGATCCAGGGGCCGCCGTATTGGTCCGGCGGCAGGCTGATGCCGTGAATCACCAGCAGATCAACTGCGCAGGAGTCGGGCCGCTCATCCTGATTGGGTGAGGGACATCGGCGTGCCGATTCCAGCCAGCCGGACCAGACTGCAGGATTCATTTTTTGATACCCTTTACCACCATGTCGGAGAAGCTGACCACTCCCAGGATCTCGCCTTTGCTGATTACCGGGGCGCGTGACAGGTGCAGGCGGTCGAACAGCCGAGCGCAGTAGCGGATATCCATGTCAGGTTCGACGGAAATCACCGGTTTGGTCATTATTTCATAGATATTGACCCTGGATGGCGGGCGATCCCTGGCCAGCACCTTTCTCGCGATATCGGAAAACATGACAATGCCGTAGGCGTCGTTCTCGTCCCGCTTGTTGACCACCAGGGTCTTGGTCTCGACGTGATCCATCTTCCGTAATGCGGCCTCGACCGTGTCCATGCCATCCACGGTATCCACGTTCTGTTTCATGACATCCCGGACACGGATGATCTCATGTTTGCTCACAGCTCGTCCTCCACGACGCGGGTCAGTTGCCTGATCTGATGACTGACCCCGACAGCATCCTCAACATCGATCTGGAAGGCGATACCGGTGCCGGGCTTGTCATCGAACTCACCGACCTCGGCAATGGTTTCCAGAATGCTGCGGCTCAAATGCTCCTCAACCAGAAACAGCACCATGTCGCGCTGTACTTCCAGGCTCAGGCCGAAAAAGGTCTTGCTCTTCTGCAGTCCCTCGCCCCGGGCCTGGTTGATCACGGTGGAACCTGTGGCGCCGGCATTTCTGGCGGCATCGACCACAATATTGGTCTTGCTGTCTTCAATCAGTGCAATGATCAGTTTGAAATGCATTGTTCTTCCTTCGCTCGGGTTGCTCTTGCCCGTCGGGCAAGCCATTCACTAAGTTGTGCATAGCCCATGACGCTCATGATAGGAAACAGGCTGGCAAAGGCGATCAGCCCGAATCCATCCAGCATGGGATTGCGCCCGGGGATCGTACTTGAGAGACCCAGCCCCAGGGCCGCGACCAGCGGTACGGTTACGGTGGAGGTGGTGACGCCACCCGAATCATAAGCCAGGGCGATAATCGCCTTGGGGCAGTATAGGGTCTGGATCAGCACCACAACATAGCCGGTAATGATGTAGTAGTGCAGCGGGGTGCCGGTAACGATGCGATAGGCCCCAAGGGCAATGCCGATCGCCACTCCCAGTGCCACCGCAATGCGCAGGCCCCAGGTACCCACCGCGCCGCCGGAGACCTGATTGGCCTTGATTGCCACCGCGATCAGGGAGGGCTCGGCGATGGTGGTGGAGAGGCCGATGGCAAAGGCAAACAGGTAGACCCAGAGATAGTGCTGCCAGTTATTGCTGAGTTCATCTGCCGTCTGGCTGATACCGAGGAATTCGGGTGCCGTGAGTTGTGCCGCCATCAACTTGCCAAGGGGAAAGAGCGCCTCTTCCAGTCCCTGGAGAAAAAAGGCAAGGCCAAGCAGGACCAGCAGGAAGCCGACCAGCACCTGTCCGAGGTGATTTACCCGTTTGCGCAGTACGAATAGCTGAAATCCGAACAGGATGGCTGCAATCGGCAGCACATCGGTAATGGTTGAAGTCAGTGTGCCGAGGAAATCAGATAGCCAGTTCATCACAGTAGCATTCCATAGCCCATGACAAAGATCATCGGGGTGAGTGAGGCGAAGGCGATCAGGCCGAAACCATCGGTCATAGGGTTGCGGCCGCGGATACTGCTGGCCAGCCCGACGCCCAGCGCAGTTACCAGGGGGACGGTGATGGTGGAGGTGGTGACCCCGCCCGAATCATAGGCAATGCCGATGATTTCGGGCGGGGCGAAGACGGTCATGATCACTACCCCGGCATAGCCGCCCATGATCAGATACTGTACTGGCCATCCCTTGATGATACGAATGACCCCAACCACAATGGCCAGTCCCACGGATACCGCCACGGTCAGGCGAAGACCGTCGGCATAGCGCTGCATCTCCGGTTCACTCTGGGCAATCATCCCGCCGATTGCGGCCACCCGGGCGGCCTCGTCAGAGATGGCGATCAGGGCGGGTTCGGCTACCGTGGTGCCGAATCCCAGTGCGAAAGCAAACAGCGTGAGCCAGAGGATACTGCCCTTGGAGGCGAAATCATGGGCCATCGATTCGCCGATCGGAAACAGGCCCATTTTCAAGCCCTGCACGAACAGGGTCAGGCCTATCACCACCTGCAGGGTGCCAAACAGCAAATTGCCCAGGTCGGGGATTGGTTGCCTGAACACCAGTAACTGGAAAAAAGCAATAACGACTACAATGGGTAGTAGGTCACGGATACTCTCCGCCAGGGCCTTGCTGAAATGCCGCATGAGTCTGTTCACGCGGTAACAATACACGACGGACAAATTGATGTTAATCGGATGTGTGGATTGTTTTACGCCGGGCCATTATCTTGAGTTTGTTGATGAAGGCATGCAAAGTGTAGTGAATGGCGGTGCGAATTGGGAGCTGGGTCACGTTTTTACGTGACATTTTTTTGACTTATGGGTAATTGTGACGCTTCTCACGACAGCTTACGCGGGTGGCGTCCAGACTCCATACTGTAGAGGGCTCTTTGGTTGGTTGCTCTCGGTTCTGTAATGAGAAACAAGTGACAATTGGAATCCAGTTATGAAGGCCGGAAATATCATTTCTTTTGGTGGTAAGCGTTCGGGTGATCAGGGGGTGACTCTCCGGGAGGGTTACCACGGCACCATCAACGCCTGTCGGCAGTTGCTGGTGAAATTTTTGCCGCAGCGCATGGATGCGCTGTTCGAACGGCTGGACGATGTGCTGTATACCCATGCGGATAAGGCGGGGAACGACAAGAGCCAGGCGGCCTATTTTGAAGCAATGCGTATCCTGCGTCGCGAGCGTGAGCAGATACAGAGCGCTTTTAACAAGGGTGTGCTGGGACGCTTCGACCGTTTCTGGACCCATGGTCCCGGTTCGGTTCCGAACGATGCGCCGGATGCCTCCTTTACCAGTGATGAGTTGGGCCTGGTGGAGAGTGACGATCTGGAAGAGGGGTTGGCCATCACGGGCATGGTGTCCAAGGGCAACAACAGTTTTTATCGGGATCTGTACGCCCTGGATGAGCGGTTCAGTTACCTGCTGAACGGGGCGACTATTGGGGAGGCGGGCAATCCGCTTGCTCCGGCTTCTTTCGGTGCGGCCTTCAAGCAATCGATGGCCACGCTCGAAGTTACGCTTGCCGTCAAGCTGGTGATCTACAAGCAGTTTGAAAAAGAGGTCATTGGCCAGCTAGCTCCCCTTTATGATCAGATCAATGCCGTCCTGGCCAAGGCCGGAATCCAGCCGGAGATCAAGCCGACCGTGCGGCGCAATTCACCCTATCGCGCCTCCGGTTCGTCTGGATACGGCGCTACGGCTGAGGGTGCGGCCTATACACCGGGAGAGGATCCCGGCTTGCAAGCCGAGGTGTTCGCCACACTCCAGCAGTTGCTGATGCAGCGGCGTCCGGCCACGCAGTCCGTGTCGACCTCGGTCCAGTATGTCGATTCGATGAACCTACTTTCAGCGCTCTCCGTGCTGCAGCACCAGGGCGACCAGGTGGCGGCTGCCGGACAGGCGCTGGATGCCGGGGCCATGCGTAATGCGCTGCTGAGCATGCCCCAGATAGGTCGGGCGGCTTCCGGAAAGGTTGCGATTGGCCGTTCGGACGACGACACCATTGATGTCATCTCCATGCTGTTTGAATTCATCCTTGAGGATCCAGGTCTTTCCGACGCCATGCGCGCCCTGCTGGCGCGGCTGCAGATCCCGATGCTCAAGGTAGCGATTCTGGACAAGAGCTTTTTCAGCCGCAAGGATCACCCGGCGCGGCGGCTGCTCAATGCCATGGCGCAGGCGGCGATCGGCTGGACGGAAGAGTCGGGTCGCAGTGGTGATGGATTGTATGCCCATATCGAGTCAGCGGTCGGGCGGATACTGACCAAGTTTGATGATGACCTGACTCTGTTTGATGAGTTGTATGAGCAGTTTGCCGCCTTTCTTGAGCGTGAGCAGCGGGGGGCTCATGTCGCAGAGGAGCGGGCCGCCCAGGTGACCCAGGGCAAGGAGGCGCTGGTAGAGGCCAAGCGTCATGTGGCGGATGAGATAGGACACTGTCTGTCAAATTATGGCGCCGTTCCCGATGTAGTGCAGAACCTGGTGCGGGATGGCTGGAATGATGTCCTGCTGTTGATCTACCTGCGCAAGGGTCGGGAGAGCGAGGAGTGGACCGATGCGGTAAATCTTATGGATCGCCTGGTCTGGAGCGTGATGCCCAAGCCCAGCCACAGTGAGCGTCAGGAGTTGTTGCGTTCCATACCCGAATTGTTGAAGGCGTTGCGTGCGGGGCTTGCCGGGATCTCCTATAACCAGCACAAGATGACCCGCGCCTTCAAGGGACTGCAGGCACGTCATCTGGCCTGCCTGCGCGGAGGTCGCGCCCTGGAATCCGCAGATGCCGATCAGGCCGATGAGGATAATCAGGTTGATGGGGCGGGTGATGTCATGGAAGAGATCGTCCTTGAGTCGGTGGATGCTCGTAGTGCCCCGATTGAGAGCGAACCCGACCAGTTCGACGCGCAGGCCAGGGAGTTGGAAGTGGGTACCTGGCTGGAGCTGACCGAGGAGGATGGGACGGTGGTACGTGCCAAACTTTCCTGGCGCAGCAACATCAGTGGCAGTTGCCTGTTTGTTAACCGCAAGGGAATGAAGGTGGCGGAGGTGACCCAGCAGGGACTGGGGGTATGGCTGCGTAGCGGTAAGGCAGTGGTATTGCCGGCCGTCAGCGTGCCGCTAATGGATCGGGCGCTGAACTCGATGTTGGCGACCCTTAACCGGTCGGCGTCGACAACACCGGGTGGAAAGAAAGAAGAGTGAATTTGTGAGTTGAATTACTGTGCCGTTAACGCCCCCGCCCTGCGGGGGTATTTTTTGTCCAGGGATGGACTTATGCCGCGGACGACTCCATGGATGGAGGAGGTAGAGCGAAGCAGGAGGCCAGAGCCGAGCACAAGGATGTGCGGGAGCGGCGTTGCCAGGGATGGACTTATGTCGCGGAGCACGCTCCTGCTGTTCGCTGATAAATTCACCGGTATGAGTCGGAGTAGGGTTGTCTGGCTGGTGAATGAGATTGTCGGCAGTATACAATAAGAAAACTTGTCACTATCTATCCTGCATCTTGAGTTTATCGGGATAGCTGAATAGTTATGAAAATTCATTCAAATCCAGAGGGCATTAAAATGGCGGAAAAGATGACCGATTCCGGTCTGAAATACGATGACATGGTAGAGGGTGAGGGTGCGGTCGCCGCCGCGGGTCAGCGAGTAGTGGTGCACTATACCGGCTGGCTTACCGATGGCCGCAAGTTTGATTCCAGTCTTGATCGCAATGATCCTTTCACTTTTTCACTGGGCGCCGGGCAGGTGATTCGTGGTTGGGATGAAGGTGTGCAGGGGATGAAGATCGGCGGCAAGCGCAAGCTGACCATTCCGCCCCAGTTGGGTTATGGTGCACGCGGTGCCGGCGGTGTGATTCCGCCCAATGCGACCCTGGTGTTCGAGGTGGAACTGCTGGAGATCGGTTGAGTTGTCCTTGCCGAATCTGGAAGATATCCGGGCCCAGGTGAGACTGGCGCTGGCGGAGGATCTGGGCACGGGCGACCGGACGGCGGCGCTGATTCCGGCTGACGCCCAATCCCGGGTCAGGGTAATCTGCCGGGAGACCGCAGTGATCTGTGGAGTCGCCTGGTTTGACGAGGTGTTTCGGCAGCTTGATCCAACGATTTCTATCGACTGGCGTTGTCGCGATAGTGAAATGATCGCGCCTGACCAGCTGGTTTGTGAGTTGAGTGGCAATACCCGCGCCTTGCTGACGGGTGAGCGTACGGCGCTGAACTATCTGCAGACTCTCTCGGGTACCGCTACCCTGGCAAAGCAGTACGCCGATGCGGTAGCAGGTACCGGAGTGCGCATTCTGGATACACGCAAGACGCTGCCGGGTCTGCGGCTACAGCAGAAATACGCCGCCACCTGCGGGGGCTGCCACAATCACCGGATCGGTCTGTTTGATGCCGTGCTTATTAAAGAGAATCACATAAAGGCCGCCGGATCGGTGACAGCGGCAGTCAAGCTGGCTCAACAGCTGGCGTCAGATATTGAGATAGAAGTGGAAGTGGAGTCGCAAGACGAGCTGGAGGAGGCGCTGGCGGCCGGTGCCCGGCGGATTCTACTGGACAACTTCACCCTTGAGGCGTTGCGGCAGGCGGTCGGTCGAGTCCAGGGGCAGGCACGTCTTGAGGCATCGGGTGGTGTCACGCTTGGGACCATTCGCGAAATTGCCGAGACCGGCGTGGATGATATCTCGGTCGGCGCCCTGACCAAGGATGTGAAGGCGATCGATCTGTCGATGCGCTTTTTTGATGCGTAGATTGGGTCACGCCTTCACGTCAAGCAGGGAACCTATCAGGGCGTCGGTTGTCTTGAAAGCCTTGACCGACGCGCTTGTCTGGAGACTGCTCTGGTGAAGTTCGACCAGGGCGCGAACGGCGTCCTTGGTTGGTGTTTTTGCGGTGAGCTGGTTTGCGCTGGCAATATCCGTCGCATTGCGGCGCATCTGGCGCATGCCGCGTTGAATGCCCTGAAGGGCGGTATCCGAAATGGAGTTGATTGCCATAATGGGTTCCGGATAGGGCGTACCGTTTCCAGTACTAAGGTCAAATGGGCGCTTGCCAAGGATAAGATAGTCAATATTGTGACTATTTGCAATTATTTGACGAATATTAAAGGATATTTTTTCTCAACGCGTTCGATTGTACCCACGGGCCCAAAGGGGCCAATTTTAATCACACAAAGGAAAATCAATGTCTGTGTCTATAAAACCAATCATCACCGCGGCGGTTTTAGCGACTGCTACCCTTTCGGTCCAGGCTGCCGATCTGACCAGTCTGGAGCAGCGGTTCAGCTATGCCCTGGGTTATCAATTCGCCCAGCAGCTGAAGCAGCAGGGCGTAACTGTCGAAGGGGCTGCCTTTGGTGCGGCGCTGGATGATGTGCGCAATGGCAATACCACACAGCTGACCACGGAGCAGATGTCCGAGGCGTTCCGTCAGACCAAGGAGGAGATGGCCAAGCTCAAGGCGCAGGAGTCGATCGCTGCCAAGCAGGCAGGAGAAAAGTTCCTGGCGGACAACAGTAAACAGGAAGGTGTGGTCGTTCTGCCCAGCGGATTGCAGTATCAGGTACTGCAGGCGGGTGAAGGTGACAAGCCCATGGCGGGAGCAACCGTCACCGTGCACTATCGTGGTACGCTGATATCCGGCCAGGAGTTTGACAGCTCCTATGCCCGTGGTGAACCCACCAGTTTCTCGCTGGATGGTGTGATTCCCGGTTTCCGGGAGGGCATCAGCCAGATGAATCAGGGTGCCAAGTGGAAGTTGTTCATCCCCTCCAGCCTCGGGTATGGCGAGGTGGGTGCTCCTGGCGCCATCGGACCCAATGAAACCCTGATCTTTGAAGTGGAACTGCTCTCCTTCGAGGCACCCAAAGCCCTGGAAGAGAAGAAGGGCGAATAAGACTGCGGTGCATTTTTGACCCGCCCGAAATGGGGCGGGTCGATTTCAGCATAGGACGCCCCACGGGCGCCGTGCGCGGCCCTCCCTATGGGAAGCCGAGTCCGCTGGCTGAGTGCATCATACCTGCGGGTATTGGGCGGGCAACCTCAGTGGGTTGCCCCTACAAACCGCGCAGCTGCCGGGGGCGCAACTGTTCTCCATACGTCAACGCCTGGTCGATCCGGGCCAGCAGTCGTTCCCGGTCCCGTGGCAGGTTGCCAGCCAGCGCCAGGGCGTTGGAGGCGTGGTTGGAGCGGAAGATGATTGGGTTGGGGGGCTCGATACCGGCCACCAGCCGGCGTTGTTCCCGCAGAATGGCCTGGTCGTCCTGGGGGCAGAAGGGTTCGCCGAACTTGTCCAGGAAGTGCTGCCGCTCGCCGGTTTCCAGAAACAGCTGCAGGGTCGACAGGTAGGTAACCGGGGCGCGGCTCAACAGTTCGATAGTGCCTTGAATATGTTCCTCTGAACGGGACTTGCCGCCCAGGCCGAGAATGACCGTGGCCGAAACCTTTAGGCGGCAGTTATGCGCCTTCTCCAGGGCGGCCCGGATGCTTCGCGGGCTGGCGCCTTTGGTGATTTTTTTCAGGATGGTGCCCGAACCCGACTCGATGCCGACATAGAGCAGGTTGAGCTTATGTTCCCGCAGACGCGCCAGTTCGGTCTCCTGCTTGCGCAGGATATCGCTCGGGTTGGCGTAGCAGGAGACCCGGCTGAGCCGGGGAAACGCCTTGGCCAGTTTTTCCAGAATCGCCAGCAGATGATCGGTCGGCAGGGTCAGGGCATCGCCGTCAGCCAGGAACACCCGCTGGGCGTCCGGCCAGGCCCGGGCGGCCTCGGTGATTTCCGCGAACACCGTCTCAAGCGGTCGGATGGTGAAACGCTTCTGCTTGTACATGGAGCAGAACGAGCACTGGTTGAAGTGACATCCCAGGGTGGCCTGGATAATCAGGTTATTGCCCTCGCTGGGGGGGCGGTAGAGCGGCATGTCGTAACTGATCATCGTTACTGTTCCTTGGGGGGAAAGACCAGCCGGGTACCGGCGAACAGGGTTCTGTCCCCGGCCGCGGCGTGATGCCTGAAACTGAGGCGCCGGATCGACGGCTGGCTGTGCAGGCAGCCGCCCCGCAGCACATAATGTCCCTGAGCGAACTGCTCGATGCCGCCCTCGGGATCGAGTCCCGGCTGAAATTCACTGTAGGCCTCAAAGGGATTGGCGCACCACTCCCAAACCCGGCCGTATGTCTTTACTGCCCGAGTGCGCAGGGCGACTTCCCACTGGTATTCGTGCTGCAGAACGGCACCGCTCAGTTCGCCACCCAGCGAGGCGACCCAGCGGGCATAGGCCTGTGCCTCGTGCTGGGAAATGCCCATGACAGGATCTTCCGGCAGCAGATCGGCGGGGCCGTTCAGGCTCATCCCGTACCAGGCGCCATGGTTATCGCGGCGCCAGTGATGGGGGTGGCTATCGACGCCTTGGCGCCAGCCCCAGCCCTGCTCGCTCCAGTACTCCCGCATGGCATAGCCCCCAGCCTGCATGAAAGCGAGCCAGGCGGCGTTGCTGGCCGGTTGCCGGTCGATGCGGAAATTGCTCAGGTTGACCACCTGGGCCGGTTGCTCATTATCGCGGGCGGCGGGATCCCCCTTGGCGCCGATCCGATAATGTCCCTGGGAGACGCCGACCTGGTCTGCTGTCGGGGCTTCAGCGATGAGCGGGCGCACTACCCGGTAGGCTTCCGCCTGTTGCAGCCGCTGCTCCACCAGCGTCTGCAGCATCTGCTCGTACAGCAGGGCGCGGGACTGGTTGATCAGCAGTATCAGCCGGTTTTCCGCCAGCAGCGGATGATCTGGTAGTCTGTCCAGGTTGGCCAGTCGCATCAGGTTCTCGTCCTGCAGTTCCAGCGCCCAGTTCAGCAGATGATCCTTGGGGGGGAGTCGCTCCCATTGAGTTTCGGGCGGCAGCGCACCAGGGGTAAATATGTCCGCCACGCGGTCGGTGATATCCGTCTCTCCCTGAATCTGTTGTCGCAACAGCCAGGTCTCCAGATAGACCGCGCGGCCGTAATCCCAGAGCAGGGGGGCAAGTGAAGGGTGGTAGCTGTGGCGACACTCGCGGTCGCTGAGCGGCTCAAGCAGCTGAGTCATCATCTGTTGCAGCGCGCTGAGCTGGCCGAGGGGATGTGTGGTTTGCATGATTCCAGGATAACTTCTGTTGTTACTGCCATCGGGTGGGCTATGGTATCCGGTTTGCGCGTTTCAGTCTGCCGCTACGGTCCGGCCCGCTGCCCACTCCCGCTGTTGCGTGATCTTTTCCGCCATCACCACCGAGAGCGGGCGGGTCCGTTCTATCTCGGCCAGCAGGTGCCGGGTATCCAGCTTGCTCTCCTGCGCCTGGGCTGCGTAGAGGGCTGAGACGATAGCCTGTTCGATCTCCGCGCCGGTGAAACCCTCGCTGGCACTGGCCAACAGTTCCAGGTCAAAACCGCTCGGGGCTTGATTGCGCCGACGCAGGTGGATATCAAAAATCTCCCGGCGCACCTCTTCACCGGGCAGATCGATAAAGAAGATCTCATCCAGCCGGCCCTTGCGTATCAGTTCGGGCGGCAGGCGCTGAATATCGTTGGCGGTGGCGACGATAAATACCTGGCTGCGGTTTTCCGCCATCCAGGTGAGCAGGGTGCCCAGTATGCGCAGCGATACCCCGTCATCCGCCTGGCCGGGAGAGACGCCCTTTTCTATCTCGTCCATCCAGAGTACACAAGGTGCCATGCTTTCGGCGATCTCCAGGGCGTTGCGCAGGTTCTTCTCGGTTTCGCCAATGTATTTGTTATAAAGGATGCCGAAATCAATGCGCAGCAGTGGCACGCTGAAGGCGCCGGCGACCGCCTTGGCGGCCAGACTCTTGCCTGCCCCCTGGACCCCCAGCAGCATGATGCCCCGGGGCTGATCCAGGCTGCTGGTCTGCCCGGCGAAGGACTTGTGGCGATGGCTCAACCACTCCTTGAGGCGTGTCAGACCGGCCACCTCGGCAAAGCTGGCGGTGTCGTATTCGAAGGCGATAACGCCGTCCTGATTGATCAGTTCATACTTGGTCTTCATCAGTCCGGGCAGGTCGTCACGGCTGATGGCGCCGTCATTTTCGATCGCCGATCGAATCAGGCGACGGGCGTCAGTGGCGGTGACGCCGGTGAGGTTGGAGGCCAGCCGGTCCACGGCCATGGGATCAGCCTGCACCTTGCGGCGGTTCTGTGACTGCCAGCGTCGCGCCTCCTCCTTGATCAGCATCTTGATGCCGGCGCGATCCGGCAGACGCAGATTGAAGCGTGCCGTAAGGTGTCTGATTTCCGCCGGTATGGGGATATCGTGGCTGAGGAAAATCAGGGTCTTGGCAATCTGTTCGTGTTCCTGGGCAATCTCCTTGATCAGCCGCACATGGATCGGGTCGTCCAGGAAAGGGTGGAAGTCCAGTAGCAAAAAATAGCCGGGCCGTGACAGGGCCTTGATATGTTTCAGGACTTCCCGTGGTTCCGAGGTGAACTTCTGCACGCCGAGATCTGCCTCCAGTCGCTTGAGTCCTTCGGTAACCGTCCACTGGTACATCGGGCGGTCCAGGCGCAGGCCGAGTTGGGTGAGCATCTGCGTGACCCGTATCTCTTCCAGTGATTCGATCACGATGACCGGTGTATGGGATGTCAGGATCAGTTCAAGATCGTGCAACTCTTTCATTATTATTCCTGTGACTCAGGCGGCCCGCTCACTTTATCAGTCTTTCCCGGCAACCGCAGTAGCAGGGAATTGTGCCGTATGATGGGAGCAATTGTTATTGATCAATCCATATTGGTGGAGAATGGCATATCATAGCGATGCGAGAAGATGTTGTGCAGGTGATGGCACTGACGGGTCATCACATCGGCGGGTGACACGGGCCACTCCGTGCTACCCGTGGGCCGGATAAGAGATGGTGGAACACAATTGGACCTGTCATTGCCACTGGCGTTTACTGTCGGGCTGTTCAGTGCCGTGCACTGTATCGGCATGTGTGGGGGCATTATGGGGGCGCTAAGCTACGGTTTGCCGCCCACCCTGCGACAGAATAATGTTAAATTTTTGATTTTTCTGCTGGCCTATAACAGTGGGCGGGTGCTCAGTTATGCGGCCGCCGGGGCCTTGATCGGTCTGCTGGGCAGTGCACTGCTGGAGGCGCTTGGTCCCGGAGAGGGACATCGCTGGTTGCAGTGGTTTGCCGCGCTGATCATGGTGCTGATTGGTCTGCATGTGGCGGGTTGGCTGCCGCGTCTGGCGCAGGTGGAGCGGCTCGGCGCCCCTTTGTGGCGTTGGCTCGAACCGCTGGGCCGCCGACTGATGCCGGTTGAATCGATTCCACAGGCGGTGGCCTATGGGGCGGTCTGGGGATGGTTGCCCTGCGGACTGGTGTATACCATGCTGATCTCCACTGCTACCAAGGTGGGGCCGGTGGATGGCGCACTCTATATGGCGGCCTTCGGTCTGGGCACGCTGCCTTCGGTGGTGGCAACCGGCATGCTGGCCGGACGGCTCTACCGCTATGCGCAAAATCCCTATTTGAAGGTGGCGGTCGGGTTGATTATTATATTGCTAGGTCTGTTGACCCTATGGTTTCCGGGGTTGCTTGATGTGACTGCATATCAACAGACACCCAACTAACAGCGAGTGATACGGATATGAACAGTGTTGCAGAAAAGATGTATGGCAGCTCACCCGTATTCAATCGGGCGGTAAATGCCGCCCGTATGGTGGCGGGGACGGATGTTACCGTGCTGATTACCGGGGAGCCGGGGTCGGGAAAGGCGTCAATGGCCCGGGAGATCCATAGTGCGAGCCGGCGCTCGAACGGTCGCTTTCGGATGATCGGTTGTGCCGGTATCGACGAGCGGCAGTTCGAGGCGGATTTGAAGGCTACGGCCAGTGGTTCCACCCTTTATCTTGATGAGGTGGCGGATCTGTCACTGGAAGCGCAGGCCAAGCTGCTGCATTTCATCGAGTCGGTGGAGGCGCGCCATGCCGGTTACCCCGATGTGCGGGTGCTGGCCTCTACCTGCACCGACCTGTTGTCACTGCAGAAGTCCGGCGAGTTCCGCGAAGACCTCTATTATCGGCTGCATGTGGTGCCGCTGGCGTTGCCGCCGCTGCGTGAGCGTACCGATGATATTGTGCTGTTGCTCAAACAGTTTACCGCCGATCTGGCAAGGCATCATGGCCGAAAGGCCCCGCGCTACTCGGTTACTGCACGCAATCTGGTGAAACAGTATCGTTGGCCCGGCAATGTGCGGGAGCTGCGCAATTTCTGTCAGCGCATGGTGATCCTGATGCCTGGGGCCATTGTCCAGCCCGCCGATATGCCACTGGAGATGCGACGGGATAACGCCACCGCGGCCAAGGCGGGATTGTTCTCCCTGCCGGAAGAGGGGGTCGATCTGTTTGCGCTGGAGGGCGATATCATCCGCCAGGCGATCTGCATGAGCGGTGGTAATCGCAGCAAGGCGGCGCGTCTGCTGGGGCTGACCCGCGATACCCTGCTCTATCGCGTCCAGAAGCACGCCATAGAGATCTGATTCAATTCATCGCTGGTAGGGGCAGGCCTCCGTGCCTGCCCCTATTTTTATGGGCGGCTATTCTCAGTGGTAGGGTGATGAGATGGTCTCCTCCCCACTCCAATCGGCGTCGCAATGCGCCAAGATAAAAGCATCCCTTTTATCTAAATGAGTTGAGGAGGAGACCATGAATAAGCTTACGACCATCGGGATCGATCTAGCAAAGAATTTGTTTGCGCTGGTGGCCTTCAAGCCCAGTGGCCAGGAGCTGTGGCACCGGAATCTGCGGCGTCGGCAGTTGCTGAGATTTCTGGCCAAACAACCACCCTGTCACGTTGCCATGGAAGCTTGTGCCGGGGCTCATTATTGGGGG
>NZ_ATZE01000022.1 GCF_000428045.1 Sedimenticola selenatireducens DSM 17993 | reverse complement strand
CCTACCCAGAGTTGCGAAGGCAAGAGACCCTCGATGACAACACAGGTCAGACCGGCATACCGAAAACCTGGCGTGCCCACAGTTTACGAGAACGATAGGGNGATAAGGACGGTATGTGCGCATGCTCATCAAGGCCAGAAGCCAAGAGTCGCTTCGATAACAGGCCGGATATATGGTAGCAACTTGTCCCTGCCATCGAGATCTAATGCCTTGCAAATGGGGAGGAGACCATATATGGGCACGCTTTCCGTGCCCACCCTGCGAGATTTTGGTGCAGCCAAAACGGCACCCCGGCAATCTCACTTGCCGACCGGAATCCCGATACCGCCCATCTGACTCAGCTGCTGCTGTTTGCGTACATTCCTTGCCGCCTTCTCGCCCACAAAGGCAGTGAAAGCCTCTACATTCTCGTAACCCATGTCCATGGCGAACTTGGTAACGGCAAAGACCAGGTCACGGGTCTTGGCGATCTCTTCGTGGCTGCGCCCGCAACCGGAGCAGTGGGTGCCCTCCTGACTGCAGAAATCACCACCTTTACACGGACTGAATTGCATAAATACTCTCCTCACTTTTAAAACCGTTACTATCAATGAGCGGTCATCAAACGAACCGTACCGATGACCTCTTTCGCGCCACCGTCGTGGCTGTCATAGATCCTGAAGAAGATACCACCTTCCGGCAGCTCCCCGCCAAACTGGCCGGTGGCGGCATAGCGCCAGTCATCCTGACTGGCCTGCACGTTGTCAAACTTCAGTTTATCGAACAGAGTGCCTTCCCTGTCCATGATATCCACCTCAAGTTGATGCTCACCCCTGTCCAGCAACAGATTGAGCACCATATAGGCCATGACCTCGGGATCACCCGCCCTCAGCCGGTTAAACACCCGTTCCGGCTGCACCGAATCCTCATCCGATGCGATCCGCTCGGCGAAATAGAGGTTGGTGATATAGGCAGCCTGACGATATTTTCCCGCCAAGGCCAGTTCGGGAAGCAGCAGACCCAGCAGGCACAAAACAACGAATACTCTAAGCATCCATCCTTTCCGGTAACGTTTGCGGACAGGCACATTGAAACCAGATGAGGCGACTTTTTCAAGTCGGCGGCCTTCCACGAACAGCCGCACGGATTCGGAGAACGCACTCACTCCACAACCGCCTTGCCGATTCCCCGGGGATCACTGGCGCCACTCAGGTGGCCGTCCTGCCGGTTCCAGAACAGGGCCTGCATGTTCCCATAACCTGAATCAAGCGGCTTCAGTTTGTGTCCCAGCTCCATCAGCTGCCGCTGTTCATCGGTATCCAGTGCGCCGGGTTCAAATTGGATCACGTCCGGCAGATACTGGTGGTGGTATCGCGGCCGGCTGACCCAGGCTTCGGGTCCACCCCCCTCCGCTAATGCCAGGATACCGTGCAGCAGCATGCTAATGATCCGACTGCCTCCGGGTGTGCCCAACACGGCCACGCCCTGATCGGTTTCAACAAAAGTGGGGGTCATGCTGGAGAGCATCCGCTTGCCCGGTTCAATGGCATTCGCCTCACCCCCCACCAGACCATAGACATTGGGTGCGCCGGGGCGCGCCGAGAAGTCATCCATCTCATCATTCAGCAGAATTCCGGTGCCCGGCACCACAAAGCAGGAGCCAAAAGGATAATTAATGCTCAGGGTGGCGGAGACCCGGTTACCCTCGGCATCGATAATCGAATAGTGAGTGGTGTCCTGCCCCTCAAGCCCAGTTCCGGCCGGCTGGTAACGACTCGGAGTGGCGGCATCCAGCTGAATATCGCGCGTCAGCCCGGCCGCATAGTCGGGATCTATCAGCCGCGCCACCGGCATATCGACAAAATCCGGGTCACCCAGATACTCGGCCCGATCCCGATAGGCGCGACGCATCACCTCCACCACCAGATGCTTGCGCTGCACTGACGGGTATTTATCCAGGTCAAACCGGGCCAGTTGGTTGAGCATGCTGATCAGTACGATACCGCCGGATGAGGGGGGCGCCGCACTGGTGATTTTCATGCCGCGGTACTCACCATGGACCGGCTCCCGCTCCACCACCCGGTATTCGGCCAGATCCGGCAACTGCCAGATCCCCCCGGCGGCCCTGACACCGGCCACCAGACGTTCCGCCACCGGACCGCGATAGAAGCCATCATGGCCCTGCTCCGCCATCCGGCGCAGGGTTTCTGCCAGCTGCGGCTGCCTGACAACTGCGTCCAGAGGCGGTACCGCGTCATCGATCAGGAACTGTTGTTTGCTGGCCGGCCACTGCCGAAGCTGCTCCAGCCGCCACTCCGCCATGCGCCGGTAGTGGCCGTCCACCGGGAAACCCTCCCGCGCCAGGCGTATCGCCGGCGCCAGGGTCCGGGCCAGCGGCAGGCGACCGTAGCGGGCCGCGAGATGGGCCAGCGCCGCCGGCTGTCCCGGAATACCGGCAGCGAGTGGACCATTCACCGACAGGCCTGGCACCACTTCGCCCTTCGAGTCCAGATAGAGATCACGATGCGCCGCCAGCGGCGCCCGCTCGCGGCCATCCAGCATCACCTCGAAACCGTCCCGGGCCCGGTGCAGCAGCCAGAAGCCGCCACCGCCCATACCGGAGCTGTAGGGTTCCACCACCGCCAGCACCGCTGCCACCGTGACGGCGGCATCGAAGGCGTTGCCGCCTTGGGCCAGGATGGCATGCCCCGCCTCGGTAGCCAGCGGATGGGCCGAGGCGATGGCACCGCGCTCCTGGGCCGCCGGCAGACCAGGCGGCAGCCACAGGAGCAACAACAACCACAGGAAGGGGCGCTGATGCCGCACGTCAGGCAACCGGGTTATCCATTGATGATCCGGTTGAACTTCTCCAACAACTGCTCTTCGGTCTCCACATGGTCCGGATCTTTGGGGATACAATCCACCGGGCAGACCTCGACACACTGGGGTTCATCGAAGTGGCCCACGCATTCGGTACAGAGATTTGGATCGATCACATAGATCTCATCCCCCTGGCTGATGGCGCCATTGGGGCACTCGGGTTCACAGACATCACAGTTAATACACTCATCGGTAATGATCAGGGCCATTGTTTAAACTCCAGATAGACTTGGCATCATGCCGTGAATTATATCCTGTATCCGTTATGTCAGGATAAATTGATAAAAGTAACGATCTGTCGGTCCAACCTTCAGGGCGGCCGGTTTACGGATCTGTGGCATAATGCCGCATCGACCAACGGCGGCGGCATGTAGCGATCCAGCTTCGGCCCCATCAACAGGTAACCCGTCAGATCAAGGAATTCGAGCATCATGACTGCCGATTCAATATCCTCGTCCGCATCCACCAGCCTGATACTGAGTGACGCCGGACTCGACTCCACCCTGGCCGTTACGTCGCTGGATGAATACGGCGACCCGCGCGAAGGCCATGTAGCGGCGGAGCGTGCCCTGACCCTCTATCTCAACAAACGCGAGCTGGTCACCCTAATGACCCTGGGGTCGCAGCCCGAGATGCTGGTGCTCGGCTGGCTGCGCAACCAGCGACTGGTGCAGCGGGTCGACCAGGTCGCGGTGATCCAGGTGGACTGGGAGACCGGTTCCGCCGCCATCCAGACCCGTGAAGAGATCCCGGACCTTGAAAACCGGCTCAGCCGCAAGACCGTCACCACCGGCTGTGGCCAGGGTACGGTGTTCGGCGACCTGATGGATGACCTGGACAAGATCGACCTGCCCAAAACCGAACTCAAACAGTCCCTCATCTATGGCCTGCTCAAGGCCCTGGACCAGCACAACCAGATCTACCGGCGCGCCGGCGCCGTGCATGGCTGCGCCCTCTGCCAGGGCACCGATATTCTCCATTTCGTCGAAGAGGTCGGTCGCCACAACGCCGTCGACACCATTGCCGGCCACATGTGGATGAACCAGACCGCGGGCCACGACAAAATTTTCTATACTACCGGCCGGCTCACCTCGGAGATGGTGATCAAGGTGGCCCAGATGGGCATCCCGATCCTGCTCTCCCGCTCCGGCGTCACCCAGATGGGGCTGGAACTGGCCCAGCGCTTGGGGGTCACCCTGGTGGCCCGCGCCAAGGGCGAGCACTTCCTGCTCTATCACGGTGCCGAACAGTTCCAGTTCGACCAGCCTCCGGGCAGAGCCAAACAGGTAAAACACCATGACTGACCAGACATCCCGGCCATCAATCACCGCCGTCATCCTGGCCGGCGGCAAGGCCCGCCGCATGGGCGGACAGGACAAAGGGCTGGTGGAACTGGCCGGCCGGCCCCTGATCGAGCATGTGATTGCCCGTATCAAACCCCAGGTCAGCCGGATCCTGATCAACGCCAACCGCAATACCGAGCAGTATGCCCGTTATGGCTATCCCGTGGTCAGTGACAGCCTGAGCGATTTTCAGGGCCCACTGGCCGGATTCCTCGCGGCCATGCAGCAGGTGGAGAGCGATTTCATCGTCACCATCCCCTGTGACGGTCCCTGCCTGCCTGATGACCTGATCAACCGCCTCTACAACGCCCAGCAGGCGGCACAAGCCGAGATTGCCGTGGCCCACGACGGCAACCGCATGCAGCCGGTCTACGCTCTCATCTCCACCCGCCTGCAACAGAGCCTGAATGAATTTCTCGCATCAGGCGAACGCAAAATCGACTGGTGGTACGCGCGGCACAACACGGTCACCGCCGACTTTTCCGATGCACCGGAGACCTTCCTGAACATCAATACCCTGGAAGAGCGGGATCGGTTCCAGCCAATCGGCCACAACAGTCCCTCCTGTTGATCCAATCCGCCGGTTTCATCGGCAACGGCAACCCCTGCAACTACCCGGGTTTCCGCTCGCATCCAATCAGATCAGGTACAGCCCCACCTCCCAATAAACGACAGAAACAGAAAGCTGGCAGCCCCACGCTGATTCATTAGATTCACATCTCTCCGACTATGGCGCTGCGCTCCCTGAGCCTCGCCGCATCACTTCACCCGTGGTCAAAAAAACGGCCCCGGGGAGGGGCCAAAAATGAGAGACGGGAATACGAGATGAAATGGTTGCCGGTTGCTATAGCAACCGGCATTGGAGACGAATCAGGGCGCGAACGCCTGAATGCCGGTCTGGGCACGCCCAAGTATCAGCGCATGCACATCATGGGTACCTTCGTAGGTATTGACCGCCTCCAGGTTCATGGCGTGACGAATCACGTGGAACTCATCCGAGATGCCGTTGCCACCGTGCATATCACGGGCAATACGCGCGATATCCAGCGCCTTGCCAGCGTTGTTGCGCTTCATCAGGGAGATCGCCTCCGGCGCTGCCTGTCCGGCATCAAACAACCGTCCAAGCTGCAGGCAGCCCTGCAGTCCCAGGGTGATCTCGGTCTGCATGTTGGCCAGTTTCAACTGGATCAGCTGATTGGCCGCCAGCGGCCGACCGAACTGTTTCCGGTCCAGGGTATAGGTGAGCGCACGATGCCAGCAGTCTTCCGCAGCACCCAGTACGCCCCAGGCAATGCCGTAGCGGGCACGGTTGAGACAGCCGAAGGGACCGGCAAGCCCCTTCACGTTTGGCAGCAGATTCTCCGCCGGGACAAATACCTCGTCCATGACGATCTCGCCGGTGATGGACGCGCGCAGCGAGAACTTGCCTTCGATCTTGGGTGCGGACAGTCCCTTCATACCCTTTTCCAGGATAAAGCCACGGATCACACCCTCGTCATCCTTGGCCCAAACGATAAAGACGTCGGCGATCGGTGAGTTGGTGATCCACATCTTGGAGCCGGACAGGGAGTAGCCGCCATCCACGGTGCGGGCACGGGTCTTCATGCCGGCCGGGTCGGAACCGTGATCCGGCTCGGTCAGGCCAAAACAACCCACCAGTTCACCAGTGGCCAGCTTCGGCAGGTATTTCTCGCGCTGCTCTTCCGTACCGTAGGCGTAGATGGGATGCATCACCAGGCTGGACTGCACGCTCATGGCGGAACGGTAGCCGGAATCGACCCGCTCCACTTCACGCGCAATCAAACCGTAGGAGACATAGTTGAGTCCGGCGCAGTCGTAACCATCAATGGTGACGCCCAGCAGACCCAGCTCGCCCATCTCGTTCATGATTTCACGATCAAAATGTTCGTGGCGATTGGCCTCGAGCACCCGTGGCATCAACTGTTCCTGACAGTATTTCTGCGCGGTATCCCGCACCATCCGCTCTTCCTCAGTCAACTGCTGATCCAGGAGTAACGGGTCTTCCCATTTGAATGGGGCTCTTGCCTGTGTTTTTGAATTCATAGCCACTTATTCCGGTTGTCTGAGAATGGTGGATGCGCTTCGCTTATCCACCCTACATCTGTGGGTGGATAAGCCGGCAGGCGTATCCACCGGATCTGTTAAATATACTGACCGCTATCCACCTTGATCACCTCACCGGTAATCATGCGCGCCTTTTCGGAAAGCAAAAACAGCACCGCATTGGCGATATCTTCCGGAGTTGCCAGCTCCTTCAGCATCGTCTCATCCAGCGCCTTCTGCAGGAATTCCTCCGGCAGCTTTTTCGCCATCTCGGTAAGTACCATGCCGGGAGCCACGGCATTCACCGTCACACCCTTGCCGCCCAGTTCCCGGGCCGCCGTCTTGGTCAGACCGATCATGCCCGCCTTGGCAGCAGTGTAGTTGGCCTGACCAAACTTACCCCGCATACCGTTGATCGAGGTGATATTGACAATACGGCCATGACCCTGTTCGCGCATCCGCGGGGCAAGCGCCCGGATCAGATAGAAGGCGCCACCCAGATTGATATTGATCACCGAGTGCCACTCTTCGTCACTCATCTTGGCAATACTTCTGTCCCGGGTGATACCGGCATTATTCACCAGCAGGGTGACATCATCCGGCAATTCATCCACCGCGGCCTTGACGCTCTCCGGGTCGCCGATATTGACCTCATGGAAGATGCCGGGTGTTGACCCGCTCTCTCCCACGCTCAGGTCAAATACATGCACCTCGGCACCCGCCGCTACCAACATCTCGGCCACCGTCCGGCCGATACCGCTGGCACCTCCGGTTACAACCGCCTTTCTGCCTGAAAAATCCCACATGACTATCGCCTCAGAGCGCGCAGGAGAGTGACAGTTCCTGGGCGGGACGGAACCCCGAGCTGGCCAGGAAACGATTCAGGTCAAAATTCTCCCACTCCACTTCGGTGCGCACATTTTCCACCTGCAACGAGGCCAGGTTATCCATCAACTGGGCCATCAGGGCGGAGCCGATACCGGCCCCCTTGTACTCCGGCCCGACACCCAGGGTATCGACCACGGCGGTGGACTCGGCACGGCCAAAGCTGCCGTAGTCAACCCGCGCCATTACAAACCCGGCCACCAGACCGTCCTGCTCGGCCACCATGGAGACACGAACACCGCTATCCGAAATCACTTCTGCTACCTTTTGCGTCAGATAGGTCTCACGATCCTCATTGGTGATATGTCTGTCAATCCGGCGAATCGAATCCAGGTCGGATTCAGCCAGTGAACGTACCGGGCGAAGTTCGATATCATCTTCCTCGTCCAGCGCCAGCGGGCTGGTATCCCGGGTCAGCACATTGCGTGCCGCCAAGGTGAAACCGGCGTTGGCAAAGTAAGCCAGCAGCTCCTGCTGATGCCAGTTGGCCTGGGTGCGCAGGCTGCCGCAACCCCGTTTAGCCGCCTCTTGCTTGAGTGCATTCATCAGCAGCATGCCGACACCTGAACCCTGCTCACCGGGTTGCACACCGAGAGCATCGATCACCGCCACCGGCTGATGGGTGCCAAACTCGCCCTTCAGCACATGGGCGAACAGGAAACCACAGAGCTGGCCATTCACACTGGCGACGAAACTGATATGGGTCTCCGGAGAGCGGCCCATCGCCTGCAGGCGTTTATTAAAAAATTCCGGGCGCGCATCGCCGCCGAGATTTTTGTCCAGTCCAATGACCTGCTCAATATCGCCTTCCTGCATTGGCTGTATCTGGCATTTTTTTTCCGACATCTCAACCCCTCCGGGTATTTTGTTTAGCATGCTGATGCACCAATGTGCACCGCCTGGCCAATACGGCGGGCAAGCGACTCCACTGCGGATTGGTACGGCCTGATCCAATCCGCGGGAGACGGTTGCCCGGCTTGACCTTCAGTCAACTCAGTGCAGCGTCTCGTACTTCGCCTGCAGCTGTTCCTGGGTCTCCTCAAAATCCGGATTGGGTACGATACAATCCGGTGGGCAGACCAGCTGGCACTGTGGTTCGTCCTCGGCGCCGACGCATTCGGTGCATTTCATCGGATCGATCACGTACATCGGATCACCCGCCGTGATGGCATCGTTCGGACACTCGGTCGGGCAGGCATCACAAGCGGTGCAGTCTTCATTAATCATAAGGGCCATAGCAATTTCTCCTTACGTGGGATAGATGATTATGACGCGATTGCCAGTGAGCCCTGCTCAGCCAGCTTCTCGTAACGATAGGCGCCCCAGATGGCGGCACCGATGGCACCAGCATAAGGAGAATCCGGATGGTTCACCGCCTTGGTCGGAATCTTCATTTTAACCATGGAGGCGTTGATGGAGTCCATCAGCCCCTCGTCCAGCGCCAGACCGCCACTGAGGAATGTCACACCCTCGTTAGCCTTGATTACGCGCAGCAGTTTTACCAGTCGACCCGCCATGGAGTCATGGATTCCACGCAGGATATTGGGTGCCGAGATGCCGCGCGACACCATGTTGATCACATCGGTCTCCGCCAGTACCGCACAGATACTGGATACATCTTCCGGATTGTCAGCCTGCTTGGAGAGTTCACCAATCTCGTTCTGGGCAATACCCAGGTAACGGGAGATATTCTCCAGGAACTGGCCCGAGCCGGAAGCACACTGACTGGTCATACGATAGGTCAACACCTTGCCGTGCTCATCCATCTTTACCGCTCGACCATTGAGCGCGCCCATATCCAGCACCGAGCGGGACTCGGGGTTGAGGTAGATGGCGCCACGGGCGTGTGTCGTCATGGAGTAGAAGTGACCGGTAGAGAACTCGATGTTCTCACCGTCGCCGGTGGTGGCGGTGTACTGAACATCCGACTCTTTAAGCCCGGCCTCTTCCAGCACCTCGTCGTAGGCGCGCCGCGCCAGCTCCTTCGGATCGCGTTGACGGATCTTGTCATTGCGACGGGCCACCCACTCATAGTTGTCCCCATCTGTTTTGAACAGAACGGTTTTAATACAACCTGAGCCAACATCAATGCCTATACTTGTCGTCATGCTTATGCCTCCTCTACGGCACGGCGGGCAAACTCTGCACCACCCAGTGCCCCGGTATAAATTGAATCCGGGTCGATATTGATCTGCACGTCGCCATAGTTCTCCTGAACCAGTTCGCGCAACTGTTTGACAGCGGCCTCGTTCTTGGCCACACCACCGGTAAAGGTGAATTCATCATCGATACCGCCGGAGCGGGAAATGATCGACATGGCGCGCAGGATAATGGCGCGGTGCAGACCGGCCATGATGTCCTCACGTTTTTCACCCAGCGACAGGCGGTCGCGCAACTCGGCACCGGCAAACACGGTACAGGTAGAGTTGATGCGCACGGTCTTGGTGGCTTGCATGGCCATCGGTCCCAGTTCGTGCAGGCCCAGGTTCATCTCGTCAGCGATGTAACCGAGGTAGCGACCGCAACCGGCGGCACAACGGTCATTCATCTGGAAGTTGACCACGATACCCTTGTCGTCGATCTGGATACCCTTGGTGTCCTGTCCGCCGATATCCAGCACGGTGCGGGTCTTGGGATACATCAGATGAGCGCCCAGGCCGTGACACAGAATCTCGGAGCGAATGTGCTCTTTCGGGAACGGCAGACGTACGCGGCCATACCCAGTGCCAACGACAAAGGTCTCTTCCAGGTCCAGATCCAGCACCTTCTTGATTGCCTCCATCACATCAGCCGGATCGACACTGAGATCAGTCTCTTCTTCCAGCACCTTGGTCAGTGCCCGCAGGAATTTTCCTTCCATGTCGGCATTTGGTGGACGGTTCTCCACCTCAATAATCGACTTGTCATAGATGTTGATCAGGGTATCGAAATTCATACCCATCTCTTTCGCGGTCTCTTCGGCAATGTTCATGTACTCAGAACCGGCCAGATCGCGGAAGAAGTCAGACTTGCGCACCACGCCCGGTCCAAACAGTCCCTGCAGCTTGTCGGCCAGACGGGCAAAGGCCACATCCAGCACGCCACAGATCTTCTCTTTCTGTCCCGGATAGCGCAGATCTCCCGCATTTTCCGCACAGGTCTGATGCAGATCTTCCAGCTGTTCCAGGAACAGCTCCAAGCGGAAGTGACGCTCCAGGTTGAACAGCAACCGGTCGATCTTCTCACCCTCGAGCCCGGCCAGCCCTTCCAGCTGGCGATGAAACAGGGTCAGACGCGTGCTAATGAATGCTTCCAGTTTCGCCACGCGGCTGGCGGTATCATAGTTGGAGCGGGAGTTGGTAATACCACGTCCCAATACTTCGCCTTTTTCGTCCATTACCACCGCCTTGGTGGTGGTGGAACCCAGGTCAATGCCTATATAACACTTCATGCTCAGGCCCCCTTAAGCTGTCTTTCTGCTGGAACGACGTTTCTGATCGACCATCTGGAAATAACTCTCCAGGCGGTTTTTCACATTGGCCGCGGAGAAGTAACGCGGGTCAACCAGATCAGTCTCTACAAATGCACCCGGTTTACCGGTGCGTTTCTCGATTTCGTTCATCATCATCAACTGGCCGGCTGAAAAGCTGTTGCAGCTCTTGATGGAGTTGATGAGCAGACCATCGGCCTGATACTCATTCATGTACTTCTCAATCAGGTCGACACGGCTGGGCATGTTGCGGTTGGTGTAACAACCCAGGCAGTAGTCGGCCAGTGACTCCAGCGGATTGGTCGGATCATGACGGAAACCCTCGTCATACACGCCGCCCACCTTGGTGTAGGTGCTGGCCACAACCACGGCGCCCTCGTCATAGAACATCTTCCAGAACTCGCGGAAGCTGGTCCAGTTTGGCGGACCTTCCACAACCAGACGGTATTTCTCTTCACCCATGTCACCTTCCGGGGTGATAGGTCCAAGACCATCCTTTAACCGCTGCTCGATCTCACCGCGCAACAGCTGATAGTACTCAATGGCATCCTGGGTACCGCGGAATGCGGTGAAGATCGGGCCAATGTAGTAGACACCACCGAAGTAGGCATCAATAGGTGAACGCACATTCTTGGCGCTCTCCAATACCCAGACCAAGTCGTCTTCCGCCTTGGCGGAACGGGCCATGTTCTCCCGCAACCGGTCGATATCAAACTTGACGCCCGAGGTCTTTTCCAGTGCCGGAATCACCTCTTCCTTTAACTGCTTGACCACAAAGTCACGCATGTTGTCGGTAATGACACCGTCGCCGGTATAGGGCACCTGCAACATGACGGTGTCGCAGTTGTACTCCTTGCGCAGCAGCTCGAACCACTTCATGAAAGTAAAGCAGCCGGTGTAAGAGAGCAGCAGCAGATCGGGGTTTGGCATCACCTTGCCATTGGGGGCAATGTTGCCCTTGGACATCATGCCGATGTCCGCCTTCACGTAGGTACAAACATCCTCTGAGTGACCACCGCGTTCGGCATCCATGATCATGCCGCCGCTCTGCTTGCGCATGCCGTTGTTGATCGCATTGATCTCCGGCAGATTATTGAGCAGGCCGAAGCTGCTGATCAGCTCGTTCAGGTTTCCCGGAACGAAAGTTGAGACGATCTTTTTGCCGGTTTCAGGAGCACCGGTGAGTGCATCGTAGTTGCCTGCGATCATCTCTTTCTGCTTGAGCATCGATGCGTCTTTGATCGCTTCTGGTTTGGTTGCAGTATTCATAGTGATCTTAGCTCCACAGCTTGAGGGAATCGGCAAAGGTACCCGCCTGTTCGCGGATCGGCTGCATCTGACCCGAGTTCTCTGCATATTTAAAGGAGATGTGCGGTACATCATTCTCGCTCATCTTGGCGGCCAGCAGGGGGCGTTCCAGCAGGGCCGGGTCACAGAAACTCGGCGCGGCGAAGATCACACCTTCCGCCTTGTTTTTCCTTACCGAGTCCAGTAGATACTGACCAACCTTCTCCTGGGTGTCGCAGTATTTGGCGGAAGAGTCGGCCGAGTGATGGAGGAAGGCATCCGCCAGGTTCTTGATCGGGTCACCCTCCGTGGGCACCTCTTCCATCAGCCAGCGGTTGACCAGCATGTAGTCATCATCCACCACATAACAACCGGCCATCTCGATCGACTTGATCAGGTTCAGCGGCGGCTGTTCACAGAACGCACCACAAGTGATGATGCGACAGTTATCGCGGATCGGGCGATCCTCTTCCTGGGCCGCTGCCATGTAGTCGGTCAGCATCACAATATGCTCTTCAACCGGCAGTACCTGACCGGCACGCATCAGCAGATAGACCTCGGAACTCGGCACCTTCCAGGGCTCGTCGGAACGCATGGCGTAGACATCACGCACCAGTTGACGGTGCTGGTTATAGATGGCGATGGAGTTGCTCAGCGCCTCATCGGTAATCTTGTTACCGGAGAGCTTCTCCATGTCATGGCGCAGCTCCTGCATCTCCCTCTGGTAATACTCGCCACCGATGTCATCGCGGTAGTTCTGCGGTACGTCAAAATACTTGGCATAGACGTTCGGCTTCATCAGCTTCCACATACCGGAGAGGTTGCGGATTACGTCGCAGATGCTGGGGAACAGCATGCCATCGACAAAGTCGAGACGACCGGTCAGGCCCAGTTCAATGGTGGAACGGGGGATGCGGCAGATGTAGCTCTGGTAGAAGGCGTCACCATGGATCACCTCCAGGCCGTCACCACCACCCAGGATGCCCAGGGGCAGCATGCCGGCGGCATGGATGATCTCCTCCGGAATGTACACCGGCATGAATCCAACCACTTTGCGACCGGGAGCCGCCTCTTTCCAGGCACGTGATGCAGCGAAAGTAGTATCTTCATACAACTCTTCACAGCGTGCGATTATCTCTGCAGTACTCATACTTACCTGTCCTCCCATTTGGCTGGACGTTTCTCAAGGAACGCATTTAAACCTTCTACAGCATCATGACTGGCCATCAGACCGTCCAGATAAAGGGCTTCAACGCTTGCCAGTTTGGCTTTGATACGCGCCACCACATCACTTCTGGCCGCCTGCACTGCAAAACGCAGCGAAGAGGCCGAATGGGGCGCAAGGAATTTGTCGAAATAGGCGATTGCCGCTGCCTCGGGATCTTCGGCAACCTGATTAACCAGCCCCATGCTCAGGGCCTCGTCACTCTTGACGCTGCGACCGGAAAACAGCAGGTCTTCCGCGTTGGCCAGACCGATTCGCTCGGGTAGCAGGCAGGAGGCCGCCGGGGCGAACACCGCCAGCTGTATCTCCGGCTGACCCAGACGCGCATCGGGCGCGGCAAACAACTGGCTGCCGGCCGCGACCACTTCCAGGCCACCGCCCAGACACTGACCCCGGATGGCTACCAGGATCGGCACCGGGAAATCCAGCATGGTCTCAATCAGGCGATGCAGGCTGCGCAGCATGGCAGCGCAACTGCCGGGCAGATGCTCCTCCACACTGGCGCCAAAGCTGAAGTGGGGACCTTCAGCATCCAGCAGCACAGCGCGCAACGAAGCCTGCCCGGCATATTGCTCGAAGGCCGTCTGCAGTGCGCCGATCATGGCGGCATCCACAATATTGGCCTTGGGCCGGTTGAGCCGCAGCCGCAGCAGCGCCCCGTCCCGGTCCATCCAAACCTTGAGCGGCGAATCGCTCATGCCTCAGCCCTCCTTACCCGGCATCAGGCTCTCGATCAGCTCGGGAGTCCAGGGAGCCGCCTCTGCCAGGGCCTGGCGCAGGGCGACAAAGTCGATCTCACGTCCCACCTCGCGATTGCCTTCATTGAAGGCACGGAAACCGGTGCGGGCCTCGTTCATCATGTTCAGGGCCAACCAAGCCCGGGAGTTTTCCTTGTTGCGGTTCCACGCCTCCAGTTTCGGTTTGCGCAGTTCCTCAAGACTTTTGGTCATGCACTCGGGGAAGGTCTCGATCAGCTTGGCGCAGAGATCTTCCACCGCCTGGTCCAGCAGGCTCAGATCGATCTCGCCCTGCTTGATCAGTGCCTTGGCCGCCTTGGCCTCTTCGCCACTTTTGAACTCACCGTGCACGATGCGACCATACTCATCCAGCATCTGGTCGGTGACCGCCATCGGGTTGGCGACAAACTTACCGTCCACCTTCAGGGCCGGTACGATCTGGGAGACGATACCCAGGCGGTACGCCTTGTGTGCCGAGAAGGGCTCACACAGCGTGCCGGAAACCATCGCCTGCTCGCAGCCGATCATGACCGGCAGGAAGTCGGTAGCGCCGCCAATGGCCGCGGAACCGTGCTTGGGACCGGCCTGGCCGAAGTTGGCCAGATCCTGTGCCACGGAGTAATCCGCCGCCATGCCGATCTCCTGTCCGCCGCCGATACGCATGCCATTGACCCGGCAGATCACCGGCTTGTCGCAGCCCAACATGGCGCTGACCATGTCGTTAAACAGGCGCATATACTGACGGTATTCCTGCGGGTTGCCGGCATAGTACTCGGCATATTCCTTGGTATTGCCACCGGTACAGAACGCCTTGTCGCCGGCACCGGTAAACACCACGGCGTTCACATCACGGGCGGAACTGGCGGCACGGAACGCGAGGATCACGCCCTTCACCATCTCAGTAGTATAGGAGTTATATTGGGCCGGGTTATTCAGGGTGATCCACATGTTGTAGAGCCCCTCTGCCACGGTACCGTCACGGCGCTTGGCAGGCCGTTTCTCGACCAGCAGCCCCTCGAAACTGAGTTCAGGAACCAGGTTATGGTCAACCATGGCGGCCGGCTTGGTGTTATTGATAATGCTGCGTGTTGAATCTCTCATAATACGTCCCCTTTAAAGATTCGGAACCAGAATGGCACGCTCGGTCAGAAGGTGGCCCTTGGCCGCTTCAAACACCGCGTTGATATCGTTTAACGAATGAAGTTTCACAAAGGGCTTCATCTGAATCTTGTTCTGCATCACCAGATCAAGCGCTTTTGGATAGTATTCAGGCAGGCAACCCCAGTTGCCCTGCAGGCGGGCGCTGAAGGCCATCAGATTTGACAGCCGCAACTCCAGCTTGGCCATGGTAAAACCGACCACCGCCAGATGGGAGCCGTAGGTCAGCAGACTGAAGGCGGTCTCCTGACCCGGAGCCGAACCGGAACATTCAAAAATCTTCCACTCGGTGGCACGCAGCCCATTCGACTTCACATGCTCTTTAATCAGCTTTTTGATCGCACGGGCATCGTGCTCCTTGGCGTTCAGGGTCAACTCGGCACCAAAATCCTTCAGCTGATCCAGCTTGCCCTGATCCACGTCGATAGCGACCACATGGGCCCCCATGGCGTTGGCAATCTGCACCGCGTAGCCACCGACACCGCCAACACCGATCACAATGGCCACATCACCCTCATTGATCCCGGCCAGCACCGCGGCCTGGTAGGGGGTGGTCACCGCATCGGCCAGCACCGCCACTTCGGCCAGACTCATACCGGCCGCCTCGAGCTGGGCCTCATCCACCGGACAGAGTCCGCGGGCCGGCACATTAATATGGGAAGCGAAGCCGCCCTGGATATCGTTACCCGGCATCTTTTGGCTGCGGCACATGGTACCCAGGCCGCGCTGGCAGAGATCACACTCACCACAGGGCATCACCGCGGGAATTACCACCGCCTTGCCCAGCATGGCCTCGGCACCTTCTCCACAGGCGACTACCCGGCCGCTGATTTCATGCCCCAGGGTCAGGGGCAACTCGTGGTTGGTACGGACACCGTCATATAGAAAACCAAGATCGGTATGGCAGACACCGCAGCCGGCCACTTCCACCGTTACCTCACCTGCCACTGGCGTCTCGAAAGTGCACTCCTGCTTGGCGAAAGGCTCGCCAACAGCAGTCATTTGCCAACGGTATCCATTAATACTCATAGTCTGCTCTCTCCGAAATTTTCATTTCACGCACTTACGCTGTGGCAATGAATTATATTTCACTTTCAACCCTTGTCAACCTAAAATTGTGTACTATATTTCCTTTGACACGACCCATTTCATGAAATATGATTCATTTCACCTGCAACCAATCGGGTAAATCCCAGCAAAATCCTGCGATATATATCATATTTATAAGGTATATCTAATGAACAATTCTGCATCCACCGAGACCGCCAAAGGCAGTTCCACAGGCGCTCCCCGTTCACTCTCCATTGCCATGCTCGGCAGTGGAGGTTCCGGTGTCATGACTGCCGGCCAGCAACTCCTGGACGCAGCTGGCCAGGCCGGCTGGTACGGCATGATGACCCGTTCATCGGGCCCACAGATCCGCGGCGGTGAAGCCGCCGCCCTGCTGCGCCTCTCCCCTCAACCCGTGGAGACCCACAAGGGTCGTTTCGATATCCTGCTGGCCATCGACTGGCTGAACGCCGACCGTTTTGTCGGCGAGATCATTCTGGACAGCAACAGCATCGTGATCGGCGATGTGGGCGGCCAGGTACCTGATGCCATCAGCAATATGGGTGGACGTTATGTGGAACTGCCCCTGAGCGAACTGGCCAAGGGCATCACTGGCGGACGCCCCAACATGGTGGCGCTCGGCGCTCTGGCGCAGCTGATCAACCTGCCGGTGGACGCCCTGGAAAAGGTGTTGACCAAGTCGTTGTCAAAAAAAGGTGAGGCGGCTATCGAGGCCAGCATGTCTGGCGTCAGGGCCGGTATCGAGCAGGCATCCGCTATTCCTGATATCCCGGAATTCCGGATTGAAGCCAACTCCCAGGTGGAGCGCTGGAGCATCACCGGCAACGAAGCCGCCGGCCTGGGCGCGATCCGCGGCGGCGTGCGCTTTGTGGCGGCCTACCCGATCACCCCCGGCACAGAAATCCTCGAGTGGCTGGCACCCAATCTAAAGAAGGTGGGCGGCGTACTGGTGCAGGCGGAAGATGAACTGGCCTCGATCAATCAGTTGATTGGCGGCTCCTTCGGCGGCACTCCCTCGCTCACCGCCACCTCCGGCCCCGGTCTGGCGCTGATGATTGAATCCATCGGTCTGGCCGTCGCCTCGGAGACGCCGGTGGTCGTGGTCGACGTCATGCGTGGCGGCCCCTCCACCGGTATCCCGACCAAGTCGGAACAGAGCGATCTCAACATCGCCCTCTACGGTCTGCACGGTGACGCACCCCACATCGTGGTCGCACCGATGTCGATTGGCGATTGTCTGTTCACCACCCAGTGGGCCACCCACCTGGCCGAAACCCTGCAAACCGCATCGATCGTGCTGTCCGATCAGTCACTGGGCCAGACCCGCGCCCTGATCGACCGGCCGGCCGATATAGCGTTTGTCTCCGGGGGCCGCAAGATCACCAGCAAGGCGGAAGATTTCCGTCGCTATGTGGTCAACGAATCCGGCGTTTCTCCCATGTCCATCCCGGGCACACCGGGCTGCCAGTACACCGCCGACGGCCTGGAACACTCCCCCACCGGCACTCCCTCCAGTCGGGCCGAGGACCATATCCAGCAGTTGAACAAGCGCAAGCGCAAGCTTGACCAGTTTGACTATGGTGATCACTGGGCCAAGATCGAGGGTAAAGGCGACATGGCGGTACTGACCTGGGGCTCGAGCACCGGGCCGGTCAGCGAGGCGATCGACATGCTGGCGGCGGAAGGCCACAAGGTCAGACTGATCAGCATGCGTCTGCTGTCACCGACACAACCGGAACGCCTGGCGGCCGCCCTGGCCGGCGTGCAACGCACCCTGGTGGTCGAACAGTGCCACGGGGCACAGTTCTATCACTATCTGCGCGCCCATTATGACCTGCCATGCGAACTTCGCTCCATGGCCGTCCCCGGCCCCCTGATGATCCGTCCCGATGATGTCTACAGCGAACTCAAAGCGTGGGAGAACGACTAATGGAAACAGCAAACCCCTGTCCCAGTCTGAAACCGAATGAATACAAATCCGGCACCAAGCCCGTCTGGTGTCCCGGGTGTGGTGACTACAGTGTGCTGCTGGCCATCACCAAGGCGATGTCCGAGATGAACCTGGAGCCGGAAAACGTCGCGCTGGTCTCCGGCATCGGCTGCTCCTCGCGTCTGCCCGCCTACCTTAACGTCTACGGATTCCATGCCGTTCACGGCCGTGCGCTGCCCGTTGCCACCGGTCTCAAAGTCTCGCGTCCCGACCTCACGGTACTGGCGGCGGGTGGTGACGGTGACGGTTTCTCCATCGGCGGCAACCACTTCATGCACGCCTGCCGGCGCAACGTGGATATGACCTATATCGTCATGGACAACCAGGTCTATGGCATGACCAAGGGCCAGGCATCCCCCACCACCGATCCCGATTGGGACAAGAGCAAACTGACCCCGGGTGGCACCAAGATCAATCCCTATTACCCGCTGGTGATCGCCCTCGCCTCCGGTGCCAACTTTATTGCCCGCGCCTCCAGCACCGATCCCAACGGCGCGGCCAAGGTACTGGTGGACGCGATTCGCCATCCCGGCTTCTCCTTTGTGCACATGCTCAGCCCCTGCGTCACCTTCCGCCCCGAACAGAAGGACTGGAAGAAAATGGTGCGCGCGGCGCCGGTCGAGCCGACCAAGGATCCGGCGGTCGCCGCCAAGCGGCTGATGACCGATGACAACTTCTTCCTCGGCACGCTGTACAAGGGCGACCGGGCTGCCTATCAACCGGAGCTGAAAACCACGGTTGAACACCTGTCGGACCTGGAACAGGGGTTCGTGTTGTGACCGGGTCACAGATCGACAGCAAGGTCGAACTACTTGCCCGCACCCTGGCCATGCTCTCGGAAATGGTTGAGCGCTATGACCTGTTTGCCGACCAGATGGAGGTGATGAACAATCCGGAAGCGGCGGAGCTCTTCCGCTGGCTGGAAAAAAAGCAGAATAGCCGTACCCGGGTGGTGCAGGAACTCAGCGAAGGACTGACCCTGCCACATATCCCACCCTGGGATTACAACTGGGATGACGCCATCAATACCGAGGTGCCGGGACACAGCAGCGCCCACTATATGATGACGCCCTACCACACCCTGACCCTGGCAATGGATGTCGAGCAGAGTGCCGCTGACCTGTTCCGACAGATCGAACAGGGTTCGACGGTTGCGGAGGTACAGAAACTGGCGCGCAGCTTTGCCCGGGAGGCCAGTGAATTCCGTGACTACCTGAAACAGAAACGCGCAGCGCATCCAGTGCCTGAAGCAGGCTGGGACGAGGATGAGGATCCACCCTTGCTGCTTGAGTAAAGCAACAGATAGTTTCTTTAATAACTTTTTAAAAAGGAGATTATCACGTGGTCGACGGGGTTCGTTTTACTCGTCAGATTCTGCGGACTTTACATCTGACCACGTACCATCCCAGGATCATCTGACAATTGTCAGAAACAACTCAATTGGAACAAAAACCGGTTGACGATTGCACCAAATAGTTTATTTTGAAACTAAATCAATAATAATAAATGCGAACATGAAAACTGTATCGGATTGTCACTGACAAGACGATTCAAAACCCTTACTTGAACAATAACAGACGAAGGCATAGGCAATGAAAGAGAGCTTGAAGGAAGGACTGGCAAGAACCGACCGCTACGAGATTGACAAGGCTCGTACCGTAAACTTTGTCGGCGACGACTGCGCGGTCTATTCAACACCCAGCCTGATCTACGATATGGAAGTGACCAGCCGCAACCTGCTGCTGGAGCATCTGGATGCAGGTGAGGACTCGGTCGGCACCCGGGTTGAAATGGATCACACCGGCGCCACCCTGCTCGGTATGTGGGTGGAGATCACCAGCACCATCACCGAGGTAAAGGGTCGCATGGTGAGCTACGAGTTCACCGCCCGTGACGCGCTGGAGAATGTCGCCAGGGGCAAACATACCCGCTTTATCGTGGATACCGAGCAGACCGCCGCACGGCTTAAATCCAAGGCCGCAAAAGCAACCAGCTAAAGGCAGACAGCCATGACCACTGAATCACCCACAGGCAAGACCAAGATCCCGACATACTGTTATCAGTGCGTCGCCGGTCCCGACCTGCTCAACGTCCGGGTCGAAGACGGTATCGCCACCGAGGTGCAACCCAACTTCGACGCGGCGGACTGCACACCGGCCGCTGGCAAGGTGTGCGTCAAGGCGTTTGGACTGATTCAGAAGGTCTACAATCCGCATCGCATTCTCACCCCGATGAAGCGGACCAATCCGAAGAAGGGGCGCAACGAAGATCCGAAGTTTGTCCCGATCAGCTGGGACGAGGCGCTGGACACCATCGCCGACAAGGTGAAACAGATCCAGGTCGAAGGCAAGACCGACGAGGCGGGCTACCCCAAGATCGCCGCCAGTTTCGGCGGCGGCGGCACCTCCACCTACTACATGGGCACCTTCCCCGCATTCCTCAGTGCCATCACCCCGATCGACATGGGATTCGGCAGCGGCCAGGGCGTCAAGTGCTACCATTCGGAGCATCTTTACGGTGAGCTCTGGCACCGCGCCTTCATCGTCACCCCGGATACACCGAAGTGCGATTACATTATCTCCTTCGGCATGAATATCGAGGCCTCCGGTGGTGTGTGCGGTGTAAAACGGCATGCCGACGCCCGCGACCGGGGAGTCAAACGGATTCAGGTTGAACCGCATCTCTCCCAGACCGGTGCCGCCTCCTCCGAATGGGTGCCGATCAGGCCGAAGACCGATCCGGCATTCATGTTCGCACTCATCCATGTGCTGCTGCATGAGCAGCGCGACCGCCTGGACAAGGTGTTCCTGCGTGATCGCACCGGCTCCCCCTACCTGGTGGCGCCCAACGGCTACTACCTGCGTGACCCGGAGAGCAAAAAGCCGCTGATCTATGACCTGAAAAGCAAGCAGGCGGTGCCCTTTGATACGCCGGATACCGAACCGGCCCTGGAGGGACAGTACATCCTCAGCGGCATCGAGCTGGGCGCCGACGAGGATCGCTGGGAGCACCAGGATATCAAGGTCACCACGGCCTTTGAGAAACTGGTTGAACACATGAAGCCGTTCACCCCGCTATGGGCCGGACGGGTCTGCGATGTGGACCACAAGATCATCCGCCGCATCGCCCTGGAGTACCTGGATCACGCCCGCATCGGCGAGACCATCGAGGTGGACGGGCGCACCATGCCGCTGCGCCCGGTCGCGGTCACCCTCGGCAAGACCGTCAACAACGGCTGGGGCGGCTTCCACTGCTGCTGGGCCCGTACCATGCTGGCAGTGCTGGTGGGTGCACTGGAAGTGCCGGGTGGTACCATCGGCACCACCGTGCGTATCAACCGCCCCGCCTCCGATCGCAACGACAGCGTCAAGCTTTCCGAGGACGGCTTCCTCGCCTATCCGATGAATCCGACCGACAAGGAGAACTGGGTCGCCAAGCCGGAGGTACGTAACGCCAACCGCACCCTGGTGCCGCTGGTCGGTAACTCGGCCTGGAGCCAGGCCCTGGGGCCGACTCATCTGGCCTGGATGCAGCAGGAGAAGGGGCCGGAGCATTGGCCACAGGCCACCAAGCCGGCCCTCTGGTTCGTCTATCGCACCAATCCGGCCATCTCCTTCTGGGATACCGAGCAGATCACCGAAACCATCGCCACCTTCCCGTTCACGGTCTGTTTCGCCTATACCCGCGACGAGACCAACCACATGGCGGATATCCTGCTGCCGGATCGCACCGACCTGGAGGGGCTGCAGCTGATCCGTATCGGCGGTACCAAATTTATCGAACAGTTCTGGGATCATCAGGGCTTTGCCCTGCGCCAGCCGGTGACCGAGCCGCAGGGCGACACCCGCGACTTTACCTGGATCAGTACCGAGCTGGCACGACGCTGTGGCGTGCTGGAGAAGTACAACAAGGCCGTCAACCGCGGCGCCGCCGGCGTCGCACTGAAGACCGACTATTACGATTTCAGCCTGGACGAGAGCCAGGCCCACGACGTCGAGACCATCTGGGACGCCAACTGCAAGGCGGCCAGTGCCGAGATTACCGGCGGCAAGGAGAGCCAGGGCCTCGACTACTACAAGGAGAAGGGCTACCGACTCACCGGCTTCCCGCGCATCAAGTGGTACCTCACCGCCAAGATGGAGGATGAGGGTGTGCGCTATGAACTGCCCTACCAGGAGACCCTGAAGCGGGTCGGCGTACAGCTGGGTCGGCGCCTGCACGAGCGCGGCATCAGCTGGTGGGACGAGCAGTTGGAAGAGTACGAGGGACTGCCCGACATGATGGATTTCCAGGCACTCTGGGAAGGGGCGCTGGAGCGCAACTTCGGTGTCGATATCAGCGATTATCCGTTCTGGCTGGTCACCTCCCGCAGTATGCAGTACGCCTGGGGCGGCAATGTCTCGATCCAGATGATCCGCGAAGTATCCCAGAACATCGGTACCCATGGCGGCCTGGTGATGAACACCGGTCAGGCGCACAAGCTGGGCCTCAAGGATGGCGACCGGGTGGAGATCACCTCACCGCTCAGCGCCACCCGGGGCATCCTGGTCACCCGCCAGGGCATTCGCCCCGACACCCTGATGCTGATGGGCCAGTTCGACCATTGGGCGACCCCGTTTGCCAAGGATTTTGACGTACCGAGCATGAACTCCCTGGTACCGATGCTGCTGGATCTGACCGACTCCAGCGGTTCCGGCGCGGATCTGGCCCGAGTCAAGATCAAGAAGATTGGAGATGCCAAATGACCCGTTATGTGATGGTCGCCGATATCAACCGCTGTGTCGGTTGCCAGACCTGCACCGCGGCCTGCAAGCACACCAATGCCACGGCGCCCGGCGTGCAGTGGCGCAAGGTACTGGATTTTGAAGTCGGCACCTACCCCAATGTACGCCGCGCCTTCATTCCGGTGGGTTGCAACCACTGCCTGGATGCGCCCTGTGCCGATGTCTGCCCCACCCTGGCCACCTACAAGCGGCCCGACGGCATCGTCTCCATCGACTACGATCTCTGTATCGGCTGTGCCTACTGTATCCAGGCCTGCCCCTATCAGGCCCGGGACCGGGTAGACATACCCAACAAGGCCTATGGCAAGCAGTTCGGTCAGATGAAACATGAGCAGAAAGTGCCCCACAGCGAACGCCGCGCGGTGGCGCAGAAGTGCACCTTCTGCGTTGACCGCATCGACTATGGCACCGCCAACGGCCTCACGCCGGGCATCGACCCGGACGCCACGCCGGCCTGCGCCAACAGCTGTATCGCCAATGCCCTGATTTTCGGCGACATCGACGATCCGGAGAGCAACGTGTCCCAGCTGCTGCGCACACATGAACACTTCCAGATGCACGAAGAGCTGGAAACCGGCTCGGGCTTCTATTACCTGTGGGAACGTAAATAATGTTAGGTCCTACTCTACAGAAACGCTGGGACTGGCGCGCTGCCGGCAACTTCATCTGCGGCGGCACCGGCTCCGGTCTGCTGGTGGTCGCAGCCCTGTTGTCGGCCCTGGGGCTGCACACCACCGGCTACGCCCTGCTCGCCAGCGCCTTCGTCGCCACCGGCCTGGGTCTGGTATGGCTGGAGATCGGCCGCCCGCTGCGCTCCATGAACGTGTTCCGCAACCCGGCCACCTCCTGGATGACCCGCGAAGGCATGGTGGCCATGCTGCTGCTGCCACTGGGCATCCTCACCTTCTTTACCGGCTCCACTTCCCTGCTGATCCTGAGCGCCATCCCGGCGGCCCTGTTTCTGTATGCCCAGGCGCGTATCCTGCACATGGCCAAGGGCATCCCGGCCTGGCGCACCAATGCCATCAATCCGCTGATCGTGACCACCGGCCTGACCGAGGGCATGGGTGTGTTGCTGATATTTGCCGGGCTGGTGGAAGGCAACGTGGCCGCCCTGTTCGTCGGCTATGGCTGGATCATCGCCCTCTCGCTGGTATTCCTGCGCGGCGCGGCCTGGCTCAACTACCGCTACTCACTGGCCAACAACGCACCGGAGCAGACGCTGCAGGTGCTGGAACGGGCCAACATCGTCATCACCCTGCTTGGTATAGCCACGCCGCTCGTGCTGCTGTTCCTGGGCAAGAGTTACGCGGCCTATCAGTTACCGCTGGCGGCGGTAGCCGGATTTTTCATGGTGCTGTGCGGCTGGTTCTGCAAGTACCAGATCATCATCTATGCGGCCTACTACCAGGGCTTTGCCATCACTCACACCCCGGCGCGGGGCGGCGGCAAGCCCGGCCCCGGACTGAAACCCGGCTGGAGATTGCCACAATGACAATAACCGCAGTAGAACAAAAAACCACCCACGAGGTACGCCTGCATGGTCGCGGCGGACAGGGCGCGGTGCTCGCCTCCAAGATCCTCGCCAAGGCCATAGTCATGAGCGGACAGCATGTCACCGCCATCCCGGCCTTCGGCTTCGAGCGGCGCGGCGCGCCGGTGGCCGCCTTCTTGCGCTATTCCGATCGACCCTTGCGGGCGGTCACCAATATCTATGCGCCGGATTACATTATCTGTATCGATCCGAGCATCCCCAAGGCGGTGGATATCTTTGCCGGGGTGCAGCCGAACAGCACCCTGATCCAGGCCACGCGCCAGTCGGCCGAGTCGCTCAACTGCCCCGAACAGGTCACCAGGGTGGTGCTGTGCGACGCAGTCACCATTGGCATGGAGGTGTTCCGCCGCCCCATCACCAATACCATTATGCTCGGCGCCTTCGCCAAGGCCACCGGCATCGTCACCATGGAGGGACTGCGCGCCGGACTGGAGTCGGCCAATTTCCGCGACGCCGGCCTGGAGCAGAATCTGATCGCGGTCGAGCGCGGCTTCAACGAATCAATAGTGAAACAGCGACAGGGAGGAGAGTGGGTATGAGCAACGACCCGGATTACAAAATGAAAGCCCACCCGCGTCCCGATATGAGCCAGGTGCCGGACAACCTCTGCCCGGTCGCCATCATCGAGAACGGCATGCTGCCAGGCGACTGGCGCGCCGAGCGGCCAATCGTCGACCGCGCCAAATGCGTCAAGTGCGCCATCTGCTGGATCTTCTGCCCCGTGCAGTGCATCGTCGAGAAGCCGGCCTGGTTCGATGTCAACTACGACACCTGCAAGGGTTGCGGTATCTGTGCCGTGGAGTGTCCGCACAATGCCATCAAGATGATTGAGGAGATCAAGTAATGGCCACGCCTGCCCTGAAGATGAAACACCCCGGCTGCGCCCAGTCCATTGTCTGTGACGGCAACGAGGCGGCCGCCTGGGCCGTCGCCCTGGCCCGCCCCGACCTGGTGGCGGTGTATCCGATCACCCCCCAGTCCTCGCTGGTGGAGTACGTCTCCCAGTTTATTGCCGACGGCAAGATACAGGCGGAACTGATGAACGTGGAGGGTGAGCACAGCGTGCTCTCCGCCCTGCACGGCGCCGCCCTCGCGGGTGGCCGCACCTATACCGCCACCTGCGGTCCCGGTCTCGCCTTCATGTTTGAACCCTACTGGCGCACGCCGGGCATGCGCCTGCCGATCGTCGCCTCGCTGGTCACCCGCGACGGCATCACCCCGCAATGCGTCTGGGGTGGCCAGCAGGACGCCATGACCATGAAGGAGACCGGCTGGATCCAGATCTACTGTGAGACCGTGCAGGAGGTGCTGGACACCACCATCATGGCCTACCGCATTGCCGAGCATCACGACGTGATGCTGCCGGTGAATATCTGCCATGACGGCAACTATCTCTCCTACGGCGTCACCCAGGTGGACGTGCCGGAGCAGTCCGCTGTGGATGACTACCTGGGCGAGAAGGACGTCAACTGGCATGTGGCACTGGATCCCATGCGGCCCATGGCCGTCGATCCGCTCACCGGTGGCGCCGGCGGTCCGGGGCCGAGCAAGTTCGTCGCCTATCGCAAGGGTCTCTGTGAAGGCATGCAGAACGCCCTCGGCGTGATCGAACAGGCCCATGCCGACTGGGCGGATATTTTCGGTCGCGACTATGCCCCGCTGGTGGAGGAGTATCGGCTGGATGACGCCGACTACGCCCTGGTCACCATCGGCTCCATGACCGGTGCCGCCAAGGATGCCATCGACAGCGCCCGGCTACGCGGTGAACGGGTCGGCCTGATCAAGATCAAGACCTTCCGCCCGTTCCCCGTCGAGGCCATGACCCGCGCCCTGAAAAAGGTCGAGGCGGTCGGCGTGGTGGATCGCTCTGTGCACTACGGCTGGGATTGCGGACCGCTCTACCAGGAGGTACTGAGCTGCCTCTACCGCGCCGGCAAACCGGTTGCCTCCGGCTCCTTCATTGGCGGACTGGCCGGTGCCGACCTGACCGAAGGCCACTTCGCCCGCGCCATCGAGCGCACCGCGCAATTGCTGGCGGGTACTGAATTCGACGGCCCGGTGTGGCTGAACGAGAACGATTGAGGAGCACCCGATGAACACGACCCACTATCTCATCGCCGGTGCCAGTCATGCCGGCCTGGAAGCGGTCCACCGGATTCGCCTGGTGGATGAGACATCCCCCATCACCCTGGTGACCCGCGATGCCCACGCACCCTACTCACCCACCATCCTGCCCTACGTGGTGTCGGGACAGAGTGCCCCGGAGCGGGTGGTGCTGCGCAAGGCGGATTATTTCACCCAACACAACGTCACCCTGATCAGCGACAACGAACTGGTGGCCATTAATGAGAACGACCGGGTCGCCAGCCTCAAATCCGGCGACCAGTGGCAGTATGAAAAACTGCTGCTGGCCACCGGGGCCGACCCGATCATCCCGCCGATTCCGGGACTCAGCGAGACACCGTTCCATGTCCTGCGCACCATGCAGCACGCCATTGATCTGCGTGAGCATGCCGGCAAGGCAAAGCGCGCCGTGGTGCTGGGTGCCGGTCTGATCGGCATGCACGGCGCGGAGAACCTGCGCCACGCCGGTCTCGATGTCACCATCGTGGAGATGTGTGACCAGGTGCTGCCGGGTTATTTCGACCCGCGCGCCGCTTCGGTCATCGAGACCGCCTTCAACGACAACGGCATCCACATGGTGATGGGTAGCCGGGTAGTTAAAGTTGAATCACAGGATAACGGCTGTCGGATCACCCTGGAGAATGGCAACAGCCTGGAGGCCGACCTGCTGCTGGTAGCCACCGGCGTGAAACCGCAACTCGATTATCTCAAGGGCACCTCGGTCCAGGTGGACCAGGGCGTCCTGGTGGATCGCAACATGCGCACCGACGCACCGAATATCTGGGCCGCCGGCGATGTCGCCCAGGCCGCCGACTTCTATGGCGAGGACAAGGTGATGATGGGCATCCTGCCGGATGCCGTTACCCAGGGCGCGATTGCCGCCATGGATATGGCCGAGGATCATGCACTCGCACCCTACGTGGGCGGTGTGCCGATCAACACCTACACCTTCTTCGGCCAACAGGCGATTTCGGTCGGCCAGTGCATGGCCGATGCGCAACTGGAAGAACTGACCCGGACCGATGACGATAACCAGCGCTACCTGAAGATCCTGCTCAAGGATAACCGGCTGCATGGCATCTCCAGCATCAATGAAGAGATGGATGCCGGCATCATGTGGCAACTGATCCTGCGCAAGATCGATCTCACCCCGGTAAAAGATGCCTTTATCGCCCGACCGCTGGAAACCGGCCGCGCCCTCATGTCCAGCACCTGGCGATAACGGGAGAACAGATTTATGACCGCTTATAACACCATCGCCTTCGATCCGTCGCGCTGCGAACTGTGCAACGACTGCAATGCCTGCATGACCGCCTGTTCCCAGATCAAGGCAGGTACCGACGACCTGCTGCACTCACGGATCAAGATTGTCGCCGGCTTCAACGGCAACCCTCCGGAACTGGCCCTGTGCCGTCAATGCGGCGACCCGGAGTGCACCAAGAGCTGCCCCTCCACCGCCCTGACCAAGAACCCGGAGACCGGCCTGATCGACTGGGACGAGAGTCTCTGTATCGACTGCCTGCTCTGCACCGTCGGCTGTACCTACGGCGGCATCACCTACAACGCCGAACTGAAGCATGTGGCCAAGTGCGATCATTGCGATGGCGACCCGGCCTGCGTCAAGGCGTGCCCGAGCGGCGCGCTGACCTATATCACCTCGGCCAGTATTTTCAACGAGCAGCATGAGCGGGAAGACCTGTTCGTACCCGGGCTCTCCGCCTGTCAGGGCTGCAACTCCGAGATGATCATGCGCCACTCGTTGCGCAAGGTGGGACCCGACACGGTGCTGGCCACCCCGCCCGGCTGCATCCCCGGCATGGGTTCAGTCGGATTCAACGGCACCACCGGCACCAAGGTCCCGGTATTCCATCCGCTGCTGACCAACACTGCTTCGATGCTGGCGGGGGTGAAAAAGCAGTACAACCGCATGGGCCGCAATGTCACCGCCATGGCACTGGCGGGCGATGGCGGAGCCGGTGACGTGGGCTTCCAGTCGCTCTCCGGTGCGGCCGAGCGCAATGATCAGATCCTGTTTATCTGTGTCGACAACGAAGGCTACATGAACACCGGCATGCAGGCATCCGGCAGCACCTCCTACGGCTCCTGGACCACCACCACGCCGGTGGGCACCGAGATGAAAGGCAAGCGCACCAGCCAGAAAAATCTCGCCATGATCATGATGAACCACAACTGCGAGTACGTGGCCACCGCCTCTACCGCCTTCGTTGAGGACTATTATGAAAAACTGGACAAGGCACTGGCCGCCTCCGAACGCGGCTTTGCCTATCTGCACATCTACTCTCCCTGTCCCACCGGCTGGCGCTTCCCGTCGTCCCAGACCATCGAGGTCTGCCGCAAGGGCGTGGAGACCAACTTTGCTCCCCTCTGGGAGTATGAGCGGGGGGGTGAACTGCGCTTCACCCACTCCATCGATAACCCCCTGCCGGTCGAGGCTTATCTGAACCTGAGTGGCAAGTACCGCCATGTGAGCAAAGAGCAGTTGGCTCACATACAGGAGCAGGTCAATGAACGGGTGAAATCCCTAAAACGCTTTGCCGGACTAAACTAAAAAATACAACGAGGAGTGTGACACCATGTCAGATACTGGTGCCGATAATTATTATTTTGATCAAGAAGCCGAATGCATGCCGCGTGAGCAGTTGTTGCAACTGCAGTTGCAGCGACTGAAGACACGCCTGCAGCACGCCTATGACAACGTCCCGCACTATCGGGAGGCGTTCGATGCACAGGGTGTGAAGCCTCATGACCTGGAAAACCTGGAAGATCTCGCCAAGTTTCCCTTCACGGTAAAGAACGATCTGCGCGACGCCTACCCGTTCAACATGTTCGCCGTGCCCCGGGAACAGATCTCCCGGCTGCACGCCTCTTCCGGCACCACCGGCAAGCCGACCGTGGTTGGTTACACCGATGGGGACATCAATAACTGGGCCGACCTGATGGCACGCAGCATCTCCTGTGCCGGCGCCCGCCCCGGCGACATTGTGCACAACGCCTATGGTTACGGCCTGTTCACCGGCGGGCTGGGCGCCCATTACGGTGCCGAGCGGCTGAAGTGCACCGTCACCCCCATGTCCGGTGGCAATACCGAGAAGCAGATTGCGGTGATGAGCGATTTTGGCTCCCACGTACTGCTCTCCACCCCCTCCTACGCCCTCAACATAGCCGAGGTGGCCAGGAGTGAGGGCGTGGACCTGGCGGCCGGACCACTGCGCGTAGGCATATTCGGTGCCGAGCCCTGGAGCGACGAGATTCGTGGCGAGCTGGAGAAACAGCTTGGCGTGAAGGCGATGGATATCTATGGCCTGTCCGAGATCATGGGCCCGGGCGTGGCCTGCGAATGTACCGAGCAGAACGGCCTGCACGGCTGGGAGGATCACTTCCTGTTCGAGATCGTCGATCCCGAAACGCTGCAGCCCCTGCCCTATGGCGAGGTGGGCGAACTGGTGATCACCACCCTGACCAAGGAAGCGCTGCCGATCATCCGCTACCGTACTCACGACATCACCAAGCTGACCGATGAGCCGTGCAGCTGCGGCCGCTCCCATGTGCGCATCCTGCGCGTCACCGGTCGCAACGACGACATGATGATCATCCGCGGCGTCAACGTCTATCCGTCACAGATCGAGTCGGTGCTGGTGAGTGTTGCCGGCGTGGCGCCCCACTACCAGCTGGTGATCCAGCGTGAGGGCATCATGGACACCCTGAGCGTGGATATCGAGCCGGAACCCGATTTCATCGGTGACAGAAAGGCGCTCGGCGCGGAAGTGAAACACCACATCAAGTCGATGATCGGTGTGACCTGTACAGTCAACGTACTGGATACCGGCGAGGTTCCCCGTTCCCAGGGCAAGGCCATTCGGGTTCGCGATCTGCGAAAAAAATAGGAGGCACTCGTGAGCTTTTGTCACAGCTGTAGTCACTGGCGTTATGAGGAGAACGTCGTCCTGCGCAATGAGCATGAGCAGGAAGGGTTCGGCGTTTGCGAACTGTTCGAGCAGATGCGCTCAAATCCGCTGCGCGCCCTGGTGCGCACCGATGATGAATTCGCCGGGATACAGATGCGTGGCGAGTTCGGTTGCAATCTGTTTCAACAGAAGTAGCGATTCAAAACGGATCGGCGCCCGCAGGGCGTCCGCAGGGCGGACCAGCTCCGCCACCGAAAGGTCGGGGTCGGCGTTGACTCCGCCCCTCGGGTAAACATGGATCAACAGCGGCTTCCGGCAAAGGGAGCTACACAGGGAGTGGGCGTATGCAGGCAACGGAGGCCTGTACACGCCCGGCCCGCCTGCTGCCGAATCGGTAACAGGAGAATGTCAGAGGATATGTCATGAATACCAGAGATCGCGTCGACGCATTGCTGAACCGCCTGCATGATGCACCCCAGTACCCCACTCAGGGTGCTGTACTGTTCGTGGATCTGGAGCGGCGCAGCCACCGCAAGGCCTATCTGCCGAAGGAGGTGTTGACCACCTTCCTCAGCGGCCGCGGTGCCAACATGTACCTGCTCTACAATCTGCTCGCAACCGAGCAGGCGGAACCGCTCAAACCTCTCGATCCACAGGTACCGTTGATCTTCGGCAGCGGGGTCTTCACCGGCTACATGGCCTCCGCCACCCGGGGCAATGTCACCAGCCTCTCTCCGGAGAGTGACGCCATCCTCGACAGTAATGTCGGCGACTATTTCCCCGCCTTCATGCGCCACCACGGTTATGACCACCTGGTAGTTTATGGGCGCAACCCGCAGTGGACCCTGTTGAAGATCTCATTCGACGACGTGCAGTTCCTTGATGCCACCCCCTACATCGGGATGGACAACCTGGACGTTACCGAGGCGATCGAGCGAGATTTCGAACGCACCGAGCGCAAGGACATGGCCCTGGCGCGTATCACCAGCGCCGGCGAGAACCTGGCCCTGAGTGCCGGCATCATGGGTGGTATCAAGGCGATCTGGGCGCGTGGCGGCCCCGGCGCCAAGATGGGCTCGCTGGGTCTCAAGGCGATCATGATCGATGGCGCGCCGGGCAAGATCGCCACCTCCAAGGAGTTCAAGCTGGGAGCCAAGGAGATCAGCAACAAGGTGATCAGCACCAGCGTGATTCACAACGCACTGAAGACCGTTGGCACCCCGTTTCTGTACAAGCCAAGCCGTATCCTTGGTGCCATCGGCACCAAGAACAACCAGGAGAACACCTGGGTGGAGGACCTGGACGCCGACAATTTCGACGGCTACCGCACCGGCATGGACGGTTGTTACAAGTGCCCGGTGAAGTGCCGGCCGTTGAACGACATGACTCCCGGCGCCAAGGGTGGCTTTGGCGCCAACGCGCTGAAAGGCGTGACCGGCAACGCCAGCTACGATACCTCGCAGGCGGAGGTGCAGCATGAACACACCGCCAGCTACCAGGGCATCAAGGGCGACGGGGTATTCGACCGGTACGACAAGGGCGATGGTCCGGAATATGTCACCGTCGGCAAGTTCGGCCCCAACATTGGCATCACGGAACCGGAAAAGGTGCTGCGGCTGAACAACATCCTCAACGACCTGGGACTCGACTCCTCCGGTACCGGAGGCGCCATCGGTTGGGCCATGGAGCTCTACCAGCGCGGCGTTATCGACCAGACCACTACCGGCGGCCTTGACCTGAGCTGGGGCAACTATGAGGCGGTAGAAAAACTGCTGTTCATGCTGGCCCGGCGCGAAGGCTTCGGTGACGTGGTGGCCGATTCCAGCCAGGCGGTGGCCACCGGCAAGTATCCGCCCGAGGCACTGGACTATCGCATGACCGTTAAGGGGCTGTTCCAATCCGACCCCCATGACAGCCGCATCCTCAAGGCGTTTGCCCTGGGGCTGGCGGTGGCGACCCGCGGCATGGATCACCTGCGCAACCGGGTCACCCTGGAGATCAACGCCCGTATCAACGACGACGCCGAGTTCAAGACCGCCCTGTATGGCGGCAAGGTCTCCGCGGAACCGAATCAGTACGGCGGCAAGGAGTACGCGGTACGCCGCTGTGAGGACACCTTCGCGGTCGGCGACTCGGTAGGCATGTGCCGCTTTACCACCAAGCTGTTCAACTCGCCGTCCCTGACCGGTACCGAGGAGTTTGCGCAGCAGCTCAAGTTGCTGACCGGGATCGAGATGAGCAGCGACGACCTGCTCAACAGCGGTCGCAACGTGATCGCCGTGGAGCGCATGATCAATGCCCTGCGCGGTCTCACCGATGCCGACGACACCCTGCCCAGACGCTGGTTCGAGGAACCCAACAGCGCCGGCCCATTCAGCGGCGAAAAGATCGATCAGCAGGCGTTCGATGAGATGAAACAGCGTTTCTACGAAGTTTCCGGCTTCGAACCGGATGGACTGCCCAGCAGCGACTGGTGGGACAGCCTCTCCCAGGTGCTGACCGGTTACAGCCTGAAGGTAAATCTGCCGAAACTGCCCGGGGTCAAACGCAACAGCCTGGTCATCAACCGGCCGGTGAAAGATATCCGGGAGCTGAGGCAGCGCCTGAAAAACAGCCTGCCGCAGGCGGCTGAGGCGCTGGGCGACAGTTCGTTCGGTATCTCCATCAACGATCATCTGGTAGTCGCCTCTGAACAGGGAATGACCCTGCACAATGGCGACGAAGTGAGTCTGGTACCGATGCTGGCGGGGGGGTAAATATATAGACAGAAATCAATGTGGAAAAGGTACAAATATCAGTATCATGGTAATATCAGGCTGGAGAGGTTACTCATAGGAACGTGAAGGCATGACCGAGACAATCAACCCCCCCACAGGGGAAGACGCAGGTATTGAAGAGCTCACCGAAGTGGTCGGCTCTCGGGTGCGTTCCGTGCGTTCGCGGCGCGGGCTGACACGCAAGAACCTGGCCTTTCATTCGGACGTCTCGGAGCGTTATCTGGCCCAGCTGGAACGCGGCACCGCCAATGTCTCACTGGCCCTGCTATCACGTATCGCCAACGCTCTCGGGGTACGTATCGGCTCACTGCTACCTGAGCAGGAAGAGACCTGCATCAAGTACCCGCCGCTCGGCGAGTTGATCGATACCTTCACTCCCGAGATACAGGAGAAGGCGTTCAAGCTGTTGCGTAACGCCTTCTCGCCTGGCCAGGGCGTCTATCGCGGCGTAGCCCTGATCGGGATGCGCGGCAGTGGCAAAAGTACCCTGGGTGAACTGCTGGCAAAGCATTTCCAGGTGCCGTTCATCCGCTTGCAGAACGTGACCTCACGACTGGCGGGGATGGACATAGGCGAGTTGATCTCCCTCACCGGCCAGGGCAACTACCGCCGGCTGGAGCTGCAGGCGCTGCAGCAGACCATTACCGACTATCGGCACGTGGTGCTGGAGACCGGCGGCAGTCTGATCTCCGAGGCGGAGACCTTCCGGATGCTGCGGGAGCACTTCTACACCATCTGGGTGCGTGCGCTGCCGGAGGATCACATGAACCGTGTCATTGAACAGGGTGACATGCGTCCGATGGCAGGCAGCCAGCAGGCGATGGATGATCTGAAACTGATATTGGATGAACGGGAAGCGGACTACCGTCTGGCGAATTTCGAGATCATGACCTCGGGCCAGACCATCGAGCAGAGTCTCGAAGTGCTGATTCAGCAGTGCGCGCCCTACTTGCAGGGCAACTGACCGGCCAGCGTTCGTTTTGCTACCCGGCCGGCCCGACCGGCTACACCTGCCTTTTCCCACACTGAATTCCCATAGCCAAGCCATACCGGCAGGAGGCCCACGTCCGGGCCGAAATCGCCGTGGTCCGAGACAATTGCTGTAGGAGGCCCGCCCCGGGCCGATGCGACCACGAAACGTTCGCGACGGGGGCGTCGCTTCTACAGGCCGACGGATCACTGAACAACATTGGACAACCAACATTCAACCAAAGGAGCATAAACATGCCCGAAGCCTTTATCTGCGATGCCATCCGCACCCCGATCGGTCGCTATGGCGGCACCCTCGCTGCCCTGCGCACTGACGATCTTGCCGCCCTGCCGGTCCAGGCGCTGATGGAGCGCAATCCTGATGTCGACTGGTATCAGCTGGACGATCTGCTCTACGGCTGCGCCAATCAGGCAGGCGAGGATAACCGCAACGTGGCACGCATGACCGCCCTGCTGGCCGGCCTGCCCGATGCCGTGCCCGGCGGCACCCTGAACCGGCTGTGCGGTTCCGGCATGGATGCGGTAGGCACAGCCGCCCGCGCCATCAAGAGCGGCGAGGCGGAATTGATGATTGCCGGCGGTGTGGAGTCCATGTCCCGCGCCCCGTTCGTCATGGGCAAGGCGGAGAGCGCCTTCTCGCGCCAGGCGGAGATTTTCGACACCACCATCGGCTGGCGCTTCATCAACAGGAAAATGAAGGAGATGTACGGTGTCGATTCAATGCCCGAAACCGCCGAGAATCTGGCAGTCGAGTTCGGCATCAGTCGCGAGGATCAGGATGCCTTCGCCCTGCGCTCCCAGCAACTCACCGGCGCCGCCCAGGAGGCGGGTCGGCTGGCCGAAGAGATCATCCCTGTCACCCTTCCCCAACGCAAGGGCGACCCGGTCATCTTCAGTCAGGACGAACACGCCCGTCCCCAGACCCGAATCGATCAGCTGACGAAACTGCGCCCCATCGTCCATCCCGAGGGGAGCGTCACCGCTGGTAACGCCTCGGGCGTCAATGACGGTGCCTGTGCACTGCTGATCGCCTCCAAGCAGGCGGCCCGGCAACAGGGGCTGACACCTCGCGCCCGCATCCTCGGCATGGCCACCGCCGGTGTTCCGCCGCGCACCATGGGCTTTGGCCCGGCACCCGCGAGCGAAAAGCTGCTGAAACGGCTCGGACTGACCCTGGACCAGATGGATGTCATCGAACTCAACGAGGCGTTTGCCGCCCAGGCCCTGGCGGTGACACGGCACCTGGGACTGGCCGATGACGACGCGCGCATCAATCCCAACGGCGGCGCGATCGCCCTGGGACACCCTCTTGGCATGAGCGGCGCACGCCTGCTCACCACCGCCACTTACCAGCTGCATCGCAGCGGGGGCCGCTATGCCCTCTGCACCATGTGTATCGGCGTTGGCCAGGGCATAGCCGTGGTGATTGAGCGGGTTTGATGCCACCCAGCGCTAAAAACGACCTGTAGGAGTCCCGCCCCGGGCCGATATGCCGCGACACATTCGCGGCGGGGGCGCCGCTCCTACGGACAACGACGATCGATGGCTGCGTCTTATCCATCTTTTGCCGCGCTAACAACAACCTGTAGGAGGCCCGCCCCGGGCCGAGTCGCGGCGGGGCGCCGCTCCTACATGCAGCAAACATACTGACCACTATCAGGAACAGCACTATGACAAACAACACCCACGACCTGGACGGCATCACCGCCCTGCTGCAGACCCGCACCGGCGACGGCCACCAGACCCTGCACGACGCCGACCTGCGGCAGTTGCTGGAGATGGCCGGCCTGCCGCTGGCCAGTGTCGAACCCGGCACCGGCATTGAGCTCTCCCTCGCTATCCGTAACACCCGCGAATTCGGCATTGTGATCAGTGCCGGGCTGGGTGGCGAGACCGGCGAACTGCTGGCCAGCGCCCTGCGTAAGGGCCAGGGCGGCGTCAGTGCCGCCGCCGACCTGACCAGCGGTGAAGATCTGCTGCAGGCATTCAAGGCGACCATCGCCTATCGCAAACTGGAAGGAAAGGTAGACGACCAGAACCTGAGCGACTGCTTCACCGCCTTCATCAGCCTGGCCCGACACTACGCCCCGACCAACCCGGACGCCCCGTTCGTGCTGGAGTGCCTGGAACTCAACCCGTTCAGCTTTATCGATAACCGGATCGCCCTCGGTGAGGGCGTCTGCGAGTACAGCCGTCCCACCCCGGTGCCGGCTCCGCGCCCGGTAAAGAAAATCGGCAAGATGCTGCATCCAAAATCGATCGGCATTATCGGTGTCTCCGGCAGCAAGATGAACTTCGGTCGCATCATCCTCAAGAATATTCTGGCCAGTGGCTACCCGGCTTCGCAGATCACCATCATCCGCCCCAACGAGGATGAGATCGACGGCGTCAAATGCGCCGAGAGCCTCGCCTCCCTGGAGCACAAGCTGGACCTGTTCGTGGTTGCCATTGCCGCCGACGCAGTCTACGACCTGGTGGACGAGGTGATCGCCACCAACGCCGCCGAGGCGGTGATGCTGATCCCCGGCGGACTGGGCGAGACCACCGCCAGTCGGGAACCGGCGGCGGCCATGATGAAACGCATCAACGAGGCGCATCACAGCGAGGACGGCGGCCCGGTTTTCCTCGGCGGCAACTGCCTCGGCATCGTTTCCCATCCCGGTGAGTACGACACCTGGTTTATCCCCAAGAACCGCCTGCCCCAGGGGCAAAAGAAGGCGCAACGCAACTCGGCCCTGATCAGTCAGAGCGGCGCCTTCATGATCACCCGTATCAGCCATAATCCCTGGCTCGACCCCGCCTACATGACCGCGCTGGGCAACCAGAACGACCTCACCCACGGCGACATGGTCAACTATTTCGCCGAGCTGGACGGCATAGACACCATCGGCGTCTATGCCGAGGGCTTCCGCGACCTGGATGGCCTGCACTTCGCCAAGGGCGTGCGCAAGGCGGTGCTGAAGGGCAAGCAAGTGGTGCTCTACAAGGCGGGCCGCTCCGAGTTCGGCGCCAACGCCACCATGGGCCACACCGCCTCGATCGCAGGAGACTTCGCACTGCTGGAAGCGGTGATCACCCAGGCCGGCGGCATGGTCTGCGACGACTTCGACCGCTTCAACGACCTGTTCTACATAGCCGACTGCCTGCACGACAAGACCATCGGCGGTAACCGGCTGGGCGCAGTCAGCGGCGCCGGCTTCGAGGCCGTGGGTATGGCCGACAACGTTCAGTCGGACAACTTCTCACTCGAAGTGGCCGCCCTCTCGGCCGAGACCGAGACCCGCATTGGCGAGATCCTGAAAGCGAAACGGCTGGACGCCCTGATGGAGATCCGTAACCCGATGGACATCAACCCAGGCGCCGACGACGAAGCGCACCTGCAATGTGCCGAGGCGATGGCGAAGGATCCCAATATCGACGCCGTTGTGGTGGGACTCGATCCCATGTCACCCGTGATGCGCACTCTGGTGGAGAACAAGCTGCGCCCCGGCTATGACCTGGGTGACGAGCAGAGCATCGCCCACCAGATGCCGAAGATGGTCGCTGCACTGGACAAGCCGCTGATCGGGATTGTCGATGGCGGCGAACTCTACGAACCCCTGGTGGCAAAAATGAAAGACCAGGGCGTCTGCGTGTTCCGTTCCTGCGGCGCCGGCGTCAAGGCGCTGTCCAGCTACACCCGGGCACGGCTGCGGGCGGAGGAGATCCGGAAGCGGTTTGGTTGACATGTTGACAGGGCCTCGGAGCGTCTCGTAGTGGTGCCCTGAACCAACAAGAGGCTGTACAAAACAGAGCCGGTATCGCTTGCGTGATACCGGCTTCTTCTTGCAGACCCGCTTAGGGCTGGAACGCTTCTCCCCTTACCCCATCCAACCCACTAACAAGAAAGGCATTCCTTCCCTCGCCGTAAACTGGTAACTTTTAGCGTCAATGGGCAATCCCTAGGGCAGGAGGCTTAATAATTGGGGTCATATAGAGCCCAGAAACGGCAAAATTTATCATTTAAGGAAGACTGTGTTTATGGGCAACTCACCACGCCCCGAAAGGCCATCGACATGACAGATCTCAAGAAGACTATTACATCGCATCTATTGGAAACATCAAGTACCTACACCCTTCAAATAATTGGGGTCAGATGAAAAACACAATGGGGCTATTTTAGCGCTCTGCATTGTGAAATCCGTGGGCGCTTGTCATTTTAATAAATCGTCTATCGAAAGATAAAAATGAAAACACCATTGGGGTCAGATGAAAAACCCAATACCGCACTTTTGGTCCCTTGATGCCAGGTTGCAGGGCGCCATACATATCCTATTCTTAAGGGTAGCGCAGCTAACGACTCACGCAGTTGCCCGGGAAACCTGGGGTTACAGATAGATTGTTCAACCGCGACAAGGAGGTTCGATGCCATGCAGGATATGCAGCAGGCCGTACTCAACCTGATCCCGCTCATCTATCAAGCTGCTGGAGATGATGAGGCTTGGCGCAACGTCATAACGGCAATCTGTCAAACCGTCGGTGCAGACCAGGGATTGTTCGTTCACCACAACTCATCCATACGCCAGACAAATCTGGAGTGCTGCATCAACCTGGAAGAGCGGTATGCACAGGAGTATGACGCTTACTACCAGTACATCAACCCATATATCTCCATCCACCCGTCGCTACTGCCTAACCCCGGTACGCTGGGTTTGCTAGCTGATCTGATCCCCGATAAAGAGGTGGAGAAGGGTGAATTCTTCAATGATCATGTGTCACCACAAGGTTTAACGGTTCGGAATGCCATCCGAATCACCTTACAAAAAACGGGACAGGTACATTCAACTATCGCTCTACACTATGCCAAGGATAAGCGACATTTGGATCCGGCAAGTCGATTGAGGTTCTGCGAACTCATACTTCCTCACCTGCAAACCGCGTTACAGCTGCACACAAAAATTTCTCATATAGATGCGCGACTTGACCGGCTATCCAGAGTTGTCGACACGGTTCTTCAAGGCGTTGTACTTCTGGATATCTCTGGCCAGGTACTGGAAATCAATGATGCAGCAAGAGTGATGCTTGAACGGGCAGATGGACTGCATCTCAGAAATCATGAGCTCCACACCATGCTTCCCGGCGAGGATACTGCGCTCTATAGACTTATCAATGGCATATGCAAAACGATTCAGGGTGAAGCCATCACCCATGGCCGGTCCTTTCCTGTTCTCCGCCCATCAGGAAAACGCCCCTTTGAATTGCTGATTGCACCAGCCTATGAACAAACAAATATCAATAGTAAGCGTGATAATGCGGTTGTTATTTTTATTCATGATCCTGATGCCGCTAGTGAATCCAGGGAGGAATTGATCCGACACCGCTACAACTTGACGGTGTCGGAAACCAAGGTAACGATCATGCTGGTTCAGGGTTATACCGGCAAGGAGATTGCCGATGCCATGAAAATTTCTCGTGAAACCTTGAAATCTCACTTGAAACATATTTTCAAAAAAACCAACACCCACCGACAAAGCGAACTCATTTCAGTGGTGATGCGCAGCTTTCCATCCTGAAGAACCGACACAGGCTTATCAATTCAAGACTTCGGACGGAACAAAACTAAAGATGCAATGCCTTGCGCATATAGCCCAAGCTCTCACCGGTCTATTCTCGCCATCGTGAGAATTGCCGATCGATCAGTGACACCTTCGAAATTGCCAAGAACTTGGTGTCTGCCGATACCGATCGACACATGCTGGATGAGTGCAATCTTGGCGCACGGTTAATTGTGCCGCTTACGCTGACCGTCTCTTCTTTTCATAATCCGGCATTGCCCATATCCCCCGTTCGGGGGAGACGACCCGTTTTACATGTTAATCATGGCAATAGATATAAGTTATTGATTTATATTACATGGCCCGATACTTGCTTATCTCTATGCGACGTTACTGGGCTTTTGGCCGTTTGCCGTGCCTCTTCAAAGTAATCGGTCACATGGATTAAGAATATGCACAAGGAACTTCATACCCCATTGAATGGAACTTTGGCTGTTGGCGCTTCAATTTTACTACCTCGCCAAGCTGGGGCCTTTAAAGGGAGGTGATGCCGATGAAGACCACATACTTAGGGTTGCTGATTTTTATATTCCCGCAATTTGCACCATGCGCTGAGTCTGGGAGTATTTGGACACCCCTGGTACAAGATTACTTCATGGATATTCTGCTCGATTTTGGACCAACCGACACTTCTGCCATCACTGTTAAGACAAGTGACTTGCTGATTGACGACCTGGAGAAACTGATTGTTTATCAGGACGCCATATTTGCCGATAAGGCAATAAGTCCCATCGATGTTTATGACGTCAGTTTCAATCTGCAAGGCAACCCAATCAAATGCACGGGTTTTATCGTCAAAAGGACAGATGACATCAACCGGATCAAAAACAAAAAAACTGTTGAACGGGCTCGCCTGGTTTTATTGGGAAACTGCCAAAATCTCGCTACACGGGAAAAGGTGTCGATAAACATTTCCAAGTATGTGATTTTTCCACGGAAATTGGCATTTGGAGCCACAACCGGCTACGAGCGTTATCGCTCGGTAAAAAATATAAACACCAACGACAAGATCCTGGCATGTGTATCAAATGACAGTAATCCTCTGACTCAAGGCCCGCGCCATATAGTGGCTGTATATAACACGGCAGATGAGTATATTCTCGGTTGGGAGAGTGAGAGTTCTTCCATAGATCAGCGGAAAGCAGAATACCCCGTAAAAATCAACGATTACCATGATTCGGGAACAATCGAAGATATCAAAGACACCATCCAGTTCTTTCAGGGGCATGACGGGCGTGGTCAAATAGTTTTTGACAAGGATGACTGTGAGTTTCACGCCGCCGACCACCAGGACCTCATCTATCTGCAATGCTATATCGGGAAACAGGACCGGTTTCATCCACCTGTTTCGCAAATCAATGCCGAGATCGTGATGAAAAAAATCCGTGACGCTCGTTATCTGCGTGGAAACAGCACACCTGAAACCAAAAGCTACGACTATATTTCAACAGAAGTGTCCATATCATTTGTAACGACTCCCGCTTCCGGTGGAAAAAGATTTTCAACGGGTTTTGAATTCAGAAACAGTTATCCTGATTCGGCGGATGCGAACAGGGAATGCTATATCAGGGTGCCAGTAAAATCTGGATTGGCGGGGCAAATTCAATCAAAAAAGCAGATAGGACAAAATTGACTGGGAAACACCGAGAAAATTCGAGAACCACAACCTGACACGAATATTCAGGGTCACCCATTAGCCGCCTTTAGTCAACGGAGCGAGGGTTTCTCTGACGAGACGCCGCCCCGGTAGATGATGAGACCACCGATGGCGCGTCTGCTTTTTCATCTCTTGGGAGGGCCAAAACGTGCATTGGAGCCAGTTATGGCTAGGTAGTCTGTTGAATCTTTATGCGGTGTGGTTATGTCGACCGCTGAGGTAACAACGGCCTTCATCATTCATTTAACTACCCAGGTTTCCGCGCCAACATGGTCGCAAACTGCAATTGCGCGCCATTGTGCATGGTACCTAAATCTTCATTGTACTTAATCAGCTCCCACCCCGCGTAAGCCTCACGCAACTGCCCTGCTTTCAGGGTAAAAGCGAAGGGGACTGGGCATGGGTGTTCTTCAGTGCTCATGGCGCAAACAATCAGGTTATAACCGCCGGGCAGAGTATGCTCTTGCATATCGGCAATAACAGCATCAACACGAGTTGGGTCGAGAAACATTAAGGTTACGGTGCTGGCAATAAAGCCATAATCCACACCAAGCCCGGCATTATTGATGTCGTACACCTGCGCCTTAATGTTGGCTATCCCCTCTTCGCTCACAATCTGCTGCAGCATATCGATAGCGCTGGGGTTGTTGTCTACTGCGATCACGTTAAAGCCAAGCTGGTTGAGATATAAGGCATTGCGTCCATTGGAACAGCCCATATCCAAGGCATTGCATGGCTCAATAATTTTGCACGCCTCTACCACTTCACTATGCGCAGGATTTAAGCCGTAACGGCTATTTAGGTCAACTGTCATGGCAACCACTTAGTTTTTGAAATGAGGACCTGTATGTTACTACTTTTTAGGCGCAGTTAAATGGCAATAGCCAAAGCTATTAACAAAAATTGGGGTCGGATGAGAAACCCAATATCGCACACGCAGGTCCATGAATAGTTTTTCATTTGACCCCATATTTTGCCATACTTTGGTTTGTATGATCCTTGTCCATCCGGATCAGTACATTGCGAATATTCTGCCGGTGGATGATTTTGCTGGTCTTACCCGATTCTTCGATGGGATTTTAACAGGTGCCTGAGAATCAAAGGCCTAATCCTGCTTATGACCAAACGCTCCTTAAATTGAGAAAACCATGCACCCGATATCTGACATATGGGACGAACACAAGGCGCGTTTACGCGCTTACGTGGTCAGACGCGTACCTGAACCGGACGTGGTGGATGATATCCTCCAAGAGGTATTTATTAAGGCGTATGAAAACCTCCATTCACTGCGGGTGCGCGGTAGCGTCGCACCGTGGTTGTATCGGATAGCATCAAACGTCATCGCCGATCACTACCGATCGCAGAAACCCTGGACTGAACTGCCGGAGGAATTGACCGCCCCGGAATGGGAGCGCGACCCGGTAGAGGAACTGGCTAGCTGTCTCCAGCCGCTTATTGACGACCTGCCGGAGACCTACCGCTTGGCCCTGACGCTGTCCGAGATTGAGGGGTTATCCCAAAAGGAGGTAGCAACGCACCTTGGGCTCTCCTATTCCGGAGCGAAATCGAGGATACAGCGGGGCCGTGACCAATTACGGCAGCGCTTGCACGACTGTTGCGTGATCGAAACCGGACAAAACGGCGTCGTCGACTATGAGCCGCGTCAAAAAGAATGCAATGGACGGTGCTCGTGAATTTTGCGTCTTTTTTGCTATGTCTCCGTCTATATGGGTATGACGCAACCAGCGTCGGTACCCAAGCGACAGGAGAAACCAATGGGTTATGTGAGAAATGATGAGATCCGCCAGGCGGTGCGCCGGCGGTATGGGCAAGTGGCAGAGAGTGAAAGTGCGGGCTGCGGTTGTGGCACAACCTGCTGTGATGCCTCCACGCCAAGTGCCGAGGCCATTTCACAAGAAATGGGTTACAGCACTGACGATGTTACGTCCACCCCCCAAGGAGCAAACATGGGGCTTGGATGTGGAAACCCGCAAGCAATTGCTGCACTCAAGGCAGGTGAAATCGTCCTTGATCTGGGTAGCGGTGGCGGCTTCGACTGTTTTCTTGCAGCCCGACAGGTAGGAGACACGGGACACGTCATCGGCGTGGATATGACCCCTGAAATGATCACCAAGGCACGCGCCAATGCGGACCAGGGCAACTACCGGAATGTGGAGTTTCGCCTCGCCGAGATCGAGAACCTGCCGGTCGCCGATGGCAGTGTCGATGTGATCATTTCAAACTGTGTCATCAATTTGTCACCAGACAAGCCCAGGGTATTTTCCGAGGCTTACCGTGTCCTGAAACCCGGCGGCAGACTGGCAATTTCGGACGTGGTTGCCGCTACGGAACTGCCGCAAGAGGTTCGTGAAGACATGGCGCTGTATGCGGGGTGCATGGCGGGTGCATCCCCGGTGCCGGAGATTGAGCGGATGCTGGCAGAAGCAGGGTTCACGAGCATTCATGTTGCCCCAAAGGATGAAAGCAGATCATTCATCCGTGAATGGGTGCCGGGGACTGATATTTCAGACTATATCGTTTCCGCAGCGATTGAGGCGGTAAAGCCAGCAACTTAACAACCGTGTTAACCCGGACCGCCCGCACCCTAACGGACTGCCGCCACCGGGTGATATGGCCTGTGCGGCACGATGGGAAGTCATCCGGTCAGGCCACCCTTTTCTTCCGCCCGGGCAAATTAATCGAGCCGATCACAGATTCGTGATTTGCCGGCGCGCCACACATGGCGGGGCCATGCGCCCCGTTGAACCCCCTGCCGTCCCGGAGTATGGTGGCAACTCTGCTTTCGGGAGGTTTCTCAAGACATGAGTAATCCACGCCATTCCCTGCTCTGGATGGGTATTTATCTGGCCCTGGTGGCCGGCGTCTGCCTGTTGCTGTTTGCGCCGCTGCAAAGCGCCTTCATGGCCAACTGGGGTTTCAACTCACTGATTATCGGCGCCCTGCTGATCGGCATTATCATCAACATACGCCATGTGGTGATCCTGGAACCGGAGATCCGCTGGATCACCCTGTTCCGGACCGGGGAGGCGGGGATTTCCGTTGCCGAAAGCCCGCGCCTGATGAAAGGGCTGGCCCGCCATCTGCATGGACGGCGCAAGGACCGTTTCCGTCTCTCCGCCCTGTCATTGCGCACGGTACTGGACGGCATTCGCGCGCGCCTCGATGAGTCCCGCGAGATCTCCCGCTACATGATCGGTCTGCTGGTCTTTCTCGGCCTGCTCGGTACCTTCTGGGGGCTGCTCGGCACCATCTCCTCGGTGAGCAGTGTCATTGGTGGGCTGGACGTGGGCAATCGGGACTTTGCGGCCGTCTTCGGACAGCTCAAGGCCGGACTGCAGCAACCCCTGAACGGCATGGGCACCGCCTTCAGCTCATCCCTGTTCGGCCTCGGCGGCTCCCTGGTGCTGGGATTCATCGATATCCTCGCCGGGCATGCCCAGAACCGCTTTTTCAACGATCTGGAGGAGTGGCTTTCCGGCGTCACCCAGTTGATCGACGAACCCGGTGGCCGTCCCCCCGTGGAGGACCCTGATGATATGGAGCAGCGTCTCAGCCTGCTCATCGAGGAGAAGCTGGGGCAACGCAACCAGTCGTCGCAGATGCAACCAGCCACCGATGAGGCGGTGGCTGGAAAACAGCCTGGCAGCGGCGCGGAGTGATATCCCATGTCAGCCTACTCACGCCGCAGCCGTCTCAGCGTCAACGTCTGGCCCGGCTATGTGGATGCCCTGGCCGCCCTGCTCATGCTGGTCATCTTCGTTCTGCTGGTCTTCACCTTCGCCCAGTTCATGCTGACCCAGATCCTCTCCAGCCAGGAGAGCGAACTGGGCGACCTGGAACGACGCCTCAATCAACTGACCATTGAGCTCGGACTGGAGCAGCAGAAGAACCAGGCGCTGTCGGCTAATGTAGAGAATCTATCCGGGATGATCAGTCAGCTCACCGAAGAGCGCTATGATCTCACCAGCCAGATGGATCAACTGAAGCAGGCGCAGGCAGCCGATCGTCAGCAGATCGAACAACAGTTGCTGAACATCGCCAGCCTGCAACAGGACATCGACCGGCTCCGGCAACTGCGGACGGAACTGGAAGCGCAGATCGGCAGCCTGAGCGCCAATCTCCGGCAGCAGACCGATGAGGCGACCCAACTGCGTGATCGCAGCAAGGCACTGGAGGCACGCCTGGCCGAGGCGAACGAACGCACCCATCTGGCACAGGTGGAGGTCGAGGACCGGGAGATCCGTATCCAGGCCCTCAGTGCCCTGGTTGGCGAACAGTCACAGGCGCTGAGAGAGGAGCGACGGCTCTCCGCCGACGCCCAGGCCGAGGTGGCGCTGCTCAAACAGAAAATCGACGGACTCAGCGCCCAGCTCAAGGAGATCAGCCAGGCCCTGGCGCTTGCCGAGAAACAAAAAATAGCGCAAGCGGCCGAAATCACCGATCTTGGCAAACGGCTGAATGTCGAACTGGCGCGGCGCGTCAACGAACTGGAGCGCTATCGCTCGGATTTCTTTGGTCAGCTAAGCAGCCTGCTTAAATCCAACCCCTACATCCAGGTGAAGGGGGACCGCTTCCTGTTCCAGTCAGAACTATTGTTTGATTCGGGTTCGGCGCAACTGGGCGAAGCAGGCCAGCAACAGCTTGATGAGCTGGCCCGGGTGCTGCGTGATGTGATCAAGATCATCCCGGATCAGATCGACTGGATTTTACGCATTGATGGACACACCGACCGGGTACCGATCAAGAGCGCCGTATTTGCCTCCAACTGGGAGCTCTCCACGGCACGGGCCGTGTCGGTATTGCGCCATCTGGCGGCGCGGGGCATTTCCCAACAGCGCATGGCCGCCACCGGCTTTGCCGAGTTCCACCCGCTGAATCCGGCGAACAACGAGGCGGCCTACCGGCAAAACCGCCGTATCGAGATCAAGCTGACGGCACGCTAGTGCGGCCAGACCAATGGTCTGGAGTCAGTTGTCCCGCTCGGCAGAACAAGGACCAGGAAGGGTTTGTGTGACAGGTTCACCGCCCTGCCGTATGCAGAAACTCATCCACCAAGGCGTTGACAATCTGCTCTTCCGACGCCACGCAGGGGCATAATTTTTGCCGGACTACCTGTAGCGCACACTGATATACCTCTGGCCGGGAGTGGGCGTTGCACAGCGTGATCCGGGAACGGGCAATCTGCAATAGCTCCTCGAATGGTATGGCTTCCGAATACCAGTCCAGTGGGGTTGCTTTCGTCATGACATCACCTGCCGTATAAACCTGAAGGGTTTCAGTTACAAAGTATTTCCCTGATCAACAATTAGCAACAGCGGCCATCGCATGGCCGGCACTGGCAGCGACTGCTACTGCTCGAACACCAGCGCATCCGATTTCGCACCCAGCGACGCCAGGGCATCTGTTATGGCTTTGGTAAATGGATCGGGTCCACAGATATAAAAATGCTGGTCAAAATCAGTAAGCTTTTTCTCAAGAAACGTCCTGTCGATTCGCTGATGGTCATAACCCGGCACATTGGCCTGGGTGCAGGTCAGCAGGCAGCGTTCAGCCAACGTGTATCTGAACTCCTTTTCGTTAATAACATCCGCCGGGGTTTTGTTGGAAAACATCAGCGTCTGATGCTTGAGTTTCTTCTGTATGGACAGATCCCTGAGAATGGCGATAAAGGGAGTGATGCCGGCGCCACCGGCGATAAAAACACCGGGCCCCTTGTATTCGATGGTACCGAAAGGGTCACTCAGGGTCAGTGTTGCGCCGGGCGGTAGCTCATGCAGCGCCTGTGTGACCCCCTGATGCTCCGGATACCGTTTGATTATAAATTCAAGCACACGGTCGTCCGCCAGGGATGTCGGCGTGAACGGCCGTCCCTGGTCTCTCCAGCGGCTGTTGTCAATCGCCAACTCCACCCCCTGGCCGGGGGTGAATGTGAACCCATCCGGTTTTTCCACGATGAAGCGCTTTACATCATGGGTGACAAATTCGCTCATCAATAGTGTTGTGGTGTAGGTCATGCCTATTATCCCCCCGCTATTTTATCCACACGGTTTTGGCGTTGATGAACTCCTGAATACCCAGACGGGACAACTCACGGCCGTAGCCGGAATGCTTTATGCCGCCAAAGGGCAATCTTGGGTCGCTTTTGACCAGGCCGTTAACGAAGGCGGAACCGCACGCCATGCGGCGCGCAAATTCTTCGCCGCGTGCCGCATCTCCTGTCCACACGCTGCCGCCCAGACCAAATCGGCTGTCATTGGCAATGCGCAGGGCATCCTGCTCATCGGTGGCCCGTATCACCGCAGCCACCGGCCCAAACAGCTCCTCTTCATAGGCCGGCATACCGGGTGTTACCTGGTCCAGCAGGGTAGCGGCATAGAACCAGCCCGGCCGGGGCAGGAACTGGCCACCCGCAAGCAGCAGGGCACCCTGATCGATACTGTCGGTTACCTGCCGATGCAAGGTCTCACGCAGATCATCCCGCGCCATGGGACCCAGCGTGGTCTCCGCATCCAGCGGGTCACCGACTCGCAGGTTGTTGATAGCGGCGTGAAACTTTTCGACAAAACGGTCGCCTATCCCATCCACCACAACAAACCGCTTGGCGGCAATACAGCTTTGCCCGCAATTGAGAAAACGGGACTGTACGGCCGCCTTTACCGCGGCATCAAGATCTGCGTCATCCAGCACCACAAAGGCATCTGAACCTCCCAGTTCAAGGACTAACTTTTTCAGATTTTTCCCCGCTACCGAGGCCACGCTGCGGCCGGCCGCCTCGGAGCCGGTGAGGCTGATGGCGTGTATCTGTGCATCGGCCACCAGGTCGGCCACCTGGCCTGATGAAATCAGCAGGGTTGAGAAAACACTGCTCGGAAATCCCGCATCCTGGAATAGCTGCTCCAGCATCAGCGCGCAGCCCGGCACATTGGAGGCATGCTTTAACAAGACGCCGTTGCCGGCCATCAGCGCCGGGGCGGCACAGCGAAAAACCTGCCAGAAAGGGAAATTCCACGGCATGATGGCCAGCACCAAACCCAGCGGCTGTTTGACCAGCATACTGCGGCTGGCATCGGACTCGATAACCTCATCCGCGAGAAACTGATTGGCCGTGTCGGCATAGTAATGACAGACCCAGGCACATTTTTCGACTTCACTCTCGGCTTCGCCAATGAGCTTGCCCATCTCTGAGGTAATGAGCTTTGCCAGCTGCCGCTTCCCCGTCTCCAGTTGCCGGGCAACTTCGCGTAACAGTGCGGCACGCTGATCGATTGTCAGCGCCATCCAGTCACCCTGTGCGTGTGATGCATTCACGCACAGGGTTGACAGGTCATCCGCAGAGAGCTGTTCGTAAGACTGTATCTCGTGACCCGTTGCGGGGTTGATTGAACTGATCATCATGACTTGAAAACTCCACTACCGACAATGTTCCGTACGGTCTGCATCCGTCGGAAACAGATGGGGCAAACACCCTGCGTGCAAGCCTGCCACCACCACTGGCAGCTGTCCCGGGTCGGCCGGAGGTTTGGGCGGTTTCTCCGGCTTGGGTGGCTGGTTCGGTGGTTTCTCCGGCTTGGACGCCCTTTTCAGCGCGGATTGAAGAGCTGAAGCGGGGTACAACCCTGCCCGGGTACTGCACTCTGTTGCTGCCGAGATTGCAGCTGCAACAGTCATTTTCCAAGGACAGCCGACTGTAGCGAGTCAAATTGTTGTGCAGTAAAAACATGTCTGAATGGTCCGCTTGCTGCTATTTGTGCACCATTTTCAGTTCGGATCTATCGGAAACCGGATACACCTTCCGATCATTATAGACGCTCAGTTTCAGGTGACTGATGCATGGCGGGAGCCACCGGCCGGTCTTTGTGGATTCTGGTCTGCGCTGAATAGCCTATATTTTCTAAACAGGATGACCCTGTTCATGGGCCTACACGCGGCGGGAGGATCGCTATCATGCAATTGAACAGCGAACAACAGACACTTTGTGACAATCATCCCTTTGACTTTACGGGACTATCCGCCCTTTTTCTCAACTGCACACTCAAGCCAACCGGCGTGACCTCAAACACCGAAGCCCTGATCGATGTCTCCCGCTCCATCATGGCGGCCAACAAAGTCAAAACCGAGATCCTGCGCCCTGTCGATTATCTGTTGCCTCCCGGCGTCTACCCCGACATGACAGAACATGGCTTCGAACGGGATGACTGGCCAGGTCTTTGCCGCAAGGTCATGGCGGCCAACATTCTGGTGATCGGCACACCAATCTGGCTGGGAGAGGAGAGTTCCGTCTGTCGCCGCGTCATTGAGCGCCTTTACGGTGAGTCGGGAAAACTGAACAGACACGGGCAATATGTCTATTACGGAAAAGTGGGTGGAACCATAATCACCGGCAACGAAGATGGCGTGAAACACTGCGCCATGAGCGTGCTGTATGCCCTGCAGCATCTCGGTTACACCATCCCGCCGCAGGCAGACGCCGGCTGGATTGGTGAAGCAGGACCTGGGCCCTCCTACGCCGATCAAGGATCAGGCGGACCCGAGAACGAATTCACCCAACGCAATACCACTTTCATGACCTGGAACCTGCTGCACATGGCCCGAATGCTGGAGGAAAATCGCGGCATTCCTGCGCATGGCAATCAACGCGACAAGTGGGAGGCGGGCTGCAATTTTGACCACCCGAACCCGGATTACCGGTAATCCGCCCGTTTAACATCTCGGCGGCCGCATCCTGGCCCGGTCAAGGTATATTCAACCAGACGGCAGGCCAAAACCTTTTTGCCGAAAGCTTCATCGACACGGCTATCGCCCCCAGCTCCGGTACTTCCTCCACAAGAGGGATCAGGAAGAAAGAGTAAAAGTGCGTGAAAAATAACGGATTGCAAGTGACAATAGCCGGTTACCATCGATCAGTTATTGAGGCCAATGAAACAACCATCAAAGACCAACTGGGGAGCCGTCATCATCGCACTGGCCGCCGGCATATTTGCGGCGGCTCATTATGGCAAGGCGCCAACCGCATTGCCGGAGATCCGATCACAGATACCCATCAGCCTCATTGTCGGCGGCTGGGTGATGTCAGTCTTCAGCCTGACAGGCATGGTATTCGGTATCGCAGCGGGTACCTTTGCCGATCGACTGGGGGCGAAGCAGGTGGCCATGCTTGGACTGGGAACCTTGAGCCTGGGCAGCCTTATAGGAGGGCTGGCTGATTCCGGTGAAATACTACTGCTCAGTCGGGTTATCGAGGGTTTTGGCTTCATCTCGGTAGCTGTCTCGGCACCTATTCTGATTATGCGCGCCGCATCACTCAATGATCTGCAACTCTCGCTGGGCATATGGACCACTTACATGCCGGTGGGTATGGCACTCTCCATGATATTTACACCCATCATGGTTGCCGCCATGGGATGGCGTGCATTCTGGATACTCTCCTCGGCCACCACACTGCTCTGGCTCTCGCTTCTCTGGTTAAAAACCGACAGCGGAAAACAATCGGGCAATGTTACCGCCGCCCCGGAACATGGCCTGCTGGAAAATATTATGCTGACCATCCGCAGTCCCGGCACCTGGCTGTTGAGCATCGGTTTTGGCTTTTACACCATCCAATGGATCTCATTGATGGCCTGGTTGCCCAGCTTCATGGTCGAGCAGCGCGGTCTGTCACTTGAAGCAACGGGCCTGCTAACCGCGCTGGTGGTGGCTGCCAATATCCCCGGTAACCTGACGGTGGGCTGGCTGTTCCGATGGGGATTGACGCGTTCAACCACATTGATAATCTCCGGCGCCGGTCTCGGCATTACCGCGCTTGGCATTTTCAATGACGGATTTTCTGATCTGTCGCGCTTTCTACTGTGTCTGGCCTTCTCATTCTTTGGCGGCATGACACCGGGCTCTGTACTCTCCGGTGCTCCCGTCGTGGCCCCGACACGCGGGCAGATCGGCACTGTCAATGGCATGATGGTACAGGGCTCGCACATGGGGCAGTTACTCGGCCCCCCGGCACTGGCCGCACTGGCCACCTATACGGGCAGCTGGCAGGAGACGCGCTGGCTCATGCTGGCCAGTGCATGTGGCATCATAGTGATATCACTGCTGTTTCAACGTCTGGCGACAAACAAGCCGATAAAAATATAACCTCGAGACACTATCCAGATCCATAAATCAGCGCATGCTGCCTACACTGCTGACCAGCTGTTTCACGGCATCGCGTTCGTTCATTCCTGCCAGCACAGCGGCATCGCGTATGCTCTGATCATTTGCGGCTACAGGGATACCACGACTCCCAAGCTCTTTTATCAAGAGCGATTCGTCGACTTTGAACAACACCGCCAGCGATGCGATCGGCGCATCCCCCAAGGCACTGTATATGACGTTTGGACCACCCGGCTGGCTGATAGCGCCACTGCCAAGAAAAACTCCCGTTAGCAGTAGTACCGAAAGCACCCCCGCCCTGGCAGTACTCTGTCTGAAGTGCTGGGTAAATGCTTTCCAGTTGGAGAGTATGTGAATCAGCATGGCTGCCACGAACAGCAAGCCCAGCCATTCATGGGCCACCTTGACCAGCCCCTCGCCCAGATGAAAGAACAGCATACCGCCACTGACACCGATAACCAGCGCCAGGGCTCCTGTGACAGGCGTAATGACTCTTCGCGGAAACACTTTTACAACACCTGTGTTGAATTGACTTGCCATGTTGACTTCCCCTCAAAATTTGAGACTTCAGTGTAGGGGAGCTGTTTTTCTGGCATATGTCTGGCTTGTAATAAAGTGTAACGGCGGTTAATAGCGGGTCGGATAAACCGACCATACGGGCAATTTTTCGAAAAGTGCAATCAATTTCAATTCTCTGCTAATCTCATTAGTGACAGAGGGAGTATGGCCACGGACAGGATACCGCTCGCTTTTAATGATCCTGCCACGAGGCTGTTCTTCCACTTCAGTGCGGGTGGCAGTCGATCCATGCCGGGGAACACATAATCTGACAGAGTTTTGTCGTGGATAATAATTCTGTGATTTTCACGTTTAGTACAGGATCCACTGTTGGATGACGTGGCGTAGATATAGAGGGAGATAATACCAATGCTGTTCATCACCAACCGTTTTCCTAAGCAGAGTATACGCACCCGCGTGGGACGGAAGTTTGATTTCAATCTTGATAATAATGCAGCAAGCAACTCTGTCTTTTTTTGCGAGAGGACTGGCGATACCGCCTATACGGAAATAGGCAGTATTGAATTTCTTTCCAGGCTCAAGATCGCTCCTTACCGGCAGGTACTCATTTACATTCACGGCTTCTCAAATCTCCCTGAGGAGGTGTTCAGTGCCGTAGAGGAGTTTCAGAAACTGTGCGAAAAAAAGAAGAAGCAGGAGGTGCTGGTCGTGCCGTTGATCTGGCCATGCGATAACGATATCGGGATCGTTCAGGATTACTGGGATGATCAGAAGGCGGCCGACTCAAGCGCCTACTCGTTTGCCAGGATTCTGGAAAAATTTTTAACCTGGAGGAATTCTGAAGAGTACAATCCGCAAGCCGATCCCTGCTTCAAGCGAATCAACGTGCTCTCCCATTCGATGGGCAACCGGGTGTTACGCGAGACCCTCTCCACATGGAACAGATATGACCTGGCCGATGGGGTTCCGCTTATTTTCAGAAATACTTTTCTTGTGGCGGCAGATATTGTCAATGAATCCCTGCATGTGGGTGAACCCGGCGAATTGATATGCCACGCTTCACGCAATGTAATTGTCTACTTCGCGTCCGATGATCTTGCGCTGCGCGCCAGCAAAGCATCCAACCTCAAGAACAAGATCGCCTCCCGCCGGTTGGGACATACCGGCCCGGAGGACATGCGGCTCACCCCAGCCAACGTGTATACCGTGGACTGCGATGATGTGAATAATATTTACGATAGCCCCAAGGGGCACTCCTATTTCCGGTCCGGCAGAAAGAAGGGCCAGCCCGGACTGGTATTTGAGCACATTTTCGAAACCCTGATATCAGGCCGGGTCTTTCCTGATGATGAGTTTCGCCGGACAACCATCATCAGGGAGGCTTGAGCACCAGGAAAATAGAAGAACAGATATGGCGATCAGGACTCCACGAACGCCCGTTCAATAACATAACGTCCCACCACCCCATTGCGGGATTCGTCAAATCCCCTGCTTTTCAGAATATTGCAGGTATCTTTCAACATGCTTGGACTGCCACAGATCATGAAGCGATCATGCTCATGATCAAATGCCGGCAGACCAATATCACTGAACAGCTTGCCGCTCTCCATCAAATCGGTCAGCCGCCCCTGGTTACGGAAGGATTCCCGGGTAACAGTGGGATAATAGATGAGCTTGTCGGCCACCAGGTCGCCAAAGAATTCATTCTGAGGCAACTCATCAAGGATCATATTTTGATAGGCAAGCTCGGATACATAGCGTACTCCATGCGTCAGGATCACCTTTTCGTAGCGCTCGTAGATATCGGGGTCCTTGATAATACTCAGAAATGGGGCCAGACCAGTCCCTGTCGCCAACAGGTAGAGACGTTTGCCCGGTAACAGATGATCCGCTATCAGCGTACCGGTGGATTTTTTACTGAGCAGCAGTTCATCACCGGCCCGGATTTTCTGCAGGCGTGAAGTGAGTGGGCCGTCTGGCACCTTGATGCTGAAAAACTCCAATTCGTCTTCATAGTTTGCGCTGGCGATGCTGTAGGCTCGCATCAGCGGCCTCCCCTCCACCTCGATACCGATCATGGTGAAGTGGCCATTGTGAAAGCGAAACGAGTCGTTGCGACTGGTCTTAAAGCTGAATAGTGTCTCGTTCCAGTGATGAACACTGGTAACCCGTTCACGAATAATATTACTCATTGGATAAAACCTGTCCTGGAAAATTTGCGGTACTGGTTGTAAGACCATAACCCGGCCCAGAGTTCATCCAAAAGAAGTAATTGGAATCAGCTTATAGGGAAAGCCAAACCACAAAACTACTAATGTATTCGCACTGCCGTTCAGGGTACCCGCCAGCCCCAGCCATGGCCTGATGACCGCAGAGGTGAGCCAGCCAGCACCCGGCAGGCGGCAACCGCACGGGCCAGATCACCGGCCAGTGTTTCACGCTCTGACTCAACCAGGCAACCACCTATTTCAACTTCGGAATCCGCTGACCGCAGGTAGAGGTGACCGGAACCCAACGGGCCTTCCCCTCTTTGCAGATTGACATGCGCATGGGGCAGGATCATCTGAAACTCCGGGTGATCCCGGCCCTGCTGTACCCGCACCGATTCTGCTTCAACCGAGATCACCTCCCTGGAGTACGCCTTCAACGAGGTTCGGTAGAGCGCAAACGCGAGCACCGCCAACTCCGCGACGACAAAGGGAAAGACCAGCCAGGCCCCAATCGACCAGAAGGCCAGCGCGATAGCGAGCATGCCCAGGGCAATAATATTGAACAACCACTTGGCGTGCCGCCACTTCAACGAGTTATTCGGGCGAACAATGAACACCTCACCCTGTGAATTGGGCAGTTCATAATGCATCACCATACTGAACCTCCTCCGCAGACCCGCATCCGCGGTCCAAAACCCGATCACACCCGGCCCGGCGAAATCTGTGCCGGTCAGCTTGAATCAGGCCGTTTCAGATTGGTTACCAGGTAAATAATCACCAGGGCCAGCGCCAGAGAGAACCACTGCAGCGCATAACCCCGGTGCCGTTCCGGATCTAGCCAGAACGTCTCCCGCTGTTGCCTGTACTGGCCCACTAATTGCGCATCCTGCAATAAGACAGACGACCGCAGATCCACATGCAATACCTGCCCCAACCAGGACAGGTCAAGATAGGGCAACTCCATTACCGGGGCCTCGGGTTGATAACGCAATTCCCCGAGGCGCAGTCCGACACGCGGCACGGGTACCAGCATGCCCTGCACCTTCTGGTTGTTGTAGAGGTTGAACCGGGAAGCCGTGATCATCGGTTTACCCTCAGCGGTCGCGGGAACCCAGCCCTGGTTGATCAGCAGGTACTGGTCGGATTCCGCCAGTCGGAACAGATTCAGCAGATGAAAGCCGACCCGTCCCTGATAGATCTGGTTATTGAGCAGAATGAGGGGGGCATCCCGATACTCGCCGTCAGCCGCTGCAAAGCGATAGTCCAGCTGCTGACCATTCAAATCCCCGGCATTCAGATCCACCGCCGGCAGGGCGCTGTTTTTCTCATAGCGGTCGATCAGCTGTACCTTTGCCTCCGCACGAGCCAATTGCCAGAAACCCAACATCACCAGCAACGAGACCAGCACCAGGGTCAACAATGTCATGGACCAGCCCGGCTGGAAACAGTAGCGCCCCAGATGAATAGAGGGATGGCGAATTACCAGTCCACGCCAACCACCCGGGCCGCCGACCAGCAGACCGGAGTCTTTGCGACGCTCTGCATCAACAGGTTTCATAGCCAGTAGACAAAGGTAAACAGGATCAGCCAGACCACATCCACGAAGTGCCAGTACCAGGCGCTGGCCTCAAAGGCAAAATGGCCCAGCGGGGTAAAATGCCCGGCCAGACTGCGCCCCAGGATAACCATCAGCATAATCGCCCCCACCGTCACATGCAGACCATGAAAGCCGGTCAGCATGATGAAGGTAGTGCCATAGATGCCGGAGCTGATGCTCAAATTGAGATCGGTGAAGGCGTGCCGGTACTCATAGGCCTGCAGCCCGAGAAACAGCAGACCGAGGGCAATGGTCAGCGCCAACCCCACAATCAGTTGGCGCCGGCGACCGGCCTTCAACCCCCAGTGCGCCCAGGTCACCGTGGCCGCACTGGAGAGCAGTATCAGGGTGTTCAGTGCGGGAATTCCGGCGGCGGCCATGGGTGCCTTGGCGACATCGAACTGACTGGGATCAGGCAGTTGCAGCAGCGGCCAGGCAGCAAGAAAATCGGGCCAGACGTACAGGTGGGTGCTGAAGCCACTGCCTTCGCCTCCCAGCCAGGGGACCGAGAGCACGCGGGCATAGAAAAGCGCGGCAAAAAAAGCACCGAAGAACATCACCTCGGAGAAGATAAACCAGCACATGCCCCAGCGGAATGACCGTCCCACCTGCTGGTTGTAGCTGCCGGACTGACTCTCACGAATCACCGTGCCGAACCAGCCGACCAGCATCAGCACCATGATCAGACCGCCCACGACCATCAAAGTGCTGCCAATATTTTCACCAGTGAGTACGCGGGCAAACCCGACGAACAACGCGCATAAACCAATCGACCCCAGGATCGGCCAGTAGCTGTTATGCGGCACATAGTATCTATCGTTTACTGAAGACATGGCATAACACCTTCAGCCATCAACATGGCTGGGTTACGAACCGGAAAACCCTGGACCATTCAGGAGCCGGGCGCGGACTCTCCGTCCAGGCTGTCAAACAGGGTATAGGCGATACTGACGGTGCCCACCTCAGGCGGCAGCCTATTGTCCACCATGAAACGCAGCGGCATCAGGCGCTGCTCATTCGCGGCAAAACGCTGCTGCCGAAAACAGAAACACTCCAGCTTGTTGACATATCCGGCCGCCGTGCCAGGCGCGATACTGGAAACCGCCCGCATGGTCATCGACCGATTGGTCGGGTTGTGGGCCCTGTAACTGACCGAGTAGAGTTTCCCCGGCTGCACCCGCAACTTGCTGATGCTGGGGTGAAACTCCCAGCTGCCTGCCGCATTGCTGTTGGACAAAAATTCCACTGTTACCCAACGACTGCCGTCAACCGCGACCGGCTCCACCGCACTGATCCGGTTTACGTCCTTGCCATTCAGGCCGGTGATATCACAAAACACGTCATACAACGGGACCAGGGCGAAACCGAAAGCAAACATGGCAAGAGTGACGCCGGCCAGCCGCACTGCCAGTTTCCGGTTCGTCTGTTGTCGGGTTGAATTTTTCATGGCTCAAAGATGGCTCAGAAGTGTGAGACTGAAAAACAGCAGGGCGACAATGAACAGGCCCAGCGCCAGCAGGATGTTGTTGCGCCGACGGCTGGCTTGAGCTGTATCGATTTGTCGCTGCACAGCCTAAACCCCCTCACTTTGCAACTGCCCATCCGCCAATTTCGGCGGCTCCTGAAACGTGTGATAGGGTGCCGGCGAAGGCACACTCCACTCCAGTCCAACTGCCCCATCCCAGACCCGGGCCGGCGCCTTGCGCCCCGCGCGTATCGCGTGAAACACGACATAGACAAAGATCAACTGACTGAGCCCAAAACCGAATCCTCCAATGGAAGAGACCTGGTTCCAGTCGGTGAACTGGATGGCATAGTCCGGGATTCGTCGCGGCATACCGGCCAGACCGAGAAAATGTTGCGGGAAATAGAGCAGGTTGGAGAATACCACCGAGCACCAGAAATGGATCTTGCCCAGTCGTTCGTTGTACATATTCCCGGTCCATTTCGGCAGCCAGTAGTAGACTGCACCGAAGATGCCGAACACCGATCCGGTAACCAGCACATAATGGAAATGGGCGACGACAAAATAGGTGTCCTGATATTGAAAATCGGCCGGCGTGATGGCCAGCATCACCCCGGACAGTCCGCCGATGGTAAACAGCACGACAAAAGAGATCGCCCACAGCATCGGCGTCTCGAAGGTCATGGAACCGCGCCACATGGTCGAGACCCAGTTGAAGATCTTCACCCCGGTGGGGATGGCAATCAGCATGGTGCTGTACATGAAAAACAGCTCGGCAACCAAAGGCATACCCACGGTGAACATGTGATGGGCCCAGACAATGAATGACAGGAAGGCGATGGAGGCGGTTGCATAGACCATCGAGGCGTAGCCGAACAGCGGTTTGCGGGCAAAGGTGGGAATGATGGTCGAGACCACGCCGAAGGCGGGCAGGATCATGATATAGACCTCGGGATGCCCGAAGAACCAGAAGATATGCTGAAACATCACCGGGTCTCCGCCCCCGGCGGCGTTGAAGAAACTGCTGCCGAAATAGCGGTCGGTCAGCAGCATGGTCACCACACCGGCCAGTACCGGCATGGCGGCAATCAGCAGAAAGGCGGTCACCAGCCAGGTCCAGACAAACAGCGGCATTTTCATCAGCGGCATGTCCGGGGTGCGCATATTGAGAATGGTCACAATGATATTGATGGCACCCATGAGTGAGGAGAGCCCCATCAGGTGAATCGAGAAGATCAGGTAGGGAAACGCATCGCCGGTCATCAGCACCAGCGGCGGATACATGGTCCAACCACCGGCGGGTGCGCCACCGGGCATGAACAGGGTGCTCAACAGCATGCTGAAGGCGAACGGCAACAACCAGAAACTCCAGTTGTTCATGCGCGGAAAGGCCATATCCGGCGCACCGATCATCAAGGGAATCTGCCAGTTGGCCAGGCCGACAAAGGCCGGCATCACCGCCCCGAAGATCATCACCAATGCATGCATGGTGGTCATCTGGTTGAAAAACAGCGGATCGGTAAACTGCAGACCCGGCTGAAACAGCTCGGTACGGATCACCATCGACATGGTGCCGCCGATAAAGAACATCAGCAGTGCGAACAGCAGGTAGAGGGTACCTATATCCTTGTGATTGGTGGTCACCACCCAGCGCCAGAGACCGGCCGGTTTCTCATCTGCGTGTGCCTGTATCGAGTCCGTCATGACTGTCTCCTCACCGCGCTGCCTTTATCTGCGTCGGCTGAACATGATCTCCGGTGTTATTTCCGAAGGCGTTGCGTTCATAGCTGATGACCGCCGCCAGATCCAGGTCCGAGAGCTGACCGGCAAACGCCTGCATGGCTGTGCCCTGCTTGCCGTTCAGCACGATGTTGATATGAGCCTCAAGGGGGCCGGTCGCCACCGGGCTGCCCTTGAGGGGCGGGAATACGTTGGGTACACCGACACCCCCAGGCTGATGGCAGGCGACACAGGTCTTGTTGTAGATTTCCTCACCCCGCGCCACCAGTTGTTCCAGGCTCCACTCCTGCTCTGACAACGCCTGCTCACTCTGCTGGGCCACTTTCTGACTTGCGACCCACTGCCGGTATTCGTCCTCGGCTTTGGCCACGACCACGATAGGCATAAAGCCGTGATCCCGGCCACACAGCTCGGCACATTGACCGCGGTAGGTACCGGGCTCCTCTATCCAGGCCCAGGATTCATTGATAAAGCCGGGAATGGCATCGCGTTTCCAACCCAGGTCGGGCACCCACCAGGAGTGGATGACATCATTGGAACCGAGCAGAAAGCGTATCTTTTTCTGCGTCGGCACAACCAGCGGCTGATCGACTTCCAACAGATAGTGTTCGCCCTTGGGCGAGCGGTTTTCGATCTGGTCACGAGGGGTCGCCAGCAGACTGAAAAAGCTGACCTCATCATCCAGATAGCGATAGTGCCATTTCCACTGATAACCGGTGACCTGGATGGTCAGGTCAGGATTGCTGGTATCCTCCATGGCGATCAGCGTTTTGGTTGCCGGTATCGCCATCGCCACCAGAATCAGGCTCGGCACCAGGGTCCAGATAATCTCCACAAAGGTGCTTTCGTGAAACTGCGCGGCCACCGCTCCTTGTGAACGACGGTGGCGGAGAACGCTGTAAAACATGACGCCAAACACCAGCACGCCAATCGCCACGCAGATCCACAGGATAATCATATGCAGGTCATAGATCTCCCGGCTGATCGGGGTCACGCCCTGACGCAGGTTAAGGGTGTAATCCGCCTGAACAACTGGTGCCGCCTGAACCAGCAGCACCGCGGTAAGACCGGTGACTATCCGTTTTATCCCGTTCAACAGAGCCTCCAACCATAGCGTTTTCGCATAGCCGCGACGGCTTTGATTGGCCGGAGATTCACATTGTCAAACACCAAAGATGTGGTGGCCAATTCTGGCTGCAGCCTTGATGCTTACCCTGAAAGTAGCGATGAATGGCAGGTCTGGTGGCAGGCGCGCCACAGACAGCAGAAGGATGCCAAGGACTTGATGCTACTATCGAGACAGCACCCTAAGCATAGTTGATGAATGGCGTTATTCAATTATTGGAACCGGTCTTGTATCCTGACTATCCACCGGTATCCTCATATGATTTAGCGGTACCACAGGATGCATCCAGAGACGAATCGTATTCCACAATTTAACGATCCACCCGTTCTGCCAATCTGCCTATCCATGCGGCCGGATATCCGGCCAGTGCCCACGGGACAGCCTATTTCTCGCTGTTATCCGGCCCGTCGGCACCACCGCTTTTGGTCCACTGATTGATCAGATCGACCGGCAACGGGAAAACAATGGTGTGGGTATTCTGGCCGGCAATCTCGGTCAGGGTCTGCATGTAGCGTAACTGCAGCGCCTGCGGTTGTTTCGCCAGGATCTGCGCCGCATTGAGCAGTTTTTCGGCCGCCTCCAGTTCACCGCTGGCATGGATCACCTTGGCGCGCCTGGAACGCTCCGCCTCGGCCTGTTTGGCGATGGCGCGGATCATGCTCTCATCCAGGTCGACGTGCTTGATCTCCACGTTGGCCACCTTGATGCCCCAGGCGTCGGTCTGCTTGTCCAGGATCTGCTGAATATCGGCATTGAGCTTGTCACGTGCGGACAGCATGTCATCCAGCTCATGTTGGCCAAGCACCGATCGCAGGGTGGTCTGGGAGAGCTGGCTGGTCGCCTCCAGATAGTTTTCCACATGGATGATAGCCCGCTCCGGATCCACTACCCGGAAATAGAGTACCGCATTGACCTTGACCGAAACGTTGTCCAGCGAGATGACATCCTGGGTCGGCACGTCCATCACCAGGGTTCGCAGATCGACACGCACCATCTGCTGAATCACCGGCACCACAATCCACCAGCCCCGGCCCCTTCACCTTGTAGAAGCGCCCGAGCATAAAGATGACGCCGCGCTCATACTCGCGCAGGATGCGAAACATCGTGATCATCAGTAATACAACAGCAACGATCAACGTCAGAGCAAAGTACTGTATGCCTATCATGTCAATCCTCCAGCTTGTCGACGACCAGGGTCAATCCATCCATCGCCCGGACCCGGACCCGGTCGCCCACGACCAGCGGGTCGGCACAACGCACCGACCAGAGCTCACCTTCAAGCCGCGCCATCACCTGATCGGCACTCACCCGTTCAATTGTGGCACACTGGTTGATCACCGACTCCGCGCCGAAGACCCGGGGTCGCCGGTGGGCGCGCATGGCCATACTCAGAATCACAAACAGCAGCACACCGGTGATAACCGACAGGGCCACGATGACCGGCATCGCCACCTGATAAGCGGGAATTTCGGTGTCCATCAGCATGATCGAGCCGACCACAAAGGCGATCAGCCCACCGACCCCAAACACGCCAAAACTCGGCATCATCACCTCGGCCGCGATCAACCCCACACCGAGCAGCATGAGACCGAGTCCGGCATAGCTGATCGGCAGTATCTGAAAGGCGTAGAGCGCCACCAGCAGGCAGGTTGCGCCGAGTATACCGGGCAGGCCGAAGCCGGGATTGGAGAACTCGAAGATCAGTCCATAGAGGCCGATCAACATCAGCACATAGGCGACATTGGGGTTGGTAATCACGGCGAGGAACTCACTGCGCCAGTCCGGGTTATGCACCACCCGGGGTGCGGTGACCAGATCCAGACTGATTTCCCGTGAGCCGATCTTGATGCGCTTATCCCTCAGTGCTTTGAGCAGTGCTTCGGTATCCGCCGCAACCAGGTCGATCACGCCCATCTCCAGGGCGCGCGCAGCACTCAGGCTGGCCCCCTCCCGTACCGCCTTTTCCGCCCAGTCGGCATTGCGGCCACGCAGTTCGGCGAGACTGCGGATATAGGCGACGGCATCGTTGGTCACCTTGCGCTCCATCGCGCTCTTGGAGGCCGGGGCTGCCGGCTTGTCGTCACCCGCGGCATCACCGCCAGCCTCCGGCTTCGGACTTTCCCCACCCGGTGCCGGGGTCAGCGGCGCACCGATCGAAACCGGGGTCGCCGCGCCCAGATTGGTGGCCGGCGCCATGGCCGCTATATGGCAGCTGTAGAGCAGAAAAGTACCGGCACTGGCCGCGCGCGCGCCGCCGGGTGCCACATGACAAATCACCGGTATCGGCGCGGCCAGAACCGCTGCGACCATATCGCGCATGGAGCTGTCCAGCCCGCCTGGCGTATTGATCCTCAACATTACCGCTGCCGCGCCGGACCCGGCCGCCTGCTCCAGTCCGCGCACCAGGTAGTCAGCCGTTGAAGGACCGACCGTGCCATCCAGTTTCAGCATCCAGAGTGCACCCGCCGGCACGCGCTCCTGCTCTTCGGCCTGGACCGATACTCCCGATGCAATCAGCAATACCAGCAGCAATAGCCGGAGTGTGGAATCCAATATATTCATACCTGTCCCACCTTCTCACGATTTAAGTATAGAAGGCTCAGCCGCACGGTGACTTGCGTTCACGCATGGCTGGCATCGCCCCTGAACACAGCTGGATCAGATGGGTCGTCAGCTCCACTTTTTACTGGAGCAAAGAGCGGAGCGTGCCGACAGATTCCAGAAAAAATTCCCGTTGCCCGGGACGCGAAGGAGCGGATACATGGTAAATAATGGTTTTATGAAACTAACCGTGTTACAGATTGCCACACTATGGAATAAACCAATCTGCTCATAAACACCCGAGCGGAACAACCGACTGGAAGCACCATGACTGTGAAAATACACCGATTAGGCCTGGCCGCCGCAATGCTGATGATCTCAGGTACACTGGCCGCTGATGCAACCGGGCCACTGAGCCAGTATCAGCCGCCATTGAGCGAATCATTCAAGCAGCAACTCAGAGAGGCGGATCTTGCCGCCGGAGAGAATACCTTCATGCGCAAATGCTCATCCTGCCACGACCTTAAGCAAGAGGGCGGTCACGGCAAGGGGCCGCACTTGTGGAACCTGATGGGGCGCAAGGCCGGTACGGTGGCGGGGTTTGAATTCTCCGCCGCCATGCGCGACAGCGGCCACACCTGGAGTATCAATGCCCTTAACTATTACCTCACCAATACGGAACAGGCAATACCCGGCAGGTTAATGGACTTTCGCGGCATCCGGCGTGATGCAGAGCGCGCCAACCTTATCGCTTTCCTGAGCCAGTTCAACGACAACCCGCCCGCCCTGCCTGAATGAGCACGGCCGCTATTGCGTAACTGTCCGCCCGGCATGTGGACGGCGCCAGAAACGATAGACGATCAGGGTGTGAATCAGAAGACCGGCTGCCGACAGGTAGCCGATCATGCCGTCATAATTTCCCACCATAAAGTTGAACATGCTGTCCGGATTTAGGTCGGTGAATTTTCGTACGATTTTGATCACAAACACAAAGCCGGCATGCGCCCCAATGCAATAGGCGATATTGCCGGTGCGCTCCCGTACCACGGCAAAAAAGGCGCCCAATCCAAACAGGGCGATGAATGAATCGGCTATCTGCCATTCGGTAAACTGCACAAAGGCACCGGACAGAATCAACAATCCACTGTACCAGGCCCCCGCCGCATCGCCTGACACCGGCAGCGGTTTAATAAAATGCAGCCCGGCATAGAACAGGCTGGAGAGTAACAGGGTTACTGCAAAGCCGTGATCCCTGCGGATGGCACCAAACAGCCCACCACGGAAGAAGGTCTCCTCGATAAAACCGATCAGCAAGCCGCCGATCAGGGCAACCAGCGTAGTTTTCAGCAGCAGGGGTAACCATGCCTCCGCTGGAATACTGACGGTGCGCACGCCAAACAGGATCAGGGCGACACTTAACAGCATCAGGATCAGCAGGCCACTGAGCCAGCCTCGCAGCAGATCGCGCAGAAATTCCGATTTCGCGAGGCCATAGCCAAGCCCGATCCTGTTGTCGATGGCAAAGTGCCGGATGATGAGAATAAACCCTGGTATGGCAATCAGCTTTGCCACGGTATTGATCAACTTGTGCGGTCCATTGCTCATGCTCTCCTGCAGCAGATTGTAGAGCGGATAGTTGATCAGGGCGCTGAGAAACAGGGACACCAGCAGGAGCAGAACAAAGTAGGCGAAGGCGCGCATGGATGACGGATACTCCGGTGCGGATCATTGGCATGGTGGATACAGGTCAGCCGCGCATTCTACCGGAAACCGGCGCGTGGCAACATGCAGTTCGCTCTCTGACCGCCGGCCGGGCCTGTCCGACACAACACCACTAGCTCATCGCGCAAAAAAAAGGGATAGTCGGGTTAACTACTGCCTAACCCGACGATCCCTTGAACCGGTGGTGATCCCTATCGATCATTACCACCGGAGTCAGCCTACCTTCACTTTTTACCTTCTATCAGGAGCAGCAGCTCCCCTCCTGTACCCCCAGGCGCTTCAGAATACTCGCCAGGGGACAGAAGTTGGTGAACCCACTCTGTGCCAGGTTCAACCCAACAAACACCCCCAGAAATATCCAGTTGGGGTGAACAAAATGGGCCAGGGCGATACTGATCAATACCATCAGTCCCGCCACAATATGTACGATTCGATCAACTGTCATTAGTCTCAATCTCCCGATTGACTATGATGATTAGAAGCGATAGGACATCTGCAGATTCACCACATTCTGCTCCAGCTCGATCTTGTTGCCACTGCCGCTGCTCGAAGTCACCTCGTTATGGAAGGCGTGGGCATAGGAGAGCGAGGTGAACAGGCGCTGACCGAGCTGGCGGGTCAGACCCAGTGTCAGGTGTGCCTCGGTGACCGCCAGGGAGCCGATGTTGCGGTCCACGTCTTCCGGGCCGATAGGCGATTCCCCATAGTTGAAGCCTGCGCGCACGGTGGTTTTTGGATTAACCTGTTTCTGCACACCGATGGCAAACACGGTCTGATCCGACCAGCCGAAATCCATCTGTCCCATACCCGCGGGGGTCTTGAAGGCGACCTTGTCCAGCACATCACTGAAGGCGATATGCTTGATATCGGCCTCGATCAGCAGACCCGGCATCGGCTTGAAGGCGAGACCTACGCTGAAGATCGGCGGCGCATCCATGGTCATGCCATAAGTACCCGCCGTGGTGTTCCACTTGAACTCATCCATCTCCTGCTTGGTGGTATAGGAGGCACCGATGGTGAAACGGGGACTGGGTTTATAGGTCAGACCAAAGGTGGCACCAAAACCATATACCTGATTCTGTGGCAGCTGGAACGCAGGAGTGGCCAGCGCCAGGCTCTGATAATCGATATTCAGGGCGGCACCCACCGCCAGCTTGTCATTCACCTGATAACCGAATCCCGGGGCGATCTTGTAAAACTGCTTGGTGGTGACAATCGACTGGAAACCGGGAGCTGGCTGCGTGTCCGGAAAATCCACCCCCATGCCGGAGAGTCCGGCCATGCCCATGCCCAGGGTCAGCTTCTCATTCGGCCGATAGGCGAGCGCGCCTGCCGGCATCAGATAGTAATCCGAATCACTCTCCTGGTTGTTCACCTTGCGCGGCGGGTTCAGGATGCCGAAACCAAAATCGGCCCGAAACTCCTGCATCGACAGGTCGGCCAGGCCGGCCGGGTTGGTCAGTACGGTGGCCGCGTCCTGGGGCGCGGCGGTGTGAGCACCAGCCATACCCCACTGCATGGCGGTTACACCCAGCATCTGGTCGCCATTGGTAGCGAAAGACGGGGCGCTGATGATACCAAGTGCCATGGCTACTGACAGTCTGCAGTATAATTTCTGCATTATATTCTCCTCCAATTGATGGTTTTATGTGGCTGTTTGTTTTTGTTGTTTAGCGGAGCAGTGCGGACTTTCCGGGCACACCGCGGAATATACTGTGGCAACTGAAGCAACCCTGGGTGATATCCCCGACCAGCGCGGATGCCTTGATCATATCCCCTTCATCCGCGGCCGCTGCCAAACGCTTGGCATTGCCCTCCACGGCATCATTGAACCCGGCCAGCGCACTGAGACCTTCGTCATTGACAAACTTGATATCCAGATAGGGCACCAGGCCACCGATGGGGATGCGGTGGTTGGCCAGACGACGAGCGCTGTCAGCGGCCTGCTCGGCATTGTCGGTAAGGACACCGGTGACCATGCTATGGTAATCCGACAGCACCTCATGCATCACCTGGCGCAGGGTCACCTTGTCGCTATGACGGGTATGCTGGCCATAGATCTGCAGCAACAGTTTCTTGGTCTGGGGTGACAGTGCCTTGACCTTTTCCTGCAGCTCCGGTTTCATTAAACTGATCTGCTGACCCATCATCTGTTGCAGTTTCTGCATATCGGGCGCAGCATTTTGGGCCTGCGCCACGCTGACGCTGGCGGACAGACTGATGGCGGCGAGTAGCACCGCACCTTTTTTGATAGTACCTTGAAACTGTTTTATCGGGTTTTGCATAAAATGAGACCTCTTCTGCGGTTGCACAACGGCATGAAAAACATGGACTGTCTGTTGGTTTTGTTGTAACTGGTGAGATTGTCGAAGAGTTATGCGGATTTGATTGCGCTGAGGTGTCATGTTGTTTCAAATTGTTTCAAAGCGGTTACATATATCCGATCGGAACGGCCATGAGTGAGCAGACCGGCCGTCTGCTGGTGGTGGATGACGAACCTGAACTGCGGGCATTGCTGAAACGTTATCTGACCGAACAGGGTTACCAGGTCGAGGCGGTGGCCGACGGCGCGGCCATGGAGCGTTATCTGAAAAAGCAGCCGGTGGACCTGATCATTCTCGATCTGATGATGCCGGGTGATGACGGTTTGACCCTGGCCAGGCGCTTACGCCAGCAGGGGGACCAGGCCATCATCATGCTCTCCGCCCGGGGCGACGAAGTGGACAAGATCGTCGGACTCGAGGTAGGAGCTGATGACTACCTGACCAAACCGTTCAATCCACGCGAATTGCTGGCGCGGGTACGCGCGGTCCTGCGGCGCAGCCCGCAGACACAGCCCACTCACGCTACTCCCGGGGAAGTGATCCGCTTCGGACCGTTTGAACTCAATCTCTACAGCCATAAACTGAGCCGGGGACAGACGGACATTCCGCTCACCGCCGGTGAATTTGAACTGCTGCGCATTTTTGTCCAGCACCCGAACAGCGTATTGAGCCGGGATCGCCTGCTCAATCTGACCAAGGGCTATGAGCGCGCTCCCTTCGACCGCAGTATCGATGTACGGGTCAACCGGCTGCGCCGCAAGATCGAGACGGATGTCTCCGAGCCGCACTACCTGCGCACCATTTGGGGCGCGGGTTATCTTTTCTCCCCCGATACGTAATCCTGCCCTGTGACGTTCCTGAAGCCACGCACCCTGTTCGGCCGCACCCTGAACACCATCGCCGTGGTTTCCATCGGCTTTCTGGTGTTCATGCTGATGGTGATCGGCTCACTGCTGCTGATTCCCCTCGGGCAGCGCTCCGCGGATGACCTGGCGGCCCTGATGATCGCCAGTGCGGAACAGTGGCAGACAGCCGGCTCTGAACGCCCCGCGCTGGAGGCGATGTTCGTCAATCGCTACCACATCACCCTGACCGGTAGCGACCAATCCCATCCACCCAGCAACAGCTGGCTACCCTACCGCTTCTTTCTTGAACAGGCCCTGAGCCAGCGCACCGGGCAACCGATTCGGCTGCTGGAGGAACGCTCGGTCAGCCAGGGACAGTGGTTCTGGGTCGATATCCCAATCAGGGGGCAACTGATACGGCTCGGCTTTCCACGCTCCCGAATCGGCGTCCGCCCGCCTGTCGCCATCCTGCTGGTGCTGATTGTCGGTGTCGGCGTAACCCTGATCACTGCCGTGGTCCTGGTCAAGCGCCAGACCGCGCCGCTGGAGTCACTATCCAAGGCGGTCCGCACCCTGGGGTCCGGTGAGTGGCCTGATCCGATTGCCGAACGGGGTCCCGATGAGCTGGCCAACCTGGCCCGCAGCTTCAACCGCATGACCGGGCAGGTGCGAGAACTGCTGGCCAACCGCACCACTCTGTTGGCCGGCATCTCCCATGACCTGCGCACCCCCATCACGCAGATTCAACTGGCCCTGGCAATGTTGCCCGATGAAGGAGGCGATGCCGAACTGCTGGCCGGCATTCGCCGCGATCTGGAGCGGATGAACCGGTTGATCGGCATGTTTCTGGATATCAGCCGGGGACTGGAGGGGAGACAGAGTGAGAACCTGCTGATCGAGCCGCTGCTGGACGAACTGGTCCGAAAATTCAGGGAACATGGCGTCACCATCCACTGGCAACCCTGCCCCGGCTGTCGCCAGGAGGTCAACGCCATGGCATTGACCCGCATCGTCTCCAATCTGCTGGAAAACGCCCTGCGCTATGGAGAAGGATCACCTATCTCCGTGACTTGCGGCTGTACCGAAAAAGGAGTGGTCATTGCGGTCTCGGACCAGGGGCCAGGCATCCCTGAAGAGGAACTGGAAAATGTCTTCCGCCCCTTCTACCGCCTGGAACAGTCGCGCAACCAGGGTACCGGCGGCAGCGGCCTGGGACTTGCCATCGTCCGGCAACTGGCACTGGCCTATGGATGGGATGTGACACTGCAGGCCAAGCCGGAGAGCGGCACAACAGCCACCATCAGCCTGAACCGAAAAAGCTGTGAGCCACAACCATGACCCGATCACTCATCGCGGCACTACTCTGCCTGGCTGCATTCACAGCCTGTAGCGATACGCTGAAGCCCTTCACCAGTGACGGTTGCAGCGCCTTTCCCGATGGCACCCTGCAACAGCAGTCACGCTGGGTGACCTGCTGCATAAGACACGATCTGGCCTACTGGAAGGGCGGCAGTTATGCACAGCGTGTGCAGGCAGACAGGTCACTGCAACGCTGTGTACAGCAGGTCGGGGAAAGGCAGATTGCCGATCTGATGCTGGCGGGCGTGCGGGTCGGAGGGTCACCCTACTGGCCTACATCCTTTCGCTGGGGCTACGGCTGGTCCTACGGCAGGGGCTATAAGCCGCTATCAGAGGAAGAGAGACAGGAGGTCAAGGCACAGTTGATCAATCTCAGACTACTGTTGGAAACCCTGGACAAAGAGTTGGAAGACGGCATATCCCGATAACCGCTCAGCCGGCGTCCATAGCCGCTTCGAGAAGCCGTACCAACTCCTGCGCCTCCTGCAGAAACGCCGGCAGCTCCTTGGCCTTCAGACGCTGGCCAAAACGATAGAACAGCAGATCATGGCCCCGCCCCTCCACGACCAGTCCGGGGTGATTCAGCAGAAACGCCCGCACCTCGGGGTTAAACAGCATCCGGCAACGGACACCGTCCCTCACCAGCAGATGATAGGCCTGACTGAACGCTCGCGCCTCTTCAAAGAACAGCGGCGAGAAGCCGAACCGGGCAGCGACCTGACGCTGGTGACTCCGAGTGGGACTGACATCAAAATCGGCAAAGCGCATTGTCGACTGCACGCGAATAACGGTCTGATTGCGCCGCTCCATACTGACCGGATCATCGGCTGCCGGGTGGGCGCCATAGCCCTCACCTGCCGCCATGGCGTCGTAGCTGTAGTCGAAGATATCAATCTGATCACCCTGCTGCTTTCCCGACATCCGGTTGGCGATCTCCCGGTTGCCCTGTGCCAGCAGGTCAAACTCCAGCGCACTCAAGTCGGCGGATATGGGCTGCAGGCCTGAACTGAAAGCCAGCCCCAGTCGTTTGGCGGTATGCTCCAGATTATTGCTCCGCTGCAGTTCCGTATAGACACCGGCCGCGACAATCAGCACGATAACAATCAGGATGGCTATCTTGGTCATGGTTTTCTCTGTTGCGACATCATCCGATTCGGGTCAGACAGCCATCCCTGACTGCCCTGCTCATGGGCTAATACGATACACTAAATTCAAGAACCACGGGCGGACGGCTCCTCTGATGCAGCTCCTTCAACAATTCATCGCACAACACCGGCAGCTGCTGGTACTGACCGGTGCCGGCTGCAGCACCGACTCCGGCATCCCCGACTATCGTGATGGCGAGGGTCTGTGGAAACGCCGCAAACCGATTCTCTACCAGGAGTTCATGGGCAGCGAGGCCACCCGCCAGCGCTACTGGGCTCGCAGTTACCTGGGCTGGCAGCCGTTCAGTCAGGCCATTCCAAATCCCGCGCACCACGCCCTGGCCCGCCTGGAATCACAGGGCAGAATAGGCCAACTGGTCACCCAGAACGTGGACGGCCTGCATCAGAAGGCGGGCAGCCGCCGGGTCATCGACCTGCACGGCCGGCTGGAGCAGCTCTGCTGCCAGTCCTGCGGCGAGCTGGAATCACGCCACTGGATGCAACAGAAGCTGGCCTCACTCAATCCCGGGATCGACGCACTGAGCGCCACCACCGCGCCAGACGGCGATGCCGATCTGGAGATCGATTTCAGCCGCATAACCATACCCGGCTGCCCGATCTGTGGCGGCATCCTGAAGCCTGACGTGGTGTTCTATGGTGAGCAGGTGCCGCGCAGCCGCATCGCAGCGGTCTATGACGCCCTGCGCCAGGCGGATGCGCTGCTGGTGGCAGGCACTTCCCTGATGGTGTTCTCAGCGTTTCAGTTTATCCGTGAAGCATCCCGACTGGGCAAGCCGATTGCGGCAATCAACCAGGGAAAAACACGGGCGGACCACCTGTTTCAATTAAAAATAGAACAACCCGTCGGTGATACCCTGACGGCGCTGTCCGCCAGCCTGCCGGAGTGAAGTCTGCCGCTCCGGTCACATGACGTTTGCTTCATAAGCCGGGAATTACTGCGCCAGGAATCTGTCCCGCTGCACACAGGGGCAGTGTGTCGAAAACCACCATAACCGACTGGCTGCTACTTACCAGCAGATGATTATTATCATTACCTTATAAACCCGAACATGCGAGTATAAGGAGCAGCAGAAATAACTTGGCGCTGTTCCGCCCGGAACGGATTGAGAGCTTAAACAGGAAGGCCCATGGACAGGAAAACCGATTTGAGCGAAACCCGCAGCCTCTCGGTGGCCATTATTGGTTCCGGTGGGAGCGGGGTGGTGACGACTGGAAAAATACTGCTCGAGAGTATCGCACGGTTTGGCCTTTATGCGTTGATGACCCGCTCATCAGGGCCCCAGATCAGGGGCGGAGAATCGGCCATCATGCTGCGGGTGGCAGACCGGCCGGTGGCCAGCCTGGATGACCATTTCGATCTCCTGCTGGCACTGGACTGGCTGAACGTCGACCGCTTTGCCGACGAACTACCGATCAGCACCGAATCGATCATTCTGCGCGACAGTGACCAAGGCGAGGTGCCGCCACGCTTTAATCTTTCGCCGGAGCAACAGCTGGCGGCCCCGCTCTCGCAACTGGCCGCTGAATCCGAAAACGGCCGCGCCAATATGGTGGGGCTTGGTCTGCTGGCGCAGCTAATGGGCCTGCCACTGGAAACGGTTAAAGAGACCGCGCAGGATATCCTGAAACGGAAAGGAGATGCCGTCCTAGCATCCAGCCTGCTCTGTATCGAACAGGGCTACGGGCAGGCACCGGAGAAAAAAATCGTCACCCCGCTGACACAACCCGCATCACCCACGACACGCTGGAATATCAGTGGCAACGAGGCGAGCGGACTGGGTGCCGTGCAGGGCGGCATACGTTTTGTGGCCGCCTATCCCATCACCCCAGCCAGTGAACTGCTGGAGTGGCTGGCACCGAACCTGGAACGGCTGGGTGGCGGACTGGTTCAGGCGGAGGATGAGCTGGCCTCCGTCAACATGATCATCGGCGCCTCCTTCGGCGGCGTCCCCTCACTCACCGCCACCTCCGGCCCCGGCCTCAGCCTGATGATGGAGGGACTTGGCCTGGCGGTTGCCAGCGAAACCCCGGTGGTGGTCAGCAATGTGATGCGCGGCGGTCCCTCCACCGGCATTCCCACAAAATCCGAGCAGTCAGACCTGAACCTGGCCCTGTACGGCCTGCATGGTGATGCCCCGCACCTGGTTTTGTCTGCCCTCTCCATCCGGGACAGCGTGTTTACTACCGAATGGGCGGTAAAACTGGCCGAGACACTGCAGACCGTGGCGATAGTGCTGAGCGACCAGTCGCAGGGCCAGGCCCGGGCGGTGATCGATCCGCCCACTTCACCCATGCTGGAAGGCAAACGCAAACTGGCCGTTGAACACGCGGATTATCGACGTTATGCACTGACGGAAGACGCCGTCTCGCCGATGGCCATACCGGGCGACGCCGACTGCATGTATACCGCGGACGGTCTGGAGCACAATCAACTCGGCACCCCCTCGGCAACCGCCACGGACCATCAACTGCAGCTGGACAAAAGGCGCAATAAACTGAGCGGATTTGATTACGGCGACGACTGGGCAGATATCGGCGGCGAAGGCGATATCTGTCTCATCACCTGGGGCTCCGCCAGTGGCGCCGCCCGGGAGGCGGCTGAACGGCTCACCCGGGCGGGCTACCCGACCCGCACCGTTGCGGTTCGCCTGCTCTCCCCGCTACCGATCGCCCGGTTCAGCGCCGCCATCGAGGGCACAACCCACCAGCTGGTTGTAGAACAGAATCACGGCGCTCAATTCTATGATTATCTCAACGCGCGCAAGGTGTTGCCCCCGACCGCCGGCTCTCTTGCCCGACCCGGGCCGCTGCCATTACGGCCCCAGGAAATCGTCAACCACATCATGAAAGGACTATAAAATGCACGGCCCACCTCCCCTGCCGCCCCTGAAGGCAAAAGATTACAAGTCGGATGTCAAACCGATCTGGTGCGCCGGCTGCGGCCACTTCGCGGTGCTGAGCGCCATAACCAAATCACTGGCCCACCTCGCGCTGCCCCGGGAACAGGTGGCCCTGGTTTCCGGTATTGGCTGTTCATCCCGCCTGCCGGCCTACACCCATGTGTATGGATTTCACGGCATTCACGGGCGCGCCCTGCCGATCGCCACCGGACTGAAGGTGGCACGCCCCGATCTGACAGTGCTGGTGACCGGCGGTGACGGCGACGGTTTCTCCATCGGTGGCAATCACTTCATGCACGCCTGTCGACGCAATCTTGATCTGACCTATATCGTGATGGATAACGAGGTGTACGGCATGACCAAGGGACAGGCCTCGCCCACCACCCCGCCGGACTGGACCGAGAGCAAACTAACGCCTCACGGCACCGGCCTGCCCAGTTTCAACCCGGCCGCCATTGCGCTGGCAGCAGGGGCGGGATTCATTGCACGGGGTTTCTCCGGTGATCCGAGCGGACTGACCGACCTGCTGACCGAGGCCATCCAGTATCCGGGCTTCGCCTTCATTCATGTGCTCAGTCCCTGCGTCACCTTTCATCCGGAACAGAAGGCGTGGAAGCAGACCGTGCATGAGCAGACCCAGACCACCACCGCCGACCGCGTTGTGGCGGCCCAGCGCCTGCAACAGGATGATCGCATGGCGACAGGCCTGATCTTTCGGTCGCCGGCCAACGCCAGGACGGAACATGCCGCCCCCGCGCACCCAGCCACACTGGAGCAGATGGCCGCGCGGTTTTTAACCGGGTAAAGCCCCCAGCCGGGAGCCTGCTTATCAGAACGCTTGGTATAGAAAGGCACTGTCCCAATTATGTGTTGGTCTTGTTTTGGCTTAGCTTGGCGATTCGCCCGGTAGGAGCGGATTTATCCGCTCCTACAAAATCACCGCCCCTCACGCAACAGGTAACTGGGACGGAGCCATAAAAAAGGCCCTTGCATGAAGGGCCTTAGTAACTTTACCGGCGAAGCGGGCCAAATCAGCCGCAAAGACGCTCGTACTTGGCCTGCAACTCCTCTTCACTCTCTTCGTGATCCGGATCCTTGGGGATACAGTCAACCGGGCAGACTTCGACACACTGGGGTTCGTCATAGTGTCCTACACACTCGGTACAGAGCTCCGGATTGATCACGTAGATCTCGTCGCCCTGGGAGATAGCCCCGTTCGGGCACTCCGGCTCGCACACATCGCAGTTGATGCACTCATCAGTAATCATTAATGCCATAACACATACTCCTGAAAGAGGTCCTTTACCTCATATTTTCTGGGTTAAACCGGTTGCTTGCCGTTTAGCGCCTCGACAACAAGGGGATGCACAAACTCTGACACATTCCCCCCCAAGGCCGCAATTTCCTTTACCAGGCTTGAGGATATATAAGCGAACTGTTCGGCCGGGGTAAGGAACATCGTCTCCACCTCCGGTGCCAGTCGCCGGTTCATCCCCGCCAGCTGAAACTCGTATTCAAAATCGGATACCGCGCGCAGGCCACGCAGAATCACATCCGCCTTGCACTGCCGGGTAAAATCCACCAGCAGGGTATCAAATTCAATAATCTCAATCTTCTTCACCGAGGCCAGCACCTGGTTGGCCAGATCGACCCGTTCCTGAAGCGAAAACCGGGGGCGCTTGCCACTGCTTGCCGCCACCGCAACGATAACTTTATCAAACAGTTTGGCCGCACGCTGGATCAAGTCGGTATGACCATTGGTAATGGGATCAAATGTACCTGGGTAGATTGCAATGGCCATAGTGTATGTCCTTGGTCTTTAGTCGCCCGTATCGGTGCTGAACCTGACGGCAATCGCATAACGACACAAAAATATGGTAAGGGATGGCGGCGATCATCTGATTGAAGAGCCGCATCTTACCGCGAAGGGCCCGTTTCTGATCAGCGAAGCGAGCCCGTTTTGTTCCCCAGGGTGCGAGATAATAGTATCGGATGAGACAATGTCAAATGAGAAATCTCATTTTTCCGGAAATTTATCAACCCTGTATGCTATCGGGTATAAAGCGCATAGGCCACTTGACCGGCCTTTTTCTCTTTCAGATTGACCCAGTGCGGAGGGAGTTTAGGGGTCGGGCCGTGCAGGTCCCACTCCAGATAGATACGTGGATCGAGCCCCAGCCAACCACCTTGATCCAGCTTCCGGCAACAGTCGGTGAGCAGGTGATCGGCGAATGGCGGATCCAGAAAAATGATATCGAACGGTTCCGGCGCTTGATCGAGCCACTTGATGGCATCGGCCTGGCGCACTGCGACCGACGCCATGTCCAGCAGCGCGCGGTTTGCCTCCAGTTGCGCGGCAACCCGTGAATCCTGTTCCAGCAGGGTCACCTGCCCGGCGCCACGGGACGCCGCCTCAAATCCCAGCGCGCCACTGCCGGCGAACAGGTCCAGGCATCGCGCTCCGGGAAGCTGCATCTGCAACCAGTTGAACAGCGTCTCGCGGGTACGGTCGGCGGTCGGACGCAGTCCGGGGCTGTCGGGAAACTCCAGCCGACGCCCGCGATGCTCGCCACCGATGATGCGGACCTGGTTGCCCTGTCCCGTACGATGCCGCTGTTTTGCCATGGCCGCTCAGTTGGCCTGCTGCTCATTGCCCACCACGACCGTGAGCAGCTGATCCGGTTTGATACGACGCTTGAAGGCGTCGCGAATCTGTTCACCGGTAACGCTGTTGACCTTGTCGACGAAGGTGTCGAGATAGTCCAGCGGCAAGTCATAGAAACCGAGCATAGCGATGTGTTCCAGTATCTTGCTATTGCTGGCGATGCGCAGCGGGAATCCACCGGTGATGTTCTGCTTGGCTGCAGTCAGTTCCGCCTCGCTCGGCCCCTGTTCGATAAACCGCGCCAGGGTTTGGCGGATCACCTCCAACGCCTCACCGGCCTTGGCGTTCTGGGTCTGGGCGCCGATCAGAAACGGCCCGTTTCTGCGCATCGGCGAGAAGTAACTGTACACACTGTAAGAGAGGCCCCGCTTCTCCCGCACCTCTTCGCTCAACTGGGAGACCAGCCCACTGCCACCGAGGATATGATTACCTACGTAAAGCACGAAGTAGTCAGGATCGCCCCGGTGCATGCCGGGCTGTCCCATCAGGATGTGAGACTGGCTGGAAGGAAACGGCAGGTTCAGGGTCCGCGAAGTCTGCAAGTCGGATACCGGGGGCAATTCCGGAGCACGCTCTCCAGATTGCAGCCCGGCGGTCACCAGTTCTGCAAGGCGCGCGGCCTCCGGTTGTTCCACCGCACCGACAATGGCGATTACCGCATTCTGCGCCACGTAGAACTTTTTATAGTGGGCAATCACATCTTCACGGGTAATGCGCTCCAAGGACTCCTGGGTACCCTCCACCTGGGAGGCGTAGGGATGGTCGCCAAACAGGGTGTGCATAAAGGTCTTTTGTGCCACCGTGCCGGGCGACTGCTCATCATGATTCAGCGATACCAGCATCGCTTTTCGATTGCGCTCAAAGGCAACCGGATCGAAACCGGGAGCGCCCAGTACCTGGGCTACCGTATCCAGAGTCACGGTCAGCGCCCGCTTCTCGGTCAGGGTACGTACCGTCAACCAGGCCATATCGCGCTGGGAATCCACCGACATCTTGGCGCCGACACTGTCCAGCCGGCGGGCAATCTCATCGGCATCCCAGTCACCTGCCCCCTCTTCCAACAGGGCACTGGTGAGTGCCGCGGCACCAGGGATCGCTTCACGCGCACTGCCGCCATCAAACACCACCCGCAGATCCAGCATCGGCAGCTCCGGCGCCGACACAAACAGGACCCGAGCACCTTTTTCCGTGGTCCAGCTCTGGATCGCCGGCCCAGCCCAGATCTGGTTCGACAGCAACACCAGTACCAGCATCAACACACGATAGCCCATCCGCTTAACCTCCATGACGCCCCCCTGCGGACCGGCGCACCTGCTTACCATTTTCCATCGGCTGAGGATCCAGCTGAGTAACCGTCAGATTGTCATCCTGCAGATAGCGCTGCGCCACCGCGCGCACCTGTTCGGGCGTCACCTGCTTGAGTTTTTCCACATACTGATCCAGCAATCGCCAGTCCAACCCGATAGTCTCCAGCATGCCGATCTCCATCGCCTGATAGAACACCGAATCAAGCTCAAACACCTTGGAGGCGATTACCTGGGTGCGTACCCGATCCAGCTCCTCTTCCGCCACCAGATCGGTGCGCAGGCGGGCAATTTCCTCACGCAACGCCCCTTCCAGTTCGGCAATGCTGCGTCCCTTGGCCGGAGTTCCATCAAGCATCAGCATGCCCGGCAGACGGGTAAAGGCGTTGTATTCCGCACTGGCAGAGAGCGCCACCTCGCTGCCACGTACCAGATTTTTACTGAAACGGGCGCTGTTACCACCATCCAGTATCGCCACCAGCATCTCCAGGGCATAAGGCTCCCAATCCTTTTCCGCCGTGGTGACCACCGGGGTCTTGTAGCCCATCACCAGGTAGGGTTCGTTGGCGGGTATCCTGACTAGCGAGCGGATCTCACCCTTCTGCGGCGGTTCCCGCAGGGGTTTCAATACCGGGACCGGCTCCTGCTTCAGTGGACCGAAATACTGCCTGGCCAGTCTGAAGACCTCCTCCGGCACCACATCACCCACCACCACCAGAATGGCGTTGTTCGGTGCATACCAGAGACGGTACCAGTCGGCCAGGTCCTCAACCTGCATATTATCCAGGTCATTCATCCAGCCGATTACAGGATTGGCATAAGGCAGGCTGCGGTAGGCAAGTGCAGCAAACTGCTCATAGGTCTGTCCGGTCGGCTTGTCCTCGGTACGCAGGCGTCGCTCCTCCTTGACTACCTCGACCTCCTTGGCAAACTCTTCGGCCGGCAGGGTCAGGTTACGCATCCGGTCCGCCTCCAGCTCAAGGGAGATGGCCAGCCGGTCACTGGACATCGTCTGGAAGTAGGCGGTGTAGTCTCGCCCGGTAAAGGCGTTCTCGGTGCCGCCGTTGGCGGCAATAATGCGCGAAAACTCACCCGGCGCATGGGATTGGGTTCCCTTGAACATCATGTGTTCAAGGACGTGGGAAATGCCGGTAATACCATCCGGCTCATAAGAGGCCCCCACCTTGTACCAAACCTGGGAGACCATGATCGGCGCCCGGTGATCCTCCTTTACTATCACCTTCATGCCGTTATCCAGCCGTGTCTCATGTACCTTGATATCGGCCAGCACGGATTCGGCCGATGCAGAACTGGATAGCAGCAACAGGGCCGCGCTAAGGAGTAATCTCATATTGTGTTCCATGACACCCTTTAATTACCGATGAAGTAAGAGGGATAGGTTGATTCCCCGCAAAATGATACGATCGACTCTAACACTTAAAAACCGGCCTGCAGATTATTTTCACTGCACGCATAAAGTCCAGGGCCGGATTTCCTTTAAAGAGACAAGACGTATTGCCATCAGTTCAATGGCATACCGGATAAACCAGCATGTTCGGATTTGGAAAGAAAAAACCACCCCAGACCACTCCCGGCGAAACCAGCATCGCAGCAGAACCTGAAGCCAGGGAGGGGTTATTTGCACGCCTTAAAAACCGGTTGGTCAAGACCCGCAGCAACTTTACCGATGGACTGGCCAACCTGGTGCTCGGGCGCAAGAGTATCGACACCGACCTGCTGGAGGAGCTGGAGACCCTGCTGCTGATGGCGGATGTCGGGGTGGACGCCACCAGCCGCATCATTGACGACCTGACCGGACAGGTAAAACGCAAGGAACTTTCCGACCCCGAGCGCCTGACCGCAGTGCTGAAGGAGCAACTGGAGCAGATCCTCAGCCACTGCGACAAACCGGTCCGCCAGGCAAAACCCGGCAAGCCTCAGGTGATCCTGATGGTGGGTATCAACGGGGCAGGCAAGACCACCACCATCGGCAAACTGGCCAAGCGGCTGCAGGATGAGGGACAGAGCGTCATGCTGGCCGCCGGCGACACCTTCCGAGCCGCAGCGGTGGAACAACTGCAGACCTGGGGAGAACGCAACCGGATACCGGTGGTGGCCCAGCACACCGGAGCGGACTCTGCTTCGGTCATATTTGATGCCCTGCAGGCAGCCACCTCCCGGGGCATCGATGTCCTGATCGCCGATACCGCCGGGCGCCTCCACACCAAAGGCAACCTGATGGAAGAGCTGGCCAAGATCGCCCGGGTAATGAAAAAGATCGATCCCGACGCCCCACATGAAGTGATGCTGGTGCTGGATGCCACCACCGGGCAGAATGCCCTCAATCAGGCCACCCAGTTCAACCAGACCGTTGGGATTACTGGCATTACCCTGACCAAGCTCGATGGAACGGCCAAGGGCGGCATCGTCTTCGCCATTGCCGAGAAGCTCGGCCTGCCGATCCGCTTTATCGGGGTTGGCGAGGCCATCGAGGATCTCAGGCATTTTGATGGGGCCGAGTTCGTCAACGCCCTGTTTGCGGAATAACACACAGCGGTCCGGCGGATGATCCACTTTGATAACGTCACCAAGCGCTACCCCGGTGGACATGAGGGGCTGAGTAACGTCAGCTTCCATATCGAGCCGGGGGAGATGGTGTTTCTCACCGGGCACTCGGGTGCGGGCAAGAGTACCCTGCTCAAGCTGATCGGACTGCTGGAACGCAGCACCCGCGGACAGGTCCGGGTGGCCGGACGCAATCTGACCCGGCTGGGCCGTGGCCAGATCCCCTATCACCGTCGCGAGGTCGGCATGATCTTTCAGGATCATCGCCTGCTCTATGACCGCACGGTGTTCGACAACGTCGCCATGCCGCTGGTGGTGGCCGGCCTCGGTCATATCGAAATCGGCCGCCGGGTGCGTGCCGCGCTGGACAAGGTGGGGCTGCTCTCGAAGGAGAAGAACCTGCCGATCACCCTCTCCGGTGGCGAGCAGCAGCGGGTCGGCATCGCCCGCGCAGTGGTAAGCAAACCGCCGGTGGTATTGGCCGATGAGCCCACCGGCAATCTGGACCCCGCGCTATCCCGGGAGATCATGAGCCTGTTCGAACAGTTCAATGACGTAGGCGTCACCCTGCTGATCGCCACCCATGACCTGGAACTCATCTCACGCATGAACCGGCGCATCCTGGTACTGGAAAAGAGCCGACTGGCGAGGGACAGCGCCGCCGAGGTGATGACCTGATGCGCAGATCCCGCAAGAAACTGTCAGCCAGGATCAGTCCACGCAGCTCCCTGAGAATGGATGTCTGGCTGATGCGTCATCTGCAGGTAGCCCTGGCCAGCCTGGGTCGCCTGATCCGGACCCCCCTGTCCAGCCTGATGACCACCCTGGTGATCGGCATTGCGCTGGCCCTGCCAGCCGGACTCTACCTGCTGTTGGGCAATGTCCAAACACTCAGCGGCAACTGGGATGGCGCTGCCAGCATCTCGCTGTTTCTGAAGCAGGAAACCAGCGACAAACAGGCACGGCAACTCACCAGCCGACTGCAAAACGATCCGGCCATCAACCAGGTCAAATTGATCAGCCGAACCGAGGCACTGGAGGAGTTTCGCCAGCTCAGCGGCTTCGCCGGCGTCCTGGATAGCCTGGATGAAAACCCGCTCCCCTCGCTGCTGATCGTAGAGCCAACGGCGCAACATGCGGAACCGGTCCCGGCCGAGGCACTGCTCGCCAGACTCAGACAGAACAGCGAAGTAGAGTTTGCCCAGCTCGATCTGCAGTGGGTCAGACGCTTTCACGCCATTACCAGGATCGCCCAGCGCGGTGTCATCATCCTGGCATCGCTACTGGGGCTGTCGGTCCTGCTGATCGTCGGCAACACCATCCGGCTGGAGATTCAGAACCGTCATGCGGAAATCGAGATCACAAAACTGATCGGCGGCACCAACGCCTTCATACGCAGACCCTTCCTCTATAACGGCGCCTGGTATGGTCTGTTTGGCGGCATCTCCGCCTGGCTGATGGTCACCGTCTCACTGCTGCTGCTGGATAACCCGATCGAACAGCTCGCCGGGCTCTACCAAAGCGGCTTCCAGTTAAGCGGCATCGGCTTCTCCACCCTGCTGATGCTGCTCGGCGGCAGCACTCTGCTGGGACTGGCCGGCTCATGGATTGCCGTGGGCCGGCATCTGAATGAGATTGAACCCTCCTGAAATCAACGATCGCGCCACTCTCCTGGAACTTATCCGGCAATTAGCACTCCTACACCGCGAGTGCTAAAATGTAATGGCACTCCATATTCAAGAGTGCTAATATAATACCAGACTAATTAACTAGGGTATTTCAGATGAGCAAAGAACTCGCTATCGCAAACACACTGCCCACAGGCAGTATCGACGCCTACATCAGCGCTGCCTATCAGTTGCCGATGCTGAGCGCCGAAGAGGAGCGTAGCCTGGCAGTGAGACTGCAGGAAGAGGGTGATCTTGAGGCAGCCCGCGCCCTGGTGATGTCCCACCTTCGCTTTGTCATCCGTATTGCACGGGGTTATGCCGGTTATGGCCTCGCCCTTCCTGACCTGATTCAGGAGGGAACCGTCGGTCTGATGAAGGCGGTGCGCCGCTTCGATCCCGACCACGGCGTTCGCCTGGTCTCCTTCGCTGTCCACTGGATCAAGGCCGAAATCCACGAATACGTCCTGCGCAACTGGCGCATTGTCAAGGTGGCCACCACCAAGGCACAGCGCAAGTTGTTCTTCAATCTGCGCAGCTCAAAAAAACGGCTGGGCTGGTTCTCCCAGGAAGAGGTCGAGGGCGTCGCCAAGGATCTCGGCGTCAAGCCGGAAACCGTGCTTGAAATGGAGAGCCGCCTCAACAACCATGACCTGGCGTTCGACGGCATTGATCACGGTGATGATGACCAGGCACCAGCACCCTCAGCCTATCTGGCCGATATGCGTATGGAACCCTCTCGTCAGTTAGAGAACACCGACACGGAGGAGAATGACAAAAAACAACTCTATCTGGCCCTTGACGGACTGGATGAGCGCAGCAAGGAGATCCTGGAAGCCCGCTGGCTGGCGGAAAAGAAGATGACACTGCATGAGCTGGCGGATAAATACGGGGTCTCAGCCGAACGCATCCGGCAAATCGAAAAGGCCGCCATGGGTAAACTGAAGGCGCACCTGATAGCCTGAGACAACCGGGAAACATGAATAATATTTCATGTTTCCCGACATCTGATGTCACGCCAAGTAAAATAATTCAATATTACCTCATAAAATCCCCAGAAAATAACTATTCTGTTACATGGGTAATTATATTTAATAGCTATTTCACATTGAGTTAGACATTTTTTTAGTTTAATTTTAGATTAACGACACCCCTTCTCCATCCTGTTGACCCCAACACACCTAGCCGTTATGCTCACCCCGCGAATCCTTAAGCAGTGGCATTTAAAGGGTTTTTGCCTCAAATCAGGTCTGCACATTCAGTACCGTCAGGTGCATGTGCGACCTCCAAACAAGCATTAACGGACATATAAAACCCGAAATGATATGTACTATTTTTCATTTCTTTCGACTGACACCGATATATCTACCATAGGTTTCGCGCGGTAATAATTAAAATGTATAGTAGTGGTCTGCATTGACAGCGTACTGCATGGCAGCACCCTTTCAAACGCACGATTCACAAGAACTTACAGACACAACCATTGAGGAGTGACCATACGATATGAACATTAAAAAAAGCGTAACTGCCCTGGCCATCGGTGCGGTACTCACCCTGGGCGTGGCGGGACAGGCTGTGGCGGCGGAGCCGATCAAGGTGGGCACCTTTTTGGCGGTGACCGGCCCGGCGTCGTTTCTGGGTGATCCGGAGCTGAAGACCCTGCAGATGTACATTGAGAACATCAATGCCAAGGGCGGTATTGACGGTCGGCAGGTGGAGCTGGTGCATTATGACACCGGCGGCAATGCCAAGGAGGCAGTCAACTTCGCCAAGCGCCTGATCCAGAAGGACCGGGTGGATGTGATCGTGGGCGGATCCACCTCCGGTTCCAGCCTCTCGGTGATGCCGCTGGTGGACAAGGCCGGGACCCCCTTCATCTCCCTGGCCGGTTCGGTCAAGATCATCGATCCGGTGCAGAAGTGGACCTTCAAGACCCCCCATACCGACCGTATGGCGGCGCAGANTTGAAATGTAGTTTTTAGGATAACCGGGCGGCCGCGCGGCGGCGCCCACTGGAATTAAGACAACACCGAGGTTGAAGACGCTATGTATGTGGAACAGATCATGACCCGTGAGGTGGATACCGTGACGGCGGATATGAAGCTCAGCCATGCGGCCCAGGTGATGCGGGAGAAGGGCCGGCGTTATCTGCCGGTGGTGGATGACAAGAACCACCTGGTGGGCCTGTTCAGCCAGAAGGAGCTGGACCGGGCCGAGCCCTCGGCCATCACCACCCTGTCGGTGGGCGAGGTGAACTATCTCACCTCCAAGATCACCGTCGGCGAGCTGATGGTGCGCGAGGTGATCACCTGCGCCCCCGACACCCTGGTGGAGGAGGCCGGCCAGCTGATCCGCGACAAGCGCATCGGCAACCTGCCGGTGATCGACAACGGCGAACTGGTCGGCGTGGTCAGCGAGACCGATATCCTCGACTTCTTCCTCGATATCATGGGCTGCGGCCTGGATAACACCACCCGCATCGCCGTCAGCCTGCCCAACAAGGCCCGCGCCCTCGGCGGTCTGCTGCACCAGATCAACGACGCCGGCGGCTATATCGCCACCGTCGTCTCGCCCGTCTCCCAGATGGGCAGCCCCCAGCGCGTCGCCATCGTGCGCTACATCGCCGACGAACCCGAGGCACTGGATGATCATCTGCAGGAGATCGGCTACGAGCTGATCACCGAAATATTACCCAAAAAAGCCTAGTCACTGGCCGCCGCCCTGCACCGGGCGGTGGATCAATTATGACTCGGGATTATCGGACTGTTAGAATGCAGCCACTCCATTCCAGCCTGTGACCGAGGAACAGTGGCCAGCAATCCTTTTCATCGACAGCTCAAGTCCATCCTGGATGGATTTCGCAAAGAACCCCCCAGCCGCACGCCGTCACTGGTGGCCACCCTGTTTGGCGATGTGGTGGAATCCCACGACCGGGAGATCTGGCTCGGCAGTATCACTGCCCTGCTGGAACCACTGGGCGTCAATGAACGGCTGGTGCGCACCGCCGTCTATCGGCTGGCCAAGGATGACTTTGTTGAAAGCACCAAGATCGGGCGCCGCAGCTATTATCGCCTGACCGATAGCGCCCGGGAAAAAGTCGGCGCCTACGATCAGCTGATCTACTACCCCTCCGACAAACAGTGGGATGGTGACTGGATACTGGTGTTTACCGGCACCCACGGGATCAATGCCAAACAGCGGGCCAGACTGCGTAAGGAGTTAAGCTGGCTCGGCTACGGCATTATCGCACCCAACGTCTACGGTCATCCAACCGCCCCAATCACCCAGACTCAGGCGATTCTGGCCAAGGTCGGCGTAACCAACCAGGTGGTGGTGCTGCGGGCGAGCAACTATGACCCGATGTATGGACTAGGCACCAAGGGGATGGTGCGCCAGTGTTTCAAACTGGGGGAGCTCGAGAAGCAGTACAGCGCCTTCATCAAGCACTACCGGTCATTGGCCAGGGCGATGCAGAATATCCGCCATGTCGAACAGGAGAATCCGGAGCACTGCTTCATGCTGCGCATTATGCTGATCCACCACTACCGGCGCATTCTCTTGAAGGACCCCAAGCTTCCAGCAGAACTGCTGCCTGACAACTGGCTGGGGAAGCAGGCACAGGACCTGTGCGCCGCTATCTATCGGCCGCTGGAGGCGATTTCGGAACAGCATATCCTGACGCATTGTGAAAATCAGGTCGGGCCGTTCCGCCAGACCTCACCCCGGTTCAGCCAGCGGTTCACGGCTTGGGAATAGATAGTAGTCTGGGCACGATTCTTGTGTCCAGGCGGGCGAAACCTGTGGATGACACGATGATGCGAAAGCCGGAAAGGGTGTGGCGACCTACTGTAGGAGGCCCGCCCCGGGCCGAATTCGCGGCGAGGCGCGATGCACAAGGAAGTGCTAATGGCGCGGGAGGCAGGATGCCGGGAGCGGGCGCTCCTACCCATCGTGATCTGAAATCCCATCAAAAGGCAGCCGGCCGGACGAACCTGATACAGCTCAGCGCAAACCCAAGCATCATTCAAAGCAACCGATCAGTTCCGCAGGGTAGGCACGTTGTCTGTGCCCACTAGGATGCTTAACCGCCATTCACCTTTAATACCCCATTTCAACCGTTAAGCACGCAAAGAGCGCGAAGGAAAACAATGGGCTGTCGATCCTTCACCCGCGGAGTGGGACTGGAAATGCAGGCAAGCCATTGTATTGCTTTGCGTTCTTTTGCACTCTTCGCGGTTCAATAGAGGAATTTGATTCAAAGCAACCTATCCGCCGACGGCGTATCCGGCACCGACTGCTGCTCAAAGAAACCTTCGGTATGAATCAGCGACTCTTTTGCGCCTAGCGCCTTGGCGGCGGTGATGCAGGCATCCACAAACTCCGGGCTGCCGGCGGCATAGACGCTGTGCCGGGAGAGATCAGGGAACATCTCCGGCAGAATCGCCGGTATCCGTCCCACAAGACCCTCACCCGCTTCCTGGGTCAGGGTACGTACAAATTTGAAGTTGCGGTGTTTCGCCTGCCACAGGGCGAGACGACCGGAATCATACAGATCACCGCTAGTAGGCGCCGAGAACAACACCGTCACCGGCTGCCGGTAACCCCGGCTCAACGCCGCTTCGGCCAGGGCCATGATTGGCGCCAATCCGGTACCCGCCGCCAGACAGAGTACCGGTGTCTCCGCCGCCGGATCACCAATAAAAGTGCCATAGGGACCCGACAGTTTGACCCGGTCACCCACCTTCAGGCTGTCATGCACCCAGTTGCTGATACCGCCACCCTCGACCCGCGCGATCTGCAGTGTGATTTCGCCATCGGGGCGCGAGGCGTTGGCAATGGAGTAAGCACGGGGGGGGATCTGATTGTCCGGATGATTGAGCTGTACATACTGGCCCGGCCAGTAGCGTAGCGGCTTGCCTACCGGGCGCAGTCGCAACTCAACAATGCGGTGGGTACGCTCAAGCCGCTCCACCACCACGAAAGAGACATTCTCCCTGGGCGGAAACAGTTTCGGTTGTGCATCCTCGGTGCCCCACTCGATCTCCAGCAGATCCGACAGCGGCTTTGCCATGCACATCAGACCGAACCCCTGGTCCCGCTCCTCCTGGGCCAGCGCCATATCCAGCACCATGCCCTGATCGAATTCACCCGCCCGGACCTTGATCTTGCATTCACCACAGGCACCGGCCCGGCAGTTGTTGGGCAGCGCGTAACCCGCCTTCTCAAGAGCGGAGAGGACAGTCTCCCCCTGCTGACACTCCACTTCATGACCGGATGGATAGAGACGGATTTTTTTCATAGACAGACCACGTATTAGCTATAGCTGCTCACAGACAAAGCCGCTCCCGGCCATCCATGGCCTCCGCGGCATAAGTTCATCCCTGGATAGAAAGGATCAGAATATCGGAATGATCTCGTCCAGATCAACATCCAGCACCTCTTCGCCGGTGATTCCCACTTCAGGGATGGCGGGGAACGGGATGTCGTAGCGATCCAGCACGCCCTTCAGATTGAGCATCGCCTTGCGCCAGTTCTCCAGCTTGGCCTCGGGGGTGGGGATACCAAAACCGGCATTGCGGGCAATCGTTTCCGCTTCCCGTTGCACTTCAATAAAATCGTCCGGCAGGTCCCAGAACTCCATTGGCGGCTCATACAGGACTGCCGAGAGGAACAGGTAACCGGCACGAATCTGCTTGGTGATGATGGACTTGTTCTCATCCTGCAGGCCGGGATAGTCACGCTCCATCAGTGCCATGCAGATGGCCATGTGGCGACCCTCATCGCGGCCGATATTGCGGAACGCCTCCTGGAACACCTCCTCCTCGCAGCCTTTGGCCATCTGGTGGAAGATGGTGGCGGCAGCGATCTCGCCCATCAGGAAGGAGCTGAACAGAACCGCCAGGCTGTACTTGGGCACCGCCTTCTTGTAACCGTTCCAGTAACGCCCGCCGTTGAAATAGAGCCACTTGGCATTGCGCTGCAGTTTTTTGCCCAACTCGGTCTTGGGGGTGTAGGTGATGGCATCCGGGTGACCCAGCAGCTTGGTGATGGCCAGGCCGCACATCTGCTCATGATTCTGCTCATCCCGGGTGACCGAGAAGAAGCAGCGCCGTACCGGATCCTCCTCATGATCCTCATAGGTCTTGATCATCGCCTCGGCGAATACCGGTGGGGCAGAGGCATCGAACACCGACAGCAGGGTCCACCAGTAGGCGATGGACTCGCGCTCCTCCCAACTGTACTGATCCGGATCAAAGGTGTCCCAGGAGAGTTTTTCCGGATCCCAATATTCACGCTGGGCCGCCTCCCACACTTCCTGCATCTTGCTGGTTTCACGCACCCAGCTCAGGGGATAGATATTGGGCTGGGGAGTTTCCGGCGGAAACTCCATGGTATCTGCAAACCGCTCTTTCTCACTCATCGTCTCGCTCCTCGACTCTTTGTAGCCACACGGATCAGGCCGTGTGGATAGACAAACCGCATGCGACTCGGTACGCATGGGGGAAACATACCAAGCATTTTAAAATGATACAATATATTTTTTATTTTATTTTATTCTGTATCAATTTTAACCTTCGCCATCAGCCGTTCGTTCAGGCTCACCCCGGAGGCGGGTCGGCGGGATCATCACCACACCGACCCTTCCGGCCGCTACGCGGCCCGCTGCTTGGCCACCAGCGTCAGCACATCATAAGTAGCCACCAGTTCGCCAGTCTGGTTCTTCACCTGACAGTCCCAGCGCACCTCACCGTAATCCTCGTTCACCCGTGGCACCTTCTGTTTACAGGTAAAAGTCACCTGAATGGCATCCCCGGGATTCAACGGCGTAAGAAAGCGCAGGTTCTCCAGACCGTAATTGGCCAGCACCGGTCCCGGTGCCGGGTCGACGAACAGTCCGGCCGCCGCCGACACGATGAAATAACCGTGGGCTACCCGTCCCTCGAAGAACGGGTTGGCCTTGGCCGCCGCCTCGTCCATGTGGGCATAGAATTTATCGCCACTGAATTCGGCGAAATGTTCAATGTCTTCCAAGGTGATGACACGCTGTTTGGTCACAATCCCCTCGCCTATCCGCAGCTCTTCAAGCGACTTGCGGAACGGGTGTACATCATCCTCAATGCGCCTGGCACCGGTAATCCATTTGTCACTCACGGCGGTCAGCATACTGGGCGACCCCTGCAGCGCCACGCACTGCATATAGTGTAGTACACCGCGGATGCCGCCCATCTCCTGGCCNCCCCCGGCCCGGCCCGGTCCACCATGAATCAGGTAAGGCAACGGCGAGCCGTGGCCGGTGGACTCCTTGGCGCTGTCGCGGTTATTGATCAACAGTCGGCCATGCCAGGCGCCCAGCCCCATCACCATGGATCGGGCAAAGGCCTCATCGTAAGTAAAAATGGAACTGACCAGGCTGCCCTGTCCCATACCGGCGAGCCGGATCGCCTCGTCCACCCCGTCGTAAGGCACCACGGTGCTGACCGGGCCGAACGCCTCGATATCATGCACCTCACGGCTCTTCAGGGGCTGATCGCAATAGAGCAGCACCGGGTTCATGAATGCACCGCTACCGGCCAGGGATTCATTGGGATCGCCATGCACGATTTCGCAGGAGTTGGCGAGCTCGGCAATCCGCTCACGCACCTCGACACACTGGTCGTCACTGGCCAGTGCACCCATGGTAACCCCCTCTTTATCGGGATCACCCACCACCACCCTGCCAAGCCGGGCCTTGAGGGCGTCAATCACGAATGGCGCCAGGCGGCGCGGCACGATGGCACGTCGGATGGCGGTACACTTCTGCCCGCACTTGACCGTCATCTCCCGCATCACCTCCTTTACATAAAGGTCAAATTCGTCGGTGCCCGGTTCGGCATCCGGCCCCAGGATTGAGGCGTTCAGCGAATCCGCCTCCATGGTGAAGCGTACCGAGTTGTTGAGGATGGCCGGATGCCGACGCAGCATCAGGCCGGTGGAGGCGGAGCCGGTAAAGGTAACCGCATCCTGGCAGGTGACATGATCCAGCAAGTCGCCCACGCTGCCACAGATCAGCTGCAGCGAACCCTCCGGCAGGATGCCGGATTCAATCATGTGCCGAACCATCAGTTCAGTCAGATAGGCAGTCTGGCTGGCCGGCTTGATGATGCAGGGCACACCGGCAATAAAGCTGGGCGCCAGTTTCTCCAGCATACCCCAGCAGGGGAAATTGAAGGCATTGATATGGATCGCCACACCCTCCAGCGGCACATGAATGTGCTGCCCCACGAAGGTTCCCTTGCGTGACAGCATCTCCGGCTGCCCATCAATATAGACATGGCCGTTGGGCATCTCACGGCGCCCCTTGCTGGAGTAGGCGAACAGGGTGCCGGTGCCGCCCTCGATATCGATCCAGGAGTCGGAACGGGTGGCGCCCGTGTGTCGGGAGAGTGCGTAGAACTCCTCCTTGCGCTCCTGCAGATAGAGTCCCAGCTCCTTTAACTTGTAGGCGCGTTCATGAAAGGTCAGCGCCCGTAGCGCAGGACCACCCACCTCGCGGCCATAACGCAGCATGGCGGCAAAATCGAGCCCCTTGCTGCTGATCTCGGCCACCCGCTCACCGGTCACCGCACTGTTCAGAACCGCCCCCTGGCCCTCTCCTTCAACCCAGGCACCACAGGCATAACTCTTCAAACGCATCTCTTGCTCCTCCGGCCCGCCGGGGCCCGCTTTCACGCTATTGGTAGCTCAATTAAGTATGGTCTGTAGAAACGTCCCGACTACCTCAGATGAAAAAGAGGCTATGCTCACTGGAACGCGCTGCACCATTACAGACAACTGACTGGATAGTAGCCTGCAATCCAATGCGATACAATATTTTGATTATTATTTTATTTTTTGTAGCGTTTTAAGATGGAGTTGTGTTACAACATATTCCACAATTGTTGCACCGCCCCGGTATCATCGTTATGGAAGTGATGGCAGACGCTAACCTTAATAACCGAGCGGAATCGTCCGGCACGACAACCACGGGCAAGGAGAGGAGATGACGGCTTATTCGGACATCCAGGTGGATACGCCCTACAACGGCGTTCAGCTGATCCGGCTTAATCGTCCCGACGCACACAACGCGCTACGCACGGCACTGCTGGGTGAGCTCGCGACCGCCCTGGCAGCCGCGGCGGAGGACAAGCGGGTCCGGGCTGTCGTAATCACCGGATCGGAAAAGGTGTTTGCGGCGGGAGCCGATATCAAGGAGATGGCGGCGCTCGATGCGGTCGGTCTCTGGAAGGATCAGCGCCCGCAGCACTGGCAGACAATCCGCTCATTTTCCAAGCCGCTCATCGCCTCGGTCAACGGCTACTGCCTGGGTGGCGGCATGGAGCTGGCGATGCACGCCGACATGATCATAGCCGGAGAAGACGCCCGGTTCGGTCAGCCCGAGATCAATCTGGGCATTATTCCCGGTGCCGGTGGCACCCAGCGGCTGGTGCGCTCGGTCGGCAAGGCCCTCGCCATGAAACTGGTCCTCAGCGGTGAATTCATCAATGCGCGGGAGGCGCTGGCTGCGGGTCTGGTGGCCGAAGTGACCCAGCCGGAGCTGACCCTGAAACGGGCCACCGCGCTGGCGGAAACCATCGCGAGCAAGTCGCCTATTGCCCTGCGGCTGGCAAAAGAAGCCATCCTGGCCAGCTATGAAACGCCCCTCAGTCAGGGGCTGGAACTGGAGCGCAAGGCGTTCCTGTTCCTGGCCACCACGCAAGATCGTCAGGAGGGCATTGACGCCTTCCTGGAGAAACGCCCCCCACAATTCACAGGTCAATAATAGAGAGTCCCATGAGCTACAACGCCATACTATTCCAGGTGCAGGACGGGGTTGCCACCCTGACCCTGAACCGGCCGGAGAGCCTCAACAGCTTCAATACCGAGATGCATGGCGAGATCCGCGATGCATTGAAACAGGTGAAACAGGACCGGACCATCCGCTGCCTGCTGCTGACTGGTGCCGGACGCGGCTTCTGTGCCGGTCAGGATCTAAACGACCGGGCGGTAGCGCCAGGCGAGGCGATGCCGGACCTGAGCCTCTCCATCAAGCGGAACTACAACCCGCTGGTACGGACCCTGACAACCCTGGACAAGCCGGTGATCTGCGCGGTGAACGGTGTCGCCGCCGGCGCCGGCGCCAACCTCGCCCTGGCCTGCGATATCGTGCTGGCCGCCCGCTCCGCCAACTTTATCCAGGGCTTCTCCAAAATCGGCCTGATCCCTGACTCCGGGGGCACCTGGACCCTGCCGCGCCTGGTGGGCCGTGCCCGTGCCATGGGCATGGCGATGCTCAGTGGCAAACTGTCGGCGGAACAGGCGGCCCAGTGGGGACTGATCTGGCAGGTGGTGGACGATGACCAGCTGATGAGCGAGGCCAATACCCTGGCCAGCCATCTGGCCAGCCAGCCCACCAAGGGGCTGGCCCTGACCAAACGCGCCATCAACGCGGCCGGCGGCAACAGCCTGGAGCAGCAACTGGAACTGGAATGCGACCTGCAGTACATCGCCGGCTGCAGTCACGACTATCGCGAAGGGGTTGCCGCCTTTGTCGGCAAGCGTAAACCGGAATTCAAGGGGGAATAGCACCCATGGGCGCACTGACCACCGACCAGACCATCGCCGTGATCGGCGCCGGTACCATGGGCGCCGGCATCGCCCAGATCGCTGCGGCGGCCGGCCACCCGACACTGTTGTTCGATGCCAACCCGGAGGCTATCGAACGCGGCATTGGACAGATCGATGCCGGACTGAAGAAACAGGTGGCCCGGGGCAAGATGAGCGAGGCGCAGCGCACGGCCCTGCTGGCCAACATTACTCCGGCACACAAGCTGGAGGAGTTGGCCGAAGCGGCACTGGTGATCGAGGCGATCCTCGAGGACCTGAAGGTGAAGCAGGATCTGTTCGCCCAGCTGGAGTCGCTGTGCGGCGATAAGACCATCCTCGCCACCAACACCTCATCCCTCTCGGTGACCGCCATTGCGGCCGATCTGGCGCGTCCCGACAACCTGGTGGGCATGCACTTTTTCAACCCGGCCCCCGTCATGAAACTGGTGGAAGTGGTCTCCGGCGTCACCACCAGTCCGGCGGCGGCGCAAACCCTGTTCGACACTGCCGCCAACTGGGGCAAGCACCCGGTCTTTGCCAAGTCCACACCCGGCTTCATCGTCAACCGGGTGGCCCGTCCCTTTTATGCCGAAGGACTGCGCCTGCTGGAAGAGGGGGCAGCGGACGTCGCCACCCTGGACGGCATCATCCGTGAGGCCGGCGGTTTCCGTATGGGCCCGTTCGAGCTGATGGACCTGATCGGCCACGACGTCAACTACGCGGTCACCAGCACCGTCTACGCCGGCTTCTACTATGACCAGCGCTTTCTGCCGTCACTCATCCAGAAGGAGTTGGTCGATGGCGGACTCTATGGCCGCAAGAGTGGTCGTGGCTTCTACGACTACCGTGAAGGGGCGGTCAAGGCCAGTGCCACAGATGCCTCGGCCGCTGCGGCCCCCGACTCGATCGAGATTACCGGTGAGCTGGGTATCGCCGAACCACTGGTGGATCTCTGGAAACAGGCAGGTATCCGCATCAAGCGCACAGAAGGCAACGGCTGGATCCGTATCGGCCACACCCGCATCGCCCTCACCGACGGTCGTAGCGCCACCCGTCGCGCGGCCGCCGACCACCTGTCAGACACCATCCTGTTTGATCTGGCGCTGGACTACAGCAAAGCCACCCGCATCGCCCTGGCAGCGGGTGACAACGCCTCGCCCGAGGCGCTGCGGCAGGCCACCGGCCTGTTCCAGGCCCTGGGCAAGCAGGTGTCGGTGATTGCCGATATTCCCGGCATGGTGGTGATGCGCACCGTCTGCACCCTGGCCAACGAGGCCGCCGACGCCGTATTCCAGCAGGTATGCGACGTGGCCGGCGCCGACACCGCCATGCAGAGCGGTGTCAACTACCCCCTCGGACCCCTGGCCTGGGCCGAACGGATCGGCCTGCCCCGGGTGCAGGCCGTGCTGGAGAACCTGCTACAGGCCTACGGCCTCGATCGTTACCGGGTCTCCCAGCTGTTGCGACGCAAGGTCGAGGGCAGCAACCGCTTCTACGACTGAAGCAGACCACACTACCCACCAGATAAGAGAGTGACTATGAACGACGCCTATATCTTCGATGCCATTCGCACCCCCATCGGCCGCTTCGGCGGCGCCCTCTCCGGCGTGCGCGCCGATGACCTCGGAGCCATCCCTCTGAAGGCGCTGATGCAGCGCAATCCTGGTGTCGACTGGTCACAGGTGGAGGATGTCATCTTCGGTTGCGCCAACCAGGCGGGCGAGGACAACCGCAATGTCGCACGCATGTCGGCCCTGCTGGCCGGTCTGCCGGCAGCGGTGCCCGGCACCACCGTCAATCGCCTGTGCGGCTCCGGCATGGATGCGGTGAGCATGGCGGCGCGCGCCATCAAGACCGGCGAAGCCCAGCTGATGATCGCCGGTGGCGTCGAATCCATGTCCCGGGCGCCCTTCGTGATGCCCAAGGCGGACAGCGCCTTCTCGCGCAGGGCGGAGATCCATGACACCACCATCGGCTGGCGTTTCGTCAACAAGCTGATGCAACAGCAGTTCGGCATCGACTCAATGCCGGAGACGGCCGAGAACGTGGCCGAACAGTTCCATGTCTCACGCGCGGACCAGGATGCCTTCGCCCTGAGGAGCCAGCAACGGACCGGGGCGGCCCAGGCCAGCGGACGCCTGGCGCAGGAGATCGTTCCGGTCACCCTGCTGCAACGCAAGGGGGAGGATATCGTTGTCTCCAGCGATGAACACCCCCGTCCCGACACCCGGCTGGAGAAGCTGGCCAGCCTGCCCACACCGTTCCGCAAGGGTGGATCGGTCACGGCCGGCAACGCTTCCGGGGTGAATGACGGCGCCTGTGCCCTGCTGCTGGGCTCGCAAGAGGCGGGAAAACGATTCGGACTCAGCCCGAAGGCCCGGGTGGTGGCCGCCACGGCGGTTGGCGTGGAACCGCGCATCATGGGCTTCGGCCCGGCACCGGCCAGCCGCAAGCTGCTGCAGATGACCGGCCTGACGATTGAACAGATGGACGTCATCGAACTGAATGAGGCATTCGCCGCCCAGGGACTGGCAGTGATGCGCGATCTGGGTCTGGCCGATGATGCCGCCCATGTCAATCCGAACGGTGGCGCCATCGCCCTGGGCCACCCGCTGGGCATGAGCGGCGCCCGCCTGGTCACCACGGCCATGTACCAGCTCCAGCAGACCGGCGGGCGTTATGCCCTCTGCACCATGTGTATTGGTGTCGGCCAGGGTATTGCCCTGATCATCGAGCGGGTACAGGGGTAAATTTACAAGTCACGGCGTGCGTCATGCGCCGTGACCTGCACGTACGACTTTTTCACCAACATAACGATCCGGGCAGACGCTGAGCGTACTGAATAAAAGCAACAATACCGGGCCATACCAGTGATGAGAGGAGCGGTAATATGAGTGACCCACGGGCCGAACTTGAGCCTATCGAAAAGGCGAGCCTGGATGAACTGCGGGGGCTGCAACTGGAGCGACTGAAGTGGTCCCTGAAGCACGCCTATGACAACTCACCTTTCTACAAGGCGCGTTTCGATCAGGCCGGGGTACACCCGGATAATCTGCAAAGCCTGGCGGATCTGAGCCGCTTCCCCTTTACCCACAAACAGGATCTGCGCGACAACTATCCGTTCAACATGTTCGCCGTGCCGAAACAGCAGGTAGTGCGGGTGCACGCCTCCAGCGGCACCACCGGCAAGGCCACGGTGGTCGGCTACACCCAGAATGACATCGACACCTGGGCCAACGCGGTGGCCCGCTCCATCCGTGCCGCCGGCGGCCGGCCGGGTGACACCTGCCACATCTCCTACGGCTACGGCCTGTTTACCGGCGGACTGGGCGCGCACTACGGCGCCGAGCGGCTGGGCTGCACGGTAATCCCGATGTCCGGCGGGCAGACCGAGAAACAGGTGCAGCTGATCAGTGACTTCGAACCGCGCATCATCATGGTCACCCCCTCCTATTTCCTCAACATCATTGATGAGATGGAGCGCCAGGGACTCGACCCCAGGGCCAGTTCCCTGAAGATCGGCATATTCGGCGCGGAGCCCTGGACCAACGCCATGCGCCTGGAGATGGAAGAGCGCATGGGCATTGATGCGGTGGATATCTACGGCCTGTCCGAGATTATCGGTCCCGGCGTGGCCCAGGAGTGTATCGAGACCAAGGACGGGCTGACCATCTGGGAAGACCTGTTCTACCCTGAGATTATTGACCCGGTAACGGGGGAAGTGCTGCCGGACGGTGAGCCGGGGGAGCTGGTATTCACCTCCCTGACCAAGGAGGCGTTGCCGATGATCCGCTACCGCACCCGGGATCTCACCCGTCTGTTACCCGGTACGGCCCGCAGCATGCGACGCATGGACAAGATCACCGGGCGCTCCGATGACATGATGATTATCCGCGGGGTCAACGTATTCCCGACCCAGATCGAGGAGATCATCCTTACCCTGCCACAACTCACTGCCCACTATCAGCTCGAGCTGTATCGGGATGGTCACCTGGATAAACTGAAAGTTTTTGTCGAGGAGAAGCAAGAAGCCGGGCTGGATCAGCAACAACGTGATACGCTATCCAAAACCTTGTGGCATAAAATCAAATCCTATGTCGGCATCAGCACCCAGGTAACGGTATGCGAACCTGGCCGGGTGGACCGCTCACAAGGCAAGGCGCAACGGGTGATTGACAAGCGCCCCAAGGAATAACCGGCAGATTTATAACCGTTGCAGACCATGTATCTGCGACCTGTTCACACTGAAGATAGTGAAATCGAGGAGAGAGTGATAATGAAACTAAAAAAACTGGCAACTGCCCTGGCCATCAGTGCGGTACTCACCCTGGGCGTGGCGGGACAGGCTGTGGCGGCGGAGCCGATCAAGGTGGGCACCTTTTTGGCGGTGACCGGCCCGGCGTCGTTTCTGGGTGATCCGGAGCTGAAGACCCTGCAGATGTACATTGAGAACATCAATGCCAAGGGCGGTATTGACGGTCGGCAGGTGGAGCTGGTGCATTATGACACCGGCGGCAATGCCAAGGAGGCNGTCAACTTCGCCAAGCGCCTGATCCAGAAGGACCNGGTGGATGTGATCGTGGGCGGATCCACCTCCGGTTCCAGNCTCTCGGTGATGCCGCTGGTGGACAAGGCCGGTATCCCCTTCATCTCCCTGGCCGGTTCGGTCAAGATCATCGATCCGGTGCAGAAGTGGACCTTCAAGACCCCCCATACCGACCGTATGGCGGCGCAGAAGATCTACGAGGACATGAGCCGGCGCGGCATTACCAAGGTGGCCCTGATCAGCGGCAACGGCGGTTTTGGCAAGTCCGGCCGCAACGAGAGCCTGGCGATGGCGGCCAGTTATGATATCGAGATCGTCGCCGATGAGCAGTACGGCGCCAAGGATACCGATATGACCGCCCAGCTCACCAAGATCCGCGACACCGACGCCCAGGCGATCCTCAACTTCGGTTTCGGTTCCGGGCCGGCGATTGTCACCAAGAACGTGCGTCAGCTTGGTATCGATCTGCCGCTCTACCAGTCGCATGGCGTCGCCTCGAAGAAGTTCATCGAGCTGGCCGGTGACGCGGCCGAGGGCGTCCGCCTGCCGGCCGCCGCCCTGCTGGTGGCCGACAAGCTGCCGGAGGACAATCCGCAGCGCCCGGTGCTGCTGGGTTACAAGAACCTCTACGAAGCCAAGCACGGTGATGTCTCCACCTTCGGCGGTCACGCCTATGACGGTCTGATGATCGCCCTGGAGGCGATCGATCGCGCCAACTCCACCGACAAGGCCAAGGTGCGTGACGAGATCGAGAAGACCAAGGGCTTCCCCGGCACCGGCGGTGTCTTCAACATGAGTCCGAGCGACCACATGGGTCTCGGCCTGGATGCGTTCCAGATGCTGGAGATCAAGAACGGTGACTGGACCATCGTGAAGTAAGTCTGCCGTCAATCGGTCCGGCGGTCCGGTGGTCACACCGGGCTGCCGACTGCCCGCAGGGAGCGGGCGCATCACTCAACCAGCTCGTTTCAAAAACCCGGGAGTGCCGCAGCCCAGCCTGCCTCAAGCGCCGTTTGCTTGGGCCTGTGCGGTTCGCTGACCTCCCTGACACAGGATTTTTCGGATGTTCGATCAGATCCTCCAGTTTCTGCTCACCGGGATCACCGTCGGCTCGACCTACGCCCTGGTGGGACTCGGCTTTGCCATTATCTATAACGCCTCGGACGTGGTGAACTTCTCCCAGGGGGAGTTCGTGATGATCGGTGCCATGAGCGCGGTGGCGCTGTCGGCCGGCGACACCGGCCTGCCGCTGTGGGCGGCCGCCCTGGCGGCGGTGCTGATCACCACCCTGGTGGGCATGGCGCTGCAGCGGTTCGCCATCNCCCCGGCCCGCGGNGCCTCGGTGGTCACCACCATCATCATCACCATCGGCGCCTCCATCTTCCTGCGTGGCGTGGCCCTGCTGGTATGGGGCAAGGATCTGTTTGCCCTGCCGCCCTTCTCCGGCAACGAACCGATCCNGATCGGTAACGCCACCGTNCTGCCCCAGAGTCTCTGGGTCATGGGCGGCGCCGCCGTGCTGGTGTTCGGTGCCCAGTACTTCTTCACCCACACCACGCTCGGCAAGGCGATCCTCGCCTGCTCCTGCAACAAGACCGCCGCCCATCTGGTGGGGATCAATGTGGGGGTGATGCTGCTGGTCGCCTACGGCCTCTCCGCCGCGCTCGGCGCCATGGCCGGNATCCTGGTGGCGCCGATCACCTTCGCCTCCTATGACACCGGCGTCATGCTCGGCCTCAAGGGCTTCTCCGCCGCCATCCTCGGCGGCATGGGCAACCCCATGGGCGCGGTCGCCGGCGGCCTGCTGCTGGGACTGATCGAGTCCCTCTCCGCCGGCCTCATCTCTTCCGGTTACAAGGATGCGATCGGCTTTATTATTCTGCTGCTGGTGCTGTTCTTCCGCCCCAGCGGCCTGTTCGGCAAAGCGTCCGTGGAGCGGGT
>NZ_ATZE01000021.1 GCF_000428045.1 Sedimenticola selenatireducens DSM 17993 | reverse complement strand
CGAACCCTCGATTCATAAGGAAGGTTCGATCGCGGAGCACGCAGTGCGTAGCACAGCGACCGCAGGGAGCTAATCCCTCGCTCTCCGCCATTATTATAGTCAGCTATGTAGTTGACAAAGGGGCAGAAAATCTTCAGAATTCGCGCTCCAAAGTTAAGCGCCCGTAGCTCAGCTGGATAGAGTACCTGGCTACGAACCAGGTGGTCGGAGGTTCGAATCCTTCCGGGCGCGCCATTTTAGTAAGAAAAATCAAGCGGTTAGGCGATCAGCCTGCCGCTTTTTTTCTTTCCAGTTTGGCGACTGTGCTAGATTTGTGCTATCCAGCCGGGTCTCGGAAAGCTTGTCTGCATACTCCGCCAGATGTTCTACGGACAAATGAGCATATCTGCGGACCATTTCATGATCGGACCAGCCGCCCAATTCTTGTAGGACATATAACGGTGTTCCCTGCTGGACATGCCAACTTGCCCAGGTATGCCGTAAATCATGCCACCGGAAGTCCTTTATTCCGGCTCTGGCAAGTGCTTTGCGCCAGGCATGGTTATTAGCCTTGGTGACAGGTTTGCCTTTATAGGTAAACACGCGGGTTGAGTGTTTTCCTTTTTGCTGTCTGAGCACCTGTATGGCTTCGGCATTCAGCGGTACAGGGATAGCCTTTCGAGCCTTCGCTTGGTCGGCGTGTATCCATGCACATCGGCGATCCAGATCGACTTGGGACCATTCGAGTTTAACCACATTGGCTTCTCTCAAACCGGTCGCAAGTGCAAATCTCGCCATCGCTGCCAAGTGATCGGGAAGCTCGGATAACAAACGCCTTGCTTCCTCTCTCGTCAACCACCGAATACGGCGCTTTGCTTCCGGCATCATCCGAATGTGTGGAGTACGTTCCAGCCAATCCCATTCGCGCTCGGCGCGCCTGAGTATGGCCCGAACAACTTCAAGCATCCGGTTAACGGTTGCATTGGAAACGCCGTCGGACAACCGCGATTGTGTTAAATCGTCCAATACCTCCCTGTCAATTTCATCCAGGTATCGGCTATACAGATGGGGGTGTACCCGACGCAGATGGCCGATATCATCAACCAGGGTGACCTTCTCACCCTGTTTTTCGATCAGCCAGCGTTCAACCGCTTCTTCCCATTTTCGGCGAGGCTTTTCTCCAAGTTTGGAGACTCGCCAATAACCGGCTTTCAGTCGGTCATGGTATTCCTGCGCTAACTGTTTGTTGGCAGTTTTAGCAGACTTGCGTATTTGCTGGCCGCTGGGGGTGCTAAATCGCACCCACCAGATGTTGCCGCGTTTGAAGAGTGACATGGCTTTTTCTCCTGTACCCTGTCACTTTGCGGCGCTTGCCCTCGGTTAGAGTAAAGCGAATGCAAGTAGTCAGCAAGGTCATTTTCCAAGAAAACCCAACACTTCCCAGGCTTTGCCCCTTTGATGATTCCAGCACAGGCCTTTTGGCGTAGTACAGCGGGTGACATGTGCAAAAATGCAGCGGCTTGGTTCAGATCAAGGGTTCGATATCCATCGCCCATAGGTCCTCCCTCGGTTTTGGTAGTGCGTATTCTGGATCTGGGTTGTATGCAGGAAGAAACGTTAGCATTGAGCTAATGTTTAGGGCAAAAGAGAATGCTTAGCAAAGTGATAAACTTTTCACCAGATCAGCTTGGTGGCCTGGGGCACAAGGGGAGAGAGTCTGTGCTGGACCTACAAGTCCGTCATTGGGGCTTGAGGCGCCAGCAATGGTTATACCATCTCCCCCTTGAATATCACGACGCCACAGATCGTGGCCGCTTCGTTGACTTCGATGATGCGGTTCGGCCAGTCCGGATTCAGTGCCTTCAGATATTGTCGGTCTCCCTCAATGACCAACTGCTTGAAGGTTGCTTCGTTGGGCTCTTCGAGCTGAACCACCACGAACCTCCCATTCACCGCGGCGACAGTGGGGTCGACAAAGATCAGATCGCCCTCGTGAAATCGGGGTTCCATACTGGAGCCGCGAACACGCAGTACAAAGGTCTCGTCGCTGCAGGCTACCGGGCAAGGGAGTAACTCGCTTTCGTAGGGCGGAACGTAGCCCTCGGAGATCTCCGACCACTCACCCGCCTGTACCCAGGATATGAGCGGATGCAGGCCACGAATATCCGGACCGGGTTCGGCGTTGTTTTCCGGAGTGCCGGCCGGTGGTTGTCGTGGCGCTTCTTCGTGGGGTTCATCCATCCAGCCCACGGGCTTCCTCATGCCGCGTTCGAGCTTTACCGCCAGATCGTCTCCTATTCCACGCGGTGTCCCTTTCTTGGTCGGCATCCGGTTGCGGAGCTGGCTGAGGTACGAGCTGTTGGTGCCGACCAGGCGGGCAAGCTTGACCGCCGAGCCTGCTTCGGTAATGAGCTGCTCAAGATTTTGTAGCCTGATGTGTTCATGTTTTCGCTTCATGCTAAATAGTATAGCACCAGTCGATGCCAAAAATTTAGCACAAAGATAAACATATTTTTCTTCCTGTTTGTTGTCTGTCAATAAGCACGGTGCTAATGTTTCTCCGCATGGAGCTAAAACAATTCCTGAAAGCCGCCACTAAAAGGGAACGCGCGGAGGTAGCCAGGGTCTGCAATGACTCGGTTTCATACCTGTACCAACTGGCCGGGAGGCACCGGTATGCCAGCGCCTTGCTGGCGACCCGGATCGAGCGGATGACCCATCGAGTCGCCCAAGGTACCCAGGGCCGGCTGAAAATGGTGCTCAGGGATAGCCTGGTTCGGCATCCCGAAATCTTCTTTGGCGTCGGTGAGGAGGCGGGCGAATACGAAACGCCGGCATTGGAAGATGAGTAAACCCACCGCGGACAACCAACCCACTGACTCAAGGACCCCGGGCAAACCCGGCCGGTCTGAGAAGGCTGATGCGCCACAACTAATGCTGTTGGAGATCACGCGCATCAAGGCCTATGAACACAATCCGCGGCGCGGTGAGAATCCGGAATATGATCGTATCAAGGCCTCGATCCGCATCGATGGCATGGATCAACCGCTGGTGGTCACCTGTCGACCTGGTGAGTCGGATTATGTGGTAGGCGCCGGTGGTAATACACGGCTTCAGATTCTGCGGGCGTTGTACGAGGAGACGGGGGAGGATCGATTCTACTGGGTCGATTGTCTGGTCAAGCCATGGAGCCAGGAGTCGAGTGTGCTGCTGGCGCATCTCCGGGAAAACGATCTGCGCGGGGCATTGAGTTTCATCGACAAGGCGCGGGCCGTCTTCGAAGCCAAGCAGTTGCTTGAGCAGGAGACGGGAAGGGACAACCTGTCGCAGCGGCAGCTCGCGACGCTGCTCCGGGGTCGCGGCTACAGCCTGAGTCACGGGCTGATCTCTCAGATGGGCTACGCGGTCCACACCTTGCTCCCGGTGATTCCACAGGCCTTGCAGTCCGGCTTGGGCAGGCCGCAGGTGGAACGCATCCGTGCCCTGGACCGGGCCGCCCGCCAAATTTGGAAGCAGCGTGGTCTGGGCGATGATCAAAGTTTCGACGACGTGTTCGCCGCCTTGTGTGGCCGATACGACGGGATCGAGTGGGATCTCGACTCGCTGCGCAGTGCCATCGAGACAGAGATCGCGGAAGCGCTCGAACTGAGCATCCATGCCATTCGCGTGGAACTGGATGCGCACCTGCTCGGGAGCGTTATCGATGCTCCAACGCCAGCTCCGGTGCCGGTTGCTGTATCACCCAGCGAGGTTGATACCTCGGCAGGTATTTCGGCGGTAGATCCAGACGCGGCCAAGGCGGTACGCACTACGAATGACACACCCGACGAGCCAGTTGGAGAGAAGGCACCTGCCGTGCTCAAAGTGGCGTCCGCTGCACCGGCCGGGGATAAGGACACGCCGCCGGAACCTTCGAGCAAGTCATCAGCCGATCCTGCCCCGGATCCGCTGCCCCGGTCGATCACGCCGAGCAACCCTCCTGCCACGGATCTCAAATCACTACGCGCCAGGGCCTGGACACTGGCAGCGCGGCTTGCGCAGCGCAACGGCATTGCCGACCTGGTGGCGCCTCTCTCCGGCAAGGGGCTCGGGTTCATCCTTCGCGATGTACCGGATCCGTCACTGGCCGATCAACTCGATGCCGACACCCTGGGCCAGGTCTCCATGCTGTGGTGGCATCTGGCGGCCTGTGCGGAGATGACCGTGGCACCGCTGGAAGCAGTGGTCGCCACCCTGTCCGATGACTCGATTCTTCGCCAGGCGCTGGATAATCAGGATGCCGGCCTGCTGTTCAATAGCGTCTGGACGCTAGATCCGGGACACACCGCTTACCGGCTCTGGCGCCAACTCGGCGACCAGGACTGGCAGGATCTACTCCACCTGATGGACACCTACCGCCTCATTCACCGCACGGCGGTGGATACACAAGTTCGACTCTGGGGGGAGATGTGATGGACGGGACAAAAGAATCCGACCTGGTCACGGCCGTGCTGATGTACGCGATCCGCTGTCTGGCGGAAGGGGATCAATCGGCGCTACGCAACATGAATTTCGGCCCGCGTGAGATCGAGGCGCTGCGTGAAATGAATCTGGCCGATCTCTACCGTATCGAATCGTTGCGTGCCCACTGCCTGGATATCGGCCTCAATCGCGACGTCTACTGGCCGATGGTCGAGCATCTGCGCCGGCAGCGTGAGTCCGAAGAACTGCAGCAGCAGCTGATCGTAGCGGATGCGCCTTTGGAGATGATGCAGACGCTGTTCGGTCTGGGCTCCCGGGAATACACCCGACTGCGCCGCCTGTTGACCGTGGATCCCTCCGTCGGCCGACCGGCGGAACCCGACGAAGCGAGTTCGAACCAACTCTGGGGCGTCTGGGTGCAGCGAGTAGGTGATCAACGGGATGGTCCGCTTTCGCCGAATGAGTACCTCGCCATCCACCGGGAAACCGGCATCGCGATGCGGGGCATCTGGAACCTGACGCAGCGCTGGAATCAATACGGTGATCTGTCCGGCCAATGCAACCCCCGTGCCTCGGAGCGGGCGTGCTCGGATGGCTGAGGGTCCGCGTGGCCTCCGACCCGAGACCCACGCACTCGACGCACTGATCCAGGCGACCATCGATCGCGCACAACAGGCGCCGGGGAGCCTCCATACCGATACCATGTTGTTCATGGGGAACCGGCATCAGGCGTTTCCGACGCTGGTGGTGCAGGATCCGGTGCTCGAGCCGGTGGACAAGCTAGTGTGGATGGTCATCCTGTTGCAGGCCCATGAGATGGGCAACACCACCGCGTTTCCAAGCTATGAATACCTCGCCAGAAAGACCAACGTCGCTTCCACCTCGACCATCTCCAGGGCCATCGCCATTCTGCGCGCTACCCGCTGGCTGACCCTGTGCGCGCGACTGCGGGCGACAAGTGGCCGCTTCGGTGGCAATGTCTATGCCCTGCATGATGAGCCATTACCGCTGGCGGATGCCCTGCATCTGGACCCCGATTACATGAACTTCCTGCGCCAGTCACTGACGCATCATCATGCGCGGGTGCGCCTGGTCGCCCGCGGGGTGCTGGATACGATCGATGAAGATATCCACGAGGGTATCGATATCTGTGCCGTGCAACATCCGTTGGATCGTCGCGTACAGGCCGTGGAAGTGATCCAGCGGGATCTGCCTCGACGCTATTTCGCCTTCAGCGCGAAGGTGATGGGCCGGCTGCGAAACGGGGTGGTGGAAAAGGATCCGGATCACCAGGACCAAAATTCGAAGACGGATGAAAACCGCCCTCAAAATTTGTACCCACAAAAATCGAAGGCGGGTAGTTGTAGTAGTAGTTATATAAATACAACTACTACAGAAACAACCGAAGCGACAAAAATTTTCAGCCACGCGGATACCGAGGCGGCGCTGATCTACCCCCGGCGGCTGTCAGAGAATCAGCGCGCCCTGGCGGATCGCTATCTCAACACCGTGCCGGCAGACGTACGCCAGTCGATCCTTGATGAACTGGAGGGGCGGTTGCGTTCGGAGCAGAAGGGCATGCGCCCGCTGTATGACGAACTGCGCTTTCTGCACGCCCTGTGTCGGGCCGCGAAACAGGGGGAGTTCATCCCCAACCTGGGCATCAAGGTGCATGACGAGCGAATAGCCCGTGCGCTGGAGCGCTCCAGACGCCAGATACAAGAGGCGCCAGGTCCGGAGGATGCCGCCAATCGTCACAACACTCTGGCGGCAGGTCAAAAACGACTCGATGCGATACGGCGATCGCTGAAGATGCCGACACTGGCCGATAGGGACAGCAAGCCGCGCTGACGCGAGACCCAAGCCAAAGTGGTTACAGTGTAACCACTCCCGGCATGCCTCCCGATACGCATCCAGGAATATCCTCCTGTCCCATCAACCACGCAACCTTACGCACGGATAACCGCTTGTCTGTCGGCCCCGGACATGGATTGATGATGGACGCATTCAAGGCCAACAGGATGAAGGATATGCCCCATGAATTCCGGTAGATCAGATCCAGAGCAGGGTAGCGCCCAGAGCCCGAAGGAGGCGACCGTCGATACCGGACCCGGTGCACTGCGCGGGCAGGTCTGGTTGACGGTGCAGACGCGGCAGGCGCAACGGTTGATTCGCGGACGCAACGGCACGGCAGGCAAGCCCGCGATCATCGGCCTGGTGGGATTTGCCGACCGACTGCGGGTGATTTGGCAGGCCGCCCGAAATGACGACCCTTATGCGGACTGGTGGTTGATCCAGGTGCATGAGGTGCTCGAGCGGGTCCGCGATCTGGTTGCGGCCGAGCAGGCGACATTGGACGCGCGGCTCGACCAACTCAGCGCCTTGGAGGTCGCGGTGGCAAAGTCGCTCAAGCCCTATCGGGTCGCCTTGCGGTTTGCCAATCCCTATGCCTATCGGGGCGCCCAGATGGTCGCCGAGTACGACACCTTCGTGCGCACGCTGTTGACCGCCCACCATGTGGGGCTCCTGCCGAGCCCATCAATGGAGGCCCTGCTCAATGGTTGTGCGCGCAAGATCCGCGGCGCCTTCGCGCTACCCCAGGGTTATCACTTCCTGGGTGTCGATCGCGTGGCACTGAAACAGGGGACCGCCAACGCAAACCGCGCCCGTCAGGTCATGGGGGAGGTCCCGGAAGCGGTATTGAACGGTACGGACCAGGCGCCGTTGATGCCCCGCAAAGTCCAATTCCCCGCAGCGGCGGCCCGGCACATCCGTCTCCAGTCCGTGGAGGCGGCGCCGACGGAAAGTGATTCGGAGGCACGGAATGACGACATGGGCAGTACCTGATTTTCCCTGGTGTGCAGCACTCCTCTCGCCATAATCCCGTGACAACGGAATCGTACGGATAGGTCCGGCAGCCAATGGCTAAAGCAACGGGAGACGGGCGCATCGCGCTTGAGCTCGATCCACGGGTTGCGCTGGAGGCGCTTGTTCTCAATAGGCTGGAGCGGATTCCACCCGCGCGGCGTCAGGAGTGGCTACGCGGTCTCCTGGTTCAAGGGTTCCGGCATGAGTGCCAGACCTTGCGGGTGATACGGGATGAACCCCATTCGCAATCGACCGGACCACAGCAAGGGCAGGGCAGGGCGAGTAATCAGCCAAGCTCCCCGTTCGCCGCCTGGCTGGTGAAATCTGCGCCGCCATCCGGCACGCCGACCACGCCGATCGCCATGGCGGCGGAAACGGGCGTCAAGGGGCATCAGGCCAAGCCATTTGCCGGATTGAGAAAGGTGATCGGTTGAGCACGAGGATATGAGTGAACAGTTCACGAACGGAGGAGCAATGATGTCGGAGGCCAATACGATGACCCCCATCCCGGTGGGGCTCGATGATGGGTACGCCTTTACCAAGGTCGCGCTGCCGGATGGCAGGCTGATCGCCATTCCATCCCGGGCCAGGCTCGGTAAGTCCGGTGTCACTTGGATCCACACCGGCCGGCAACGCATCTTCGAATATGAAACCGACGGGGCCGTCTATTCGGTAGGCGCCGTCGATGGGTCACCCACTCAGTTCGAGGGCTATCCCACCACCGGCCTGAATCGCGTCATCGTACAGCACGCCCTGCAGGAGGCGGGCCTGGCCGGCCGATCGGTTCACGCGGTTTCCGGACTCCCGGTCAGCGCCTTCTACAAAATGAACGGCGAGCGGCGCCTGGTCGGTATCGAGAAAAAGCGCCTCAGCCTGAAGCAGGCGGTTCACCCGCGGATGGAGCGGCTACCGGCGGCGATCGCGTTCGTTGAAGTGATCCCGGAGGCGCTGGCGGCGTGGTACGACCATGTCATCGTCAACCAGGCGGAACAGGTCGTCCTCGACGAAGCACGACTGGCGGTGCCGATCGCCATCGTGGATATCGGTGGGCGCACCACGGACTACGTGGTGGTGAAGGATCAGGGTGTGGTTCACGCCTCGTCGGGCTCCCTGCTGGGGGGGCTGTTAGACGTGAAGCAGCATGTAGCCAATGGCATCCAGGAGCGTTTCGACCTGGAGCAGGTTGGTGAGCAACTCCTCTCGCACGCCGTCGAAACTGGCGCCGTACGCCTGCACGGCAAGGATTACGATGTCGCCCAATTGGTGGATATCGCCAAACGGGAACTCGTGGAACGGCTCCATGCGGAGACCCGTCGACAGCTTGGCCTGGGCGTGGAGCTGGACCAGGTGCTGTTCGTCGGCGGTGGAGCTGTTGCCCTGGCCGGGCATATCGCCGATTGGTTCCCCAATCAGACCATTGCCGAACACCCGGCCTTCGCCAACGCACGCGGCATGCTGAAGTACCTGCAATACGTCTGCGAAGCGTCGGACGTGGCCTGAAACGGTTTTATACGTGGTCACTGCGGTCTCAGTGACAAACCAGACGCCTTAGGACCGTGCGACAGGCGTTGCGGCGAAAGCCCCGGTCCCACTTTACGGAAACCTTGTCGTTTCCATTATTCACAAACCCTGCCGGGGAAGCCTTCCCGTCAGGGATGCGCTCGCTCCGGATTAAACCAACCTGAAGGAGCAAGTGCTATGTCCAGCAACGAAAGTAACAAGTATTTTGATCTTCACACCAGCGGCATCGGTTATCTCAATCGTGTCCGTGAGGTGAAACCGGAAAAGGGTACGCCTTTTCTGAGTGTCACCATTACCGCTTTGCACGGTAGCGTCGACGACGTCCATTACGCTCACTTCGAGTGTCCCGTGTCCGGCAAGAAGGCGCAGCAGGTGGTAAGCCAGCTCAAACCGGCCGTGGAGGGCAAATTGAAGGTGCTGGTCGGATTCACACTCAGTGACCTGAGCGCGGAATCCTTCACCCACAAGCACGGTGACAAGGCCGGCCAGACCGGTGTCAGTCTGAAGGCCCGTTTGCTGCGCATCTGGTGGGCCAAGGTTGACGGTCAGCCGTTTTTCAAGGAGCAAGAGAGCGCTGCTTGATTCCACATCTTGAATCCACATAAGGCCGGATAACGCTGTTATCCGGCCATCACTCAACCCACCCCGGGGGATCACTCCCCCATGGGTCTGGTCTCCCTGTCCATGCGAGGAGATCAATCATGAACCCTACAGACGACCGGTTCGCCGGTCTCAACCCGTCGCAGCTCAATGACGTTGAAAAGCAATCGGTGGTGATACTGGCGATGAAGGTATTGGCGGTCAGACATCGTGCCGGAAGAGCCTTGAGCAGCCCGGCGCAGACACGGGATTTCCTGCGTCTTCGACTGGCCGAATACCGAAACGAGGTATTCGGTGCGCTGTTCCTGGATAACCGACATCGGATCATTGCCGTGCGTGAGTTATTTCAGGGCACCATCGATGGTGCGTCGGTCCACCCGCGCGTTGTAGTGCAACAGGCCATGGAGGCGAACGCGGCCGCCATGGTCTTTTACCACAACCACCCCTCCGGGGTAGCGGAACCCAGCCAGGCGGACGAGATGATCACCCGCCGGCTGATAGAGGCACTTGCACTGGTTGACGTGCGCGTGCTCGACCACTTCGTGGTTACCGCGGGTGAGAGCGTCTCGTTCGCTGAACGCGGCTTGCTCTGACACGCGGCATTTTTTACAAACCTTGCCGGGAAAGCATCCACTTTCCCGGTAGGGAAGGCGGTGTGACCCGGTGTTAATTCCACCAAGGAGAAACACTATGTCCAACGCTTCAAATGACCGCAACGCTGATTCGTTTTTCGGCGAGGTTATCTCCACCTATACCCGGGCTCAGGCCATCGACGACGGTGTGCTGATCGATGTGGGTGACATGGCGCAGGAAGCTGGGTTTAAGCTGCCGGTGGCCATGACCACCGCCGCCTGGTCCGATTGTGTGGACTGGTCGGCGGATGACAGCAACAGGCAGGTTCCTCAGGATCAGTCCGGGCGCTTATGGGATGTGCTATTCATGGCCTCCCATGCCATTCGTACCCATACGGGCCAGGTCGACCGGCTGCCGTTCACGCTCTATCGGGTCCCCCGTGACGGGCATACCAGGAAGTCGGAACTCGCCCAGCTGAAGGTGGTCATCGGGCCGGGTGATCGAGGCGAGCCAGTGATCACCATCTTGTTGCCAAACGAGGACTGAGACCCGTTTCAGTACCCTCGTTTCATTTCATCGAGTCTAAGACTCGAGTTCAAAGCCAAACCCACCGGGGAGATCTTCTCCCGGGTGGGGATGGTCTCTCCCCTTGATCAACCATCAGAAGAGCCAGGATGAAATACATCATTCAATATGCATTGCCCTACGAACACTGGGTCAGGGTCGACTTCGAGCCGAAAGCCCTGATGTCGCTATTGCCAGGGCCAGTGAACTGTTTGATCAGAGTGATATCTGGCAGGACAAGGCAGAAGTCTCGTGGCTATACGATGACATTGGGGAATTCGGAGATGCGGGTATCCCACTGGAGTTTACCGTAGAGTCGGAAGTGGCAGGGGACTGGCCGGAACCCGACGCCAGCATCAAAGCGCTTCGCCGCCGGGACGCGGCTTTTCAGACCGCCCATTTGCTGGTGGAAGCCTTCCGCCGCGGGACAGAGCGCGGCGGCAGCATCGACTGGGGCGATCTGGATCATGCCTATCGCATGGCAATGGAAGCATCGGAAGCATCAGGTCATGGTGCGGGCTGAGGCTGGCCCGTTCCAGGGCGGGTCGACTACGCCATTGATGGATTCAAGGCGGTGAAATAAACCACGTTGCATTCGTTGTAATCAATTATAACGCCCCGCTTGTCCGGGCGTTTTCCTCTTCGGATCATGAACCGGTGTGATCCTCACCGAGTGAGGGTTGTCTGGGTGTGGCGCGGCGAGCACCTGTCGTGTCTTTCCGGATCTGATCAGGGTGGGTGATTTGACAGTTAATTGCTGGTGATGGGATGGTTGGCTTAGCCAACCGGGGCGATTAATGGGTGGGCCCTTTCTTCGAAGTGACTCATGGATGGAGTATGTTCAGTGACCTGTCGGTCCTGGTTTATGTAGAGGTGATTAAGAATAAGGTAATGCTTATCGCTTTAATTGGGCCGCTGCCAGCAGGAAAAGGCAATTTCAATCCCATAAATTCCAATCTTCCGGCACAGTAAAGAAACTATTTCCTCCCACCCTCATTGTCTGGTAGCCTGTTGAGATATAAGAAATATCGGCTTGGCAGGATGCTGAATACGATTCCAATCCGGTATCTCCGCCGCGTAAGCAGAGAAAAGCGAGGATGGACAAAGTTCGCATCAAATTAACGCTTCAATTCGATCATCCCGTCAATGCTTATGCGCTGGTGATCGGAGGTTATTATCCGCTTTCGCTCGCATTCAGCGGTATGCTTCTAATCGATCGGAATATTTTGAGTGTTCTGTCGTCTGTTTCTGGCCTTAGTACTCGTCAAGATGCCGAAGCAAACAGATGGTGGCTAAGCTTCTTGAACAGGTCGCAGTGTATACTAAATCCGGTATTGTGTGCACTTGAGGGGGAGGAAGGTGCGGTTCCTTCTTACGAAGAGTTCTGTGCTTCTTTTGATACTGCGTGCGAATACATCCGTAAGCACCTACCCAACGCCCAGGTCGTAAACTTCGTCCAAGATGCTTATCAAGCAGCTTACTCAACGGTCGAAGATTTGACAGTAAGGTACGAAAACGAACGAGCGTTCTTAGTTGGCGCGGCTTCACTGCTGGCGCGGCGAAATAAATCATCCGAACTGCGGAGTGTTGAGGATAATCTTTTTTCACTTTGTTCTAGTTCCGGGTTGGAAGTTTTTTCTCTACCACTTATCGTAGCGCTGTCCTGTCTGTATGAGTCTCGCGACGGAAACGAACAATCGATTGGTAGACGAATCATAAAACCAACTGAATACTACGATGAAAAGAGAGCGCACAATACAATCAGCGACCTAAGGGCCTTGGAGTATCTTGCTATAGCAAATGGGCTCGGTATCGGCAGCATAACTTTCTGCACACGCGACAAGGCGTTGGCGGCTTTATGGTGTGCTTTGAAGATGGAGCCTGGGTATTGGGAAAATGGAGGAGTGAGCATAAACATGTCCCTCGGTGCCCAGCTCTTCCCAACACTGGGCGAAGATGAGATCAATCAACTACACCAACGAATGGCGCAGAAAGCCTTCTAGCGAGGCTATTAAATTCGCTTCCTGCGGCCGCCGAACACTCGTTTCTTACGTAGTTTATTGCGGGTGGTATGCGTTTGCTGAACAGTAGGATTTAGCTTTGATAAAGGAACTCATATATAGGTGGTTACTGCCACGTCTTATCAATAGGGTATGTGAATCACAAATTCCCCGCTCTGGCAAGAAAGGGGAAGAAGTGAATTGCTATGTGGTAGCTCTAGATCAAAGTGATTCACCGTATTTTGTCGCGACCGCAATTAGTGGCGATGTTCTGATCGGGCTAAAATATGATGGAAAGTCTTACGCCGACAAAGCCACTATCCCCATTTCAGACTTGAAGAATGGGACTTTAAGAATTACGCATTATTATGGTCTATCTGAAGTCATATATGACAGTATTTATGATGCTGCCTGGCAGTACCTTACAAAGCTCATTTACCTCAAGATTCATATATATCGATACATAGATAGTACCTTTCAGTATTTTTTCAATAAACGTAAACTCGTTACAAAGAGGAGAATGGAACTTCTGCGATTGATGATGGAAGATCAATTGGATAGCGCGCATGACGGAATTGATTCTCTTGATTTAATGTCCAAGCTCTATTCCATGAGATTGTTTTCGCATCCGTCTTGGGAAGTGCAGCACAAAAAACTTGAACTCTATCTGGACTCTCTCGTATCGTCGGGTGAACTGAGAAAAGTAAACAGTGAATATGTTGTTTCCGGCGAGGCTATTAGCACGATCGAAAAATACGAAGAAGACGAAAGGCGCCATACCGAAGCCGTGAAGCTTCAAAGAAAGATGCTCTGGCTAACTATAATCGCTGTGATTTTTGCAATAGTACAGTCAGGGCTTATTAAGCTGCCGACAATTATCGACTTTTCAAATATCTCTGGTATCGAGGGCTCACATAACGAAGCTAATAAAGCCGACGCAGAAAGCCGCACGGCAGATTAGCGCCGTTGGGCTACAGGATTATCATTGGTGTGCGAATGAAATATTCAATCCGTCCCGCCTGCGACGCAGACTATCAGTACTGTTACAGGCTCACTAAGCGGAACATGCATGATCTATTCTGTCGCCATTGGGGCGGATGGGTTCCAGCTGAATTTCGCAAAGGATTCAATCCTGGAAACGTCTCCATTGTGATTATGAATGAGCGAAGAGTTGGCTATCTGAGCATGAAACGCGATGATCAAGGGATATACATTGAAAATATCCAGTTGTCGCCTTTCCTGCACGGCAGGGGTATGGGCACTGAGATCCTTGAGCAACTATTGAAGCGGTATGACAGAGAAGTTATTCGGCTTACGACATTTTCGGATAACCCCGCAAGGTGCTTGTATGAGCGGCTGGGTTTTATCATTACAGCACGCGAGGAGGGAATCCTTCAAATGGCGAGAATTCTTCGTTGAGCTTGGTGTTAGCGTCAATTGACAAAGAGGAACCAGCAATCAAATGAAGTGCCTTGTAGTAAAAGCCCATCCGCTTTCAGAAAGCCTGTGTTCAGCTCTCGCGGAGCGTGCCGTCCGAGTGCTTGAGGGCGCAGGGCACGCGATTGAGGTGGAAGACCTCTACGGTGAGGGTTTTGGTGCTTCCCTTACAGAAGCCGAACGGCGCAGTTACTACGTGGGCCCTTACTCTGCCCAGCAGGTATCAGAGCAGATTGAACGGCTACTGGTTGCGGAAGCCATCGTGTTGGTGTTCCCCACTTGGTGGTTTGGGTTTCCCGCCATCCTCAAGGGCTGGTTTGATCGGGTGTGGGCGCCAGGTGTGGCGTATGACCATGCGGATGAGTACGGCCGTATTACGCCGCGGCTGAATCACCTCCGCCATATGCTGGCCGTTACTTCGCTCGGATCTCCATGGTGGGTGGATCGTTTCGTGTTGCGCCAGCCCGTCAAGCGGGTACTCAAGACCGCTGTTGTCGGAACCTGCGCGCCACAATGTCGGCTGGAGATGCTGTCGCTGTATAAGAGCGAAGAACTCGCGTCGGCACGGGTGGAACAGCATTGGAGGCGGGTAGAGCGAGCCCTCCAGCGGTGGCCGCGTTAACCAGTAATGGGAAATAGCCGATTCTCAATTGACAGGTGCCGAGGGCTGGGGCCAGTAGTGGTCAAGAATTCTGCCCAGGTTTAATATCTCGATCCGCAAAAACCGGATGGATTTTCGGCCCCAAAAATACGATCACTAACAGTACTGCAATCCAGACTGTCGCTATGAATGTCGGCATCGATGCTGCGCCCAGCATTGCAATAAAGCAGATTTCCATTGTCGTCCAATTTGACATGTCAGATCATCCCTGATTGGTGGTGAAAACTAGCTAAGAATTATATTCTGTATTTGGGTTGGTATCAATATTCCTATTCCAAAATACCGTACTGTGGCGAGGTGCGCTTGTAACAGGGTCACAGCCTCGTGCGTCTGATTTCTATGAAGTCTTGGCGGAAGGGGCAGGTCAGCGCGACACCTTATCCCCAACCCCATTCTATATTAAGAGACCTATTGAGGGTCCATATAACAGGTGCTATTGTTAGTACTTATTACAGGTTTTTGTGGAGGCAATCATGACTATCAAATTTTCCGAGGATTTGGTTCCCTTGACGGATCTGAAGGTGAACCCGGGCCGCGTGGTGAAGCACACCACAGAGGCTCACCGACCCGTGTTGCTGACCAGCCGGGGTCGGGGTGTCGCGGTGGTCCAGTCGGTCGCTGATTACGAGAAAGCCGAGGAAGAGCGGGCCTTCATGCGCGCAGTGATCGCAGGGCTGGCGGACTTGGAGGCGGGGCGCGAGGTATCCCTCGACGAGGCCAAGGCGCGGCTCGGTCTTTAGTCGTTACATGCCCACAGTGACCATCAGTTTTGCTGAATCCGCGCTTCGCGATCTCGAGGCGGTCCGAGCCTGGTATGCCGAGCAAGGGGTACCTGATGTTGGGGCGAGGCTGGTGGCGGAAGTCTTCCAGCGCGTCCAGGCCTTAGCCGACCATCCCGATCTGGGCCGGGTGGTGCCCGAATTTGATCAGTCCTTTCTGCGGGAACTCATCCAACCGCCATTTCGCATTGTGTACCGGCGCGATCCCCAGCGGGTGAGGATTGTCCGTGTCTGGCGCAGCGAGCGTCTACTGCATCTTCCCACGACTGACCAGGAAGGCCCGTCGAGCACGTGAAGATTTGCTGTGCTATCTGAGCGGACTGTCTAAGCCGAGCTGAGACAATGGAGTGGTTACACTGTAACCACTTCGCTTGTTCGCACCCTTACATTACCGCACCACCCATCACGTACCACTATTCGGGCTGTCCACAGAGTCCACAGGCCTTGCCCGACACGGCGTAGCGAGCCCCTTCACTCGCGCAGCCAAGGGCGGGGCCGCTTCAGCGGCGCCTGTGGGTCCCTGTGGTCAGGCCGTTCTGCTCTGCAAGCCCGTGCCGACCGTCATTACCATGCGGCATGACAGGCGTGAGCCTGGCGGTCTGCTTGGATTGCAGCGAAGCGCCCTCGTCACTAGTGAGCGCAGCGGTGTAGTGACGAGGGCGACGCTCCCGGAAACCGTGCGGGTTTGCGACTGGATTTGGCCGTGACGGGTACGTGATGCGTTCCTATACTGCCGCCCTCGATGGCCAGATTCCAGCGGATTTAACCGTGGCCACTGCGGGTACAGTGGCGCTTGAGCGCATCCGGATCATTTGACGCGCTACGGCTTCGGCCGTTGATCCATCTTCCAGCCAATACGGACCGCAAGGTCTGCTCTTGACCCAGGCATCAGCCTGCATTCACGCGACGAGCCGAGACGACCACCCGGTAGGGTGTCTTCGACGTTCATTTTCCCCTAAACCCCGCGGACGCTGTCCGCTCAATTCCAAGGAGGTGATGTCTATCCACGATCGAAGGATGCCCATCCATGGGCATGTTGGTCTACGCGGACCAACCCCAACAGGGGGAACCCGTGTTGCCTGTGACCAGGCACATTCAGGTCGAATGGGAGTGGTGTCCCATGACTTTTAGCGCAAGCGATACCGCCATGTAACCGCGTACCGGCTGAAACAGTCCTGTTTCGGCGTTTACACAGTTGCATAGGTCCCCAGGACAAGCGGTCCTTGCTCTTCCCAGACGGCTACGGCCCCTGGGTTGTCAGAAACACTTACCTGAAAGCGAGCACACTGTGAGAGAGCTGAACTACCAACTCAAACAACTCTGCCGGCGGAATCGCGACGGCAGCTACCGGACCCAGGCGGATCGGGAGCGGCAATTGACCCTGATCGCCAATCAACTCCACGGGCTGGGTTATCGAAGGATGAATGCGCGGTCGCTGAAACCAAAACATGTCGAGGCATTGGTCCAGCAGTGGCAACAAAGTGCGCTATCGACCGGGGCCATCAAGAATCGCCTGACGGTGATTCGCTGGTGGGCGCAAAAGGTTGATCGCCGGAACGTCGTGGCCCGGTCAAATGATCACTACGGCATTCCGGATCGGCAATTCGTGAGCAACGACTCTAAGGCGCGGACGGTGACCGCGGTAGATCTAGAACAGGTGCGTGATCAGCATGTCCGCATGAGCCTGGAACTGCAGCAGGCCTTCGGGCTGCGACGCGAAGAGGCGATCAAGTTTCAACCGAGCTTTGCGGACCAGGGGGATCATATCCGACTGAAGGCGAGCTGGACCAAGGGTGGCAAGGCGCGGGTTATCCCGCTGAAAAATGATGCCCAGCGCAGGGTCCTCGATCGTGCCCGGCACCTGGCCGGGAACGGCTCCTTGATACCCAGTGCGCGCAACTACCGGCAACAGCTCAGGGTCTACGAGCGGCATACCGCCAACGCCGGACTCTCCAGGATGCACGGCCTGCGCCACGCCTACGCCCAACAGCGCTACCGGGAACTCACCGGTTGGCCGGCGCCCGCGGCGGGCGGTCCCGGCATCAAGGCGATGACGCCGGAACAGAGGCGGATGGATCATCAGGCGCGCCAGACCATCAGCCGGGAACTGGGGCATGAACGAGAGCAGGTCAGCGCGATTTATCTTGGCCGCTAACCGGTGGCCGGAAAAGCGCGCGGGTGATCGCATCGATTTACCGTTTCAAGCATCGAGACGGGGCGCAATGATAGCGGCTCCAAAAGCGTGAGCATCCCAATGCCCAAACCCATGATCCTGGTTTCACTATGAAGAGAGCACCCTTTGCCATTGCCCGACCGTTATTCGCGCTTGCGATGGGGCTGGGCGGGGTATGCGTCCCGGCCGATGCATCGGCGGATGCCGATGAGGTGCAGGTCGGGCGATATTCGACCCTGCCCCCCGTGGCGACAGTCGCCCAGGCCGATCTGCTGGCCGCGATCATCACGGTCCGGATCCCGGAGTCTGTGCAGACGGTGGGTGAGGCGGTGCGCTACCTCCTCCTGCGTAGTGGCTACCGGTTGCAGGCGATGGAGGCGATGAATGCGGATACCGTCGACCTGTTGGCCTTGCCACTGCCCGCTGTGCATCGAGCGTTCGGCCCCATTGTCCTGCGCCGCGCCCTGGAAATGCTGGCGGGCCCCGCCTTCCGACTGGTGCAGGATCCCCAGCATCGGCTGATCTCATTCGAGTTGTGTCCGTTGGCGAAGGGTGCTGCGCAGACTATCGATTCGAGTTGGATAAAGGAGGGCCCACGAGATGGAGGATGAACTGCAGTATGGATCGCCGTCGCCCCGGATCCAGGACACCGGCCATGAAACGGCAGAGAAGCCGGGTAAGAGAAGGTCACCGACAAAGATCCTGCTGACGGCTGTCGTCATCGGCGCGCTCACCCTTGGTGTATTGGTGATCCTGCTAGATCCGGTTGGTGGGCAGCACGAGGCGTCCGTCATCAAGCAGCATGCTGCACTGGATGAAGGGGTGGAGGAGGGAGCCACTCTCAGCGGAATGCGCATTAGCAAGGATCCATCACCGACCGACACAGCGTTTGCGGCGATCGAGCACGGTATCGAAGGATTGTCCGGACAGATCCGCCAAGGGTTCGACTCCCTGAGGAACGAACGGACAGGCACGAACACTGAGTTGGCGAGTCTGGCTGACGGTATCCGCGAGATTCAGGCATCGATCGCGGCGTTGCACCAGGGTAATGAAACGCTGAATCAACGCATTGCCGATACCCAATCCCGGTTACAGGGGATCGCCAAGGAGTTACAGGGACTCAGGATCGCCAGCAAAAAGCGGGTGCCGGCACAACGCAAACCGGCAGCTAGTGTGCCGCCATTCCAGATCGAGGCCATCGACCGCTGGGATGATGCCGACTATGTCGCCGTCTCCCAGAACGGACATATCGTCTTCCTGCGAGAAGGGGAGCAGCGCTCCGGTTGGCAGGTCGTGCGTATCGACCGGCAGCAAGGTCGGATTGCGTTTCGGAGTCCCGACGGTCAGGACTATTCGGGTTCGCCAGAGAGGTAATGCCCATGGAACCGTTGATTGTGATGCTCTTGTTGTTGGGTGTCTTCTCGTCCGACACGGCGACGGACCCGGGCGAAGAGAAGCCTTCCCTTACGATGGAGGCCCCTGCAGCGGTGGGCGGCCCATCGGAGCAGGGAAGCGAAGAACCTGCCGCAATGAATGATGGCTACCGGCAACGGTTGGCATGCCAAGTGGCGCTGCACGACGTGATCTACCGGGATCTGAGTCGTATAAAAAAGCAGCCGGTCACGGCAGAAAACGCCGATGCCCGTGACTGTGAAGGAGGTTGCCGGGATGAGTAACGGCGCGAAACGCATAACGGCTTTCCTGGCTCTCCTGATGATGGGCTCGGCATTTGCCATCGAACTGTCCGGTACACGGATGAGCCAAACCGAAACCGACCTGTCGGCGACAGACGAGTACAGACTGACCCCGACCGAGTTGGCGCGATCACGTGCCTGGGACCTGTCGCCGCAGGAGTGGCATCGTTACAAGCAGTTGATGCAGGGCATCCGCGCCAGCATCAGTCCAGCGACCATCTCACCCATCGAAGTCCTGGGGATCCATGCCCGGGATGAGACCGAGCGTCGTCGCTATGCCGAGCGCTGGGTCCATGCCATGCGCGAGGACGTGGGTCGGATACTGGCCTTCCAGCACGCCTATGATGAGGCCGGTAAACGCCTCTATCCGGATGAGCCCCTGATCGATCCCGCCCGCCTGCCCGGGCCTGGCGACAGCAAGGGTGCCCTGCAGTCGTCCGATCGGGTGTTGTTCTTCACCCGGCCGGATTGCCCGGCCTGTGACGCCTTGTGGAACAGGTTGCGCAAGCGCGTTGATGACCTGGCCGGTATCGACATCTACATCACCGGCGTGAAACCCGGTGATGACCCGGCGGTGCGCGCATGGGCCGCCGCTCACGGGATCGATCCGGCATGGGTGCGCAGCCGCCGGATCACCCTGAACCACGAGGCGGGTGCATTGCAGCGGCTCACCCAAGGAAAGGAGGAGTCCCCCTACCTGCTGCGTCTACGCGATGAGGCGCTGTCGCCACTGCGCCCCTCGGCGTTATGAGCGTATGCCTACCGTACCGCCTGTTCGTCTGCTGGGTGGCCGTCCACGGGATCCTCTGGCCGACGGCCGGGTGGGGCGGATCGTCTATCCCCAGCGGTTATCGCCTCATCGCAGCGGAATACGGTGTCCCGTATACCGTGCTCTATGCCATCGCCCTGGCGGAAAGCGGTGTGGGAAAAAGCGAGGAGGGGGTGCGCCAACCCTGGCCTTGGACCCTGAATGTCGCCGGCCGCAGCCATCTCTTCCCCTCGCGTGTAGCCGCCTGGGAGGCCCTGAGTCAGTCAATCGCCGGAGGAAAACGCTCCATCGACATCGGTCTGATGCAAGTGAACTGGCGCTTCCACCAGGACAAACTGGGGGATACCTGGCAGGCACTGGATCCCTATCACAACTTGCGGGTGGCGGCCCGGATCCTGCGGGACTGCTTCGAGCGGCGGCGTGACTGGTGGGCTGGCGTCGGCTGCTATCACTCCCCCGGTAACAAGGCTCGTGCGGAACGCTATCGGATACGGGTGGCGGGGCACTGGCAACGGCTGGCGTCAAACAGGTAGCACTGTGCGATGATGAAACGATCGCATAAATCGTTCTATAGGTGGGCGCTGACCGGCCTGGTGCTAATAGCCGTGCCGGTGTGGTCGGGCGTCACGGTGATTTACGACACTGGTGATACCCGGACTCTGGCGCCCTATCTGGAGATACTGGAGCGTACCGAGCCAGCAACCGAAGATCCGCCGATCAACACGCCCCGGCAGGGCGCGGCGGACGTCCAGGCCCTGTTGCCGATTCGCTCCCCCGGCCTGAGTCCGGGGCCGGTACGGGCGAGGTCGCAAGATCGGAGGTTTGCCCGGCCGTTCTTTCTCATCGGTTCCGATCCCGCATCCAGGCAGTGGCTCCTGCAACATCGCGATCGCCTCAAATCTATGGGCGCGGTGGGTATGCTGGTACAGGCGGAAACGCGGGCGGATCTGCAGGCCATCGCCAGCCTGTCCGGTGGCTTGCCCATCATGCCGGCCTCCGCGGTGGATATCGCAACCGCCCTGAACCTCACGCACTACCCGGTATTGATTACCGCCCAGGGCATCGAGCAGTGAGCCGGCATCCCATCGAGGCGCTGCTGCGCCAACCTGTGGAGCTGTGGTCGACGCTGGTGGCGTTCGCCACGGCGCTCATCGCGGTACTCGCCCCCTGGGCCTTGATGATGCCTCCGGGCATCGCCTATGGCGCCGGGGCGACACTGGCCCTGATCGGTATGATTCGGGCCCGCCAAGCCTGGCGGGTGATGCGTTATCAGCGCAATATGCGCCGCCTACCCACCTATCGACTAGCCGCCGCCAAGATCCCGCTCAGTCGCCACAAGCTGTTTCTCGGCAAGGGCTTTCGCTGGTCCCAGCAGCATACGCAGCGCCTGCGGGATACCCTCCGGCCCGAGGTCCAGGGCTACGTTCAACCGGGGCGTCTGTATCGATGGGCGCGTCGCAAGGAGGTGGCGTGGGAGTCGGTCGCCGTGCTGGGTCTACTGGCCCGCTTCCTGCGCACCCGTAGCGGCTGGAATCCCCTGGCGCCGTTGCCGCCGGTCGGCGGCAAGCCGGCCCTGCACGCCGTGGAGCCCGACGAGCAGGATGTCTGGATGGATATCGGTGAGCGGGTCGGTCATACCCTGGTGCTGGGCACCACCCGTGTCGGCAAGACGCGGCTCGCCGAGATACTCATTGCCCAGGATATCCGACGCGGCGATGTGGTGATCGTCTTCGACCCCAAGGGAGATGCCGATCTGTTGCGCCGGGTCTATGCCGAGGCCAGGCGGGCGGGGCGGGCCAAGGCCTTCTATATGTTCCATCTCGGTTTTCCCGAGGTCTCGGCCCGCTACAACGCCATCGGCAACTTCTCCCGCATCACCGAGGTCGCCACTCGAGTTGCCAACCAGCTCCCGAGCGAGGGCAACTCGGCGGCGTTCAAGGAGTTCGCCTGGCGCTTCGTCAACATCATCGCCCGCGCCCTGGTGGCGTTGAACCGGCGACCGGACTATCAACAGGTGCGTCGCTACATCAACGACATCGAGCCACTGTTCATGGAGTATGCACGGGCGCACCTGCGCCGCCACGGGGAGGAGGATTGGCGAGAGAAGGTGGCCGATATCGCCGCCAATACCAAGGAGCGTAACCTGCCCAACTCGCTGCGCGGCCGCAACCTGGAGGCCATCGCACTGATGCGCCATCTGCAGGAGCGGGACCTCTACGATCCGGTACTCGACGGTCTGGTGTCGGCGTTCAAGTACGACAAGACCTACTTCGACAAGATCGTCAGCTCCGTGGGGCCGCTGATGGAGAAGCTGACCACCGGCAAGATTGCCGAGCTGATCTCGCCGGATTATCTGAATGAAGCCGATCCCCGGCCCATCTTCGAGTGGATGGATGTCATCCGTCGCAAGGGTATTGTCTATGTTGGTCTCGATGCCCTGACCGATACCACCGTCGCCAGTGCGGTCGGTAACTCCATGTTCGCCGACCTGGTCTCAGTGGCCGGACATATCTACAAACACGGCGTGGAGGCCGATCCGATCAAGGCCGCCGGAGCCAGTCCGCCCCCCTTGCCGACCATCTCCATGCACGCCGATGAGTTCAACGAGCTGATCGGTGATGAGTTCATCCCGCTGTTGAACAAGGCCGGCGGCGCCGGTTTCCAGGTCACGGCCTATACCCAGACCTGGTCCGATGTCGAGGCGCGCATCGGCAGTCGAGCCAAGGCCGGGCAGGTGGCGGGCAACTTCAACACCCTGATCATGCTGCGGGTCAAGGAGCTCGCCACCGCAGAGATGCTGACCGACCAGCTGCCCAAGGTCGAGGTGTTCACCCTGATGAGTGTCTCCGGGGTGGATGACTCCTCAGAACCCGGATCAGGCGTCGATTTCAAGTCCCGCAACGAGGATCGTATCAGCGTCTCCGAAGTGCCGATGCTCACGCCGGCTGAATTGATCGCCCTGCCCAAGGGGCAGGCCTTTGCGCTTCTGGAGGGTGGGCAGCTCTGGAAGATCCGTATGCCCCTGCCGACAATCGATGCCGGCATGCCGGCCACACTCAGCGAGATCGCCAACGAAATGGAGCGGACCTACATCACCAACGATCACTGGTATCGGATCGAGGAGCCCTGGTGGGTGGCCGTGTCGGAGGTAACGAAACCCGCAACCACCACAGGGCAGGAGGTCCCGAATGGCTGAAACCGTGACCGACCCACGCCGCCGGGTGGTTCAGGAAGGGCTGATCGCGAAAAGCCTCGGCGCCCTGGCCAGGATCATCCAGTGGCTGCTGCTCTCGCTCCTGTTCTCGATCATCATCGAATGGGCCGGCATGCTGCTCTGGTGGCCGGATGAGGGCCTCGAACATAGCCGGGCCATGCTCTCCCGGGAGATCGGCTATCTGGACACCGATTTCAGGAGAAGCGTCATCACCTCCGACCCGGCACGCTTCGCCAAACGGGTTGCCGATAACACCTATCACTACCTGTTCGAGGTGACCCGGTTCGTGGACCTCATCCACTGGGTTACTCCCGCGCCACTGCAGGGCGAGACGGGACTCAGGCCCACGCTGCACAAGTACTACCGTCCCACCGCGGAGTTCGTGATCGCGATGATGCAAATCACCCAGCTGTTCTCGGTGCGTCTGGCGATCCTTATCCTGGCGATGCCGGTCTTCCTGCTGTTCAGCCTGCTGGCCCTCGTCGATGGGTTGGTGCAACGGGATCTGCGACGATGGGGCGGGGGCCGGGAGAGCTCGTTTGTCTACCACTATGCCAAGAAGGCGGCACTTCCCCTGGTGGTGTTGGCCTGGGTCACCTATCTCGCCCTGCCATTCAGCCTGCATCCTACATTTGTCGTACTGCCATTTGCCACGCTGTTTGCACTGAGCGTGGCGGTGACTGCGAGTACTTTTAAGAAATACTTATGAAATACATCTCTCCGTCCCTGTATTATTGTTCAGTGTTGGCAGCTGAGGTGCCTGCAAGTCGAGATTGATCACATGTCCTTCGATTTTAGATGAGTCGCTTTTCCTTTGTTTTAGAAATATATCAACAGTCCCTCTGAACTACTCATCATTTCCGCAGATCCTGAATTCTATACACATGATCGGTGGGTAACGAATTGGCGGCGCAGTTATTCTGGTGCAAGGGGCGGGCAGGGGAGGTTGGCCAATTCCATCGCTTGTGGCTCTTCGAGACCAGCCATGCACAGTAAGCGAATTACGGCCTGGTCGATACTGTCCTGTGTCAATTCGCCGCTGGTGATGGCGATGGCAACCCCCACTATGGCATAGGAGGTCAGTCGCCAGTTCAGATCGGTATCGGCGATCTGGAACCGGCCTGCCTTGCTGGCGTTATCCAGATCGCGAATTGCGAACGGACCAAAGCAGCTATAAATGGCTTTAGAAATGACTTCAGATCGATACAAGAGTTGCTTCCAGCGCTCATCCTGGCAAGCCGTGTTAAGCACTGTGCGGATGCCATATGCATATACTCGGGCTGGATCGTTAAAGGTATTGGTCACTTGGTCAATGCGGACAGCAAGGTTGGACATCAACGATTCGATAACGGCAATTGCTAGGTCTTCTTTGGAGCGAAAATAGCTGTAGATAGTGCCGGCACCAAGATCTGCAGCGTCTGCGATCTCTTGCATGGTGGCGGCGTCTATTCCTTTTTTTGACATTACTTCGCGGCCAGCTTCGATCAACGCAAGGCGGTTTCGTTTCTGGCGTCGTGTAACACGGTTCTCTTTTTTTGGTGTTCCCAATCGGATTATCCCCAGTCCAATTTCGTACAAAATTGGCTCACAAAATACAAGGCATTTTCGGCCTCAGATGTTTTGACTATATAAGCCAATCGAATAGTACGCAAAAAAGAATAGCAGTCAAACTTGAATTACATTCGATACTGATGTATGTTTGTGTCTGCAAGATACACCTGTGTCAGCCTGAGAATGCCGCGAGGATATAACAACCCGAACAAGGAAGAGTTGGACAGGCTGAAATGCTTCTCAATATGTATGCAAACAGCGGGTCGTGTGGAGGATGCCATGTTAGCCAAATCCAACTTGAATGCTCACTTTGAATCGGTGGATCAGGTACTCGATTTTCATGAGAAACAGCGCCAGGCATGGCTTAAATTCTTTTCTACCGGGGAGATAGATGGGAAAGTTATTCGTCATGAGGTTATCGAATCATGGAAACGCTCCGTTAGGCATGGGCTTCGTCCTGATGCCCCCAAGACGAACGTCAAGATTAGCCATCAAAGCATTAAGATAATAAAGGAAAAAAACAGCGAGTTAATCGAAGCATCTGAACCAGTGATGGAGTCGCTGCGACTGGCGGCGAAAGATACGGGTTTCATCCTGACACTTGCGGATCATAACGGGATTGTGCTGGCCGTTTTCGGAGATGAGAAAGCACTGTCCTTCGCCAAAAAGAACAATTACGTGGAAGGGTGCTGTCGGACTGAAAGAGAAGTCGGTACCAACGCGATTGGACTCTGTCTGTACAGTAAAAAACCGGTCCAGCTCAGTGGTCCCGAACACTTTAATGCAAGCCATCACGCGTGGACTTGTTCATCGGCTCCGGTAACCTCGCCCGAGGGCGAGCTAATCGGTGCTATCACCCTATCGGGGGAGTCCAATCGCGTTCATAAACATACACTCGGAATGGTAATATCGGCGGCTAATTCGATATCGGATAGCCTCAAAAGAAAGCACTCCATTAAAGAGAAACGCAAAGCGGATCAGCTGATTCAGTCAATTTTTCGGTGCATTTCCGAGGCGATTATTATGGTCGACTCCAAGGGCTTGATTCTACATGCGAACCATAAGGCGCTGCACCTGATCGGCATGGACATTAAGACCCTCCTTGGGCAGAGTGTCTCTAAGATATTTCCACGCAACCAAAGCCTTCTTAATGCCATCACTGCCGGCGAGTCGTTGAACTCCGTTGAAGTACCCATTGAGAAAAACCGCAAGCGTGCGTTCCTGATGGTTAAATCCTACGTTGTTCAGGATTTGTCAGGCCATACCGGTTCACTGCTTTTTCTAACAGAAAAGAAGGCGTATTTAAACCGCGTTCGTGAGGCCTCTGGCCTGAGGGCCGGCTATTGCTTTGAGGACATTGTGGGCGGGGCTGATTCTTTGCGTCGTCAGGTGGAGTTAGCTAAAACTGCGGCAGCTTCAGATTCACGCGTACTAATTACCGGTGAAACGGGGACTGGCAAAGAATTGTTTGCCCATTCTATCCATAACGCCAGTGACCGCAAGAACGGGCCTTTTGTTGCGATAAACTGCGCCGCTATCCCTCGTGATCTGATCGAATCGGAAATTATGGGCTACGCAAACGGAGCTTTTACCGGGGCACGACAGGGGGGGCAGACCGGCAAGCTGGAATTGGCAGATGGCGGGACCGTGTTCTTGGACGAGATAAGCCAGATGCCCCTGGATGTGCAGGTAAAGTTTCTTCGCGTATTGCAGGATGGCACCATAACCCGCCTTGGAGACACTAAGCCTATAAAATTGGATATTCGCGTAATCGCAGCCACAAACGAAGATTTGTACGAAAAGGGAGTCAACCAGGGTTTCCGGCAGGATCTATATTTTCGTCTTAGTGTGATTGAGATTCAGGTTCCGTCTCTACGTGATCGACCAGGCGATATTGAACGCCTAAGTACGGAATTCTTGAAGCGGAATTCTCAAAAGTCAGGGCGGGAATGTGTCCAAATTGCTCCAGATGCGATGACCTATTTGCTGGGCTATAACTGGCCGGGCAATATTCGCGAATTGGAGAACGTTATGGAAATGGCAGAGCTCACCAGCCATGATGGGGCTATTCATGCAGAAAATCTTCCAGAAAGAATTTTAAAGCATGGGCAAAAAATGATCAGTGAATCCCCATCGGAATGCGCTCCGGGCTTTCTTGGTGCCATTACTCGTGACCCTTTGCAGATGCCCGCAGAAGCCTCCATTCATATGCCATTTCGCGAAACGGAATCGTCGGTGGAAAACGAAATCGAGTCATTGTCGATCAAGAATGCGGAGTTCAAATGTCTCCAGAAAGCAATGGTCGAAACGAATGGCAATATCGCTGAGGTATCCAAGATTCTTGGTATCTCCCGAAGCACGGTATATCGACGCATCAAAGAGTATAATTTGAACAAAGTTATCAATTACAACTAGTTGATTCACAAAAAGTTAGGGGCGCTTCTTTGCGCAACGATACTTCGCATCATAAAAAGCGCAAAATTCCTCGCGGTGCAATAGATGCTAAAAGTGTTTGAGTTAGATATATCGTACGCGCCCTTAACAGGTCTATGCACCTCATGGTGTAAGAGAGGTATCTTGTTTTTTGGCGGTTCATAGCGATCAACTTGGTGAATTATCCAGGATAGATTAGATAGTCTACGCCCAGCGCAACAAATAACACCATACCAGCCCAGTTATTATTGAGGAAAGCATTAAAACATAGTAGCCGATCCCGCGTAAAAATGAGTTTCTGTTGATAAAGGCAAAATATGGTAAAAGCCCCCAGGCCAGTAAGATACAACGCTCCTCTATCAGCGATGACGCCAACGGCTAAAAAGCAAACCAACGTGAACAGTTGAAACAGCCCAATGAACTGCCGATCATAGTGGCCGAACAAGATCGCTGTTGATTTGATACCTACTTTTAAATCATCATCTCGATCCACCATGGCATACATGGTGTCATAAGCCACGGTCCAGCACCAATTAGCGAAAAATAGCCACCAAACCTCAGAGGGAAGGCCCCCTGTTTGAGCCGCATAGGCCATGGGAATAGACCAGCTCCAAACAATACCTAGGAGCATTTGTGGCATGTGAGTTAAACGTTTAGAAAAAGGATAAATTATAGTCAGCAAGATGCCGACTATTGAGAGCTTGATCGCTAGTGGGTTCAGCATTAAGACCAACCCAAATGCCAATAGTCCGAGTAATACAAATAGTCCCAGCGCTTCCGAAACTGAGATTTCACCACTGGCTAATGGCCGTAGTTTAGTCCGTTCAACATGAGCATCCAGATTGCGATCAGCATAGTCATTAATGATGCAACCGCAAGCCCGCATAATAAACACGCCGACCACAAAGATGATCAGCACATTATAATCCGGTACGCCACCAGCCGACAGCCAAAGTGCCATAAGACAAGGCCACAATAATAAAAAACTACCTATTGGTCGATCAATTCGTGACAAACGTGCATAGGCGCTGAATTTTGCCCTTAGTACCATGATCAAGCGTCCGCTTGTTTAATCAACAATCACCTGTATATCAGGTGATTGTTGATACACTAAAGTTTATTCAAAATTGCGTTATTTATACCAATATCTATCTATAGGTAGAGATAATGCTAATCGGATTCAGTATCCGTATGGCCTGAAGTTTTATAGGCCGCAAGTCCACGCTATATTACAGAATCGATTAATATGTCGCTGGCATTAACACAAACGAACCCTCCAACCAATGCCAGTGCATCCACCGGTATTCTCAAGTGGATTAGTCAAGGTTCAGCAACCTCGAAACATTACCACTTGCGATTTTTATACGGTCTTCTTCGCTTACAGGCATTATTTCCAGACAGTTGACGGCAGGAGCGATTGGGCTGAAAGGATAATCAACTGAAAAGATGATCCGATCGGCTCCAAATATTTCCAATGCCAATTGTAAGGGAGGAATGGTGGTGTATCCGCTGGTCGTGACGTGAATATTGCGGGGGAAGTATTCACGGACCGGGAGTTTTAGCCCCTCAGCCCTAGGCTCGAGCCAAAATTGAATACGTTCCCAGTAGAATGGAATAAGCTCACCAAGGTGTCCAATAACAATTTGGAGTTTCGGATGGCGATCAAAGACCCCGGCGACAATCATCCGTAGCACGTGCAAACCGACTTCCCAATGCCACCCTGCTGCGGTAGATCCGAGCGTGAACCCGACGAGGTCGCTGAATTCACCCTTGTAATAAACGTCGCTAACTGAGGGGACCGGGTACGCCGGATGTAGATAAAGAGGAACTCCAAGCTCTTCGGCTTTTGCGAGGAGTGGTTCAAAGCGAGGGTGATCGAGAAATTGTCCATCAATCGTGCCGTTAATCATCGCTCCCTTGAATCCATACTGAATGACCGTGCGTTCGAGCTCGTTAGCTGCATCGGTTGCACTGGCTAGCGGCAGGGCGGCAAACGCCGCAAGCCGCGTTGGGTATTTGGACGTGGCCTCTGCAGCCTGATCATTGGTAGCCTGAATATCGCCGATCGTGGCGCTGGTTGCAGGGAACATGCCATGGCCGAGAACCTGAAGGTCAATCCCAACTTTGTCCAATACGCTGATACGTTTCTCGCCGATATCGGTCAAAACCTCAATCGGGGCATCACTGCCTGGTCTTCCTGGTGCAGGGTACAAAGATTCGAATTTTTTTGAGATCCAGTGTTCTTCAATGCCAATAATTTTCATCAATTTTCTCCAATCTAAAAAATGAAGTTACAATATTCAAATAACTTAAGGCTAAAGTTATTCCATGATCTGTGGGATCGTAGCGATGTAGGCCGTTATTAATTGAAGTGGTAACAATTGAATACGTAAATAATTAGATAAGATGACCTACTGCATAGCTGGGTTAGCAGTTATGGTCTCCCTCCATGGGGACGACCAGCACCGGTCGGTCACTGCAGAACAACATCTGGTGCGCCGTTGAGCCGACCAGGATCTGGCTAAGCGTCGAATGAGTGCGGGTGCCAATAACAATCAGATCCGCATCGATTTCCTTAGCGACCCGGATAATCTGTTCCGCCGGTCTGCCTTGTTCGATGCGACATTCTGGCTGTGCATGAGAAAATTCATCATCGACTGGTAACTCTTCAGCAGAGAATTTCTGAATGCGTACTGTGATCTCCTCACGAATTATTTCTATCCCTTCAGATTCCTGTGCCTTGAACTGTGCTTCAGTCATGTAGCTGTTGATAAGCCGTTCTTCCCTCTGGCCAAGCGGTTCGATTACATGCATGAAAATCAGCCTAGCCTGATTGGTTCTGGCTAATGTCACTGCCATTCGAAATCCTTTTCGTGAATCGGACCCAAAGTCAGAGGCGTAAAGAATGCATTTGAGTTTATTAAGCATATTACTTTTCCTTCATTGGCTTTTTCATTCTTCTCATCACTATCAAGTTGACCAACCCTCTAATCAAGGCGGTTGACCTTAGAGCAACGCCAAGGCCAGTGACGGAAACAGGATCAACAATGCTAGCCGCACTACGTCGGATAGCACGAAGGGAAATACCCCTTTAAAGATCTGACCGATGGGTATCTGTGGCGCCACACTCTTGATAACAAATACATTCATCCCCACTGGCGGCGTGATTAGACCCAGCTCCACTGTGATAACCGCGACAATGCCAAACCAGATAGGATCAAAGCCAGCCTCAATAATTAGCGGAAATACCACCGGCACTGTTAGCAATAGCATCGCTAGGCTGTCCATCACACACCCCAGCAGAATAAACAGCAGCAGCACTGCTGCCAGCACGGCATAGGGCGGCAGTCCCATGCTGCCAACCATCTCGGCTAGGTAAAATGAGATCCGTGACACGGATAGGAAGTAGCCGAAGATCTCGGCTCCAAGGATCATAAAGAAAATCATCGCCGACAGTTTCAGGGTCTCGTCTACCGCTTCGCGAAAACCGGTCATCCGCATCCCTCGCAAGAACGCAATAACCATCGCTACGAATGCGCCGATCGCCGCTGCTTCGGTGGGCGTGAAAAAGCCCATATAGATGCCACCTATAATGATGGCGAACACCAACATGAAGGGACCGAACCCCGCTATACCGATAATTTTTTCTCGCCAATTCGTCGACGGTCCAGGCGTAGCCAAGTCCGGGTTCAGGTGCACCAGGATGATGATTGTGGCGCAATAAAGCCCCAGCCCTAGTAGGCCGGGAATGACGCCAGCCATAAACATTTTGCCCACTGACTGCTCGGTGATCAGAGCGTAAAGCAGCAACGCGATACTAGGGGGAATCATAATCCCCAGGGTTCCGCCTGCTGCTAGCGTTCCGGTCGCCAAAGAATCAGCATAGCCATGCTTTCTCATCTCGGGAAGCGCCACTCGGGACATGCTAGCTGCGGTAGCTACCGAGGAACCAGAGATTGCCGAAAAGGTCCCGCACGCAATCACCGATGCTAAAGCCATACCTCCGCGCCAAGATCCAAACGAAGACCGAGCCGCATTAAATAGCTCCGTCGACATCCGTGCCTTGGAAGCGAAAACTCCCATCAGAATAAACATAGGAATGGGGCTGAACCCATAGTTACTGAGGGCCTCAAAGGGGCCGGATTCAAGGATCGACATTGCCGGTTCGAAAGCGACAATCCAGGTGAATCCGATCAGCCCTGTTAACGCCATAGCTAAAGCAATAGGGCAACGCAGGGCGATAAACACCAGCATTCCGGCCATGCAGGCCAGGCCGATTAGAGGAACACTCATCTTACATTACCTTTTAGAGCTAAGGATTTATCCGCTGAAAGCGGTAAAGCATTATTTGTCGTAACCACTTCACCGATTTGTTATTAGCAACAGATCTCGAATACCCACGAGCAAACTGCGCATGCCGAGGAATAAAGTTGCGACGATAACTACTAGATAGATTCTCGACATCGGTAGTATCAGATCCTGAGAAACTTCCTGGGTCACTAGCGCGTCTTCATAAGCAATCAGGAAACGCCAGCTCATCGCCAAACCTAAGGCCGCAAACCCCAATGTGTAAATGCCACCGATTCTCTGTTGTAGAGTTGCCGAGAAGCCTTGGGTAAACAGGTCGACCACAACCTGTCCCTTATCCACACAGTGGGGCATCGATAACAATATGCAATACAATAAGCCCAAGCTCACCAGCTCGATACCACCACGAAAAGTGAGATCGAAGCCTCCCTCGCTGAGAGAAAAAATCGTACGAGTGGATACATCAACTACCACCACGGCCATCATCAGGATGAGCAATAAACCACTCACCCTGTGCATCCAGTGCGCTATGGAATCGATAGTGTTAAACAGCACTCGCATAAAACCCACCACGTCAGATCTTGCAGGTTTTAGATAACTTCTGCATCTGGAGATACACGTTACGTGCAGGACCTCCTACTTGATCCAAGTAGTTGTTGGTAGCCCGGTCTACGAATTCTTTCCACTGAGGGTTATTAATCCCATTTTCAATAGTAATAATGGTCTGATTTTGTGCCACGGCCTGTTCCCGGCCTACTGTGTCCTCGGCATCCATCACTTCGCCACTTTTGATGGCCCAAGTCAGCCCGGCATGATTATCGATCACCTGACGCAGATCGTCTGGCAGGCCGTTATAGGTTTGCTTATTCATAGTCATGACTAGGGACAACGTATTAAAATTAAACTCGGTATGATGATCTGCTAGATCGTTCAGCCGGAAAGCTTTAGCACCCTCCCAAGACAGGATGCCACCATCGATGACTCCACGAGACATGGATTGATAGGTTTGTGGAGCAGGCATGCCCACAGGCTGACTGCCTGCATCAGCCAATAGCTCAGACACCACCGCGGTGGGGCGGCGGATACGCAGTCCTCTGAGGTCGTCCGGGGTGCGCACAGCTTTACCCTTGCTATGGAGATAGTTGGGTCCAGTGGTAAACACAAATAGAGGGTGGCTTTCGTCATACTCCTGGTTGATAGCACCGTCTGCCAGCAAGGTCTGAACTAAACAGGAGCCATGGGTACTACTCTTCGTCTGGCCAGGCAACTCGACTATCTGGGTCAGGGGAAAGCGATTAGCGGTATAACCTTGAGCGGTGACACCAATATCGGCGATGCCACTGATTACGGCATCATAGATTTTTGGCGCCTTAGCTAGAGTTTGAGAAGGATAAACTTCGACTTTGATGCGATTATTGGAGACTGCTTCAACGGACTTTGCCCAAGCCTGCCAGTGCTTCCCGATAGCGGACTGAGCCGGCCAAAAGTGTACAAAGCGAAGATTGACTTCAGCGGCCTGAGCACCTTGGGCCAAGGTCAGCAAACAAGCTGTTAATAGCGTATTCTTAAGTTTATTCATTGGTTTACCTTTAAAATCAGTAAAATAGTTAAAGGTCGCGGGTGACCAATAGGCAGACATGCTTACCTGATAGACCCGCTACTTGTTTTCTACCCAATGTTGCTTACTTCCAGAGGTAGCTATGAGATTTCACATCCCAAGTAAGATTGACTATTTAGTCAGTCTTACTGACTATATAGTCAGCTAGACTGACTAAATAGTCAAGTTTCTTTGTGATATCGTAAAATTGGTCTATGGTGAGCTGTGACTCAGCAACGATAACGGCGTGTAGTGATCTTGTTGAGTACCTCAACCCCAACAATATTTTACAGTTCAACACAAGCGCATAAAATGACAAATAAACTTGAAATCACACCACCCGTACTTGGAACTCAATGGCGACGGGAAAACATCGGTAGGTTGCTAAATAATACGGTCAGTAGGTTCGAATCCCGTGTAATAAATATATTGGCGGAGTCAGGGCATACTGAAACGCGAATTACACATGTCAACCTGACCCGCAACCTAGATCTTGAAGGTACGCGTCTTACTGAACTGGCACGCCGAGCTAACATCACAAAACAGTCTATGGCGCAATTAGTCAGCCAACTGGAGACGATGGGGATGGTTGAAAAGCTTCCAGACCCGAGTGACGGGCGTGCCCGCATTATTGTATTTACGCCTAAGGGTTTAACCTGGTTAGAATCGTTTCGGGACGCAGTTTATCAAGCGGAGCAGGAGATGCGGAACCAAATTGGCATGAAGGATTACCAAGTCCTTAAGCGTTGTTTGTCCATGTATAGCAAAGATTTCGTTGTTTAGGTAAATGGCGTGTACTTGTCCTCTGACGTCATCTGTCTCACTTACTGAGTAAATCCAGACTTATGAGTGTCCCAAGGTTGAGCGAAAAGTGGTCAGTGACGTCGCTTGGAGCATTGCCATATTGCTCAAATCTATAGCCTACCGCATTTATATGCAGATCGCAGATAACTGCAAGGTGACTAAAAAATCACAAGACGATTGTGAAGTTCCCGATGCAGGAATTATTTCTTTCAGCGCAAACAAAAGACAATAGGAGTAATAGGATTATTCTGCGGATGTCCATGTTCGTCTGGAATAGCAACTCAATTTAAAACTTTACCAAACTACGCAATAGCAATCTCAATCATTGGTCGAGATACTGGAATCCGCCAGTTACCACATGGTTCCCTACGGGTTCTTTCGCATTTTTTCAACATAGATTAATGGATAATACCCGTGGCGCCTTTGTAGAGGAGGTTAAGCCCTACAACAAAAAGAAAAAAATAAAGTATTTGATAAGTTTGTCGTACGTTGACGCGATTAAGAAGGTAGAAGCCAAGTCGAACACCGATAGGAGCTAGTGGAACGAGCACTAATGATGTCATCATATTGGTACTGTCAAATTGACCAAGCGAGAAATAGGGGATCAATTTGATAAAATTAACGACGGCAAAAAACCACGCAAAGGTTCCCATTAAAATGGTTTTGTCTAGTTGTTGAGGCAGCATATAAACGCTGAGAGGCGGAAATCCAGAATGAACGCTAAAACTCGTGAAGCCGGACAGCGCGCCCCAAAATGTTCCTCGAATCCTACTAATTCCTCTTGTTTTCCTGCTTTTTTTGTTCAGCCAATAGTTCAGACTAAAGGAAACTGCAATAACGCCAATTAGTAGCCTTATCAAATCATCTGAAAGATATTGAAATGAAAGTGTAGCAACTAGAATACCCAAGACTGCACCGGGCAGTATGATCTTCAAATTGTCTTTTGAGCACTCACCACGAAAGCTCCACATTGCGACAATATCCATGACTACAAGTAGTGGAAGTAGTACCGCAGCGGCTTGGAATGGTGGAACTACCAGCGCCATCAGGGGTACCGATACGACAGACATTCCTCCGCCAAAACCTCCTTTAGACATACCAAATATAAGTACGGCTGGAATTGCACACAGATAGAAAAGTGGATCTTCGATCACTAGAATGGCCCCTTACTAAAAAATCGCCCGAGCATTTATGGCTGCTCGGGCGCTATTTCCTGGGTTAGTGTAACATGCGCGGTGTGAATTCGACTGGAAGGAAGTGTTCTAAAAGGTCACTGTGCTTTTAGGAAAACCACTAAATAGAACTTCACTACTCCTTAACCGCGCATACCATTTAAAACGGCTTGATGAAGGTCAGCCTAATAGTATCGCCAGTGGGTGCCGGGCCACTGCCAGCTTCTACATCATACTCATTATAATATGCGGCTTTGAGTATTCCACCAATCGCGGGTGAAAAGTAAGACCCCTCTACACCGATTGCATGCTTGCTGAATTTGTTAGCCGTGGAGCCAGTCCCCTTATCCTTACTTACTTGCCACTGATCGTAACCAACCAACCCGATTTCCACATTGCTATTTATTTTTTTACCTATTCCCCACTCAAAAGTAATTTGATCACCCGGCTCAAACCCTGCATCATTTTCGGAGTTCGTCTCGTATCGCATCAGGCCAGATGCTGACAGGCTTTTGTCCTCACTCAAATAAGCAGTGACGCCCCCGGTCAGCATGACAGATTTAAATCCATCACCTGCCGAAGCAAGCTCACCACTGTTTGCTGTGTCCAGCCAAATACCTGCTGCACCTACTGCATCCCAGCGATCACCATGCCAACCAAGCACGACGGGACCAACATAAATATCGCCTATAGCGGTCTTTTCATTGGCGTAGCCAGCGGCAGTGAAATTAAAGTCTTTGTTAATTATTGGAACGATTGCTTCAACTCCGTAGTCGGCCCCCAATATTTTTGTATTTGAAATATGCACAAAGCGATTTGATATCGCAGTGACTGTCCCTTTATTACTGACCGGAATGTCGGCGTCCGTTCCCGGCGCCTTTAATGCATCAATGTCATACCTTACCAGGTAGCCAAGATAATAGTTGCCTGGTGGTGGCACCGACGGCCCTTTTACGCCTTCAACTCCGGGAACATAGTGACCTCCAGCATTTGCGCTTAACGACAGACCGAAAAGCACCGTTCCAATCATTAATTTATTCATTATCCACTCCACGTAACTTAAAAACAAAACTCTCTGGTTTTGCTTGAGGCTGATAAAAATAAATATTTCCTATATTTACCTAATCACACAAACCAAAAAAACGGATATTGGTTCTCTTTTAATTTTCACCGGATTAATCCGCGAAAAATACGACACTTCCTTTTGCCGCTTAATACATCATTATGTTCTGGTACAAAAAAGCCCAAACGCGTGCATCATCTATGGAGGTGGAGCGCTCTCTCATATGCGTCCAATACCGCTTCATGCATCATTTCTGAGAGTGTCGGATGTGCAAATACGGTATTCATCAGTTCCGCCTCTGTTGTTTCCAGTGACTTCGCAATGCCAAACCCCTGAATCATTTCAGTAACTTCGGCGCCCACCATGTGTGCTCCAAGAAGTTCACCTGACCTGGCATCAAAAATGGTTTTGATTAGACCTTCACTTTCTTCCATGGCCATAGCTTTTCCATTAGCAGAGTATGGAAAACGGCCTATTTTGGTCTCTAGCCCCAGTTCCTTTGCTTTTTGTTCTGTCAGTCCGATGCTAGCTACTTGTGGATGGCAGTAGGTACAGCCAGGGATACTGTCCCTGGTGGGTTTGGTGTGATTGGTTTTTCCACTGATAACTTCGGCCGCGACAATACCTTCATGGCTGGCTTTGTGTGCTAGACAGGGTGCACCCGCAACATCACCGATGGCATATATCCCGGGTGAACTTGTGAGCCCTTGAGAATCTGTTTTAATAAATCCATTTTCATCGAGTTGGACTCCACAACGCTCGAGCCCCAGTTCTTCTGTATTTGGAACGACTCCCACAGCGCTTATGATGCGATCAAAAATATGAGTGGATTTTTCATTACCTCTTTCAATGTGTACTTCCACACCGTTGTGCAATCTTTTGACTTTGCCTAAGTTGCTATCGGTGAAGATTATCATTCCTTGCTTAACGAGTGACTTTTCCATATAAGCTGAAATTTCGTCATCCTCGTTTGGAAGGATCTTTGGTAACATTTCAACCACAGTTACCTTAGCGCCTAGTTTCAAAAAGAAACTTGCGAACTCCATGCCAATTGCACCAGATCCAACGACCAATAAGTTTTGAGGAATTTCATCAGGAACCAGCGCCTCTTTGTAGCTCCAGATGTAGTCTCGATCTATTTCAAGACCAGATACGTTTCTTGCTCTTGCACCAGTCGCGATAATGATATTATCGGCATGCAGTATCATTTCACCTTTATCCGCCCTAGTCACACTGAGCCGTTTCTCTGGTAACAATGTCGCGTGTCCATCAAATGTTGCTACCCTGTTTTTCTTTAATAGATGCCGTACCCCATCGCCCAGCTTTTGTGAAATCGCACGCGAACGGGCGACGATGGCTTTAATATCAATACTGACGTTAGTGACATTAATACCGAAGCTAGATGCGTTCTTGATTTGGGTATATCTTTCCGCAGACTGAAGCAGAGACTTTGTTGGTATGCAGCCCCAGTTCAAGCAGATACCGCCATAGTGCTCCCTTTCAATTAGGGCGACTTTGTTACCTAATTGCGCTGCCCGGATCGCTGCGACATATCCACCTGGCCCTCCACCAACAACGGCAATATCATATTTCTGATTAGTCATTTATCTTTTACCTACTACGAAATTAGAGGACTGTCATACAATCCATAAAGTGACTTAAAGCATCATTGCCATGGGGTCTTCGATATAGTCTTTGAATGCCTTTAGGAAATGTGCGCCGATAGCGCCATCCACCGAGCGATGGTCAACGGAGAGGGTACACGTCATCGCAGTAGCTACCACCAACTCACCATCCCTCACTACCGCTCGCTGCTCACCTGCACCTACTGCCAAAATGCAGGACTGTGGTGGATTTACAATGGCAGAGAAGCTTTTGATTCCAAACATCCCCAAATTGGAGATGGTAAACCCCCCTCCTTGATATTCATGGGGCTGAAGTTTTCCGTTGCGCGCTTTCTCTGCAAGGGCCTTCATCTCTTTGGAGATGGTGCCGAGCCCTTTCTGATCCGCATTACGAATAATCGGTGTGATAAGACCTGACTCCGTCGCCACTGCAATTGCGATATCTACATCGTGGTAGCGGAGGATTGCATCTTCAGACCAACTGGAATTGGCATCAGGAACGTCTCTTAATGCCAAAGCGGACGCTTTTATAATCAGATCATTTACAGAGAGTTTAATGGGATTAGTGACGCGTGAAGTTCGATCATTCAGTTCTTGCCTTAACGCAAGTAGCGCGTCCAACTCTAGATCAACGGTTAAGTAAAAGTGTGGTATATCACGCTTAGAATCACCAAGGCGCTTTGCGATTACTTTTCGCATACCACTATTGGGTATTACGTCGTAATTGGGAATATCATCCGTTTGCGCTGACGCAGTAGTAACGACTTCTCCCTTTGATAATATTGTTTGAGATTGATGAGTAATGGCGCTAACTATGTCATTCTTTACGATTCGGTTGTGTGGGCCAGTGCCGCTGATAGATAAGAGGTCGATGCCATGCTCTTGGGCGATACGCCGCGCCAGTGGGCTTGCAAAAATACGTTTGTTTCTGTTACTACTGGAGTTAGTAGCAAGCGCAGATTTCTGAGCGACAGTAGTTGGTATTGCATGAGAAACCTTTTCTATTTCTACGCTAGCCTCACATTTATTACCAACTAGAATTTGGTCTATATCCGCATTGCTCTCTCCATCTTCTAACAACACTGCAATGCATTGATCTACCTTTGCGATCTCTCCATTACCAATTAATATTTTACCCAACTTGCCAGAATACTCGGATTCTACTTCGACTACTGCCTTGTCGGTTTCGACTTCGAGCAGCACATCACCCTTGTTCACTTTGCTTCCCTCTGAAACCAGCCAATTGTCAATTCTGGTCTCTGTCATATCCGCCGTTAACGCAGGCAGCATTATCTCGATTGGCATTTCTATCTCCTAAAGTGTTCTACTCATGCCGCTATTCAAAGTGGATAAAATTAATGTTGTTATCTAGATGGATACTTTGGGTGCCATAATCTTGTGGTGGTCTCTTTTTCGTACTGTTTTCCACCGGGAAAACTCACGAGTTCAAGCTGTAATCCCCACGGTGCAAGAAAATAGACCCAGGTCTGCCCTCCGCTTGGCCCAGAATCACGCACGGTAGGCTCCCCTAGGATTTTTACATCCCGCTTTCGCAGAAAGGTCAATGCAGCATCCATGTCATCGACGTAAAATGCTAAATGGTGTCCTCCAATATCGCTGTTGGAAGGCGGTTGAGGGTTCTGGTCTGGAGTTTCGTATTCAAATAACTCCAAATTGGACCCGTTGGCACAGCGAAGAAATCTAAGCTTTTTCATGACTGTTCTTGGATGAACATTTAGGTGCACGGCCATCCAATCGTCATCAGAGGAAAATGGGCCAAGCTCGTAGAATGGCTCACAGCCGATAACATCGACGAAAAAATCAATCGCCTGATTCAGATCCGGAACTGTCAATCCAATATGATCTATGCCACAAAGCCCCGGCAATCCATGTGAACTGTTCACTCTATCTCTCCGCAGTAAGCCCGCTATTAACGGGTATCTAAATCAAAGTTGTCCTCTGGCGATAGCGCAAAGGCAAACCAGTACATGGGAAATCATAAATGAGCTGTAAAATGCGCGTTCGGTCGATGACTATTGCGCTTTAACGATTAACTCACCAGTTGCAAGGGTTGCCCCTGTTCTAGGACCATTTCACTAAAACGCTCGATAATCTCATCTCTGCCTGCAGTGGTTGCGTTTTCAAGCACCTTAGAGACACTTGGAGACCCTTCTCCACCAACCACTCTTTTCACCGGCTGATCAAGATAATCAAAGAACCGTTTTTGGATCTCGTCACTAAGATTGCCGCCGTAGGATGCAGTAACTGACCCCTGCTCGACAATCACGACGTTGTTTGTCTTTCTTATACTTTCACCAACGGTATCCCAATCGATACCAGCTCGATCCAATGAGCGGAGATCGATTACTTCTGCATCAAATCCATGTTGTTCCGAGACATTAATGCATTGATGAACCATATCGAGATACGTCAAAACAGTGAATTTAGACCCTGACCGAATGACCTTGGCCTTGCCTAAGGGAATAAAAAAATCAAGGTCATCAGCCGGTGCATCCATGATTTGGTTGTACAGGTCGACGTGCTCAATCACTAATACTGGATCCTCACAAAGCAATGCACTGTTCATTAATCCTACATAGTCGTAAGGAGTAGAAGGGGCAACTATGCGCCAACCGGGCCAATTAAAATATAGACCGGCCGGATCCATGGAGTGCTGCGAACCGTAGCCAGTCCCCATCGCAACTTTTGTTCGGAGGACAACCGGCATAGGAGTCTGGCCGCCATACATATGACGCGCACGAGAGATCTGATTAAATACCTGATCTGCAGCGACTAGCACAAAATCTGGATACATCAACTCAATAACTGGCCTGAAGTGACCGTCCATTGCGGCCCCACCACCGGCTCCGACAAATGAATTTTCAGTAATAGGGGTTGGAAGAACACGGTTTGTGAATCTCTCCGACAATCCGCGAGTAGCTCCATTTGTGCCACCCTTAAGGCGGTGTATGTCTTCTCCTAGGCAGAATATGCGAGGATCTTCCTCCATTCGCTTGTGCATCACGTCGGCAATGATGTCGACAAATTTACGAGGTTCTAGCTTGCCGGTAAATGCAGACTGTTCTACAAACCTGGCTCCCTCAAACTCTGATAGATCACCTCGAATGCCGACATCACAAAACTCAGGCTTGGGCCACAGCGACTCGATAATGGAACGCTTGCCGTACTGGCCATCAGTCAATCGGCCAGCGACCTCAATCATTGCGGCTTTCACATCATTCTGAATTTGCTCTTCTTCGGCATCGGTAAGCCATTTACGCTCCTTCATCTCCATTGCGACCCGCAGTAAGGGATCCCTGGCTTTCCATTGTTCTTCCTCTTCCTTACTTCGATACCGAAAAGCACTTCCTGCAAAGCCACCGCTGTGATGTAAATAGCGATATACTTCTGCCTCTATCATTACCGGTCCTTTACCCGCCCGCATATGTTTAAGCGCCTCTTTGGTGGCTAACATAACTGCCACCGGATCCATGCCATCAACTAGAAATGCGGGTATTGATGATCCTGCCGCCCTCAGAGACAAGCGCGGGTCTGGGGCTGATTCGGCTACGGTGGTAGCAACCGCATAACCATTATTTTCAACGAAGAAGCAGAGTGGAAGTTTCCATATCGCTGCAAGATTAAGGCTCTCCTGCACAGAACCAATATGCGCGCTACCATCGCCATAGCAAGTGAACACGGCATCATTAGAATTTTGATGTTTACGTGACCATGCGACGCCCGCTGCTAATGGTACGCCACCACCGACAATGGCATTGGTGCCCAGGCACCCGGCATCTTTCCACCGCAAATGCATCGATCCACCGCGCCCACAGCAATACCCTTGGGCGAGTCCCATAATCTCGGCCAATGTTTTTTGAAGCACTTCTTTGATGTGTTCGGGAGCTGCATTCTGGCAAGGGTCAAGCTCGAATACCCCTACATAGGCAAGCGCTTTGGCAAGAAACTGGTGATGCCCACGATGTGAGCCATTCATTTGATCCGTTGCTTGCATTGCTAGCACAGAACCAACGGCTCCACCCTCTTGCCCTATACTGGAATGCACTGGGCCATGAGTCAGTCCTTCTTTTTCCAACTGGAGCAATTCTTGCTCAAAAGCGCGGATCAGATGCAGTAGATGAAATATCTTCATTAATCCACTGCGGCCAAGATTTGTCCAATCCTCTGCACTAGATTGAATCTTGATCCATGGGGCTTCGTGCTTGAGTTTAACCTTTTTTGCCATTATGCCACTCCCGTAACACTTGCTTCTTAAATACCCGGAAGATTATTTTGCGGAGATATTATCTACACGCTTATGGAAAGGCTTAATATGAATGCTTTCCCAGATACCTGCTGCATAAAATGGATCGTTTTTGTTAAAAGCCTCCACTTCTGCAATATTGTCAGCTTCAACAAGAAAAAAGCTGCCCAGCATAGTTTCACGATCTTCCTCGTCGACGATTGGCCCGGACATAAGAAACTTGATTGGGTTACCCATCAGATACGCTTTATGTGCATCATAATTGGCCAGACGTTTTTCAACGTGGTTTGGCTTGTCTTGGCAATAAACGATGTAGTGCATTTTATTTCTCCTGGTCGACTAAGTAGTACCTATTGAACATTGCAATTACGCAACACGGATATTCCGTTACGCACGTGTTGCAACCATCATGCCATCGATGCATTCGCGTTCAGTGTCATTGGAAAAAATTCTGAAATGGCCGGTTTATTGCCATCATTTAGTGTTTGTCTGGCGGTAACATCTAACTACTATTTGTGCATTGCCAATAGACATTGCGACGGCAATGTCGGACAAATGATTAGATTTGATATGGGTGTGTCAGAATGAAAATGATGAAATACAGATTCAAATATCACATCTTATTAGCGAACATATATGATTACTGTAAATAACTGAGGCGTTAGCGATTTACATATGTTTCACAATAGTCACAGATAAACGAAGACAAATGGGGAGAAAAATCGGAAGTGAGCATAGGTAATACGAAATGGCCGGGAGGCAGCATTATGCCTCCCTTTTCACCCTTAGTTAAACTAGACAGGGTATAGTTTAACCAGTTTATTCAGTACTTATACCGCCCATGCATAGGTACTTGATCTCCATGTAATCATCCAGGCCATACTTAGAACCTTCGCGGCCATTACCCGACTCCTTGATGCCACCAAATGGCGCCACTTCAGTAGAAATAATGCCCTCGTTGATGCCAACGATTCCATACTCTAAAGCCTCTGCGACACGCCAGACTCTGCTAATATCGCGACTGTAAAAGTATGAAGCCAAGCCAAACTCTGTGGCATTGGCCATTTGAATTGCATCGTCTTCGTTAGCAAACTTAAAAATCGGGGCCAATGGACCGAAGGTCTCTTCTCGGGCGCAATCCATGTCTGCAGTCACACCGGTCAATACTGTGGGCTGAAAAAAGGTACCACCTAATGCGTGTCGCTCACCACCAAAAGCAATACTGGCCCCCTTTTTCTTGGCATCGGCAATATGTTCTTCAACTTTTTCTACTGCACTTATATCAATCAGAGGACCCTGTTGGGAGCCTTCCTCAAAACCATCTGCAACCTTCAATAGACTGACCGCTTTTACCAGTTTTGTAACAAATTCATCATGTATCCCTTCCTGTACTAATATGCGATTGACACACACACAAGTCTGGCCGGTGTTGCGATATTTCGAGGCAATTGCGCCCTGAACGGCCTGATCAATATCAGCGTCGTTAAATACGATAAAGGGCGCATTACCACCCAGTTCCATCGAAACCTTTTTTACTGTATCGGCACATTGCCGAATTAAAACCTTGCCGATGTCAGTTGACCCGGTAAAGGTTAGCTTTCTTATGATAGGGTTTGACGTTAGTTCTTCGCCGATGGCCGACGCCGAGCCAGTTACAACATTGAGCACTCCGTTAGGGATTCCTGCGCGTTTTCCCAGTTCCGCAAGAGCCAGAGCGGAGTAAGGCGTCATGCTTGCAGGTTTGACGACAATGGAACATCCGGCTGCCAGAGCAGGACCGCACTTGCGGGCTATCATTGCATTGGGGAAATTCCACGGGGTAATTGCTGCGACCACACCTACAGGTTGCTTTACAACGACTATACGCTTGTCCGAGGCCGGTGCGGGAATAGTGTCCCCATAAACCCGTTTGGCCTCTTCAGCAAACCACTCTATGTAGGATGCACCATAAGCGATTTCACCCCGGGATTCGCTTAGTGGCTTTCCCTGCTCAGAGGTCATCAAAACGGCTAGGTCCTCCTGGTTCTCGAGGATTAGCTCATACCATCGACGTAAAATAACGGCACGCTGCTTTGCAGTTATAGACCGCCAGGCAACCTGTGCTCGCTCGGCTGCATATATGGCGTTACGGGTTTCGTCCCTGCCCATTTTTGGAACCGTTCCGATTGCTGTTCCGCTGGCGGGATTAGTAACGGTAATGGTTTCTCCCCGATCGGCGTCGCACCATTGACCATCGATAAAGCACTGCTGACGAAATAGACTGGAATCCTGTAATTTCATAATCTTGCTCTACTTGATTTAAGTTTGAAAAAAAAAGAGAACCTCCGATGAGATTCTCCTTTTTTTAGGTAAAAGCGGGTTATGCCTACTGCTCTATGCCTGCAAGTTTCTCAAGCAGGTTAACGTAGGCAAAGAAGTCCTGTTCTCCCATGCCCTGAGCCTTCATAGCGCTCCAGTTTTGACGAATTTGGGAAGTTAATGGCATAGGAGTATCGTTCTGGCGCGCGGTATCCAGCGCCAAATCGAAGTCCTTTCCCATTTGAGAAGCTGTAAATGCGGGAGCAAAATCACGTTGTTTCAGCGCTTCCGTCTTATAATTAACCAGCGGGGATGCGACTACACTGGCATCAATGATCTCGATCATCTGGTTCCAGTCCATGCCGCCCTTCTCACCGAACACAAGTGCCTCCCCAACCATTGCCGCTGTTGTTCCAACCATCATATTCAGCGTCAACTTGAGGTAGCGTGCTTCTTCACCCTCTCCCACGTGAAACAATGCCTTTCCCATTGCTTCGAAAAGGGGGGTACTTGTCTCGTAGGCGTTCCGTGGTCCCGAGGCAAAAATAGTCAGAAGTGCAGCCGCAGCAACTACGGTACTACCGGATACAGGGGCACGAAGATAGGGGATATTACATTCATCTGCTTTTTCCGCCACTTCGGCAGAAGCCTTGGGCGAAACGGTACTCATATCAATAAAGATAGTTCCAGGTTTGGCATTTTGCAGCACCCCTGCATTGCCAAGGGCGGTGCTCTTGAGAGCATCATCGTCAGAAATCATCGATATGACAATATTGACTTCGGCTGAAAGTTCGGCAACAGAGCCGGCTAACTTGGCGCCCAGTTCAACGAGTTCCGTTGCTTTCTCCTTCGTCCGGTTGTAGACAACCAGAGAGAACCCTTTGTCAATCAGATTTTTGGCCATTGGAATTCCCATTTTACCAAGACCAATCCAGCCAATCCTTAAATTGCTCATTGTTCGCATCTCCTTAAGATGAATTTATACACACAATCGAATGAACCTGATTCCGTAATCAGGTCTAGCAATACCTGCGCCATGTTTAGTTGTGCAAAAAAATCACGATGAGAAAGGGAGAGCTGAATAAATAAATAACAAATACATAAATACTAGATATTCAATGCCTTATGATAACGCCTGCTATCGTTTTTTTCATTTTCCTACGGAGAAAGTCCTGGCCGTACTCATGCTGATGGAGCGTAATTCGTGACTCCACTAAATGTTATCTACCCTTGCTGCGATAAATTTGTATCAATTTGGTATACCTGTCGAATTGGGACGAATTATTGATGTTTTAACTTCATGGAAGCTATGACTGGCGAGGGTAGAGCTACAAGTGCTGAACGTGAAAGATTTATACAACGAGCGATATTGAATAGGTAAATATTCTATATGGTATAAATATTGCTGAGACGAAGCATTCCAGCTCAATCTACGATCTATAACAGTGTTGATTAGACAAGGTAGGACGGGTATGCCATGACTGCCATTGCTGAGTCTCATAATGAGACATATATTGCAAGTAGCGACATTCACGCCAAACAAATACAGGCGTGGAAGCTTTTTTTCTCTTCTGGACGCGTGGAAAACGATTCGATTCGTCAGGAAATAGTCAAATCGTGGAAGCGTTCTATCGCTTTTGGGTTGAGGCCAGACTCACACAAGGCAAATGTCAAAATTACACGACAAAGTATTGCCATTATTAAAGAGAAGAATAGTGCTCTCATTGAAGCAGCTGTTCCCATCATGGAGTCGCTTAGATTATCGCTAAAAAATACCGGGTTTATTTTTACGCTGGCAGATAATAACGGTATCGTACTGGGTGTTATTGGAGACCAGGATGCAGTCGAATTCGCAAAGAAAAATAACTATGTAGAAGGTTGCTGCCGAACTGAAATGGAGGTAGGAACCAACTCAATAGGACTTTGCCTGGCGACCAAAATGCCTGCTCAGGTTAGTGGGGCAGAACACTTCAATGCCCGGCATCATTCATGGACATGCTCCTCCGCACCGGTCACTTCACCAGGCGGACAGCTTATTGGTGTAATTACGTTATCAGGAGAGTCGCACAGTACGCATAAACATACATTGGGCATGGTGATATCAACGGCGTGCGCCATAACCGACGCTCTGAAGCGCAAGCATTCGACGAATGAAAAAAAGAAGTCAGAGCAGCTTATGTATTCAATTTTGCGGTGTATATCGGAAGCCATCATTATGGTGGATCGCAATGGAAACATCACGCATGCGAACGCCAAGGCTTTACACTTGATCGGGATGGACATAAATACATTGCGAGATCAAAGCGTCGTAAAGCTTTTTCCTAAAATTAGGGAAATATTGGAGACAGCGAAAACTGGTGAGTCCCTGCCTTTAGTAGAAGTACCAATTGAAAAAAATAGAAAACGTAATTTCTTAATGCTCAAATCTTATGCGGTCAAAGGTGAATCAGGGCATTGCGGATCACTGCTGTTTCTGAGTGAAAAAAAGACGTTTCTAAATGGTGTGCGGAAAGCATCCGGGCTTAAAGCGGGGTACACCTTTGACGATATTGTGGGCATATCAGATTCGTTAAGTACTCAAGTAGATCTAGCGAAAGTCGCCGCAACTTCTGATGCGCGTGTTCTTATTACTGGAGAAACTGGAACAGGAAAAGAGCTTTTTGCACATGCAATTCATAATGCTAGTGACAGAAAAAATGGTCCTTTTGTAGCAATTAACTGCGCCGCAATCCCGCGGGATCTAATAGAATCAGAGATTATGGGGTATGCAAGTGGAGCTTACACTGGCGCACGTCAAGGTGGTCAAACAGGGAAACTGGAACTTGCCGATGGTGGTACGGTGTTTTTAGATGAAATCAGCCAAATGCCGCTGGATGTGCAGGCCAAGTTTCTTCGAGTGTTACAGGATGGCACCATCACCCGCTTGGGTGATACTAAACCCATTAAACTGGATATACGCGTAATTGCTGCTACAAACGAAAATCTTTACGAGAAAGGAAACGATCTTAGTTTTCGCCATGACCTCTATTTTCGTTTGAGTGTAGTGGAAATAAATGTACCAGCGCTACGAAATCGGCACGGCGATATCGAGAAGTTGAGTTCAGTTTTATTAGAACGCATTTCAAAGAAGTCAGGCAGGGAAATAGTCCATATTTCACCAGAAGTTATGTCGCATTTTAAAAATTATCCATGGCCCGGAAATATCCGGGAGCTGGAAAATGTACTTGAGATGGCAGAACTGACAAGTCCTGCAGGCGTTATTCAAGTCACTAATCTACCAGAACGAATTCGTCAATACGCCACAGTTGGTGAGAATTCCGCGGCATTCGTGGGAACTGCAACGCAAGAACAGAAGAAGAGCGAGTTACTTCCTCCAGAACTATCGGCTGAATCCGGTGCGGAAATCCATAAGAGGCATTCCTTATCGATAAAAGATGCTGAGCTTAATTGCTTGCGACGGGCAATGGTTGAAACCAATTGCAATATTGCTGAGATCTCTAGGATTTTAGGATTATCACGAAGCACAATCTATCGCCGGATCAAGGAGTTTAATTTGAATAAAGTGATTAAATACAATTAAGGGCGCGACCCATTATGGGGCGAAGAGATCTAATGGGCTAGGGAATTGTATACTTAGGTGGGATTGTTTTTGGAACAGACGGATGCAGTTGTGATAGGAGCGGGTGTTGTCGGCTTAGCTATAGCCAGGACACTTTGCTTGTCTGGGCTAGAGGTTATCGTTGTTGAAAATAGGCGAACCTTTGGTACCGAGACATCGTCCCGTAACAGTGGGGTTATTCACGCTGGAATATATTATCCTGAGTGGAGCCTAAAAGGGATCTTGTGCAGAAAGGGGCAAGAGAATCTTTACACCTATTGCGACACTCATCAAATCCCATATTCTCGCATTGGGAAATTGATCGTAGCAACCACTCTAGATCAGCTGCAGGTGCTCGAACGAATAGAACAGATGGCCTTAGACAATGGAGTAGATGATCTTGAACGGATGTCAGCAAAGAGGATTACCCAGCTTGAGCCAGAGGTCAACGCTGTCGAAGGCATTTTCTCTCCATCCACAGGCGTACTTGATGTGCATGACTATTTGTCCAGCCTGGCTTACGAGGTTGAATCAAATGGGGGCATATTGGCTTTCAGAACATATGCCGACAAGTTCGAGGTTTCCAGAACAGGATTGGAGGTATTTTTTGATGGTGACCAACGAATGCGCCTGAAAACCCGGTTTCTGGTCAATAGCGCAGGCCTAACGAGTACACAGGTGTTGCGGAATTCCGAATCTTTCCCGGCTGAACATATACCGGTAACCTATTTAGCCAAGGGAAACTACTTTTCCCTTCAAGGCAAGGCACCCTTCTCTCATCTAATCTATCCTGTCCCTGCAGCGGGTGGGTTAGGAATTCATGCGACGTTGGATTTGGCTGGTCAGGTGCGGTTTGGACCTGACGTGGAATGGGTAAATGATATCAACTACCAGGTTGATGAAAACAGGAAAAACAACTTTTACAATGCGATAAAAAACTACTACCCAAGTATTGATAGGTCGCGATTGACGGCGGATTACGCGGGGATACGATCCAAGCTTCAAGGTCCCAACGATGACTTCAGAGACTTCTTAATACAAGATGTGCATACTCATGGGATTGATGGGCTTATTAACTTGTTTGGTATTGAGTCACCTGGATTGACCGCTTCGCTGGCTCTTGCAGAAATGGTGAGTGGTCTGTGCGAAGCCTAGATGGCTTATTAGGTCAATAACCTAAAAAGCGTAGGTTATTATCACGCTGGAACGCAACAGTTCATAGCGGACCATTAAGCAGTGTAATTACTACATATTATAAGTATGGACGAGCACCCGTAAGAGTCAGTCCATCGCTCCCATTCTGATTCATGTTTCTCATAATGCGACGCATGAATCAATGTTGCTGATATATAAAGCCGCGCTCAAATGCCTGCGTGATGCCTGAATTTCCCTCTGTTGTTAGCCATTTTAAAATTATTTCTCTAGCTTCAGAAGCTACTTTTGTTGCTCCACGGAGCATTGGGCAATTGCGGGTATTAGAGGACCGGCGTAGCCAGACTCTACACTATGATCAAACAGGGTTCGTAGCACTCCGTTGGCACATGGATTGCTATGCAGATATAGAATAGAACATAAAAGACCCATTGGCAGAACATAGAATATGTATATGCACTGATATTAGATAGGTGCCGGCATGTAAAGATCAATATTTTGCTTGATCCATGATTCACTTTTATACCGGAAACCGACGAGGGTACCGGTCAAACTATAAATATCTTAAGGTTGTAAACGAGGAAGAACCAATGAAGAAAGCTATTTTTAAAACGGTCATGTTCGGGTTGTCCCATGCACTTAGGCATACTGCAAAAAAAAATAAGGATTTCTTCAAGGAGCTTTCCAAGCACAACTGCGTTGCTCAGATAAAGCTCAAAGATGATTCTATTGGTCGCTACTACACTATCAACAATGGAAAGGTCAGATCATCAAAGGGAATTCATAGCAATCCAGATGTCAGCATTGTTTTTAAGGATATCGATGTTGCGCTGACCTTTATGAAACCCAATCCGGATTTTGGAGAGGTTGTACATGCGGCGAAAAACTTTCAAGCGCTAACTTTGGGTGACGATAAGCTGGTTGTGTGGTTTATGCAGCTACTGAATCGCATCGGCACCGCAGGACTGAAGTACGGGACAAAAATGCCGGATGGAACAACACGATACACCACCGGTACCAACAGTGGGCCCCTGTTTGTTTATGTGAAAGGTGACAAGATCATTCGGATCACACCGATTGATCTCGACGATTCAGACGCCGAAAGTTGGACCATCAAAGCCAGGGGGCAGTCTTTTACCCCTAACCGTAAAACAACCGTTAATCCCTACTCCATGGCCCTGAAATCCATGGTTTATTCAAAGAATCGCAATCTCTATCCAATGAAGCGAGTTGATTTTGATCCAAATGGTGAACGGAATCCTCAAAATCGTGGCATTTCCGGCTATGAACGGATCAGTTGGGAAGAGGCGCTTGATATTGTTTCTAACGAGATTAAGCGTCAGAAGAAAACGTACGGACCGGGATCTATTGCCATGCCGATTCCATCTCATCATCAGTGGGGTAATGTGGGGTACTATCTGAGTTCCTTGCTGCGTTTTGGTAATCTGATCGGATTTACTCGTGTGCATCCGAACCCGGACAGTTGGGAGGGATGGTACTGGGGAGCGATGCACCATTACGGAAACGCCATGCGTCTGGGAGTGCCAGGATTTTATGGCACTGTAGAGGACTGTCTGAAGGAGGCGGATCAAATCGTTTTCTGGTCAAGTGACCCGGAGTCAACCAATGGGTTGTATGGTGCCTACGAAGGTACACAGCGCCGGTTGTGGGCCAAGTCATTGGGCATCGACTTTGTGCATATTGACCCCCATCTCAACCCCACTGCTCAACTACTTGGTGGGCGTTGGATACCGATCAGGCCGGCAACAGATGCAGCGTTAGCGACTGCAATTATGTACGTATGGGTTAAAGAAGGTCTCTACGATAAAGATTACATTGTCAAAAACACAACCGACTTTGATCAGTGGAAAGCGTATCTCTTGGGTGAGTCTGATGGTGTTGCCAAAACCCCAGATTGGCAAGAAAAGGAAACAGGTGTACCAGCGCATGTAGCAACAGCGCTGGCCCGTTCTTGGGGTAACAAGAAAACTTATCTTTCCTGCGGTGGCCTTGGTTCAGGATGGGGTGGTGCGGGGCGCAACGCGACAGGGTCACAGTGGACGCGCTGCATGATATTGATGATGGCGATGCAGGGATGGGGTAAGCCGGGTATTAACTTTGGTAATCTGCAGTTTGGCGCACCTCTGGATTATACCCATTACTTTCCTGGCTATGCAGATGGGGGTATTTCTGGTGAGTTACAGTTTACTGCGTGTGCAGTTAACAACTACCAGCGTATGCCGCATGTGCTGACAATGAACCCAGTCAAGCAAATGATTCCACGGCAGCGGTTTTGTGATGCTATCGTGAATGGACATTCAGTAGGGTTCATGTGGGATGGCTCTTCTATCGAGGCACAACTGTCGCCCTTTGAGTATCCGATGCCTGGTTACTCCAAGATCCACATGATATGGCGCTATGGCAACTCCACGTTCGGTACAATCGCAAATTCAACTCGGTTTATGGAGTCATACCGGCACGAGTCTGTAGATTGCGTTGTCAATCAATCGATATGGTTTGAGGGCGATGCTAAGTTTGCCGACATTATCCTGCCGGCCTGTACTTCATTCGAACGTAATGATATTGGTGAGTGGGCGGGCTGTTCCGGTTACATTCACCACAACAACTCGCAGTTGAACCACCGCATGATCGTGATGCAGCATAAGTGTATCGAGCCACTTGGAGAGTCCAAGTCAGATTACCAGATATTCCTTGATATACTCACCAAATTGGGCTTAGGTGCGTTATTTTCTGAAGGGTGTAGTGAGCTTGATTGGGTTAAACGCGTTTTCAGGTCTGGCGATCTTTCCAAGAAAATCAGCTGGGAGAAGTTTGTAGAGAAGGGCTACTATGTTGTTCCAGCAGAGCCAGAAAAAACAAGAGATCCTGTTTCAATGCGGCATTTTGCTGAAGGGCGTAAAAAAGACACGCCAGAGCCGATGCCGCTCCCTTCCCAGTTCTCCGAAGAATTTGGTAAAGGATTGGAAACCCAGTCTGGAAAGATTGAATTCGTTGCCAACTCTTTGAAACGAGAGGGGTATGATAACGACGAGCGTCCACCTCTTAATAAATATATCCCTGCTTGGGAAGGGCCACACTCCAAAGAGCTATACGATAAATATCCACTGCAGATGGTATCCACTCATCCACGCTATAGCTTCCATACCTATGGCGATGCCAAAGACAGCACAATCAATGATGTGGCAGACCACCGAGTACTGGTGAATGGGTATTATTACTGGGTGCTTAGGATCAATCCGGCCGATGCCAAGGCGCGTGGTATTAAGCATCACGACCTGGTTCGCGCCTACAACGATCGAGGTGCGGTGATCTTCGTGGCTGATATTTCAGCTCTAGTGGCGCCAGGCCTTGCTAAAACGTTTGAGTCTTGTGCTGATTTTGATCCCATCGAAAATACTCCTGACGGTCCCAAGGGTATCGTCGATAGGGCTGGTTGTGCCAATGTGCTTACCTCTTCCCGTCCACAGCAAAAGGGAACTGAAGGGATGGCTGCCAACTCGTGCTTGATTGAGATAGAGGCATGGTCCCCTGGTCAGCAGAGTAAGAAGGCAAGCTAACTTTCTTAGGTTATTGACTTCTTCTAGAGATAAATCTATCCGGGACAAAATGTCCGAATTGGCCCAGATAAACAATAGATTGCAGGAATTTAATATGAAAAAGTGGAATCTGATTATCGATGTTGAAAAATGTGAAAACTGCAACAACTGTTTTCTCTCCACAAAAGACGAGCATGTGGGTAACGACTTCCCGGGCTATGCAGCACCCCAGCCTTTGCATGGCCATGAATGGATTCGCATAGAGCGTAAGGTTAGGGGGAGCGGCCATATGGTTGATGCCGCATACTGTGTCCAGACTTGCAATCATTGCGATAATGCACCTTGTGTAAAGGCTGGCCGAGGAGCAGTCACGAAACGCAATGACGGTATCGTCATTATTGATCCGGAGAAGGCAAGGGGGCGCAGAGATATAGTAAGTAGCTGCCCATACGGGGCTATCTGGTGGAACGACCAACTGCAACTTCCTCAGAAGTGGATCTTTGATGCTCACTTACTAGATGCTGGCTGGAAAGAGCCTCGTTGTGTCCAATCCTGCCCAACCGGTGTTTTCAGATCACTGAAAATCAGTGATGACGAGATGGCGGACATTGCAAAGCGGGAGCAATTGGAAGTCCTGAGATCTGAGCTGGGTACCAAGCCCAGGGTGTACTATCGAAATTTGTGGCGATTCAGCAAATGGTTTATCGGAGGAAGCGTGATTGGTGATTCTCCAGATGAAACCCGCTGCTTGGAAGGGGCTACCGTTACATTGCGTAAGAATGGTAAGAATATAGCGACCGCTAGCACTGACGTTTATGGGGATTTCAAATTTGATCATTTGGATCCAGTTCCTACAAAGTATCAGATCAAAGTGATGCACAAGGACTACAAAAGTTTGGAGTTGGACGCTCAAGTCGAGTCTGACGAGAGCTGCTACGTCGGGGATCTACGGTTATCTATGTAAATAGACTCGAATCTAAGGTGTTTAGTCAGGGAGGGGTTCTGGTAGGTATCCGAGCTTCTCCCTGTTCTCCTGAGAACAGGAAGTAGTTTGTTTGCGGACATAATCTATAGGTCGCAATTTATTAAACTGCGGCAGGTCGGAACTTATTGTTACTCACGAATCTATTTGACAACCTGGTGGTGATGATGGCTGGGTGTTATTTCATCACAAAATTATTACCCAGAGATCATTTGATCTCCCGTGGATTGCAGTGTGAAGACACCTACTGATGCCATGCCAAATAAGTTTCCTGTCAAACAGTCAATTGAGGTAGTTTTCCATGTCAAGAATATTAGTCACAATTATCACTGGCTTTTTGGGTAGTGGTAAGACAACGCTGTTGAACTCATTGCTAAATCACCCAGAGATGGCGCAGTCCGCAGTAATTGTGAATGAATTTGGTGAGATCGGCCTTGATTATGACTTAGTAGAACGTAGCGACGAATCCGTTATTCAGTTAGAGAACGGATGTTTGTGCTGCTCGGTGAAAGGGGATCTAATCGATACATTTCGTGATCTTTATATTCAGCGACAAGGCGGTCAGCTCCCCAAATTCGAACGGGTCGTCATTGAGACTACCGGTATCGCGAATCCGGGTCCTATTCTACAAATTATACTGACAGACCCCATGGTTAGTTCCTGCTACGAATTAGATGGTGTTGTCACCACCGTTGACGCTATCAATGGCCATTTTTCACTGAGCAGTTTCCCTGAGTGTGTGCGCCAGGTAGCGGTAGCGGACCGTGTAGTTTTAACTAAGACTGACATGATTACACCGGATGATCAGCAGAATTACGACAAGACCAGACTATGGATCAGCAAAATTAATCCTACAGCAAGTGTTGTTGAGTCGGTATCCGGATCGTCAGATCCAGGTATGCTATTCGGCTTTGGTCTCAAGCATCCAGAGTCAAAGCTAGAGGAATTGGAAAGCTGGCTTAAGATTATCGAAAGTAAGCAGGGAAATGGAGAGGACGAACTTGCTCTAGAAAAGGCCTCCAGGGAGGAGGCGGCGGCATATTATGCGAAGATAGGCCATGCACCAACAGCTGAGGACGAGGCGGCTCATGACCCAAATATTAATACTTTTTGTGTGGTCAGAGATGAGCCAATCGACATGGAGACGCTACGGCTGTTTCTAGAGGCCTTGACTAAGGAGGCAGGACCCAATTTATTGCGCGTCAAAGGTTTGTTAAATATAAAGCAACGACCCGGACACCCTGCCGTGATCCAAGGTGCACAAAAAATATTTCATTCTTTGGATTGGCTGGAGAAATGGCCTAGTGGCGATCGCCGCTCACGGATCGTATTCATCACGCGCGGGTTGGATAAGGCTTATATAGAAGAGACTTTTGAATTGCTTGAGCGCATTGTGATGAGAACTCAGGAAGCGGGCCGTATTGGTGATTGAGTGAATAAGTTATTTGAAATGCCTTTCAAGTGCTATCGTGACAAGCAGTATTTAAAGGGCTTATGCTATGCGTAACATAATTAGCTTCTTATAGCTGATTCATTGTTTATCTGACTAGAATATAAATAGAATGAGCTAAAATCCTCCTCTTTACCCGGTTTCTATAGCCGGGTTTTTTTTGCATGGGTATTCTTATTCATTGGTTAACGGTTTCATCAATAATTCATATATTCATTTCTCTCGACAAACCTATTTAATTTACACGAAAAATACTTAGGCGAGCAGCATACTCGAAAACCGCAGGTTAATACTCCGGAATGGCTTCGGTCAAAATGTTACTGGTGTTTCAAATTGAATTGGATGTGTCTGGTTTTACAGGCACTTACTCGGTTAGTCAGGTGCAAATGTTACGCAATATTAGATTACAGAAGGCCTTAACAATTCTTGGCCCAGAGTTTGCACTGTAAGTCACAAATTGAATATGACTCTTCACAATACTACCCGTTATTACCGGGATCAAACCAAGGAGAATTACATGCACTACAACCGACCTCATGCCACAGCGACCTGGGGAACCATGGGTAAAGACTGGGAAGCAGGCGTTGACTTCGCGAAGCTCAATAGGGAACGTAAAGAACGTGCTCAAGTTGCCATAAAGAATGCGGGTCTCGGCGCCGTTCTCTGCTTCACCTTCGATAATATCCGTTACGTGACAGGGACTCACATTGGTGAGTGGGCCCGTGACAAGTCTGACCGGTATGTTCTCTGTCCGGCTGAGGGCTGTGGCGAGCCATTCTTGTGGGACCCCGCGCCACCCGCCAAGCGCAAATCCTCTCCTTGGCTGACCGACCGGATCGGTGCTCCGATCAGTACTCTGCAAGGTGCGGTGCAGGCCGGTTATGGTGTGGAAAAAGTATTTGCTCGCCAAATCAAGGAAAGCTTGGTCGAAATGGGGCTCGAAGACAAACCGGTTGGTATTGATCTGATGGAACTGTCCATGCTGCGCGCGCTAGAGGCGGAAGGGATTATCGTGGTAGATGGTCAGCAGGCGATGCTGGATGCCCGGGAGATCAAAACGACCGAGGAAATCGAGCTGCTCAAGCAGGCGGCAGCCATGGTCGATGCGACCTACATGGATATTGCGCAAGCCATCCGACCTGGTACCAAAGAAAGCGATCTGGTTGCCATTGCACACGAAAAGTTATTCAAACTCGGCTCGGAGCGCGTAGAATGCGTAAACTCTGTTGCAGGCCCGCGGGGTGCACCGCACTCCCATACCTTCTCTGATCGAATTATCCAGCCTGGGGATATGATATTTCTAGATATCATGCACTCCTACAATGGGTATCGGACCTGCTACTACCGCACTTTTATTTGCGGCCAACCTAATCAGGCCCAGAAAGACGCCTATGAGAAATGCTCGGAGTGGGTTAATGCGGCGCTGGATGCGATCAAACCCGGCGTAACCATAGATGAAGTGGCATCCGTCTGGCCGAAAGCGGAAGAGTTTGGCTACAAAAATGAAGATGAGGCATTCCTGCTACAGTTTGGGCATGGTATCGGGCTAAGTCTATGGGAACGCCCAATAATCTCACGCCGCTATATGGGGCAGGAAACCGTGCTTAAGGAAGGCATGGTGTTTGCTGTCGAGTGTTGGAAGGGAGCTGATGATGGGTCTGGAGCCGCGCGCATAGAAGAGGAAGTTGTCGTGACGAAAGATGGGTGTCAGATCATTACCAACTTCCCCAGTGATCATTTGATCTCCTGCGGGCTGCCGGGCTGTGAAATCTACTGACGTGAAAAACTATTGATATCGAGCGCATACACGCACTGTGTAGGAGTTGTTAATATCAAAGTACAACTGGCTAACTCCACATTATGGCCGGTGATAGCTTCTATCACCGGCCTTTGTTTATAAACGCACTAAGGGGATCATGCTAGACAAAAAATTAACATACCGTTAAACAAAATAATTAATGGATCAAGTGCAAGATTATACTTTTAACGTTTCTTGTCAGAAAGTACGAGAAATATTAATAAGAACTTTCATCGCCAAATAGTGCATTCCATTATCAAGGCAACTAAATGTTTCTGTGGAACGTCGCATATTGAGGTGCTTGATTAAACAATTCCAATTTATTACTGAGCACTGACCTGCTTGAAAATAGGTCAATCACTTTGTCTCGCATTGAAACAGATTTCTCACTATGAATATTTCAACGCACCTGTAATGCATTAAATGCCCTGACTAACGGAAAATCGCACCATTAACGCACGACAGATAGCTATATCCAACTGGCACACCGATTGCACTAATGCTTATTAAGCGACGACGGTGTCGCTTAAAGCAAAAAATAATTTTGTCGCCACGTCATGTAATCAGATAGAGATAAAATCCCTATTAGGAGGAACCGGTGAAAAACAGAAACAAGATAGATAAGCAGTCCTGTGCTGACATGAGTCGCCGCAACGCTATTAAAACTATTGCGGGTTTTGGACTAACTGCAGGTTTAGCAGGCGTGTCCGCTATGAGTAATGTGGCAGTAGCCGACACAGGGAGAACGATCAAGATTGGCTACGTCACTCCTTTGACCGGGCCTCTAGCGCCGTTTGGCGAGGCAGATAGTTATGTGATTGAGCAGATGCGTGAGCATTTTAAAACGGGGATTGAAATTGCCGGGAAATTGCACCCCGTTGAAATTATAGTAAAGAACAGTGAATCGAATATCACAAAGGCAGGTGCTGTAGCTGCAGACCTTATTTTGAGAGATGAAATAGATTTGATGTTGGTTGCTGCGGCACCAGAAACAATCAACCCAGTTGCCGATCAATGTGAATTCAATGAAATTCCCTGTATTTCCACGGTATCGCCATGGCAACCATGGCTTTTTGGAAGAGGCGGCTCTACTGAAAAAGGTTTCGATTGGACCTACCATTTTTTCTGGGGATTGGAGGATGTGATTGGTGTCTTTCTGGATATGTGGCAATCGGTAGACACTAACATGTCGGTGGGCGGACTGTTCGCCAATGATACAGATGGAAATGCCTGGGGTGATCGTGAATTCGGACTTCCTCCTGCATTGGCTATAGACGGTTTTAACTTGACCGATCCGGGACGCTATCAAGTGATGAATTCGGATTTCAGCGCCTATATATCGGCATTTAAAGAGGCAAACTGCCAGATTGTTACCGGCAATATGATTCCGCCTGATGTTAAGACATTCTGGACTCAAGCAAAGCAGCAGGGTTTTACACCCAAGGTGATGTCGATAGGAAAGGGGCTTTTGTTTCCTACTGCAGTAGAGGCGATGGGAGACTTAGCAGAGGGACTCTCATGTGAAGTCTGGTGGAGCCCGAATCACCCATTCAACTCCTCTCTTACTGGTAAGAGCGCATCTGAGATTGCCATGGCATATGAGAGCGCCACTGGAAGGCAATGGACACAACCCTTGGGCTACTCGCACGCATTGTTCGAAGTGGCGGCTGACGTACTCAAGCGCACGGCAAACATCGATAAGCGCGCATCTATTCGAGATGCCATTACCACCACCAGCGTACAAACAGTCGTAGGACCCGTGTCATGGGGGAATGGTCCGGCAAAAAATATTGCCAAGACACCGCTGGTTGGCGGGCAGTGGGTAAAAGGTGACAAGTTCAAATATGATCTCGTCATTGTCAACAATAAGGCTGCTCCCCATATTCCCCGAGGCAGCGAGCTAAAACTTATAAGTTGATTGTCTATGTGAGGCGCCTTCTACGGCGCCTCATCCGCTGATATTTGTTTCCCAGCTAGAGGAGTATGTCTGTGGGGACTGTCCTTTCACTAAAGAAAGTGAGTAAGTCGTATGGCGCACTCAAGGTTACAGATGATATTGATTTCATCTTAAAAGATGGCGAGACGCTGGGTATTCTCGGGCCTAATGGTGCCGGTAAAACAACACTATTCAATTTGATCAGTGGTGATGTGCGTGCTGACAATGGAAGTATCTTTTACTGCGGTGAGGATATTACCCGTGTATCTCCTCAGAATCGCTGTCGGCAAGGTATAGGGCGTACGTATCAGATACCCCATCCTTTCTCAGGGATGACGGTATTTGAGAATCTTCTGGTAGGGGCCACTTACGGCGGAAATATGTCAGAAGATCAAGCAGACCCGATCTGCATTGACGTACTGAAAAAAACCGGCTTGATAAAAAAGGCTAATTTACTATCAGGCAGCTTGACACTGCTAGATCGTAAGCGGCTTGAGCTCGCTAGAGCGCTGGCTACACAACCGAAAGTGTTGTTGCTTGATGAGATAGCAGGAGGCCTGACAGAACATGAAGCAAAAGAACTGGTAGATTTGATAGGCGATATTAAAGCAGAGGGCGTGTCTATGATTTGGATCGAGCATGTTGTACACGCTCTACTGTCGGTGGCTGATCGATTGTTAGTCATCAATTTCGGATCAAAGTTAGCTGATGGTGATCCGGATAAAGTCATGAATGACCCGGAAGTTAAACGGGTATATATGGGGATAGAAGTGTGAGTGTGCTGCTATCGACACATAAACTAAAGGCCTTTTATGGTGATTTTCAGGCACTGTTTGGTATAGATTTCGAGATTCATACTCATGAAATAGTAGCGATCATCGGAGCTAATGGAGCAGGAAAATCGACCTTCCTTAAAGCCTTAACAGGTTTGCTGCAGGTTGATAAAGAATCGGTCTTTTATAAAGGCGAGAATTTAGGTGGCTGCAGGCCTCATGAGATTGTAAGTAACGGTATCGCTATGGTACCAGAAGGACGCCGTCTATTTCCTAGCCTCTCTGTTGCGGAAAATCTGAAAATGGGGCAGTTCACAGGTAGAGAAGGAAGGTGGACTCTCAAGCAAATATATGCACTGTTTCCCATTCTAGAGGAAAAGCAAGATATGCCCGCTACCTCGCTATCAGGTGGTCAGCAGCAAATGGTGTCAATCGGCCGGGCATTGATGAGTAATCCAGAACTATTGATCTGTGATGAAATATCTTTGGGATTGGCTCCCATAGTTATCAAAGAGATCTACGCGGCCTTGGGAAAAATAACCCAGGAAGGTTTAACGGCGATCATAGTTGAACAGGATGTAGGCACAGCAAAACGTGTATCACAGAGGCTTTATTGTCTACAGGAAGGGCGGGTGTCACTTCAAGGGAATTCTGATGAAGTTACCCACGATGAAATAGCTCACGCCTATTTCGGCGATTAGGCGCGTGATAACCGATGAGGAGATTTAGCTGATGACCTATTGGATTGATGCCGTTTTACAAGGCGTTCTTGTTGGTGGTCTATATGCCCTATTTGCCCTGGGCCTGTCACTGATGTTCGGTGTTATGCGCCTAGTAAATGTTGCTCATGGCGACATGGTTATACTCATGGCTTTTATAGGCTACATTACCACCCAAACCTTAGGGCTTGATCCATTCAGTGCAATGGTTGTTGTTGTTCCTATTGCGTTTGTTATTGGCTACGCTCTTCAACGTGGTGTATTGAACAAAACAATAAGCAAAGATCCTTTGCGCTCCCTGGTCGTAACATTCGGTATATCGATTTTTATTCAGAACTTGTTGCTGGAATATTTCTCCGCCGACTCAAGAGCAATTTATTCTGGTGGTATTGAAGCTCAGAGTATTCAGCTGACTGATGGCCTAGCGGCAGGTCTTCTGCCAGTAATCATTCTAGCTACCGCAGTGATTTTGACATTTTTGCTGCAATGGCTATTCGGAGCTACCAGGATTGGCAGAGCATTTCGAGCCACATCCGATGATCATGATGCAGCTGCACTGATGGGGGTCAACAATGCTCATGTTTATGCGATCGCTACCGCAATAGCAATTGGTATTCTTGGTGTCGCCGGAATATATCATGGAATGCGCACGACCTTCACACCAACAGATGGGCCGGTGCAGCTGATTTATGCTTTTGAAGCGGTAATTATTGGTGGGATGGGTTCTTTCTGGGGAACTCTCGCTGGTGGCATGCTATTGGGAATTGCTCAATCGATTGGGGCACGATGGGACCCGGGCTGGGGGGTATTGGTCGGACATGTCATGTTTGTAGCCGTGTTGATGTTTAAGCCCAATGGCTTTTTTCCAAAAACCCGATAAGCAAAATCTATATGAGGTTGTGATGAATAGTTATTCTGCAAACTCCACTGCGAGTATGCTCTCTTCTAGCACGGACACATTTGAAGTCCAACGCTCCACCAAGGCAGGAATGATTACACTGATCATTTCCATAGTGCTATTGGGCTTATCTATCTCTATGCCGTTTTGGGCAGGATCTAGCTACTTGCGCCTATTTACCGAACTTGCTTGTTACATGGCGATGGCGCAGATGTGGAATTTGCTTGGAGGATACGGTGGATTGGTGTCAATTGGACAACAAGCTTTTATTGGAATCGGTGGATATTCACTCTTTGTCTGGGCAAACTTTGTCGGTGTAGATCCTTTCACTTCAGTTGCTTTAGGGGGAATTATTGCCGCACTATTTGCTGTCCCAATTTCACAGTTAGTATTTCGGCTGCCAGGTGGGGCATTTGCCATCGGAACTTGGGCGATAGCAGAAGTATTAAGACTAGTTGTTGCCAACACCTACGTACTAGGTGGAGGTTCCGGAGCAAGTCTCACAGCGTTACGCGGAATTGATAGAGCAACACGTGAATCTGTTACCTTCTGGATCGCAGTAGCTGCTGCATTCGGTTCAGTGTTACTGGTATATATGCTGCTACGCTCTCGATTTGGCCTTGCTTTAACAGCGATTAGAGATAGTGAAGTGGCCTCACGCAGTCAGGGCATAGATGTCAAAAAAATAAAGTTTCTTGTATATGTCATATCTTCCTTCGGCTTTGGTATTGCAGGCGCACTCTATTTCCTCGCCAACATCCGCATCTCTCCCGATGCCGCATTTGGAATTTCTTGGTCTCCACTGATCATATTTATGGTGATCATAGGTGGTGCCGGCACCATTGAAGGTCCTTTGATTGGAGCAATCTTGTTCTTTGTCCTTTCAAAAATATTTGAAGACTATGGTACTTGGTATTTGGCCTCCCTTGGCTTGCTCGCGGTGATCGTTACCATCTGGTTCCCGAAGGGGTTATGGGGTTTAGTTGTGGATCACTTTGACCTACGGCTTTTCCCTGTGCAGCGCCGGCTCCGTATGCCTGAAAATAAATAACTAATTCTACCTCATGGCCTGGGTTCATTATCAGGAAAGATCATGATTTACGCGGCCGCGAAATGAATAATTGTTTCCTTCGAGATGGTCGCCTGATAGAGGCGGCCAAGGTCGAGTTCTGGAGCTACACTTGTTTACAACATCTGCTTCGGAACGTCGACTTCTGCTGATGCCAAGAAAATCCTCAAATCCCTGTTTACCTGGAACGTGAAGTAGCCTTGTCGGTATATGTCAGAGGCTGATTTGCTAGTGCGTACTATAAATCTAATGCCAAAAACCACGCACCAATCGGAATTGATTTTCCGTATCCCCTAGTTACCCGGTACCCCACCATTGCACCTCATGAACACCATGAGGAATCCATCAATGCAAATCGCTCACCTGCTGATAGTCGGACTGTTCGGCACGGTTGTTCCACTTCAACCCCTCTTTGCCGATGCTGACGCCGAGCGCGAAGCACTGGCACGGATCGCCCACGAACTCGAAGCGTTCGAACCACTGATTCAGACGGCGGAGTCCCAAGCTGAGCCGGATAGACGGATTCGCTTTCGCTATGACTGGTTGCGGAAAGACCTGTCACGAGTCCGGCAGGGTATTCTGGAGCACATCGATGCGCCCCGCGCTGAACCCAGAACCTTTCCTCCATTACGTGCTGACTACCGGCGCTGATGAACCGCTATGACACTCGCACAAAATGCGGCATTTCAGGCAGGTTCCGGGGTGACGCCGTCCACGCTGCTGATGGCCATCGCGGCCATCGTGATCGTCCTCGCCTTCATGTGGGTGATCTGGGTGACCCTGGGCTCCTTCAGGGCCTGGCAGAACGGCCAGGTGGTTTTGTTCGATGTGGTCTGGAGTGCCCTGCGGGCGAGCATCGTGCTCATGGTGTTGGGTTTTTATCTACGGTGATGGCATGGAATCACGCTATCGCCAGCTGCGTTCGGGGAGTACCCCGGTATTCATCAGTAGGGGGCATCCCCGTTATCTTGGAGAACACAATCATGGTGAAAACAATCAGAAAAGGCATCGCTGCAACCGGGTTACTGGTGATGGCTGCCACCCAGTCGGCGTGGGCCGCCTTGCCGACCCCGGTGGCACCCAGTACAGCACCGGCGGCGGGTGACTGGATCGCACTGATCAAGGGTTACATCAAGGATGGTGGCCTGGTGCTCGGCCTAGCCATTGCGGTGCTCGGCTTCCTGTGGATCGCCTATCTGGGATTCGCCAAGTTCAACGAGGCACGCCAAGGCAAGGCCGAGTGGGCGGAGGTCGGTGTGCTGGGCATCGTCGGTGCCATCGTGCTGATCTTCGCCAGCTACCTGTTGACCGAAGCCGCCGGCATCATCTAACCGTCCATGCCTGATCGTGACGACATACTGGCCAATCGGCTCAACGCGGAACCGGCCATTTTCAAGGGCTGTTCGTCATCCGAGTTGGGCATGATCGTTGGCGTGGCCGCGCTCATCTGGCTGCCTGTCAGCCTCCTCCTGGCAGGGTTGATGGGCGCGGTCACCATGGGTTTCGGCATTGCCGGGGTCGGCGTGGTCGCCACGGTTGTCGTGACGGCGGGTCTGTTTCAGCGTCTCAAGCGCGGCCGACCGGAGGGGTATTACCAGCAGCGGATCGCCATTCGACTGGATGACATCGGCTTGCGCCGATCTCCATTCATCCGTCGCAGTGGCGCCTGGGATATCGGGAGGAGCCGGCGTGCGCCGTTACCGCTACGAGATCGATAACGTGCGTGCGCATCTGCGGTCGCTGTGGACCATTATCGGTCTGCAGATCATCGTCATCCTGGCGCTGTGGTTCGGTTGGAGTCAGTCCTCCCGTTACCTGACGGTGCACGTGCCACCGGATCTGCGCTCCGGGGCGACCCTGGCCGTTGACGAAGTGCCTGCGGCCAACGTCTACGCCTTTGCCTTCTATATCTTCCAACAGGTCAATCGTTGGCCCGACGACGGAGCGAGGGATTATGGTAAGGCGATATTTCGCATTGCGCCCTATGTGACGCCCCGTTACCGGGCCGACCTCATCGCCGATATGGAGCTGAAAGGCCGGCAGGGCGAGCTGGCCTACCGGGTGCGCGGTGTTCAGGAGGTGCCCGACCATGGCTATGAGGAGCGGCGGGTGGATGTGCTGGCGCCCGGTGTCTGGGTGGTGTGGCTGGATCTGGATCTTTTCGAGTCGGTAAAGGGAATGACGGTGAAGAAGACGACCATCCGTTACCCCTTGCGTGTGGTGCGCCTCTCGGTCGATCCGGAGACCAATCCCTGGGGACTGGCGCTGGATGGCTATGGCGCGACCGGTCCACGGCGGCTGAGCGGGGCCGAGCTCGCTGATGAGCCCGGGAAAGGCCACTGACAGAACAGGGATCAATCTATGCGTTCAACCAATGCCCGCAAATCCATTTTTCTCACACAGCGCCTTGTTCTCTGGATTGGTATTGGTCTGCTGCTGATAGAGTCGATCGCCCATGCCGAGATGGGTGCCATTGAGCGCATCGAGTGGGACAAGACTCCCATCCGGCTCGACCTCAAGGTGGGCGAGGAGCGATGGGTGCATTTTCCGGGATCAGTCAAGGTCGGCCTGCCGGCGTCCCTGCAGCCACTGTTGCGCACTCAGAGCGTCAATGGCACGGTCTATTTCCTGGCCAGCGCACCCTTCGACACCACCCGGATCATGCTGCGCACCCTCGATGGAGGGCCGCTCTATCTGTTCGATGTGTCGGCGTCGGAGACGGGTGGCCAGTCCCATCCCCTGCGGCTGTTCGTGAAAGAGGCTGGTAAGAGTAGGGAAGACCCGGCAGCACCACCTGTCGCGCGTGACGTCTCAACCGTGAACTACAGCTATGTGGCCTTGACCCGCTTCGCCGCCCAACAGCTCTATGCACCCGCGCGCCTCCTTCGGGATCTGCCGGGTATCGTGCGGGTGCCGGTAACCCGTGACCCGGTCAGCCTGTTGCGCGGTGGTATGGTTGACGCCACCCCCTTGGTGGCTTGGCGCGCCGGGGGTCTGTTTGTCACGGCGCTTAAACTGACCAACCGTACCGATCGACCGCAGATACTGGATCCACGCGACCTGCGCGGCACCTGGCTGACCGCGACCTTTCAGCACAACCGCCTGTTGGCCGCCGGCAGTGAGGCGGACACCACGGCCGTCTACCTGATTTCGGCCCGGCCGTTCGCGGCCTCGCGCTAGGGGGGACTCATGGCCCTAGCAACCAGCAATCGACTGTTACCCCTCCTTGCCGGTGTCGTGGTGCTGATGTTGCTGTTCGTCACCCTCAAGTCCTGCACCAGCGGGCCGCACGATCCGGCAGTGCTGGATGCGGTACCGCAGGCACCGGTGCCGGATGCGGATACGCCGGCCGACACCATCAAGACCCTGACTGCGAACGTGGCGGCGATGACCGCTGAGGTCGAGGCCCTACGCCAGGACAACACCTCACTGCGCAATGAGAACCGCGAGTTGCTGAGCAGTCGCGCCCAGATCGAGGAGAACGTGGCCACCCGCGTGAAACGGGATCTGTTGTCGCGCGAGCATGATCAGGCGGCCCGCCAGCGGCTGGATTCCGGTGTGTTGTCCTCGCTGACCGCGCGCATGGATGCCTTGTCACAATCCCTATCCCAGGTGAAGCCAACCGCGGGCGCCAACGATATTCCGGTCGGCCTGGGCTTCGATGGGGGTGGGGTAGCGCCATCTGCTAGCGTGGTCTGGATAGATCCGCTGGATGCCATCGATGACGATGTGTCTGGCACCAACGGCAACGGCCTGCTGCAACCGGTCCACCAGTCCACCCGCAAAGCGCTGAATGATGTCAGTGAGCAGACCGGCCAGATCGCCCGGGAGCTGGACCGGCTGCATCCCGTCTACACCGTGCCACGCAATGCCACCCTGATCGGCTCAACGGCCATGACCGCCCTGGTGGGCCGGGTGCCGGTACAGGGCCAGGTACGTGACCCGATGCCGTTCAAGGTGATCACCGGTGCCGACAACCTGGCCGCCAACGGTCTCACCGTGCCCGGGGTGCAGGGCATGGTGTGGAGTGGCACGGCCATTGGGGATTGGACCCTCTCCTGTGTGACCGGGCGGCTCGACTCGGTCACTTTCGTCTTCGATGACGGCACCATCCGCACCGTCTCCAGTGATGAGCAGGGTGCTCGGGCCGGGGGCAATGACCGATCCCTGGGCTGGATCTCGGACCCGCAGGGTATCCCCTGTATCAGCGGCGAACGCAAAACCAACGCCCCCGCTTTTCTCACCCAGCGTATCGGCGTGATGGCCATTCAGGCGGCGGCCGATGCGGCGGCCGCGGCCGAGACCACATCGGTCGTCAGCGAGAGCGGCGCGGTGACCAACAGCGTTACCGGCAACAGCGGCACCTTCGTGCTCGGCAAGACCCTCGCCGGCGGCAGTGACGAGGTAGCCAAGTGGCTCGCGGAGCGGCAGTCCCAGAGCTTCGATGCCGTGTTCGTGCCGGCCGGTACCCGCATTGCCATCCACGTAGACGTCGAGCTCCCGATCGATCTCGATCTCAAAGGTAGGAGACTCCATCATGCACAAACCATCGATCCTTATCAGCGTGCTCGGCTGGATTAGCCTGGTGCTGGGCGGCTGTGCCAGCACCAAGGACGCCGTGTTGCCCCAGGACGGCCCGTCGATGCAGACGATCTACCAGCAACACATCCAGGAGATGGGCGCGCGCGACCCCCTGACCCTGCGTGAGGCGCTGGGGGAGCGTCCCGTCGTCGATAGGGACGGCTCGCTGCACGGCTACACCCGGGAGGCGTACGACGAGATCGATGTCATCTTCCCCCGGCTGCCGAATCCGACCCTGGTGATGTATCTGTTTCCGCACCTGGCGGGGGAGGAGTCGGCACCGGTACCCGGCTATGTGACCACCTTCCCCCTGTATGAGCGGATCGAGTACGTGCTGCCGGGTGAGGTGCCCGCCAGGCGACAGCAGCAATGAGCGGGCAGAAATCCGTGTCAGGCAAGCCATCGGACAGGCATCAGGATAGGGCGGAAGCACCGGTGACCCTGGCGGCGGTCAAGCGGCTTTATGCCCGGCCACCTTCCTTTACCGATCTTTTGCCCTGGGTCGATTACGACCCCAACAGCCGCACCTTCCTGCTGGAGGATGGCGTCAGCGTGGGTGCCTTGTTCGAAATCCAGCCCGCGGGCACCGAGGCCCGCACCCCCCAGTTCATGACGCAATTGCGCGACGCAATCCAGACGGCACTCAGCGATGCCATACCCGAGGAGGACGAGGCGCCCTGGATCCTGCAGGTCTATGTGCAGGATGAGCCGAGCCTGCAGGCGTTTCAGAAGGAGGTGGCGGGCTATGCGCAACCGAGTGTCCAGGAGACCCCCTTCACCCGGCACTTTCAGGCGACCTTTGCCCAGCATCTGGCGCGGATCACCCGTCCCGGTGGGTTGTTCGAGGATACCGCGGTAACCGGCACCCACTGGCGCGGGCAGGTGCGCCGGGTCCGCGCCACGCTCTATCGCCGGTTGAAGGTGAAGGGCAAGATGCCGCCGGCGGTTGAGGTGGAAGAGGCGATGAACGATGTGGCGATCAAGTGGACTGCGGCGCTGGCCTCGGCCGGTATCCGTGTGCGGCGAGCCACCGGTAAGGATCTCTACGAGTGGCTGCTCAAGTGGTTCAACCCGAAACCCGAGATCGCGGATGGCGATCCCGACAAGCTGCTGGAGATCGCTCCCTATCCCGGTGACGAGGAGCTTCCGTTCGGTTATGACCTGGCCGAACGGTTCACCCTCAGCATGCCACGCTCGGACAATGCAACCGCCACCTGGTGGTTTGATGGACTGCCGCACACCCTGGTCACGATTCAAGGACTACGGCGGGCGCCGGCGGTGGGTCACATGACCGCCGAGCGTGAGGCCGGTGACCATGTCTTCTCCTTGTTCGATCGACTGCCCGAACACACCGTGATGGTGCTGACCCTGACGCTCAGGCCACAGGACTTTACCCGCAATCACATCGCCCAGGTCAAACGGGCCGCCGTGGGGGGCTCGGCCGAGGCGGCGCTGACGCGCGAGGATGCGGAACTCGTGGAGCGGGAGATGGCGCAGGGCAACAAGCTCTACCCGGTGAGCATCGCCTTCTACCTGCGCGGCGAGCATGCCAGAGCACTGCGTGCCAACGTCAACCAACTGAACGCCTTGCTGCTTCCCAACGGTCTGCAACCGATCCTGCAGGAGGCCGATCTGCTGACGCTCGACAGCTACATCCGCAACCTGCCCATGGCCTATGATGTCGCCCTGGACAGGAGCAGTCGCCGCTCGCGGTTGGTCTTCTCCAGCCATGCCGCGAACCTGCTGCCCCTGTATGGCCGATCGAAGGGCACCGGCCACCCGGGGCTGGTGTTCTTCAACCGTGGCGCGGAACCCCTGACCTTTGACCCGCTGCACCGGGAAGATCGTAAGAAAAACGCCCACATGCTGATCCTCGGTCCCACCGGGGCAGGCAAATCGGCGCTTTTGGTCTACCTGCTGCAACAGATGACCGCGATCTATCGCCCGCGCATCTTCATCATCGAGGCGGGCGGTTCGTTCACGCTGTTGGGACAACACTTCCAGGCCCACGGCGTCACCGTCAACCAGGTGACCCTGAACCCCAATGAGGATGTCAGTCTGCCACCGTTCGCCGATGCCATCCGGGTGCTGGACAAGGAGCACCGGGTGCGTCTCGCCAAGGCGCCGGATGAGCTGATCGATGACGACGAAGAGGCTGAGGAGGAGGGGGGTAGCCGTGACGTCCTGGGCGAGATGGAGATCGCCGCCCGCATCATGATCACCGGCGGCGATGAGCGCGAAGATGCCCGCATAAGCCGGGCCGACCGGTTGCTGATCCGTAACGCCATCTTCCTGGCCGCCAAGACGGTCAAGGAGAGCGGGCGAGCCCAGGTCATCACCCAAGACGTGGTCCACGCCCTGCACACCATCGGTCAGGATCAGAGCCTGCCCGAGCACCGGCGCAACCGGGCGATTGAGATGGGCGACGGCATGGCGCTGTTCTGTTCCGGGCTCGCCGGCCACTTCTTCAACCGGCCCGGCACCCCCTGGCCAGAGGCCGATGTCACCCTCCTGGAGATGGGCATCCTGGCACGCGAAGGCTATGAGGATCAACTCACCGTGGCCTATATCTCCATGATGAGCCACATCAACGACCTGGTGGAACGTCACCAGCACGACGCCCGGCCCACCTTGGTGGTGACCGACGAGGGCCACATCATCACCACCAACCCCTTGCTGGCCCGTTACGTGGTCAAAATCACCAAGATGTGGCGCAAGCTCGGCGCCTGGTTCTGGATCGCCACCCAGAACCTGGAGGACTTCCCCAACGCCAGCCGCAAGATGCTCAACATGATGGAGTGGTGGCTCTGCCTGGTCATGCCCAAGGAAGAGGTCGAGCAGATCTCCCGCTTCAAGGACCTGAGCGAGGTGCAGCGCAGCCTGCTGCTCTCGGCCCGCAAGGAACCCGGCAAGTACGTCGAGGGCGTGGTGCTCTCCGACAACCTGGAAGCCCTGTTCCGCAATGTGCCACCGCCGTTATCCCTGGCACTTGCCATGACCGAGAAGCACGAGAAGGCGGAGCGGGCTGCCATCATGCGCGAGCGGGGATGTAGTGAGCTGGAGGCGGTGTATATCGTTGCGGAGCGGATTGCGCAGGATCGTGAAGGTTAAGGTGGATATCGGAGTACCCCCATTCTCACTCTGAAAATGTTTACTCTTCAATGCGGGCAGCCATTCAGACTATTGGCTATGTCAAACGGCCAATAAGAAACATTCGTTTAACCAGCATCACTGGCTGAAACCATCCAAGAGCAGACGTTCATTTCGACACCCGTCTTGTCTGTAGAAAATAAATCCGTCCCTTTTACTATAGTTTTACAGCCACCATTACAGCGCGGCCTTCTTGAATTGTATGCTTTACTAGGACTTCAAGAATTTCTGATTCGCAGGGTGTCGTGCCGATCCATGCGTTAGACACCAGGTCAATGAACTGTGAGTTCGTGATATGCCGTTTGATATTTCTAAACGTTACCCCTCGTCCACCTCGCTCACCTACAAGGCCCTTGTCGGATTCAAGTAACTTCCAGTGAGTCAAGGGTATGTACATTCCTGACACCAATGATGTGCTATCAGGATTAAAAACTATTCGCGAGCACAGTTTTAGGTAGAATGGCGCCGAATCTAAACGGTATTCATCAGGCGTATTTGGTTCTTGGGTACCAGCAAGCTGTTTAGCGATTTTGTCCATGCGGAGTATCTCATCTTCAAGCTGCTGATCTGGCAACCGGTATATTGGTTCTGAACCAGCAGAACCTGGTTCCATTGCCTTGTACTGCACAAAAACAAAGGATTTAAATGTTTCATTGAAATAAATTAAGTCTGCACCTGTCAGCTGCTCTAATGGTAGTCGGTTTGCCAGTATAACAGTGAGCCTAGTCCTATCTACCCCCTCAAAAATCGCAGCTCCCTGGACCATATCTCTCACCCGAGAGAATCCAGGTACGTTGTTCATATCGTTGACTACCATTTGATCTTCACGAAGACGTGATTGTGGAAGACCATCGAGGAAACTTGATGGCTGGTCACCCCCCTCTTCCGGCGGTTCCCACTCCTGCAAACTGCTCCTATCAATTTTGGCACAAGCTAGTGCTGTTGAAAGTGTCTCTTTCTGGAAGGCAAGTTGCCGTTTGCTTCTATCCGGTAAGCTTCTTATCCTATTCTCGCGTTCTGACGAATACTTCTTAAACAACTGTCCAAGGGCATGATCTGTGGCAAGGATTGCATCAATTAACGCTGCAAATTGTTTCTGAGTTACATAGCCCCCATTTTTAATCGTGCTTCTTAGCCGCCACTTAAGCTGCGGTGAGACTTGTTCAATAAATGGAAACAAGTCGATGCTGGGTTCAAACTCTTGAAGGTCATAAACGTTCAACCTGCGAAGATCTGTGCCTGCTCGAACACCTCTTCGTCCTACTCCGATGTATTTTGTCTTCCCTTCCGAATCACCTATAAAACAGATAAGTGGCAGGCTACGACAATGCGAAAATTCATCGACCGGCTCAGCAAAACTGTTATTCCAGTATCTATTATCCTCTAACGCCTCCAACCTCTCCGATGTAAGCAGAAGTACGTAACCAGCTGCGCCACTCATTTACCTCTCCACCCCTACCGCTTGAACTTCTTGAAATAGCGCTCTGGCACAAGAAACAACTCAGACCGGGCGCGAGTGCATGCAACGTATAGTTTATTTCTTGTCATCGGGGGCAATTTCTCCAGCTGTCCATTCCGCAACAGCTTCTCCGTTTTCATATTTAGGACTACACACACAGAATCATAGTCATCCACCCCTTTGGAAGCACCCCAGTTATCTGAAAGACAGTCATAACTCCTATGCAGCCGATAAAACAACTTTACGGTATGCGGTTGGTGAAAAATCGCCTCTGCCCAGCCTTCATTATCCACGAATTCCAACAGACTTTTGTTTTCGTGATGACTATCAATGTCTATATCCAGTTCGTCCGACACAAACTCACACGTCGTCTGGCTACACCGATAACTCTTTCTTAATGTTGTTTCGTCTATCTCGAAGCCACGATCTTCGAAGGATTTCTTGTATTTGTCGTAGTCGTCGTGAAGACCTTTATTCACGTTACCATCACGACTCGTGTCGTACGTGTGCTGGAAGAAATCCCCTACAAAAACAGCGTCTGTGTTGCCTGCGCATAAGTCTAGTAACAAGCTAAAATCGTATCCTGCGAAGTCCTGAACTTCATCTACAAACACGACATCACAATATTTAGCGATCCTATTCCGCACATCCTCGACCATTCCGGTCTTGATGATGAAACTTGCCATTCGCGATGCATATATACGCCCATTCGAGTCAATATAATGGCGCAGGTCATCGCGCTTGAGACGACGAGTAAAATCAGGGGGCGTATCAAAGTTGATTCCTCTCAGGCCATATTTGTCGCCCACTAGTGGTCTCAGACAGAATGAGTACAGAAAAGAGAAGTACGTGTAAATCCTTGTACCTACGGGAATGCCGCCATACTGACGAATGATCCGATTTGTCAAATTCCGGTAGTTGTTATCCGTGTAGGTAACCACTAGGTGGGACCTATTCGGGTCGATGGAATCAACAATGAGAGAGGTTTTCCCTGATCCAGCAACCGCCTGGATTACTCGTTGATCCACGTTATCGCTTCCCCAATGTACCCAGGAACAACCAGATTCTCTGCTTTCTCTTCCAACAAGCGGAGAGCTACTGTGGTCTTGTTGCTTAGCATGTATTCCTGTGGAGGAAGCCGAATCCGTCCACCGGAGAACATCTCATCACAGAGAGCGGCGTTGTTTTGATAGATGGAAATTTCGAACGTCCTGATATCATTATCGGTCTCTGAAAACACTCGGACACTATCTGACAAATAGCTTTCAAATGCTTTTTGGCAGTTCTTTTCGAAGTCACCGTCGTTGTCACGCAGCACTGCTGTGCGAACACCGAGCAACCTCGCAACCTCAAGATACCGTTTAAAGCTTGTTCCCCCAACAGAGATGACATGGATATCTGTTGTGTCAATCTCAGTTCCAACCAGTTGCTTAAACAATGCTTGCATGAGGATGTATTCAGCATCACCTTCAACAAGTATTACCCGGCCAGACAACACAAACTCCAGTACATTGTTGTCTGGTGCCTTCATAAAGAAATCAGCTGTCTCAGGTGACAAATCGGACAAAGCAGCGGAAACCGTACTAGTGCTATTCAGCAATACCGCGTTCCGTAGGTCTAACCTGGTGCTAATCAGACTATTGTGTGTCGTCACAACCATCTGTTGCTCTTCAGCATGAGCGATCGTCGTGACAAGGCGCTTCATGCTCGTGTGACTGAGGTGATTCTCAGGCTCTTCGAGCAGCAATACGTCGAGGGGATGGGTTGACTTCTTTTTTTGTAAGGCGAACTCAGTCTTTATGAAGCACTGCTTTCCCCTGCCTTTGTTATCAATAGATATGTCGTCCTCAGTAATAGTCAGATCTGATTCCAGATTAGACTTTTTGCTCGTGGCAATCGAAAACTGATATGTATCCAGTTTTGCATTCACATCACTTAAGACTGCGTCCCTAAATTTGGCCTTGTGCTTTCTGTACTCATTCTGATGTTTATGTCGCTCGCCATCTTCAGAATTGGTGCGGTAAACACTCTTCACGTATTCCCGCGTCGCGTATTCGTTGTTGATTTGTGTGCTATCAAGTAGAAGGTGTCGTAAATACTTCCTGGGACCGCCGTATGGTTCACCAGCAAATGTACGAAACTTGATTGAGTAATATTCGAAAGGAAAAGATACGTCTTCGTCTTTCAAAATAGCTGCAATCTCTTCTGAATACTCTTCCATAGGAGAGCAAATTAAGGCAAGTCCATCGCACATCGTTCCATCTAAATTATTATTACCATTCAGATCTGGATTGTGCTGTTCGTTGAGGTATAGCTCGACCTTCAGCTCTGGTAAGTTGCCATACTCCCTAGCGCCAGCCAGGAATTCCAACACCGCATCGACGTTGAAAAGGCTTTCTATACCTAATGTTTCAACCTTACTACGGCTGCCAGCCAACACAAGATCGATAGCTTGAAGAATCGAGGACTTTCCAGATTCATTATCTCCAAGAAGCAGGTTTCGCTCAGGTTGAAGATGTAGTTCAAATTCTTGAAATCGCTTAAAATTCCTGAGCTTAACCTTGGTTATTACCTTGGCCAATACACAACCTCCCTAGCATTTTTTCGTATATTTGCTCTATTATTACTTGAGTTCGAGGTCAGACAACAATTCTAAGAACCACAACTCGCAGCCTTACTATTGAGTTGCTACTCTGATATGCCCCGGGCGAGTTCCCGGGACAGTATAGCTATTTCATGCTTGGCAGAGCGACTGCTTTAATCCATATAGTGGCCGTTATCCACGGCTCATCTCAATACCCGACTCTGGCCGGTAGTGCTCCTTCGTTAATGGACGATGAACGGCTGGTTTATGTCGGCACCAGCCATATCATTATATGGAGACAACTGACCGTTTTTAGTCAAACAGTTGTTCCCCGGCGTTCAGTGACCGACTCCTGCTGCCGTTCCCAATAATTCCCACCACACAATGATTTAGCTGAAGCAAAACTACGCAGCACCTTGAATTGATTTTCGGTTCCGTGAACTCCTCCCGGGGAGCCACGATAGCCCATCGTATTGTCAGTGGGCCAATCGTGCAAATGACAAGAAATAAACATTTAATTCTCATTTATTTGGCGGCGTTACTTGTTTTCATGCTCTTCGCCGGTAGCGTTGCACAAGCGGCGAGTCAGTTAGCAGCAGGGCATCCCCGCCTCATTGAGCTGTTTATCTCGTCCGATATGCCCATCACTGGAATGGCTGTCATAAGCTCGGCTCCAGGTCGCCCGACACCCTATCTACAAACCTACAATCTGGACAGCATCCAGCGCATCGAGACCCAACTATCCGAAGGACTCACGGCCGATCCCAAACAATCCAAGCAAGTCGTACTGCACCGTTTCCAGCAACTGAATGAGGACGATCGCGCACGGATGCAACAGGCCGCGATCGGCTTGGCGAAGGCGGTGCAATACGGTGTCGACCGCTATCCCGCCATGGTGTTCGATGGTGGGGCCGTGATCTATGGCGTGACCGATATTCACGAAGCCCTGCTTCGGTATCAACAGTGGCGGGAGGGCCGGCAACCATGAGCCGGCAGAAGATCCTCTCTCTTGGCCTGGCAATGCTGCTTGTGATGCCGCTTGCCGGAACCGCGGGTTCCATCACGACCCCGGAGATCGTGGCCAAGACCACGGCGGCGGCCTTTTCCTGCGTGCGGTGGATGCCGATCGGCATGTGTTTCTGGTTGCGATGTTCCTGGCGCGGCTGCCGTGTCCGGTCCTCACTCAAGGTCGGGCACTACAATCCGGATCTGGTGGTCAGCAGCTATAACGAGCTGGGTGGTAACCCCTGGGTGGAAATCCGCGCCACATTGGGTCTGGCTCAGAAGACGGCGGCCACAGGGTTGCTCGGTTCACTGTTGCCGGTGCCCATCGACAGTGCGGGTAACCGCACGGAAGGCACCTCCGGAAATCGAGATCACAAGAACTTGGTTTTCCGCGAGGCCGATGCCATCGGCCATCCGCTCAACTCACTCTCCGCCATTCCCGCCGCCGTGGGGTTGTTGTGTTCGTCACAGACGACACCCTTGGTTCCCTATTTCCAGTCCGGGCTCGATGCACTCGCCTGGCGCCAGGAGGTGCCGGAGATCTTCTATCCCGCGAGTCTCATCCCCGGGCTGCGCGAGATCGGCAGCTGGCCGCTGCAGACCTGGGGCGGGGTATATCCACGTACCGGCTGGACCACACAAGCCGAAGAGCCCAAGGCCGCGGCCATCAACGCCCAGCGGGCCGGCGATATCGTCACCCGCACGGCGCAGCCCCATATCTACCTACCCGTCACCGGGCCATCTGGTTCCGGCCAGCGGGTCTGGCCGCCGGGGCCCCTGCTGGAGAAGGACCGTCGTACCGGTACCTGGCAGATGCTGGTGCCGCGTAGCGAGTCGAGCTGCGGTGTCTTTGGCACCAATGACCTGGCAACCCTGACCGGCTGGAGTGGCGGCCGGGTCGACCGCGCGGGCGATTATGCCTGGAACCTCTGGCGACCCTACAAGTGTTGTCAACGGCGCGGTCAGTGGTTCCTGTTTGACATCGACTGGACCTCCTACCCCCCATGAGAAGCAAACAAGGATACCCAATGACTACGAGACACCGGTGCAGACGGATCATCTCAATAAACGCAGCCGCATCGCTATTGATCGCCCTGTCTGCATGGAACAGCGCCCATGCCGCCAAGGCGCCGACGGAGGATAGCCTGTGGTATTACGAGATCGGTGGTGCAGAGCCAGTCTCGGTACCGGCCAATCCCTCGGTGGTCTCGGTTACCCTGGGCGGTTCGGCGCAGTTGGGTCTCGGTTACAGTTGCGGCAAGTTCGACCCGGTGGCGGCGGTCACCAACACGCTGAACAACATCGGTAGCGGTGTCGACAACATGATGAACGCCATGACCGCCGCGGCGAGTGCCGCCATCGCCTCCCTACCGGCGCTCATCCTGCAACGGGCCAACCCCGGTCTCTACGACATGTTCCAGAACGCGCTGTTGAAGGCCGAGGAGACCATGCAGCTCGCCACCAAGTCCTGTGAACAGATGGAGGCCGAGATCGCCCAGGGCAAGAACCCCTATGCCGACCTCATCACCCTGTCCAAGGGCAACGACTGGAAGCTCCAGATGGGGGTCGGGGGCAACGATGCTGTGACCGCCAAGGATGCGGTCGAAACCGCCAATGGCGACAATGGCGTGCCCTGGATCGGTGGCCCGGCCGGCGGCTCGGGTCAGCCGCTATTGGAGTTCACCGGCGATCTCGTCAAGGCCGGTTACAACATCAATATGAACCGGTCCGTCACGGCGACGGGGCCACCGGCCACGATGACCCGGCTGTCCGAGGTGTGGGCCACGCCCGCCGTGGCCAGGGACTGGGTGGTGGACGTGGTGGGGGAGAACATCGTGACCACCTGCGATACCTGCCGCAAGGACAGCATTCCCGGCACTGGCCTGTTGCCGAAACTCTACCAGGAGGCGAGCACGGTGACAGGGCAACTCCAGAGCCTGGTCAGTGGCGCCACGCCACCGACACTGGCCAACCTGGAGAACATCACCGCCCCTGGGGTGGCCATCACCCGTCAGGTCATCGAGGCGATCCGGGCGATGCCGGCCTCCGAGCAGGGCCTGATCATGGGGCGCCTGGTGTCGGAGATTAGTACCGCGCGCACGGTGGAGAAGGCCCTGTTCGCCCGCCGACTGCTGCTCACCGGCCGGCAGGTGCCGGAGGTGTATGCCACCGAGGTGGCCCGCGAGCATGCCGATGCCTCCATCACCGAGCTGGATAAGGAGATCGAGAACCTGCTGTTCGAGACCCGGGTGCGCAAGGAGGTCGTCTCGGACACGGTGAGCCTGTTGCTCCAGCGGGCGGCGGCGCGCCGCCAGGCCTCCCTGGACACACCCGCGGTGCCGACGGTCGATCCCCGGCCTGTACGTAATGGCCGTGTTCCGTAACGGTTTGGCCAGGCGCCGGCGCTGGTTCGTGCTGTTGACCCTGCTGGCGTTCGGGCTGGCGTTGGGCATCGGCGCCTTCCTGTGGCACTCGCTACAGACCGCATCCCTCGTCGCGATCCAGTCCCGGATCGAGCTGATGAAGCCGCTCTTCACCACAATTCGACTGCTGCTGATCGGCCTGGTGGCGTTGGCATGGCCAGCAGTTACGCGATGGCTCCATCGACGGGGGCGCATCGACGAGGGCGGGGCAGGGCGACTGCTGTCGCTGCGTTGGCGGATCGTTACCTGGCTCCTGATAATCGAGCTGCTGCTCGGGCAGAACCTCCTGGGCCGTTTCCTGATCGCCCTGCAGGGAGCCGCCGTATGACCGTCGACAGCTATCTCGAACTGTTCACCACCCTGTTCGGCTGGGCTTTCTATGGCATCCTCTGGGATGTGCTGGTGGAGACGGGTATCGTGTTCCTGCCGTTTTTCGGCATCCTCATCGACAACTGGCGGGAGCCCGCCCAAGGCGGCGAGTTCGGCACCGTCACCGGGTTATCCCTGCGGCGCATGGAGATCGAGCTGTTCATCGCCCTGCTGGTCGTGGTCCTTGCCGGACAGCCGGCCGCCCTGACCCCGTTGAACGCCGGCACCCTCAGCTACACACCACCGCCGACCCTGATCGATCCCACGCCTACCACGGCGACGGTCGGTGCACCCCAGAGCACCTACGGCTCAGTCGGGTTCACCGGCTCGCCGGCCACAGTAAACGTTCCAGTGTGGTGGTATGCGGTATTGGCCATGACATCGGGGTTGAATCATGCCGTGATCGAAGGTCTGCCCTCGGCCACCGATATGCGCACCTACGAGCAGCAGGCCCGCCTGGCCACCATCGCCGACCCGCGCCTGCGGCAGGAAACCAGTGACTTCTTCAGCCAGTGCTATACACCGGCGCGATCGAAATACCAGGCCGAACGGCCAGCCACGGCTGCGGTCAACACCCTGTTGAGCACCTACGGACCGGATGATCCCGACTGGATGGGCTCCCATCTCTATCGCGACACGCCCGGCTATTACGACACCCTGCGGCCAACCCTGCAGATTCCGGGCTGGGCCTACAGCGCGGCGCGCGACACCGAATATGATCCGGCCGCGCCGCCCGCCTGGGGCAAGCCCTACTGCAAACAGTGGTGGGAAGACGGTGTGATCGGGCTGCGGGAGAAGCTGATCGATGAGGCCGATGCGACATCCGCCGGCTTCTCAAGCCTGGTCGCCGCCGTGGCGCCGATACTGGCAAGCGAAAAGCAACAGGATGCCGTGGCCCGCACCGTACTCACCAGCTCCCCACCCAGCTGGTCGAACAACGACCTGGTGGCCAATAATTCCGGCAGTACGGGCCTGGTGAGTACCGCGGAGAACTGGATCAAGGGCGGACTGGCATCCGGTGGCGTGGTCACCGCATCGGCCCTGTTCTCGGTGACCATGACCGCAATCCTGCAAGCCCTGCCGATGGTGCAGGCGGTACTCCTGCTCGGTATCTACGCCTTGCTGCCCCTGGTCCTGGTGCTGTCGCGTTACTCCATCGCCATGATGGTGATCGGCGCCATGGCGATCTTCACCGTCAAGTTCTGGAGTGTGCTCTGGTACTTGGCGCTGTGGGTGGATCAGAACCTCATCCAGTCGATGTACCCGGACGTCAATGTCTTCCTGCAGATCTTCGCCAACCCCGGAGAACACGACACCAAACGCCTGCTGCTCAACATGATCACCACCAGCTTCTATCTGGGGTTGCCGTTGCTGTGGAGTGGCATGATGGCGTGGGCGGGGGTGAGCATTGGGCGTTCCATCACTGCGGCATCTACACCGTTGGCACGTCCGGGAGAGGATGCGGGGAGGCAAGGAGGGAGTATTGGTAAGGCGGCAATCTCAAAGGGGATGAAGAGATAAACCTTGACTACATGTCTTCTTCATACCAACCATCTGGGTCGGTACCTGCGTCCAAACGCCCGGTGCGATGATTCAATTCACCAGTCAGATCTGAATCGTGGGGTCTGCGCTCCTCGTCATGCTGAATTTCCATTGAGACAAAAAGCTCACGCAGGACACCCGTCAAGGCTACCAGTAGCCCGATCGTGAACACGCCAGCTTTGCGAAGGATGGTTCCTACGCCTGTACGCTGCTCTTGGGTGATGGTTGTATGCTTTTTCATATCCCAAATGATAGATGATGGTGCCATATCGGAACAGCTTCTATTCGAAAACTGCCGATATTCGGTAATCACGCCAAGCTGAAGACCCCGGCTGGGTAAATCTGATAATTGAACGGTCTGTCAAGCAACTGAAATCCCTGTTATTTTTTAGGGATTCATAAATACCCTATGATAATGCCTGTATGTACGGTAAAAAACCGTAGACAATCAGTATTTACATTAATATATTCGACCATTTTTTTAAGTTGCCAGAAATGCATAGACAATTTACATCCTCATTGGTTTAGTGGATGGGTTGCGCGTAACACGGATCGCCTGTGAGGAAATCGAGATATGACTGGAATGGAAGGTCGCAGGATCACACTGGATGACGCCGAGCGGACTGGCGTTAACCGGCCAGCGCATAATCGTATAGCGAACGTGAAGGGGTATTCGACAACTACCGGTATTCTGCACCGGCTATGTGAGTGTTTTGAGTGCCGCCTGGATCGATTGGCGGAGTATTTGCCGGACAAGCAGGGACAACTGTGATTCTACTGGGTTGTGCCTAACCGTGAACAGCGAACTTAACTGAACCGTTCATGGAAATGGAGGATAACCAATGGAACGCATACTAATAACTTGGCTAGGCAGCCACGACCTCGCTGCTGTCGATGGTGATAGTCCTGGCCCAGTTTACGCAGCCATTCAGGATGCCAATAGCTGTGGGCGTCCATATAAAGTACTTCACTTCCTCTACAACTACAGTGAAGAGGAGGTGCGCCCTTATCGGGAGTGGCTGTCCATTCAACTTCCACCCGATTCAACGGTTTCATATAGCGCCGTTCAGCTATCGTCCCCATCGGCATATAAAGAGATATACCCCGCTGTAGAGCAAATATTGCTCTCACTGGATGAGAGATTCTCTGAACTGCAGCGCACAGTTCATTTGAGCCCTGGCACACCAGCGATGACCGCTGTGTGGATCCTCTTGGTCAAAACCCGTTTCCCCTCTATCTGTATTGAGTCCTGGTATGACAAGAAAACTGGTCAGCAGCACGTCAATACCGTGGAATTGCCCTTCGAGATAGATGCTCGTTTCACGAAAGAGGCGCTAGATCGTTCAGATGCGAGGCTTATGCAGCTCTATCAGAGCGAAACTCAGATACGAGAGGCCTTCAAGGGCATTATCACTGTGGGGGGGCTAGGTGACGCGCTACAGAAAGCACAAAAGATGGCCATCCGGGAAGTACCTGTTCTGCTCATGGGAGAGACTGGAACAGGTAAAGAGGTATTTGCCCAAGCTATCCACCAGGGCAGTCGGCGATCTGATGGGGCGTTCGTAGCGGTTAACTGCGGGGCTTTACCGCGCGAGTTGGCTGAGTCGCTACTGTTTGGCCACAAAAAAGGGGCCTTCACCGGAGCACACAAGGACCATTCCGGATTCTTCGCCCAAGCTGATGGCGGTACGCTCTTTCTTGATGAGATTGGTGAGCTGAGTCTCGACCTTCAGGTAAAGCTCCTCAGAGTGCTGCAGGAAAAGATCTATACCCCGGTTGGTGGAACCGAGGCAAAGCAGAGTGACTTTCGTATCATTGCAGCTACTCACCGCAACCTTATGCAGCGGGTTGCCGATGGGCAATTCCGAGAAGACCTTTTTTACCGCCTGGCCGTTGGGGTAATCAAGCTGCCGGCGCTCCGAGCGCGTGTAGAAGATATGGATGTGCTCGTCGATGCCCTGATGGCCCAGATCAACGATGAGCTTGCTGACCAGATCGGTCATCAGCGTAAGAAAATAGATCAATCAGTAATAGATATTATCAAATCACATCCCTGGCCCGGTAATATCCGAGAGCTGCGAGCGACCTTGTTAAGGGCTATGGTCTGGACAGAGGGTCCTCGCCTGTCTGCTGAAGCGTTTCAGGAAGCGATGCTAATACTTCCAGCCAAAGATAAGCAATTGTTAGTAGATACAATTACGCAACCTATTGATATCAATGAGCTAATGGATGATGTAGTCAGGCATTATATCCCCTTGGCACTGAAGCAAACGGGCGGTAATAAGACCCAGGCGGCAAAGCTTTTGGGGCTGAAAAGCCAGCAGGTGCTGACGAATAAGATGGAAAAACTTGGGATCGAGTAGGAAGTTGGCACACCCCCTGCACTAAGGAGGGTATGGACGAGATTATGCAATCACAGAATTTCGAGTTTCTACGGAAGCGCTGGCCCGAGTTGGCATCACTCGGTGGCTTTGCTGAGCAGTATGCCCATCGCGACCCGGAAAGCGCACTGGTGAAACTGCGCACCTTTGGTGAGCGGACGGTTGCTATCGTCTATCAGGAGCTTTCGCTTCCGCGCCTCCCCATGTCTGGCTTCATGGAGCTTCTGACTAACGATGCACTTGAAGCAGTCACTCCCAAAGTTGTCATCGATAAATTGCATGCTCTCCGTATTCATGGCAACAAGGCTGCGCATGGCGATAAGGCTTCCGTCAACAGCGCATTGTGGCTGGTGCGCGAGGCATGGGACCTGGGGCGTTGGTTATTCATTACCTATGGTCAGGGGGAGGTCGATGCAGTCGCTGAGTTTTCTCAGTCAGAGCCACCCAAATCAGCCAAGGGTGAATACAAAAATGAGCGCAAGGCCCTGCTGGAGCAATACGCCAAGCAAGAAGCACGCATGCAGGCACTGCTGGCCGAACTGGAGTCTGAGCGCCAGAGGGCCTCACAACTTGAGAAAACGGCCGAGGAGTTAGCCAAGTTCCAGGACAAGGCTCAGCGTGTGGCCAACGATCTCCACTTTGATGAGGCCACCACCCGCAAGCGCCTTATCGACATGCAACTGGCTGAACATGGCTGGGATGTTGGTGCGGACGGTGCGGATACCGAAGAGGTCACACAGGAGGAGAAGGTCCTCCATCAACCAACCGCAACAGGCGAGGGCTACGCTGACTACGTCTTGTGGGATGCCAACGGCAAGCCACTGGCAGTGATTGAGGCAAAAAAGAGCGCAGTTGATGCCGAGAAGGGCCGTCATCAGGCACGTCATTATGCCGATGGCCTGGAAAAGATGCACGGCCAGCGTCCGGTGGTCTTCTATACCAATGGCCATGACATCTGGATTTGGGATGATCACCCTGAACAGGGCTATCCACCACGTCGGCTCTATGGTTTCTATTCCAAGAGCAGCTTGCAGTACCTCATCCGCCAACGACGTGAGCGAAAGCCGCTCAATAGTGTTTCTCCACGCCCGGAGATCCTTGGTGAGCGTCTCTACCAGCACGAGGCCCTGAAACGTGTCTGTGAACGTTTCGAGGATAAACAGCGCAAGGCGCTCGTCGTGCAGGCAACGGGTACCGGTAAAACCCGTTTGGCCATTTCTATTAGTGATGTAGCGATGCAGGCTGGCTGGGTCAAGCGCGTACTGTTCCTCTGTGACCGGCGTGAGCTGCGCAAACAAGCGAAAAATGCCTATAGCGAATTTCTCTCGGCCCCGGTGACCGTCCTCAATTCCAAGAGTGTGCATGACGACGTCAATAGCATCTTCCTCGCCACCTATCCGGCGATCGAAAAGGTTTACCAGCGGTTCGACCCCGGCTTCTTCGACCTCATCATCGCGGACGAGTCGCACCGCAGTATCTACAACGTCTATGGCGATCTCTTCCGCTATTTCGATGCACTGGAGCTTGGCCTCACCGCTACGCCGGTAGAGATGGTCAGCCGCTCTACCTGCCGCCTGTTCGGCTGCGACTTCAAGGAGCCTACCGCCAACTACACCCTGGATCGCGCTGTGGAGGAGGGCTACCTGGTCCCTTACGAGGTGGTAAAACACACCACCAAGTTTCTCCGCGAAGGCATTAAAGGTCATGCCCTCACAGCGGAAGAATTGGCGCAACTGGAAGACCAGGGTATCGACCCCAACGCACTCGATTTTGATAGCGGGGAGATCGACCGAGCCATCTACAACAAGGACACCAACCGGAAGATCCTGCAGAACCTTATGGATAACGGTATCCGCCAGGCGGATAGTCAGACCCTGGGTAAAACCATCGTCTTTGCCCGCAACCACCGTCACGCCAAGCTGCTGGAAGAACTCTTCAATGAGATGTATCCCCAGTATGCCGGCAAGTTCTGCCAGGTTATCGACAACTACGATCCTCGTGCCGAAGCGCTCATCGATGACCTCAAAGGGGAGGGCAGTAACGACCAGCTCACCATTGCCATCTCTGTGGATATGCTCGACACCGGCATCGATGTCCCCGAGGTCGTCAATCTGGTCTTCGCACGTCCCGTTAAATCGCCCATCAAGTTTTGGCAGATGGTCGGTCGCGGTACCCGCCTCTGCAAAGATCTGTTTGGTCCGGGAAAGCACAAGACGCGCTTCCAGATCTTCGACCACTGGGGTGTAGTCGAATACCACGGCATGAAACAGCGCGATATTACCGTTAGCCAGAGCAAACCACTGATGCAGCGTCTGTTTGAGGCCCGCCTGGTCCTGGCCAAGGAGTCACTCAACAAGGGTGAGGTCGATCACTTTGATACCCTGGCGCAGTGGCTCGCCAAGGCTATCAATGGCCTGAATGAGAAGACCATCGCCGTGCGAGATAAGTGGAAGCTCAAGCGTCAGCTGGGCGAGGTGGATGTGATCCGCCAGTTTGCCGCCACCACCGTCACCCTGCTGGAGACCGATATTGCCCCGCTCATGCAGTGGGTGGACATCCGTGGCTACGCCGATGCCTACCAGTGGGATCTGCTTATCACCCAACTCCAGCAAGAAAAGCTAAAGAAGAGCACTCGTTATGAAGATCTTAAGGGCGATGTACTGAACCTGCTCTCCAGCCTGCAAATGAACCTGAACCAGGTCAAAGCAAAGGCTACCGAGATCAAGCAGGCACGCGACCCACAATATTGGGACAACGCTTCACTCGAAGAGATCGAGGTCATGCGCGAGTCACTGCGCGACATCATCAGGCACCGTGATAAGGGCACTGGCCCTGAGTATGAGCCGCCGATCATCGATATCACCGACAACGGTGAGGTGCGTGAGCAGCAGACTACCTATCTTAATTCAGTGGACATGCGTGCTTATCGCATCAAGGTGGAGCAGGCACTTCTGGACCTCTTCGAAACCGATGCCACCCTAAAGAAGATCCGTAACGGCGAGCCGGTTACTGAGCAAGAGCTGGATAGCCTCAATGCCCTGATTCACACTCGCCACCCTGGTATCGACCTGCACACCCTGCAGGGCTTCTATGGCTCGGCGGCACCGCTGGATCAGATTCTGCGCAGCATCGTAGGCATGGATGCCGAGGCGGTGAATGCACGCTTTGCGGCCTTTATCCAGGCCTATCCGTCACTCACTGCCAAGCAGGTGCAGTTCCTCGGCATGCTTAAACGGCAAATCGCCCAAAGCGGTGCTATTGAAATCAAGAACCTTTATGAGATGCCCTTTGCCGCCGTGGGAGACCTCGACGAACTGTTTGATAGTGAACAGCAGATTGAGCAGCTCATCGCGATCGTGCAGAGCTTTGGTCGTCAGCCCTCAGCTCATGGCGATGCGAATCAGGGTGAGCATTGATGAATGCAGTAATTGACTACAGTGAGCAACTGCTCAGCTGCGCAAAGTGTAAGGATTTGCTGGCACAGAAGCGTGTTGACCCCTCGGTGAATGACGAAACGGTTATTCCAAAACCGATAGTCAACGGTATCAAGCAAAGGCCGATTATGCTGGTTGGCCAGGCGCCTGGTATCAAGGAGTATGAGTCTGGTAAACCCTTTCAGGGGCAGGCCGGTCAGGATATCCGCAGGATATTTTCAGAGATCGGAGTGACTGATTTTGATGAACAGGTATGGTCTACGGCGGTCGTCAAATGTTACCCCGGTAGGAAACTGGTCAAGAATAGTCGAAAAGGTGGCTATCGCGTGGAGGACGAGGTTCCTCCGACACGCATGGTTAACAACTGTAAGCCTTTCCTGGAGCAGCAGATCGCTGGGGTGGAACCAAAGGTAATAGTCACCCTTGGCGGCTTCCCGCTAAAGGCCTATCTCCGCTTACGTGGCCGCAAACCATCAGAGGGAAGACTGGATGCCTTTGTAGGAAAGACTGAGCAGTGGGGTGAAAAGACCATCGTATTCTTCCCTCATACCTCGGGCAGCTCACGCTGGCTCAATGATTACGCCAACAAACAACGCTTTGAGCAGGCGAAGCAGCACCTGCGCAAGGCACTTATCGAAGCAGAACTGACAGCAATCTAGGTAGAACGTAAAAGTATGATCACCGGTGAACTGAAAAACCAAATCGATAAACTCTGGCTGGAATTCTGGCAGGGCGGTATTGCCAATCCGCTCACGGTGATCGAGCAAATCACCTTCCTCATGTTCTGCCGCCTACTCGACATCAACGAAACCCGCGATGAAAAGCGCAGCAAGCGCACCGGCCAGAGCTTCCGCCGTCGCTTCAATGACGACCAGCAGCACATACGCTGGTCTGACTTCATTCACATCGAAGATGCCGAGCGCCTGCACACCCTGGTGCGTGATGAGGTCTTCAAGCACATCCGTGAGCACAATAGCGATACCCGCTTTGGCGACTACATGAAGGATGCCCGCCTCGCCATCGACAAGCCAAGTCTGCTGCAAAAGGCGGTGCGGATGATCGACAAACTTCCCCTCGAAGCGGGTGATACCAAGGGCGACCTTTACGAGTACCTGCTCGGCAAGCTCACCACCGCAGGCATCAACGGCCAGTTCCGTACCCCGCGCCATATCATCAAGCTGATGGTGCGTATGCTGGAGCCCAAGCCCAACGAGGTAGTGTCCGATCCCGCCTGTGGTACGGCAGGCTTTCTGGTCGCGGTCCTGGAGTACCTGCTGGAGACCTATACCTCACCGGATGGGGTGATCCGCGAAACCGTTACCCTGGAAAACGGCAAGACCGAAGAACAGGCCATCTATACCGGTGACCTGCTCGATCAGGAGCAGTGGGCCCATATCAAGGGCAAGATGTTCCACGGCTTCGACTTCGATGCCACCATGCTGCGCATCGCCGCCATGAACCTCTATATGCACGGTGCCGAAGACCCGGATATCCACTATCAGGATACCCTGGCGCAGAGCTTTGCCGAGAAGTTCCCCAAGGCCGAGCGTGATGGTTTCGATGTCGTCCTGGCCAACCCCCCCTTCAAGGGCAGCCTCGACGAGGACACCATCAACCCCGCCATCCTGCGCCTGGTCAAGACCAAGAAGACCGAGCTGCTCTTCGTTGCGCAGATCCTGCGCATGCTGAAGACCGGTGGCCGTTCTGCCACCATCGTCCCCCAGGGCGTGCTGTTCGGCTCCTCAACTGCGCACCAGGCCCTGCGGGAGTTGCTCATCGAGCAGAACCAGCTTGAGGCGGTGATTAACCTCCCCAGCGGGGTGTTCCGCCCCTATGCCGGTGTCGCCACCGCCATCCTCATCTTCACCAAGGGGGGCAGTACCGATCACGTCTGGTTCTACGACCTGCAGGACGACGGTTTCTCCCTGGATGACAAGCGCGACCGCCTCTATGACAGCGACTTTGCCGGAGACCTACCCAAGGTGCTGGAGGCATGGAAAGGGCGCGACAAGAAGACCGCCACTGGTAAAAAGAATGACCGTACAGCCGCCTGCTTCTGGGTTAGTCGGGAGGATATTGCCGATAACAAATATGACCTCTCCGTCAACCGCTACAAGGAGGTGGTCTATGAGGAGGAGCAGTACGACCCACCCAAGAAGATCCTGGCTCGTATGAAGAAGCTGGAAGCCGAGATCATGAAGGAGATGGATGAGCTGGAGAGGATGTTGTGAGTTACTTCGTGAATCCTCAGAAATGGCCTGAAGTACCATTGTGTGAGATAGCTCCATTGAAAAGGGGCTACGATCTTCCTGTAAAAAGTAGAGAGGAAGGTGACGTACCAATATATGCAGCGAATGGTCAGAATGGCACACATAATGAAATTAAAATTAATGGGCCTGGCGTCATTACTGGGCGAAGTGGAACGATAGGGAAAGTACACTACGTTGAAGGTGGTTATTGGCCGCTTAATACTGCTCTATATGTTACTGACTTTAAGGGGAATCATCCTAAGTGGGTGTATTACATGCTTCGTGCATTTCGTCTTGAAAGGTTTTCTGAAGGGGCTGGAGTTCCGACATTAAATCGTAATTTGGTGCATGGCGAACTAATTCCTCTTCCACCACTAAAAGAACAAAAACGCATCGCCGCCATTCTCGACAAGGCCGACAGCCTGCGCCGCAAACGCCAGCAGGCCATCCAGCTCGCCGACCAGTTCCTGCGCTCTGTTTTCCTCGATATGTTCGGTGATCCGGTAACCAATTCGATAGGGTGGGATGAAATTATTCTCAAAGACATCTCGGATATTCGCTCCGGTGTAACGAAAGGGAAGAAAATTGATACATCTACCGCCGTGACATTGCCTTATATGCGAGTAGCCAATGTCCAGGACGGTTATCTTGATCTGTCAGATATTCAAGAAATTACCGTTTCACCTGCCGATGCAGAAAAATGCAAACTGATGGAAGGCGACATCCTTCTTACTGAAGGGGGTGATCCTGACAAACTTGGGCGTGGTTACGTATGGCATGGTGAGATAGACAATTGTATTCATCAGAACCACATTTTTTCTGTGCGCGTGAATGATATTAAGCGAATTAATCCTTTGTTTCTAAGTGCGGTTATTGGTTCTCAAAGAGGCAAACGATACTTTCTCAAAGTAGGGAAACAAACTACTGGTATTGCAACAATCAACAAAACTGTATTGAGCGAGTTTGTTCCAATAATTCCACCCTATGCTTTACAAATGCGGTATATCAAAGTTGTTAACAGTGTGCGGACTGTTAAATCTCTCCAGGGGTCGACAAATATTGGGTTGTTTGACTCATTAAGCCAAAAAGCCTTTGCGGGCGAACTCTAAATTTTATTATGACTGATAAAACACAAAAGAAACTCGTTTTTATCAGTCATGCGACGCCGGATGACAATGAGTTTGCGCTCTGGCTTTCGACCCGTCTAAAGTTAACGGGTTATCAGGTGTGGTCAGATGTGACTCAGCTTTTTGGTGGTGAGGTATTCTGGCAGGATATTGAAGAAGCGATTTCAGAATATACCTGTAAATTCATTCTTGTCATTACACGTACATCTCTTTCAAAGCCCGGCGTGCAGCGCGAGATTGAATATGCGCTCGCTGCTGAAGTGAAGCATGGCCTTAAAAACTTTGTTGTGCCAATCATAATAGATGACTCATCATTCGGCGGTCAGCCTTATGACCTGTCAACGAGAAACATCATCCCCTTTCGAAACGGTTGGGCTGAAGGGTTTTCGCGGCTGACTGAACGTTTCTCGCGTGATCATGTGCCTGTGAATGTGGAGGAGCCCATTAATATTGGTGGCTTTATCGGTGCGCAGATAAACCCGCAGGTGACGCTAGTAAAAAAAGAAGATATTGCCGTCACCAACTGGTTGAGTATCGAGCAATACCCTAAGAATCTAAACTTTTATCGGATACCGGTGAAACCAGATAATTTCCGCAAACGATTTTCAGACTTTCCTTACCCCTGGTTTGAATATGCTACAAACCTGGCTTCGTTTTGCAATATTAGTGATATGCAGAAGGGGCTGTTTAATTGGGAGGCTCCAGGAGCGGATCCTCAGCTGGATATCAATGCAGTATTAACCAATCAGCCAACAAAGTATCCTGCTTTCAAACGAGGCGATGTACTTAATAAGTTAAATTACATGGTGGCGGACGCCTGGTCAAAAGCAATGCGTAACATGGGTTTGCATTGTTACACCCTTGCAAATGGTAAGGAGGCCTTCTTTTTTTCTGATGATGAAAAATTTTCAGGTATGCTGAAATTCCCGGATATGCATGGAGTTGAACGGCGTCGCAGCATTATCGGTTTTAGTGGAAAGAACAATGTTTTCTGGCATTTTGCTGTCGAAGCAAAAGCGCTGTTTGGTTATCAGCCCAAGATATGCCTTATTCCTCATATCGTCTTTACTGAGGATGGGAAAAATCAGTTAGCTGATAAGAATAAGATGCATGGTTTGCGACGAGGTTTTTGCAGGAACTGGTGGAATGATCGATGGCGAGATATGTTGCTGGCGTATCTACATACAATTTCCAATGCTGAACAGCAGATACTACTACCAGTTGCCTCTAATAATAATATCGTTATTTCAGCTAGGCCTATCATGTTGGATTCACCTGTCAGCATTGAGTTAGAACAGCAGCCTGATGAAGTTCAGGATGATGAGAATGACGATCTAATAGTAGTCGATCTTGATATAGAAGAAGAGGAGTGCATGGATGAATCCCTCTAACCAATTAATTTATATTGATGAGCCGGAACTTTGTTTTGGTTTTGAGCAACATCTCGATTTTTCGAAGGATGGATTAATGCTGTTCGGGCCGCTGGATGGGCCTGAGAGGCCTGTTGGAATTCGCGTGGGCGTGGTCGGCTCACCAAAAGGGATAGAACGTTATAAAAGATGGGTTAAACACATAAACGGCTATATTCCTGCGGGTGACGAGACCGCTGCACATCATACCGCGTTTCCGGGTTTTGAAACGGTGTTTGGCGCCAAGTGGCCAACTGAGCCTGTTTGTGAAATCAGCATTCCGGAAATAAAAATACTAAACAGCATCCGGATTAAAGACCGGCACCAGGCTATTTATAATACAGTAAGCTTATTTGATGCTGAGATTAGGCGTCATATCGTAGAGGAAGAAGCGCAGGTAGAGGTGTGGTTTGTAGTAATACCTGAAGAGGTCCACAAATATGGTAGGCCTAAATCAAAGGTACCAAATGACATTGCGCAATCTTCCCCGATTTTAATGACAGCGAAACAGGCGCGTGTGCTGGATAGTCAACAGTCATTGTTTAAGGAAGATCATGAAAATGCTGAAGTCTATAAGTATGAATTGAACTTTCACAACCAGCTTAAAGCTAGACTGCTGGATAGTAAGCAAGTGTTGCAGGTTGTTAGAGAAACAACGCTTGCCCCGGATGACTTCATGGAGGGTGGTCGGCAATCTAGGCGGCTTCAGGATCCAGCTTCAGTTGCTTGGAACTTGTGTACAACAGCTTATTTCAAGTCGTCAGGTCGTCCATGGAAATTGGCTCAGGTTAGAGAAAGGGTTTGCTATGTCGGTCTAGTGTTTAAACAGGATATGACATCAAAAGATCCAGCAAATGCTTGCTGTGGTGCACAGATGTTTCTCGATTCAGGAGATGGACTTGTTTTTAAGGGGGCTATGGGTCCATGGTATTCCGAGGCCACAGGTGAATACCATCTGAAGTTTGATGATGCAAAGAAGCTTTCAGAGAAAATCGTTTCAGCCTATGAGCGATTACATGGTTATCCGCCAAGTGAGTTATTTGTTCACGGTAAGACACGAATTAACCAGGAAGAGTGGGAAGGTTTTCAGGCGGGTGTGCCAGCTGAGACGAATATCGTAAGTATAAGAATTAGAAAAGAAAATCAATTTAAGCTTTATAGCTCAGGAACCCGGCCGGTGGCGAGAGGGATGGCATTACTTGTGACTAAGCGAAGGGGTTACTTGTGGACTAAGGGCTATATACCACGATTGAAGACTTACCCTGGCAGGGAAGTGCCTAATCCTTTGAATATCGAGATTTGTTATGGGGATGCTGATCTGGCGCAAGTGATGGAAGACATTATAAGTCTGACAAAGATTAATTTTAATGCGTGCATATACGCAGATGGTGAGCCGGTGACATTACGGTTTGCAGATCAGGTTGGGGAAATATTAACCGCGACACCAATGGCGCATGAGTTGCCGCCACTTCCGTTTAAACATTATATATAGCTTCGGAATTACGTTATGCGCGTCACTTCACTTTCACTTGCAAATTTCAAGGCTATAGGCTCGGCCACACAGGTAATCGAGTTTAAGCCTATCACCTTGCTATTCGGGCCCAATAGCGCGGGGAAGAGCAGTCTCATACAGGCTCTGCACTATCTGTATGAAATCTTTGAGCGTGATAACTGCGATCCAGGGCACACACAAATAGGTGGTGATCTTGATTTAGGCGGTTTTAGAAACCTGGTTCATGGACACGACCTCGATGCCACGATACGCCTTGGAATAGGAATCGAACTTGGAAATTCTCTATTACCGACTTACGGTAGTACGGAATATATCGCAGAGGAAGAGGAGCATACTGCTCTGGGGGAGTCCTTGAGTACTGACCAGGTTTTCGACTTGGCCGGGGTGAAGAGTGCTGATGTTACCATAGATATCAAGTGGAGCGAATTAGAGAAAAAGGCCTTCGTTTCTCATTATTCGGTGCAAATCGATGATGAGCCATTTGCCTTTCTTCATTGCTATGATGATTCCCGTCAGGCGAGCCTGAAGGCGCTAAACAGCGAGCATACGATGTTTGATGTGCCTGCGGAGGAAGGTGAAAGTGACGATACAGTGGGTGCACGGCTGCTCGACCATTTCAACGAATTGAGCAAAAGGCTTCCCCTCCAAATAGATTCTGGGCGTGGTGCGATGCCCAGGTTCGGAGAGCTATTAGGGCTAATGCCTGCGGGGGCCTTTGAGCCTGAGAATGCGGAATCATTTTCACGCTTTGTTCACTATATTTCCCGTGTCATGGTCGGGACCGGTGAACTGGTGCTTAAGTGTTTAAGGCAGTTTCTCTACCTCGGTCCGCTTCGTGAAATTCCTGGACGACACTTTATGCCGGAGCGTTCACCCGGACTTGATCGCTGGTCATCCGGACTGGGAGCTTGGGACCAGCTTTACAATGAGGGTGAAGATCTGGCCGATAAGGTGAATGACTGGTTGGCCAATGATGAGCGACTGGATGCAGGTTATGCCGTCAATTACACCGAATATAAGCCGCTGGCATTGGATTCGCCACTTATGGTCGCGCTTCAAGGAGGTAGCGAGTTGCTTGAATCGCCTGACTGGATCAAGGAGCAGCTTGGCAGTGTCGATACCCGCAGGCAGGTTACCTTACACGACCTGCGCTCCGACATTGATCTCTATCCAGAGGACTTGGGTACAGGGATATCTCAGGTACTTCCTGTATTGGTGGCCGCGCTTGGGCACAATAAGAACATCGTTGCCGTCGAGCAGCCAGAGTTGCATGTTCATCCGAAATTCCAGGTCGCGCTCGGTGAATTATTTCTTCATGCGATTAAGGGTGATGGGCGTGAAGCGGAAACCGTATTCATCCTTGAAACGCATAGTGAATACATGATGCTGCGTTTTCTGCGGCGTCTCTATGAGACGGCCAATGACGAGCTGGATCCGGATGCTCATGCCTTAACTCCTGATGAGTTAGCGGTCTACTACGTCAACCCCATCGAAGACAAGACAGAGATTACCCATCTGCGCCTGACGGAGGAGGGCGAGTTTCTGGACCGCTGGCCAAATGGATTCTTCCCGGAGAGAAAGAAGGAGCTGTTTTAGTGCTAAAGGAGTTTGCTGTCGATCCTGGCGTTATTGCCTCAAGCTTTGAAACCTGTAGGTTCCTTGTTAACCAGTTTGGTGTCGACAAGGGGCGCCTGATTTCAAGATTTCCCAAGAACTGGAAGCGGCGTGCTATAGAAGCGGCAGAACAATTGCCAGATGGCATCAATAAGGAGAGGGTGGTTGAGTACTTGAGCAGTATCAATAGTGAGTGGCTTACACTCATTTCATCAAGCCGGCCCTATGAAGCTCCTGGTGGCGACTGGCTCCCAAATGCAATTGCAGCCCATGCCAAGGAACCCTTTGCCGCCATTGTCTGTGAGCGGGATGAGTCTGCAGGTCAATTGATTAGCGCTGAAAACTGTGATCTTGATCCACTGTTCTCCGCAAAGACCATGGATGCGGTTAAACGCACTGCTGAAGCGCTCTCAATGGTTGCTGAGCCACTTCTACAAAACTGCCGCACGCTACGCCTTGTTGATCCCTATTTTGATCCTACTGAACGAAGATGGCTGAATTCTCTGGCTGCAATCCTTGCCCTAATACCGGATATAAACAGGGTGGAATGTGAATTCCACATTGTGGAACGAGAAGGCACGAGGAACAAGATCGGCTCGCCGTCAACCGCTGAATTAGTCCGTCGTCTGCAAAATCTTTGCGGAGTTATCCCAGTTGGAGGTGTTTTGAGAATTATCCGTTGGAAGGAAAATCCAGGTGGCGAACGCTTCCATCGACGCTATTTGCTGACGGAAAGTGCTGGGCTGAACTATGAGGGGGGATTGGATACGTCAACTGGGGCGGATCAAACCACAGATGTTTCTCTCCTGGATAGAGAGCACCATGCTAAAAGGTGGGAGGAATATGACCTGGCATCTCAGGTCTACGAAATGGTAACGCCGGTGCTTGAAGTCGACTCACAGGGTAACGTAACTGAGCTATGAGGGTAAATTATATTACGCCATCTTAATAAAAGTTATTGACTTATGAGCTGGGATGCGTTTTAGAAAAAATACTCACATAGAATCAATAAGATAACGGTTTCGTAATATTGGCACGCCCATTGCCATTAATAAAGGGAAACACCCGTCCGGGTAAAAGACGTGCAGGAGCAGTTAGGAGGAATTATGGGTTTTCTGGATGACGTAAATGAAATCAAACAGGAACGACAGCGGCGCCTGGCGAATGAGCGAGTGCGCAAACAGGGACAAATAAAGCAAGATTTTAGAAATAGAATTCAATAGGCGGTGAATAGCCTTGAAGAAATCAAAGAAGGTATTAAAGCCGCCGCGTCGCAAGGGAAGAGCGAATATACGGTTATTAGCAGGCTTGTGTCTATCAGTCCTCCTTTCTTCAAAACAACAACCGAGATTGAAGGCTATCAGTGTGTAAAGACGATACTACTGACTAGTGAACCTAACTCCCAAGGTTTCAATGGGCGTTGGTACTTTGTAAACACCAAAGCGGGGAAAGACGCCATTCTCGATGAGGAGTTGAAGCAATTATGGAATCTACTTGAATCTCTGGGGTTGCGCCCCTTTTTTTCTGGTGGAGCTATCGCTGCTGATCTTTGTGTACGCTTTTGACACGGCACAGTCGCTTTCAGCTGTTGAGTGGTATGTGTAACGGACAAGAGCCCATGTGGGTGACAAGACATTTAGCCTCAGCATTATTTGGTGAGTCTGTAGACCGGGATATATGAAATGAGCGCACAAATGGTTGTAGTAAATTCATTAAAGGCATGGCTTAGCGAGTTTCTGCTTGTTCGCAGTCTGTTCAAAGGACCCACCGGGCAGCCACTTTATGCTTATCAGGTAACCAGTGATGAGTATCGGCAATTACGCGGTCTGCTTGCCTCAACAGCTGGAAAAGCATTTGACCCGGTTCACGGAGGAAAGTGGGCTGCGCTATTTTGCTTGTTTACGGCTGAGTGGTTCCGCAGAGAATACGACGCTAGTGAAGGGGGGTGGTCCTGGAACGGCATTGAAGACAGGATCGATGTCAGTTTCAACCCCAATCAGCGCGCTAACCTTGTAACTGCAGGTTTGGAGGGGTATTGGCAACGTCCCGTACACTATCGTGAGAACGGTAGGGATCTGTTAGGTTCGCTGTTTTCTGAAGGGGGCTTACCCTGGCTGTTGGTGCAAAGTGACACGCACGGTTTTGCCCGCGCTGTGCGTTTTGGCCTTAAACACTTCTATGAGACACGCGGCAATCGTCGCTCCACATTTGATACGATGGCTGAGTGTGAGCATTACCTGCCGCAGACCTTCAGAAATGTCGAAACACGTCAGCTTCTTGCAGGTATCGTCGAACAGTTGATGAATCTGGTAACCAAATACCCTCTCAGGGATGTCGATGATTCTGCCAAATACCTGGATGCACATGCTCAAGCCTGGCGAAAGTCATTCCCTATACCCCTGGATGAGGCCAATGCTAGGGGATTGATAAATGATTGGCTGCGGGATGCTGGAAGGCGCCGCCAGGAGCGCAAAGACAAGGTCGATAGTCTCCATCCCTTTACCTGTACACATCAGTTACTGGGGGATTTACCAGATTGGCGTATCAGAACGAGTTTGTCGCTCCCAGATAAAGCAATACTAGACATAACGTCCCATGAACTCTCTACAACTCGCTTTCAGATAGCTTTCTATGAGGGTGAGAGTCTATTAGCCAAGGGATCTGTGACCTATGGACATGTGGCGGAAGAGCGCGTCGGTGTTCAGTTCCCGAAGACACAAATGACATTGGAACGTCGCAAGCCAGAAGAACCACTAAATCTACGTCTACTTGCCAATGGCCAACCTGTGCAGACCTTCTATTTTGAGGATGGTGGCCTCGAGTACAACGACTCTCCACTGATTTTTAAAGACTGTGGAGATGCGCGATATTTTGTGGCTAGTGCATCGTGCCTTCTGGAGAGTGAAAGGGCCTATATTAGGATACCTAGTGATTACGACTTGCTTGAAGGATCGGAAGGCGTAACTGTTGGAGTAGATCGCCATGGTGGGCAATGGATTGAGGTGACAGATGATGTCCGCCTTGGTAATGGAACAGATGTTGTTTCCGTGCGTCTCAATCAAAGCGTAACGGATGAATTTAGACCGTACCTGTCAGGGCATACCGCCATATACAACTCCCTTCCCAATACGGTTTATATGGGATTCCCTCGAGTGGAATTCCATGACGGCAGTGAAAATAATCATACGAATACCCGGCAATATGCTAATGGTGAACTAGTATCTGCAAAGAAATTGGAGGGTTTTGCTGGCGTAGTCAGCTATGCACTAAAAGATGAATCTGGTGAGACCTTACTACGCCGTCGCTTTGGGGTGCTGCCAGAAGGATTTAGAGTTTCGCTGTTTTCAGCAACTGCAAATAATCATGCACGGATTGTGATCAATTCGGAGTCTTTGACGGCACATGTTGTTAATGACGATATCCAGTCAGAATCTAAAAAGTCATCTGGCGATACGGTTATAAGCATTGAACATCTAGGAGCAGATACGCCTAGCCATTTGTTGCTCGATGTGAGTAGCAGTGATCGCTCAGAGCCTGTTCGACTAAGACTTCCTTATCCGTATAACGGGGCACGCTTGTTGGGCTCTGATGGCATGCCTCTGGAGAGGAAGGATTTGATTCTTGATGAGCTGCTTGGAACTCAGCTATTGCTTGTCTCAGATTCAACCCAGGGAAAGAGATATTTTATTACGCTTGAATTGGTAGCGAATACAGGTCAGAGACCGAAACGGCATTACGAGATAAAGATTGGTCAAGTACCTCAGGTAATTGACCTTTTTAGTTACCAACCGGATATGCTGCAGTTGATGGGGGCGGTCAGTTCTCAGGATGCCTACATAAGGCTTATAGTTGAAAGTGAGCGTAGGCTGCTTGATATGAATATCAAGCGCTACCGTGGGCGCGTGTACATCGATAGTATTGGAATACTAAAAGTAACTACAGACCGTTTGGATGATGATGTACTTGAGGCTCGCCCTGTCGCTATGCTCGTCTCTAACCCGCAAAGAGAGCCGGTGAGGATACCCGAGGCTGTTAGCGAAGGTGTAGGTACCGGTTGGCACAATATCCCAGCGGAAATGGACCGGGATGGGCCTTGGGTTATTTACCCCGCCAATGACTCACCTTCTAAATTTCGCCCACATATCTATGTGCCACCTGGCGACACTATTGCGCCCCCAGATGAGCCCGTGAGGACGCTACATAGTGCGGCGAAATATTTTCACCCCATTCATAGGCCGACAATGATCGATGAGGTAATCACTGAAATGGTGACAGACTTTGATCATTCAGGATGGCAATATCTCTCTGATCTTAAACAGAACTATTCACACTTGCCTCTTTCCACATTCGAAAGCTGGCTGTCAGTCTCGCGTAATAAGGAAGCCCTGGCTGCAGTAGTTTTCCGGCTGGCCGCCGATGAGGTGTTTTGTGAACGATTGCAGGATGAGTTGGCTGTTATTTGGGACTGCATACCAATCACTGTGTGGGCTTCTGCCAATCAACGAATGCGGAATTGGCTTATGTCAAAGAATATATCAGACGAAGTATTGGCATCTGTTATCGAGAGTCGAAAGTCGGTACTTAAAAGCATCACCTCAGGTTACGATTGTATAGATAGCTACTTGGAGCATGGTGACGCCAGAGGATGTAAATCCTTACCGTTGGAGGTATTCCTACCTGGTTGGTACCAGGAGTTGCGTCGTACGCATGAGTCAAATCGCCACTGGCCCACAGATCTTAGAGAAGATCTCACAACCTGGGTTCATCGGCAGGTACTTCCTGATGTGCTGGGTAGCCTGTCTTCGGTACATTTCTCTGATGCGGTAACATACCTGCCCATATTCATGGCACATGTATCAGCTGGTAAGGCGTCGATAGAAGAACTATCTCACAGTAAAGAATACGTAAAATTTGCCATAAAAATGATCTCGGATTTTGATCGTGAATCATGGTATCGCGCAGTGCATGCAGCGGTTCTTTCATTTGTTATCACTAATAACTAAGTAGATGTAGACGATGAATTACTTCAAGGATCTTGTTGAGCAGAGTCTGAGTCGTGCGCGCGAAGCCACACTTAGTGTTCTGGGTATTAGTAATGCTGGTTTGCGGGGGCACCTGAGTGCCCAGATGAGTGATGAGCTTGGGAAGGAGGGGTGCTTTCTTGCGCCTCCGGTCTTTGAGCATACCTTTGGGTGGCATCAATCGGATGAGTTGTTTGGCAGCCTGGCAGGTGGTCTTCTCTCTAAGGGCTTAATTTCAGCGCTAGCGAATGCGGATAACTACAAATTCACATCCGACATTCATCCTTACATACACCAGGTCAAGGCTTGGCGAACACTGTTAGATGAGAAACCAAAGTCAACCGTAATAACCACGGGCACGGGCTCTGGTAAGACTGAGTGTTTTATGGTGCCCATTCTGGATGACTTGATCCGGGAGTATGAGCAGATTCAGTCGCCACTGATTGGGGTTCGAGCACTGTTTCTCTATCCGTTAAATGCCCTTATAAACTCTCAGCAGGAACGCCTAGACGCTTGGACAAAACGGTTCGGTGATGGAGTAAGGTTCTGCTTATATAACGGCAAAACTGAAGAGCGCGAAAGTAAAGTAAGGAAGCAGCAGAAAACCTGTCCAAACCAGATTCTTTCGCGTGAACTGCTGCGGGCTGAGCCAGCCCCAATTCTGATGACTAATGCCACCATGCTGGAGTATATGCTGGTTAGGCAGGTAGATAGCCCAATTATCCAAAAATCACGTGACTCCAGGTCGCTGCGCTGGATTGTGCTCGATGAGGCGCATACCTATATCGGTTCCCAGGCAGCTGAGATGTCCCTACTGTTGCGAAGAGTCGTCCAAGCCTTTGGTAAAGACCCCAGTGAAATACGCTTTATTGCAACGTCGGCAACCATAGCCGACGACAAGGCGGATGAAAGACTAAGACGGTATCTTGCAGACCTCGCTGGGGTGACTGTTGATCAAGTTGTGGTTATCAGTGGAAGCAGGGTCATCCCTGACATAGAGGCTAACAGCAGTACTAACAACCTGGGATTAGATGAAATTCGGGGTATTGATCCCAATGAGGTCGTTTCAACTCAAAGGTTTGCAGCTCTGGCGTCAAATCCAGTAGCACAAAAACTCAGGCATGCTGTTGTTAACAGTGCTACACCACAAGGCCTTAATGCGTTGGTAGAGATAGCTAGGGATGGGTTGAAGGGGGAAACACGAGCCCAGAGGCAACGAGAAGTCCTAGAGTGGCTGGATGTCATGACTGGAACCCAGGTCTCTGAAAATACAGTACCATTCCTTAAGTTACGTATCCATATGTTTCAAAGGATGCTGCATGGGATCTGGTCTTGTGTAGACCCAGACTGCACCGCAAAATCAGATTCGTTTGAAAACTGGCCTTTTGGCAATGTCTATGTCACACAACGTTCCAGATGTGAATGCCACTCACCTGTCTATGAGGTAGGGTTCTGCACGGAGTGTCAGACACCTCATTTAGTTGCTGAGGATATTGGCGGTGAATTGCAACAACGTAGCCCCTATGCCGGAGATGAATTCGCTCTTACATATGATCTTAATGAAGAAGATAGTCAGCTTCTTGAGGAGGTTGGTCATATAGGAGGAAGGTATGGGGCTCAGAAGGTGGTTTTGGCGCCATCCACCTGTAATCATGACGAGTATCAAGAAATCGCCCTTGATGTCGACTCCCTTGGGTTAGGTAGGGTTAACCAAGGGCGTAGTATATCTATCCATATCTCGTCAGAGACAACCTCACAATGTGGATGTTGTGAAAATACTGGTGTGAGAGGGAAGGATTTTCTCAGGAAGTGTTACCTGGGAGCACCCTTCTATGTGGCTAATGCAGTACCGACTGTATTGGAGTTTTGCCCTGACCCAGTTAAGTCGGATAGTGACGGTAAGTCACCAGAGGAGCTTCCCGGGCGAGGAAGGAAGCTAATTACCTTCACCGACAGCCGCCAAGGCACGGCCCGCATGGCTGTGCGCATGCAGCAAGAAGCAGAACGCTCAAGATTGCGTGGATTGGTGTTTGAAGTTCTCAGAAATGAACAGTCAAAACGTGATCTTGAACCAAAAAATACTCCAACAGTAAGTTATGAGGAGTTGTTGAAGCAGGCAGAAACCCTCAAAGCCATGGGTTTGGCCAAAGAGGCTGAGAGTGTAAGAAAAACAGCAGAGGCAGGAAGGGATGGTTCAACTGAAATCGATCGCGCAGAAATACCATGGTCAGATATGGTTTCTGCTCTTGCAACAACAAAAGATATCTCTCAGTCCATCCTAGATTACAATAAATATTCTAATCCTGAACTGTTTTCTGGTAATGAAGCAGGTGCAGCGATGGCAAGATTATTACTTGCCAGAGAATATGCACGCCGTCCGAAGAATCAGAATAGTACCGAAACACTAGGCCTGGTTGGCATCGGTTATGCAGGCCTCGATAAGGTTATTAAGCCCCCTATGTACTGGCAAGAAACAACAGCCATACCTACGGAGGGTTCTTATTTATCTGAGAAAACAAATCTCACCCTCCAGGATTGGAGGGATTTTCTTAAGGTCGTCCTTGACTTCTATATTAGGGAAAACACCTTCCTCCGCTTGGATCCAACTATGCAAAGGTGGATGGGGAGCCGATTTACTTCTAAGACGCTATATCCCCCAGAAAGTGATGTCGTTGAGAGTACAACAGTAAGGGTTTGGCCGCAGATCAGGTCTGGCACCCCCAGTCGCCCTGTAAAACTACTCGAGCTTGGCTGTAGCCTTAATCGAATAATCAGTACAGATCGGGATAAGATTAATCTTTGGCTCAAGGAAGCATGGCAGGATTTAATCAAGGTGCACATCCTAGAACCGATGGATGCAGGGTATTCGCTGAATTTGACTACTTTGACCTTCTCACTCCCAGGGACTGGATGGGTATGCCCGCTAACACACAGGTTGTTCGACACAACCTTTAGGGGCCTGACTCCTTATCTGCCCAGTAAACTGTTATCCAGAGACTATCGGTGTACTAAAGTTGATCTTCCAGCCCTATTCTCATTCAGACCAGATGGTAGTGGCGTGTCAAAGCTCAGACAGATCCGCACTCAGGTTGCTGAAGACAAGGATGTTATTCGCTTGAGAAACGAGAATCTATGGACGGATCTCTGTGATAGGACTGTTGAAGGTGGATTTTATTACCGTACGGCTGAGCACTCGGCTCAGCAGTCAGCAGAAAAGCTCGACACTTATGAAGATCTTTTTAAGAAAGGTCGAATAAATGTTCTTAATTGTTCGACGACCATGGAAATGGGGGTCGATATCGGAGGAGTTTCTGCAGTAGTAATGAATAATGTGCCACCTCACCCGGCGAACTATCTGCAGCGCGCAGGACGGGCAGGTCGGAGAAGTGAGGCGCGCGCGATTGCCTATACGCTGTGTAAGGCAGATCCGCATAATCAGAGAGTTTTCTCACAGCCAGATTGGTCCTTTGTAACGGCAATACCAGCTCCGAGTATTACCCTTAGCTCGGATCGTATTGTCCAGAGACATGTTAATTCACTGTTGCTGGCTATCTACCTAAACAAAGAAACAGACTCGTCTGATAATACCAAGCTGACTGTAAGCTGGTTCTATGGTGGGGAAGACTCAGTATGCACTAGGTTTGTGGGCTGGCTGGGTAACTGCGCAGAGGAAGTGGAGGTTGTTGTGAGAACGCTTGTCCGAGGCACGGGGCTTGCTGGTCGGTCTGTTTTATCAATTGCTGAAGAGTCATTACTCTACCTGGTAGAGCTTCAGGAACGCTGGGTTACTGAATTGAATAACCTTAGAAGCAAGATGTCATCAGCAAAAGATGAACCCTATAAGAGGGCGTTGGAATTAGAGCTTGAACGCCATGAAAACGAGTATCTACTTCGTGACTTGGCGGCCAAGGCATTCTTGCCAGGATATGGGTTCCCAACAAATGTCGTTAACCTCAATACCTACAATATTGAAGACTTTATAAACAAGACACGTCATAAGGACGGTTTGCTGCGTGAGGACAATATCTTCACTTCGAAAGAGCAACCAACTCGTGGTCTTGATATTGCAATAAGGGAGTATGCCCCAGGAGCACAGGTCGTGATCGATGGGCGTGTGTACCGATCGGCTGGGGTGAGTCTGCATTGGCACTCTGGCGGTGCAATTAATGAAGCACAAAAGTTTGATGTGGCATGGCGATGCCCGAATTGTGGTGCTTCCGGCATCGTAGAAAATGCCTATTCGAACAGCTCCGATTTGACGTGTACACATTGTGCATATGAAATCCCATTAAGTGAAAAGAAAGATGTGTTGCGACCTTCTGGCTTTCTCACAGATTTTTATGAGTCAACCACTAATGACGTTTCATCACAAAAGTATATTCGCGTAGAACGTCCGCGGATCCATCTGGATGGTGAAATGATCGCACTACCAGATGAGCGATGCGGGTTTGTTCGGTTTGGGCACGAAGGGAGTGTTTTTTATCACTCATCAGGGGAGAATGAGAGAGGTTATGCGGTTTGCCTAAAATGCGGACGCGCTGAGTCGATGTTGAGTAACGGTGATGCACCACCAGCACTTTTGCCAGATAAATATCATCGTCCTGTAGGTGGCGCATCCGGTAGTAAGAAGGAAAAGGACTGTTCTGGCTCAAACGTGAAGGCAAATGTATATCTAGGTTATCACACACGTACAGATGTTCTTGAGCTATGCCTACGTAGTCCAAAAACAGGGACGTGGCTTTCTGATAGCCCGGAACATCAGATAATCGCAATGACGCTGGCTGTTGCTATCCGCGATGTTATTGCAGAAGTTCTCGGTGTGGCCAGTACAGAAATGGGCTTTAGCGTTCGTCTTGATAAGGATATTGATACTGGCGCAGGAAGGACGGTAATTCAGCTCTACGATCAGGTAAGTGGTGGGGCCGGATTTGTGCTTGCAGGGCTTTCAGATGTGGTTCAGCTAATTCGAAAGGCATCTAGCAAGCTCTCTTGCCCGGTAAATTGTGAGAACGTTTGCTCGCATTGTCTTGCGAGTCAGGATAGTAGAGTTGAGCTAGAGGAGCTCGACCGGAAAAATGCTCTTCGGTGGCTTTCAGAAAGTGATTTACTTTCTTATCTTGTGTTGCCGCACATATTTGAAGCGGTCCCGAATGCCACCTACTGCTCCTATGAGCCAATCCGATTTGTCCGTTCTGCTATAAATAAAGGGGCGGATTCCATATTGATAGCTCTCCGTGGCGACCCTCTTGAGTGGGATTTGGGCTCCACACAGTTCCGTGACAATGTATTGACCTGGGCAATTGTCGACAAACTCCGTGTGGCATTGGGGGTTGATTCGGCAGAATCACTTCCGGAGGATGTTAAGAGGGCTCTGGTCACACTTTGGCGTCTTGGTGTTCAAGTATTAGAATTTGATAAAAAATGGGATTCATTTGGAGTTCCAGTCACAGTGCAAATCAATAAAGGCTCCTCTTCACAGTCGCTGTTTTCCAATGACAGTAGTTCCTCGAATCCTGGGGATCATTGGCTTAAGTCAGGTAGTACTACAGTTTGGGTCTCATCGGATGGTGTCGAGCCATTATCAATAGAGTCTTTAGATATCTCTTCGTGGGATGTTGTAGAGGCTGGAGCTAAGGTCGTTGAGGTTACGAATGAGCTGAACGGACCTCTTCGTACTCTACCCAATAGGATGAGTGAGCTGCTTCGAACACAAGCCCCAGAGCTGCACAAGATGGTTGAGTCGGATAGAGCGGTATCAATTAGCTACTCAGACAGATTCTTAAAATCACCATGGTCGATTTTGTTACTAGGTAACTTCTTGGCTGTTTTTGCCAATGACAAGCTAAAAGCCATTGAGCTCAAGACATTGCGTTCTTCATCATCTAGGTTTGGCTCCGAGATTAAACATGACTGGATCGACTGGAATGTTCAAGATTCAATCCTAAGGGAGTGGGTAGGTAGAGTGTTGCGTGTAGATGTTGATGTCAAACTCATTGAACGACCATACGAGATGCAACATAGCCGTGAGTTAATTATTCAATGGGAATCGGGTGCCAAGAGTAAAATGATTTTAGATCAGGGTATGGGATATTGGCAACCGCGCGGCCCATACAGGAGCGATAGAAGCTTTGACTTCAATCTGAAGAACGATCAGCAGATAGAGAGAATGATTGAGAAATATAAAGTACTCGATATGTTGAATGCAGGAGCATGGCCAACCGTGCTTACCATTTTGCCACAAGCCCCTGACAGATAAAGCGGGTTGTACTACAAAGGGCCTAGATATACGAGTAGGGTGGAGAAGACCGCCGTCCACAAGGGAATCCCCAGGCGAGCAACCTGTTTGCGGTGATCCATTACCTGCAGGAGCAAGAGGGGATACAGCTGGAAGTCAAAGCCCGGAATGGTGGGTGGCCGAGCTAGCGCTGCCAGTCGGCTTAACGCTCCAGATCACCGATCCAACAGCGGAATGAGGAAAACGGATGAATCTGGATGGCAATCGGACTGTGCTATTATTGTGCTAAATCACAGGCACACTCAATTGTAAGTTATTGATAAGTCTACTGCGGTATAAAAAGGGCAAGCGACGCAAGTGACTGATTAATAAATAAATACTACTTTGATGTACTGGCTACGAACCAGGTGGTCGGAGGTTCGAATCCTTCCGGGCGCGCCATATAAACTAAAGCTCACCTTCGGGTGGGCTTTTTTTATATTGCATGTAAAGCAGATTCGAAACTCCTACTTCAAACGGACGGTTCGACGAGGCCCGCAGGGCCGAAGCAAGAGCGTGAAGCGCGAGTCATCCTTCCGGGCGCGCCATCTAAAACAGGTGTGTACCGAGCACATAGGTCACACTTTATACCGGAGAGATAGGTAACACTTCGGTCAAGAAAGGGTTGGGCGCAGGCTCAACCCTTTGTTCGTTTTCATCAAAAAATCCTAAGTCATATTGCATAAAGCTGACAAAAAGCGGTTAGTGTGAAAACACCAACGGTTTTTTCGTTTTAGCACCCATGTGTGGGAGCGGGAGTTTTCTCGGTACATACCGTTTGTTGCCTGCATCAGATTGCCTCGTTCGGCCACAGAGTAGTGCGTCGTGATATGCCCGACTTTTGTTCTGATGATTTCTGATATTTCTCATAACTCATGCCTATTGTACCTTGATGCTGTCTGTGTGTGTTTCAGATCATAGACCCGCACAGTAGCTAAACACCTGTGCTTAATTTCAGATGCACTGTCTGTTTTAGTGGGGATGTTCAATGCTCGGAAAACCGGCTTGTTACCTAATTTTCGCCATGTACATATATGGTTTCGTTACTATGATAATTTTTACTAAAGTAATCGTGTTGATTGGCCGTTACATATGAAAGTAAAATTGAACATGTAATCAATGCATGGGAAGTAAACCTGGTTTTAAGCTGGGTACAGAAAAATAATAAATGTTGTGGTAGTAGGCAGGAAAATATAATGAGTACAAGGACGCGGGAGCGTAATAAGTCATTCTTGGTTATTTTGTTGCTGCTCATCGTCAGTCTTGTCGGCGGTCTGCCAGCAAGTGACGCGACAAATTATTTCCAATTGTTGTTCGTGTCTTTGTCTCTTGTTGTTGGGTTGTCGTGGCTTTGTACGCATTTAGCGCAATCACCAGCGGTTACATTCAAAAGTGAACAACTAATAAAAACTACTCTGTGTCATATCCAAACTGATTGTTCCAACCTCCGGTTCGGTGGGCTTTCACCTAACTCTTCGCCTGTATGACGGCGCTCATCTTGAACTCGCTATTAGTAACGGATCAGGCCATAACACACATTGTCGCAAGGCTGTATGACAATTAATGAACTGAAAAGCATGGTTAAGGCAACTGCTCCCATCCAAAGTGAAACAGGTGAGTTATCGTCATTAAATGATGGGTTGGTATCCGTAGGGCGCTACGCAATGATTGAGCGACATCGTTCCTGCGATGATGAGATAAAGAATAAATAAGAAATGAGTAATACGTTCTTTTGGAACGTGAATCAGTGTTATTAAAGAGTCAACCTTACGAGCAAAGCGATGCTGGTTGTCGATGATTCGCCTTCATGAGGCGGATCGCGAGTATTGTCCTGAAAGGGCAATTTGGATCGCAAATAATACAAATGGCCGGGATGGTGTAATGGAATTTGTTAAATGGATCAGCTGAATCCAATTGAGTTGGTTTACCCCCTGGTGGTTTAAAAAAATGGCGGCTCCGTATGGACACCCGCTCGCGGTTCTACCGCTAAAGACTCGCAATGTCAGGAATGCTTGTTTCACTACAGCCTGACACTGATCAAATATTGTTAAAAATAATAAGAGAGGAATGTATGAGGCGTGTAGTCATTGATCCGGTAACGCGCATAGAAGGCCACCTAAGGGTGGAAACGCACATGGATGGTCGAATCGTGACCGACGCCCGTTGCTCCGGTGACATGTTTCGTGGTATCGAAAAGGCGCTGATTGGCTATGATGCCCGTGTCGCACAACAGGTCACCCAGCGAGTCTGTGGGGTTTGCCCGTACGCCCATGCCGAGGCGGCCGCTCTGGCATTGGAACAGGCCATGGGGTTGCGACCCAATGAGAATGGCCAGTTGCTGCGAAACCTGATTGTTGGCGCCTATCAGCTTCAGGATCATCTGCTTCATTTCTATGTCCTTTCTGCCTTGGACTTTGTCGATATCACTGCCATTCTCAAGTACCACGGGAATGACGCGGGGCTGAATACCTTAAGGGATTGGGTGCGCAGTGAACTGGATAGTGGCAAGATCTTCCCGGCTGCCCCTTTTCTGCCGCGTTACGAGGGTGTCTACGCGAAGGACCAGGAGCTCAATATCTCTGCTATTAAAGGTTATCTTGATGCTATTCCGATAATGGCCGATCTGCACAAGATGGTGGCAGTATTTGGTGCCAAGGCACCTCACCCGGTTGCCATTGAGGCGGGTGGCGTGACTACCCTTCCGACCATTGACCGGATAAATAAGTACAAGACCTGGCTGGCTGGGGTGGGGCACTTTATTCGGAATCAGTATCGTAACGACCTGCTTGGGGTGGCCAGCGTATTTCCCACCTACTTTAATGAAGGCAAGGGCCCAGGCAACTTTCTGACCTTCCCCTATTTCCCCGATTCGTCAGGCGAGAACCACGCCTTTGTCGGTGGTGCCACACTCGGCGGAAACTATCAGGCGCTGGATCTATCACGCATTACAGAAGACCACACTCACAGTTGGTATCGGAATGAACCCTCTTCGGGCCTTAAACCGTTGCAGTCGACAACACTGCAACCGCTTGATTGGGATGAATACCAACAGGAAATTGCGCGCAAGGATGGTAAGTACAGTTGGACACGTGCCCCCCGCTATGGTGGTGAGGTAATGGAAGTTGGACCGGCGGCGCGAGTGATCAATACCTATCGAAGCGGTCAGCATGATGATTTTAACCGTCAGATTGATGGCATCAATAGGGAATTGAATATTGGACTGGGTGAGTATGATTCTGTGATGGGTCGCCATCTGTCACGGCTGATCTGCTCGTTGCAGATCCTTGAGCGCTTAGAGGCGCAATTGCACGAGGTGCAACCGGACAAGAGTGCTTTTATCGAGCAGGATATGCCGAAAAACATGCGCGGTTATGGTCTCACAGAAGCGACGCGTGGTGCACTCGGGCATTGGATTGAAACGCATGATAAGGGCTATATCAGTAATTATGAAATGATCGTCCCGACCACCTGGAATATGTCGCCGCGCGATGCGGCAGGACGGCCGGGGGCGGTTGAACAGATGTTGATTGGTACCCAGGTCGCCGATCCAGAGCAACCGCTGGAACTGGCGCGCATTGTGCGTTCAACAGACCCGTGCATGGCATGTTCTGTTCATTAGAAGTGGGATGAATACGATGGAAAAAATCACACGGCGTGAAGCATTAAAGAAGGTTTATGGTGCGATTATTGCCACTGGTGCGGCCTCATTTCTAAGTTTTGATGATCTCCTGGCAGCCGATAAATATGTTGATAAAAGACTAAACCTGGTCTGGTTGCACGGTAGCTCCTGCTCCGGTTGCTCCTGTAGTTTTCTCGATATTGAGTATGTTCCAGTGCTCGATATTCTGAGCCGTTTTGCCAATGTCATCTTTCATCCCGATCTCTCATTGGCCACCGGTGATCAGGTGACCGGGATATTGGATCAGGTTGTCGATTCTGATCTTGACTACCTGCTAGTGGTAGAGGGATCAACTCCAGTCGGGATGCCACATGCCTGCCTGATGGGGCACAAGCCTTTTGTTGAGTGGGTGGTACCCATGGCGAAACGTGCAACAGCGTGTGTTGCTGCCGGTACTTGCTCGGTGTTCGGTGGCGTCACGCGTATGAATGGTATGCAGACCGGGGTACAGACTTTACCTGAACTGCTTGCAGCGCAGAATATAGCCAAGCCTCTGGTGAGCCTGCCGGGCTGCCCAATGAAACCTGAGCATCTCGTCTACACCTTGTTGCATTATGCGATGAAAGGGACGCTGCCTGAGCTTGACTTGCAGCATCGACCGATTCATTTTTTTGGGCGTACGATTCATGAACGCTGCAATTACTACGCAGATTTTCAGGAGAAGCATTACGCCAGATACATTGGAGATAGTGGCTGTCTCATCAATCTTGGTTGCCAGGGCGTGGTTACCCGTAGTGACTGCATGATAAACGGCCACAACAATAATACGAGTACCTGCATTAAGGCCGGTCATCCCTGTGTAGGGTGTGCGAGTGAGCATTTTCCACGGCAGATAATGTTGCATCGTCATGATGACCCGCGGGTCATTAAACGCAAGTTTTAAGATGCGTAGCGGAGATTAAATATGAGTACCCGCCAGGAATTACGTATTCACCTTACAAACTCGCTACTCTTTCGGGCCCTGCTCTACCTTGGTGTAAGTGTCTGTATTGTCTCACTATTGTCCATTGCAATTTACTATCAGCGTCAGAACATGCTCCTTGAGCAACGTATTGTCGAAACCGGGCACGGGCTGTTATCAACACTGGTTGCTGATTCCAGCGAATCAATAAACAAAGGGCAGCGACAATCCTTCCAGCACGTAATTGATAACTTCTCGAAAATTGACGAGGTTGATAACGCTGCGCTCTACGCCCGCTCTGGATTAATGACCTATAAGTCGGGTGAAGTTACCGTTGGCAAGCCGTTTAACCACAAGGATGGGGTTTTGTCCAATCCCAACCGAGAGCTCTTTGACGCGACACGTGGCCGTCACCAGAGAGAAGACTGGAGCGTCCGTGACTCGAGTGAAACGCCATCTACAAAACAGCATATAGAGACGGTGCGTTCAAGCGGGCATGACTGTGTCGACTGTCATTATACGATCGATCCTGCGATTGACTTCGATGAAACCGGACGTGCTCACTTTATGGAAGATGACAAAGCGCATTTTTTCCAGCGACTGACGGCGACTTCAGAATGTGTGGTCTGCCACACCAACTGGCGTGAAGGTGAGACGGGTGGTTACCTTCGGGTCAGTATGGACAACAGCTACGCGGTGGCGCAGAAAAACGAAAACCTCATTGGTGTTCTAATAATCATAACTGCGGTGCTGTTGCCTGCACTCATTATCGTACTGTTAGTCTTTCGCCTTATCATCTATCGGCCGATCTACTCCCTGATTCACAGCATCAATGACCTGACCCAGGGGGAGGGAGACCTGACGCTTAAACTGAATGACAGGAAGCAGGATGAAATGGGTCTGCTCTCTCGGCTTTTCAACCGTTTTATTGACAAGATCCATATTATCGTGTCACAGATCAAGATGCGGATGCACGGTGTACAACTTGCCGCAACCACACTGGGCGAAAAAAGCCTGACCATTAGTGCCAACAATCGAGATATTGCTGCGGAGCTCAGTGATATTGCTGGACAGACTGATTCGATGAAGAATTCATCGCAGCGGGTGCTGGCGGCGATCAATCACATTGATTCAGGATTAAATGACATAGTTCGTGCCATGCAACAGTCACGGACCAGTTCACAGCACAACCGAGAGTGCACTGATCAGGTGGTTCAACGAGTCGAAAAGGTTTCGGCACGTATGCAGGCCATTATCGATAACTCACGTCAAGTGGCGACACAACTTGAAATGATTGACAAAATTGCGAAGCAGACCAACCTCATATCCCTCAACGCCGCTATTGAAGCCGCCCGTGCAGGTGAATATGGGAGTGGGTTTGCAGTGGTCGCCAGTGAAGTGCGTAGCCTTTCTGATGAAACAGCGGTGCTGACCAGTTCAATCAACCAATCTCTCGGTGTTTTTGTGAAGGAGATCGAAATGGCGGAACAGGAGGTAATGGCCACTAAGGATATGGTCAACGAGGTTACCGAAACTTCACGTGCTACCGAGCAGGATCTCTCAGCTGCAGTTGATCAGGTCGACAGTCTGAAAAACGAGTTCACCGAGGTGAATGCCGCTGCCCATGAGCAGGACGAGATTGCCGATCGTATTGCCGATAACATTCTCAAGGCAAGCAGTGAAGCGAATAAGACCCATGAAGTATCGCAAAGCCTGTTGACACTTGCGGAGCAATTGGTTCAGTCGGTGAATGAGGTGGAGAGTGAGACTTCCAAGTTCAAAACTGGTGCTGTACTGACAACCTGAGAGAGCCGGCTCGTGGGAGCAGCGTCAGCCGCGAAATTCGCGGATAAATCTGCTCCTGCAAAAGGATTGTCCCTCATGCAACAGGTGACCGGGATAGCGCCCTTTATCTGCGTATGCTTGGTTTATTCATGGGTCCTTTCTTTTATCGATTACTGGAGTGTCTGAACGGCTATCTCCTGCTTTGGATCTGAAATTTACCGTCCGGTTTCTTTGTTGGTGAGTGGGAGAAATTCCATTAGAAGTCTTTTTGATGCCCCGCCAGGTTGCGCTTTCTTAATGTTCGGGATGGGGTAATCGAGCCTCAAGTCTGAGGCGCTCTTCCATCCGGTTACACTCATTCCAGTGCATCAGGGTCTCCCCAAATGCGGAAATGTGTAACCCATGTCTCCGGTATTTCTTGAATCACACACCTTCAATGATCCGGGTAACCCCATCAATGGTGAAGGACGCGAGCTTTTCAATTCAGTTGCAGATATGACTGGAAGCGTTACCGGTTGGCTATAACGGCTATATTCTTTATATCAACCGGGCCATTGCACAGACCCAGGGCCGATCCCGGGTGTTTTATTCGAAAAATGCCCTGGAAAGCAAAGTCCATAACAACACCGATTTATTACCGGGCTGTCATGATGGAAGTGCAAGGATTTCTCTAAACCCGGTGTCTGACTATTGAATCCATTCGAGGCGTAGCGATGGTACCTCACAAACAGGAACACCCCGCGTTTATCTACGCGGTGGAAACAGAACGACAGGCGCTGGTGTCAACAAAAGCGCTGCGCGGCGTCCCACCGAAGGCCAGTAACCGGCTATTGACGGCCACATGGAATTTAACGAACTTTGGTCTTCAGAAGCGTACGGATGGTGATCTCGCGCTCATGGCTGAGATAATTTCCTGGTTTGATCTTGTGGCGATCCAGGAAATCGCTGATTCGCTGATCCACTTGCGTCTGCTACTGAGTCATCTGCCCGCCAGTTATCGGGTCATTCTTTCCGATATCGGCGGCAATGATGAACGGGCGGGGTTCCTCTATGACAGTGATAAGCTCACCCGACTGGAACTTGCCGCGGAGGTGGCGGTGCCGCCGAGTGATCGGCGCTATATTCGTTTGAAGGGGGTCTCTGGTGCGTTCGAGGGTTTTGATCGTAACCCTTATGCGGTGGCATTTCGGGCAGGTGCGCTGGAGTTTACCGCGGTTTGCGCCCATCTGTTCTTTGGCAGTCACGCCTATTATGATCAGGACCGGCGCGCGCTTGAGGCCTATGCGCTCGCTCGTTGGGCCGATCAACGCCACAAGGCGGCAGGAGCCTACTCTCAGAACATCCTGGTGTTAGGCGATTTGAACCTGCCGATTCGGGGCAACTCCAGCAATGTCTACAAGGCGTTGAAAGCCAAGCGTCTGATACTGCCGCAACACTCCACGTCCATGGGCAGCAATCTCGCGGGCGACAAGGATTATGATCAGGTGGCATTCCATGCCGGTGGCATGCAGGAGGCCTATCGGGGGCATTCAGGGGTCTTTGATTTTGATCATGATCCTTTCTTTACCGACGCCTGGACTATTGGCCCTGACTATTTCAATAACGCAGTGAAGTATCATATCGCGGACCACAGACCCTTGTGGGCAGAGTTTGAAATATGATGGTGCTGTATTTTCTCGCCCACAGCTGAACCCTGAGAGATGCCTATATGGTCAGGCTCTCCATAACTGTCGGCCAAAGATCCGAATTTGCGTTTAACGGAACAACATTTAGTGCCTCGGAGATTGCCGAGGCACTGTCGCAAGAGCATCGTTTTATCCCGGGCTAGTCGTCATTACCTACCCGAAGCACCAGCTTGGCCACGGGTCCCTGCCAAGTGTGGACTCTGGCGTCGAGATCACTGTCTCCGCTCAGTGGGTCGTTATCTCCCGTCACACCCTGTGAATATGGATGGTTGGATTGTGGTCCGGGCCCACAGTGGCTACGCCCCCCGTCCCGGTGTTGCCTCCGGGATCGGCGGGGATTCCAGGGACACCGGGTGCATCGCCACCGGTGATGATCTCATCATTTGCCTCGGTGCCGGCGTCATAGCCGCGCAGGTAATAGATGTAGGTACCCTTTTTTTTCGGGACTGGCAAACCATTAAGGCCAACGAAGCCGTCATTCGTGGGTAGCAGCATGGCGACAATTGAAAGGAACCGGTGGTTGTTTCCCGGTAGGTTGAACACTGCCTCGGTGCTCGCGCCTGGCGCCAGGAGTCCGGCCGCCGGATTGGCAATGTATTCGCTGCCGACCGCTTCAAGGTCATCGATCAGTCCATTAATATTGCCACCCTCGGCCATGGCCTGAAGATGGGGTGATGCCGCCGTACTGAGTTCAAAAAGGCGGGTGTTACGGTCATGAGCGGCCACCAGTAGTTCGGTAAAGTAGGTGGCATTGGTTATATTGGTGATTTCAACACTGATCTCGCGGTCTCTTGCGATGACATTCGCAGAGGTTAATATGCTTGCGGAAATCAGTAAGGCCGTCAGACTTTTTTCATGATGGTCTCCTTGTCGGTATGGTGATTCAGTCACCGACCGTATGCTCCATGTTTGAAGGCACTGGTATCGGTTGTTTCCATGCTGCACAGAGGAGTGTGGGCGTATAATTTTTCATCGGAGTTACGCTGCCATCACAAATGTGTCACGTAGAGACCTCCGGTTACCACTGACCGAATGGCCCATATTCCCGAGCCTGGTGCATCATGGACTGGTGGTCGGATGGGTGATCCACCCTTCCAGCGGATCAATGGTGGTTGGCAGGCCATAGTTGCTGTGACGCCTCGTCCACGCCCATGCGGCCTGGATGGCGCAGAGCAGGGCGTCGAGATGATCCGCGCCGGGGTCATCGGCCAGGCTGTTTGGCGCTTCCACTGTCAGGCCATGGGATGGCTGGACACCGTTTTTGTTGACGAGGTTAAGTATTTCCATTCTCGCTTTGTATTGCTCCCGGGTCTGTTTGGCTTTGCTGTCCTGCTTGTAGCTTTGGCGACCGATCAGGCTTCGGGCCAGAATGCCGGGATACGCTTCGACGACGATCCGTCGCGGGTCACCTTGTTGCAGGCCGTGTATCGTGACACCGGCTTCTTTGATGCGTGGCGCGCCTTCAAAGAACATCAGGCCGACCGGTGTTCCATAAAGCTTTTGCGGGCTGATGGATCCGGCGGCGATATCGGTTGCGCGGCGATGCTCCTTGTCTCCTGCGGGGCGGTCTTTGCGGTAGTCATCCAGTGCGGAGCGAAAGCCCTGGCGTCCGAGCTGTTTGGCATGATCGACATAGCCCTGCCAGGTATCCGGCCAGCCGATGGTCTCGATGAATCGCCTGGACTGCCCGAATGGGAAGTCGATCCCGGCGACCCATGGGCCAGGCTTTCTCAGGGCGGCCTCGAATGCCGCGAAGTCCCGCCACTCGGTCAGATTACCCGCGCGGAGATGAGTGTCTTCAAGCACGGATTCCAGGCAGGTGATGGGTTTGCTGCGTTGCGGGCGGCTGGTGAAATCAATGCCGTAAATAATCATGCGTCCATAGTGGCACTGCTTGGGCCGGCGATCCAGAATAACTCCCCGTTGAGCTGAGGCGGTGCGCGTTGTGCCTCCGCTGGATCAACCTGATCCAGGGAAAAGTGTGCGCAATTGGTCCGAAAGTAGGGTGGTGGATATGGCTTTGCCAGAAACGTTGTGGGAATATGTCCGGTTTGTTATCGGCGAGCAGCCCTTGGTGGCGTTTGTGATGGGAATGGATTTGGCGATATGTGTGGTTTTTTTCAGGTAATACAGAAGACGGTTCCTATATCAAGAGAGAAATTCACTGCTGCTCTGAATACGCTTCATCATCGGGGACCCGATGATCAAGGCGTTCATTATCTGGATTTCAACACACCGACGGCCGATGGGGAGGTGGTCTGTCACGCCGCTTTCGGGCATCAGCGGCTTTCAATCCTCGATCTCAGTGATCGTTCGCATCAGCCGTTCCTTAGTCAGGACAAGGTGTTCCTGTATAACGGAGAACTGTATAACTACCGGCAGATCGGGGCGGAGCTGAAAAAGCAGGGTGTTGATTTTCGCACCACGGGTGATACCGAAGTTTTCCTCAGATCCGTCGTCTCCGGAGGCGCCGGGGCGCTGGCCGATTTTAACGGTATGTGGGCATTCAGCCTGTTTGATGCAGGCAGAAATGCTCTTTTCCTGTCACGCGACCGGTATGGCAAAAAGCCGCTTTTCTATTATCTCGATGATGAGGTGCTCTGCGTCTCCTCCAGCATCGGCGCCATCAAGACATATCTTGGGCTGAATCTGGAATTTCGTCGTAGCGCGCTGCTGGACTATTTTCTCTTTGGGTCCATGCATCCCTCCGCCTCGGCTGAGACGCACTTCCAGAAAATCTCTCAAATCCTGCCTGGCCACTACTGCACCTTTGATTTCAGCCGGTGGGAGATGACAGGCGCTCCCTATTTTGACTGGCACCATCCACCCGCAGGTTCAACGGGAGATTACCAGCAGCAAGACCTGGTCGAGGTGCTTCGGGACAGCGTCGCTTCGCGGCTGGTGTCGGATCGCCCTGTGGCACTGCTGTTGTCGGGTGGGATCGACAGCTCGCTATTGCTGTCGGTGCTCTACAGCGAGAAATTACAGGACCAGGTGAAAATTTTCATGGGCGATACCGGCCGCTCCGATGATTACAAATATGCCCAAAAATGTGTTCAGGAGCTTGGCGTGGCTGCGGAAACCGTGGTACTGGATTACGACAGCAATTCGTTTGAACAGTTTTTGCAGGTATGCCGGCACCATGAAAAGGCGTTTCCCTTCAATGGCAATGCCATGGCGATGCCGCAGATGTACGAGGCCATAGCCCAGCAGGGGATTCCGGTAGTACTTGACGGAACCGGTGGCGACGAATTGTTCGGCGGGTATTGGGGCCGGCAGTTTCAGGCGGCAGTCCGCGATGCAATGAGGCGGCGTGACTGGGCCTGGATCAAGCAGAGTTATGCCTGTGACGGCAAGGTCAATAATGTCCGCAGACATATTCGGGATGCCTTCTGGCCAGCCCGGTATTTGAATGCCAAACAGTCCCTCAAGACCCGCGTGTCGGCGCAACTGCATCCGTTGCTCAATATACCAGCGCCGGAGATCTGGTCGGCGAAAAATCCGGATCCCCTGAATGATCTGGGTCTTGGTTTTACCGATGTCCTGTGCAATGACATCGCGCCGGGAGGGCGCCTGGGTGAATGGATATGGCACAATGACCGCAATGCCATGATGGCCAGTGTGGAGAACCGTAGCCCCTTGCTGGACATGCGTCTGCATCCATTTGTTTTTTCCGGGTACCGAAAGAAATATGCCGATTGCTGGAACAAGCACGAGTTGCGGAAGGCGTTTGACGCCTTACAACCCCTGCCGACCCAGTGGCGCAGTCAAAAACAGGGATTTCGGTGGGATGGAAAACATTTCATCAATAATAATCGGACCAGGATTATGGAGTTGATAGAGGCGACGGAATGCCTGTCCGATGTGGTCAATACGAAAAGACTGCTTTCCCTGGCCCGGAAGTATCCCAATATCCTGAGATCTTCCCTGGGCAAGCGTACCCTCTGTATTGCCGGGCTGGAGCAGAGCCTGATTAAAAACTAGCCGGAAGGCTTTTCCGGCTGTCGTTGTTCATCAAACTCGATTATTCCTCTCAGCGAAGTGAAGTTGGAATGGGCGGTTAATCTTTTCATGCAGCTGGGGCTAGTCGGAACGAATCCCAACATCACGCCACATAAAACCTGCCGGTTTGTCCAGGGTTACTCGGGATCGGCGAAAACCTCGTCGCCGGTCGGCTCCAGATGTGAGACGTCATTCATTTCCTGACGAAATTTTGAAAGCTCATAATACATGCGTCGGCGCGCACGACTCTGGTTGCCAAGCGGACGGTGTTCCGGGATGCAGTGCCAGGGGTTGATTTTCAGGCGCTTGGCAAACTCGAACTGTGCCGCCGAATCGAATTTCTGCCGGGGAATATGGATGGTTGCCGCCGGAATGTAGGGTGACAGTTTTTCCGGCCAGCGCACCGCGGCATTCTCAATCGGCATGCGGTGCGGATCGGTCTGCAGCTGGATCTGCAGATCAAAGGTCACATCCTTTTCATCCAGCGTTTTCACCATGTTGTCGCGTAGGTAGTTGAACGGCGGCGAGCCGAACGGCAGGCCGGGAATATCTTTGGGTACCCCGGTTTTGGGGGCAAACGAGTACATCATCGCCTGGCCCTCGCCGAGCAGATAGGGCACGCAACTGTAGTAGCGGTGGCCCAGGGGGTTGAGCTGGGTTTCGTTCCACAATGCCTGCATGATGAAATCCAGGATATGTGAATCGAACGGGTTGATAAAATAGTAGATCGGCATGTCCACCAGGCTCCAGTACTGCAGCTTGGCATTTTCCCGCACGTCCGGGGTGACGAAGGTGGGGGTGCAGACTCCCATCATGTCCTGGGTGAACTTCTCCTCATCCATCAGCTTCTCGCCCGGCACATCCATGATTTTGATCGCCATGCTGGAGAATCCCACGTCGCGGATATCCGCCGGTACGTCCGGACCGGGACCGGAAAAGCGTACGTAGGCGGGATAACTGCGCTGGCTGGCAAAAATCCCCTGCCGCAGATGCTCCGGCAGATCATCGCGAATAGTCACCGTGGCCCGGACGATGCCGTGGGTCTTGGTGTTGCCACCACGCTCGTAGCCGCCGGGTTTGAAGTGGCCTCGCATCTGATCGGCCATCAAATCGATAATGTCGTCAAGCGCCTGTTCCTCCCAGGGAAATATCTTTTCCTCCGCCGATCCCAGTCCGTAATCGAGGCGGTTGCGGTTGATCAGGTACTGCAACAGTCTGGCGACCGGCTCGCGGGTCAGGCGATTCAGCGTCGGTCTGAAGTAGGGCTCCAGGCGACGTTCTATGTTCAGCCCCGCGACCAATAGCCGATGCAAGACATCTAATACAGGATAAAGCCGTCTGCGCAGCGCCTTGTTCATGATGTGGCCTCGTCCTTTGTCATCGCAGCATTGGCCAGGTAGCGCAAGGCCCGAATACCGGGCATGAAGAAATAAGCGCCGCCCTGCACGGTGATGAATTGGGGCATCGTGTGAATGCAGTGGGCCGGGCCCTGGGGATCGGGTTGGCTGAAGTGATTGGTCGACCGGCCATTGGCGAGCGGTTGTCGGTTACCCAGCAATGGGTCGGCCTCGTTCTGTACCCCGCCAAACTTGCTGCCCATCGACCAGGCGTTCTGCACAAACTCAAACTGGCGCGAGATATTGGCGACCAGGCAGATGAAGTGCAGGCCCCGTTGTGCCTGCGCGGCACCTGTTTCCAATGCCTGTGCCGGCGACAGCTGTTCACCGTAGACGCGGCCGCGTCGCAACAGTCGATGAAAGCGGGTCGAGGCGATCAGGTCATCGCCGGGGTGTTGGCGGCCAAAGCCAAATATCCGCACCAGGCGTGACAGCATGCCGGTCACGCCTGGAGGAAAATCACCCGTCCTGGGATTGGAACGGCGAATATGCGCACCGACCGGGCACTGTTGGCCATGCGGGTCCCGGGCAAAATCAAACTGATTCAAGGCGACCGCTGGACCGCTGTTTTCAATCCCCTCGATTGGTTGCCCGGTGCGGTCAACCAGCGGCGTGCCGTCGCGCTGACGGCCCACCATGCGGCTGGCCAGTTGCTCCCGCTGCTGCGGGTCTCCATTGGCCTGCTGGTCCAGGAACTGCCAGAACCCGGGCACATCCTGATGCAGTTGCCGCATGACCAGATAGCTGCCGTTGCGTCCCAGATCCTGCAACTGTGGCTGTTCTTCCGCTACGGGCAATAGCGACGCCCGTTTGTCAGCCTTGGGATCAACCAGCGGACGGTGGGTATATTGGCCGTATTCGTTCGGGTAGCCCAGTAACAGTTCACCCAGGGAGAGCAGGTTGGAATATCGGTCCCGTTGGTGCAGATCGGTGGTTTGTCGGCGTTCCCAGTCGATAGCGGGCTGGCTGATGCCATCGGTAAAACCGAAGGGTTCGATATTGCCGCTGTCGACCGTGGGTAATTCCGCAACTATCCGAAACGCCTGACCGAACAACGGGTCCTGGATGGTCGTCTCCTTCCATGCCGCCAGTTGGCCGGGTTTGGCATACAGCATCAACAGCAGGTGCGGCACGCTGTCCGGTGTGCCGCCCCAGGTCCAATGTTGCGGAGCGTTGTCGGCCACATCACCTAGGCGCCGTGACCGGCTGTCATCAGCGGCCATGCCGGAGAGAAACGCCTCGGAGAAGCCTTCAAGCACCGCTTCGTCCAGACACAGGGCGCGCAGGCCGCTGGCAGTGACGGCCACTTGCAGTGCCGTTTCCGGGGGTGGGTTACTCCACTCGGCGCTGCTGACGGGAGCCGTCTCCAGCCATTCACCCGCTTTTGCGGCATCGGTAATGTCGAGTAATAAAAACAGCGCCTCCCGCAGACCACCATGCCCGAAACGGGCCAGTGCCTGGATATCGCTGTATTCCGGGTTGCCGGGTCTGCTCATGGTCGCTTCCGGGTCATGTCTGAATCTGTGCCAGCCACTGGCGAATCTCCTCATCGCTCTCCTGACGAACCTCCACGCCTTCCCGTATGCGACTGTTGCGGGCCAGGTCAAAGGCCGTCAGGCCGGGGTACGCCTTGTACCAGACCTGGGTCGGCAACGCCCGACGCTTCAGGAAATGCTTGAATTTCTGCTCCTGTTCCGCGCCATCCTTGATCAGCCAACGGGTTGAGGGGTAACCCGCGCCATTGCTGAATACCAGGTTCAGGCCCCAGGCGACCTTGTTGATAAAATCATCCATATAACTCTCCAGGCTGCCGTCGTAATTGCTGGCGAACAGCAGACGTCTGTTGTCATCCAGCATGACCCAGCGGGCGAAGTGGATCGTCTGCACCCGGGTCAGATAACCACGGTTGTAGACGTGCCGTGCCGCGTAATCGAGCAGCCAGAGAAAAAACCGAACCGCATGGCGTCGAAACGGCTGCGGCTTGACCTCGCCGAATGCGCTGAAGGGATTGGTGACATCGTGATCTTCCAGGGCGGCCAGCTGCCGCATATACTCCCGGGGCGGGCGATCGATCGACTCCGGATCGCTACGCTCCAATTGGCGCAGTCGCCAAACGAGGTAGGGCGACACCAGCAGAAACAGCGGTGACAGGAGCAACAGCAGCAGCGGTACTCCCAGCTTGTGCAGCAGGTTCTTCATCCACCAGTCTACCGGTGTCGGGGCGGCTGGCGTCAGGGTCAGTCTTGCGGCGTCCTTTTCCCGCTCCACAAAGGAGAGCAGCCGTTGGCGAATCGCACGCGGGTTATCACGCCCGATCTCCCGCACAATCCGCCGAAGCTCCCCGGACAACGCCTCGTGCAGTGCTGTCTCCTCACGAATCTGCAGGACGGTGCGGCCACGCCAGTTAATGTAGTTGGCGGCCGGTTCAGTATTGTGTGCCTGCATCCAGTTGACCAGACTGTCGCGCTCGTCGATGAAGGCGTCGCAGTGGCCGAAAATGTGCCTTAGTTGAGGCCCGGCCAGTACAGCCATCTCGGCGATAAAGGTGTCGGACGGTCCATCACAGTCACCCAGAAAAACCAGTCGCGGTGGTGCGGCCGGCAAGGTTGATACCTTATCTTCCGCCACCAGTGTCTGCAGGATCAAAAACCGGGCGACATGCAGGCGATCGAATCGGCCAAACGGAAACATTGTATTGTGCGGGTCTACCACGCCCGGCTCGCGGTTCATGGCCTCCAGCAGTGTCCGCAACGGATCCAGTCGATCCTCGGCAATGTTCGCAATAATCATGAAAGTGGATTGCGGCGTCATGCAGTGCGACCTGTCCGGGCAAGCTGATTTATGGTGTATCGTGCCGGGTTAAGGCAAAGTCCAGCACCCTGGTTTTTCCCCACCAGACCTTGCCCAGATAAACGCCGGGTTCAATCTCGCGGATTTCATCACGTATCACCTTGGCGAAAAATGAGGTTTTTGAATAATCGATCACAATGGTCTCTTTGCCGTCCATCCAGCTCTTGTCGCGGTACACCTTGGCAACCACAAAGGTCAGACTGAAGGGAGTGATCTTGTTAATCAGGACGCCTGACTGGTAGTCCGGGGGAAACAGGTCAAAGAGCTTGCCCTGCCAGGCAAAAGCCCGTGCAATGCCCGCCAGGGTTTTGGAGAACAGCGAGCCGGTGACAATCGCGGTGCCGCGGGTATCACCGGATGGGATTGTGCCGGCATCCGCGTTGCAATAGATGTCATCCAGCTCATCCCGTGACCTGTCCAGCCACTGCATTACCAGTTGGTTCATGGTGCCTCTTTTGTTCTTAGTTGGGATGCGCTGAAGTAGGTCTCCCGGCGCACCTCGTTCATCCGCCCCAGGGGTTGATGTTCGGGCAGGCTCTGCCAGGGGTTGAAACTGATCTTTTCACATGCCGCCAACGCCTCGGGGGTGTCAAATACCTGTGGCTGGATGGTGAGGGTGGCCACCGTATGGAAGGGAGAAACATCTTCTGCCCAGATCACCGACGCATCCTCGATCGGCATGTCGCCCGGGTGAGTTCTTTTTTGTATGCCGAATTCCAGACAGACCGGTGCCCGGTCCAGATGCGCCTTCATCGCGGAACTCAACTGATCCTTGCCGGGTTGCCCGGCCGGTGGCTCCGACGTACCGCTACAAGGGGTGACCGAGTATTTGACCGCCATGCTGTCATCTGTTCCGAGCCGGTACGGGGTGGTGCTCCAGTAACGAATGCTGAACGGACTGCTGTGCACGGCGCGGGCCTTGAACAGAATCCACAGGGACTTCAGATGCGAGTCAAACGGGTTGATAAAAAACCCCACCATTTTGTCTTCCTGGCGCGCCCGGATAAAGTCGAGGAAATCTTCCGGGGTGCCGACAAACAGAGCCGGATAGCTGTTGAGCAAAAAATCCTGGATGCCGCTTTCGCCCCAAAGCGTCTCTCCCTTGACGCCGAATATCTTGATAGAGAGGCCACGGATATCTTTTTCTGAATCATCCTGCTGGCTGGCGTTGGCGAAACGCAACCGCGCCCGGTAGCTTCCCGGTTGGGCAAACAGCCCCTGTCTGAATTCATTATTGATTGACTCGTGAACGCGAAATGTGGCGTCGAGACAGCCCAGGCTTTTTGCCTGATTAAAGCGGGGGATGACCCCATCGATCGGACTGGAGCGCATGATGGTCGCGATGCGCTGATTCATTTCGGCCACCAGCTGTTCGGTGTTGACGGGCTCATCCGCGGTTGCCGTCCCCGTCAGGATAGATCCCACCAGGGTCGCTACCAACATCAGTGGACGCTTTAATCGGCAGATGTTTGCTGTGTTCGTCCCTTTCACCCGTGCTCCCTATGGCTGGTTGGAAAATGCCGGATCTGTTTCCGCTCCCGGGCGTGGCTTCCATGAGATGTCGTAATAACTCCCCCGGTCCCGGGCCCAGGGATCAAAGGCGTTTTTCACATGCATCAGTTCATTCTTGATCTCGGGGATGTTGCGGATCAGCAACCGCTTCAGTGGCGACACAGCGACTTCGTGACCGTTTACCGCTTCCGGCTCGAGGCAGGCCTGACTACCGTCGGCCAACTTGCTGACCGGGTAAGGGCACTCCTGGACCGGGCCGTTATGCATGACCCAGTCGTAGCCCAGGCGCGAATAAAACTCGGGCCGGAAGCTGGAGGTAAAAAAACGGTCGCTGAACAGGCGGCGGGAGGCGTTGATAATGAAGATATGGAACTGGGTCTCGGAAATGGCGAAGCCGTGCGGACGGGTGTACTCCGCCATCCAGCCAACGATATTGTCCACGTCTTCGATATTGTCCACCACCGAGCCGTCCGGACGGCCATGGCAGTCGTTGATAAAGCTGCCATCCCCGTTAAGCTGAGCCGTGGAGATGATTTTGCTGGCGTCGCAGGCATGGGTGCCGTAAATCTCACGCAGGCGTTGCACGGTCTCCTGTTGATGCCGACGCCAGGGGTCGTTCTCATCCAGACGATGATCGACAAAGTCATCAAAACTGGTCAATGTTTTCAGCCCGATCTGACGCCGGAATTCGTTGAAGCGCGGCACGCCACGCTCACGATCGCGCAAAATATCCAGTGCGATAATATCGAGCTGTTTGCTCTCGGAATCCAGGTGTGGCATCGGCAGGTTTTGTAAAAACAGTGGCGAATTACGCAATTGCAGCAGGCCCAGTCGTTGCCGGCCCATGCTCAGGCCCCAGTTTTCCAGACCACGCTGATGCATCTGTGCGGTAGCCGCCTTGCGTACCGTCGCGGCGACAGGAATGTTGTGGGTGATCCTGTTGGGTTCGCTGGCATTGCGGAACTCGATCAGGTCAGGTACCAGTGCATGCAGTCGGTAAACCGACGGAAACTCTTCGGGAAAGTTGAACGGCGACCCGAAATGGTTGGTGCCGCCGTTGACATCCGTCTCCAGGTTGTTCAGATTCCATGCATCGTGCTTCCACCACAGACGGCCTTCAGGGCGGCTGTTGCCCAGGCCGAAAATGCCGGCCCCGGATGCAAATACCGAATAGGCGCCACCGGATGCCTTGGGGTTATCGGATTGCCCCAGCCACTGCGCCACTTTCGATGCGGTTCGGCTGAGGAAGTTTTCGTCCTTGCCGGTGATGCGCCGTAAGATTTGTGAGACCCGGCTCTCCTCCTGGTTGAACAGGCCGGACCAGTTTGAATTCATCGCTTTATTCAGAGGTTCGTTATAGAGCAGTTGAGTGGTCCATTCGATGGTGTGAATCTTTGCAATCTCGGCAGCTATCACCAATCGTGCTGCCTGAAACAGCCGCTCATCTTCAACGTCCTTGTAAGCAATGATCCGATCAGGCTGGTCCGGGTTACGCAGCCCCGAGTCGGCGTCCGGGGTTTGCTTCTGTAGCTCGCGGAAATGGTCGACAAAATAGTTGTGCTCGCGGGTAAACAGATTGTGATAGAAACTGAGCCCGATATTCCAGTTGTCCGGAAACGCCACCGACTCCTGCCCCAGCCACTGAGGTTGCACCGGGCAGTCAGCGCTGTAGACGGCGCAATCGGCCAGCAGGGGCAGATAGTTGTCCTGCATCAGCAGTTTCGCCTTATCGTTCGGGTCGCGCAGCACCCGCCGCAGCGACGCCTCGTCATAACCATAGATCTGCGAGGCGTCCCACCAGGCGGTGACATGGTTACCGGTCGTCCTGTAGGCACGTTTCAGGTATCGCTTTCCGGCAAACTCAAAGCTTTCGGGATCGGTTGTTTCGGCATACAGCGAAGGCTGGACGCGGTCGCCGGGGCGACACCCCAGGGCCTGGGCTTCGGCCGAATCACAGCCCGCGGAAACCAGTTGGTTTTCGTTGAGTCCCTCGACCGTATGCGAGAACCAGTCGTGGGTCATGAACTGAATCCAGAACGCCGCCAGCACATTGAAGAAGGGCGCTTTAAGGTAATCGCAATTGGAATCGGTGGAATAGTTGCTATCGCCCAACCCCTGGTTGCAACCGTTGCCCGATGTCTGTTCGCGGGTGAATAATTTGCGGCTGAGTAGTTGCGGGTCGGGTTTCATCAAGCCCAGACGTCCGGCGTGACGATTGCGCACCAAATCAGTTTTTTCCAGGCGAGGGAAGGTCTCTTCAAACTGGGCATTGCGTGCAAACGGCATCCCGGTCGCACCCATCAGTGGATTCGCCAGGTCGTTGCAAATGCCGTTTAAAGTACGGTGGGTAATCAGTGAGCCACTGCACAACTGCTTGCCGTCTCCGCCTACCGCCGTGTAGTTCGGATGATTCGGAGGCAGTCGCATTTCATCCCACACCGTGGTGGCGGCGCGTGTGGGATCGGTGACAAATCGCTGATAAGTGTCCTGGTCGAACAGATTGAACTTGATCAGTTCGATGCGCTGGTATTCCAGATCCATCAGGGCGCCATCGACGCCGCGTCCATCCGGATACAGATGCTCACCCAGGCGAGTGATCGCCTGGTCGCCCTGGTGTTTGCTCTGCTGATCGCCGCTGGCGTAATAATTCTGCCAGTCCACCCAGGGCGTATTGCGGTATTTTACGGCTTTTTCACCACCGCGGCAGCGCGCCGTGTCTTCTTCAACCTTGCCTAAAAATCGTTGAGTCGGGTCATCGGCTATCTCCAGCAAACCGGATGACGCCATTTTAATGCAGGCCTTGGCGTCACTGTCAGCCACCACCACCGGGCTCAAGAGAGAGAGACCACACAACAACGAACAGGTGATGGGGTTTGGTTTTCTGTATGACCGCCGCTTCTTCATGAGTCCCCCTATATCCCTTTAGGGATTGGTACGATCCCGGGTCACTTTAAATCCAAGCCCAACATGTTTTTTGTTTATTGACTAATATCTTAGTTTATCGTGACTATTATCATAGTATAGATAAATCACGACATCGCACGTCGTGCGAATTTTCGACACCCTGGGGCAAGATGACTAACCGCTGTGGCCAATTGCGCAATGAGCGATATTCTCATCGCGCTGAAGTGGAGCGGGTTCAATATGTGTGGCGGCGAGACCAACAGAGCACCTGCGAGGAGCGGGATTGGCTTCAGGAAAAACCAAGCCACATTAACCGCGTACAGCGGTGCCCGCAGCCGATACGCATGTTGGTCAGCGGTCTGAAACTGTCCGGTTAACGCTCGACATCATAAATCAGGTCCATGCTCTGACTACTGCCGGACTGTACTTCCAGGCGCAATTTCTCGCTCAATCGATAGCGTGTGATCAGTGCGCCGCGGTTATCAAACAGTCCGACGGCATAACTGACATAGAGATCGGGTGAAAGGTATTTGCCCAGTAACAGGGCGGTCTCTTCCAGGGAGCCGCCTTCTTCCAGACGCACTTCATCCACCCCCAGGCCGGTGGCCAACCGGTCGAGAATCTCCTGGCTCTTTTCCAGCCCCTTTGCGGCAACGGCCTGGCGCAGCATGGTGGCACCGCCCGGTCCCTCCGTATCCAGCGATTGCCCGGTGACCAGGTAGGCGAGGGCCTCCTCTTCGGGCAGGGTCGGGTCGCTGGAGACCTCAACCTGAGGCGCGCGCAGGTTCCCACTGAGATTCAGGATGGCCGTCACCGACTGATCCTTGGAGAGCCGGGTTGCCTTGATATCCAGGGTCGGGTTTTGTGGCGATCCATTGAATATCAGGCGCCCCTGTTCAATGGTCAGATTCTGACCATAGGCGCGGTAGCGCCCCTCTCTCAGGACCAGTTGCCCCTGGGCCAGGGTTCGGCCTTCCCGGCTGTTGACGGCGACATCGCCTTGCAGCCGGGTTTCGAGCCCGAAGCCGCTGAACCGCACCTGTTCGCCTACCTGAACGGCGACTTGTGCATTGATCGCCAGTGGGGGTGATGGCGGCTGGGATTCGGTCTTACCGACAATGACTTCATCCTCGCTCACGCTTACGGCGCTTTTGGGCAGTTCGTGCAACTCTATATCGGCCCGGGGCAGTTTCAGCTCACCCTCGATGCCCAGTTGTTGCTTGCGCAGGGTGATATTCATGTCGGGCGAGGCGTAGGCCACGGCCTCCGGCAGACGCACCACCTGAACGTCCTTGCCCTGCAGTTTCAGCGCCAGCGGCCACGCCTGTTCGGCGTCGAGTTGCAAGTCGCCCTGCAACCGGAGTGTGCCGCCGCCGGAGGTCAACTGGCCTTCCAGGGTCAGTTTCTCTTTGCCCTGGTTGCGGGCCGAGAGCGCTATGTTTTCCAGGGCCAGTCCGAGCTGGGGCACGTTGGCGGCGCCCTGGTCGAGCCGGATAAAACCGTCAATCTCCGGCTGCTGGAGATCGCCGGCGACGTTTGCCTCCGCCGCCAGGTTGCCCCGGATATCACTCAGGCCCGGCAACAGCAGGCCCAGGGGTTGCAGGTCGGGGATATCCGCCTTGAGTGTGCCGTTTACGGCAACGGGTCCTTTGGCGGAGAAGGCGGCGGTACGTGCCTGGGCGGTAATGCTGCCTTCGCCAGCCATCAGCTTGAACGCCGCCTGGTTGCCCTGCGGGGTCATCTGCAGATTCAGCATCCCGTCCTGCAACGCCAGGCGCAGTGGTTGCTCCTCTGTTGCTTCCAGCAACAGGCTGCCCCGGGGCAGGGTCAGCTGCGCCTCGCCCGTCAATGCTTCGATAGGACCGGCCAGTTGTAGCTTGCCGTCGAAGCTTCCCTCGACCCTTATCTCCTCGGGGAGCCAGGGCAGCAGGCGTGCCAGGGGGATGGCGGTGAGGCTGGCATCGAGGCGGTTGCTGGTCGGGGTCCAGGCACCATTGGCGCACAGGCGGGCGCTCTGCTGCACCAGGCAGGTTGCCTCCAGGCTGAACTGGTCGCCGCCAACCAGCACCGCCGCCGGTCCCTCCGTGCGCCAGGTTCCTAACTGCGCGTGCTCGATGTTCAGTCGTTCCAGTTGTCCGCTCCAGAGCGGCGCGCTCCAACCCCCCTGCACGGCCGTGGTCAGCTGCAGGTCGCTGGCAGCCAGCGACAATTGGGCCTTGTGTGCCTCCGGAGTGCCGCTAATGGCCAGTGACAGCTTGCGCCCCTGCCAGTCACCGCTCTGCAGTCCCTTGGCGGTCAGTTCACCTTTGGCCTCACCCTTCGCCCAGATGAGATCAGCTGCCAACTGGTCGATCCGCTGCCCGGCATAACGCAGACCGCCGCCCTTCAGGCGGGCGCTGATTTCAGGATTGTCCCGCACCCCGCCCAAGCGGCCATCGGCCTCGATGTTTCCCTGCAGTGCCGGCCAGAACGCCGCCAGGTCCGGGGCCTTCAAGGCATATTGAAGATCCAGCCGGTCACCCAGCATGCCGTGCAGGTCGAGCCGGTTGGGGCCGCTCTGCAGCTGCAGGGTCTCCAGGTTGAGCCCGGTCGGATCATAGCGTCCGCGCCCCGTGGCGCTGATGGGCTGCTGCTGCAGGGTGCCGCTCAACTGCTGGAGATCGGCCGCCAGCCAGAGACCCTGTTCGCTTATCCCGCCCAGCAGGGCCGCCTGCAGGGCCAGCTTGCCCGGCCACTCCGGCCACTGTGTCGAGGGGTCCAGTGACTCACCTTGGATGACCAGATTCCAGTCAATAGCCGGTGCCCAGGTCAAGTCGCCAGTGGTACGGATTTTGCCATTCAACAGTTCGCTATCGAGGGTTATGTCGGACAGACCGCCGGCACTTACCAGGCCCTGCAGATGGGCCTGTATATCCGGCACGTCGGCGTGCGGGAAGGTCAGGCTGGCTTGACTCTCCAGGCGTGGCTGTTGGGCCGGCCCCTTGAGTCGGAATGTACCGGCGGGGCTCTCGCTGGTGGGGTCGCTCAGCAGTGGCCAGCGGGCATGGGACCACTCGCCGCTCAGATCCAGTTGCGGCTCGTCCGTATCAAAGCTGACGGCGCCTCGGATCTGCAGCTCCAGCGGTTCTGATCGGTCACTGATCTCCCGGACGCTCAGTGACAGATCATCCAACCGGCTGGTGGAGAGACGGGTGTCCAGTCGGGTATTGACCGGGGGCGTTTCGGTGTCGGGGAAAAGCAGTTGAGCCTCGCTGCTCAGATGTAACCCCTCCAGCGGTCCGCGCAGACGGTAGTGACCGCCGGCACTTTGCACCACGGCCGCCTGTGGCGGCCACGCCAGCGGCTGCCACTCGCCGTTGATATCGACCACCGGGCTCGCACCGGACAGATCTATGTGGCCCTGTGTGCTGATCCTGAACGGGGTTTTGGTAGCATGCTCGATGCTCAGTCTGTTCAGGTCTCCGCCGATCTGCCCGGCACCACTGGCCGCTCCGATTTCCGGGAGTTCTCCTTGCCAGCGGATGGTCATCTGTAGTGGGTAGTGCCCGGTCAGCTCCAGGTGACCCTCACCCTCGGCCTGGTAGGTGTCGTAGTTAATCTGGAAGTGGGTGATCTCTATCGTCGCATCCTGTGTTCCGGCGCCGAGGGTGACACGGCTGATCGACTGAATGTCGTCTCCTTGCTGTATCCGGATATCATCCAGTTCAAGCTGGTCCAGGCGCAGCGCCAGCGGCAGGCTGGGCGGGGCCGTGGACTCGGTCGTTTCGGACGGGCCGATGGCGGTATAGTGAACGCCCCCTGCCTGCAACCGCTGGATATGCAGCAGACCGCTGATCAGGGCGGCCGGTTTCCAGTCCAGATGCAGCGTCTGAATGGTTAAATGTTGCTGCTCGTCCCGGTACTCCAGCGCTTCCAGGTCCACTCCCGCCAGCAGGGAGCCGCGGAACGTACCGATGCGAAGCTTCTCACCCAGAACCCAGCGAAGCAGCTGCTGGCTGCCCTGTTCCGTGCCCAGCAGCCAGGCACCGCTGCCCAGGGCGCCAACCAGTGTCAGTAATATTATGGTTAGAAGAGGGCGCTTCAAAGATCCGGTCCCATGGAGAAGTGAATGCGGAAGCTGTCCTGGCTCCGGTCATTGGGTATGGCCAGGTCCAGCCGGATAGGGCCGACCGGTGAACGCCAGCGTAGCCCGACACCGGCGGACCGCTTCAATCCGTCATTCCAGCCGTCAAAGGCGTTGCCGGCATCTACGAACAGGGCCGCTGACCAGGCGCCTTGGATCGGGTATTCATACTCGAGGCTGGAGCTGAGCAGGTAGCGGCCCCCCACCACCGTACCGTCGGTGTCTTGCGGACCCAGGGACTGGTATCCGTAGCCGCGCACGCTCTGATCACCACCTGCAAAGAATCGGTAGGAAGCCGGTAGTTCGGTAAATGTAGATGCGAAAGTTACTCCCGTGTCGGCGCGCAGCAGCAGGCGCCCCTTGCCCAATGGCTGAATCCATTTTCCGGCCGCCAGCAGTTGTACGAAACTGGCATCCGAGAACAGGCTCTCGTGGGCGCCGCGCAGTTCAAGATTGAGTCGTGACCCCTGGCGCGGCTGCATGCGGTGGTCTGCCGTCGTGCGTGCCCAGCTGACGCCGGGAACCAGCAGTGTGGCGGAAGTGTCCTCGTCACCGATCAGGGAGTCTTCCGAGACCCAGTCGATATAGCGGGTCTCGTTCCAGCCACCGCGCATGCCCAGGGTGCGCAGGCCGATGGTGGCGGTGTCGCTGGTCGTGGTGTCGGTGTCGAGCTCGCGATAACCGGTGCGAATACTGAGTTGGTCGATATGCGGCTCCTGCATGGGAATCAGGTATTCAATACCAAGGGAGCTGTCGACGCTGGAGAGCGTGAGCTTGGATTGCAGGCGGTGACCGAAGCGATTGATCCGTCTTCTGTCGTAGGCCAGGCTGAGGCGCGGGCCGGTGTCCGTGGCGGCGCCGATCCCGATCCGGTAGGCAGTGCGTTTGATCGGCTCCAGCGCCACCTGTACGTTGATTTTGCCGTCGATCGCCCCCTCGTAGTCGGGTTTTACCGACACCCGTTCAAAAAAGCCGCTGTCGGCCAATGCCCGGTGCAGTGAAGAAATGGCCCCCGAATCATAGGGGTCGCCCGCCTTGATTTTCAGGTAACGCTCCAGCAGTTCCGGTTCGTAGGTCTGTTGATCCAGTTCCAGCGTGCCGATCCGGTAACGGGGACCGGACCGGTAGTGCAACAGGATGGATGCCTGGTTGGCGGCGGGTTCAACCCGCAGCTCCCGGCGCAGGAAGCGTCCATCGAAATAGCCGCGTTCTGCCGCCAGGCTTTCGATTTCCCCCTTCAGCGTTTCGTAGTGCCCGTGGTGCACCTGACTGCCGGGGCGTACCGGGGTCGCCTTGAGCAGTTTGATAAAAGCGGGATCATCTTGTGCATCACCCTCGATCCGGATGGTGACCTGATTCAGGCGAGTCGGCTCACCCGGATCGATGTTAAAGCTCGCCTGCCAGCAGGGTTGTTTGAATTGCAGGTTCTTTTCCAGTTTTATCCGGTAATACCCCAGGGCCCTTGCCGCCCTGTCCAGCTCCTCATCGGCACGCCGAAACAGCCTCTTTATCCGCCATTCCGGGGCACTGCATGGCTCTGTGGTCAAAGAGAGGCCAGCCCGCAGGTTCTCCTGCAGATCGCCGCTGACGCCGGTAAGATCGATTGACGGTTCTGCTGCTCCTGCCACCGAGTTGCCCAGGGTCAGCCAAAGCAGGGAGCGCGGCAGAATTCGCCATTGACGGCTACTGGCAAGCAGCATGATTCGAAAGGGGTTCATCGGACCAATTATATCCCATGGGATAGACTCGTTACCCCACAATCGGGCAGGATAAGTAGAGATTACATGGTGGGCGAGTAATATAAACTTAGCGCGGATCGGTCGAGAGCCGGTTCAAACTGATTCAGTTTCAGAACCAGTCCTTGCGCTTAAACAGATAGAGCAGACCGGCCCCAACCGCAACCATGACTCCCCAGATCAAGGGATATCCGTAATACCAGTTGAGCTCGGGCATGGCCCAGGGACTGTCGGATTTGTTACCGAAGTTCATTCCATAGACTCCGGCGATGAAGGTGAGTGGAATAAAGATTGTGGCGATTACGGTAAGTACCCGCATGGTTTCATTCAACCGGTTGCTGACACTGGAGAGATAGAGATCCAGCAGGCCCGTGGTCATATCCCGGTAGGTTTCCAGCAGGTCCATGATCTGTATGGTGTGGTCGTAACAGTCACGAAAATAGAGCCGGATCTCCTCCTGAATAGGGTACTCTTCGTTGCGCATCAGATTGTTCAACACTTCACGCTGTGGCCAGAGCATACGACGCAGCAACAGGGCGTCCCGTTTCAGTTCATGTAGTCGCCGCAGTGTCTCCCTGGTGGGTGCTGCCAGCAGTTGCCCCTCCAACTCCTCCAGTTCGGCACCGAAGCGTTCCAGTACGGGAAAGGATTGATCGATTACCAGATCCACCAGCGCATAAAGCAGATAGTCGGGGCCCTTTGTTCGCAAACGGCCGGTATGCTTGCGCAACCGTTTACGCACCGGTTCAAACGGATCGTGGGCTCCACCGTGAAAGCTGAAAATGACATGGTCGCCTAGAAACAGGCTGACCTGTTCCGTCTCCGCATAGCCATCCTCCATAAGTGGATGACTCAGGATAATAAACAGTTGCTCGTCATAGAGTTCGGTTTTCGGGCGCTGACCGGAATTGACAATGTCTTCAAGGGCCAGCTCATGGAGTCCAAAGATTGTTCCCAGTTCCATCAGGGCGTCCGGGTCTGCATCCCCCTGCATATGTATCCAGGTGGTTGTGGGACGATCGAGGGCAGCGCGACAGGCCTCGGGGGGTGTGTCCTGGGTCTCCTGTAATTCCGTGTCGGAATAATCGATCAGTGTGATGTGTGGGGGTGTCGGGTATGGTTTGTCCGAAATCCGCAGGGTGCCGGGGCGGGTGCCGGGAGGGTGATAGCGTTTGGTAAAGAAACTCATGGTCTATCGACCGCCATGGTATCGTTTGAAGCGGGCGCCATGCGGACAGGCAAATGTTTTGCCGTTTCTATTGTATTGGCCATATGTTGAGCGAGACACAAACTATCTGGCATAACGTTTTCCGATCTCATCAGTTCCGGGAGCCTTCTGCTATCATCGCAGAGCCGATGCGTAGAGGTAAAGCTTGTCCATCACCAGATGGTTGTCGGTATCCACCTGGCGAGGAGATGCCTCATTGTGTGCCGCCTCCAGGGTGGTGGGTTATAGTCACCAAAACCCTTGGTAACGCCGGCTTGTTGGGCGTACCCCATCGTCGGATCACTACTGGACTAACAATCGGTAACTCATGGAACACTGGACAGAATACACGCGCTTTATTACATCTCTGGTGGTCATTATGGATCCTTTCATGGCGATCCCGATTTTCCTCACCATGACCAAAGGCTATACCCCTCGGGATCGCGCACGGGTCGTGCGGATCGCCGTTTTCACCGTGGCCGCCACACTGATTGTATCGGCGTTGAGCGGTGAAGGGTTGCTGGCATTCATGGGAACCAGTCTGGGATCGTTCCGTGTCGGTGGTGGTATTGTGCTGTTTATCATGGCGCTGGCGATGTTGCAGGCGCGGGTCGACCCGGTACGCACCACACCTCATGAGGAGGAGATTGCCTCAGGTCTTACGTCCATTGCCGTGGTGCCCCTGGCCATACCCCTGTTGGCCGGGCCAGGCGCCATGAGTACGGTGGTTATCGGCATGCAGCGTTCAACCGCGCCCTACCATGAGATAATGATTGTGCTCAGTATTCTGCTGGTTGCTGTGGTGCTCTGGCTGGTGCTGAGTCTGGCGGTGCCTATCGGGAAGCGGCTGGGCGATATCGGGCTGAATATCCTCAATCGTATTTTTGGCCTCATCCTCGCGGCCATAGCGGTTGAGGTAATCAGTAACGGAATCAAACAGCTGTTTCCAATCCTGGTCAGCTGAATAACCGGGTGCGTCCGGGCTGAAAATCCGGCGCGGGTTTATCCGCGTTGGCTAGCGGGATACACCGATACATCGGTAGACGGCAAAGCGCTGCTGTCCGTCACTCACCTCGGAGATCGGTACTACCGTGTCTCCGCCAATTTTTGCGGCGCTGTTGCGTGCCAGTATGCGCAACTCATCCTCCACTTTTTGCCGGCTCCTGTCGATGCCGGCAATCTTGTCCACCAGGGAGACGGTGGTGTTGCCGAGTTCCTTGCAAGTAGCAACCTCATCGGCATCCAGTACCCGCACTTTCTCGCCTTCCGGGGTGGTTTTTACCCAGGCGCATCCGCTGGATAACAGGATGCCCGCAAGCGTGCAGAGTGAGATTGTTTTTTTCATTGTATTCCCTCGATGATGACAGGTTTGGTAAATGTTCCAGCTTTTTGCAATTATCTGGTTGATTGTAGACCAATCAATAGGCGACCCGGGTGACGCCGCCCTGTTTCAGCAGGCGGATTCTGTCGCCGGCATGAAAATAGCGGTCGTTCTCGACTTCCTGGACAACCGACAGGATTTCCCCCGATTCCATGCGAATGGTGATCTCCTGGCCCTGCTTGGTGGTCAGGTTTTTCTCCGCAGCCTGGCCGGCCAGGCCGCCGGCGACGGCACCGACTACCGTGGCGATGCTGCGACCCTTGCCGCCACCCACGGTACTGCCGGCGATGCCGCCAATAACGGCCCCGGAGCCGGTACCCACAATACCGTCGGTTCTGCCTTCGATCACAACCGGGGTGACGGATTCCACCGTTCCGTACTTGACCGTCTGCACTCTGCGTGCTTCGTCGCGAGTATAGGTGGTCCCCGTCAAGCCGCTGGTGGTACAGCCGACCAGTGCAACCGTCATTGCCAGCGCAATCAATAGATTGAGCGATATTTTCATCTGTGTTCCCCCGTGAATGTGATGGAACCGGTTGAGCGCCTGTTAGTGCAATTCTGTACCGAACAGGACGCAAACCGCCCTTTTGGAATCATATCCTATATTACTACTGACCATGGATAGCTCCAGAAGATCATAAGGGTGGTGTGAATCGGTGCGATTATTTGTAATCACTCTCCCATCAGCCACAGTACAACGTAGGGTGGGTTAGGCGCGTTGTTTGCGCCGTAACCCGCCAAGCTTGCCGTCAGGCACACCTTAAACAAACGGGTTGTGTTGCTGCGCAACGCCTGGTGGTGGGTTACGCAAAAAACGCTAACCCAAATATGGTCTCCTCCCCATTTGCAAGGCATTAGATCTCGATGGCAGGGACAAGTTGCTACCATATATCCGGCCTGTTATCGAAGCGACTCTTGGCTTCTGGCCTTGATGAGCATGCGCACATACCGTCCTTATCACCCTATCGTTCTCGTAAACTGTGGGCACGCCAGGTTTTCGGTATGCCGGTCTGACCTGTGTTGTCATCGAGGGTCTCTTGCCTTCGCAACTCTGGGTAGGTTTGTCATCTCCTCCGGTT
>NZ_KE386615.1:41472-142666 GCF_000428045.1 Sedimenticola selenatireducens DSM 17993 | reverse complement strand
GCGCAGGCCTCCATCGCCACACGGCATGGGGGGTGCTGGGCAAAGTGGCTCAGCAGCTGCTTGCGACGGAGCTTCTTGCGCCATTGCCGCTGACCTGCACTGTTCAGTGCTACCATAAAAAACGTATNCTTTGCCAAATCCAAACCGATTGTCATAAGCTGTTTCATGGCCTTCTCCTCCACCTTTGATGGTTGGTTCTCTTCCATCATGGCGCATCGACGCCAGTACGGGGGGAGGAGGCCATCTCATCGACCTACGGTCTCGCTACGATCCTACGGGCTAAATACCGCGTGCCTCTTTAACCCGCTCATAGGCCTGGCGGATCTCGTGGGTCTTCTGGGTTGCCATCTTCATCATCTCTTCCGGCAGGCCCTTGGAAACCAGCTTATCGGGGTGATGTTGGCTGAGCAGACGCCGATAGGCCTTCTTCACCTCCGCGTCGCTCGCTCCGGACGGGACATTGAGTATGGCGTAGGCATCCGGCAGGGAGGGCCCGGCCGGCTTCGCTTCGGCCCGCTGTCGGCCACTGAAATGGCCCTCGGCGCGAATCATCCGCTCCAGACGCCGGAAGACAAACTCGGGGATGCCCAGCCGTTTGCAGATATTCAGCAGCAGTTGCTCTTCCGCCCTGTGCAGCGAGCCGTCGGCATAGGCCGCCTGCAGCTGGATCTCGATAAACATCTGAATCAGGGTGTTGCGACCGTGACACTCGGTACGGAACTGCTCCAGCACCTCATCCAGGGGGAACCCTGCCGCCTTGCCCTGATTGAACAGATTGATGGCGGTCTTACGCATCTCCTCGCTGAGATCCATCTCGGCCATGACCGAGTTGGCCAGCGCGATCTCATCGGGGGAGACCCGTCCATCCGCCTTGGCAATGGCCCCCATAACCGAGAAGGTGGTGGTAAAGAAGGCGGTCTGAACCCGTTCCTGGTCACCCGGGGGAAGTCGTTCATCACCGCCCAGCCCCTTGAGACCTTTATCCAGATTATGGCCCAGCACGGCCCCGAGCAGCGCGCCGATCGGCCCGCCCACCATGAAGCCGAACGCGCCGCCGGCCAATTTTCCCCACCAGCTCAAAGGAGCCTCCTGTCATTCTGCAGATACGGGATCACGCGGTCCGGCGATCCCGCCGACGACAATACAACAGCCGACGGAGCCGATCCAGCCGCACAGCCACTTTCTGCGGATCGGGTGTGAATCAGACCCGCTCTGGCGGGTCGATCGGCAGGTGAATAACGAAACAGCTGCCTCCCTCTCTCACCGGTTTCACTTCGATACTGCCACGATGATTCTGGGTAATGATGAAGTAGGAGACCGACAGGCCGAGGCCGGTGCCGGAACCGACCTCCTTGGTGGTGAAGAACGGTTCAAAGATACGCCGCCGCACGGCGGCACTCATACCCGGACCATTGTCCTCGATCTCGACACAAACCCACTGGCGATCGCGGTAGACGCGCAGAATAAAGCGGTCATTACGTCCTGTCTGCCCCGCACTTGAGGCAGCTTCAAACATTGCCTGGGCGCCATTCTTCAACAGGTTGAGCAGCACCTGTTGGATCTGCCCCCCTTCACACCAGGCATCCGGCAGCTCCTCGGCATATTCACGAACAATGGCAATTTTCCTGAAATCATAATGCTTGTCCAGATTGTAATCATTCGAGGCGATCTCCACCGTCTCATCCAGCAGCAGACGCAGATCCCGCAGTTCAAACTTCAGATCACTCTTGCGGCTGAAGCTGAGCATACTGCTGACGATCTTTGCCGCCCGCTTGCCGGACTCGGAGATCATCTCCAGCAGTGGCGATATACCCCGTTGTTCCATGTAGTTATCGATGGCCTCAATGGACGTACCACAGGCTTCGGCGACCTGGCGGTTCTTTGCCATGTCCGGTCCCAGCCGGGTGTTCATCACCTGCACACTCTGTACGATACCGGCCAGCGGATTATTGATCTCATGAGCCATACCGGCCGCCAGCCCGCCCACCGAGAGCATCTTCTCGGACTGCACCATCATCTCTTCCATACGCACCGTCTCGGTCACGTCGTCGAGACGGATCACCGCCCCCTCCACGGACTCGGCCAGCAGGGGATAAATGGTGACATCCATGTAGTGGACTTCACCCTTGGCATCTTCCCAGCGCAGGTTGGTCTCCTGGGTCGGCGACAACTCCCCGATGGCCCGTTCCACCTTCTGCAACACGTCCGGGAACCGCGGAATCAACCGGGACAGCGGCTCGCCTATGGCGGCGGCCGCCTTGATGCCACTCATCCGTTCCGCCTCCCGGTTCCAGTGGGTGATGCACCCCGCCACATCGATACCGATCAGTGCCGACGGCATCGAATCGATGATGTTGCCGAGCAGGTTGCGCAGCCGGGTCAACTCCAGTTCAGCCTGTTTGCGCTGGGTGATATCGGTGTAGGTGGTCACCACACCACCCGCCGCCAGGGGGATGCGGCACAGCTCCAGTACGGTCTTGTTGGGCCGTACCTTTTCAAACACCACGCGCTGCGGCCGGAAAGTATCCTTGATGTATTGCCGGATGAAGGCCTCGCGGTCTTCGACAATGCCGTATTCACCCTGATCGATGTTGTAGCCGCAGATATCCCCCAGGGTGACGCCACTGCGCAACATCTGCTCCGGAATCCCGTAGATCTCCACAAAACGCCGGTTCCAGGCCACCAGATTCGTCTCCTGGTCGAACATGGAGATGCCCTGATCGACATTTTCAATCACCGACTTCAGCACCTCGCGGCTTCCCTCCACGGCCGAGGAGGCCTCATCGATAATATCCAACACGCTGTCCAGATTGATATTGGTGCGGCGCAGACTGGTATTGATCAGCACCCGGGCGGAGGCCGAACCCACCACCCCGGACAGCAGCTTCTCCACCTGGGTCAGCAGATCGGCCGGGGCATCCATACCGGGTGAGTAACCCGGAACGCCGCCATCACGATAACGGCCAAACAGTCGCACCACCCGATCGCGGTCGACGAACCGTTCCACCGTCCGCTGCAGATCGGCGATGCTGATCTGTCCCTCCCAGGGGCGGGTCACATAATCACTCTTGGCGGAAAACACATCCACAAACGCTCTCGCCTGGGTCCGCTCGATCAGACTCTGACGGGTAAACAGCGACACCATCAGATAGCAGCCGATATTGAAAAAGGCACTCCAGAACAGGCTGTGTATCAGCGGGTTGTCCCAGCTCACCCCGAACAGCGCCTGAGGTTTAAGCAAAGTAAAGCCGAACGGTCCCTGCTCGACGATCGACAACGGCAGCCAGCCCGATTGGGCGAAGGATGGCAAGACCAGGGTGTAACCCCAGACCAGAAAACCGCTCGTCAGACCGGCCAGCGCGCCGGCCAGGGTCGCCCCTTTCCAGAACACGCCGCCGATAATCAGCGGCGCGAACTGGGCCGCCGCCGCGAAGGAGACCAGTCCGATCGTCACCAGGGCATAGGAGTCACCGATAATCTTGAAATAGCTGTAGGCCAGAAACAGCACCCCCAAAATGCTGATCCGCCGCAGCGCCTTGAGCATACCGGTCGCCGTGTCAGATGCCTCGCGGCCAAAATGGAACAGGCCGAGACGTATCAGCAGCGGCACAATCAGGTCATTACAGATCATGGTACTCAGTGCCACCGCCGCCACGATCACCATGCCACTGGCAGCCGAAAGACCGCCGATATAGACCAGCAGCGTCAAGGCCGGCTGTTGCGCCGACATCGGAAGCGCCAGCACAAAGGTGTCGGGGTTGACCGCCCCTAGCGGGAAGGTGACCAGACCGGCAATAGCGATCGGCAATACAAAGAAATTGATCACCAGCAGGTAGAGCGGAAACAGCCACATCGCCTTGTCCAGATGTGAACGATCGGTGTTCTCCACCACCGTGACCTGAAACTGGCGCGGCAGGCAGAAGATCGCCAGTGCCGCGAGTATCATCAGAAAGGTCCAGCTGCCGTTATCGAACAACGCCTGCCCGGAGATCAGCAACGCCAGCTCTGCATCCGCCGCCACCCGGTCATAGATCGACTCGAAGCCGTCAAACATGAAATAGGTGACAAAGACCCCGACCGCGATAAAGGCAAACAGCTTCACCAGCGACTCGAAGGCGATCGCCACCATCAGCCCTTCATGGTGCTCCGAGGCGTCCAGGCGGCGGGTGGCGAAAAGAATGGTGAACAGGGCCAGCAGGATGGTGACATAGAACGCCTTGTCATTGAGCACACTGGTGGTGTGGGGAAGATAGGTGCTGATGACCGGATAGCTGCCCAGAATGTCGAAGCTGGTGGAGATCGCCTTCAGCTGCAACGCGATGTAGGGCATGATGCCGATTACCGCCACCACCGTCACCAGACCAGCCAGCCGCTGGCTCTTGCCATAGCGGGATGAGATGAAATCAGCAATCGAGGTAGTGTGCTGCGCCTCGGCGATTTTCAGAATCTTCCGCAACAGAAACGGCGCCACCAGAAACAGCAGGGTGGGCCCCAGATAGATGGGCAGGAAACCGATGCCATCGGTCGCTACCCGGCCGACACTGCCGTAGAAGGTCCAGGAGGTGCAGTAGACCGCCAGGGAGAGCGAGTAGACATAGGGATTGGCACCGATACTGCGCCCCTGCCTGGCGCGCCTGTCGGCATAGTGGGCAATTAGAAACAACAGCCCCAGGTAGGCCAGGGAAGTAAAAAAGGCCAGCCAGACAAATGGCATCAACCCCGCCCTTTACGCAACGCCCGCAACCTGGATCGCCAGGCATGTCTGAGCAAGCGCCAGGCTTTCGGATAGACCACCAGGAGAATCAGTAACAGCCAGATCAGATTGATATAGAAAATCACCAACGGCCAGCCCAGCGGACGTATAGCCGTGACGCCGGAGAATATCTCCAGAAGAGGCGGATTGAGCATCAGCGCTCCGATCAGGGCGGCCACCAGCAAACGCGCCCGTCCGCTGCCTTTTGCCGTGACTTTGATTCGCTCTGTTGCCATATCCGCTCCGCGCCCGCGAGACTGCTTCAGTCACAGTATAGGTGATCAGGGTGGCGTGGGCGCCACCCGTTGCTCCCGCGACAGGTCGGTGGGTCAGCACCGCAGAATGAATAAAACCCTAAAGGTTTGCTCTCAGGGTCCGCTAAATATAGTGAGATCAATCAGTCCACCGACTCCAGGGGAGTGCAAAATGATCTGTGTATATGACATGGCCGGCAGCGAACGACTCCAGCGGAAACGTTCCACCGAGCGGCCAGCCCCGGTCTTCAGAGACGGACCAGCCGACATCCCGCACCCCATACTTCAACTTCAGGAGGTCCCGCTTGTGCAAAAACATGAGCCGGCATGGCTGAAATCCGATCTCATGCTGAAACCTATCGATAGTTTCTTTGAATAATCAAACAGTGCGCTAACCGGCGTAAAAAAGACCCGTGATGCTGCAGCGTCACGGGTCTTTTACTTGGTCATGAAGGGGCTGAACCGACAGACTCCTAACGCACCTCCCTGACCACCCGGAAGCCAAGCACCAGCAGTCGGGCATCCACATCATGCCGTCCCCGTCGGGTAACCCGCAGACTCTCTCCCGGCTTGTTGAATGCACCACCCCGGACCACCCGTTCGCGGCACACCGGCTCCTGCCAGCTTGATCCGTCCACCGGTGCCCCGTCATAGGAGTTGTGATAACAGTCCTCCACCCACTCCATGACGTTTCCGGCGGTGTTGTGCAGACCAAACGGATTGGCCTCGAAGCGACCTACCGGCGCGGTTGACGCCCCATCCCATTCACTGCCGCAATTGAAGCAGTTGGCATTACCGGAACCCAACTCAAACCCCCACCAATAAGGCGTATCGGTACCCGCCGCCGCGGCATATTCCCACTCCGCCTCGGTCGGCAGGCGATAGCGCTGGCCGGTCTGTTCGCTCAGCCATTCGGTATAGGCTCGGGCATCGTTCCAACTGACATTGATCACCGGTCGCGGACCCTGGCCCCAACCAAGATCATCCGGCAAGGCACGCTCAGTGGCGGCAGCAAACTGTTCATAATCACGAAAGGTCACTTCATAGCGCCCGATACTGAAGCTGTTCAGATTCACTTCGTGCACCGGCTGCTCTTCACTGGCAAGCTGGTTGATACGGCTGCCCATCTGGAATGTACCGCCGTGAATATAGACCAGCTCCGGACCGCTTCCGCCATCAGCCAGCCGATCCTGTATCCGCGCCCCGGTAACCGGCCCCCGGGGCTTGGGCGGCGCTTTGGCGACAACCGGTTCACGTTTGGTTACAACCGCTGCAGGTTTGGCCACAACCGTCGGTGCCGGGGCAATCTGGGGCTGTTCAGCGACCAGGGGCGGTGATGCCGCTGGTTTGTCGGGTTCCTGCCGCGCCGCAGCGGAGGGGATTTGTGCCGGCATCTTTTCTGAATCCGATGTAGCCAGCGAAGCGATCTGCTGAACTGGCGCAGCCTGCCCAGGCGCGGCAGTTGTCTCGACGCCTGTTTTATCAAGGAGTGCACTGATGATCTCACCATTGCCCCCCAGCATGGAGAGTACTTCCGCCGCCCCAAACGCCAGCACCGCGCCCACCAGAGCACCAACAAGCTTCTGTTTGGTACCACCCGGCGCGGCATCCAGCCCATCCACCGACGCAGCCAGCCGCTTGTCCAGCAGATCATCCCTGGGTCGCCCATGCTCAACCTGTTTCTGCAGCGCATACAGTGATTCCTCTACCTGTTTGCGCGCCGCCAGCGCTTCCTCCTTTTTAAATGCCGCCTCATCGGCGTCCACCTGGGCCGCCTCCAGTGCCAGCTTGAGGCGATCTATCTCGCTATTACGCTCTTCGGTCTTCTCTTCCAGCAACAGGCTCTCTTTGCGTGTCCGCTCCAGCTCCGCGCTGCGCTCATCCAGCGAACGCTTCAGCTTGTCGATATCCTGTCGCAGTACTTCACACTCCGCCGCATCGGCGGAGCTGCCGAGTTCCAGCTCCTTGAGCCGGATATGCGCCTGCTCCAGCGCCGCCTGCAGTTCCACAACTAGCACCGCCGGCGCTTCATCAGTGGCACTCTCCGCCGCGGTCACGTCAGCCTTGGCCTGTTCACGCAATTGCTCCAGCTCCCGGGAGAGTCGCGTCACCTCCTGCTCCGCCGCCTCCTTCTGCGCAATCAGCCCCGCATGGTCTCCAGTCCCTGACGCCTCGACCTGCAACCGCTCAAGCTGCTGCTGCAGTTGAGCCTTCTCCCGGTCAAGCGCCTCGTAGGCCTTGTCCGCCTCATCCAGCGCATCATTCAGGGTTTCCAGTTCAGCCTGAACCGCCTTGATTTCGTTGCGTTCTGCCGGGCTGCTGTCGCTCATCCGGACAGACTCTGCCAGCGCGGTTTCGGTAGCAACTCTTGCCGCAGTCACCTCTGCCAGCTCTTCGCGTAATGCATCCAGTTCTGAGGCATCAGGCTGCACCGCCGCCAGCTGGGTTTCAAGCTCGTCTATGCGCTGCCGGTCACTCTCCAGCTGCTGTTCCAGGCGGTTTCGTTCGTCGCTCAGGCTGGCGATACTTTCAGCCTGCCGCTCCTGCTCTTGCTGCACCCCCAGCAGCGCCTGCTCCGACGCCTCCAGCTGGGCATTCATCCTCTCCGCCGCGGCCTTTTCCGTATCCAGCGTCTGCTGCAGGTCCTCCAGCAACCGCGCCTTGTCCTGAACCGACTGCCGGGCTGATTCCAGTTCGGAGTTCGCCGCATCCAGCGCCGCGGTGAGCCGGTCCAGCTCAACCTGCTGCTGGCCAACCGCCAAATGATCCTCAACTTCTGTATGCTTGTTCTGCTGTATCTGCAATTGCAGTTCGACCAGCATGTTGTCACGCTCATCGACCAGTCGCTGCAGCTGGCCAAAGCTCTTCTGCAGCACCCTCAACTCCGCTGCTACCCTGTCCCGCTCATCGGTTGCGATCCGCAGCTCGGACTCCGCGTGACTGCGCCCCTCCACCGCCTCGTAGAGTGACTGCTGCAGCTTGGCCTCCTGCTCGCCCTGTCGTTGGCGTTGCGCCTGTTGCAGGGCCTGCCGTTCAGCGTCCAACTCCGAGATACGGGCGCTGGCTCCCTCCAGCTCATTGCGCAACTGCTCCAGTTCCGCATGATCCAGACGCTGCTGTTTTTTGGCCGTTTCCAGTGCCTCGAGTCGCGCGGCATCATCGTCGCCACGCTCCGCCAGGCTCTCTTCCAGTGATTCGATCCGGTTGTTGGCCTCCGCCAACGCCTCGGTCAGGGAACCCCGCTGTTCCTCCGCTTCCTGCTGCACCGCCTGATTGGCACGGCGTAGCGCCGCCGCCTCTTCCTGGAGTTCCTGCAGGGTACTCTCCACGGCCTGCTGTTTCGCCAACGCCTCCCGGGACAACTGTTGAAACTGCTCCAGCTCATCGCGCAACCTTTCCAGCTCGGCCTGCGCTCCATCCAGCGCCCCCTTAAGTTGCCCGGCCGTCTGTTCCAGGGCGGATTTTTCCGCACTGAGCTGATCCAGCTCGGTGCGACTGTCGTTCAGTGCCTGCTGCAGCTCTTCCCGTACCTGGACCTGGGATACCCTCAACTGCGACTCATCCTGCTGCTTCGCCAGCGCCTCCTCCATCGCCTGTTGCGCCTGTGTCAGCTCGGCGGAGCGTTTCTGCAGTTCAGCCTCGGCCCCATCCAGCGCACCCTGAAGCCTTTCAGTCTCCTCTGCCAGCGCACTCTTTTCGCTGCCAATCCGCTCCAGTTCGGCCTGGCTGGCTGTCAGTGCCCGTTGCAGCTCTTCCCGGGCCTCGACCTGGGATGCCCTCAACTGCGACTCATCCTGCTGCTTCGCCAGCGCCTCCTCCATCGCCTGTNGCGCCTGTGTCAGCTCGGCGGAGCGTTTCTGCAGTTCAGCCTCGGCCCCATCCAGCGCACCCTGAAGCCTTTCAGTCTCCTCAGCCAACGCGCTCTTTTCGCCGCCAATCCGCTCCAGTTCGGCCTCGGCCTCGGTCTGGGATGCCTTCAGCTGCATCTCATCCTGTTGTTTCGTCTCCAGGCGTTTTTCAAGTTTGCCGACCTGCTGACACACCTTGCTTAATTCTTCCTGCAGCTGATCTCGCTCACCCGTCACCCCTGCCAGCCGGGCCTCTATGGACGACTGCTGCTTTTTCAATGTCGCGCCGGCTTTCTCCTGCTCTTTAAGCTGGTCCTGAAGTTTCTCTATATCAGCCGCCAACCGGCGACTCTCTTCACTCGCCCGCGCTTCACCGCTTTCCGCCTCGGCCAGGCGCCCTTTCAGCTTTTCCAGCATCAGCTTCAGCTTGCGCGCCCGCTGCAACTGTTCCTGGGCCTGGGTTTCGGTTTTCTGCAGACGCTCCCGCAGCAACCCGGCCTCATCGTCCGGTGTTGAACCGGTACCATGTTCGATTATCGGCAAATTATCCTTTTCCGGTCGCAGATTAATTATCTCCGCGCCATCATGGGACTTGTCCCGCTTCACCGCATCGTCAGGAACCGACTCAAGGCCACGCTCCAGCACCAGGGCATCCAGCCTCTGCTCCATGAGCAGGTACACGGCCGTGGAACTGACCAGACCGTCCTGGCAATAAACAATGTAAGTTTTATCCGTATCAAGTTCCGGTAATGCAGAACGCAGGTTATTGAATGGAACATTTTTGCTTTTTTTAATATGAATACGCTGATGCTCATGTGGGGATCTGACATCCAGCCAGACGGCGCCCTTCTCCACACGGTTCAGCGCCTCGTCATAGCTGATGGCGTTGGCCAGCGGCATTTTGATGTATTCAACAAAATCCTTCTTCCCCAGGCGAAACAGAACGCCATCCGTGAGCATGGATACCGTGCTGCCTCGCGGCTGCCCGGAGAGCAGTGACTCCTCCCCCAGGCAGTAGCCTGCACCGAGTTGTGCGATCTCTTCGATTTCGCCATCGCCCCGCTGCCGGGTGATTGAACACCGTCCCCGGTTAATCAGGTAGAAGTAGTCCCCCTCATCACCCTGGCGAATCACCATCTCTCCGGCCGAAACCTGTACCTCTTCCATGCGCATCATGATGTTCTGGATATTGGCCGCCGGTATGCGCTGAAAAACCGGTGACTGCAACAACTGACTCATCCAGTCATCGTCCGCATCCGCATTCAGCTCTTCTACCTGGTACAGGACATTACCGCCACGGGTCAACAGATCGCTCAGCAGGTGACTGTCGATGCGCACAATCTCGGCCTTGGTTGTGGCCTGGACGGAAAACTTGCGTGGAATATGGTGGGCAATGGGATAGCGCGCCATACTGCTGTCGGCGGTGACGATGTCGATCTCCTTGCCGTGCTCCAGCAGGGCAACTTTTCCCGACAGCAGATAGATCCGTTCAGGATCGGTATCACCCGCGCGAAACAGAAAATCGCCCTTGGCAATTTTCTCAAACGCAACCACCTCCATCAGCTCGGCCAGCGTCTCTTCTGTGAGCGTGTTCAGCGGAACCAGTTTCCGCAATATATTCAAGCCATTCTGTTTTGGCACTACCGCCATACCCAATCCCTCGAAAGCTCACCCGGATGACATCCACACGTCATGCACCCTGGACTGCCAGATGACAGGTTCAAATCACAATGCGACGCATCACTCCCAATCGCCCCACATTGCGTATTGCAGCACTTGGCCACGGACAAAGCATAGAACAGACTATCCCGGCTTCCGGACCACCGAGGAAGCCATCCCCCCGGAATAAAACCCACTGTTGCCAACCCGCCGGAAAACCCTGTAAATACTGAATCGACGGGCAATCAAAACGGCCTGGCAATCTGTGCATCTCCCGGACAGCATCGACAATACAGTTTTCCGCTGCTGAATTTTCATTGAGCCGAACATCACTGAATAATTGGCGAAACTCTCGCCCACCGCCTTGCCTACAGCCGCTTCAGGATGGAAACTACCCAGTGGAATCGCTGAGTTTATCGGCATTATTAGACCAATACTTGAACAGATGCCACAGATTCAACCCGAGAACAGCATAAATGAAGAAAGCAGCAGGAATCGTGGCAGCCGGCCATCCAGTCACCGCCCGCGCCGCGACAGAAATTTTGCGGGCCGGCGGCAATGCCTTTGATGCTGCCCTGGCGGCCATGTTTGCCGGCTGTGTTGCGGAACCGGTACTGGCGTCTCTTGGCGGAGGTGGTTTTCTGACGGCTCGGACTGCCGGAGCAAAGCCGCTGTTGTATGATTTTTTTGCCCAGACACCTCACGGCAGACCGGTTGAATCCGAACTCGATTTTTACCCCATTGTCGCCGACTTCGGCACGGCCCAGCAGGAGTTTCATATCGGCATGGGATCGATTGCGACCCCAGGTGCTATCAAGGGAGCTTTCGCCATCCACCGCGACCTGTGCAGAATACCACTGCGAGAAATTATCCAACCGGCCTGCGAGGCAGGCCGTAGCGGCGTCCGGCTGAACAGCTTTCAGCACTATATTGCTGAGATTGTTTCACCCATCATCCAGTCAAGCCCACAGGCGTTACAGCTGCATGCCAGCAGCCGGAAACCCGGGGCAATCGCTGAACTGGATGAAACGGTGCGCAATCCCGCCATGGCGGATGGCTTCGAGATTCTGGCCCTGGAAGGGGAAGAGCTGTTTTACCAGGGTGAGATGGGACATCAACTGACCAGCGACTGCCATGCCCATGGCGGCTGCCTTACCCGGACCGACCTGGAGTCATACCGGGTAGCGCGACGCTCTCCGCTGACTCTGAACTATCACAACACCCAACTTTTCACCAACCCGCCACCCGCCATCGGCGGCATCCTGGTCGCCTTCACCCTGGCACTGCTGGAGCAGGAGAAGTTGGGGCGGTACCCGGTAAACAGCGCAGACCATCTGGGCCGCATCGGTCATGCCATGAAGCTGACCCAGCAACTGCGCAACGACCGGGAGCTCGGTTCAGGCCCGGCCACAAACATCGAGCACGAAATCCTTTCCAGCGAGTTTATCGAAAGCTATCGCGAGGTGATGCGCAATCATAAAGGCTTCTCCCGTGGCACCACCCAGATCAGCATCGCCGACAGTGAAGGCAACCTGGCCAGCATGACCCTGTCAAACGGGGAAGGCTCCGGCTATGTGCTGCCCGGCTGCGGCATCATGCTGAACAACATGCTCGGCGAGGAAGATATCAATCCGCATGGTTTTAATCAGTGGCCCCTCAATCGGCGCATCGCCTCAATGATGTCTCCCTCCCTGGTCACCACGCCCAACGGCGACACCATCGTCGTCGGCTCGGGAGGCTCGAACCGGATTCGCAGCGCCATTCTGCAAGTACTGGTCAACCTGATCGATTTCGGCATGGAGATCGAGCAGGCGGTTGAACAGCCACGCATGCATTTCGAGTCCGACCTGCTGAACATTGAAGCGGGACCATCCACCCACGCCATCCAGGCGCTGCGAAAGGAGTTTGCCAACATTCGGTGCTGGCCCGACAAGAACCTGTTTTTTGGCGGGGCTCACTCGGTGATGCGTAAACGCAATGGACAGCTTTCAGGCAGCGGCGACAGCCGCAGGGGCGGGGTCTGCTATCGGGTATAGGCCCTAACCCATGCTTGGGTAAGCGAGGGGCAGCGTAAATATCAAACCCCGCCCTGCACAGATACCCGAGTCGTCGACTGCTGGATCCACTATCGCCTGCCATTGCTGAATCATTTTGATCACTGGTTTTCAAGAGCTGCTCGCGTGTCCAACCCATATACAGCTGGCCATGGCACCTGTAAAACGTGAAAAAGACCGGTTTTTAGCGCATTTCTGTCTTGAAACACTTGGAAAACCTTAAATCTATGCTATGTTTAGCGCGCACTCATCAGGTCTAACTCAGGAGTTTTCCATGGCCGTCAAGAAAAAAGCTGCAAAAAAAACTGCTGCTAAAAAAGCACCCGTAGCAAAGAAGAAGGTTGTCGCCAAAAAAGCCGCTGCTAAAAAGGCACCCGCCAAGAAAGCCGCCGCGAAAAAGGCTCCAGCCAAGAAAGCTGCCGCTCCGGCAAAACCTAAAGCCATTGCGGCCAAACAGACCAAGAACCAGATCCTTCAGTCGATTGCCGAAGAGACCGGCCTTACCCGCAAACAGGTTGGGGATGTTTTCAACTCACTGGGCGGGCTGGTCAAGGGCCACATGATTCGTCGTGGATCGGGTGAATTCGCCATTCCTGAAACCGGGGTGAAAGTCCGCCGCGTGGTCAAACCGGCGCGCAAGGCCCGTATGGGTCGTAACCCGGCGACCGGTGAACCGATCAAGATTGCCGCCAAGCGGGCAACCACGGTGGTCAAGGTCACCGCCCTGAAGGCACTGAAAGATACCGTCGCCTGATAGGAAAAACGGACGGCCTGTCATGCAGTAGCCGTCCGTTTCATTTCAACCTGTCGTGATCCCGGTCGCGCCGGTCACAGTTTCTTCAGCGTCAGCTCGTCGCCTCGCTGCGTCCACTCCAGTCGCTTCAGAAAACTCATACCCAGTAATACTTCGTTGCCCGCCATGGTGGGCAGGACGCTTGCCCTGACATCGCTCAGAGTGATCTCACCCAATCCGACTTCAGATAACCGCGTCTGCCAGGCGACCACGGTGCCGTTGGCGGTCTGGCTGAACACCTGTCGACCTCTGGGAAGACTCAGTCGCTCGGCCAGCTCATCGGAGATGGCCACATCGGTTGCTCCCGTGTCCAGCAGAAACAGCACCGGATGCCCGTTGATGCGACCACTGGCCACATAATGGCCGGCCCGATTGCGTTTCAATACAACCTGAGTATTGCCCTGATCATCACGCAGGGTCACCGGCGCTTCATTGGGATTGTGCTGTCGCTCGAGGATATCGCTGAACAGGTATGACATCAGCGCCAGCAGTAAAACCCAGGAGAGAATCATCATCCATCTCCCGATACCACCAGTCTCTCTACCCTGCCCGTGGTTCATTACACCTCCACCAATACCCGTTACAACCTGACCTTATCTGCAGACATTGCGCAGATGGCAGGAGTTCAACTCCGGACTTGTTCACCTGTCAGGCATGGAGGGCAGAGCGACATCAGAGACTGGTCCAGAGCTGCTCAAAATCCGCCTCGTCTGTTTTGTCGTCAGCGCTTTCTTCGCGTTTGGGCCGAGCTGAATCATGATAATAAAACTGAATAAAGGACGCCGTGGCTTCGATCTCTCTGCTGAGCGTTATCTGACGCTTTTCACCCTGTGAGATCAGCCAGGTGCGCTGTCCCTGTTCGGAATAGAACGGGGCGGTAATAACCGTCTGATCCTCGTTTGGACGCTGTAGCAGCAGGCCAGGCCAATACCCGTCCTGCTTGCCCCGCCCCCACTGCCGGTAAAAAATAACCGGCTGCGCATCACCCATGATCAGTTCCACGCCGAAGTCGATCACATCCGGACGTTCAACCCGCATCCAGCGAATCACGCCCAGGCGCAGACACTCCAACCCGTCGGCATCCCGATGGGGCGCCGCTACCAGTTCACCCACGCTGATAGACGCTTCCTCGCCAAGCCCCCATCCCAGGTGGTAACCGCTGCTGCTCTCGTTGTATACCGGACAGATCCGCAAAACAGGCTTGGCCGGTTGTTCATCTCCGGGTTTTGCTGCAGGCACTGGTGCCGGTGTAGCCGCCAGCATGGCAGGCGCATTGTTGTCGGCAATCCAGCGCCGGATGCTCAGTAGCTGCGGATCGTCCTGAATGACATACTCATCAGACTCCAGCAGGGCTTGTGGTATGCCTCCGGGTTTCTCGGCCTCCTCCCCGGGCTTCGTCATACCAAACGCCCCCGGCTTACCGGCGGCATTGGGCAACGGCTCACCGCCCAGTTCGTTATAGATCATCTGCAGACCACAGATCAGCGCAACCTCACCCTGAGTTTCATCCCGCTCGGCCACACGCCTGGAGCCGATTCCCCAGGTCAGCATCAACCGCGCCAGCAGATCAGGAGAGAGTTTATCCGGTGAATCCTGTGGCCGCATGGCACCGTGCAGGGCGGCGGTTGCCTGCAACTCATCAGCCAACCGAACCGCCATGTTACCGGTGTCGAGCACCCACCCGCGCAGCACCTGATGATCCCGCTCAGCCCCCATATAGCGCGGTGCCTCATCGATACCGATATCCACTATAAAGGGGCCGGCATCACCATTGGACTTACCCAGGTCCAGCAGTTGCGCATCCGGTGCCCAGCGCGACAATGCCTGATAAACCCGTATCACTTCACCCTGCATCAGTCGGTAGGGGCCCGCCAGGGAGAGCAGCAGTATCTGTTTGTAGAGATCGCTTACTGACGACTGTTGGCGCAGGCTCTGGTCCTCATTGTCCATCTCGCGCTCGGCCAGCTTGAGGTCAAACGCATAGCGATGGATTCCATGAATCTCCTGCCAGATGTACGGGGGGGCCGGCCGATAAAGCTGGTAGGCATGCAACAGGCTCCGGCCAAGAAAATAGAGTACCCGATGCAGGGCAATGGCACGGCTGGACTTGTGTAAAAACTGACTAGTGAAGGATTTATGGTGATACTGATCGAGGACCACCTTGTAACCCTGGGTCGCCAGAATACACAGGCTCTCGTGCATCTCGGACAACATGGCGGCCCGCTTGTTGAGCGGTAACGGCTCTCTGGAAAAGCCCTTGGCCAACACATCCAGGGCTACTAACAACGGCTTGATCATCAACTCCAGGTTGTTTGCCCGACTGGATACAGGCACCACCGTGGCATTCATCTGTTTCAGCAGATGATAGAGACTCTGGGATACCTGACCAATATTGCCGATCGGCAACTGCTCAATCAGTTGCCTGAATCGCTTGGGTTCAAAAGTATCGTCACCGCTGGCCGGCGGGACACGCTTGGGGAGGAGATAGGGATTATTATGATTGACCACAGCCGCTCACCTTTTACATTCTTGATATAAGCGCGTTTGTTATGTTTCCGCGTACTGCGAAAGTTCCGCTCACTCTACGCAGCCCTGTGTTATTCTGCTTCCGGGCATATCCAGATCAAAGGACTCGCGACAGCCCGACCATTTCCGGTCTGCCAGCTTCTATCCTATTAAGCTTCCTACACACTTAAAAGTATAGCCCGGTTCATGCCATCAACTCCGTTTATATGCAGCAGATTCTTCATATAACATGCCTATGGAGTCATTGGAAATTTCGATTGATAGATCGCCCGTTTGATCTGGCGGGATGGAACCAAGAAGAGTATCTTACCAAATTCTAAATTATGGGTTTCTACGTACCCTGTTATGGTGACTGAACATCCCAGACGGGACCCCTAGGAATCTGCCGGGCTTGACCGATCGTAGCGAGGGAAAGCCGCAGTAGATCGGTGTTAGGCCCGACAGAATCCTAAGCCCAGCTTATTCGATTGAACCCTTTCCGCGACGGAGGAAAATCCATGACGGAAGTAATTGCAACCAATCAGACCATCCTGGTGGTCGGTGGCGGTATCAGCGGTCTTACCGCTGCCCTGGAAGCCGCCGAAACCGGAAAGCAGGTCGTTCTGGTTGAAAAGCGTCCCTATGTTGGTGGTCGTGTCACTCAGCTGTACAAATATTTCCCCAAACTCTGCTATCCCACCTGCGGACTGGAGATCAATCAGCGCCGGGCCAAGATGAACCCAAATCTGACTATCCTCACCATGGCCGAGGTGACCGACATTCAGGGCGAAGCGGGCAACTACACCGCCAGCGTAAAGATCAGCCCCCGTTATGTGAATGACAACTGCACCGGCTGCGGCGACTGCGCCAAGGCGGTCAGTGCCGAGTTTGACGATGAGTACAACTACGGTCTGGGCAAGCGCAAGGGTGCCTACCTGCCGCACCGCATGGCCCATCCCCAGCGTTATGTCATTGACCCGGCCATTCTCGGTACCGAGGATGCGGAGAAGGCCAAGACTGCCTGTAAGGCAGGCGCGGTCGATCTCGACATGCAGGAAGAGACAGTCTCCTTCAAGGCCGGCGCCGTGGTCTGGGCCACCGGTTGGCAGCCGTACGATGCCAACAAGATCCAGCCCTATGGCTACGACCGCTTCCAGAATGTCATCACCAATGTGGAATTCGAGCGCATGGCCGATCCCAACGGACCGACCGGCGGCAAGATCGTCCGTCCGTCCGATGGCGAGGTGGCGAAGAACATCGCCTTTATCCAGTGTGCCGGTTCCCGTGACAAGAACCACCTGCTGCACTGCTCACGCATCTGCTGCATGGCCACCCTGAAGCAGACCCACTACGTGCAGGAAGCGCTGGGCGACGAGGGCAAATCCACCATCTACTACATCGACATCCGCGCCATCGACCGGTTTGAGGATTTCTACCAGACGGTGCGGGAGAATCCCAACGTCTCCTTCATCAAATCCAAGGTCGCCTCGATCACCCAGAACCGGGAAAACAGCAATCCGGTTCTGAACGGGGTGGATACCGAGGGCTATCACCGTTACGCCAATGAACATGACCTGGTGGTACTGGCGGTGGGCATGCAGCCCAGCGTCGACAAGTCGAGCTTCCCGGTGGATATCGTGATCAACGAAGAGGGCTTTATTGAGCCAGCCACGGAAAACGGCGGTATCTTCGCCGCTGGCTGCTCTTCCGATGCCCTGGATGTGAACCGCGCAGTCCAACAGGCCACAGGCGCTGCTCTGCGCGCCATTCAGGTAGTCAACCGAGTCGCCGGAACGGAGGGTTAACAACGTGTCTGACGAAAAGAAATTTGCCGGTTATATCTGCACAGGCTGCGGGATCGGTGAGCGACTGGATTCCAGTCAGCTGGAGATGATTGCCACCCGTGAAGGGAAGATGCAGTCGTGTAAACAGCATGAAATGCTCTGCAGCAGCGAGGGCGTGCAGCTGATTCGTGATGATATCAGCAATGAGGGCGCCACTCACATCATGATCGCCGCCTGCTCACGCCGCGCCAAGGTGGAGGCATTCAACTTCACCGAAGTAGCCATGACCCGCGCCAATCTGCGCGAGGGTGTTATCTGGGTCCGCCCGGATGAACCCGAGCACCAGGAGACCACCCAGGAAATGGCGGATGACTACATCCGCATGGCCTGCGCCGAACTGCGCTCCATGAAAATGCCCAAAGCCTCGGGTGAGCAGACCCTGAACAAGACCATCCTGGTGGTCGGCGGTGGCATCACCGGCATGAGCGCGGCAATCGAATCAGCGGCGGCCGGTTATCCGGTACATATTGTTGAGAAACAGGGCGCACTGGGCGGTCAGGCAGCCGACTACAGCAAGGCCATTCCCACCCGCTCGCCTTATAAAGAGCCAAGGGACACCGGCGTCGCCGAGATGATCGCTTCGATCGAGGCCAACGACCTGATCACCGTGCATCTCAACAGCACCGTTGCCAGGACCGCCGGCGCACCCGGCCGCTTCAGCGTGGATATCGCCACCGAGTCAGGCACCGTCAACACCGAGACCTTTGGCGCCATCATACAGGCCACCGGTTTCAAGCTGTACGATCCCTCTAACCTGCCACAATACGGCTACAGCAAAAGTCCGGACATTGTCACCAATGCCGAGCTGGAGAAGCTGGTTAAGGATGCCAACGGCGGACCGATCAAGCGTCCGTCCGACGGCAAAGAGGTCAAGGCGGTCGCCTTTGTACAGAACGTCGGACAGAGTTCCACCGAAGAGGGACAACTCCCCTACCACTCCGGTATCGGTGATCTGATCGCCATCAAGCAGGCAATGTATTTCAAGGACCAGAACAGCGATTGTGACACCACCATCCTGTTCAACAACCTGCGCACCCCGGGTGCCGCCGGCGAGGATTTCTACCGTGCCGGCCAGGAGAAGATGATTACCTTCTCCAAGGGCAATGTCAGCGAAGTGGTTCCTGGTGACAGCCTCGAGGTGAAATTCCAGGACCTGATCCTGGACGAAGAGACCAGCATGCAGGCTGATCTGGTGGTACTGGACGTGGGTATGATCCCCAACTCCGGACCCGATCCCTACGCCGTGCCGATGGTGATCGACGAAGAGGACGAGGCCGCGGAGGATACCCCGCCGCCGCCCAGCGTCAGCGTCGACTCGATCCTCAACCTGGACTACCGCCAGGGTACTGACCTGCCGCACCTGAAGAACGGGTTTACCGACTCCCACTTCATCTGTTTCCCCTACGAGACCCGTCGTACCGGTATCTATGCCGCCGGGCCGCTGCGCCGTCCGATGGATATGCGCCAGGCCCAGGACGACGCGGCCGGTGCCGCGATGAAGGCTATTCAGGCCGCCGAGAATGCCGGCAAGGGCATGGCCGCCCACCCGCGTGCCGGCGACCTCTCCTTCCCCAGCTTCCGTATGGATGGCTGTACCCAGTGCAAGCGCTGCACCGTGGAGTGTCCGTTCGGCGCCATCAACGAGGATGAGAAGGGCTATCCGATGTTCAACGAGTCACGCTGCCGCCGCTGCGGCACCTGCATGGGCGCCTGCCCGGTGCGCGTGATCTCGTTCGAGAACTACTCGGTTGAGACTGTCAATCAGCAGATCAAGAATGTCGATGTACCTGAAGAGTTTGACGAAAAGCCACGCATCCTGGTGCTGGCCTGCGAAAACGACGCCTATCCGGCACTCGACCAGGCCGGCATGAACGGTGTGGAGATCAACCCCTGGGCCCGCGTCATCCCGGTACGCTGTCTCGGTTCGGTCAGCCTCTCCTGGATCACCGACTCACTCAACAGCGGCTATGACGGCATTGTGTTGATGGGTTGCGCCAAGGGCGACGACTATCAGTGTCACTTCGTGCGCGGATCGGCCATGGCCCATGAGCGTATGGGCAAGGTGGGAGACACCCTCTCCTCGCTTAACCTGGAGCCGGAGCGTGTCGTGGTCTACGAGGTGGCGATCACCGACATAGAGCGTGCACCCAAACTGATCAACGATATGGCAGAGACGGTCGAGAAGATCGGCCTGAGCCCGTTCAAGTTCTAGGGGATACGGATTATGAGCGATTTAAATACCGCAATGACCGAAAGGTACCGCAACAGCTTCCTGATGGAGGTTGAAGCCAACGTCGAAGAGGGCGAGTGGGTCAAGATGTGCATGCAGTGCGGGGTCTGCGCCGGCTCCTGTCCGCTGGGCAACGCCTGGGAGCACACTCCACAGAAGCTGTTCATGATGATCCGCGCCGGCAAGCGTGAGGCAGTACTCTCTTCCGACGCCATGTGGATGTGTACCTCCTGCTACAACTGTATCGCACGCTGTCCGCGCGGCCTGCCCATCACCCACATCATGCACGGCCTGGCGCATTATGCGAAACGCCTGGGCCTGGTGCCGAAAAATCAGCCGACCCAACAGTTCTCGCAGATTTTCTGGGACAACCTGATGAAAAAGGGCCGGGTGAATGAGCTTAAGTTGGGGCTGTCCATGTATTTCAAGGACGGCTTCGGCCAGGGCATCAAGAATGCCATGGCCAACAAGCAGCTGGGCCAGAACATGATGAAGGCCAAGCGCATGAACGCCATGGAGTTCTTTGGCGGTCACGGCATCAAGGACACCAGCGGTCTGCAGAAGATGATCAAGAAGGCCCAGGAGATCGAAGATGCGAAATACCAGGGCAACAGCTAAGTGAGGACAGACCAAGATGGCTAAGAAAGAAGTCTCATACTACCCGGGTTGCTCCTCACAGACAGGGGCCTCATCATCCAACATGATGCGCGCCACCCAGACCATGTGCGACGAGCTGGATATCCAGCTCAACGAGATCCCGGACTGGAACTGCTGCGGCGCCTCCATCGGCTACGGCGGCGGTGGCGAATTGCCGCGCCTGACCCTGTCGGCACGCAATATCGCACTCTCCGAGCAGCACAACCCCGGCCAGGAGATCATCGCCACCTGCGCCGCCTGCTGGCTCTCCACCCGCGAGGCAAAAGAGCGCCTGCATGAAGACGCCAACATGTTCCGCGACGCCAACACCGCGCTCAACGAGATCAACCTGAAACTGAACAACCAGACTCCGGTGCGCCACATGGTGGAAGTGCTGGTGGAGGATATCGGTTTCGAGGCGATCAAGGCGAAGGTGAAGAAGCCGCTGGAAGGTCTGAAAATCGCCAGCTACGTCGGCTGTCAGACCAACCGCCCGTTCGGCATTGCCGAGGAGTCGTTCGAGAACCCGGTCTATCTCGATCACATCATCGAGAGCGTGGGCGCCGACTCCATCCCCACCTATGAGAAAAAGGTGCAGTGCTGCGGCGGCGCCCTGGCCTTCTCCGAGCCGGAGAAGTCCCAGGAGATGATCCACGGTATTATCGAGGCGGCCTATGATCATGGCGCCGACCTGATCGCCACCCCCTGCCCGCTGTGTCAGGCCAACGTGGAGATCTACCAGGATCAGATCAACGCCCGCTTCGGCAGCAAGTTCAACATGCCGGTAGTCTATTACAGCCAGCTGATGAGCGTCGCCTTCGGCCGCAACAGCAAGGACTCGGCACTGGATGGCCAGATCATCCGCGCCAAGTCACTGGAAGACATTGCCGGTAAATAGTTCCACTAAAAAGCAATCAATATAACAAGAAGTTTCGGCCCTCACTTGAGGGCCGTTTGTTTTTATGCGACTCGGTCGGCAACAACAGGCAACCTGACCTGATTGCCCCGCTAAATCGCCAGCATCAGCAGAGTAAAACCATGGAAGGCGCCGAAACAGGAATCCGCATCGGATTCCAACGGCAGTCTTATCGGTTCCATCCGGTGCTGACAACTGTCCACGATCACACCGGCATACCTGCGTGATCGATTTGATCCCGGATTTACCGCCTGTCTGTTTCCGTTTCCCGGGAATAATCGAGCCGCATGGCAAGGTAGTGGACCAACTGGAGTCTGACATACGGACGGCTGTTGTTTTGGATAGAGGATAAAATTGTCGGATTACCGATAATTATTGGCATTTTATCGCAAACCCGCCGCACCAGATTCGTGGAGAATAGATCCATCAGCAACAGTGCCGGGAAATCCAACATGCATACACCGCCGCCCGCAGAACACGCCGGGGCACTTCGTCACAAACTGCCACGTATCCGCATGCCTCTGGTGATAGCAGGAGTAACCACCATCACCGGTCTGATTTTACTGTGCTGGCCGCCGCTGGAGTTGCCAACGGCACAGGGAAGAGCGGCCGGCATGGCGATCATCGCCATCGGCCTCTGGGCCACTGCACAACTGCCTGAGCACCTCACTGCACTGCTGTTTTTCCTGTTGGCCATGTTAGTGGGGGTAGCGCCATCAAGTGTGATTTTCTCCGGTTTTTCGTCATCGGCATTCTGGATGGTATTCGCCGGCCTGGTAATTGCCTTGGGGGCAAAAAGTTCGGGGCTCAGCGAGCGTCTGGCACACAGCATCGCTCTCAAGCTGAACGGTAGTTATCTCAGCCTGATCAGCGGCGTCATGCTGGTGGGCGTGCTGCTTGGCTTTTTGATGCCCTCATCCATGGGGCGGGTGGTGCTGCTGGTTCCGGTCATCCTGGCGTTGGCGGAGTCGTTCGGATTTGCCGCCGGTTCAAATGGGCGGATTGGTGCGCTGCTGGCCGCCACCTTTGGCTCTTTCGTACCCACTTTCGCTATTCTGCCGGCCAATGTACCGAACATGATCCTGGTCGGTACATCCGAGACCCTGTTCGGTATCGCCCCGCTCTACGGCGAGTATCTGCTGCTCCATTTTCCGGTGCTTGGACTGTTGAAGTCCGTGGTGATCGTCGGTCTGATCGTCTGGCGCTTTCCCGACCGGCCGAAACCCTACACCGGCAGGACCGACAGCAGCTCGCCACTCTCCCGCATCGAATGGAAAATGGCGGGGATACTATTGCTGGCTCTGACATTCTGGCTAACCGATTTTGTTCACCACATCTCTCCGGCATGGATCGCCCTGAGCGCGGCAATGTTGTTGTTATTGCCGCGCATCGGCCTGATCAGCGCGCAGCAGTTCAGTAACGATATCAATTACAGCCCGCTGTTCTTTATTGCCGGGGTGCTGGGCATGGGAGCCCTGATCTCGCACTCCGGACTGGGAGCGCGTGCCGCCACCCAATTGGCCACGATACTGCCGCTGGAACCCGGGAACAACCTGCTGAACTATACCTCACTGGCATTCATCTCGCTGGTTACCGGCATTGCAACGACACAGCCTGGCGTTCCGGCCGTACTGACGCCGCTGGCCGATCAAATCGCCCTCGCCTCGGGGCTACCGATCAAGACCGTATTGATGACCCAGGTATTGGGTTTCTCCACCACGCTGCTGCTCTTCCAGGCGCCGCCATTGGTGATCGCGATGCGGCTGTCGGGTGAAAACACGCGCCCGGCTATCGTACTGGCGCTGCTGCTGGCATTGGTCACTATCGTGTTGCTACTGCCGCTGGATTATCTCTGGTGGCGTCTGCTGGGCTGGTTATAAGGCCCTTGGGACAGATGGGGACTGGACGAATGGGATCAGAGTCCATAGCGAATTACTGACTCAATATTCTGCTTTTACGAGGCACGGAGTGGTTGAGTCAGTTAGTTCCCGCCTTGGTGAAAAAACATTCCCCTCAGGGCAGGCATTGACGCTCATGGTAAATATACATGCCCCTGATTTCTCCCGGCGTTATGTATCAAGCACGTCAACCTTGGCTTTGATTGAATTCGCAATAAAGCAGTTCTTGTGCGCACTGGCATGTATTCGCTTAATAGCGGCTGCATCAGGTTGTTTTTCTCCGCCAAAAACAATGCACGGGCGTAGCTCGATGCGGGTAATCTGCGGGCGGCCACTGTCACCCCTCTCCAGAAAGCCGGTGGCGCGATCCCGATAGCTCTCCACGCGAAAGCCCTTGAGGTCCGCAATGGCGAGAAATGTCAGCATATGACAGCTGGCCAGGGCGCTGGTCAGCAATTGTTCCGGATCCGGGCAGTTCGGATCTCCTTTGTACTCCGGGGCAGAGGATACCGTGACTTGAACCGTGTCGCTGAAAGAAACAGCATGGTTACGGGTGTAGTTGGACTCTTTGGGTGAGTGGGAACTACCCTGCCACTCCAGATCTATTTTATGTTCGGACATAAACAGCACTACCTCGGGGTCGAATGGTGCAAGGGGGGTAAGAAGCTCCAGCTCTGGTAACGCTGGTCATCGGACCAAGGATAACAAATCGCTGAAGTAAAACGTATTTATGATCGTCCTGGATCATTTTTTCCAGTCTTGCAAGTCATGCAAGGTAGGCACCTCAATTGTGCCCACGTGGTTACTCGGCTACTTTTCACGACTCCTCAATAAGCGCTCCGGCGTGTCTCGCGAACACGTGCAACCACCCCAAAGCCCAATAGGTTGCCCAGGTAGGCACCCAGTATCCAAGGCATTGCGCTGAGCCACAGGATCTCCGCACCCGCCACAAAAAATGACAGGAAGGCAACAACACCAAACATCAGGTAGTAGAGATACTTGCTCATTTTGATCGACTTCAGCTCATTGTAACTGAGCAGCAGCGCACTCATCGCTGCCCCGAGCACCACAAACAGCAGGCCACAGATCAGGTAAAAGGTGAAAAAACCGGTCTGCTCATGCAGGGCATGAAAGAACGCATTATGGCCACTAAAAGCAAATCCAAACTGGGGGCAGAAAAACAGGGTGGCAACACCGGCACCCGCCTCTATGGTGGCGAACTTCGCATACAGCCACCCGATTGACGGCTGCAGATCCTGTTTCACCCGGGCTGTAATTCGCGCATCAGCAGAGGGAGAGGGCTCCACGGGTTGAGCTTCGACAAATTCACAGAACTCCTGCAGCGTCTCTATTTCAATATCGGATAGGCGGGAATTTTTCACGCTATTGCTCCTCGCCTGACATCAGGCTCCGCAGCTTCTGTATCGCTCGGCTGACAATCTTCCTGGCATTGGATTGGGAGATCTCCATCGATTCGGCAATCTCCGCAAACGAGAGATCTTCATTGAAACGCATACTCAAGAGCATGCGTTGTTCACTACTGAGACTCGACAACTCGGCAATTGCTTCACTCTCATCCTTATTGGCTCTCTGCTCATGCATAGCGGCATTTACTGCTTCAGAACTAAATTCAAGGTACTTTCCTCGCGTATTCTGTTTACGGACGTGATCCACCAGACTGTTTCTCACGATAGTAAAAAGCCACGCCAGGAAAGGGGCATCCTTGCGGTATTTCAAACGATGTGCATGCAGTTTGGTAAAAACCTCCTGAAACACCTCTTCTGCCTCCGCACGGCTCTTCAACCTGGCAACAAGAAAACCGAATACTCTTGCCTTATGCCGGCTATAGAGTAACTGGAACGCTTCCACATCACCCTCTACGTAAGCCCGCATCAACTCCTCATCTGTCATTCACATCCCCCAACCAGTAATACGGGGCAGCCGGTCATTTTGTGACAAAAGTATTTTTCGCATGCCGAATTATATGGCCGGGTCTGTTATGGCTAAAAATATTTATTTCACTTGTCACAATACCAACTTCTAAAACGTTTTATCCGGTGTAAGCAAACCAATATTTTTCAGGAGTAGATAGTATGAAGAAATCAATTCTGGTAGCGCTGATGGCCCTTTCCGCCACATTCGCCAACCATGGGTATACCGCTGAAGAACACAGTCACGGACATGACAGTCATGGGTCAGTCGCCACACAAACAGGTCTGAGTCTGAACAATGGCGAGCGCTGGGAGATGGACGATCACACCCGCACCATGTCACAGATGATGCAGCAAACCTTTTTTGCCGCTGATCACTCAACACTTGGGGGATTGAATGCGGCAGGCACGGCACTTGAACAGCAAATGGAGAAACTTATCACCGGCTGCACCATGACCGGCAAAGCTCATGAGCAGCTACATGTGTTTCTGAACGAGCACGTCCCGACGATCAATGCATTGGCCAAAGCTGACGACTATGCATCAGCCAGAGAGAACGCAATCCGACTGAAAGGCCAGATGGAAACTTACCAGAAGCACTTTAAATAAGCCGGGTAATCGGGTCGGCGGACAATATTTCCCGACGTAAATCCCCCAGTTGTTGGCTGACCCAACCCCGGCATGCGGGGGAGATCAATCGGACCTCACATATCACCCTTAAATCTGGAGAAACCCCATACCCTTCCTACCAGTGGGCAGGGAGAGTAATATGACCGCCAGTGACCTGTTGAACATCTACCCGGTTTAGAGGTGTGCCATGAGAGAACTGGTTTGGGACAAAACGCTGAGTGTCACGGTTGATGAGATAGACGAGGATCATCGACGGCTGGTGGAATTGCTTAACCTTTTCAACCGTTCCGTGGCGGAGGATGAACCCCCTGAATACCGGGAAGCCTTACTTGAGGAGCTGTTCGCCTGCACCGTCTGGCACTTCCGGCATGAAGAACGCCTGATGCTGAAATACAACTACCCGAAATTCGCCGGACACAAGGCCGAACACAGGGAACTGATCGAAAGTGCCAGCGCATTTCAGCAGAAGTACCTGCAGGATGGGGGAAAGATGAGCGAAGGGGACTTCGAGTACCTGGAGCACTGGCTGACCGAGCACATCCTGGTTGTTGATATGAAGCTGGGGGAATGGCTCACTGGGGTGATGTAGCGACTAAGGAGCGCTGCTCCGCCCGAGATTTCGGATGAAATAGATCTGTCCCGTTTTTCCCATGCTTGCTTTCATCGATCAAGGCAGGTAAGAAGCGACCGGCCTGCCTCGCTGCGCCTTTAGTCTGTTATTTATCGAATCTGACACTCTTGATCTTCGTATCCACTCTATTCATCCCCGGTGGCGCCAGTGGCTTTAGCGGTCTGCCGTCAACGCGCAGGAAGCGGATAAAGAACTCGAAGAAAATAAGACGTGTGGTCTGGATAAAGACGACCAATCCCTCTATTCCGACTACCAGCAGGTGGCCGATAACAAGAGCCAGGAGATAACCCGCCTCGTTATCTATTTTGTCTGCGAGCATGATGACGGTAATGGTGAGTCCGGCATGGGCCAGAGCAAACGCGCCGATTCGCATGAATGAAACACTGTTCAACAACAGTTCAAAAACAGTCTGCAACAGACTTCCGATGGTCACTGAAATCTCTATTTTCCCACGCCGGCTTTGCACCCAGGAGCTACCGGCCAGATACCAGATCAGAAAAACTGGCATTGCTACCAATGCTGTGTGAAAAAATATGCCGATAGCGGCTGTGATATACAATCCCACTATCGGCGCTTCCCTGGCACACCATTCAAGGCCCAACCCGCGCCACCTCGCCTCGATCGCGGAAAAAACCATACCGGTCAAAATCAGCCCAAAGCCAAATAGCAGGGAAACCCCGAATACCCGCAGAGGTTCATCAAGCGGACGAAACCATAACGCCGGCAATAACCCTTCCATTCCAAAAAGTTCACCGAACAATATGCCGAAGATAATCGAGGAGGCACCGCAGGGGATCAGGAAACGTATGTTTCGCTGTCGGACGCCAAAAAAGATTCCGACCAACAGCAGTATCAACCCGTGGCCGACATCCGGAAACATGAAACCGAAAAGCAGGGGTACGACGATCGGTATAATAAAGCCCGGGTCGATTTCGTTGCTTCCCGGTGTGCCTGAGAAGGCCTGGAACAGGTGAAACGGCCGACTCCACCAGGTCTCCAGCATACGCACCGGTGGCAGGGAGTTCAGAGGCGGAAACGGATGGCGAACAATTGCATGGATATTGGCACTTTCCAGAACCGATTCCACCGAGGCGGGTTTTTCCAGGGAGCTCCACCCGGTTACATGGCAGTACTCCCCGTGCTCGGTCACCTCCTTGGCATTGTCGACAAACCAGCGCAATACCGTGGCATTCGCCAGAGTCTTTTTCAGCTCGCTACTGGCCCAATGCAGCTCGATTTTGTGCTGAATATCGTGGTACAGGTGCTCGATAGTGGCCAGCCGCTCTGCAATGCCTTGTTCTTGTGCGGGTCTTCCGGGAGAAAGCCAGTCAGGAATATCTACTTCGATACAGTCCGATTGCTCCAGTAAGTGATTGACATCGGTCTGCTGGTCGGGAAGTGCGGCAAACAGGAAAAACACCATTTCGTCCTGGACATACGAGCGAATTACGATCTTGCTCAAAACCGGATTCATCGGGTGACTGTGCGGACAGGCATAGATTCCCTTGCACAGAAAATCACCGTGGTGTGCAAACAGTTCGATTCCAGTGTCATCTTCATGGAGCGCTTTCAGCAGTTTCTGCAATAATCTCAGATTCTCCTTTTCCTGCTGCAGCCGGTGCATCTCCTCTTGCAATGAAACAAGACGTTCACCCCAGTGGCGCACGTAGTAAAGCGCCTGCTCTGCAGTCTCTTCTGGTGATGAGATCAGTTTTGAAGGTGCAACCTGGTAAACAGGCAGTGCAATCTGATGGGTCTTGCAGAATTCATCCAGTTCTGACAGCGACTGGCGAATATTCTCCAGATGAAGGTGGGACGCCTGTCGCGCACCGGGTTCGAGTTGCACTTCACCGGTAGCGGCAAGCGACTCGATTGCGTAGACAGTCTGGTTTCTGGGAACATACAACTCGAACCAGCTCGCCTCCCTGGGCCGCACGAGTTCCCTCAAGTTATCCACTATTCGCAAACTTGTTTTCCTTGTAACCCCCCGAAACAGCCAATACTCCACCCAATCAGCATAGCGGCGTGAAGTTTTGACCCGGCCTACCTTTCTGCTTGATTTCCTGAATCCCAGTATCAAGGCCGGATAGACCAGAAGCAAGTCACCCAGTATACCTTGGGTCATGGAAGGGGTCGGACTCTATTGAAAGTATATAAATGGCTTCTATCGAGTCCTCCACATTGATCACCGTCGGCCACGCTGAAAGACGGAAACAAATATGTCAGGAAAAGTTCACAGGCTGAATCTGACCTGACAGTCACCCTAAAAATCGGTGACCGTCAGATCAGGTTGCGACTACTACAAGCAACTCCCTTATGCTGGCCGATTAGTCCCCTGTAGAGATTATTTCCCAGCTACCGTCCTGTTGCTGGCAGGCTGTGCCATAGGCTCGCTCTTTCTTTCCGCCAATGGTAACTTCATGTTGAAATTCACGGCAGTAACGCCCGGAAGTGCTGGTTCCCTCCCGCGTTGTAGTCACACTTCCTGATGCACCCCCCTCTTTCCAATAAATAGTTTCACCTATCGGAGCCGACGTCGCCCGGACTTGAGCCGCTTCATGCTCTCGCTGCTGAGCTTCGTTCAGGTTATCAAGCAGTTTTATAGTAATGGCTGTAAACGCGAGCCATTTGAAAGCATCATTGTCGCGGGAGAAGTGCCCATAACCGGGGTATAGATGGCCATGGGGACGAACAATAACAATATCACGATAATGCCTTATCCGATTGGCCGGTATTTTGTAGTCGTGGCCACGGTGAATCACTCTTGGCTTTTGGTAACCGTACTCTTTATACCTTTTACGATCAGGTGTTGCCCCGGGACCACCGGTTCGCCCTGGCGGGTTCTCCCAGTTCGTGCCAGGACCGCCACGCCATCCGGGTGGATTGTCATCCCGATCATATGCCTGTGCATTTAAGCTAAAGCACAAGGTTAACAGGGTGGCGATCAATACAGGATTATAGGCTCTTCTATCCATAACTATTCCTTTTGAAGTTTGCGTCCGATTCCGGCGTTCAGAATATCGTATTGAATATGAATATTAGCTGAACAGCACAATTCCCATACTAGGGCAACTCACGGACCAACTATAAAAAGGAAAAAAATAGGGTTGCCGGTCTGTGCCCCACAAGAGTGGTAGCGAATTGAGATTCGAACCTGTATCGGACGTGCTGATAAAACGCTCGTTCTCCGGTATTAGAAGGGGAATACTGGCAACTTATAGACTAGGCCTACGCTCTTTAAACCGCACATAACACCGAACATGTCGGCCCAGACCAACAAACGGCCCGTAATAGGGCCGTTTGTTGTGGGGTCGTCTAGATCGCTTAAATAGCGGCCTGCATATCAATCATCACCACTGTACCGCTCATCTTCAGTCCGCTGCTGCCGCTGGATCTCGGCCTGGCGACGCGCCTCCCACACCTCCTGGCGCTCATCCATGCGTTTCTCCCACACCCCGTTCTTTTCGGGGATGGTACGCAGCCCGAAGAACACCTGTTTCATCAGCCGGGTACCGAACTGCATCAGGGAGACATCTTCTTTTGCCAGCACTTCATAAAGCGAATCCTCCAGGTCGTAGGTGGCCTTGAAGTTGTCACTCAGCACAAAGCGGCGGAAACGTTCCATATCAAATGAGCACATGAAGTACATCTGCAGAGTCGCCTCGGGCGGCTTGCCGACACTGGGGCCACCAGAGCGTTTCATCAGCATCAGCTGTTGCCACTCACGGTTCATCTCGTCGTACTGGGCGGTCTCCTGCTCAATCAGGTACTCCTGCACAGTCAGTTTCCGATCCTCTTCATGCCCCTTGCAGTGATCCTCTTTGATCAGAACGTAGTCGACGTGTTCGGTCTTGGCACCAGTATCCAGGCGGATCATGTTACCCAGCGGGTAGTAACGGCAGGCGGTGGGGCGGTCCTTGTAGACGCTGCAGCCTTCGTCGGTCATGAACAGGCAGGCACCGTCATTATCGGTACGCAGCTTGACGCCGGGCAAGCCGTCCTGATCCATCTGGAACGGTACGGTGTGCTCCTTGAGAAACTCGGTACTGCTTTTTCCGAGATGCTGTTTCAGGCGAATAATGTCGTAGGGGGTCAGGGTGATGTCCGCATTGCGGCAGCAGGCGTTGAAGCAGGAGATCCCCTTGTGGCACTTGAACTGGAGGGTGGAGCCCAGCTCCAGAATGGTGGGCACTACGTTACTTTGAAATGGAACATCGAATTTTTCGCTCATGGGAGCCTCGGTTTGCAGCGTGTAAATCAACAGGGACAAGAAATCCACCGGCGGGGACGGAGTGGGCCGATGCGTCCTGATTTCTCCGGTAATACTAAACCATTACGTCAGTGTTCAGCTATGTTGTTGGGGTTCGTTCCTCACCCCAACCTACGGCCTACCAACAGACCGCTGATAGTAACCGGTTTGCCACCCCGTGGGGAGGCCTTGAGCCGCTGGCTGCCATCCCTGGAGTCGTCCGCGGCATAAGTCCATCCTGGACAAAAAAAGTCCGGGCGCCTTGCGACACCCGGACTTCCTTGCCATCAGGCTGTCAAATAAAGCTTATTTGAACAGCTTGGACTTGTCGACCAGGTCGACATGGGCACGCTTGAAGCAGGTCCAGGTCTTGGTCTCTTTGTCATAGACGGAGTTCACGAAGCACTTCCAGTTCTCCTCGTCCACGAAGTTCTTATCCATGCGGTAGTAGAAACCGGGATAACGGGACTCTTCACGGAACTGAATGTGTTTCATGTGTGCTTCAGCAGTCAGGATGCGGTGGTAGTTCTCCCAGGCGCGAAGCAGTTCGTGCAGATCTTTCGCACGCATCTTCAGGGAGTCTTCCTTCAGCATACCCAGCTTGGCTTCAGCCAGCTCCAGCATGTGCTCATTGGTGGTGTAGTAGGTGGCCACACCGGCAACGTACTCATCCATGATCTTCTGCAGACGGAACTGCAGCATACGTGGAGTGATGTAGTTGGGGTTGACGTCGATCGCGGTGGTGTAATCCTTGAATTCCAGGAAGTTACGTACCGGACGATAGATCTCGGCCACCAGGTCCTCAACACTGGTATCCAGCTCCGGGGTGTGGTCCTTGTTGTCCATGACGAACTGCACCATGGACTTGGCACACATGCGACCCTCGGCGTGTGAACCGGAGGAGAACTTGTGACCGGATGCACCCACGCCATCAGCAGCGGTGAACAGACCCTGTACCGTGGTCATGCCACGATAGCCCCAGTTCCAGCCCTTCGGCAGATGCTCGGGCACACCGTCCATGGCCTCGTCAGTCGGCGCGCCGACATCGGTAGGACCAGAAACCCAGATGCCGCAGCAACCGGAGTGTGAACCCAGCAGGTACGGTTCGGTCGGCATCAGCTCGGAGTTTTTCTTCTCCGGCTCGATGTTCTCACCGGCCCAGATACCACACTGACCGATACACATATCCAGGAAGTCTTCCCAGGCCTCTGCTTCGAGATGCTTGACCTCACGGGGGGTCAGGGTCTCACGCAGGTTGGCGAGTGCGGTGACGGTGTCCATCCAGATCGGACCACGACCTTCACGCATCTCTTTCAGCATCAGGTGGTTACGCAGACAGGAAGCAGGAACAGCCGCCTGACCGTAAGGAGGATAGTCGTCCAGCATCTCCTTGTTGCGGTCCATGTAGACTTCACCAAACGCATTGGTGGCCTTGGATTTGAACAGCAGGAACCAGGCGCCGACCGGACCGTAACCGTCTTTGAAGCGGGTTGGTACGAAGCGGTTTTCCATCAGAGTCAGCTCAGCGCCAGCCTCTGCAGCCATGGAGTAGGTGGAACCGGCATTCCATACAGGATACCAGGCACGACCCTGACCCTCACCGACTGAACGGGGACGGAAGATGTTGACACAACCACCGGCAACCAGCAGACAGGCCTTGAACTTGTAGACGAACAGCTTGTGGTCACGTACAGAGAAACCGACAGCACCGGCAACGCGGTTCTTGTCGTTCTTGTCGTTGACCAGCTTGACGATGAAGACACGCTCCTGGATGTTTTCGATACCCAGGGCTTTCTTGGCCGCCTCAGCAACGATCCATTTGTAGGATTCGCCGTTGATCATGATCTGCCATTTACCGGAACGTACTGGCTTACCACCGTCTTTCAACGGGGTCATGCCCTTGGATCCGTCGAAACGCTCGCCGTTCTCGTCGGTCTTCCAGATCGGCAGACCCCACTCCTCGAACAGGTGCACAGACTCGTCCACGTGGCGGCCCAGATCGTAGGTCAGATCGTCACGGGTGATACCCATCAGGTCGTTGGAGACCATACGGGCGTAATCCGCGGGGTCCTGCTCGGAACCGATGTAGGTGTTGATAGCGGACAGACCCTGTGCCACGGCACCGGAGCGATCCATGGCGGCCTTGTCGACCAGTTTGACTTTGATATCCACGCCCTGTTTCTTGGCAGCGTCGACCCAGGGGCCGATCTCATAAGCTGCACCACAGGCGCCCATACCACCACCGATAATGAGGATGTCTACCTCTTCCTCGATGACTTCAGGATTTCCGAATTCACCAGCCATTTGAATTTCCTCTTTATTCTAAAAACTTTACAAATACAGTTCGGCTATGCCGCAGCTTACTTCTTGATCAGCTCGCTGGGGTCGCCAGCACGGTAGCCGTTGACCTGTACGAAGAAGCCGGATTCAGCGATCTTGGAAATATCAGCCTCTGGCTTGCCACCGTAAGGATCGATAGAACCTTCCGGGGTGGTACGGATGGGGAACTTGAAGCGTTTCATGGTGCCGTTGCGGAACTTGATGGTCCACATGATGGAGTCGGTACCACGCAGTGGCTGAACAGACGCGCCCAGCGGTACGATATCGGCGTAAGGACGCGCTTCGATGGCCTGCTGCGGGCAGATCTTGATGCAGGAGTAGCACTCCCAGCACTGATCGGGCTCCTGGTTGAACGATTTCATGGCATGACCGGTCAATGAACCGTCCATATCCAGTTTCATCAGGTTATGCGGGCAGATGTACATACAAGCGGTCTTGTCCTGACCCTTGCAGCCATCACACTTATCAGTACGCACAAATGTAGGCATGGTACTTTTTCTCCTAGTTTCACTGCAGTGTTAAAATCACCACCAGACTTCAGTGGCGTTTTCTCGAGTCGATACCCGGATTGCCGGGAAGAATCTCAATCTGTGTTATCCCTGAAGGTAGCGACCTTTCTCGGATCGCTGACCCTGCGGATTTTTACTCTGGTAACTCTCTCGATAACCCTGCAAGACAAACAGAGAAGGCAACTTTCAGCGGAGCATTCCAGAAATCAGGAGTGACAACATAAAGATTTGCTAATAAAAGTGCCAAACAATAGTTTTGGGCGGTGCATAAGCCCTGTTTATTCGCTGGATAAGCAACTGATGACACGCCCCGCCCGTAGCCGGACTTCCCTCCCGCCCGCGCCTCGGTTATGGTGGGGAATGTCCATTTAACGCACTGACTGCCATGAAAAATCTGCCACCCAAGCATCAACAGATCATCACCCTGCACGCCCCTTTTATCTGCCAGGTTGTGCAATTGGCCCAGCAGCCCCACAACCGGGCCGCACTGGCAACGCTGTTGCAGCAGGCCGACACGAGCGGCTGGAGTGCCCTGGTGCGGGCCGTGCGGCGAATCGCCGACGGTCAGCGCGACACCGGCGCCCTGCACGGACTGGATGAGGAGGACCGGGTGATCGCCGAGGCGATCCTGCGCGGCCTGCAGGACCCGGCCACCCTGCCCGACCCCAACGCACGACCGGAACCGACCCTCGCGGCCCCCGGGCTGGCCGGCATGATCCAGGCCGCCGCCAGCGGCAACGTGGAGGCCCTGACCCTGATTTCCAACATGGCCGAGCAGATGAGCCGCGCCGGCGGCCCGATGTCCCGGCTGGCAGCGGTGATCCGGCCGCTGATCAACGGTGAGCGGGACGCAGACAAACTGTGCAAGGGGATGAATGAGCAGACCCGCCAGCTGGTCCTCGACATCCTCAGCGAACTGGGCCGGAAGCAGGCCCATTGAACGCCATCACTGCAAGCCGCCGCCTGCTGCTCTGCGCCGCCATCAGTGGCTTTGTCACGGTTGCCCTGGGGGCCTTTGGCGCCCATGCTCTACGCAACACCCTGACCAGTGACATGCTGACCGTCTGGCAGACCGGGATTCAATACCAGGGTCTGCACACACTGGCCATGCTGGCGATTGGCCTGCTCAGCATCCAGTTGCCGGACGCCCGCTGGATAAAGCGTGCCGGCTGGCTGATGCTGCTGGGCATACTGCTGTTCTCCGGCAGTCTCTACCTGATGGCCGTTACCGGGATCACAATGCTCGGCGCCATTACGCCGTTTGGCGGCCTCTCCCTGCTGGCCGGCTGGACCGCACTCGGCTATGCCCTTTACCGGCTACCCCGAACAAATGGCCCATAGGTACCAGATCGCCACCGCCTGTTTACGCTATGCTAGGCGCCAGGAGGCACACGCTAACCCATGACCACCCGACTGCTGATTATCGAGGACGACGACGCACTGAACCAGATGCTGCAACTCCACTTCGAGGAGCAGGGCTTTCTGGTGGAAGGGACCGACCGTTGCGCTGAGGGACTCGACCGGATCAGGGCATCCGCCTATGACCTGCTGCTACTGGACCAGCAGTTACCGGACGGCAAAGGCATCGATCTGCTGCACAGCATCGGGGAAGAGTCGCTGAACCAGAGTGTGATCATGATGACCGGCCAGCACGACCTGGAGCTGGCCATCGAGGCGATCAAGCTGGGGGCCGCCGACTTCATCCACAAGCCGGTCAAACTCGGAGAGTTGCAGCATGTGGTGGAGCGGGTGCTGGAGAACCAACGCCTGTCGCGCGAGGTCAAGGCGCTGCAATCCAGCGACGTGGAACCCAAAGCACACCAGGACTTGATCGGCCGTGGCGAGGCGATGCTCCAGGTCAGCAAGGAGATCGCACTCAGCGCCGGCAGCAATGCCACCGTGCTGATCACCGGGGAGTCGGGCACCGGCAAGGAGGTGGTCGCCCGACTGATCCATACCCACTCCGGGGTAGCGGGTCCCTTTGTGGCGATCAACTGCGCGGCCATTGTCGACACCCTGCTGGAAAGCGAGCTGTTTGGTCACGAGAAGGGGGCCTTTACCGGGGCCAGCGAACGCAAGCAGGGAAAATTTGAACTGGCCCAGGACGGCACTCTGTTTCTGGACGAGATTGGGGAACTGGCTCCCCCGCTACAGGCGAAACTGCTGCGGGTACTGCAGGAGCAAACCTTTGAGCGGGTCGGCGGCAGTCAGCAGATACGCTCCAGCGCCCGCATTATCGCCGCCACCCACCGGGACCTTTTCGCCGAGGCGGCCGCCGGCCGTTTCCGCGAGGATCTGACCTACCGACTGAAGGTCATCTCCATCCATCTGCCGCCGCTGCGCGAGCGGCTGGAGGATATCCCACTGCTGGCCGAGGCGCTGGTGGCACGCATCGCCCGCAAGATCCATAAACCGGCCGCCCAGCTTACCGACGCCACCCTGGCGGCACTCAAGGGCTATGACTGGCCGGGTAATGTACGGGAACTGGAGAATCTGCTGACCCAGGCGCTGGTGCATGCCCGGGGCAATGTCCTGACACCTGATCTGTTGCTGTTCAGGCAACAGGGCTCCACCGGCTCCCCGCCCACAACCACCGGCTCCGGCACCACCCCGGTGGAACGGACGCTGGATGAAGTGGAGGCCGAGCATATCCAGCGGGTGCTTGACCATACCGGGGGACACAAGGGCAACAGCTGCGAGATACTGGGCATCTCCCGCCCCGCCCTGGATCGCAAGATCAAGAAATACGACCTGACCCTCCCCTGATCTCTGGTTCTTGTAGGGGCAGGCCCCCGTGTCTGCCCGCTCCCGCCGGCCCCGCATCAGATCGTTACGTTTAACGTTTCGTTACAACACTTCATTACAATACTCATTCCAATAATTCTATTAATTCATTGTTAATCAATGAGTTATAATCTTGGCACAGCTCCTGCTCTATCTCCTTGCAAACACCCACTTACAACACACGCAAGGATTAATAGTGATGAGTAATCTCGCCCTGGTACAGAACTGGAACGAAGCAGCCACCGAAACCGGCCACGACAATAATCGCCAATTCAACGAACTGGTCAGTGGCTACGCCCAGGACCTGCAACGCTACGCGCACTGGCTTGCCGGCGACCCGCACACCGCCGAGGACCTGGTACAGGAGACCCTGCTACGGGCCTGGAAATCCCTGCATAATCTGCAAAACCCGAAGGCGGCAAAGGGTTGGCTGTTCACCATACTGCGGCGTGAAAATGCCCGCCGTTTTGAGCGCAAACAGTTGCAGGAGTCAGACATCCCCCTGGAAACCCTGGAGTCGCACGACAACTACTACGACACCTCCACCGAGGCCTTCGTATTGCGCCGGGCAATAGAGGAACTGCCGGCCGAGTACCGGGAACCGCTGGTGCATCAGGTGATTGGGGGCTATTCTCAGAAAGAGATCGCCGAAAAACTGGGCATTACCTCAGCAGGCGTCGGCACCCGGCTGTTCCGGGCGCGCAACAAACTTAGGGAAGCCTTGGTGGCCTGAACCGAATGAATCACACTCAACATCTGCTCATCGTGGAAGACAACCGCGCCCTGCGGCAGATGCTCACCTGGGAGTTTGAAGAGCTGGGTTACCGGGTCACCGCCACCGACTGCTGCACAGCGGCCATCGAGGCCGCCCGGTCGGGAAAGGTCGACCTGGGACTACTGGACTACAATCTGCCGGACGGCTGCGGGATGGACCTGGTCAGCCGGCTGCGGGCACTCAACCCGGCTATGCGGATCATTCTCAGCAGCGGCTATCTCAATGCGGAGGAGTGCGACCACTCACTCTGCCATTTTGAACCCAAGCCGGTCAGCGCCAAAAAACTGCATCGACTGTTTCAGTCGTATGCTGCAACGCCGGTCGACTAAACAGCTCCCGGCGGGCGTAACACACTTTAAACGAAGTTCCATCGGCGATGCGGCGGGTACGACCCGCCCTATGAGCACCCCGGATCAGACCATCGCCTCATCCAGCAGCTCGATCCAGTGTTTTACCGGCCGTTGCGCGCCGCCCTGCAGGTGCAGCTGACAACCCACATTGGCGGAAACAATACACTCCGGACCGGCCGCCTCCAGCGCCGCCAGCTTGTTGTCCAGCAGCCGCTGCGAGAGTGCGGGCTGCAGAATCGAATAGGTGCCGGCCGAGCCGCAACAGAGATGGCTGTCCACCACCGGCGTCAGCTCGAAGCCGAGACGAAGCAGAACCGCCTCGACGCGGCCGGCCAGCTGTTGCCCGTGCTGCAACGAACAGGGAGAGTGGTAGGCGATTTGCCGGCCAGCCCCGGCAATCGACAATGTCTCCAGTGGCTCCGTCTCCAGCACCTCGCACAGATCCCGGGCCAGCTCGGAGACCCGCCGCGCCTTCGCGGCATAGGCCGGATCGTGCTGCAACAACTCGCCATACTCCTTAACCTGGGTGCCGCAACCGCTGGCAGTGATCAGGATGCCCTCAACCCCGGATTCGATATGCGGCCACCAGGCGTCGATATTACGGCGCATGAACCCGGCTGCCTCGGCTTCCGCCGCCAGATGCTGGCTGACGGCGCCACAACAGCCCTGACCGGTCGGTGAGATCAGCGAAATCCCCAACCGGTCCAGCACCCGGGCAGCGGCAGCGTTGGTATTGGGCGTCGCTACCGACTGGGCGCACCCCTCCAGCACCAGCAGGGTTCGCGCATGCTTGGTAATTGGCCGGACTGATGGGGCACCCCTGGCAGGCAGCTTCTGTTTCAGCCTGGCCGACAGCAGTGGTCGAAACAGTTGCCCCAGCCCGAGCGCCAGGGCAAAGCGTTTTGGATAGGGCAGCACGTGACGCAGCCCCCAGCGCATCACTCCGGCAAACAGGGGACGGCCCACCTGCTGCTCCACCACGCCCCGACCGATATCCAGCAGTCGCGCATAACGTACCCCGGATGGACAGGTGGTCTCACAGGCGCGGCAGGTGAGACAACGATCCAGGTGGCGCTGCGTCCGTTCGGTTACGGGCGCCCCTTCCAGCACCTGCTTGATCAGGTAGATACGCCCCCGGGGACTGTCCAGCTCATCTCCCAGCAATTGATAAGTGGGGCAGGTGGCGGTGCAGAAACCACAATGCACGCAACTTCTGAGGATGGCATCCGCCTCCTGGCCATGCGGTGTATTGAGAAAATCGCGTGGCAGGTTAGTTTGCATCAGAACCCCGCATAGAGCCGACCAGGATTGAAAATCCCCTTCGGATCAAAGGCCTGTTTCAGCTGTTGGTGCAGTCGGAGCAGCGGCCCGGCCAACGGGTGATTGACCTCCCCGGCGCGCTCACCTCCCCGGAACAGCTGGGCATGGCCACCGTGCTGTATGGCGCGCTCCCGCACCCGCTCGGCGGACTGGTCGGTGACCAGCCAGCGCTGGGCGCCTCCCCAATCGATAAACTGTTTGCCGGGGAGGGCCAGCGGCGGTGATCCGGGCGCTACCGAGAGCCGCCAGAGTGGTCGGTCATTGCCGAAAAAGGGGTGTTCCAGTTCCCGGACCCGGTGCCAGAATCGTTCGCCATCCGGCAGAATCTCTCCGCCCAGCTGGGTTTGGGCGGCAGCCACACCCTGCTCGGACCCGGCGAGGCGTAAAAAGAGTTTCAGCCCATCAAAGGCGGCCGCGGTGAGCGGCAGCGGGCTGCCAGCCAGCCGGTTCATCCGCTCAATCGCCTGGAGCTCATCGCACTCCTGCACCAGAGTGCGCTCCACCTCGGGCAGCGGCAACACCTTCATGCTGACATCCAGCAGCACACCAAGCGTACCCATTGCTCCCACCATCAAACGGGAAAGATCATAACCGGCCACATTCTTCATCACCTCGCCGCCAAAGCGCAGCCGCTCCCCCCGGCCGTTGATCAGGGTGACGCCCAGGACGAAATCCCGCAGCGCTCCGGCATAGGGACGGCGTGGCCCCGACAGGCCGCAGGCGGCAGTTCCGCCCAGGGTCGCGGCCGGACCGAAATGGGGCGGTTCGAACGGCAGCATCTGGCCCTCGGCGGCCAGCAGGGCCTCCAATTCGGCCAGACGGGTACCGGCCCGGACGGTGATCACCAGTTCGCGTGGTTCGTAATTGATCACACCCCGGTGCCCGGTGAGATCCAGCGACGCACCGGAAGGCGTGCGGCCCAGGAAGTCCTTGCTGCCCGAACCGCAAAGCTGTAACGGCTGCCGCCGATCGGCCGCCTCGGTAACGGCCTGGATCAACGCCTGGCTGATATCACTGGATGGCATCGTCATGCTATACCCCCTTCCTGGCACCCTGATCCCGGGCGCTGGGGGCGGTGAGGGTATCCGACCCCAACGCCTTGTACTCGGAGCAGTGCCGGGGCTGGGGAATCGCCTTGCCGGGATTGAGCAGCCCCTGGGGGTCAAAGGCCTTCTTCACCGCATGGAACTGATTCAGTTCGGTACTGCTGAACTGAACACACATCTGATGGATCTTCTCGTGCCCCACCCCGTGCTCACCGGTGATGGTGCCTCCCACCCGCACGCACAACTCCAGGATCTCGGCGCCCAGATCCTCGGCCCGCTTCAGCTCTCCCGGCTGGTTTGCGTCGTATAGGATCAGCGGATGCAGGTTGCCGTCACCGGCATGGAATACATTGGCCACCGGCAACTGGTAGCGCTCGGACAGCCGGCTGGTTTCCAGCAGCACCTCGGCCAGCCGCTTGCGTGGCACCGTGCCGTCCATGCAGTAATAATCGGGCGAGATCCGCCCCACCGCCGGGAAGGCCGACTTGCGCCCCTTCCAGAACAGGGTCCGCTCATCCTCATCACGCGCCGTGCGCACCTCGGTGGCGCCGGAATCCAGCAGCTGTTGGCGTACCCGGGCCAGATGGGCCGAAACCTCTTCATTGGCGCCGTCGAGCTCGCACAACAGAATAGCCTGGGCATCCACCGGATAACCGGCATGGACAAAATCCTCGGCGGCGCGGATCGCCAGCCCGTCCATCATCTCCAGGCCGGCCGGGATGATCCCGGCGGCGATCACGTCGCCCACCGCGTTGGCCGCCTTGCTGACGTCGTCGAAGGCGGCCAGCAGAACCTGGGCGCGCTCGGGCGTCGGCAGCAGTTTCACCAGCACCTCGACCACAATACCGAGCATCCCCTCAGAGCCGATCAGCAGCGCCAGCAGGTCAAAACCCGGGGCATCCAGCGCCTCGGCTCCCAGGGTGATCAGCTCACCATCGGCCGTCACCAACTTAAGTTGCAGCACATTGTGTACGGTCAGCCCGTACTTGAGGCAGTGCACCCCTCCGGAATTTTCCGCCACATTACCCCCGATGGTGCAGGCGATCTGGGACGAGGGATCAGGAGCGTAGTAGAGCCCCTGGGCGGCCACCGCCTCGGAGATGGCCAGATTGCGCACACCGGGCTGAACCCGTGCGGTGCGGTTGAGCGGATCGATGTGCAGAATCCGATTCAGCTTGGCCAGGCTCATCAACACCCCGTCGGCCAGCGGCAGGGCGCCACCGGACAGGCCGGTCGCCGCGCCCCTGGCCACCACCGGCACCCCAAGCCGGTGACAACACTGCATCACCCGTTGTACCTGTTCGGCGTTTTCCGGCAGCACCACCAGCAGGGGCACCTGGCGATAGGCCGAGAGTCCGTCGCACTCATAGGGGCGCAGTGCCTCCTGTTCATGCAGGATCAGCTCGGCGGGCAGCTGCTGCTGCAGCGCCCTGATCAGCGCGGGTTTGTCAATATTCGGGGTATGGCTCATGGGGGGTTACTACTTCCGCCAGTAGGCCGGTGACAACAGCACCAGCAGAGTAAAGATCTCCAGTCGTCCCAACAGCATAGCAAAACAGAGGATCCATTTGGCCGGATCGTTCAGGCCTGCATAGTTGAGCCCTACCGAGGCCAGCCCCGGCCCGAGGTTATTGATCGAGGCGGCGACCGCTGAAAAGGAGGTCATGAGATCCAGACCGGTGAGCGCCAGCGCCAGATACATGAAGGTGAAACTGGCCACATAAAGGGCGAAAAAGCCCCACACCGCCTCCACCACCCGTGGGGTTATGGTCTTTGCGCCCACCCGGATGGGAATCTGGGCGCTGGGATGGATCAGTCGGGTGATCTCCCGCAAGCCCTGTTTAATCAGCAACAGAAAGCGGATCACCTTGATGCCGCCGCCAGTCGATCCGGCACAGCCGCCGATGAAGCTGGTAAACAGCAGCACAATGGCAATGAAGCCGGGCCAGAGGGAGTAATCAGCGGTGGTGAAGCCGGCGGTGGTGCCAATGGAGACCGCCTGAAACAGCCCCTTGGTAAAGGCCTCGCCCCAGTCTTCATAAGTGCCGGTGGTGTGCAGGGTCACGCTCACCACGAGAGCCACAAACAACAGCACCAGCAGATAGAAACGGAACTCGCTGTCGACAAGATAGACCCGGGGATTACGCCGGTTAATGGCGATGAAATGCAGCGCGAAGTTGACCCCGGAAAGCAGTAGAAACAGAACGGCGATCATCTCGATCAGGGTACTGTCAAAATAGCCGATGCTGGCGTCGTGGGTAGAGAAGCCACCGATGGCGACAGTGGAAAAGGCGTGACTCACGGCGTCGAATAGCGACATGCCGGCCAACCAATAGGCCAGAATGCAGGCTATAGTCAGGCCCAAATAAATGTACCAGAGCGCCTTGGCCGTCTCGGTAATGCGCGGTGTCAGCTTGGTATCCTTCATCGGACCGGGGGTTTCGGCTCGGTACAGCTGCATGCCACCGATGCCGAGCATCGGCAACACCGCGACCGCCAGTACGATGATGCCCATGCCGCCCAACCACTGCAGCTGCTGCCGATAATAGAGAATCGACCGCGGCAGTTCATCCAGCCCCATGATCACCGTTGAACCGGTGGTGGTCAGACCCGAGATCGATTCAAACACGGCATCGGTGAGCGACATGTGGGGGTCGACGGCAAGCGTAAAGGGCAGCGAACCGGCGATGCCCAGTACGGTCCAGAACATTACCACCACCATGAAACCATCCCGCAGACGCAGCTCCCGGGTCTGGTCCCGCACCATGATCCAGCAGACCGCACCCACCATCAGGATAATGATGAAGGCGATCAGAAAAGAGGTGTAGGCACCGTCGTCATACCAGATAGAGACCAGCATCGGCGGCAACATGGTGACGCTGAACACCATCAACAGGATTCCGAGTATGCGTTGAATGGCACTGAATTGCATATCGCTCAGCTATCCCGGTACCGCGCTGCCTGACCCCCGGCCGGCCACCCGTCCCGAGCCGCCCCCTTATAAGAAAGTAATGCCTACCTGGAACAGCCGCTCCACATCCGGGATCTGCCGCTTGTCCACCAGGAACAGGATGACATGGTCTTCCGACTCGATGACCGTGTCGTGGTGGGCGATCAGTACCGCGTCACCACGCACCACGGCACCGATATTGGTCCCCTTCGGCAGCTTGATATCCTCGATCGCCCGGCCCACCACCTTCGATGAACTGGGATCGCCGTGCGCCACCGCCTCAATCGCCTCCGCCGCGCCGCGCCGCAGCGAGTGCACCATCACCACATCGCCCCGGCGCACATGGGTCAACAGACTGCCGATGGTGGCCTGCTGGGGCGAGATGGCGATATCAATGGGTCCGCTCTGCACCATGTCGACATAGGCGGCGCGGTTGATCAGCGCCATCACCTTGCGCGCCCCCAGCCGCTTGGCCAGCATGGCGGAGAGGATGTTGGCCTCGTCATCGTTGGTGACGGCACAGAACACGTCGGTGCCCTCAATGTTCTCCTCCATCAGCAGATCTTCGTCGGCCACGTCGCCGTGCAGCACGATGGTCTTCGGCAACTCCTCCGCCACCTTCTGGGCCCGCTCGCGGTTACGCTCGATCAGCTTGACCTGGTAATCGCGCTCCAGGGCGTGTGCCAGGCGCATACCGATGTTGCCGCCACCGGCGAAGATCAGTCGCTTGAACGGCTTGTCCAGACGCCGCAGCTCACTCATCACCGCCCGGATATTCTCCTTGGCCGCGATAAAGAAGACCTCGTCGTCTGCCTCGATGATAGTGTCGCCTTCCGGCTGAATAGCCCGCCCCTGGCGGTAGATGGCAGCTACCCGCGCCTCGATGTTGGGCATGTGGTCATACAGGGTACGCAACTCATTGCCCACCAGCGGCCCGCCGTAATAGGCGCGCACCGCCACCAGACGCACCCGGCCACCAGCGAAGTCCAGCACCTGCAGGGCGCCGGGGTTCTCGACCAGGCGCATGATGTAGTCGGTCACCAGCTGCTCCGGGCTGATCAACACGTCGACCGGCATCGCCTCGGGAGAGAACAGCTGAGGATACTTGGTGAAGCCGAGGGCGCGTACCCGGGCAATCTTGGTGGGGGTGCGAAACAGGGTGTAGGCCACCTGGCAGGCGACCATGTTGGTCTCATCGCTGTTGGTCACGGCAAGAATCAGATCGGCATCCTCGGCACCGGCCCGCATCAGCACATCCGGATGCGCCGCATGTCCCTGCACGGTGCCCAGATCGAGCCGGTCCTGCAGCTCCCTGAGCAGATCGGCGTCCTGGTCGACAATCGTAATATCGTTTGCCTCGGAGGCAAGGTTGTTGGCCACCGATGTCCCCACCTGCCCGGCGCCTAGGATGATTATTTTCATTATTTCTTTCTGTTACTTTCCGGGTTGAGTCGATCCGCCACCACGGCGCGCCTGAACACTGGCCGGTACAGAGTCAGCAGGATGGGCACGTCGTGTCTGCCCACGCTGTCACTCGGTTCGGCCGCATCCACATGGGCACAAAAAACGTGCCCTCCCTGATCTGCCGGCGCAGCCAGCCGGTGCAAAGCGGCGAGCTTATTACCGTTTGTCCTTCACATCAATGCCCAGTGTTTTCAGTTTGCGGTAGAGATGAGTCCGCTCCATGCCTGACGCCTGGGCGATCTGGCTGACATTGCCGGCGTGTTTCTCCAGTTGATATTCCAGGTAGGCCTTCTCGAACGCCTCCCGCGCCTGCCGCAGGGGCTGGTCAAAGGAGACCGGGAAACGCGCCCCACTCTCCAGCGCCAGACCGACACTGCCCAGCGCCGCCTCCACCTCGTCCTGGGTAATCTCGTCGCCAGCCCCCAGGATCAGCAGGCGCTGCACCAGGTTTTTCAACTCGCGCACGTTGCCGTGCCAACTGTGATTGCGCAGAAAGTTCTGCGCCCGCACATCAAACCGCCGATAGGGCAGTTTTTCATGGGCCACATAACTGTCCACATAATAGGCCAGCAGCTCCGGCACGTCCTCCCGATGCTCACGCAGCGGCGGAATGTGCAGGGGCACTACATTGAGATGGTAGAACAGGTCCTCGCGGAAAGTGCCAGCCTGCACCTCATCCTGCAGGTTCTTCTGGGTGGCGGCGATAATGCGCACATCTATCTGTACCGGCTCCGACCCACCGACCCGCAGAAAAGCCCCGCCATCCAGCGCCCCCAGTAGCTGGGACTGGGCCTCGATATCCATATCCGCCACCTCATCCAGAAACAGCGTACCGCCGCGCGCCTGTTCCAGGGCGCCGTAGTGGATCTGTCCGCCCTGTTCACTGCCGAACAGCTCCCGTGCGGAATTGCCCCGGGATATAGAGGAGACGCCGACATCGATGAACGGCCGGTCCCGGCGCACACTCTGGGAGTGCAGATAACGGGCGAAGGTCTCGCGACCGGAGCCGGGCTCACCGGTGATCAGCACCCAGGTATCATGCTGGGCGATACGTTTGACCTGTTCCCGCAGGCGCTGGATCACAGCGCTCCGCCCGGTGGGCTCCACCACATGTTGAGTGTGGCGGCGCAGCCCGATATTCTCCTGCTGCAGCTTATCCACCTCCAGCGCCCGCTCCACGGTCAACAATAGCTTGGCCAGCGACAGCGGTTTCTCCAGAAAATCGTAAGCGCCCAGGCGTGTGGCTTCCACGGCAGTTTCAACCGTGCCATGTCCGGACATCATGATGACCGGACAGGGCAGGCCCTCCCCATCCGACCACTCCTTGAGCAGCGAGATACCATCCACATCCGGCATCCAGATATCCAGCAGCACCAGATCCGGCCGCCGGTCGCGCAACGCCTTGCGTGCGCTGGCGCCGTCCTCCGCCATGGCGACCGTGTAATCCTCATCCTCCAGGATCTCCTTCACCAGGGTGCGAATATCCGGCTCGTCATCCACCACCAGGATATGCGATGCACTCATTGGGTTCTGCTCCTTGTGTTCGATCCGGCAGGCAGATCTCTACAGCCTGCATATTGTTCATCCGCACCGATGGCGGGCAGTCTCAGGATCAGGCTGGCCCCCCCTTCCGGGCGGTTTTCGGCCCAGATGGTACCGCCGTGCTCTTCGGCAATCTTCTTCACCACCGCCAGTCCCAGCCCGGTGCCCTTGGCCTTGGTGGTGACATAAGGCTCAAACAGATGAGCCAGAATCTCGGTTTCGAAACCGGGTCCGTTATCCACCACTTCCAACTGAACAAATCTGCAGTCACTTCCCGCCTTTAACTCGGTACTCACTTCTATTCTCGGGTCATCCACCACGCTCACCGCTTCCTGGGCATTCTTGATTAGATTGTGCACCACCTGACGTAACCTTACCGGGTCCGCCTCCACCCGGGTCTCACCGGCATTCAGCCGGGCCTTCAGCCCGGCTACCAGGCCGGCACTGCGATAGAGGTCCAGCACCTCCTGGACCAACGCATCCAGATGCACCGGCTGCGGGTTGATCCGGGATGGGCGCGCATAATCCGAAAAGGCGTTCACCATCTCTTTCATCGCCTCGACCTGGGAGACGATGGTGTGGGTGGCGCGATCCAGCACATCCGCATCTTTGCCGTCCATCTTCTTCAGGTATTTATGCCGCAACCGTTCCGCCGACAACTGAATCGGAGTGAGCGGGTTCTTGATTTCGTGGGCCAGACGACGTGCCACCTCACCCCAGGCTGCGTCGCGCTGGGCCTTGAGCAGATTGGTAATATCATCAAACACCAGCCCATAGCCCATCGACTCATCATCCGGCTGGGCCAGGGGGGTACCCCGGCAGAGCAGCACCTGGCGCCCTTCACCGCCGATCAGCGTGATCTGGCCACGCCAGTCACGCTGCTCCTGCTCCACCGGGTCGCGTACGGCCTCGATAAACTGTCGCAGGCGGGGGGACGCCAGGGCCAGCGCATCGACATCCTGCCCCAACATCAGCGACAGATCCACCTTGAGGATCTCTCCCGCCGCCTGGTTCGCGGTGCGCAGATGTCCCGCCGCATCGAGTGAAATCACCCCGGACGAGAGGCGCCCGAGTACCGTCTCCAGATAGGTTCGCTGCGCCTCCACCTGGCGCTGGGTGCGCGCCGTTTCATCACGGGAGCGGGCTATACGCCGGGACATGGAGTTGAACGAATCAACCAGAAAACCGAGTTCGTCACGCGCCTTGGGCAGGGGCAGCTGCAGACCGTAGTTACCTTCCGCCACTTCCCGGGTTCCCTCCGCAATACCGGCCACCGGTTTCACCAGACGCCTTGCGGTAAAGAAGGCGGCCCAGATTGCCGCCAGCAAGCTGAACAGCAGCACCATCGCCAGCGACAGGGTAAAGGTGCTTTTCAGGCTCTTGCGCAGAAAGGTCAGCTCCTTGTAGCGGCTGTAGCTCCCCTCCACCTTGGTGGTGAGATCGGCAATGGAGCGGGACACTGGAAAACGCGCCAGCAGCAGACGGTTGCGAATCCGGTCCGCCACCACCGCCCGCACTTCCAGCTGCCCCTCGACTTTCAGATTCGGCTCCACCCCAACATAATCCTCTCCGGAACGGACCTGCTGCAGCATCGCCCCATCCGGCTTACTGGTAGTCAGGATACTGGGATCGGCGTTAACACTGACGATCACCCGGCCGCCGGCATCCATCAACACCAGTTCGCTGACTCCAAACTGCTCGCGCAGATCCTCCAGACTCAGACTCAGTCCGGCCACCGAGGAACCGGAGAGTTCATTCAGCAACAGCTGGGCCACCTTCAGACGCTCCAGCTTGTGCAGATCCAGCGAGACCCGCCCCAGGCTGAGGGCATCTTCCATGGACTGGTCGATATGCACATCAAACCAGCTGTCGATTCCCTTGAGAAGAAACTGCTGCGAGTAGTAGTACACCACCGCCACCGGCGCCAGCGAAAGCGCCACAAATACCACCACCAGCCGCAACACCAGCCTGGAACCAGCCGCCTGGCGCCGATAACGGGCCACCAGCTGAACGATATTGAAGCTGACCACGATCACCATGGCGAACAGGCCCAGCACACTGGTTACCAGCAGGGGGATAAACAGCCGGCTCAGTTCCTCGGTGTTCTGCAGGGCACCGCTCATGAAGTGCAGTGAAACCAGCACCAACGCCAGCAAGGCGGTGACCGGCAGTGCGCCACCGGTGAGTTTTTTCAGGGTTGCAGGCGCCATATGCTCCACTCACTGGATAGATTCCAGGCCGGACTCAGATAGGCCAGGGGGCGCAGCGGCAGCGGCAGCGCCTCGATGTCCAGGCTGGATCTGAGTGACAGTTTGTAACGCTCGCCCGATTGCAGTTTTTCCGCCTGTATCAGCTGTACATCCTGGATCCGCCCCAGGGCGGTGAAGGCCGCCTTGCGGGTGGCAAAGTATTGTTGCGTGCCATTCGACAGATCGGTCACCTGATACAGGCCATGCAGCGCCTGATGCAGTATCCGGTAACGCAGCCGGGCATCCAGCAGGTCCGCCTCCCAGATCCAGGCACCCTCCCGGCGCAACTGAATATGCACCTCCAGGGTCAGGGGCACTCCACTCTCCAGTGCCTCCAACGCCTCATCGCTGAATTGATAAAGGATTGTCGCATCCATCAGATAGACACCCTCAACCTCGCGCGCCGTCAACCCCTCCACTTCGAACGCCTTGGCCACGGCCGGGCTGCCGGCGGTGAGCGCGATCAGAAGCAGACACAGCCACCCCGCCCATCTCATGGTCCACCCCCGGCGAGTAATTGTTGGCTGGAAGGTACGCATTTGCGGCTAGATTTTCTCCAGACAGGCATAGTAAAAGCCGTCCATGGTCGCTTCGCCCGGGAGCGTCTGCCGCCCGGTGGGGCGGCAGTGTCCCCAGTCGGCCATGATCACCCGCTCCCGGGCATCCGGCGCCTGTTCGAGAAAGCGCCGCACCTGCACCTCATTTTCATCCGACAACAGTGAGCAGGTGGCGTACAGCAACAGGCCGCCCGGCTTCAACAGCGGCCAGACGGCACGCAGAATTTCGCCCTGAATCTTCACCAGGGCCGGGATATCCTGTGCCCGGCGCAGCAGTTTGATGTCGGGATGCCGGCGTATTACGCCGGTGGCCGAGCAGGGCACATCCAGCAGGATGCGATCATATTGCCTGTCGGCCCAGGCGCCTTGCGGCTTGGCCGCATCCCCCTGTACAACCGCCGCCGTCACCCCCAACCGCTGCAGATTCTGGCGCACCCGTTCAAGTCGCCGTTGATCGAGATCCATGGCCGTGAGCCGCACAGCGGCCGCTTCCATGATATGACCTGACTTGCCGCCCGGCGCGGCGCAGGCATCCAGCACCTGCTGGCCGGCCTGCAGGTCCAACAACACCGCCGCCAGCTGTGCCCCGCCATCCTGAATCGAGACCCGGCCTTCGGTAAATCCAGGCAGCGATTCCGCATCCATCGGTGTGCCGAGTACCAGACCGGAAGGAACATGGGGAATGGGCGCCGCCTCAATGCCCGACGCCGCCAGCAGAGACAGGTACTGCTCCCGGCTGTTGGTGGCCAGATTGACCCGCAGGCTCATGGGGGGGTGGCTGTTTGCCGCCTGCAGTATCGCTTCCCACTGGTCGGGCCAATCCGTCCGGATGCGCCTGAACAGCCAGTCAGGCACAGCATAGCGGCTCAGGGGATCGGCGTCCGCCAGCGTCAGCAGCGTCTCGCGCTCCCGCTGGAAGCGACGCAGAAGGGCATTGACCAGTCCCACCGCCCAAGCCTTGCGCAACAACCGGGCCGCTTCCACTGTCTCGGCCACCGCAGCGTGGGGCGCCACCCGCATATAGATCAACTGATACAGGCCGAGCAGGATCAGCGCCTGCACTTCGCCCTCTTTCGGCTTGATCGGCTTACTCAGCAGCTGAGCGGCAATCCGCTCCAGCCGCGGGCGCCAGCGGGCAACCCCGAAACAGAACTCCTTCACCAACCCCCGGTCCCGTGGGGAGACCGCATCCAGCCCCTGCTCCAGCAGGTCGGATATCGACCGGCCGTCAGCCAACTGGCGCAGCAGTCGTGCCGCCGCCACCCGCGGATTGCCCGGGTCTGGGGTTCTGCCATTCATGAACCTAACAACCTCATATTAACCGCCAAGAACGCAAAGAGCGCGAAGGAAAATACCGAATTGTACTTTCCCGATCCTTCGCCTGCCGGGTTAGACCGGGAATGAAGGCAACCTGAATCCGTGACTTGACCGTCAATCCTGCGCATATCCCGGAAGCCACGGAACCAGGGGTACGCCATTGTATCGCTTTGCGCACTTTGCGTTCTTCGCGGCTGGATCGGGGAATCCGGGCTGAACGGATCAACCCAGCACCATCCCTTGCGGGTCATGGGCATTGAGAAAATCGGCGGCGCTCATGGCCCGCTTGCCCGGCAGTTGCAGCGAGCGGATACGCAACAGCCCGTCCCCGGTGGCCACATCAATACCCGCACGGTCACACACGACGACCGTCCCGGGTGGTGCGTCGGCCGATCCGGAAATGGGTACGCTCTCCCAAATACGCAGCACCTTTCCCTGCATCAAGGTCTGCGCTACCGGCCAGGGATTGAAGGCACGCACTTGACGATCCAGCGCCAGCGCATCCCGGCGCCAGTCCAGAGTGGACTCGGCCTTTTCCAGCTTGCGGGCGTAGTTGGCCAGCGCATCCTGCTGTGGCTCGGCCTGCAGTGTGCCATCAATAATACCCGGCAACGCTGCCATCAGCGCCTCGGCACCCAGCTCCGAGAGCCGGTCATGCAGGGCGCCAGCGGTCTCGTCTGGTCCGATTTCGATCTCCCGTTTGAGCAGCATCGGCCCGGTATCCAGTCCGGCCTCCATCCGCATGATGGTGATACCACTGCGTTCATCACCGGCCAGCACCGCACGCTGGATCGGCGCGGCCCCACGCCAGCGCGGGAGCAACGAGGCGTGGATATTGATACAGCCGAGCCGGGGGGCATCCAGTACCCGCTGGGGCAGGATCAGGCCGTACGCCACCACCACCATCAGATCGGCCTGCAGCGCCTCCAGTGCCGCCAGGTCCGCTTCCTCGCGGAAGTTCCTGGGCTGGTAAACCGGGATGGCATGATCCAGGGCCAACCGCTTGACCGGACTGGCTGTCAGCTTTCGGCCGCGTCCGGCCGGCCGGTCGGGCTGGGTGTAGACGGCCACCAACTGGTGCGGGGAACGGATCAGTTCACGTAACGGGGCGACCGAAAACTCCGGGGTTCCGGCAAAAATAATCTTCAGCTGACTACTCATTATTGGTTGTTCTCGCGGCCACACGGGCCATTCCGATTGGGAATCAGGAGCTGTCCGTAGACCGTTATAGCGCTACTCAAAGCGCCTGGCCGACGGCATCCTGCTGCGCCTGCCGGTCCTCTTTCTCCAGTTTCTTGCGGATGCGTTGCCGCTTCAGACTGGACAGGTTATCGATAAACAGCTTGCCATCCAGGTGATCCAGCTCATGCTGGATACAGACCGCCAGCAGGTCATCCGCCTCAAATTCAATAATTTCTCCATCAAGGTTTTGCGCCCGCACCTTGATATCGGTCGCCCGCACGACCGGCTCATAGACCCCGGGCACCGACAGGCACCCCTCGTCCATTTTGTGCTCACCGTGCTTCTCCAGGATCTCCGGATTGACCAGGCAGAGCGGATCATCGTGGTTCTCCGAGACATCGATCACAACCAGCCGGCGGGGATCATTCACCTGAATTGACGCCAGCCCGATACCGGGTGCCTGATACATGGTTTCCAGCATATCAGCGGCCAGTTTGCGCAAATCATCGTCAAAAGATTTCACAACCTGTGCTTTATTACGCAATCTTGGGTCAGGAAAATGAAGTATGTTCAGAATTGCCATTGGGTTTTCCGTCAATCTATAGTACAAAGATAGAATAATTCTCTAACATTATGATGATACAGGATTCTGGCCCATCCATCCGGCCCGATTTCCTGGTCACTGGAACAAACAGTCAACGCAAAGGGATCGCCATGTTTACGTCTAGCAACAAGCTCGCCTGCCTGGTATTCGGCCTGCTCATCTCATGGGGCGCACTGGCTGCCGATACGGTCGCCGTCAATCCCAACCATCCCGATCACTATGTAGTGGTCAAGGGGGACACCCTATGGGATATCGCCGGACGATTCCTCCGGGATCCCTGGCTCTGGCCCGACGTCTGGCATGTCAATCCACAGATCGCCAACCCGCACCTGATCTACCCGGGCGATATTATCACAATGACCTATGTAAACGGCCAGCCGCGCCTCAGCCTGCAGCGCGGCTCCATGGTGCATCTGTCACCCCAGGTTCGTTCCACACCGCTGGACGGAGCCATCCCCGCCATTCCAATTGATGCCATTCACCAGTTCCTGACCCGCCCCTATGTCATGGAGCAGGAGGAACTGGACAGCGCCCCCTATGTGGTCGCCTTCGCCGATGAGCATATCCTCGGCAGCAATGACATCAAGGCCTACGTCCGGTCCATCGATACAACTGACAACAGAAAATTCGATGTGGTTCGGCCGGGAGATGCGTATAAGGATGCGGAGACCGGTGAAATTCTCGGCTACGAGGCACTCTACATCAGCAGCAGCGAGTTGCTGCAGCCCGGCGACCCGGCAACCCTGATGCTCAACGACATGGAGCTGGAGACTGTCAAGGGCGACCGGCTGCTGCCGGTGTCGGAAGACACTCCGTTGAACACCTTCTTCCCCGCGGCACCGAAGCAGGATGTCAAAGGCAGCATCATCGGGGTGCTTAACGGCGTCAGCCAGATCGGCCAGTTTAACGTGGTAGTGTTGGACCGTGGCGCCGGCGACGGCCTTGAAGCCGGCAATGTACTGACTATTGACCACCGTGGTGAGACCATCCGGGATATCGTCTCCAAGACCCGCGGCGATACCGTTACGCTGCCGGACGAACCGGCCGGCACCCTGATGGTTTTCCGCACCTTCGACCGCGTCAGCTTCGCCCTGGTCATGAAGGCCTCACGTGCCATTCATGTGCTTGACCGGGTACGCAATCCATAGCCGCTGACGGAGGAAAGCCGCGACCCGATGTCCATTCAGGAGAGGAGTGACGAAACCACTCGGCAGACCAGGGAAGGAGGCTGCGAACATCAGACGGCCGACCTCCGCTACTGGCTGGCACTACTGCACACCCCGGGGCTTGGCAGCCGAGGCATCAACCGGCTGCTGGGCTTTAGCGGGGGCGACCCGCGTCCCCTGTTCGGCGCCCAACACCCGGCACATAGCGGACTCCGGAAGGAGAGCATCGCCTGGTTGCGTGGCCCCGACTGGGATCAGGTGGAACAGGATCTGCGCTGGCTGGAGGGCGACAACCGAACACTCCTCACGCTGCGTGATGCGCGCTACCCCCCACTGCTCAGGGAGATAGCGGACCCACCACCCCTGCTGTTTGTACAAGGTAACGCAGCGACCCTGGAAATGGCGCAACTGGCCATTGTCGGCTCGCGAAACCCCACGCCGAGCGGGCAGCAAACCGCGCTGGATTTTGCCCGTTTTCTGGCCAATGCCGGATTGGCCATCACCAGTGGACTGGCTGCCGGTATCGATGGCGCTGCGCATCGCGGCGCCCTGGAGACCATGACCCCCACACTGGCGGTTACCGGCACCGGTCTTGACCGGGTCTATCCCGCCCGCCATCGCGATCTCGCCCACCGGATTGCCGAACAGGGCGCGTTGATCTCCGAACTCCCCCCTGGCACACCCCCGCTCCCGGCCAACTTCCCCCGCCGCAACCGCATCATCAGCGGCCTCAGTGTCGGCACCCTGGTGGTGGAGGCGGCGCAGAAGAGCGGTTCCCTGATTACCGCCCGGCTGGCTACGGAACAGGGGCGCGAGGTATTTGCCGTACCCGGTTCCATCCACAACCCCCTGGCCCGGGGCTGTCATGCGTTGATCCGCCAGGGTGCCAAGCTGGTGGAGACAGCAGAAGACATCCTGGAGGAGCTAAGCCCGCTGCTCGGCACCCTCCTGAAAGAGCCCCTTGAGAAGCCCGCCGCCGAGGTGGAGTCCACGCCGAGACGATGGGACGGGGAGTACCAATTGCTGATGGCCGCCCTGGATTTTGATCCGACACCGGTAGATCTGCTGATTCAGCGCAGCGGATTGACCGCGGACGCGGTTTCCTCCATGCTTCTGTTACTTGAGCTTGAAGGTTTTGTCTCAGCTGCGCCCGGCGGACGTTATTGTCGAACCGGAAAGATGGGCACTGAACCACTATAGTTTGCAGTTTTTCCCGGTTTTTACCGGCATTTATCGACATTGCCAGGAGCCGTCTGGCTTGACCAACAGGCCCCCAATGAAGGACGCAGCATGAACGAAAACGTAGTCGATATCCTGATCTACCTCTATGAGAACTACATGGACAGCGATCAGGACTCTATTTCTGACCAGGGGCAGATCCATGATGAACTGATCCAGGCCGGTTTCCCGGAACAGGAGGTCAACAAGGCCTTCCAGTGGATGGATGAGCTTGCCGAGCGGCAGGCACCGGAAAATTTCCACCATCAGCCCCAGGGGGCCATGCGCATCTACACCCCCGAAGAGCAACGCCGCATCGATACCGATTCGCGCGGACTGCTGATGTTTCTGGAACAGAACGGCATTCTTGACTCGACCGGTCGTGAACTGGTGATCGACCGGGCCATCGCCCTGGGCACCCATACCATCGGGGTTGACGAGATCAAATGGGTCGTACTGATGGTGCTGATCAACCAGCCAGGCCAGGAGAGCGCCTTTGCGCAGATGGAAGAGTTAGTGTACAACGATATTCCTGCCTATCTGCACTGATCACCCAAACCAGGAGTCAGGGCCTGCCGGGCTCCTATCGAAACAACAATATTTTTGTACCGGTTAATAACGATTGCGGACAGACCATCATCTGCCTGCATTGTTTAATTTAGCTGACAACATAATGGACAACTGAACCGATCCGATGAAGCTGGTAATTGTAGAATCACCCGCCAAGTGTAAAACCATCAAGAAGTACCTGGGCCCGGAGTACGAGGTGCTGGCCTCCTATGGCCATGTCCGGGATCTGGTGCCGAAAGAGGGCGCGGTGGACCCCGCCAACGATTTCAGCATGAAATACCAGGTCATCGAACGCAACGACCGGCATGTACAGGCCATCGCCAAGGCACTGAAGAAGTCGGACGCTCTGCTGCTGGCGACTGACCCGGACCGCGAAGGCGAGGCGATCTCCTGGCATCTCTATGAATTGCTGAAAAACCGCAAGTTGCTGAAGGACAAGGAAGTGCAGCGTGTGGTCTTCAATGAGATCACCCAGAAAGCGCTGCAGGAGGCGGTGGCCAAACCCCGCGACCTGTCCATGGATCTGGTCAATGCCCAGCAGGCTCGGCGCGCCCTGGATTACCTGGTGGGCTTCAATCTGTCACCGCTGCTGTGGAAGAAGATTCGCCGTGGACTCTCGGCCGGACGCGTGCAGAGCCCGGCCCTGCGCATGATTGTCGAGCGAGAGGAGGAGATCGAGGCCTTCGTCGCCCGGGAGTACTGGACCATCGAGGCGGACCTGACCAAGCAGGAGCAGCCGTTCAGCGCCAAACTGACCCATTACCAGGGCGCCAAGCTGGATCAGTTCGATATCAACAACGGGGATGCGGCGGCAGCGGCGGAACAGCAGTTGCTGACGGCAGCCGGCGGCAAGCTAACGGTTGAAAAGGTCCAGAAGAAACAGCGCAAACGCAATCCGGCGGCCCCCTTTACCACCTCAACCCTGCAGCAGGAGGCGGCCCGCAAGCTCGGTTTCACCGCGCAGCGCACCATGCGTACCGCGCAGCAGCTGTATGAGGGCATCGACACCGGAAGCGGCGCCACCGGCCTCATCACCTACATGCGTACCGATTCGGTCAACCTGTCCGATGACGCCATCGCCGAGTTGCGCGAATTCATCATCGGCCAGTATGGGGCCGATCAACTGCCCAAGCAGCCGCGCAGTTTCAAGACCAAGTCGAAAAACGCCCAGGAGGCGCACGAAGCGATACGCACCACCTCGGTACAGCGCACGCCTGAAACGTTGCTCAATCACCTGACCAAGGACCAGCACCGGCTTTATGAACTGATCTGGAAGCGCACCGTCGCCTGCCAGATGATCCACGCCACCATCGACACCGTATCGGCGGATCTCTCCTGTGGCGAGGGCAACAACTTCCGCGCCAACGGTTCGACCGTGGCCAACCCGGGATTCATGGCGGTCTACATGGAGAGCGTCGATGACGCCAAGAAGGGAGACGGCGACGAAAAGCTGCTGCCGCCCCTCAAGGAAGGCGAACAGATCACCCTGAATAAGATCCGCCCGGAACAGCACTTTACCGAACCACCGCCCCGTTACGGCGAGGCGAGCCTGGTCAAGGCGCTGGAGGAACACGGCATCGGCCGCCCCTCCACTTACGCCTCGATCATCTCCACCCTGCAGGACCGCGAATATGTGCAGCTGGAGAAGAAGCGCTTCCATCCCACCGACGTGGGTCGGGTGGTCAACAAGTTTCTGACCCAGTATTTCACCCGTTATGTGGACTATGATTTTACCGCCCGGCTGGAGGATGAACTGGACGCCATTTCGCGCGGCGAACAGGAGTGGATACCGCTGCTGCGTCAGTTCTGGGCACCGTTCAAGGAGCGCATCGACCACACCCAGGAGAATGTCAAACGCAGTGACGTAACCCATGAGGCGCTGGAAGAGGCGTGCCCCACTTGCGGCAAGCCGCTCTCCATCCGGCTGGGGCGTCACGGCCGCTTTATCGGTTGCACCAACTATCCCGAATGCGACTACACCCGCGACCTGAATGGTGACAAGAAGGAGCAGGAGGAGCCGACCATCGTCGAGGGGAGAAAGTGTCCCGAGTGTCAGTCCGATCTGGTGATCAAGCGGGGTAAATACGGCAAGTTTATCGGTTGCAGCAACTACCCCAGCTGCCGGCACATCGAACCGCTGGAAAAACCCGAGGATACCGGCGTCGACTGCCCCAAATGCGGCAAGGGCACGCTGATGAAGCGCAAATCACGCCGCGGCAAGATATTTTACTCCTGCTCCACCTACCCGGAGTGTGATTACGCCACCTAGAATGAGCCGATCGCGGAACCCTGCCCCAGTTGTGGCTGGCCGGTTCTCACCATCAAGACCACCAAGCGAAAGGGCACCGAGAAGGTCTGCCCACAGAAGGAGTGCTCCTATTCGGAGCCGGTCGAGGAGTCCTGATCAACCCGGGACTGGCGCTACTCTTCAGCCTTCATCCGGCAACGCTTCCATGGTGAGGTCATGCACCCGGTTTTTTCCACCGTCCTTGGCCCGGTAGTGCGCACTGTCCGCCGCCGCCAGGACCTCCTCCATGGAGCCGGTCCCGGCACCGATCGGCACCACGCCAATGCTGGAGGTCACCTGGCAGACCCCTTCCCCGGCAGCGACCACGACCCCCCTGACACCGACAGCGATCCGTTCCGCCATCTGGCGGGCACCCCCAGCCGTACAATTCTCCAGCAGAATCACAAACTCGTCTCCCCCGAGCCGGGCAACCGTGTCCCGGCCGCGTACCTGGGACATGAGTAACCGGGCGATCCGGCGCAGCACCCGATCGCCTACCGCATGGCCAAACCGGTCGTTGATCTGCTTGAAATCGTCCAGATCGATAAACATCAGGGCATGCACCTGGGTTCTGCCGTCCCGTCGGGCGCTATCGATAGCACGTGTCAGCCGTTGCTCAAAGGTTGCCCGATTTATCAGGCTGGTCAGGCCATCACGCTCCGCCAGACGGGCATACATGGCACTCACGCCATGCTCGGAATAGGCCGAGGCCACCACCAGACCGGTAAAGGACGCCACCCAGATCAACGCCACATCAAGGCTGAACAGCCCCACCATGTGGGAGGCATAGACATCCGGTGGAACGTAATGCCTGGTCATCAGCGAAGCCACGGTGGCACCGAACGCGAGCAGCGTGGCGCCCTGGCGGCCACAGTAGGTGGCGGCAAAGACGATCAATGGAACCAGGGCAAACAGCAGCAGCGTCGGTTGGCCCACTGACAGCTGCATGACACTCAGCATGCTGGTCAGCGCCACCCCGCCCAGTAGCGACAACAGAAACAGGCGGCACCTGGGTGTCGCCGTACTCTCAACAGATGTGGCCAGGACCAGCAGCACACCGGCAATAACCAGGCATCCCACGCTGTTGCCCAGCCACCAGAGCAGCCAGATATCCGCCAGCCCGGCCGGGAGGGTCATACCGGAGTAGCTGAGCCCAAGGGTACCCAGGGTGGCGGTAAATACCGGCCCCAGCACCACCGCCATAGCGATAAACAGCATCACATCACGAATTCGCTCCAGCCTCGGATCGAAGCCCAGCGCGCGCAGCAACAGGACCGGCAACAGCGCCTCGAGAGTGGCACCCAGCGTCGCCCCGGCACCCATGGCCAACGGGAGTTGTAGATGAGTCGCCACCAGAGACATGCCGATCAGGGGGGCGACCGCCCAGCGGTAACCACCCAACAGCACCATGAAAAAAGCCGCCCCTGATGGAATCCAGACGGCTGAAAATCCCTGGAACTCATGGCTGAAGTGCAATCCGACCAATCCCAGCAGGTAATACGCAAGACCAGACAGAAGCAGTATCACCACCGGGACAAATCCGCGTCCGTGACTCAGGGCAAGCAACCCGGGCCATGGCCGGGATAAGGAGTATTGAGCCTCTGGTTCCATGTACCTAGCGTCCCCTGACTGTCCCTATCCCGGGAAGAAGCCGACACTCCCTGGCCTCACATCCATCCCGAAGAGAGTCTCTCGTTTAGTCGAGCATGATCTGGATGAAGTCACACCCCTGTCCGTTATTCCCGTTGGGGCAGGCATCCAGCAGTCGTTCGAGCTTTGCCCGCTGCCGGTTTAACTCCTCAAACTGTTTTAATACCAGTTCGTGTTGTTTCTGGATTCGATCCTGTACGACCGGGCACTCGATCTCGTTGTTATCCGGATAACAGAGTTTCAGCAATTCTGCCACACTGCGTAGCGGAAACCCCAGATCCCGGCAATTCTTTATGAAACGTACCCGTTCTACCATCTTCTGGGAGTAGAGACGGTAACCGGATTTGTTTCGGGGCGGCCCGTCTATCAGCCCCTTTTGCTCATAAAAGCGTATCGCTGAAACGCCTATACCTGCCCGCTGAGCAAGCTGCCCTATGGTCAATACATCATCCATAAATCTCCTTTCATCACTCTATATTTCAAGTGAATACAAGGTTGACTCTAAAGCCTAAACCCGCTGCAGGGTCAACTGAATTCAGCAGATGGCGGTACGCTTTCCCCAAGCGTTTTTTCTCTACCGAAGAGGCACTTAGATATGTGACTTTTTACAACCCGCAGCGATGACAAATATCAATCATTTCTGCTCTTTTTACTCGAATCGACTAAAAACCATCTGGCTTGATCTTTCGCATCGAGTAGAATCAACGCAACTTCTATTATCACTCTAGACTATCTGGAAATACCCTGAAGTTGCCCGTCATAAAATCGCTCAACAAAAACTGTCTACCCCCCGGAGTTTTAACATCATGCCCATCAGCAGAAAATGGGTCATTCTGATCCCAGTCATTGCCGGCATCGCCGCCCTGATGGCACTGAAGAAGAGCAGTAATCCACCGGTGCAGGAAGCGCGGCTGGAACAGGCGCGACTGGTCCGCGTGATCAGCGCCCCCCGCATCACCGTTATACCGACCGCCAAGGGCCACGGCACCGTCAGACCCAGCCGGACCTGGGAGGCGGTAGCCCAGGTCAAGGGTAAAATCGTCGAGAAACATCCGGCTCTGCAAAAAGGGGCCATTCTGGACGCCGGCAGCCTGATTCTGCGTATCGATCCGACCGACTATGAACTCGCCATCGCCCAGGCCGAGGCGGACATCCAGGCCACCCGGGCCCAGCTTGACGAACTGGATGCCAAGGCGACCAATACCGAGGCCTCACTGAAGATTGAACAGGCCGCCCTGGCGTTGAACCGTAAAGAGCTGGAGCGCAAGCGCCAACTGGTCGGCAAGGGCGGCATCAGCCGCTCCGACCTGGAGAGCCAGGAGCGCAGCCTGTTGGCCCAGCAACAGAGCGTCCAGACACAGATCAACACGTTGAATCTGTTCCCCAGCCAGAAGGCGCTGCTGGAGGCGCAACTGGAACGCCACAGGGCCAGCCTGGCCACGGCGCGCAGAAGTCTGGCCAACACCGAAATCCGCCTCCCCTTCACCAGCCGGATCGCCGAGGTCAACGCGGAGCAGGGCCAGTATGTCCGGGAAGGCGAGATGCTGGTTGCCGCCGACGACCTAGACAAGGCCGAGATCGAGATCCAGATCCCCATCAACCAGATGAGCCACCTGATGCACGCCAGCCGCGCCATCGACGTACTTAACCTGAATCCCGCCGAGGCGATGCAGCAGATCGGGCTGAGCGCCACCGCCACGCTGCAGGAGACGGGGCTAAGCGCCTCCTGGCAGGCCCGCCTTGCCAGACTGAGCGATACCCTGGATCCCAAGACCCGCACCGTCGGCGTCATTGTCGAGGTGGACAAGCCCTATGCCAATGTACTGCCCGGCAGTCGCCCGCCACTGGTAAAGGGGCTGTTTGTCCAGGTCACGCTGGCCGGCAAGCCCCGCCCCGACAGCCTGGTGGTGCCGCGCTCCGCCCTGCATGCCGACCGGCTCTACGTGGTGGATGAACAGCAGCGCCTGGATATCCGAGAAGTAAAAGTCGGCATGCTGCAGCCCGGCTTCGCCACCATTGAATCCGGACTCAAACCGGCGGAGCGGGTAGTGATCTCCGACCTGGTTCCCGCCATTCAGGGCATGCTGCTCAACCCGGTTCAGGACCAGGCGACTGAACAGCAACTGGTACGTTCGGCGCGTGGAGAGATGACGCCATGATCACCTTCTTCGCCCGTCACCCCACGGCCGGTAATCTGCTGATGCTGTTCCTGGCCGTACTCGGACTCTCCACCCTGCCCGGCCTGCAACGGGAGACCTTTCCCGATTTCGCCGCGCAGCAACTACAGATTACCGTCGCCTACCCCGGGGCCAGCGCAGAAGATGTGGAAGAGGCGATCTGCCAGCGCCTGGAGGATGCCGTCGACGGCGTCAGCGAAGTGGAGGAGCTTAGCTGCGAGGCACGGGAGGGGGTCGCCATAGCGGTCGCGGAGATGGTGGAAGGGGGTGATCTTGCCCGCTTCATGGACGACATCAAGAGTGAGGTCGACGCCATCAGCAACTTCCCCGAAGAGACCGAGCTGCCGGTGATCAAGGAACTTGGGCGCACCGATAACGTAGTGGCCATCGCCATTACCGGCCCCATGTCCAGCAGTGACCTGAAGGCCTATGCGGAACAGATCAAGGAACGCATGCAGCGCCTGCCAGAGATCTCGCAGGTCGAAATCAACGGCTTTTCCGACCACCAGCTGCGTATTGAGGTGCCGGCCAGGGCACTGTTGCAATACGGCATCAGCATGTCGGATGTGGCCAACAGTGTCCGGCGTCAGGGTATCGACCTGCCCTCCGGCTCCCTGGAAACGGCTGATCGCGACCTGCTGATCCGCTTCACGGATCTGCGGCGCAACCCCCAGGAGCTGGCCGATCTGACCATAGTAAGCGCCAACTCGGGTGCCGAGATCCGGCTGGGTGACATCGCCGCCATCAGCGATCGCTTTGAGCTGGACGAAGAGAAGGTGCTGTTCAATGGCCAACGCGCCGCCCTGCTCCAGGTGATCAAAACCAAGCAGCAGGACACCATCAGGGTGATGGATGCGGTGAGCCGTTTCCTGGAACTGGACCTGCGTCCCGGCGCCCCGCAGGGTGTGCAATTTCATATCACCCAGGACCGCTCCTCCATCGTCAAGGACCGCCTCAGCCTGCTGCTGAAAAATGGTGGCCAGGGACTGGTGCTGGTATTCCTGGTGATGTGGCTGTTCTTTCAGGGACGCTTCGCCTTCTGGGTCGCCATGGGCCTGCCCGTCTCCTTCCTGGGCGCCCTGTTTTTCATGAGTGTCCTCGGCCTGACCATCAACATGATCACCATGGTGGCGTTACTGATCGCCATCGGCCTGCTGATGGATGACGCCATCGTCATCGCCGAGAACATCGCGACCCAATTGCGCCGGGGCAAGAGCGCCATGCAGGCGGCCATCGAGGGTACCCGCCAGGTCTCACCGGGCGTCATCGCCTCGTTTCTCACCACCGTTTCAGTGTTCGGCCCGCTGGCCTTCCTCTCCGGCCACATGGGCAAGGTGTTGCAGTTTATCCCCATGGTGCTGCTGCTGGTGCTGATGGTCAGCCTGGCCGAAGCGTTCCTGATTCTGCCCCACCACCTGGCCCATGCGCTCAAACACCATGAGCAGGAGGCGAGCCGCTTCCGTCAGGCATTCGACAGTCGCCTGATCCACTTCCGCGACCACACGGTGGGCCATCTGGTGGACTGGGCCATCCATCAGCGCTACTGGTTTATCGGTATCATCATCGCCCTGTTCCTGCTCAGTATCGGCATGCTGGTGGGCGGCAAGCTCAAATTCCAATCCTTCCCTGATATCGAAGGCGACATCATCGAGGCGCGCATCCTGCTGCCCCAGGGCACCCCGCTGTCACGGACCGAGGCAGTGGTCCGTCAGGTGACCGATGCCATTCGGGCGGTGGATGATCATTTCACTCCCCTGCAGCCCGATCAACAGCCGCTGGTGCGCAATGTTCAGGTCCGCTTCAACCACAACCTGGATGCCAATGAAAGCGGCCCCCATCTGGCCACGGTGACGGTGGACCTGCTCACCGCCGAAGCGCGCAACGGCCATCTGGACGACTATATCAACCTGTGGCGTGAACGCACCGGTGAGATCCCGGACCTGGTGGCGATGAACTTCAAGGAGCCGACCATCGGTCCGGGCGGTATTCCACTGGAGATCCGCCTCACCGGCCCCGACCTCGACCAGCTCAAGCAGGCTTCACTGGAGTTGCAGGGGTGGCTCGCCAGCTATCGGGGTACTTTCGACCTGTCGGACAACCTGCGCCCCGGCAAACCGGAACTGCAACTGCGCCTGCGGGACGGGGCCCTGGCACTGGGGCTGGACGCCTCCACCATCGCCACCCAGCTGCGGGCCGCCTTCTACGGCACCACTGCCAGTGAGATCCAGGTCGGCCCCGAGGCCTACGAGATTGACGTGCGGCTGGCCGGAGATGACCGCGCCAACCTGACCGATATGGAAGGATTTCACATTGTCACCGCGTCGGGCGATCCGGTCCCCCTGAACGCAGTGGCAAAGATCGAGACGTCGCGTGGTTTTTCACGCATTCTGCGGGTCGACGGGGCCCGTACCGTTACTGTCAGCGGCGATCTCGACACCCGGGTTACCAACGCCAGGGAGATCATCAACCACACGCTGGCCAACTTCATACCCGATCTGCTCAATCGTTATCCAGGGGTTGAAGCCCTGATCGAAGGGGAATCCAAGGACACCGCCAAGACCGGCGGCTCCATGCTGCGCAGCTTCGCAATCGGCCTGGTGGGCATTTTCATCCTGCTCAGCTTCCAGTTTCGCAGCTACGTGGAGCCCCTGGTGGTGATGTCGATCATTCCACTGGCGCTGATCGGCGTGATCTGGGGTCATCTGTTGATGGGACTCAGCTTCACCATGCCCGGTGTTATCGGTTTTACCTCACTGGCCGGCATCGTGGTCAACGACTCGATCCTGCTGGTGGAGTTTCTCAAGCTGCGGGTGCGGGAGGGACACCATATCGTGGAGGCGGCCAAGATGGCCAGCCGCGACCGCTTCCGGGCGGTACTGCTCACCTCCATCACCACCATTGCCGGGCTGATACCGCTGCTGCTGGAAAAGAGCATGCAGGCCCAGGTACTGGTGCCACTGGCCACCAGTATCGTCTTCGGACTGATGACCACTACTCTGCTGGTACTGCTGGTGGTACCCGCCCTGTTCAGCATACTGCATGATCTGGGCATCTCCACCACCGCCAAAGAGCTGGCAACCATGGAGGGCGATTCGGCATGATCCGCATTCCGGTCCGGCCATCGCACAATCATTTCATGCCTTTTATTAATCCACGGATTGGTACAAACTTGAAACAAATATCGAATCAATCTGGAGCTGGCTGATATGAAAGTAACCTGGGAATCGGGCGATGCCTATGAGCTGTACATGGGTCGCTGGAGCCGGATGGTCGCCAAACCGTTCCTCGAATGGCTGGACCCGGAACCGGAACTGCGCTGGCTGGACGTGGGCTGCGGTACCGGCCCGTTGAGCGACATTATCCTCAACCATTACAAACCGGCTGCACTGTATGCCGTGGACCAGTCGGAAAGCTTCATCAAGAGTGCACAGATGCGCCTGCGACAGGGCATACAGCTGCGGGTCGGCAACGCCATGGCGCTGCCGGTGGATGACAATGCGGTGGATATCACCGTCTCCGGCCTGCTGCTGAACATTCCGCCAGCCCCTGATGAGGCGCTGCAGGAGATGGTACGGGTCACCCGCACCGGCGGCACGGTGGCCGCTTATGTCTGGGACTATGCCGGCAGCATGGAGATGCTGCACCATTTCTGGGAGGCGGCGGTCGAGCTCAATCTGATGGCCGATGTGATGCATGAAGGCAAGCGCTTTGCCGACTGCAACAAGCCGGCACTGCGGCAGCTGTTCAGCGATGCCGGGCTTACCGACATTACCGTTACCTCATTTGAAATTACCCAGGAGTTTCCGGACTTTGAGCAGTTTTGGGCGCCCTTCCTGGCCGGACAGGGCACCGCCCCAACCTATCTGTTGTCACAGCCGAAAGCGGATCAAGCGGCCCTGCGTGACCTGTTGAAAGCGCGTCTTCCCACCACCAGTGACGGCTCCATCAAACTCCGTGCACGGGCCTGGGCGATCAAGGGGCGGGTGGATAAAGCGGTCGCCACGGAAGATGATGCTGCCGCAGCTGATTGATCCACTGCCTGTTGCAGCGACCCAAGTTGGTAAGCGCTGACGACAACGGAGCCAGATCAACGGCAATCACTGCTATTATTTCAAGATACAGTGACAAGCCCGGCGGCAGGAGACCTGTTCGGCGGAGACAGACAACGACGGACAGCCGATGCGCCGATTGACCTTGATTCCCCTGCTGATGCTGCTAACAGCCTGCAGCGGTGTGGCGCCCGTCACCAGGCATGATCCCGCGTCACCGATAACCTCACCCAGCAGCGCCGCGGACGTTGATCAGACGCTTCTGGACCGGCTTTACAGACAACATCAGGAGTGGCGGGGAACGCCTTATCGCATCGGTGGCCAGAGCCGTCAGGGCATCGACTGTTCCGGCTTCGTCCAGCTCACCTACCGGTCCCGGCTGGGCGTGGCGCTGCCGCGCACGACCGGGCAGCAGGCGACTGTGGGCCAGCCGGTCCAGCAGTCGGAGCTGGCGACCGGAGATCTGGTATTTTTCAGGATCGACGGCAAGACACGGCATGTCGGAATCTACCTGGAACAAAACCGCTTTCTACATGCCTCGAAAAGCAGTGGCGTCATGATCTCGCCGCTGGACAGCCCGTATTGGCAATCCGCGTACTGGAAATCCAGGCGGGTCCTGTAACAGCCGCCGAGACTGCCCCTGATCCGTCGCCGGTTACGACGCTATGGCTGGTGTACATTCGATTACCATAAACCCACGGTTACAGGCGTTATGAGCACATTGATATTCATCGGAACCACGGCGCCGCTGGACAGCAGCACCGAGAGCGCCATTGACAAACAGCCAATCAACGGTCCATTGCACTGTGGCCTGGAGGGTCTGGCGGGCGACCAGCAACAGGACCAGCGCCATCACGGCGGACTGGAACGTGCCCTGCACTACTATCCCAGGGAACACTACGCCTACTGGGACGAGTTCTGGCAGGCCATGGAACTGCCACCTGCGGCCACTCCGCTCGTTGCCGGAGCCTTTGGCGAGAATCTCTCCGACACCGGTCTGAACGAAGAACAGATCAATATCGGCGATATCTTTACCCTGGGAGAGGCGGTGCTGCAGGTCAGCCAGCCCCGTTCACCCTGTCACAAGCTGAATATCCGTTTCGGTTATCCCCAGATGTCGCTCATCATGCAGACCTCGGGACGCACCGGCTGGCTGTTTCGGGTACTGCAGCAAGGCCTGGTCGATCCCGATGACAGCCTGAAACTGCATGAACTTTCCAGCTCCAATCTGTCGGTGCACACCTGCCTGGACATCCTTTACAACCGGCCTTTCTGCCGCGAGGACCTGGAACTGCTGGCCGAACACAAGACTCTCTCGACGGGCTGGAAACGGCATGCCGCCAACCGTCTGGAAAGCGGCCAGCCGGAGCACTGGTCGAGACGGCTGTTCAATCGGCAATGACAGCGGGGCATCGGTACCAACACGGGGAGGACCAGAGGAGACTGCGGGCGGGGTCAGGCAGTCAAACACCAACCCCGTTGACACTGTGCGGTCAGCCGATCAGTGCTGTGTTCAAGCGGCGGCTGCATCAAGCAGCGGTGCTACCGACCTGATCCAGACGCACTGGTCACATTCACACTGCGCTGTATCATGATCCTGGCGGTTCAACTGATAACTGACATACTCAAAACCAAACCGCAGCATCCGCAGCAGTTCGCTGGATGATGCCCGCTTGAGCGTCGGCGCCGCCAGCTGCTTGCTGTAACTTTGACACTCGAGGATATAGAGGCACTCGTTACACTCCGCCACCTGCTCATTGAACCGATAGTGCTCGGGACAGGCCCGCCGCTTGATCTCCCGCTCCATCAGCAGCCGGGGATAATCCAGTGCCGCGATAATCTGATCGCGCTTCTCCAAAACAGACTCTGACATCGTGCCATACTCCAAAAGCCGTTCAGTCGAGGCCCGCCCAACACGACCTGGTTGATCACTCAGTGGACCATCACGACTTGCCGGCTATACTTCAGTCAGTGCCGAAACCGGCACTCCCGTAGTGAATCCTAGCACATGCACTAAAACAGATGATTGATCCAATACAATTAGCGTCCGATTCCACCAGAACAAACATAATCCAGGGGAGCCCGTGAATGACCACCTATAACGGCAGCTGTCACTGTGGTGATATCCGTTTTTCCTTCGAGCACGACGAGATCACCGGCGGCCTGCACTGCAACTGCTCCATCTGCATCCGCAAAGGGGCACTGATGTCCGACTTCACCATCCCGGCCAGGGATCTGCAGATAGACGCCAAGCCGGGTGCGCTGACCCTCTACAAGTTCGGCAGCGGCGTGGCCAAGCACTACTTCTGCAAACAGTGCGGTATCTACCCGTTCAACGAAACCCTGCGCATGCCCGGCCATTTCCGGGTCAACCTGGGATGTATCGACGGAGTCGATCCCTTTAGCCTGGAGAGCAAGGTGTTTGACGGCAAGAGCCTCTAGGAGTCTGCCGGACTTAACACTGATCTACTGCGGAAAAGCCGGATTTGGCCATATTTTCCGATCTTCCTCGTTGAATAGGTCCACTATTCGCCTCGAAAGATCAAAAAATCTGTCTCAAATCGGCTTTCCCTCGCTACGATCGGTCAAGCCCGACAAACTCCTAGGAGTCTGTCGGGCCTGGCTGTTTGCAGACAACTAGCGCTGTGCGGCAGCGCTGTAACACTTCTTCCTACCCAACAGATAAAAGCGCAGGTTCAGCAATAACGCGGCGGTGGTCAGGCCCACCGCCAGCCCTCCCCACAGACCCTGCGGACCGACACCCCACTCAATACCGATGATCCAGGCGGCGGGGAAGCCGATCACCCAGTAGGCGAACATGGTGATGAACATGGGCACGGCGGTGTCTTTCAGTCCGCGCAGTGCACCGGAGGCGGAGACCTGCAGTCCATCGGAAAACTGGAACAGGGCCGCCGCGAACAGCAGGGTCATGGCCATCTCGGCCACGGCGACGTCGCTGGTGTAGAGGGCCACGATCAGTTGCGGAAACAGCAGCAGCAGGGTGGCCGACAGCGCCATGATGCCGCCCGCCATGACCACGCCCAGCCGGCCACGGATAATCGCCAGCGGGAGATCCCCGGCACCGGCGGCATGACCAACCCGGATGGTGATGGCCTGGGAAATGCTGAGCGGCAGCATGAACATCATGGCGGCATAGTTGAGGGCGATCTGATGAGCCGCCATCTCCACCTTGCCCAGGCTGCCCATAAGGATCGCCACGGCGCTGAACATACCCACTTCCATGATGATGGAGACGGCGATCGGCAAACCCAGCTTGAGTATGCGCCAGATCTCTTTCAGGCGCGGACCGGAGAATGCCACAAACAGCGACAGGTGCCGCACGCGCCGGCTGCGGACAAGATAGAGGAACATCATCACCGCCCCCAACCAGAGGCCGATGGCAGTCGACAGCGCGGCCCCGGCGGCGCCCATGGCCGGGAAGCCGAAAGCGCCGAACATGAACAGGTAGTTGCCCAGAATATTCAGCGGCAGCAGCAGGAACTGGATCAGCATCACCGGCGTGGTGTTGCTCAACCCCTCATTCAGATAGCGGGGAGCCAGATAGAGACAGAGTCCCGGCATGCCCCAGGCACTGACCCGGAGATAGTCACCGGCCAGGGGAGCGATCTCGGGATCGATCGCCAGCAGCGGCAGGACTGCCGCCATGCCATAGGTCAGGGGCACCGCAACCACCCCGACCAGGACCGCTACCCAGAGTCCCTGTTGGAACTCGGCGGCAATCGCCCGGTCATTGCCGGCTCCGTTCAGATGCGCCACCAGGGGCGAAATAGCCAGCGTCGAGCCAATACAGGCGAGCAGCATCAGCCCCCAGAGCGAAGAGCCCAGACCGACCGCCGCCAGCACCGATGCATTGATCCGCCCCGCCATTACTGTGTCGATAAAGCCCATCCCCACCTGCAGCAACTGCGCCACCACGAGGGGAGCAGCCAGCAACAGGGTGGGAACGGCTTCCCGTCGCCATAGATTCAACCATTGCGGCATAACAAAATCTCAAGATATAAAACAATTTGGCCAAACCATAAGGGCCGTTCAGGGCGCAAATATCGGCAGGAGCGGCGCCCGTTGCAAACAGGCCTTCCGACCCGGGAACGGGCCATCTACACTCATGACAAAAGAAACAGGTACAACCGATGCACATCATACCCGCACCCGATCTCAATATCGTCAGGCAACTGCTGCAACCCGCCGGGTTGCCGATTGAGGATATCGGTGACAACCCGCTGGCCCGCTTCTACCTGATCGAAATGGATGGCAAGACGGCTGGCGTGGCCGGGGTCGAGCTGCACGCAACCGATGCCTTGCTGCGCTCCCTGATGGTGCGACCCGAATACCGGGGCCGGGGACTGGCGGCGCAACTGGTAAGTCATATCCAGCAAGCCGCGGCCGCGCAGGGCGCCATGGCACTCTATCTGCTGACCACCGACGCCGCTGAGTATTTCAAGCGATTGGGCTTTTTTGCCATCGCCCGGGATGCGGCACCGGACAGCATTCGCCGCACCCGCGAGTTCACACACCTCTGTCCCGATAATGCCACCCTGCTGTGCCGCAAACTTTGAGCGGTATCACTGGGGTTCCATCAGGGCCGGAGACAAACCGGCAAGTCCTGTGAACTTTTCCCTTGATATGGAGGTGGCCAGACTCCGACCGCTGTTGATGGGATCAGTTCCGGCTCCCGGTCTCGGCTATTCTTTGAGATAATCCATTCGATATCGGCAACCACAGACAACCATGCCCAGACTCGACGACATCCTTGATCAGATCAAAACCCGGGAAGCCAACAGCGCCGCCCGACAACCGTGGAATCCGTCCCTGTGCGGCGATATCGATATCCGCATCGCCAGCGATGGAATCTGGTATCACGAGGGCAGTCCACTCCGGCGCGAGCAGCTGGTAAAACTGTTCGCCTCGGTGTTGCGGCGCGAAGCGGACGGTGAATACTATCTGCTCACCCCGGCCGAGAAGATGCGTATTCGGGTGGATGACGCCCCCTTCGTGGCAGTGCAGGTGGAGCAGATCACAGAGCCACAGCCCAGCCTGCTGTTCACCACCAACCTGGGCGAACAGGTGGTGGCCGATGCGGAGCACCCGATCCGGGTGGAGTTTGACCCCACAAACGGCGAACCGCGCCCCTATATTCATTTCCGCGACAACCTGGACGCACTGATCAGCCGCAACGTCTACATGACACTGGTGGATATTGGCGAACTGTTCAGGCAGGATGGCCACAGCCATCTCGGAGTCACCAGTCAGGGGGTCCGGTTTGATCTGGGCTCTATCGACGAGTGACCCGTGCATCAGCCCCCACCCCTATGTCCGGGTCCCTGGATAAACGCCGACCAACTGGACATTTCCAGGATCCTGTAGAGTAGCCCGTGCGCAGTTCCCGTATCACCCATGATTGCCAGCCCACCAGCCTGATCAGCTACTGGATCGGACGGCTGGTGCTGACCCTGCTGGGATGGAAGGTGGAAGGCGAAATTCCCCCGGGTGGAAAATTCCTGCTGATCGGGGCACCCCATACCAGCAACTGGGATTTTCCTGTCGGCATCGCCGTCACCTATCTGCTACGGGTACGGATCACCTGGGTCGGCAAGCATACGCTGTTCCAATGGCCCCATGGCGGCATCATGCGCTGGCTGGGTGGGGTCGGCGTGGATCGCTCCAACCCGGCCGGCGTCGCCGAGCAACTGGCGCAACAGCTCCAGGCGGCCGACCGTATGGTGTTGGCCATCACCCCGGACGGCACCCGAGGCCGGCGCGAATACTGGAAATCCGGTTTCTACCGTATTGCCCGGGCGGCGGGTGTACCGCTACTGTGCGGTTCCCTGGATTTTTCCAGCAAGACCGCCCGTGTCGGTCTCTGCTTTATGCCGACGGGTAATATCCCGGCTGACATGGAGCGGATTCGCGACTTCTATGCCGACGTCAGCGGCGCCAGCCCGGAAAACCACACCCCGATCCGATTGCGGGAAGAGCTGGAAAATCCCTTGCCCCGGCAGGATCGGGCGCGATAATCAAACCAACCACTACAACCCAGAGGTGAGACCGATGAGAATACTCCACACCATGCTGCGTACCGGCGATCTGCAGCAGTCGATCGACTTCTATACCCAGATCCTGGGGATGCGGTTACTGCGTCAGCAGGATTATCCGGAGGGCGAATTCACCCTCGCCTTCCTCGGTTACGCCGACGAGTCGGAACAGAGCGTGATCGAATTGACCTATAACTGGGGCGTCGACAGCTATGACCTGGGCAACGGTTATGGGCATATCGCCATCGAAGTGGATGATGTCTATCAGGCCACCAAGCAGATCAAGGCCCAGGGCGGCAAAATCCTGCGCGATGCCGGGCCGATGAATGCCGGCAGCACCATCATTGCCTTTGTGGAGGACCCGGACGGCTATCCGATCGAACTGATCGGGGCGCGCTAGCCAGTTTTGTCGGCTAGCCCGTATATGGTCTCCTCCCCCTTTGCAAGGCTTTTTCTCGTTGATGGCAGGGACAGGTTAGCTGCCGTATATCCGGCCTGTTGATGAGGCCTTGGCGCCTCTGGCCTTGATGAGCATACGTGCGTACCGTCCTTATCGACCTATCGGCATGCGATGCCGTCGCGTTAGCCAGGTTTTCAGTACGCCGGTTTGACCTGTTGTGTCATCGACTCCAAATCGCCCTCGCAACCCGTGGAAAGGTGCCTGCTACGCGATATCCCTATCCGGGGAGGCATCCCCGCTACTGCGTCCGCCTCATGCAGGCCGTGTCTGATAAACTTCGCCACGCGTGACCACTACCCAGCCAATGCGTGCCTGCTTGTTGGCCAGGGCNACCACGGCCTTGTTGAAACCGCGCCGTTGCACCAGACGCTGTATCCAGCGGCTCAAGGCATCCGTCTTCTTGTCGGCATGCATGACCACTGAGCGTGCCCCATGAATCAATAATGATCGCAACATTTTGTCCCCCTTTTTGGTGATCCCCAGCAACAGCGGCTTACCCCCCGTACTGTATTGGCGCGGGACAATCCCCAGGGCGGCCGATACGTCACGGCCCCGACGAAACTGCCGGCCATCCCCCAGCCAGTTGCGAAATACGCTACTCACCACCGGCCCGAATCCCGGAATACTCATCAGCCGCTGACACACCTCATCCTCCTTCACCTGCTGCTTGAGCTGCCCGTCATACCAAGCCAACTCCTCGCGCAGGGCGCGATAACGGGCCATGCCGCGGGCCATCAACTCGCGTATCCGGGCAGTCAGGCCATTTTGCGCATCTTCCAGCACCCCTGTCACCGCGCGGGCGAAGTGCTCGCGTCCTGGCGGGAGCACCACCCCGTACTCGCTCAACAGGCCCCGCGCCTGATTGATCAGCCGGGTCTGCTCAATGATCAGCTGCCGGCGTATCCGGTGGAAACTCTGCCGGTCCTGTTCCTCCAGCGTTTTGGGGGGCACTGGTCGAATCCGTCCCTGCAGACACGCCTCCGCGATGGCTTCAGCATCGTTGTAATCGTTCTTCTGCCCGCGCAGGTAGGCCTTCACGTGCTGCGGGGGTAGTAGCACCACCGTGTGACCGAGTTGCTGTAACCCTCTGGCCCAGTAGTGGGCGCCGGCGCAGGCCTCCATCGCCACACGGCATGGGGGGTGCTGGACAAAGTGGCTCAGCAGCTGCTTGCGACGGAGCTTCTTACGCCATTGCCGCTGACCTGCACTATTCAGTGCTATCATGAAAAAGGTATGCTTTGCCAAATCCAAACCGATTGTCATAAGCTGTTTCATGGCCTTCTCCTCCACCTTTGATGGTTGGTTCTCTTCCATCATGGCGCATCGACGCCGGTACGGGGGGGAGGAGGCCATCTCATCGACCTACCATGGTTACGGCCGTAGGTCGGGTTAGTACCAGCGTAATCCGACAATCAATCCACGTTCACCGCACCCGAAACCGCTAGACCGTAGGTCGAATTAGCAGCAGCGTAATCCGACAATCAATCCGCATTCCCCGGTACGGCGACCTCATCAGCACGTAGGTTGGGGTGAGCGGAGCGAACCCCAACGGAAATTCATGCGTGTACGCCATGATGTTGGGGTTCGCTCCGCTCACCCCAACCTACAAAGCTGGCACGGCGGCTTGATCAATTCGGTCCGCCTGTATTGCAACTCCAGTCCGTTTCTTTATCCTATACTCAAGTGAATAAAAGTCACTAACGAGGGGGCTCGGATGCGGCGGGCGATTCTGACCAGTCAACGACTGCTGGCGGTGTTTCTGGCCGGCATGCTGCTGCTGTTTTCACCCATCGTATCCCTGTTCGACCGGCCGGAGTTCTGGTTCGGTATCCCCCTCATTTATCTCTACCTGTTCACCGTCTGGGCCCTGCTGATCATCGCCATGTCCCTGATTATCGGCAGTCAGAAATGATGCTCGGCGGCCCGCTGGTCATTCTCATTTCGTTTGTCTATCTCGGTCTGCTGTTTGCCATCGCCTACTGGGCCGACCGGCGCGCCGATCAGGGCCGCTCGGTGATCGCCCACCCCACGGTATACGCCCTGTCGCTGGCGGTTTACTGCACCGCCTGGACCTACTACGGCAGTGTCGGTCGTGCCGTGCAGAGCGGCATTGGCTTCCTGCCGATCTACCTGGGGCCCACCCTGGGGGCGGCGTTCTGGGTATTTCTGCTGCTGAAGATGATTCGGGTAAGCAAGTCCCAGCGCATCACCTCAATTGCCGACTTTATCTCATCGCGCCACGGCAAAAGCCACCTGCTGGGGGGACTGGTTACGGTGATCGCCGTGGTCGGCGTGGTGCCCTATATCGCGCTACAGCTGAAGGCAATTTCCAACAGTTTCACCATCCTGATGCACTATCCCGATATCACCATGCCGGCACATGCAGAGGCCTTGCCTATATGGCAGGACACCGCACTTTACGTGGCCCTGACACTGGCACTGTTCACCATCCTGTTCGGTACCCGCCACCTCGATGCCAGTGAACGGCACGAAGGGATGGTGGCGGCCATCGCCTTTGAGGCGATTGTCAAACTTGTCGCCCTGACCGCGGTCGGCATCTTCGTCACTTATGGTGTTTACCACGGGTTTGCCGATATTATGCGGCAGGCGCAGGGAGCAGGCCTGCTACAGCCCATGCTGAGGTCTTCAACCGTTTCCGACCAGAACTGGCTCTCGTTCTCATTTCTCGCCGCCATGGCGGTGATACTGCTGCCACGACAATTCCAGGTTGCGGTGGTTGAAAACAGCAGTGAGCAACATTTGTCACGTGCTGTCTGGCTGTTTCCGCTCTATCTGTTACTGATCAATTTCTTTGTTCTGCCCATCGCCCTGGCAGGTAAGCTGGCGTTTCCTGGCGGCGGTGTTGATGCCGACACCTTCGTGCTGACCCTGCCGATCGCCCACGGCCAGGAGTGGCTCGCCATGTTCTCTTATCTGGGCGGGCTGTCGGCGGCCACCGGCATGGTGATCGTGGAGACCATTGCACTCTCCACCATGGTCTGCAACGACCTGGTGATGCCGGCACTGTTGCGTTACTGGCGTACCCGAAAGGCGCCCGCGGATCTCACCAAGGTTTTACTGCGCGTTCGACGCGGGGCAATCTTCGGCATCCTGCTGCTCGGTTACACCTATTTCCATGTCGCCGGGGAGGCCTATGCACTGGTCTCCATCGGCCTGATCAGCTTTGCCGCGGTGGCCCAGTTCGCCCCCACCATGCTCGGCGGCCTATACTGGCGAGGCGGCACCCAGGCGGGCGCCCTGGCCGGCTTGGGCGCCGGTTTCAGTATCTGGCTCTATACCCTGCTGATACCGTCCTTTGCCAAGTCCGGCTGGCTGCCCTCGGCATTTCTTGAATACGGTCCGTTCGGTATCGAACTGCTGAAACCCCAGGCCCTGTTTGGCCTGGAGGGAATGAACGAGATCAGCCACTGCCTGTTCTGGAGCCTCACTGCGAATATCGGCGCCTACCTGACGGTCTCCCTGGTGAAACCACCAAATGCCGAGGAGACCGCCCAGGCCAGCCTGTTTGTGGATGCCATGAAATATGATCAACCGGCCATCGGCCTGTGGCGCGGCAATGCCGATATCGCGGAATTAAAGCGGCTGGCCAGTCGCTTCCTGGGGCCCCACAACGTGGATACGGCGTTTGCCGAATTCTCCCGTAACCGGGGCAAATCCCTTGAACCGGGACAGCCGGCGGATGCCGAGACGGTGCATTTCGCCGAAACCCTGCTCACCGGCGCCATCGGTAGCGCCTCTGCCCGGGTCATGGTCGCCTCGGTCGCACAGGAGGAGCCCCTGGGCCTCGACGAGGTGATGGGTATTCTGGATGAGGCCTCGCGTATCCGCGCCTACAGCAAGGAGCTCGAGAGAAAGTCCCGGGAGCTTGAAACCGCCACCGCCGAACTGCGCGAAGCCAATACCCGGCTACAGGAACTGGACCAGATGAAAGATGACTTCATGTCCTCGGTCAGTCACGAACTGCGTACCCCGCTGACCTCTATCCGGGCGTTTTCAGAGATGCTGTTTGATGACCCCGACATTCAACTGGATGACCGGAAGCGTTTTCTCGGTATCATCGTCAGTGAAACCGAGCGTCTGACCCGGTTGGTCAATCAGGTATTGGACCTGGCAAAGATCGAAGCCGGGTGTGGCGAATGGACCCCGGGTGAGGTGGATCTCGCAGAATTGATTCAGCACTCTATCGCGGCCACTGAACAGCTATTCCGCGACAAGGGCGCAGTGATTGAAATAAACATCCCGAAGGGCGATTTCCAGGTCTGGGCAGATCGTGACCGACTGTTGCAAGTGATGCTCAACCTGCTCTCCAACGCAGTCAAATTTGTTCCCGCCGGTAGCGGCAAGGTCTCTGTCACCCTGGAGAGTAGTAAGGAGCACTATCAGGTCAGTGTGGCGGATAACGGACCCGACATCACACCGGGGCACCAGGAGATCATATTTGATAAATTCCATCGTGGTGACGACGATGGCCTGACCAATCCCACGGGCACCGGATTGGGTCTGCCGATCAGTCGCCAGATCATCGAACACTTCGGCGGCCGCCTGTGGGTCGAAAGCCGCTCAGGAAAGGGTGCTATCTTCTATTTCACTATGCCAAAAAGCGGCAATGGGCTGCCAGCAGGCGACACAGGACCAAATGATGAGCCAACATATACTGATCGTGGATGATGAAAAAAACATCGCCATCTCTGTTGATTACCTATTACGGAGGGAAGGCTACAAGGTATCGGTAGCCCATGACGGCGAAGAGGGGCTACGACAGATCCAAAACAGCCCGCCGGACCTGGTGTTGCTTGACATCATGATGCCGAAACTAAACGGTTTTCAGGTATGTGAAGCGGTCAGGCAGGACCCGGCACTGGCGGATGTCCGCATCGTCATGCTGACCGCCAAGGGGCGTGACGCAGAGAAAGAGAAGGGATTGGCGCTGGGTGCCGATGCCTACATCACCAAACCCTTCTCGACCCGGGAGCTGGTCAGCCGGGTAAAGGCGTTACTGGAACCACAGGCAAAATAATGAGGCCTTCCCGCTATGGATAATGACAAAGAAGCAAGTCTCGGAATGAGCGGCGCCTACAGCCAGGCATCCGGACCCGGCTTTGTCGAAGGTCCACTGCGCCAACTGGCCCCGCACCCACCGCTGACCCTGCCCCCCTCCGCCACGGTACGGGAAGCCCTGGCCGGCATGAACCAGCGACAGGCCGACACCCTGGTGGTGGTGGATGACCAGGAGCAACTGCCGCTCGGCATCGTCACCCTGAATGACTTGGTGTATGCCATTACCCTGGATGGTGGCGGCCTGGATGAACCGGTCGCCGGCATGATGACGGCCGCACCCCTGAGCCTGCCGGCCGACGCCCCGGCACACCGGGCCACCGTATTGATGGCGAAACGGGGCATCCGGCATATCGTGTTGCTGGAGCCCGGCGGCCGCCTCTACAACGTGATCTCCCGTGCCGACCTGTTTGGCCTGCGCGGCGGCGGGGCCGATCTGCTGGCCGAATCGGTCACCGCCGCCATGGACGTGGGGCAAATGGCGCAGGCCGCCAGCGCCATCCGTCAACGAGGCAGTGAACTGTTCACCGGCGGCATGAGTGCCGAGGCCATCTGCCACTGGATGTCCGCCCTGAATGATCTGGTAGTGATGCGGGTAATCGAACTGATCGAGGATGAGTTCGACCTGCCCGCCGTACCCTGGTGCTGGATGGTGATGGGTTCCGAGGGACGGCTGGAGCAGACCTTCGCCACCGACCAGGACAACGGTCTGGTGTTCCAGGCGGATGACGCCGACGCCGCCGTAGAACTGCGGGAGGCGTTTCTGCCCTTTGCCCGTACCGTCAACAAGGGTCTGGATGCCTGTGGCTTCACCCTCTGCCGGGGCGGCATCATGGCGGGTAATCCGGCCTGGTGCCTGAGTCTGGAAGAGTGGCAGTCACGCTTCAGCGCCTGGATGCGCACGCCCGACCCGAAGGCACTGTTGAACAGCACCATCTTTTTCGATTTCCGGCCGTTGTACGGGCGCTATGAACTGGTGGACGAGCTGCGCAACTGGCTGCTGCCGCAACCTCCGGAACACCCCCGCTTCCTGCGCGCCCTGGCGGAGGAGGCCCTGACCTGTGCCCCACCGCTGGGCTGGACCGGCGGTTTTGTCTATGACGGTGGCGTGGAGCACCCCCACAGCATCGACCTGAAACGGTTCGGGGCGCGGCCGTTTGTCGACGCGGCGCGGATCTGGAGCCTGATGTACGGGGTCTGGGCAACCAGCACAGGCGACCGCCTGCGGGCTGTGGCGGAACCCCTCAATCTGTCAGCCGAACAGGTGGCTGGCGAGGTGGAATCTTTCTATCTGATCCAGCGCTTCCGCTTCCGCCAGCAACTGCTGGCGGAGGACCCGGACGATACCAATCGCATCGATCCCGATACCCTGAACGAACTGCACCGGCTGATGCTCAAGGAGGCGTTCAAGCAGGCTAAGAAACTCCAGCTACGGCTGAAGTTGCAACATGGCCTGTAACCCGCCGGTTAGAGTGCGTCCGCCGCGCCATCGGTAAGCAGTTGCTCGACACCGATGACCTCACCCCTGACAAACTCCACCCGTGCCACCGTGTACTCTTCCTGGGTCTCCGAGTTGATCCAGACACTGTGATACCGGATGCGCCGCCGGCCGTTGCCGTCGATAAAATAGACCGGAATGCTCATACGGTCCCGGTAGGGATAGTATCTGGTCCGGGTATAGCCCCAAATCGTGGCACGCCGCTCCTTGGTCACGCGGGTAAAGACATGGTCCGGCGGCCCCCAGGCGAGGCGCACCATTTCCTTGGTAAATCCGACCTCGACGCTGCCCTGCCTCACCTGGGCTTGGATCTCTTCCGGGAACGAGTCGAACAGCTCCCGGTTTTCCGCAATACGCCGATCACGCCGCTCTTGGACAGACGCGCAACCCGCCAGCACCAGCAGGCACAGCCCGAGAACTACCATAGTCCGTTTTTTCATAGCCACTCCCAGATGACAGGCCCGCCGGTTTACTTTTCTGGTGGATGCACTCTCACGTATCCACCCTACCCAACTGCACAGCGCCCAGTATAGAAATTGTTACCGTAAGGAAAAGTATAGGCGCCAGCAGTTTTCGCGGCGGAGCGATCGCTACCCAAGAATCGATCCTGAGCTCCCTACTCGGGATTTCGCCTGACAAACCAGGTGGAATTGAGGGTCGACACCACCTCATCCCCCTGGCGCCGCATCTCGTTCTGAAGTTTGATCATGCCCTCGCCGGGACGGCTGCCCAGTTCACGCATCTCGGCGATTTCAGTCCGGGCCGACAGCCGGTCGCCGGCAAACACCGGTTTCAGCCAGCGGATGTTGTCCCAGCCGGGAGAGATCACCGTGCTGGCGTTGGGAAACGCCTCCTTGCTGAGGCGACGCCAGATGGCCGCCACCTGCGGGCCTGAGGCGATCAGTCCGCCCCAGCCCTGGGCAACGGCGGCCGCCTCGTCCAGGTGAAACGGCTCCGGATCATACAGTTTGGCAAAGGCGATCATCTCCTCACGGCGCATCTCCCAGTCACCATATTCAAACACCTGGCCGACCGTGAAGTCCTCAAACCAGAGCATATCCGGGAAAACACCGGCCACCGCGGGCTCATTTTCATGCATAGACTTACCTGTTTCTGGAGGGGTGGCGGCCTTTCATCCGCCTGAAAACCGGTCAATCCCTGGGCCCGATCCAGCAGAACGGATTGTGGGCAATCTCCCAGAGATGACCATCGGGGTCCTTAAAGTAACCCGAATAGCCACCCCAGAAAACCTTTTGCCCCGGTTTCACCAGGGTCGCGCCGGCGGAGACCGCCTGCGCCAGCAACGCATCCACTTCCGCCTCACTCTCCACATTGTGCGCCAGGGTGAAGCTGTTAAAGCCGCTGCCCTGCGCCGAAACCTGGGCATCCTCCGCCAGGGCTTCACGGCCGTAGAGTCCCAGCCAGCTGCCATTCAGGGTAAAAAATGCCACCGTGGGCGGCGATTCCATGCGCGGAAAGCCCAGTCCATCCTCATAAAATCGGACCGACTTTTCCAGATCCCCGACACCCAGGGTGATCATGCTGATTCGCGGTTTCATCTGCCCTCCATTGGTGCGGCTATGGGGCTAAGCATAGCGGAAATCACTCACGGGATGGCACGCCGGGCCCGGTGAATCAGCCACGCTTGTCCATGAATTGATCCACCAGTCCATCCAGCCGGATAATGGATTGAACTATCTGTTCCGTGGCGGCGGCACTCTGCCTGGCACCCAGTGATGTCTCTTCGGAAACCTGGCTGATATTGACAATGCTTTTCTGAATATCATCCGCCACCGCGCTCTGCTCTTCGGAAGCCGTGGCTATCTGGAAGTTCATGTCGCTGATGGTATTGATGGTTTTCGTCAAGGTTCGCAACGCCTCACCCGCGCGCGCGGCAATATCGACGCAGTTACCGGCACTCGCCTGGCTCCGGTCCATGACCTGCACCGCCTCCCTGGCGCCACCCTGCAGATGGTCAATCATCTTCTCAATCTCCTGGGTCGACTCCTGGGTGCGACTGGCCAGGGTCCTCACTTCATCGGCCACCACGGCAAATCCGCGCCCCTGTTCACCGGCACGCGCCGCCTCAATGGCGGCATTGAGCGCCAGCAGGTTGGTCTGCTCGGCAATGCCCTTGATCACGGCAAGAATACTGCCGATATTTTCGCTGTAGCCGGAAAGCTGCTGGATCACCCCCGAGGATTGCTGGATCTCTTCACTGAGATGATGGATGGCACTAATCGCCTCTTCCACGACCCCCTGTCCGGCCTGACTCTCCCGCTGACTGGCGGCAGTGTGCTCAGCGGTCATGGCCGCGTTTCTCGCCACCTCCTGAACCGTGGCTGACATCTCCGTCATCGCCGTGGCCACCTGGGTAATCTCGCACTGCTGGGTGCTTACACCCTGGCTGGTGCGATTGGCCGCCTCCGATGTGACATCCGCAGTCTCGCGCAAGATTCGGGTGGTATCTGAAAGCCGGCCGATAACGGCATTAAGTTTGGAACGGCGCATGCGCATCGCCACCTGTATCTGACCGAATTCATCATCCCGATCAGTATAAATTTTGCACATCAACGGATTATCGAATATGGACCTGGCGCGCTTGACCAGGGCTGCCAGCGGCAACATCACCAGGGTATTGGCGATGACGATCAGTCCGGCACTCAGCAGCCATCCCACCACACTGTAGGCCTGCAGCGACTCCGTCAGGCTGGTCAGTGCTGCCGGCAGCAGCGCCACCAGGTTTGACAGAATCAGCAGATTGCGCACGCCCAGCCGGGCACGCAGACTCGGTTTATAGTTTTTCCCTTCCTGCAGCCTTTTGTATAAGTGGCTTGCCCGTGTGACACACGCTTTTTCCGGTTTATAGCGAACAGACTGGTACTCAAATGCCTGTCCGTTGAGCTCGATAGGCGTGACCAGGGCATCGACCCAGTAGTAATCACCGTTCTTGCAGCGGTTCTTCACCAGGCCCATCCAGGCTTTTCCGGATTTAACCGTATCCCAGAGATTCTGAAACGCGGCAGGCGGCATATCCGGATGGCGGACGACGTTGTGGTTCTTGTTCAGCAACTCATTTTCCGCAAAGCCACTGATGTCGACAAAGTCGGGGTTGATATAGGTAATGGCCCCCTTCAGATCTGTGGTGGAAAGTATGTTTGCATCGATGTTGAACTGCTTTTCCACATCGGTTACCGGATGATTAATCTTCATACGTTATTATTCTCTGCACACTGGTGAAAATTCATGGGTACGACATCGGCGCTGTTTATTCATGTACTGACATAGAGCGGCCCGGGGAGAAATAACTTGATTATGAACTGACATTCCTGTGCGTTCGCTTTGATTTATGTCAACCGCACACAGCCTGTCTATCCATGACACAGCCCCAAACTGCATGCCCTGGAGATATATCACTATGATGACAGGCCGCCCCCAAAAGCGAGGCTGCCACGCAATTCCGATCCGATGGGCAATGCGGGGCGGACAAAAGCCGCCCCGGCAGGATGTATTCAGAAGCTTTTTGAAATGGTCAGAATGCCACGGCCATCCGCCAGTGAGTTACTGCTACTGTCGGTATCTGTATAGGCCAGTTCAAAATCGACACCAAGAGCAGATTTGGTGACACCCAATTTCCAGTCCGTCACCTCCTCACCGGCATCGGGATCGTTATAGCCGATATGCAGCCCCAGACCGAAACCCTGCGGCAAGGCAAACTCTGCACCCGCCTCCCAGTAGGTGTTGTCATTGTCCGGATCATGGGAGACCTTGGCGCTAATGAAGTCGTAACTCAGGCCCACATAGACCTCTTCAAAATTGAGATCCGACTCGCTGGGATAGTCATAATGAATCACGCCCACATCCAACCCGAGGCCACTGGAAAATTCGGTACTGTAGCCACCGTACAGATCCAGCTCCACATTGGCATCGCTTTTGAAATCGACATTGGACCCCCACACCCCGATATAGAAACCGCTGGCGTGGGCATAGTCAAAGCCGCCCTGAATGGCCGGCCCGTTATCGGTCTGGGAAGTACCACGCCAGACGTAGTCGGAGGTTAACGCCACATTGGCGCTGATCGGCCCCTCAGCCAGCGCCAGCCCATTGTATGTACCCGCCAGCAGCGCGCCGGCGATAGCTAGTTTTTTCAGTTTCATGTTGAATTTACCTTCATTGCAGAGTGATGTATCAAGTAAAAAACCACGCAGACATGGTCGACTCACTTTCACTCAGCACGGCCTGTGCCAAATCAAAATAATTTTTATATTACAAACAGTTAGTATTCCAGCTTGGCCGTGAACGCAGACAGGCCGCACTCGATTTGTGCAGCGCAGCGAAAGAATCAAAAGGCATTGCTTCAATGTGGGGCAGCGTTAGCTTCAAACGGGTCACCATCCGGCAGCGTGCTCAACGCACCCGGTAGCCCGCATGGCAGGCGGTACAGGCCGCGGTGATCTCGCGCAGTGATTTGTAAGCCGCCAGCACATCACCCTCCTGGGCGATGCGGGAAAAACGGCTGGCGGAACGGTGCATCCGGGTACCGGCCTGCTGCATCCCCTGAGGATAGAACGGGGCCATATGGCTGGCGCCATGCTTTTCCAGGGAGCTCATGCCCAGTTCCGATTCGGCCAGGTCAGCGGCCGCATCCAGCCGCCCTTCCGCGAGCAGCAGTAACAATCGATCGAGCACCTCCAGATGGCCGCGCATATTCTGCAGCATATGCGCCTGCATGGGAGCCGGTAACTCAACCAGGATTCTGGGATCCGGTTCGGCAGCGGCCGGTGTGGCCAGGAGAAGGATCAATGGGACAGTCGTCAGATGGAATCGGTAGGACACGGGACACCTCGGAAGATTATTTGCCGGGCTCCATTCCAGGCGCAGAATGGCACGCTTCAACGCCATAGACTCCCCCCATTCGGCAGATTCTGCAAGGCGTGCTAAATTCAGCCTATGGCCACCCTTCGCCGCTTCCGCAAACGTCCTGACCAGGCGGTTACCGCTATCAAACTGGCGCTGGACACCGAGGGCCTCCGTTATCGCAAATGGGGGGGCAATCAACATGGCCAGCCCGGTGACTGGCTGGTCGACAACGCGGGTGACATCTACACCGTCGCCGCCGATGTGTTTGCCCGCACTTACCGACAGGTCTCCCCCGGTCGTTTTATCAAGTCGACACCGGTGTGGGCGCGTCGGACCGAGCATGCGGGCACGCTGAAAACCCGCGAAGGCGAGTCGCACTTCGCCGCAGGTGATTATCTGGTGTTCAACCAGCCGGACGAAACCGATGGCTACTGCATGGCAGCGGAGCGGTTTCACGCCATGTACGAGCCGGATAACAGCGAATAACCGGTTCCGCCTGTCGGGTTAGCCGGAAACCCAACCTACGTTATTCGCGACACAGGTCGGATTAGCGCAGCGTCATCCGACGAAGATGTTGCGAGGTTGTGAAACGGTGGCGCACCCGACCCGTCGGGTTACGCTTTCGGCTGAGCAGACCTACCCCTGGTTCGGCGGCCGCACACTGCTATCATCTTAACAGTCAGGCAGAGGATGGGGGCATCAAAATGGACATCGTCTCGCTCGTCAACGATCCGCGTATTCAGCAGATTCTTACGCACCCTGCCGACGAGGACGGCATCTGGCGCAGCGCACTGAAAAGGCTACTCGCCTCCGACATTCGGTTGACCCGGAAATCGGCCGGCGAATCCGCCATCAAGGCGTTGCAACGGCTGATGATTTTTCTCGGTTACTCCACCGCCGCCAGCGGCGCCTTTCTGATCGACGGCGACTTCGGCCGCGGGACCAACCGGGGGGTCGCCCAGTTCAAATACGACTACCAGCTCGGTGGAAAAATATCCCGCGCAGCGCTCTGTTATCCCTGTCAATGGAACAGCGCCGGTCGTCTGATCGATACTATCCCTGAGACCACCCTGGACCAGGCGACACTGCAGGCAATGCTGCTGGCGGCCTACCAGCGCTGTGAACACAATCAGGTGATGTCAGGCGACATCGACCTGGCGATCTTCCACCTCAACGCCCTGCATGAAAACCGCTTCCTCGATTGCCGCGCGATTCTGGATCGCTATGGCGATGCCGCCGTGGCCGCTTCACGGGCCCAACAACAGGAGGGGATCGACATCCGGCCCGAGTGGGTGCTGTCCATTATCCGCCAGGAGACAGCGGGGATTATCCGTCCACGCTTCGAACAGCACTATCTGTCGCGCCTCAACTCTCTCCATCCCGACAGCGATCTGGAGGAGCTGCGCATGCAGTCGATGAGCCTAGGGCTGGGCCAGATCATGGGGTGCAATTACCGCGCGGTTGGCGCGCCGGATGCGCGCACGCTGTTTACCGCCCCGGTCGATGAGCAGGTGGCCTATGTGGCGCGTTTCCTGAAGCCGCGCCGCACAGAGATCCAAAAGCAAAACCCCGCCGAGGCCGATTTTCACCGGGTCGCGCGATTCTACAATGGTCCGAAATACGCCGCCCACCACTACCACGAACGGTTGGCCCGCTGGTTCAGGGAGTTCCGTCTGCTGATGTCATGACGCCTGCCCGGCGGTCGGGTGAGCGCAGTCGTCCCAGGCGCAGGAACAGGCGATCGAACAGCAGCAGATGCAGTGTGGGGATAATCCATCCGATCAGGCCGATTCCCACGCCGATGGCCGCCCTGCGCAGAATCGAGCGCAACTTGAAAAACTGCATAATGCGCTTGCCGAAACGCTGGCCAAACAGGGCCAATACCAGGTAGCCGGCCAGCAACATCATCACGCCACCGGCCAGGTTGCCCAGGGTCAACGAGCGGTGCAGCCAACCCAGCAGGGCCTGTACCGACGCGGTCTCCATCAGGCTCATCTGGGGATTGTTGAGCAGCCCGCTGATGACCCAGTAGCCAACTCCGCCGAGCAGCAGCACGGCCAGCGTAACCGCCAGCGCCGCCAGCGCACCATGGAGGTGCCACACCTTGAAAAACTTCATATGCGAGACACCGAGGTGGCGGTCCAGGGCCGCCGCGCTGAGACCGTTCCCGGTCGTGGCGGTGGACTGCATCGCCCCATCCAGTTGACGGAAGGACCAGGGGCGGGTCACATCCCGTATCAACGGGAATGATTTCAGTGAGCCGGCCGCACGCGACATGGCGTGGTAACCACTGTTCATCAGTGCAAAGGCCTCCACATCGGTAAACGAATCCAGGTCGGTGCGCATCATGGCCAGGCGCTGTTGCACGTCCCTGCGTACGCCGTAACCGGTGACCGGTGCCGCCGTCGCCGGTTCGGCAGGCACCCCGCTCCCCTTCCAGTCGACCTCTTTCCCGTCCAGGCCCTGGGTCAGGTGCACATAGGTCATGCCCTTCAACTGCACACTGGATTTTCGTGCGTGCAGGTCTTCGTATTCACTGCCGCGTATGCGCCCCATCATTACCGACATACTGCGCAATACCGGACCCAGAATACCGCCGGCCGGATCGTCGTTGGGGTTCAACTGACCACTGGCATCGCTGACGATCATCACGGCGCAGTCCTGCTCAGTCAGCGCGGCCACACCCAGGTTGTCATAAACCCCGCCGTCAACCAGCCGGATATTGTTCTGTTCATACAACCGCGGCAGTTCAATCGGCTCAAACAGGCCGGGCACACAGGAGGAGGCCGCCACCGCATGGCCAAGCCGGAAATGCCGATAGCGCGGTTCCGGCGCCTCCTGATAATAGAGCCGGCGCAGACGCGGGTTCTTGTCGAATTCACGGTTGACAATATTGGGTGACTCACCCATCCAGCTGACGGTGAACTGCCACAAGTGACCGGTATTCAGGGTGGTGGCATTGAGTACCAGCTGGGGAATCTTGTGACAGCGCCGCCAGTTGACATTGCCGGGGCGAAAGTCGTCAGCCTCGTCCGGCGGTTGAATGAACAACTCATCCAGGGAGCGTCGCTGCTGCCCGGCGTCATCAACCCGGCTATAGAGGTGTTTTTCATACAGCTCGCCCAGGTATTCGGTGCGTGAGTAGGTGGGCAGAAACAGCATCTTGAGATTGGCCCAGGGATTGGCCAGCACGCGCATACGCAGATTCTTCTGCACCCCGTCGAGAAAATCGTTAATCAGCTTGTCCACCAGGTCGAGATAATCCTGCTGGCTGATTTCGTCATCCCGCAGGCCAGATTCTGTCGGCTCGGCCGGGCGCCGGGTGAACTGCATCAGGCGGCGCAGCTCCAGATAATAGTGGGCACCCACAATGGAGCCGCCGGAGACACAGGAGAGCACCTCCAGATGACGCAGCATGTCCAGCTCGGCCAGTCTGGCCAACACCCCCAGATGATAAAACGAGGCACGGAAACCGCCACCGGAGAGGGCCAGTCCGACCTTGCCCGAGGCGAGGGTCTGCATTGCCCGGCTGGCCGATTCGCCCATCAGTGAGACGATAGCCCGCCACGAGTCGGAGCTGTGAATCTTTTCCGAATCCTCTAGCGGGGATTGCACTTGCACCAGATGAACAAGCTGCTCAACCGTGCTTTTGCGCCACCAGTCCGGCACCCCGTCCAGTTGTGCCGCCCGCGTCAGCAGGCTGTCGGCACGCCCGGTCTCCCCCACGCCCAGGCAGGCCTCCGCCAGGGTTGCCAGCAGCCAGTAGTCCTGGCTGCCGGTCTGGTCGGCGGGCGGCAGGCGTGGGTCGAGTGCTTCGATAACACTGCGTCGCATCATCAAGGCATCGCTGCGTCGTGCCTGCGCGCTCTCGATGGCGTTGTTCACCGGGTAGGAGCGGCTCTCCAGCCAGGCCAGCACATCCTGGATATAGGCGGCATTGATGGCCGTGTAACCGGCGTCCCCGGCAACCCCGCACTCAAATCCCCGCCGATAATAGTGCAGCGACTGTTCCAGCCACTGGCGCCGGTTATCAATACGCCAGCGTCTTTTGTACAGCGCGCCGACCAGGCCGAGAGTCTCCTGGTCCCGCGTTGTCTCAAGATCAAACTCCGACGCCAGCAGCTCCAGCGCCTGGTCAAATGCCGTCAGCTGCAACAGCGTGCAATCCTTATAGGTCGCCAGGGCCAGTCCCTGCACCAGGCGAATACGCTGGGCGCGCTGGATATCGCTACGCGCCAGCACCTTGAGCAACAGGCGCCGGGCCCAGTAGTGGAGATCGACCTCAATCAGCTCCCTGGACAACCGGTCCACATCATCGACCGCCATGGCCCGACCACGCAGTACCGCCTGCGCCTTGCCAATCAGTGCTGAACTGATCTCCTTACGCTTTTCCACGATGCTGCAATCTCCCTTTGCCGGGAAACAGCCCCGACCCCAAACCGGTACCTGTGCACGGTCATAGGCTGAGTATAGTCGACCGCTTTCCGCACCATGCGTCACCCTTGTCAGGCCCGGAGAGCCTGAATTGCCCACAATCCGATTCGATCTGCCGTTGCGAGATCAGTGGTCTACAATTTCAGTTGTGATCCGCAATGGCCCGATCAAGTGGTGAAATCCCCATTCAGGCGGACTGGCCTTGTGAATCACGGCATCAAAAACAGGGAGGGAGCGGCATGTTTTGTCCGGAGTGTGGAACAGAAAACCCAGACAATGCCCGATTCTGCGGCAACTGCCGGCATCCGCTGGCAAGCGCATCAGGCACCACCGGCAGCCACCAGACCGACCCGGTTATCGAGATCGGCGCAGACCCGGCGACCGTCTCGGATGGTATGAAATACGGGATACTGTTCGCTACCCTGTTCATTCCGTTCATCGGACTGATCATGGGCATCATCTACCTGGTGCAGGGTGAATCGGAGGCCAAAAAGGATGTGGGCAAGCTCTGGCTTTACGGCAGTATCGCGGTCATGGTTTTCTATCTCATCATCAGCGGTGAAATGTAACCGGGCGGGAAAGGTAAACCGATGAACAATCCGCCAGCCTTCATCACCCTGCGTCGTAACAAAACCAGCTCCAACCAGCTCCGGCAGTTCACCATCACCCTGGACAACCAGCCGGTCGGCAAGATCAAGTCGGGCCAGACCAAACAGTTCAAGGTGCCTGCCGGTCCCCATCTTATCGGCATCAAGCTGGACCTCTATAAATGTCAGCCGCTGCAGATCCACCTGGCGCCGAATCAGACCCTTGAACTGGTTTGTGGGGACCGCTCACCGGAAAATCTGAAAGAGATTTTCAGTCTGAAAGGAATTGAAAAATCCATCAACTCAGTGATCAAGCCTGGCCAGTATCTCTATGTGGAAGCAACCGCGGACCAACCGCCATCGCCACCCCCACGGGCGGCGGCGCCCGTCACCCCTCCGCCAGCCGGTGTGGCACGGAAAAAGTGCTCAGGTAGTATTTTCGTCTCCTATCGGCGCGAAGACAGTCGGGAAATCACCGGCAGAATCTGTGACCGTCTGATCAGTGAGTTTGGCAAGGAGACCATCTTTCGGGATGTCGACTCCATACCGGCCGGGGTCGATTTCCGCGAACATATCAGCAACACCATCGACCACTGCCACGTGCTGGTGGCGATTATCGGCAACCAGTGGCTGAACGCAAAAAATCCCAAGGGCGAACGCCGCCTGGAACTGGCCACGGATCCGCTTCGGATGGAGATCGAAACCGCCCTGAACAAAGCGATCCCGATCATCCCGGTACTGGTAAAAAACAGCACCATGCCCGATGCGGACGAGTTGCCGGAGAGCCTGCAGCTGCTGGCCTATCTCAACGCCATCCCCATACCCGGCGAGCCCTTTTTTCATAATGGCGTTGATCTGCTGATTGAGGCTCTCAACAAGAACATTTCACCGGACACACCGCTACCACAGGGCGCTCGGCTCAGATTCTGCATCCACTGCGGCACCGAACTGGTTGCCGGCAACCGGTTCTGCATCCAGTGCGGCCAACCGGCCGATGGCGGTGCTACTGCACGGTGATGGTGATCACTTCCGACGCCACTGGCGGATCATGCGGGACATGCGCCTTGTCCCCGAGGATCAGTTGCAGCGTGTGCTGGCCGGGGGTGAGGGTCAGTTCCGTCTGGGTCTGTCCACCGCCAAAGTGCTTGATATCCGTACCCAGCGGCTGGTCCATCATTGGCATCGCCTTGCCGTCCACCAGCAGGTGATGATGACCGGTGTTCTCCTTGTCGATGCCCGCAGGTGCGACGCCCATCCCTTTCAGGCCGAAATGCACGGTGAATGTACTCGGTACCGTGTCACCGTCAGCCGGTGAAATGATATAGACCGAAGCGTCCTCCGGCGAGGGCGTGCGTGCCATCTCCGCAAGCACGGGGGTGGTGATCAACAACAGTAACAGCAGCAGTGAGAGGTGATGCCTGTTCATAATCGCTCCTTGAATGCCACACACTAGACATTGCATTGCACGGCGAGGCCGGCAATGCAGATGTGGGATACACAGATTGATAATAGACGGGGAAACGGACGCCAATTACCCGGAAAAAGTGTGTCAATCGATAGCGTTATTCCGACACATGGATCAGTGCCGGCAGGCCAGCCCTGGCGCTGAAGGCATCGGGGCGATCAAACAGCACCTGCAGTTCATACAGCGGCCCAGCCTGGTCAACCTTCAGTGGCTCCAGTCCGATATGGCGTAACCTGGCATCCAGCTGCCGACCACCGATTTCAACCTGAACAACGCTGTCTTGTGTCAAACGAGCCGCCTGTTCGGCGCTGACCGCAGCCCGGGCCAGCAGCGGACTGTCCTGTGCCAGCTCGACCAGGGGCTCGGCGCGCAACCCACTTATCACCGCCTGCCCTGGCTGAGCGGTCACCGCGACCACCAACCCGGCAAAGGGTGCCGGGATACGGCTCTGCTGCAACAGCACGCGCGCCTCGGCCAGATCGGCCTGCGCCCTGTGCCAGGCAGCCCTGGCCCGCGCCTCGCCGATCTGGGCCAGTTGCAGGTCATGGTCCGACAGCACCGTGCGGTCATACAGTTCGGTGGCCCGTTGCAGCTCCCGCACGCCCTCCTCCCGGCTCTGCCGCGCCTCCTCCAATTCGGCCTCGGCACGGGCAATGCGTGCACGCAGGTGCTGGTCATCCAGCGCCACCAGAAGCTGGCCTTTCTCGACCCGTTGACCGGGTTGCACGGCGACACGGGCGATCACCCCCGAAACGCTCAGCCCCAGGGTGACCCGCTGGCTCCAGTCCAGGCTGGCGCGCAGGGTTTCCGCTACCGCAGCGGAGTGAAACGACAACATCACCAGCACTAGCAGTATCCGCTTCATTGTGGTTTTTCCTCTTCGATCATTGCCTCGGGTTTGATCAGCTGACCGCGCAGGGCATCAAGATTGGCCCAGGCCATGGCCAGCGCGTAATCGGCCTGCGCCTGCTGCAACTGGTAGTCGGATATCTGCGCCTGTGCATCACCCAGGTCCGATTTCACCTCCAACTCGTACAGGGCCCGGCTGCGGTCGATGTAGAGATCGCGGTAAGCGCCCAGGACCGCCAGCTCCTTCTGCCGGTTCTGCAGCACCTGGATCTCCAGCCACAGATCGAGTACCGCCTGGCGCAGCTCCAGCTCGCCGCTGGCCAGCAACGCCTGCCGTTGATGCAGGCGGGCAATCTGCCCGGCCAGCGCGGCATCATACCCGCTGCTGAACAGCGGCACCTCGATCACCAGGGCTGCGGCCAGCGGGTCACGGGTGCTGGTGACCCGGTTATAGGCTGCTGCCTCCAGCTCACCATGTATGGTCGGCCCATGATCGGTTTTCGCCGCACGCACGCCGGCCTGGGCCGCGGCCACCTGACGGCGCAGGGCGCGCAGACGCGGGTTGTTGTTCAGCACCTCTTCGGTCAGGGTAGCCACCTCGGGCAGCTCGCGTTCCAGCTGCAGGGGTGGACGGACCAGGGTACCGGAGAGTTGTTGCGGATGGTTCAGGCTGATGGCCAGCTTCAGTCGGCTGGCGCGCTGCCGGTTCCTGCTGCGCTGCCATTCGGTGCGCCGCTGCTGGAAAATACTCTCCAGCTCCAGCACCTCGATATCGGAAAGCTGTCCCTGCTCATTGCGCTGCCGGGCCTTGTCCCAGTGCAGATAACCCATGGTCATTGCTTCGTTATCGCGGTTGTACTCCAGGTCCGACAGCAACACGTCGAAATAGTCACGCATGATCTCCAGGCGACGCTGCTGGCGTACCTCCAGATAGGACCAGCGGCTGCCAGCCAGCGCGGCATCAGATGCCTCCCGGGTCGCTTCGCTGTGGCCAAAGTCGTACAGCCGCTTACGCATTTTCAGGCGCAGGCTGCTGTCGTTACTACTACTCTCGAGGGCACGATGGGAGGGATGTACCGCGCGTAATGAACCAGTAAGACCGACATTCCAGCCATCCTCAGACTCGCTCAACTCTTGCAGCGCAAGACTCTCATCCACCCTCGCCTGCTGCAGTGCCAGCGCAGGATGCGCCTCATCAGCCAGCGCCAGGGCGTACTCCAGAGTCAATGGCTCCGGCAGCCGCGCCTCCTCGGCATTCAGCACCGGCGCCAGCAACAACGCCAGCGGCCACAGCCGGCTGCGTATCCGTCTCTTCATTATCGATTTCCGCCGTTCATTGGGTTTGCAATCGAGCACGCTTGTAGCGGGTGAAACTCATCTCCCGGAACACCTCATCCACCACGTATTCGCCAAACCAGCGGAACTCCTCCGGCCCCTTGGTGGCACCGGTGTAGCGGGCTCCCTTGATCGGGTCGCCATTAAGATCAAAAAAAGCGAACACCGGGGTTGCCCGCACCCGGTTGCCCTTGAAGGCGAAATCCTTCTCGGTGGTGACATCGCCCTTGAAGTCGGTGATTTCCACGTCACCCTCGATGTCGACGCTCAACACCAGAAAGTGCTGTTTGAAGTAATCCTGGATCTCCGGTTGATTCAGCACTGTCTGCTTCATGCGGTGGCAGAAGGGACACTCATCCATCTCGAACATGATCAGGACGGCCTTCTTGCCGCTCTGTCGGGCCGTCTCCAGCTCCTCGCGGAAATCACCCAGCGTCTGATCGAAGAAATTGCCGGGATCGCGCGGTACACCACCCTGGACCACCAGCATTACCAGGGAGAGCACCAGGCCCAGACCGAACCGTTGCACAGGTCGCATCGTCACACCTCCTCCTTAACCGCTGTCACACTTTTCTAGTTATCCGTCACCCCTCGCCCGCTGGAATGCAAAACACCCAGCAATCGTGAGGACATGGCCGCAGTATATCCGCTGATCCGCTGCCAAGAGATAGTGGTTTTCACCAATTGGCCTCCCCGGAATTACCAAAGCCGTGCTTAGGTAAGGGTATTTCCAGCACCACCGCACTGTAAGAAAGGGTGACATTCCCATGCCACTGCGACCCCAACTGCCTGTTTTGAACAGCTGTCTCTACGGCAAGCCCATCGTGGAGGGACCCGTTAACGAGAGCTGTCGAAGTCCTGAACGAATTCAGGCGGACAACCCGTGGTCGATTTGCATCCGATGACAATTACGGCGTAGGATTGTCCTTCTTTTCCACATGAGGCTCATGGTTTGAGCCCCTGCCCCAGTAACATGCCGGAGAAGCAGGCACAGGAAAGTGGCATGGACTATTACGCACACAGTAACCCCCGGACACCCGACGACTTTTCCCAATGGGAGCCACTGCTGGGACCGGAAGGTCATCTGGAGGCCGTCGAAACCCGTATTCGAGGGTTTGTCGGCACTGCCTTCCGACACATGGCGGCAGATAGCGACGCGTGGCGGCAATCGGGCACCCTGGTCGCCAGATGGCATGACCTGGGCAAATTCTCGGACGCCTTTCAGACGTACTTACGAAGTGTGGGTGGCGATTCCCATTCGGGAGAGGTGCAGGGTAAGGTCGATCACGCGTCGGCTGGGGCACAACACGCGATGAACACCCTCTCTCCCGGATTGGGTGCGATGTTGGCCTACCCCATCGCAGGCCACCATGCCGGACTTTTGGATGCCCTCCACGAAAGTGGTGCCTCGATGAAGAAACGGCTGAAAAAGGAAGTGCCTGAATGGCGGAAAAATGTCCTTGACGATCTGTTACCATCATGCGGATTTGGCATGCGCCAGTTACCGCAGGATCCCTTTGCCGTGGCCTTCGCCGTACGCATGCTCTTCTCCTGCCTGGTCGATGCGGACTTTCTCGCAACCGAGTCTTTCATGAACCCGGAACAGGCGTTGGAAAGACCATCTCGTGATGTCGATTTCGCTGCCCTCTCTCAGCACCTTACACAGTACATGAACGAGCGTTTTGGGGGCGAGCGAGGCCCGGTGGCCAGCGCACGCGCAGAGGTACTGGCAGCTTGCCGTATCAGGGCAGAGGGTGAACCCGGCCTCTATTCGCTCACCGTGCCGACCGGCGGCGGCAAGACCCTCGCATCTCTCGCCTTCGCGCTACGCCACTGTGCAGTCAACGGGCTCAACAGGGTGATTTACGCAATACCCTTCACCAGCATCATCGAGCAGAATGCCCAGGAATTCCGTGATGTTTTGAAAGATTACAGCGAGGACCTGGATGGACTGATCCTGGAACACCACTCCAACTTTGACCCCGAAGAGGAAACCACTCGTTCCCGCCTTGCCTCCGAGAACTGGGACGCGCCGCTGGTGGTCACCACCAATGTGCAACTATTCGAATCACTGTTCGCCAACCGTACCTCGCGCTGTCGCAAACTCCATCGAATTGCAAATTCGGTCATTATCCTGGACGAGGCGCAGACCCTGCCGGTGACGTTGCTCGAACCCTGCCTCAAAGCGCTGCGAGTCTTAACGGAACAGTTTGGCTGCACCGTGGTGCTCTGCACTGCAACCCAACCGGCAATTGAATATCATGACGAGTTCAAGATCGGCCTCTCCAAGGCGATTCCGATCATCAACGACGCCCCGGCGCTCTACCGACGTCTCAAACGTGTCGAGGTGCGTGATGCCGGCGTTCTCGATTGCATTGCCTTGTCTGAGCGTATGGCCGAGCAGGCGCAGGGGCTCGTCATTGTCAACACCCGCCGCCATGCCGCCAATCTGTATGCCGAGCTAAAAGGTAAGACCGGTACCGAGGGCTGCTACCATCTCAGCGCCGCCATGACGCCGGAGCACCGCAGCCGTAAACTGGATGAGATCCGTCAGAAGCTGAAGGACGGGCAACCCTGTCGCGTGGTCGCCACCCAACTTATCGAGGCCGGTGTCGATGTCGATTTTCCCGTGGTCTGGCGAGCCCTGGCCGGGCTCGACTCCATTGCCCAGGCTGCCGGTCGTTGCAACCGCGAGGGCAGGCGTGAACAGGCAATCACATGGATTTTCCGCCCAGCAGAGGAGGCACATGCCAAACTCTACGGGTTCCAGCGTACCAGCGCCGATGCGGCCTCACAGGTAGTGGCGCTATCAAGATACGAGGACCTGTTGGGACTGGATGCGATCGAGCACTATTTTCGGCTCCACTACTGGCAGCACCAGCAGGATTGGGACAAAGAAGGGATCTGCGATCAATTCAAATTTGCCCCGAGTGACCGTGAACTGCCGCTCTACTTCAACTTCGCTACAGCGGCAGAAAAATTCCGCTTTATCAAGGACGCGCAATTGCCGGTAATCGTCCCCTGGGATGACAAGGGCCGTCGGCTGGTCGAGCAGTTGCGCAGCTTTGAGCAGTCGGGTAACCCGGCACCGATAAAGCTCACAAGAAAATTGCAGCGCCATACCGTGAGTGTTGGCAAGCACGCCTGGGACACGGCTCGACAGGCCGGCCACCTGGAACTGCTCTATGACCGTTTCGCGGTGCTCAAGACCGTGGAACTGCATTACAGCGAAGAGCTGGGTTTGCAACTGGATAACCAACTGTACGGGACAGACACCCTTTGCGGTGTATAACCAAGGGAGAACTCAATAACATGGCACAAGGTGTGAAGCTACTCGTCAGCGGTGACTACGCCTGCTGGACCCGCCCCGAGATGAAGGCCGAACGGGTCTCCTACGATGTAATGACCCCATCCGGGGCACGCGGCATCCTGGAGGCGATCTACTGGAAACCGCAGATTCGCTGGATCATCGACAAGATTCACGTATTTAACCCGATCCGCTTCACCAATGTTCGCCGTAACGAAGTCGCAAGCAAGATCCCGGTCGGAAATATCAAGAGCGCTATGAATGGTGGTGGCAAGGTACTCGCCCTTTACGCAGATCAGGATCGCCAGCAACGCGCTACGTTGTTGTTGACCAACGTCCGTTACGGTATCGAGGCCCATTTTGAGGTTATAGACTCCAGGGAACGCGATGGCTCGATCACCTCCGACCCGGCAGCAAAGCACCTGGACACTTTTAATCGTCGGGTGAAGAAGGGGCAATGCTTCCACAGGCCCTATCTCGGCACCCGTGAATTTGCCGCTGATTTCCACCCCGTTGAAGGTGATTGGCCGGTCTGCCCCGAGGAGCTGCACGGGGTCCGCGAACTTGGCTTCATGCTTCACGATATCGACTTTACCGACAACATGACGCCGCGTTTCTTCCGGGCACGTATGGTCGACGGGGTGATTGATGTGGCCGGGTGCCTGAATCAGACGGGAGGGGCACTGGCATGATCCTTCAGGCCCTGAACACCCTCTACAACAGGCTTGCCGACGACCCGGCTTATGGCATAGCGGCGCCCGGTTATAGCACGCAGAAGATCGCTTTTGCGGTGGTTATTCATCCCGATGGGCGGCTGCACGCTATCCATGACCTGCGTGATAACAGTGGCAGGAAACCGCAGCCGGTGCAGTTGTTGGTTCCCGGTCAGTCGAAGCCCACCGGATCGGGACTTAACCCCTGTTTTCTGTGGGACAACAGCGCTTATCTGCTGGGCCACGTAACCCCGCGTGGGCCGAAAGAATCAGATGATGAATATCTAAAGCGCAAAGAGCGAACAGCCAAGTCATTTGTGGCCTTGCGTGAGCAGCATCTGGCGAAAGAGGGAATGATCGATGACCCGGACTTCAATAGTGTCTGCCGTTTTCTCGAACAGTGGCAACCGGACCGGTGCCAGGAGTTCGAGTTGCTCAACGAGCTGATCAGTGGTTTTGGCATATTTCAGATCATTGGTGAAACTCGCTATGTGCATGAGAACCAAGTTATCCGTGACTGGTGGGATAAGCAGCAAGCGACGGATGATGGAGCGGACCGTATAAGGAGTATGTGCCTGGTTACAGGTGAACAATCCGTACCCGCCAAGATCCATGAGCCCAAGATCAAAGGGGTTGGTGGAGCACAATCCTCCGGTGCGCTGTTGGTATCCTACAATTGCGATGCCTTTACCTCTTACGGCAAGGAACAAAGCCGCAACGCGCCGGTTTCCGAGGCCGTCGCGTTCCGTTATTGCACCGCACTGAATGGTGTTCTCAGCGGGCCACGCAGTAACCAGCATCGCATTACGGTTGGTGATTCCACCGTCGTTTTCTGGACTGACCAGCCTACTGTCACCGAGGCGCTGTTGGGTGACCTGTTCAGTGGTGGTCTGCAAGCTGATGCAACACAGGATGAAGCAGCGCTACAACAGACAAAGGTACTCCTCAAGGCGCTACGAAACGGCGGTGGTGAATTGGCCTCACTGGGCGACGATCCGACAACGCCGATCTATCTCCTCGGTCTCGCACCCAATGCCGCCCGGTTATCCGTGCGCCTCTGGCATGCCGATTCACTTCTTGGGTTGTTTGATAGCCTGAAGGCGCATTATGACGCCCTGCATATAGTGCGGCAGTTCGAAGAGGGCAGTAAGCGACCCGACCCGGTATTTCCACCCGCATGGATGCTGCTGCGCGAAACTGCCCGCGAGCCCAAAGATATCCAACCACTGCTTGGTGGCGCCCTGATGCGCGCCATCCTCCAGGGCACACCTTACCCCGATGCACTGGCCAGCGCGGTGGTTCGCCGCATCCGTACCGACCACACCATCAACTACTGCCGTGCCGCAATGCTCAAGGCGTGGCTGACCAGAAAGCCAAATCAACAAGGAGGAATTCCCGTGAGTCTCGATACAGAAAGAACTGATCCAGCCTATCGGTTGGGTCGGCTGTTCGCTGCGCTCGAAAAGACCCAGGAGCGGGCGCAGCCCGGCATTAATGCCACCATCCGGGAGCGCTTTTACAGCGCCGCTTCCGCCACCCCGTCCATGGTATTCCCGCGCCTGCTGCGCACTTATCAACACCATCTGGCGAAGCTACACCCGGGAGAGAAAGTCAAGCGGGAAAAGCTGGTGCAGGAGATTGTAGATGGCATGGACACCATGCCGCCACACCTCAATCTGGAGGCGCAGGCCAATTTCGCTATTGGCTATTACCACCAGCGAAAGGCGTTGTTCAACGGGAACGGTGAAACAAAAATAACCAGCAATGATCAGGAAATCACAAACGAGGTTCAGGAGTAATGCCCATGCAAAACCGCTACGACTTTATCTATCTGTTTGATGTAAAAGATGGCAACCCCAATGGCGATCCGGATGCCGGCAACCTGCCGCGTGTCGATGCCGAGACCGGCCACGGACTGGTTACCGATGTCTGTCTGAAACGCAAGGTGCGTAACTTTGTTGAACTGGCTAAAGGAGAAAATGCCGAGGGCTATAAGATCTATGTGCGTGAGAAGGCAGTCCTGAACCGCAAGCATGAGGAAGCCTACAAGCAATTTGATCTTAAGCCCGAATCGAAGAAGCTTCCGAAAAAAGTGGAGGATGCCAAGAAGGTAACCGGATTCATGCTGAGCAATTTTTTCGATATACGTACTTTTGGCGCGGTGATGACTACGGAGATCAATTGTGGTCAGGTGCGTGGTCCAGTGCAGTTGACCTTTGGAAGATCGATTGATCCGGTCATATCGTCCGAGCATGCCCTGACTCGCATGGCTGTAACAAACGAAAAGGATCTTGAGAAAGAACGCACCATGGGCCGCAAATTCACCATCCCCTATGGCCTCTACTGTAGCCACGGCTTTATCAGCGCCCCACTGGCTGAACAGACCGGTTTTTCGGACGATGACCTGGAACTCTTCTGGAAATCGCTGGAACAGATGTTTGACCATGATCGATCAGCCGCCCGGGGGGAGATGAGTGCCAGAGGCTTGCTGGTGTTCAAACATAATGATCGGCTGGGCAACACCTCTGCCCATGCCTTGTTTGATCGCGTGACCATTGATCGGGTCGATCCCAGTGAACCGGTGCGAAATTTTTCAGGCTATCGCGTCCGGTTCGATGGTGTTCCTGTTGACGAGATCGTTTCGCCTGGTGGAGAGACGGATCTGGGAAATGGTGTCACCCTGATGCGTCGTTTCTGACCAAAAGCAGGCTTGCACCAAACAAGGCGAGGTACTAACATTGTTATTACTTAATTCAGCAGAGTCACTGACGATGAAAAGCACCCTTCGAAAGATCGGCAACTCCCGTGGCGTTCTGATCCCGGCCTCATTTCTCGCAGCTTGCGAGATCGATAACGACATTGAACTGCGTCTTGATGGCAAGCGTATTGTCATCGAACCGGTCCGTGCCCCACGCACGGGCTGGTTCGATGGCTATCGTCCGGAAGCAGACGAGGATGTCTGGGCCGACCTGATTGAAACCGAGGATGAGAACGAGGATTGGCAATGGTAAAGCGCGGCGAGGTCTACTGGGTGCACCTGGACCCGACACGGGGGAGCGAGATAAGAAAAACCAGGCCCGCACTGGTGGTCTCTCCCGACGATATGAACCAGGTGTTACCCCGGGTAATCATCGCACCACTCACCAGCAAGGGACAGCCGTTAGGTTGTCGCCCCGAGATTCGATTCCAGAATAAACGCGCCCGCATCCTGCTCGACCAGATCCGCACGGTGGACCGGCAGCGCCTGGGGGAAAAAATGGGCAATATCGAGCTGGAAATCTGGCATCCGGTTTTGATGGAAATGCTGGCCTGAATCGGGCGTTGCCGAGGAACGGGGAGCTCATGGAGTCAGACGAAAAGGATCTTCTGCCGCTCTCGGCCTTGCAGCACTTCGCCTATTGTCCGCGTCAGTTTGCGCTGATCCATCTGGAGCAGATCTGGGAAGAGAACCGCTTTACCGCTGAAGGCCAGATACTGCATGAACGGGCCAACAGTGGCGAAACCGAGACGCGTGGTGATATCCACACCGCCCGCAGTCTCAGGCTGGTAAGCCATACCTTGGGGTTGACCGGTATCGCCGATGTGGTGGAGTTTCATCGTCATACACAAGGCACGGAGCTACCCGGACGAAGCGGACTCTGGCATCCCTTCCCAGTGGAATACAAGCGGGGGCGATCCAAGGCCGATGATTGGGATCGGCTTCAACTCTGCGCCCAGGCGATCTGCCTTGAAGAGATGCTGGGCGTCGAGGTGTCTGAAGGGGCCATTTTCTATGGCAAGCCCCGCAGACGGGAAGCGGTGGAGATTAATGAGTCGTTGCGCGACACGACAAGGGAGTTGTCCATGCGGATGCATGCTCAATGGTCTGAACGGCGTACACCCCCAGCCGACTATGGTCCAAAGTGTGATCGCTGTTCCCTCAAGGAACATTGCTTTTCTGCAAGCTCCACAGCCAGCAACTACCTGAAACGGATGTTGGAACCATGAAACAGCTGTTGAACACTTTATACGTTACCACCCAGGGCACCTGGCTGGCCCGGGAACGGGAGAATGTGCTGGTTCGCGTCGAGAAGGAAACCCGTCTGCGACTGCCCATCCATACCCTGGGTGCCATTGTCTGCTTTGGGCAAATATCCGCCAGCGCTCCATTGATGGGACTCTGTGCTGAACGTGGCGTCGCACTCGCTTTCCTGACAGAGTGGGGACGTTTCCTGGCGCGAGTTCATGGCCCGGTTTCGGGCAACGTACTGATGCGCCGTCAGCAATACCGCTGGGCGGATGACCCGGATCAGACAGCACATATCGTCCGTATTCTGGTGGCGGCGAAAATCGCCAACAGTCGGACCGTGTTGCAAAGGGCGTTACGCGACAGACCCGAGGCCAATGGTTCGCAAAGCATAAAGGCGGCCGTGGACCACCTCGCCACATTGCAACGGGGCGTGCTCGGCCGTGATGAAGGTGTTGATAGCATACGTGGTTGCGAGGGGGCAGCGGCCAAGGCCTACTTTGAAGTCTTCGACTACCTGATAACCCATCAAAATGAAACATTTCGTTTCGCGGGCCGCAGTCGGCGGCCCCCGCTGGATGCGGTAAATGCGCTGTTATCGTTCCTCTACACACTGCTCATGCAGGATGTTGTTGCTGCCTTGGAGTGCGTAGGGTTGGACCCAAGCGTTGGATTTCTGCATCGGGACCGGCCCGGACGCCCCGGACTCGCGCTGGATCTCATGGAAGAACTCAGGCCCTTTCTGGCCGATCGCCTGGTACTCAGTCTGATCAACCGGAAGCAAGTTGCCGTCAATGGGTTCACCACCACCGAGAGCGGGGCTGTCACTATGGATGACGCCACCCGGAAAGCCGTGCTGGTAGCATGGCAAGAGCGCAAACGGGATACCCTGCGTCACCCGTTTCTTGAAGAAGAGATAGAACTGGGTCTCTTGCCCCACCTGCAGGCACAACTCATGGCGCGTTACATACGTGGTGACCTAGATGCATATCCCGCCTTCATCTGGCGCTGAAGAGGTCTAAGCCGATGATGGTACTGGTAACCTATGATGTACGTACTGACACGCCGGGTGGGGCCAGAAGGCTGAGACGTGTTGCCAAAATCTGTCTTGACTACGGACAGCGAGTGCAATACTCCGTCTTTGAGTGCCTAGTCGATCCGGCTCAGTGGGCAGTCATGCGACAAGAGCTGCTTGATGAAATTGATAAAACCGAGGACAGCCTGAGATTCTATTTTCTCGGTGCCAACTGGAAACGACGACTGGAACATATCGGCGCCAAGCCAGGCTATGACCCGCAAGGTACGTTGATTCTCTGAAGCCTAGTGCGCGAACCCCAAGTACTCATATAAACCTTGGCAGGTTCGCGCAGCTCATTAACAACTTGAAAACAAAACAATCGGGTGGTTCCGCCGAACAATCCCATGAATATTTCCCAAGGATATTGCATGGAGAGAGTAAGGTTCGCGGTAATCCGGTTTTTTTATCTTATCTAATAACCAGTTATACTGGAGCGGTCGCCCCCCATGCGGGGGCGCGGATTGAAACGCCTGCCCGCTGGAGCTGTGGCAGGCCGGCATGAGTCGCCCCCCATGCGGGGGCGCGGATTGAAACTC
>NZ_KE386615.1:0-38941 GCF_000428045.1 Sedimenticola selenatireducens DSM 17993 | reverse complement strand
GTCGCCCCCCACGCGGGGGCGCGGATTGAAACCCTTGATAAATACTATAGGCCCAATGGTCCTACAGTCGCCCCCCACGCGGGGGCGCGGATTGAAACCTCTTAATAGTCGAGATGTGCCCGGCCGCATGCTGTCGCCCCCCACGCGGGGGCGCGGATTGAAACAGCGCGAGTGTCGCGTAAACCTTGGCCTCGATCGTGTCGCCCCCCACGCGGGGGCGCGGATTGAAACACCGTCACGCAGCCAGGAGCGGGCCGTAATACGCGTCGCCCCCCACGCGGGGGCGCGGATTGAAACCTATTAAGATGGTTTTCTATCACCCTGTCAACGGGTCGCCCCCCACGCGGGGGCGCGGATTGAAACACTGGCGTGGCGGTGTGCCGGTCAAGGCCTATTAGTCGCCCCCCACGCGGGGGCGCGGATTGAAACGTTTCTATCTCGCACCTTTTCCCATTCGTGGTATGTCGCCCCCCACGCGGGGGCGCGGATTGAAACTTCAATAGCCGTCACGTTGACGGGCTCGTCCTTATGTCGCCCCCCACGCGGGGGCGCGGATTGAAACAAAAACGCCCGTATCTATCAGATCACCAAAACCGGTCGCCCCCCACGCGGGGGCGCGGATTGAAACCAGGCTACGCGGATCGGCGCATGCCCGCGAACCGTCGCCCCCCACGCGGGGGCGCGGATTGAAACACGTTGATAGCCTCACCCGTCATTGCATGGCCCTGTCGCCCCCCACGCGGGGGCGCGGATTGAAACGACTCCCAATAATCGCAACAGCTGTTGGTCATGGTCGCCCCCCACGCGGGGGCGCGGATTGAAACCCTGGACGGTGTAGACCGGCTGTTGCATGGTGCCGTCGCCCCCCACGCGGGGGCGCGGATTGAAACAGGGCCGTTTATCACAGTAAGCAAATACTCAAACGTCGCCCCCCACGCGGGGGCGCGGATTGAAACGGACCTGATCTTCGAGGATGACGGCACCGTGATCGTCGCCCCCCACGCGGGGGCGCGGATTGAAACACCCACATATCAAACTCCTCGCATAACAAATCTGTCGCCCCCCACGCGGGGGCGCGGATTGAAACAATGATGCCTTGCCTTGACTGGCCACGATGAATAGGTCGCCCCCACGCGGGGGCGCGGATTGAAACCAGATGACCCGAATTGCTGAGTGCGCTTCTGGGCAGTCGCCCCCCACGCGGGGGCGCGGATTGAAACTGCCGAAACGGTGAATCAACATCGCGCCACTTACGTCGCCCCCCACGCGGGGGCGCGGATTGAAACAAAAAACCGACGCGGGGCCTCGCGCAACTGGATGCGTCGCCCCCCACGCGGGGGCGCGGATTGAAACATCGAGGCCGAAATTGAAAGCATGGAGGCGGATGTCGCCCCCCACGCGGGGGCGCGGATTGAAACCTGGCAGGAACGGTGGCGCCAGTTCCGTGCCTTGTCGCCCCCCACGCGGGGGCGCGGATTGAAACCTGAGAAATCCAACGCGTGCCTGCTGCCACTTGTGTCGCCCCCCACGCGGGGGCGCGGATTGAAACCGGGGTCAGGCCCTTGCTGGGATGCTGGGCAAACGTCGCCCCCCACGCGGGGGCGCGGATTGAAACTACCGGGGCGAGGGGTCCGCCGAGGAGACGATGGGTCGCCCCCCACGCGGGGGCGCGGATTGAAACACACATCGCTCGTTACCCCCTCTCCTCGAGGGCCGTCGCCCCCCACGCGGGGGCGCGGATTGAAACGAGATTATCCCCAGCGTAGCCACGGCGGGCGATTGTCGCCCCCCACGCGGGGGCGCGGATTGAAACCTCTCCCTGCTGTTGCATCCGGAAGCGATAGCTGGTCGCCCCCCACGCGGGGGCGCGGATTGAAATAACTACCACACCGCGTTAGCGTGTGCGATGTGGTTCGCCTAAACTGTTGAGAGTGAAGGCCCCGGTTAGTCGAACCGCTGGTTCCGGATACCGCATAAAATTCACCCATTGCTACATTGCGCAACAAAAGGAGCTTGTTACGCCATGAGACTCTCTCTTCATTTCTCTTTTTTAATGCTGTGCCTGATTGGTCTGTTCTTTCCCGGCAGTCCTGTCAACGCTGATGCGCCCAAACTGATGCTGGCGACGGTCTGGCATCCAGGCGATGACCCGACCGGCTGGTGGCTGAGCGAGAAGTACGACGGGGTGCGCGGCTACTGGGACGGCACGCGGATGCTGAGCCGGGGCGGTGAGGCCCTTGCGCTACCGGTAACTTTCCGTACCAGCCTGCCGCCATTCCCGGTTGACGGTGAGCTATGGGCCGGGCGTGGCCGCTTCGCGGTGACGCTGGCGACCGTGCGTGACCGCAAACCCGGTCCGGGCTGGAAGGAGGTCCGCTACCTGATTTTCGATGCGCCGGGACAGGCGGGACCATTTGAGGAGCGCATTAAGGTGATCGAGCAGTGGTTGGCGCAACAGCCACCTTCCTCCGTCAGGATAGCAACACAGACCCGCTGTACGGGACGGACGCATTTGGAACAGGTGCTGGATACCATTGAGGCGCAGGATGGCGAGGGGGTCATGCTGCGCGCTGCCGCCTCCCCCTACCAGTCGGGACGCAGCGAGCATCTGCGCAAGTACAAGCGCTTTGACGACACCGAGGCAAAGGTGGTGGGTTACAACCCCGGCAAGGGTAAGTACACAGGGATGGTGGGTTCACTCAAAGTGGAACTGCCGGACGGCACCCGCTTTGCCGTCGGCTCGGGATTGAGTGATGCCGAACGGCGCGACCCGCCTTCTATCGGCAGCACCATTACCTTTAAGCACCACGGCTGGACCCGCCATGGCAAGCCGCGTTTTCCGGTGTTCTGGCGCATTCGCGGCGTGGCCCGCTAGAGGGTTATTCGCCTCCCAGCTACTCCCATTCCAGCTCGGTGTATACCTGTTGGGCGTTTCTTCCCGCCAGGGTTTCAAAATTGAGCAGGTAATTGTAGCGGGACTGGTCGACGGTACCGATTTTTGAAATGTCCCCGCCGTTGCCAAAAAACTCCGCCACGCTGTTGCGTAAGAACTTCAGGTAGCCGTAGGTATCTGCATCAGCCTTTTCGAGTGTGGTGGGGTGGCCATGGCCGGGCACTACCACATCGGGTGCAAAGGCCGCCATGGATTCATAGACCTTGATCCAGCTTTTGCTGTTGGACTGGCCGCCCACGCCCAGCATGCGCTCGGTATAGACGATATCGCCGGTGAACATCACCTGCTGTTCGGGCAGCCAGATATAGCTGTCACCCGGCGTGTGCGCCTGCCCGGCATGGTAGATTTCAAACGCCACGCCACCGGTCTCAAACCGGGTTTTATCGCCGAAGGTCTGGTCTGCATAATTCGCCTCGGTTCCCGCCAGCCCCTCCTGGCCGACCAGGTTGCCCAGCAGGATGAACTGGTCCCGACTGCGGGCCCGCTGGTCAGCCACCGCATCCGCACTGGCCAGGACCTGGGCGCCCTGCTGTTTGAAATAACCGTTACCCATCCAGCGGTGGTCCTGACCGCCGCTGTTGATCACCGTGACAACGGGTTTATCGGTGACACTCTTGATCACCCGATGGAGTCGCTGCGCCCCCTGGAAGGTACCGCCGGAGTCGATCAGCACAACACCGGCCGAGGTGACGACAAAGCCAAAGGTGGCATTGTTGCCCAGGTTCTCCGGTGTGCGGTTCCCCAGCTCACCGACAATTGCATAGACATTGTCGGCAATCTTCTGCAGTGCCAAGTCATCCGCCGCGCTTGACGGGCTGGTTAACATGAACAGCATGACTGGGAGGAGGATACGGATAATTTTCATATAATTTTTTTGACCTTTTACTGACTACACCCGGGTATGGGTCGATCCATTTGTACACGCCAAGGGTGTCCAGTCAAGCCACGCCCAAACAGGGAAAACAGTGTCGGGGCTGGTTGGCATGACCGGGACATGATGTATTGGCAACCCGCCTGGGAAATCCGCTCCCGCCATTCACCACAAGGGCTTGCCCAGCTGTTCGGCAAAGGCGGAAAACATCATGTTGAAGCTGATACTGATACGCTCGCTGTCACTGCCGTTGGCATCGACCGAGTGTTCCAGCCAGGCGGGAAAGAGCAACAGGCTCCCGGGTTCTACCCGCACCACGACCTGATCGGTATTGGCTGCGGTCAGCGCTGTGACAGGCGGACGGATGATAGCGGTCTGTACCCGGGGATCGTGGAAGTTGATGGTGTCGGCACCCGCGGGGACGCGCAGATAATAGACGCCACTGAGGTAGTTGTTGGGGTGGCTGTGGCTGCGGTGGGCCGCGCCCGGAGGGTTCACGTTGGCCCAGCAACCGGTGATCTCGAACACGTCATAGCCAATCTTCAGATAGCGCAGGACACTCGCAATACTCTCATTGATGCAGCCTATCAGGGTGGCGCACTCCTGCTGCCGGTGCAGATCCTGTGGCGACTGCCAACCCCGGTCCGTTGCCCGTTCCGCGGGCGCGGGGCGGAGCCGGTCGAGCAGCGGGACAAGCTCGCCGCTTACCCGCTCCCGGGCCTCCGTGGTCAGATGGAATGTCCAGACCGGGGTCGGGAACAGGCCGAGCTGTTCCACCTTCGCCATCCAGGCTGGCGGCCGATTTTTGATCCCTGGGCCTTCTTTCATGCGCCCCTCCGGATGCCCCCGGGGGTTATACCGGATTCTTCCCCACGTGGCTGGAGAGTACCCGAATGCGGTTGCCGGCCGGCTCCTGGATATTGAAGCTGGCATGGATTTTACCCGGTTCGATGGGTGAGGGATTCAGTCCGAGTTCGGCAAACCGGCGATGAGTCGCCTCCAGGTCATCCACCATCAGATCAAAATCGGCCTCGGCCGGGGTGAGCTGTTTTACCAGAGAGAGGACCAGGTGAGTACCGCCGCGCAGTTCAAAAACCGCGTATTCATCGCCCTGGGTCACCGGGCGCATACCAATCTGCCGCATGAACCCGGCGGTCTGAGCCAGCCGGTTGGTCGCCAGGAAAATATGACCCACCCAGAGCGGGGGCCGCTGATCGGTGTTATCCATCGCCATCACCTCTAACTGACAGACTGCTTCTTAAGCATAGTCCGTAGCAGGCGGGCCGATGACTCGGCCCATGGCTGTTAACCGAATCGATCGATGGCGCCCACGGGGCGCCCTACGGGTGCGACCATCGTAAGGGAGAGCTGGCACCCGGCTTGTATCGGTCAACCGCATCAATCACTACCAATACACGCCCATCCGTTACTCCTTCAGCCGTTCCGGATGCTCCTCGGCCAGATAGGCGCGCTCCACCTCGGTCAACTCGACGCGCTCGACGCCGCTGATCATGGTCTTGATGTAGTGCAGCGGGGTCTTGCCGGTGGTGGTCATGTAGATGTGGATAATGACGAAGGTGACCATCAGGAACGCCGCTGCGGTATGCAGAAAGGCGACCACGAACAGGCCATTGGCAGCGCCGGGGATCTCGTTCCAGAGATCGTACAGCAGGTAAATAATGCCGGTGAGCCAGAGCGCCGGACCGATCAGCACCATGAAGGTGAGATAGGCCAGCCCCTGCAGGGCATTCTGTTTGCGCCGCAGGGTCTTTTTGTGGGGATGATCCTCACCAAACAGGATACCCCAGGCGTAGTAGCGGATGACCGCGAACAACCCTTTGGTGTTGGGCAGGAACTGGCGCCAGTTGCCGGTGGTGAAATTCCAGAATGTGGTAAAGATCCACAGCAGGATCAGTGCAATGGCAGCGAAGGTGTGCAGCATCACCGCCTTGGAAAACGGCAGCAGATGGTGGGTACCGTGCAGGCCGAAACCGGTGAACGCCAGCAGGAAAATCAGCAGGGCCTGGGTCCAGTGCCAGAAGCGTTCATAACGGGTATAGATGGTTACTGCATGTTTCTCTCGTTTTGCCATGTCGATTACTCCCCGTCCTTGCAGTGTTCAGTGACCCGCTTCTTGCACATCACAATCCTCACCATGCCGTGTCCAAGCGCCACCAACAACGCACCGATCACGGCCATATAGCCGAGTATGTCGAGCCAGCCGAAGCCGTCACGTCCCGGCATGTAGAAGCCGTTCAGCTCACTCAGGCGACCCTCTTTGGCGTGGCACTCGGCGCAGGCCAGCGCCTGCTCCTTGGGGGCCACCATGTGGGTGATGGGCCAATAGGAGACAGTGTCGATAAAACCGTGCTCCCCGGAGTAGGGTTTGCCGTTCCTCTCCATGCCCACCTTGATGGCGCGGCCGAAATCGTAGTTGCCCCAGAAAGAGTCCGGATCATCGCCCCACAGGTGCATGTAGACCAGGGTGTTGTTGCCCTTGTCGTAGGGCTGGGTGGTGTGCATCTGCTTGAACGGCCAGATGCGGGATGCCGGGTCATCGTAGGCACCGTTGAAGCTGTTGATTTTTACCGGGCCCGCTTGCGGGTCGAATTTCGTGTCGATGGTGGTGTAGTTCATCACACCGTCAAACCAGGCGTAGCTGGGCTTCAGGTTTTCACCGTATTTAAAATCACCCTTAATCGATTTGTAGGTGGCGCGGTGTTCGCCGTTGCCCTGGGTGTACTCCTTCAGCTTGAAGCCTTCACCGTCCTTCAACTTGCCGGCGGTTCGCCAGTCCCAGTCGGTCTTGGTGGCGACACCGCCACGCGCAAAGGTGGGGATATGGCAGGTCTGGCAGGCGACCCGGTCGGTGTGCCCGTTAAGCTTGACCGCTTTCAGGTTGTTGCCCGGATGGGGGGTGTCGCCGTGGCAGCTTTCACAAGTGGCCACCTGACGACGCTGTCCCGGCTTGCCGGTGCCCTCACTGTCCTTGGCATCCATGTTGTAGCGACTGCCGGACCACTGGTGTCCCTCCCCCTGGTGACACTCGGTACAGCTGAAATTGAGGCCCTGGGCGTCCATGTGCACATCCAGGGCCTTGTCCGGATGCTTCAGCGATGAATCCATATCACCATGCTTGACCCCGTCGCCACCGCCCCCATAAAAGTGGCAGGTGCCGCAGTTCGAGCGGTCGGGCAGGGCCACGCTCTGCGCCACCTTGGCCCAATCAATTGGCTGCTTGCCCTCGAACATGACGGAGCAGGCGGCATTACCCTGGGAGTTGGGGGTCCGGTAATAGCTGCCGGTGGCGTCATGACAGACCAGACAGTCGATGTTGCCCTGATCGCTGAAATCGAAGCTGTCGTCCTTCCAGCCATAACCGGCGTGACACTGGGCACACATCCCCTCGTTGCCCCGAGCATTGGTGCAGAAATTGTTGACCAGGTGCTTCTTGCCCAGAGTCTGGCCGGTCACCGGATGCTGGTATTCCCAGGTCCAGTGAATGCCTTTCATAAACTGATGACCCGCCTCGTTATGGCAGCCCAGGCACGCCTTGGTCACCTCCGGACCACTGCCGAAGGGTCCCTGCAGCTCCTTGAACTCCGCGTGATCGGCGGTGGAACTGCTGACCCGGACCACGGCCGGAGGGTCATCCGGCGACTTCAGGTGAGACTGGCTGGTATCGGCATATTCGTTAATACCCCGCTCGATCTCCGCCGCCGCATGGGCATCCGCCAGGATAAGCAAAGTGGGAAACAGCAACGCCAGCAACCAGGCCGCCGGATCGACTAATCGCTTGTTCGCATACATCATCGACACTTCCTTTGATTTATCAGCCAGTGCAGGAAGCCAGCTCCTGCACTATTTTTCCTATATGAACAGAGAAACCCTGTTCAATGCATTGATAATTCATAAAGAATGTGATTCTTTTCTCCCTGACAAATCGAGTTGGGGCGTAGCCTGGCAAAATAAAATCCGGTATCGTTGCCTGCTCGTTTTTAATTGATTTTGGGTAGTGAATCATGAGCAAACCTTTTATCGCAGTTCTGATGGGATCCGACTCGGACCTGCCGGTTCTTCAGTCTACGATGGATGTTCTCAAGTCCCTCGGCATCCCGTTTGAGGCAAAAATCACCTCGGCGCACCGCACCCCGGACGTCACCCACAGCTACGTGAAGGACGCCGACACCCGGGGCTGTGCCGCCTTTATCTGCGCCGCCGGACTGGCCGCCCACCTGGCCGGCACCGTGGCCGGCCTGACCCTGAAACCGGTGATCGGCATCCCGCTGGACGCCGGCCCGCTACAGGGCATGGATGCACTGCTCTCCACCGTACAGATGCCCGGCGGCATTCCGGTAGCCACCGTGGCGGTGGGCAAGGCCGGCGCCAAGAATGCAGGCTATCTGGCGGCACAGATTCTGGCCTTGTCGGACCCCGATCTGGCAACCAGGATCAGGGCAGACCGCGAGGCCAACGCAGCCGGAGTTATAGAGAAAGACGCCAAACTGCAGGCATCCCTCTAGACCAGGCGACGGATGAGCCATCCGATCATCCCCTGGAAACTGCGCGAGGCCGCACGCTGTGTCCACAGCGGCGGCCTCATCGCTTACCCCACCGAGGCGGTCTTTGGCCTGGGTTGCGACCCCCTGAACGAGCAGGCCATGGAGAGACTGCTGAAATTGAAGCAGCGGCCGATTGCAAAGGGCGTGATTCTGATCGCTTCCGATTTCAACCAGCTCCGCCCCTTCATCAAACCCCTGGCCGAGCCATTGATGAACCGGATCTTTGCCAGCTGGCCGGGACCCAACACCTGGCTGCTGCCGGCCGCCGACCATCTGCCATATTGGCTGACCGGGATTCATGCCACCCTCGCCGTCAGGGTCACCGCCCATCCGCTGGCGGCTGCCCTGTGTCGGGCCTGCGAATCCCCCATCGTGTCCACCAGCGCCAACCGCAGCGGCCAGCATCCGGCCCGGTCCGCGCTGCAGGTGCGCCTGCGACTGGGCAATCACGTGGACTGCATCATCCATGCGCCGCTGGGAAAAAGTCGCGCCCCCTCGACCATCCGGGACGGCGCCACCGGCCGGATCATTCGCGGTTAATATCGCATAGGGGCATCACGCCCCACCAAGTCAGGGACAATATGTCGCGGATGAGTGGTCTGGTAGGAGCGGCGCCCTCGCCGCGAATTCGGCCCGGGGCGGGCCTCCTACAGATCAAACCCACTCCGGCGGCCAGCCGTTCCTACAAAAAGGCCACCCTTCATGCGGCAGGTCACCGGGACAGACAAAAAAAAACGGACTCATCTGGGAAGGGGATGAGCCCGAAAGCGCCGTTTTAAGCGCCGGAGGAGTTGCATTGAGGAGCTGAAATGACAGCCCCCTTAATGCGACGATGTACCCTTTGCAACATTGGGTTCAGCCTGGAGACGATCTTCAAAACCTTCACTGGTTATAGCGACTATCCTTGATAAAACTGTAGGCGTTTTTTTGACTTTCTGCTGTTTGTGCAAGGTCCAAATCTTCAGATTGCACTATTGTCAGCCACCTGTTTACCCGGTTGTCGTTGAGTTCGGTAATTCGCTGGATCAGGCCGTGCATACCGCTGCGACGCACCTCTCTGGCAAAGCTGGAGCGGTAATTGGTGATCAGGCTGATCCCCTCGATCTTTACGTCATACGCCTTCCAGTCACCGTCCTGGATGTGCATGCGATAGACCACATCCACCGGCGGCGCACCCGTGCGCTTCACCTGGGTATGTACCGACACGTCACTGTCCCCTTCATTCATGCGCAGTGGGGTGTAGCTGATCTCCCAACCCTGGAATTCCTTGAAGGCAGTGGAGTAAGTCCTGACCAGCAGGCGCTGGAACTGAAGAGAAAACGCCTGTTTCTGCTCATCCGTGGCCCGGCGCCAGTATTTTCCCAGCACCAGGCTGGATACATGTCCGAAATCCACATGGGGAATCAGCACCTCATTGGCCAGTTGATAGACAAATGCCGGATCCTCCAGCATCCGCTCCTGGTTATTCATCAGAATCTGCTGCAGTTGATCCGAGATACGCTGAATCACCTGCTGAGGTCCGGCCAACTCTGTCGCGGCAACAGTGAGTGGCAGGCAGACAAGCAACATCAACAGAATAAACTGACGACGTGCAACTGAAATCAGAGCTGTTTTTCCCATGGTTATTGTCTCCGTAGGCCCTGTTGATCCCTTTCCAGGGTTAATTAGAATCTGTCCCGATAAGTGGGCAACCTAGTCTGTAGCGGACATCCGTTGACTTTCTTGAGAGTGTCCGGGCCGTTTTCCGGAAAAAAGAATCGGCTTCGGATAGGCGCCGACTACCACGGGAAGAGTGTAAGCCGTAGCCCCCAACACCCCTGCACAACTATCCCGAGAGAGCTGTAGGATTTTTCAGAAAGCCGGATTATCGCAATCCGCCCCGGGAATTTTTAGCCCAGATGCTGATCAATCCACTCATCAATCCAGTGGACGGCTCGCGCCCCACTGAAACGGCCCAACTCCTGTTTCCGATAAAACAGGATTACCGTGGGGAAACCCCGCAGGCGGAAATGACCGGCCAGTTTCATGTTGTCATCCACCTCCACCTTGGCCAGCAACACCTCCCCCGCACGCTCGTCTATCACCCGCTCCAGGGCGGGCGCCAGAGCCAGGCAGGGAGAACACCACTCGGCCCAGAAATCCACCAGGATCGGCCGCTTTTCCGACGCCTCCAGCACCTGCTGGTCAAACCCCTCGACATCCACATCAAATATATAGGGTGACTTTTGCATACCCGACTCCACGTACCACCGATCTGCTGACAAAAACCCGGGAAAGATAGCACATCCGGACAACTCTGAGTGGAGCCGCGCAGGGTGGTGCGGTATCGTATGGGACTGTTCAGCATATCCAGACCCTTCAACCGGCTGTACGATGGAGCTTCACCCATGCAGAGTAAAACCGCCCTATCCGCCCGCTATCCCGCCGCCCGTCCCCGCCGCATGCGCCGGGATGACTTTTCCCGCCGCCTGATGCGCGAAAACGGACTGACTCCGGCTGACTTTATCTACCCGGTGTTCGTCCTGGAAGGGAGCGGTGAGCGGGAGCCGGTGACCTCCATGCCCGGCGTGGAGCGCATGAGTATCGACCTGCTGGTCAAGGAGGCCAGGCAGGCGGCCGCACTGGGCATTCCCGCCATGGCGCTGTTTCCGGTCACCCCCCAGAGCGCCAAGTCGCTGGATGCGCGGGAGGCGTTCAACCCGGATGGCTTGGCCCAACGTGCGGTGCGGGCGCTGAAGGACGCCCTGCCCGATCTGGGGGTGATAACCGACGTGGCGCTCGACCCCTTCACCACCCACGGCCAGGACGGCCTGCTGGACAAATCGGGTTACGTGATGAATGACGAGACAGTGGAGGTACTGGTGCGCCAGGCCATCTCCCATGCCGCTGCCGGCGCCGACGTGGTGGCTCCCTCCGACATGATGGACGGGCGCATCGGCGAGGTGCGCACGGCGCTGGAGTCGGCCGGCCATATCCATACCCGCATCCTCGCCTACTCGGCCAAGTACGCCTCCAGCTTCTATGGCCCGTTCCGCGACGCCGTGGGCTCGGCAGCCAATCTGGGCGGCGGTAACAAATACACCTACCAGATGGACCCGGCCAACTCCGACGAGGCGCTGCGCGAGGTGGAACTGGACCTGAATGAGGGCGCCGACATGGTGATGGTGAAGCCGGGCATGCCCTATCTGGATATCGTGCGTCGGGTAAAGGAGAACTTTGGCGTACCCACCTTCGCCTATCAGGTGAGCGGCGAATACGCCATGCTCAAGGCGGCCTCGATGAACGGCTGGCTGGATGAACGGGCGGTGGTGCTGGAATCACTGCTCTGCTTCAAGCGGGCAGGCGCCGACGGCATCCTCACCTACTTCGCCAAAACGGCGGCCGAGTGGCTGGCGGAATAACCATCTGGGGGCGGTGTCGGGCCTGACGCCGCCCCCTTTTCCAATGCAGAACCAGACCATGACCGATAGATACGCCGTCATCGGGAACCCCATCGAACACAGCAAATCGCCACTGATCCACCGGGCCTTTGCCGAACAGACCGGCATGGACCTGACCTATGAGCGACTGCTTGGCCGCCTGGATGGATTCGACAAAGATGTGCGGAAGTTCTTCGCCGGCGGCGGGCGTGGACTCAATGTCACCGTCCCGTTCAAGGAGCAGGCCTGGGCGCTGGCGGATGAACGCACGCCCCGCGCCGGGAGCGCCGGGGCGGTCAACACCCTGGTCCCACTGGACGCTGGACGCCTGCGCGGTGACAACACCGACGGCGCCGGGCTGGTACGGGACCTGAGTGTCAATCACGGCTATCTGCTGAGCGGCTGCCGTATCCTGCTGCTGGGGGCCGGGGGTGCCTCGAAAGGGGTGGTGCGACCGCTACTGGAGTGCGGCCCGGAACAGTTGGTGATCGCCAACCGCACCGCCGACAAGGCGCGCCGGCTGGCCGCCACGTTGCAACCCCTGGGTCCGATACGGGGCTGTGGGCTGGATGAACTGGAGGGTGACCGGTTTGATCTGATCATTAACGGCACGGCGGCCGGTCTGCAGGGCGAGGTGCCGCCGCTACCCAGCGGTATCCTGACAGCCGGCGGCTGGACCTACGACATGGTGTACGCCAGCGAACCCACCGCCTTCGTGCGCTGGGGCCAGCGTCACCGGGCCGGCAAGGCGCTGGATGGCCTGGGCATGCTGGTGGAGCAGGCCGCCGAATCCTTCCTCCTGTGGCGCGGGGTGCGTCCCGACACCGCTCCGGTGATCGCCAGCCTGCGCTGAATACGTCCGTTGGCCGACCACGGGAAACGACTCGCCCGAGGAAGCGGCGGAAGCGGATGGAAAGTTGTAGGGTGGATAAGCATCGGCGCATCCACCCTACGGATTCAACGAAATATTACCTCACCACCGAAACATCAGCCGGCGCGGTATTTCTCCGCCAGCTTGACATAGTGGCCCGCCACATAGGGCAGAAAGGCCAGCTCCTCGTCGGTCAGTTTGCGCAGCCGCTTGGCGGGCGAGCCGCACCAGAGATATCCGCTTTCCAGCCGCTTCCCCTCGGTGACCAGGCTACCGGCCGCCAGGATGATGTCGGACTCCAGCACCGCCCCGTCCATCACGATCGAGCCCATGCCGATCAGGCAACGATCGCCGATGGTACAGCCGTGCAGCAGCACCTTGTGTCCCGCCGTCACATCATTGCCAATGGTCAGGGCGTGTCCGCCCGGCGAGGCGGGGTTGGCGTGAGTGACATGCAGCACACTGCCGTCCTGGATATTGGTGCGCTCACCGATGCGGATGCTGTTGACGTCACCGCGTATCGCTGTCATCGGCCAGATCGAGGCCTGGTCGCCAATCTCCACATCGCCGATGACCACCGCACTCGGATCAACCCAGACCGATTCACCCAGTTTGGGTACCATGCCGTCGAAGGGGCGGATATTGGACATTAGGATCTCCTGTTGCGGGCTTCAGTTGCGCGGAGCGGGTAGTCTACTGGGTCTGCCGCCGGAACAAAACCTTGGCGGCTGAACGGCACTTTAGCCGTTGATCCAAAACAGCTATGCTGTTCAGTAAAACTGATGTCAGGCGGAGGCTGAATGGAGCGGGACAACTGCCGTGGGATGGCGTTCGAGAGGCAGGAACGGGAACGGATCTGGCCCTCGGCCGACTACAGCCAGCAGGTGGAGCGGTTACGGCGGTCGATCGGTAGCGAGATCTATCTGGTGGAGCTGAAGCCGGAGGATATCCATATGGGCATCCGCTATTCGGACACCCCGTTCGAACTGATTGACGTACTGGAGTTCCCGCGTCCCGACCCGGCCCGGGGACTGGCCCCGCACCTGATCCTGCTGGACGACGGCCGGGGCATCAACCTGGGGCGTATCGCCCGCATCACCATTGACACCCCCTACAGTCCGCCGGTCGAGAACATCCTCTACCAGGAGTCCTTCCTGATGGATCGGCTGCTGCTGCGGGAGCGGCGCCTCAGTGAGGCCTCCATCGCGGAGCGTTCCAAACTGCTGCTGGGCCGCTTTCTGGGCAAGCGCATAGACAAGCGGCTGACACGGGAATAGTAGCGCTCCGCACCCCCTGTAAAGCATTCAGCGCCCCGGCCGACACAGTACCAGGCGCACCCAACATCTGCCGCCGTGGCGGGTGAAATAGCATGTAGCTGGAAGTGAGCCAATGCACCCCTTTTCAATTCGGCCGCGCATTTTCCAACAGACTGCGGATAGTATAGTGACCGCATAACAAAAAACGCTCATCTGGAGAGCCACTATGGAGATAGGTACATTTGTCACGCTGGGGATTCTGGTCGTCATCGCCTTCTATGGCATCGCCATCTACAACGGCCTGGTCAATCTGAAACACGGCGTCACCAAGGCGTGGGCCAATATCGATGTGCTGATGAAACAGCGCCACGACGAACTGCCCAAGCTGGTCGAGACCTGCAAGCAGTACATGCAGTATGAGCAGGAGACCCTGGAGCGGGTAATGCAGGCGCGGGCCGCCGTCTCCAGTGCCCGGGAGCAGGGCGATATCGGTGCCCTGGGTGGCGCGGAGAACCAGCTGCGCCTGGGACTGGGCAACCTGTTCGCGGTGGCCGAGGCCTATCCCGAGCTGAAGGCCAACGAGACCTTCCAGCACCTGCAGAGCCGCATCTCCGGCCTGGAGAACAGCATTGCCGACCGCCGCGAGTTCTACAACGAGAGCGTCAATAACAACAATGTTCGCATCGAGCAGTTCCCGGACCTGATCATTGCCCGGATGTTCAATTTCAAGGCCGCCGAGCTGCTAGAGTTCTCCGCCGAGGAGAAACAGGATGTGGACCTGAAATCCCTGTTCAACGGATGAGCCTGAGCGAACAGTTTATCCATCTATCTCACTTTGAGTTCTGGGCGCTGCAACTGTTCTGTACTGTTGCCGCCCTGGCCGGTCTCTATTACGCCTTTCGCTGGCTGGGTCGCGCCCGTCTGATCGAGGATGCGCCCACGGCGAGGATCCGCTCCGCCCATCAGGGCTATGTGGAGTTGGTGGGCAACGCCCGATTGATGGCGGGTGAACCGGTGTTTGCCCCACTGACCGGTATCGACTGTTGCTGGTACCGCTATAAGATCGAGAAAAGCGGCGACAAGAACTGGCGCACGGTGGAGAGCGATACCAGCGACGCCCTGTTCCTGCTGGAGGATGAGACCGGTCACTGCCTGATCGATCCCGAGGGGGCCGAGGTAACCCCCAGCGACCGCAGTGTCTGGTATGGCAGTGAGCGCTACCCGGTGAATCGCGCACCCGGCCGGCAGCGGGTGAAACAGACACCACTGCTGAAGCTGGCCCGATTCCTCAGCCAGGAGATCGGCAGTGGACGTTACCGCTATACCGAAGAGCGCCTCTACCCCGGCGACCGGCTCTATGCCATCGGCCTGTTCAAAAGCCTGGATGATCTGGATCACCGGCGGAGCCAGAGTGAGTGGATGCGGGGTCTGCTGCGCGAATGGAAACAGGACCGGGCGCAGCTGCTGGCCCGCTTCGACCTGAACCGCGATGGTCAGATCGATACGCGCGAGTGGGATATGGTACGCCAGACGGCACAGACCCAGGCACGCCTGGCCCATGCCGAACAGCAGCGCCATTTGGTGCAGCACACGCTGCGCTCGCCCAACTCCAGCCGCCACCCCTTCCTGCTCTCCACCCTGGCCGATTTTGAATTGGTGCGGCGTTTTCGGCTCAAGGCGTTCGGTGCCATCGCGCTGTTTTTCTTTGCCGGCAGTGCTGCCATCTGGTTGCTCAGCCTGCGCCCGGTCCAATAGTTCGTCTGACAGAGCGCCCCGTGGGCGGCGGGCACCACACTCACCCCGTGGGTGGATTTATGTCAGAATAACCACCCAAAGCCGTACTCATTGGAGAACCTGCACACCATGGATAACCCCCTGCTGCACCTGGAGGGCCTGCCTCCCTTCAGCAAAATACGCGCCGAGCATGTGGAGTCGGCCATGGACCAACTGCTGGCCGAGAGCCGCGCCCTGACCGAGAGACTGCTGGCTCAGACACCACCCTTCACCTGGGCCAACCTGGTGGAACCACTGGAAATCATGGAGGACCGTATCAACCGCACCTGGTCCCCGGTCAGCCATCTCAACTCGGTGCTCAACAGCGACGCGCTGCGCCAGGCCTATAACGCCTGCCTGCCAAAACTCTCCGACTACGGCACCGAGATGGGCCAGAACGCCGCGCTCTGCGATGCCTACAAATCCGTGTATGAGAACGACGCCACACTGGACGGCGCGCAGCGCAAGCTGCTGGAAAACGCCCTGCGCGACTTCCACCTCTCCGGTGTCGACCTGCCGGCCGACAAAAAGCAGCGTTTCAAGGAGATCAGCCAGGAGCTCTCCAGTCTGACCAGCAAGTACAGCGAGAACGTGCTGGACGCCACCAACGCCTGGAGCAAGCTGATCGCCGATGCGACCGAGCTGGCCGGCCTGCCGGAGAGCGCCCTGGGCCTGGCCAAGCAGACCGCCGAACAGCGCGGCGAAAACGGCTGGCTACTGACCCTCGACTTCCCCTCCTACATGCCGGTGATGACCTATGCCGACAACCGGGCACTGCGCCGGGAACTGTACGAGGCCTACGCCACCCGCGCCTCGGACCAGGGACCACATGCCGGGCAGTGGGACAACAGCGCGGTGATGGAGCAGATCCTGCGGCTACGCCATGAGCAGTCGCAGATCCTCGGCTTCGACAACTACGCCGAGCGCTCCATGGCGCGCAAAATGGCGCCCGGTACCGACCGGGTGATCGAGTTTCTAACCGATCTGGCAGAGCGTTCCCGCCCCCAGGCACAGAAGGAGCTGACGGAGCTCACCGACTTCGCCCGCGAGCAGCACGGCGTGACAGAGCTGGAGGCGTGGGACATCGGCTACTACGGCGAGAAACTGCGCCAGCACCGCTACGCCATCACCCAGGAAGAGCTGAAACCCTATTTCCCGGAGGACCGGGTGCTCAACGGCCTGTTCGCGGTGGTACATAAACTCTATGGCATCAAGATCAGTGAGGTCGCGGAATTTGAAGGCTGGCACCCCACGGTGCGCTTCTTCGAGATCCGCGATACCGACGGCCAGCTGCAGGGCCAGTTCTATCTCGATCTCTATGCCCGCCAGAACAAGCGCGGTGGCGCCTGGATGGACGAGTGCATCGTGCGCATGTTCACCCCCAGCTGCGACCAGATACCGGTCGCCTACCTGGTGTGCAATTTCTCGCCACCGGTCGGCGACAAGCCGGCCCTGTTCACCCATGACGAGGTGGAGACCCTGTTCCACGAGTTCGGCCACGGCCTGCATCATCTGCTGACCCGGGTCGACTATCCGGGAGTGGCCGGCATTAACGGCGTCGCCTGGGACGCTGTGGAGCTACCCAGCCAGTTCATGGAGAACTGGTGCTGGGAGCGCGAGGCGCTGGACCTGTTCGCCGCCCACTATGAGAGCGGCGAGCCGCTGCCCCAGGTGCTGTATGAAAAGATGATGGCGGCGAAGAATTTTCAGTCCGGCATGCAGATGGTGCGGCAACTGGAGTTCAGCCTGTTCGACTTCCGCATGCACCGCGAGTACGACCCGCAACAGGGTGGCCGGATCTATCAGATCCTCGGCGAAGTGCGCGATCAGGTGGCGGTAATCATCCCGCCCCCGTTCAACCGCTTCGCCCACGGCTTTTCGCACATCTTCGCCGGCGGTTACGCGGCCGGCTACTACAGCTACAAGTGGGCCGAGGTGCTCTCCGCCGACGCCTTCTCCCTGTTCGAGGAACACGGCATTTTCGACCGGGCGACCGGACAAGCATTTTTGCACAACATCCTGGAACAGGGTGGCTCCAGGGATGCCATGGAGCTGTTCGTCGCCTTCCGCGGTCGCGAGCCGCAGATCGAAGCCCTGTTGCGCCACAGCGGCATCAGCACATGAAGGGAAGCGGATGGAAGGGCTTGCTGCTGACCCTGCTGATAAGTTTGGTATTAGTCGGCATGGCCCAGGGGGCACGCATCACCGACAAGCTGCTGGCCGGCCTCTACCCCGACCCGGACAGCACCGGAAAGCCCACCCGGGTACTACCCAGCGACACCCCGCTGGAGCGACTGGAAAAGCGCGGTGATTTTACCCGGGTACGACTGGGTGACGGCAGCGAGGGCTGGGTGGAGAGCCGCTTCATCACCGACGAGAAACCGGCCCGTATCATGCTGCTGGAGCTGCAGGCAAAAAACAGCCAGTTGCAGCAACAGCTGCGCGATGCCGAGCGCCAGCTCAAGGCGCTGGGAAAGGAGCAGCCCGCCGGGAACGGCAGCGGGGATGACCCGGAACTAAACGCGTTGAAACGGCAGCTGGCAGACGCCCAGGCGGAAAACGCCCTGCTGAAAAATGAACGGTCTACCGATAACGGCGCCGGCAATGACAGTGAAGCGCTGGCCCAGCGTATTGTCGAACTGGAGCAGCAGCTGGCGGAGACCGTCTCGAGTGAGGTGGAGCTGACCCGGGAGAGCAGCGCACTGGAAACCGCCCAACAGGTCAACCGGCAGCTCGAACAGCGCCTGCAACAGATCGCCCGGCTCGCCGGTGCAATGGAAACAACGACAGCGACCGAGGAGTCCTCAAGTCGCTTCAAGGCCTGGGAACTGCCGCTGTTGCTGCTGGCCATGTTGTTCAGCTTTATCGGTGGCGTGGCGTTCAAAAACTACCGCCTGGCAAAACGCTATGGCGGCTTCCGTATCTGACAGCCCAAGACGCTGGGGTCGGAGTCCGGCATGGCACCCTGTAGGAGGCCCGCCCGGGCCGATTTCGCAGCGAGGCGCCGCTCCTACAGGTTGATTTTTGCAACGATCGGGATTAAATCCATTCGCGGCTAATACTTTTCCCTCACCTGGCCAGGTCAGGTGGGTAAACAGGTAAGAAGAATATGAAATACTCGGACCTGCGAGACTTTATTGAAAAACTGGAGGCCCTGGGGGAGCTGAAGCGGATCAGCATCGAGGTGGATCCCTATCTGGAGGTGACCGAGATCTGTGACCGCACCCTGCGTGCCGGTGGCCCCGCGCTGCTGTTCGAGCGGGTCAAGGGCTCCGATTTCCCGCTGCTGGGCAACCTGTTCGGCACGCCCCGCCGGGTCGCCCTCGGCATGGGCGAGGAGTCGGTGGAGGCACTGCGCGAGGTGGGCAAGCTGCTGGCCATGCTCAAGGAGCCGGAACCGCCCAAGGGGATGAAGGATGCCTGGTCCAAGCTGCCGGTATTCCGCAAGGTGCTGGACATGGCGCCCAAGGAGATCAAGCACCCCGCCTGTCAGTCGATTGTACTGGAACAGGATCAGATCGATCTGGCACAACTGCCGATCCAGACCTGCTGGCCCGGCGATGCCGGCCCGCTCATCACCTGGGGCCTGGTGATCACCCGAGGCCCGGAGAAGAGCCGGCAGAACCTGGGCATCTACCGCATGCAGGTGATCGGCAGGAACCGCGTGATCATGCGCTGGCTGTCACACCGGGGTGGGGCGCTGGATTTCCGCGACTGGCAGCAGCGCCATCCGGGCGAGCCGTTCCCGGTGAGCGTCGCCCTGGGCGCCGACCCGGCCACCATCCTGGCTGCGGTCACCCCGGTACCCGACAGCCTGTCCGAATACGCCTTTGCCGGTCTGCTGCGCGGCAGCCGCACCGAGGTGGCCCGCAGCCTGACCAATGAACTGCAGGTCCCGGCGTCGGCCGAATTCGTGCTGGAGGGCTATCTCTATCCTGATGATATGGCGCCTGAAGGACCCTTTGGCGATCACACCGGCTACTACAACGAGGTGGACAGCTTTCCGGTGTTCACCATCGAGCGCATCACCCACCGACGGGAGCCGATTTACCACAGCACCTATACCGGTCGCCCGCCCGACGAACCGGCCATTCTGGGAGTGGCCCTGAACGAAGTATTCGTGCCGATCCTGCAGAAACAGTTCCCGGAGATTGCCGACTTCTACCTGCCGCCGGAGGGTTGCTCCTACCGCATGGCAGTGGTGTCGATGAAGAAGCAGTACCCGGGCCATGCCAAGCGGGTGATGCTCGGCATCTGGTCCTTTCTGCGTCAGTTCATGTACACCAAGTTTGTCATCGTCACCGATGATGATGTGAATGTGCGCGACTGGAACGACGTGATCTGGGCCATGACCACCCGTATGGACCCGGCCCGCGACACCACCCTGATCGAAAACACGCCGATCGACTACCTCGATTTCGCCTCACCGGTCTCCGGCCTCGGCTCCAAGATCGGTTTCGACGCCACCAACAAGTGGCCGGGCGAGACACAACGCGAATGGGGCCGACCCATCACCATGGATGCGGCCGTGCAACAGCGGGTGGATGAAATTTGGCGCAGTCTGGACATTAATCTCCCGGGTGATTGAATCGTCACACCGGTCTATGGCTATAATTGCGGACCATTGAAAACAAGAACCGAGGAGGAGTGACCATGCGCACCATCATGTTGATGAATGCCAAGGGGGGCTGCGGCAAGACCACACTGGCGACCAATATCGCCACCTGGTTTGCCGATGAGGGCGCAACGGTGGCACTTGCCGACTTCGATCCCCAGGGATCTTCGCTGGACTGGCTGGAAGCCCGCAAGGACTACGAAGGCATTCCGGACATCGAGGCGATTGATGCGACGAAGGGCGTGGTGAAACCGGCCCGTGGCACCGATTTTTTGATCATGGATGCCCCTGCCGGTACCCATGGCGCCGAGATCGACAGGATGCTCAAGCAGGTGCAGTCACTGATTGTGCCGGTGCTTCCCTCCCCCATCGACATGCGCGCCTGCCGCCGTTTTCTGGAAGAGCTGCTGAGCAGCGGTAGGGTGTCACGCAAGCAGACCAAAATCGCCATCGTTGCCAACCGGACCCGGGAGAACACCCTGATCTACCGACAACTGGAGGAGTACCTGGCCCATCTGGAGCTGCCGTTTCTGACCCACTTGCGGGAGAGCCAGAACTACATCCGCGCCGCCGAACGGGGTCTGGGAATCTTCGAGATGGCCCCGTCCCAGGTGTGGCAGGACATCGAGCTGTGGGACCCGATTCTGGAGTGGCTGGAGAAGCATTAGCGTGCAGCGCGTAGGTTGGGATGAGTGGAACGAATCCCAACAGCCGTTTTTGTGCGATGCCATCTTAGGAGGCCCACCCGCGAGCCGATTCGCGGCAAGATCGTAATACCAGCCTGGTGGGGTGGGCACGAACTAAGCGACTGACCTCAACGACACGCCTCAAGGCCGCTGCGAAGATCCGGATAGCGCAACTCCACGCCCAATTCCCGTTGCAGCTTGCCGCTATCCAGGCGCCGCGACTCCTGCAGATAGGAGAGCATGCCGGCGGAGAGCTGTAACTGCGCCTCCGCCAGGGATATCTGTGGCGGACGCGGCAACCCGGCCCAGTCGGCCACCCGGTTGAAGTAGTCGGTCATATTACCGGGCGCGCCATCACTCACGTTGTAGATCTCGCCGTTACCACCCCGGGCCATGGCCGCCAGACAGACCTGTACCAGGTCGTCGATATGGATGCGGTTGGTATAGGGTGCCTCGGACTCCCGCACCGTCGGCTCTGCCCGTTTCAGCCGTGCCAGCGGCAGCTTGTCCGGGCCATAGATACCCGCCACCCGCAGGATCACCAGTTCGCCAGCACTGGCGCGACTCCAGGCACGAAACCGCTGCTCCCCACTCCAGCGCCGCCTGGCCCGGCCCACCTGGGGATTGGCCGGCCGCGTCTCATCCACCCAGGCACCGGCACAGTCACCATACACCCCGGTGGTGCTCAGATAGACCACCCTGCGCGGGTGGCCGGATTGTTCGAAACCGGCGATCAACCGGCGCACCCGTGTCTCCTCCGTCCCCTGTCGGGGGGGCGGGGCGAAGTAGAACAGTTCGGTATCCCGCAGTGCAGGCAGGCTGTCCGACGGCACATCCAGGTCCAGCACCCTGGCCTGCAACCCCGCCGCTTGCAGGGCCCCGGCACTCGCCGTGCTTCGCACCACACCGGTCACCGGCAGCCCCTGTTGCAGACAGGCCCGTGCCACCCGTTGTCCCAGATAGCCACAGCCTATAATCACTTTATGCGTCATGATCTTTGTATTTCGCAGTAAAATAGTAGAGAATTTCCCGATACCCTGATGAAAAGCGAAGGAATTTTATGAGTTTTGTAGTAACAGTAGAACCCAGTGGACACAGTTTTACCACAGAACGGGGCGAGACCATCCTGGAGGCCGCCGACCGCCATGGCGTCTCCCTGCCTTACGGTTGCCGCAACGGCGCCTGTGGAAGTTGTGCGAGTACCCTGGTATCCGGCAGCGTCATCTATCCGGATGACGACGAGATAATCACCAGCGACCGGCCGGATGACTACTGCCTGACTTGCCAGGCGATACCCAGCAGCGATATCACCCTGCGCGCCCACGAGATAGAGACCGAGGCGGACGAGGAGATTCGTAACCTGATCTGTTCGGTGGAGCAGATGGACCAGCTCTCCCATGACGTGATGCGTGTCTTCCTGCGCCTGCCGGAGAATGAGCGGCTGCAATATCTGGCTGGCCAGTATCTTGATTTTATCCTGGAAGATGGTCGGCGCCGCGCATTCTCCATGGCCAATGCCCCGCACGACGATGAGTTGATTGAACTGCATATTCGCCATGTCCCCGGCGGCGAATTTACCGACTATGTTTTCGAGCGGATGCGGGTAGGCAACCGCCAGGAGATAGCCGCACCCATGGGCGGCTTCTATCTGCGGGAAGATTCCGACCGGCCGCTGGTCTTCATGGCCGGCGGCACCGGCTTCGCCCCGCTCAAGGCGGTGATCGAGCACGCATTCCATATCCAGGACCCGCGTCCTATCCACCTTTACTGGGGGGTACGCAGCAAGCAGGATCTCTACCTGGGGGAACTGGCCGAACAGTGGGCGCGGGAGCATCCCCGGGTCAGCTTCAAGGCGGTGCTCTCGGAACCGGATGCGGACTGGCAGGGTGAACGGGGCTTTGTGCATGAGGCGGTGCTGCGCGACCACCCGGACATGAGCCCGTACGATCTCTACATGAGCGGCCCGCCGGTAATGATCTTCGCCGCCCGTGACGCCTTTGCCCGCGCCGGTCTGGATCGGGAACGGATGTATTCAGACGTGTTCGAGTGGGCCCAGGACAATCCGAATAAATGACGGGCGGCGTCCGGGGAGCATCAGGAGCCGAAGCACCCTGTAGGAGGCCCGCCTCGGGCCGATTATCGCGGCGAGGCGCCGCTCCTACAGGTCGATTACTCTTCAAATGTCTTACTGCTTGTTGACGACCTCGAGCTTGGGTCGCGTCTCCGCACTGCCGGCTTCGGCGTTGTCCGGCTTGGCGGCCGGCAGCTTGAGCGAGGCCGGCAGTGCCATCGGCGCCGGATGTTCGCTGCTCAGTTCCAGACCGGCCTTGAAGCAGCTCAGCGCCTTCTCTTTTTCATCCATTTTCTCCAGCAGCGCGCCCAGCGCCCGGTAGGCGGCGCTGCTCGGCTCGATACCGATACTCGCCTCCAGATAGGTGCGGGCCTTTCCCCAGAGCTTGTTACCCAGACAGAGCTGACCCAGGGTCAGCAACAGCACAGGACTGCGTGGCCGGTTCTTCAACCATGCCTCGGCCATGGACAAGTGACGGGCGCTGTCATCCGCCGGGACCCGGCCGTAGAGCTCAACCAGATCGTCACTCCAATGGCGGTCGATGGCGTCGTGCAAAACCCGTTCAACCTGATTGTGTTCGCCCCTGTTCATCAGGTGATTGACATAGGTAGTGACCATCTCCTCGCGGAACCGGATAGCCGCGGGGATGCGGTTCCAGACTGTCTGCAACTGGGTGAGATTCTCATCCTGAGCCGCCACGGTGAGCTGATTCTGGAAGACCCGCAATTCCAGCGCCTGCAGTTCATCCGGTTCTACCACCTTGCGCTTCTTCAGCTCCGGTAAAAGCTGGCCCATTTCCCGCCAGTCACCCAACCGCTGGTACAACTCCTTGAGCAGCTTCAGCACATGGGTATGGCGCGGGGCGATCTCACGCAGATGTTTGAGGGTGGCCAGCGCCTGCTCCAGCTGGGCATGGTCTAGCTGCAGCTCGGCCTGGGTCAGGCCAACCGCCACATCGGCTTCCGGCATGCTTTCATGGGCCAGCTGCAGATAGTGATCGCGCCGTTCATGGGCGTCCTGTTGCTGGGCGGAACGGGCCGCCGCCAGATAGTTGAGCAGCGGTGTTTCCGATTTGCCGGCAAAGCGCACCAGATCCCGCTCGGCCCGCTTCCAGTTGCCTTCGGACAACTCCACCAGTCCCTGGGTCAAGGCCTTGCGGGCGCGCTTGGCACCGCGGTGCTCACGCCAGTCGTGCAATTTTCGGGGGGTGGCGCCAAGCCGTGAGATTATTCGCAGGGTCAGGTAGAGTGCGCCGAACAGCAACAGGTTCATCAGCAGGAAGAACGCCAGACTCCCTTCCACGGTCCATTGACCATAGCCGATCAGGATGTAGCCGTTGTCCTCTTTCACGGCCAGCGCCAACAAGACAGAGGCGGCCAGCCCGAGCAATCCAAGTATCAGTATTCTCATCTGGCGCCCTCGTCACCGGTCGCCTTGACGCGTGCCTGCAGCGCCACCAGGGAGACTGAGATATCCGGTAGCCGGGGATGCACGTCAACCGATTGCAGCGCACTGATCTCCTTCTGGGCGGCCTGGGTGGCGGTCGCATCGGCATCGAAAAACTCACCGATCCAGGCAGCCGCCTGTTTGAGACTGGAGCCATACAGTTGCTGATCCCCTTTCAGCAGCGCCAGGCGGGCCGCCTCCAGCTGAAGCTGCAGATTCTGGTAGACGAAAAACTGCTGTTCCGGCGGCAGCATGGCGCTGACCGGTTTGTCGCGATGGCGGATCACCATGACCGACTTGAAGCCTTCCCAGCCATCCTTCAGCAGCGTCTCCACACTGCGTTGCGCGCTGTCCGCCTGGCCGTCGCCCTGCTCCGGCTTGGCGGGTGTGTAACTGAGTCCGAGCATTTTCAGCGCCTTCACCTGCTCCTTCAGTCCATTCAGTCTCGCTGCCAGACCGACCCGATCCAGCTGCCCCACTCCTTTCAGGGTGGCTATTTCCTTTGCCAGCAGCTCGCGTACCTCGATCCAACCCGGGTCGCCGCTGTCGCGCAGACGGCCATCCGCCGCCTCCAGTGCCCGAATCGCGGTATCCACATCTCCCGCCAGCTGGAGCCGGTGATTCGCTACCCGCATCAGGTACTCCGCCTCGGCTGCCATCCAGGCATTGCTGCTGCGACCGACCCGGCTGTAAACCGATTCCAGTGACTGCTGCATCTCACTGGCCTGCTGACTCAGCCGCTCACGCTCGCTGACCAGCTTCTGCTCCTGCAGTTCCAGCGCGCTGCGCTGATTCTCGATCTCCTGCTTCTGCTGTTCGAACGCCTGGGCAACGACCGACAGTTTGCCTTGCAGCGCCTGTTGCTGCGCATCCGCCTTGCCCAGCTCTTCGTTCATCCGCAACAGTGATGCCTGCAGCCCGGTCCAGTATTGATAGCCGTAACCCAGCGCCCCAAACAGCAGGACCAGCGCAATGAGTGAAAGTGCCAGGGACAATTGGGGCAGGCGTGAAGCGCTGGTACCGGAAGGCGCCTGTTTGGTCGGGGTCGATTCAATGATTTCGGCATCCTCGATCTGCGACGCCTGTTGCAGCGCCGCCGCTCCCTCATCCTTGCCTGGATCTTTCGCGTCTTTATTGCTCATTCACTTTTCCGTCTGGCTGTGTGTTGCAACCGGACCGGCCGGTTGGTGTAGATAATGCCCGACTCCTGGCCCGTCCGCCCTGGTTGCTCAAACAGCGGTCACCTTTTGTGGCGCCGGATGATGGCTGTTTTTCGGTGACTACAGATCACCGCATGGAGTCCTTAACTAGTCTAGCAAAGCGGCACGAAGCGGAATACTGCGTGCAACTCGCGACCGCCAGTGCGCCAGGAGACTATATCATTACTCAGCGGTTGCTGGCCCAGAGACAGATCGCCTCGAACAGATCCTGCTCATCTGCGCTGCGCGCCAGGTAGACCTCGCGACAACCCAGCTCCCGGGCACGCTGACGCATGCGGTCGCTGATTACGATCATGGGCGTCTGTTGCAACAGCGGCTGCCCCTCTTCACCCAGCATGGTGAAGAGATTGTCCAGCAGGATGTTGCTGGTGACCGTGACCACATCCACATCATCCCGCCAGCGCTGGATCAGCGGCGCAGGATCGGTTGTGGGACAGGCGCGTCGATAGACTTCGGCAAAATCCACCGTCGCACCGCGCTCGGCCAGCTCCTCGGCCAGCAATTCGCGGCCGCCGTTGCCGCGCAGGATCAGTATCCGCTTGCCGGTGACATCCTTCAGCTCAGGGGTTTCCAGCAGGCCCTCGCTATCGAATGAGGATTCCGGCACCACATCCACCGGATAACCGGACTCGGCCAGCGTCTGGGCAGTACGCTTACCGACCGCCGCCAGGGCAACGCCGGCCGGCAGCTTCTGTTCCGGCGACAACTTGATGCCCCAGAGCACCGCATTGGGGCTGACAAAAATGGCCATATCGTAGTCGGCGAAGTGCGACAGCTGTTCAGCGACCTGCGCCACGTCGGGCGGATCGGTGATTTCCACGGTTGGGAAACGCAGGGGCAAACCATCCCGGGCACCAATCAGACGACACAGGGTGGCGGCCTGGTGTGTGGCACGGGTGACCAGCACGCCGAGACCGGACAGACTGCACTCTGTGGGAGACGTGATAAAGGACATGACCTGAAACTCAGTTTTGGTAAAGGTGTTTGAGCACCTGATCCGCGCCCTGGCCGAGCAGATCCTCCGCCACAGCAATGCCGAGCGCCTCGGCCTCACCAGCCGGCCCATTGATTTCGGCGCGCATGATGCGGCTGCCATCCGGCTCACCCACCAGGCCACGCATGAACAGCTTGCCATGGTTGAGCACCGCAAAGCCGGCAATCGGCACCTGGCAACCGCCCATCAACCGGTGATTCATGGCCCGTTCCGCCAGCACACAGCAGGCAGTCTCGGGATCATGCAGCGGCTGAATCAGGGCGTTGACCCGTTCATCGTCACTTCGGCACTCGATGCCGATGGCCCCCTGGCCGATGGCCGGCAGACTATCCCCGCTCTCTATATATGAAGTGATACGCTGTTGAAAACCCAGCCGTTTGAGGCCGGCCGTCGCCAGGATGATGGCATCAAACTCTCCCTCATCCAGTTTGCGCAGGCGGGTGTTCACGTTGCCCCGCAGGGGGGCGATCTTCAGGTCCGGCCGGCGATCGGCCAACTGGCACTGGCGACGCAGGCTGGATGTGCCGACCACCGATCCTTCGGGCAGATCTTCCAACCGGCTGTAACGATTGGAGACAAAGGCGTCGCGTGGGTCTTCGCGCTCCATGATCACCGCCAGATGCAGCCCCTCGGGCAGTTCCACAGGAACATCCTTCATGGAATGAACCGCGATATCCGCCCGCCCTTCCAGCATGCCCTGTTCCAGCTCCTTGACGAACAGCCCCTTGCCGCCGATTTTTGCCAGCGGCGTATCCAGGATTTTGTCGCCCTGGGTGCTCATACCGATCAACTCGACCTGCAGTCCGGGATGGGCCTGCCGCAGCAACTTGGCGACATGCTCTGCCTGCCACATGGCCAGGGGAGATTTTCGAGTGGCGATACGTAGGGATTGGGACATCACGGTTTTCTCGGTGGAAAAAGGCGCATGCTATAACCTCTGGCTGATACAGGCAAACAGCAACCGCTTATTTAACCTCCCGCTATAGCGACACATGCAATACCTGATAAAAGCTCAAGGTTATTCGAACCCGGCCGATAGGGTGGCCCGACACCCAAGTGACTTATCAACTGCATGGCAATAAACTTGATCAACAACGAACTCGCGCTTATCTGTCCCGATCCGGTCATTGGCATTAATCGGGACGGTATCATCACCCTGTTCAATCCCGCCGCGGAGCATCTGCTCGGTTACTCCAGAGAGGAGGTAGTCGGACAAATGCAGGTTGCAAAACTCTACTCTTCCCGGGAAAGCGCCCGGGAGATAAAGCGCCTGATGTATCAGACAAACAACGGCATCCAGGGCCAGATTATCGGCCACAAAACCCAGTTGCAATCCAAGAGCGGTACACTGATCCCGATTCAGCTCTCTGCCAGCCTGGTGGAAAAACAGGGCCGGGAAGTGGGCAGTATCGGATTTTTTCGGGACCTGACCGAACGCCTGGCGCTGGAACGCTCACTCAAGCTGCTGTCGGTCACCGACAGCCTGACCGGGCTCTATAATCAGCGCCACTTCCATACCGTGCTGAACCAGGAAATCGCCCGTAGCAGGCGCTACAGCCACCCGCTCAGCCTGATCTGTATCGACCTGGATAACTTCAAATCGGTCAATGACACCCTGGGCCATGTGGAGGGGGATCTGGCGTTGCGCTACGTCGGCGAGGCGATTTCCGCAATTCTGCGCAACAGCGATTACGGTTTCCGCTACGGCGGCGACGAATTTATGGTGCTGCTGCCGGAGACCCCGCGACAGAAGGCCGACAGCCTCACCCTGAGACTGATCGACTATTTCGGCCGGCATATGCCAAGCAATCTGGTTGAAGTCACCCAGAACGGCAATCCTGTTGCGCTCAGTATCGGGATTGCAGAATACAAGGATGACGAGCCTGCCGGGGTTTTCATCAAGCGCACCGACCTGGCCATGTACCAGGCCAAGAAAAAAACCGGCAGCCTGGCGGTCCTGGCGGAATAGCCGCACCCGGTCCCGGCCACTGGAACCGGCTTGTCAGATCCTGCCGCGCAGCAGCTTGCGCACTTCCGGCAGGTGCCGCCGACTCACCTCCAGTTCGGCAACACTGCCTGCCAGTGATACCGCACAGGCACCGTTGCCGAGACGCTTCAGGCCGAGCAGGCGCTCCCGCACGATCAGGGCATTCCGGTGGATACGAATCAGGCGCTGCACGAAACGCTCTTCCAGAGACTTCAGCGACTCCTCCAGCAGCGCCTCGCCGGCGGCATGGCAAACCGTCACATACTTGTTGTCGGCCTGGAAATAGATCACCTCGCTGATCGGGATACGCTGCAGTCCGCCACGAAAGCTGACGCTGATATAGGCATCGTCCGGTTGCTCCTGCAGCGCCTGGAGAGCCTGCAATTGGGGCCGGTTCAGGGTGACCGCCTTTTCGATCGCCCGTTGCAGCCGCTCGCGGCGTATCGGTTTCAGTAGATAATCCACGGCATGGCGCTCGAAGGCCGCCAGGGCATGTTCGTCATAAGCGGTGACAAAAATCACCGCCGGGGGGGTCGCCAGCCCAGCCAGCACGGCGGCCGCCTCCAGGCCATCCATCCCCGGCATACGGATATCCATCAGCACCAGATCCACTTCGCCCAGCCGAACGCGCTGCAGGGCATCCTGCCCGTTGTCGGCTTCCCCCACCACGCGCCAGGGCGGCCCGATCTCGTCGATCAGACTGCGCAGGCGCGCCCGGGCATGGGCCTCATCATCAACAATCAATATTTTCATTCTTGATTACCCACCAGACTCAGCGAGTGTCCGTTGCCATTTATACACAACAAATATTTTTCCTGATCATGGATTGGCCGGATGGATCATCAGGATATCATTTGCGCGTTTCACTGTTCATTCCAGGGGTGGGGGAAAACCACCCGCACCTGATGTTCGCCATCCACTTCACTGACGCTCAGGGAGGCCTCCTCATCGAAAAAGCCCTGCAGCCGTTCGCGGATATTCTGCAGCGCCATGCGGTTACCCGAGCGCTGCGCCTTGGCGCCGGCCACCGGCAGGGTATTGCGAATGCTGATATTGACCCGCTTGCGCCGATAGCGTCCGGTGATATGGATCAGGCCCGGTTCGGTTGACGGCTCAATGCCATGGTAGATCGCGTTCTCCAGCAGCGGCTGCAGGATCAGTGCCGGCAGTTCGGCATCCAGCGGCAGCGCTTCCAGATCCCAGGTCACCCGCAGACGTTCACCGAGCCGCTGTTCCTCGATGCGCAGATAACCCCGGCACAGCTCTATCTCCTCACCCAGACTGGACATGCGCTGGGCATTGGCGAGCGAGGCGCGGAACAGGTCGGACAGATCGTACACCACCTCTTCCGCCAGAGCCGGGTCGGTGCGGGTCAGACTGGCGATGGTGTTCATGCTGTTGAACAGAAAATGCGGGCGGATGCGCGACTGCAGCGCCTGCAGATGGGCCTTCGATTCGGCCTCCACCTGGAGGCGCCAGCGATACTGGACAGAGAGGTAGTGCATCAGCACCGCGCAGACAATGGCGCTGATCACCAGGCTCTTGAGCAGAAAGTCATCGCCAACGGACATCCCCAGGGTCCAGATGGCCAGCAGTGAGATTATCAGGGTCACGCCCATCAGGCTGCACCAGATAATCAGGCCGACCTGCCAGGTCCGCAGATGAATGATCCAGGGTCGCAGCAGGCAGACCAGTGCGCTGCCGACCAGTGCGATCCACTGGATATACAGCGAACGCAGGCTCAGCTCACCGGCAAACTCCTGAAACGAGCCGATCGATGCCAGGGTGAGGATCACCGCCAGCAGTTCGGCCGAGATCACCACCCCGAACACCATCCGGATGCTACAGAAGTTCGGCAGATAGGCCGTCTGGCGCCGTTCCGGCACCCGCCCCTTTGATCCTTTCTGCGTCATCGCCCTGGCATCTCCCCCTGTTTGACTTAACGCTGCCCGGAATCCTGATACAATTGCACCGCTCTGGCGGATGGGCGGCCTGGCGGGCCACAGGCACAAGCCAGTATCTTACACTCTCTTAACGGGCGATCTATCCAATGCTTCACACTCACGCAGGAATATTTATCTCATGAGCGATAAAAAACTCTGGTCCGGCCGCTTCAGCGAACCCACCGACGCCTTTGTCGAGGCATTCACCGCCTCGGTGGAGTTCGATCAGCGCCTCTACCGCTATGATATCCAGGGCTCCATCGCCCACGCCACCATGCTGGCCAAGTCCGGCATTCTGACCGAGGCCGAGCGTGACAGCATCATCTCCGGGCTGGAGCGGATCCAGGCCCGGATCGAATCCGGTCAGTTCGACTGGTCGGTGGAGCTGGAAGATGTGCACATGAACGTGGAGTCCCACCTCACCCGCGCCATCGGTGATGCCGGTAAGAAGCTGCATACCGGGCGCTCGCGCAATGATCAGGTGGCCACCGATATCCGGCTCTATCTGCGCGATGAAATCGAGATTATCCGCAGCGAGATCCTGCGCCTGCAACAGGCCCTGCTGGATACCGCGGAGCGGGAAGCGGAGACCATCATGCCCGGCTTCACCCACCTGCAGACCGCCCAACCGGTCACCTTCGGCCATCACCTCATGGCCTGGTTCGAGATGCTGGACCGGGATCGGGAACGTCTGGCCGACTGCAACAAGCGGGTCAACGTCATGCCGCTCGGTTCGGCCGCCCTGGCTGGCACCACCTACCCCATCGACCGCCACTACACCGCCCAGCTGCTGGGCTTCGAGCGGCCGAGCGAAAACTCCCTGGACGCGGTCAGCGACCGGGACTTCGCCATCGAGTTCAGTGCCGCCGCGGCCTTGATCATGATGCACCTGTCACGCATGTCGGAAGAGCTGATCATCTGGTCCTCGGCCCAGTTCAATTTTGTCGATCTCTCGGACAGCTTCTGCACCGGCTCCTCTATCATGCCGCAGAAGAAAAACCCCGACGTGCCGGAACTGGTGCGCGGCAAGACCGGCCGTATCTTCGGTCACCTGATCGGTCTGCTGACCCTGATGAAGGGCCAGCCACTGGCCTACAACAAGGACAACCAGGAGGACAAGGAGCCGCTGTTCGACACCGTGGACAACCTGAAGGGCTCGCTCAAGGTGTTTGCCGACATGATCCCGGCCATCACCTGCAAACCCCAGAGCATGCGCGAGGCGGCGATGAAGGGTTTTGCCACCGCCACCGATCTGGCCGACTACCTGGTGCGCAAGGGCACCCCGTTCCGCGACGCCCACGAAGTGGTGGGAAAAGCGGTGGCGCTGGGTGTCAGCAAGGGCTGCGACCTGGCCGATCTCAGCCTGGAGGAGCTGCGGAGTTTCTCCAGCCAGATCGATGACGATGTATTCGAGGTATTGACCCTGGAGGGTTCCGTGGCCGCCCGCAACCATATCGGCGGTACCGCGCCAGCCCAGGTACGGGCGGCCATTGCACGCGCCCGCCAGCGGCTAGCCAGTGAGTAAACGCCTGCTATCGTGGTGGCAGCAAGTAATCCACGGATTCCGCTGTGCTCCATGCGGGCTACCCATGACAGGTAGCCCGTAGGTTGGGGCTAGCGGCGTAAAGGCACTACGCTTTCAGAAAATGACCATGCCCGAGCGCCGCGTAACCCGACGGATCCGCAGCCGCCAAACAGTGGGTTAAGGTGCACGCACGGGGCGCGGCCATGTGCATTCCCACGCAGAGCGTGGGAACGAGGAAACAGACGTGCCCACCGTACTCGCCTGCCCAGGTTAACGCCTGGCATGTAGGAGGCCAGCCTCGGGCCGAAATCGCCGCGCGGCGCCGCTCCTACAGGTGGATCGGTCGCTGAAGCGCCATGACACCGTCAACCTGCATTTTCCCGCCCGCAGCATGTATAGTTACCCAGTAACCCACAGGAGAGGAGCCATGACACAAACCAACACCACCGCCGCAGACGACGCCTTGGTGCTGCGCGAAGACCGCGACGGCATCGCCTACCTGACGCTGAATCGTCCGAACCAGTTCAACGCCCTCTCGGAGGAACTGCTGGATGCCCTGCAGGCCAATCTGGACGCCATCGCCGAGGACAAAAGCGTGCGCGTGGTGGTGCTGGCCGGCAACGGCCGCGCCTTCTGTGCCGGACATGACCTGAAGCAGATGCGCACCCAGAACGAACGCGCCTACTTCCAGCAGCTGTTCACCCGTTGCGGCCAGGTGATGACCCGTATCAGCAGCCTGCCACAACCGGTGATTGCCCGGGTACACGGCATCGCCACCGCGGCCGGCTGTCAGCTGGTCGCCTCCTGTGATCTGGCAATTGCCGAAGAGGGATCGCGCTTTGCCGTCTCCGGCATCAATGTGGGCCTGTTCTGTGGCACCCCCAGCGTTCCGCTGTCGCGCAATGTGGGCCGCAAGCAGGCGATGGAGATGCTCTTGACCGGCGGCTTTATACCGGCCCAGCAGGCCGCCGCGCAAGGCCTGATCAACCGCGCCGTGCCGCTGGAACAGCTGGACGCTGAAGTACTGAAACTGGCCCGCACCATCTGCGACAAATCCAGCGCCTCGGTCGCACTCGGCAAGGCGATGTATTACAAGCAGCTTGAGATGGGTGTTGAGCAGGCCTACCAGTTCGCCAGCGAGGCGATGGCGGACAACATGATGTTCGAGGACGTGGGTGAAGGCATCGACGCCTTTACCGAGAAACGCCCGCCCAACTGGCGGGACCGCTAGCCGGTGACGTTCCAACTCCATCCCCGGCTGGCGGCGGACACCCGGCCGATCTGTCACCTGACCCTGTGTGAGGTGCGGTTGATGAACGACCGACGCTTCCCCTGGCTGATCCTGGTTCCCGAACGGCCGGGGGTGACCGAGGTTCACCAGCTGGAGCAGAGCGACCAGCGCTTGCTGACGATCGAGAGCAGCCATGCCGCGCGGGTCCTGGAACAGTGCTATGCGCCGGACAAGATCAATCTGGGCGCCCTGGGCAATCTGGTGCCCCAGCTGCACTGGCATGTGGTAGCAAGACGAAAGGATGATACCTGCTGGCCGGGACCGGTCTGGGGCTGCGGCGAAAGGCTGCCCTACGCGGAGGCCGATCTGCAGCAACGTATCGCCGAACTGCAGGTGTGGTTTACCGATGAATGAAAAGACAACCGACTCGCTGGCCCAACTGAACGCACGACTGCTGGACTTTGCCCGGAAACGTGACTGGGAACAGTTTCATTCGCCCAAGAATCTGGCCATGGCGCTGATCGCCGAGTGCGCCGAGCTGGTGGAGCACTTCCAGTGGTTGAGCGAGGAGCAGAGCCACCAGTTGTCGCCGGAGAAACGGGAACAGGTGGCCCTGGAGATGGCGGATATCCTGATTTACCTGATCCGTACTGCAGAACGGCTGGATATCGACCTGATCGCCGCGGCCCAGCGCAAGATAGCCATCAATGAGTCACGCTATCCCGCTGACAAGGTGTATGGCGATGCCCGCCGGGCTGATGAATACGACGACGAATAGGGCGTAACAGTTTAAACCGACAGGGTATGGTGAGTTTTGTACGGCCGATAACCCGGTGGGCGCATCACCAGATGACTCAGCCGCCCGTTCACCCATCCCGACCCAGCAGCAGCCGGATGCCCCAGCGCCGCCGTGCCCGTTCCCGCAGACCCAACTGAACCTCGGCCTGGCTCGCCACCAGCACGGCCTCCGGAACGCGCTCCCGAATCGCCTCAAACAGGGTCAGTGAGATCCCCTTGCCCTGGCGATGACTGATCCAGAGCAGATTCAGTTTCATGTTCAGATCGGCGAACACCACCCGGTCCGAATGCTGGCTGAACAGCTCCCGAAGCTCCCCATACAGCTGTTCCCGCCGGTGCGGGGCCCAGCGCTTCAACCCTGGAATCAGCAGCATAAAATCAACCAGGTTCTGGCCACCCCGGTCTGCGGTGGGCACCCGCCGCCAAAGCGGATCTCCCGGGTGTAGTCGGGCATCCGGCATGATCTTGCGCGAATCCATCCGGCCTCCTCTGTCAGCGGGAATTCTATTAAAAAAGATAGACTATTCTGAAAGTTGAGTTCTAAAGTTTAAGCATAAACGGACGCACTATAGTCTGTTAACGGGAAATTTTTTTTGTCTCCATCGACAGTCGCTGGAGAGTGGGATGACAGGCCGCCAACCAGAGAATACAGATCGGAGGATCTAAGTTTTGACTCAATCAAGCAGTATTATTTACCAGGCACTGCAGAATGTCCCCTGTGGTGTGTTGATTTTCGATCAGAGTGGCACTATCAACTGGCTCAACCCGGCCCTGGAGAGCATGCTGGGCCTGAAGGCCGATCAACTGGTGGGACAGAATCGGGAGCAGTTTCCCTTCACTACCCATCGCGGGCTGTTCAAGGGCACGGGGCTGATGCACCTGTTCGGTACGGGAGTCGAGCAGGAGCGCTGGCTGCACTGCACTGTTGAAACCCGGGATGGCGCCGAGCCGGCAATTCACACCATTAAATATTTCCAGGACGTAACCGAGCTGATGCGGCTACGGGAAGAGAACCAGCGGCTGAATCAGCAGGTTGAGGAGCTGGCCATTACCGACGAACTGACCGGCCTGGCCAATCGCCAATCCCTCACCCGTACCCTGAATACCCAGGTCGCCCGCAGCCGCCGCTACCAGAATCCACTCAGCCTGGCGGTGATTCATCTGCTCGACAAACGTGACGAAACAGCAATCCCGGATGAGATTATCCTGGAGGTGAGCCGCTATCTGCGTGACCGCCTGCGCTGGGTCGATCTGATTGCCCGTTGGGAGCACAGCCAGTTCATCATCATCCTGCCGGAGACCAGCCTGCAGCACGGCAAGGACCTGATGGACAAGGTGCTGGCCGGCTTTTCCGAGGTGCCGCTTCCCGCCCCGTATGCGGGCGACTCCCTGGAACTGCTATTTGGTCTGGCCGAGTGGCACAAAGGTCAGGATGCCCGTCTGCTGATGAAGCAGGCACTCATTAACCTGGCAGAAAACGAAGCCGCCAGCGGCCAAGCCTGAGGTTTGGGACATGGCCGAGGCAGTGTCATACGAAGACGGCATCGGTCGCCAGCAGCTGTTGACTGTGCGCCGGCGCTTCCTTGGCCTGCACCGTGAGCGGCTGCGGATAATCACCCGGGAGCTGACACCGAACCAGCGCATATTTATCGATCTGTTGCCGTTGCTGTTCCACATCAACCACCCCACACTGCCGGGCTTTGCCGGCAGTGATACACCCATCGGCATTCCCGACTACGCCCCGACCCAGGCGGTGCTGCGACTCGCCCGCAAGCTGAGTCGCAGTTTCGAGTATAAAAAGCGTGCGCGCCGCCGCTTTCACATCCAGGCGCTCTACCTGATGGGCAGTATCGGCAGCATTGCCCATACCCGCGGCAGCGATTTCGATATCTGGCTCTGCCACGATCCGGAACTGGACCGAGCCGCGCGCGATCTGTTGCGCCTCAAGGCACGCAAGATCGAGGCCTGGGGCAAAGAGCTGAATCTGGAAGTCCACTTCTTTCTCATGGATGTGGACGCCTTTCGCGGCGGCAAGCTGGACACCCTGTCCCATGAAAGCAGCGGCACCACCCAGCCGCACCTGCTGCTGGAGGAGTTCTATCGCACCGGCGTGCTGCTGGCCGGGCGCTATCCGGTCTGGTGGATGGTCCCGCCCGAAGAGGAGGCGAACTACACCCGGTACGTCAGCATGCTGTTCCACAAGCGCTTTATCGATCCGCTCGACTGCCTCGACTTCGGCAGCCTGGAGGCGATCCCGGTGGAGGAGTTTCTGGGCGCCGCCCACTGGCAGCTGTTCAAGGGGATCGAGTCACCCTACAAGACCATACTCAAACTGTTTCTGACCGAGGCCTATGCCCGGGATTATCCCGACATTCGCTGGCTCTGCCATGAGACCAAACAGGCCATCTACAGTGGCGACTTCGATCTGCGCAAGCTGGATCCCTATGTGCTGATGTACCAGCGGGTCGAACAGTATCTGCTTGGTCGGGGAGAAAAAGAGCGCCTGGAACTGGCGCGGCGCTGTCTCTATTTCAAATCCGAACAGACCCTGAGCCGGGAGCGGTTGCGTCCGCGGGACGACTGGAAGCGGGAGGTGTTGCAGGCACTGACAAAGGACTGGGGCTGGCGCCAGGGTGAACTGGTCAATCTCGACTCACGCCACAGCTGGAAGATCGACCAGGTGATGGATGAGCGCAACAACCTGGTGCGCGAGCTCAGTTACAGCTATCGACTGCTGACCGACTTTGCCCGCGAATACGCTTCCACCGAAGCCATCGATCCGGAAGAGATCAGCCTGCTCGGGCGCAAGCTCTACACCGCCCTGGAGAAGCGCCCGGGAAAGATCGACAGCATCAATCCCGGCATTACCCGCAGCCTCTACGAGGCGCGCATTTCACTTCACTACGCCCGCACCAAGGGCGAGCAATACGCCTGGTTCCTCTACCTGGGCGAGGTGAATGAGCAGGCAGCCCGGGTCACCAGCCCGCTGAAGACCGCCGCCTGTCTCAGCGAGATCCTGGCCTGGTGTCATCTGAACCGGTTAATCAATCTGACGACCATCGTCACCCTGTATCCGCAGGAGAATCCGGTCCGTCAGGCGGAGCTGGGGGCCATACTCGGGGCATTGAGCAATATCTATCAGCCGCATGAGTCCGTACCGGTACCGATGGCACGGCTGAAACAGCCGCCCTATGCCCTCTCCTGCACCCTGTTTCTCAACACCGGCATCGACCCGATGGCCTATCTGGCAAAGGTCGGAAAACAGCTCACCACCGAGCGCAGCGACCCCCTCAGCTTTGGTTCGGCACACAGCTCACTGGTGGAGACGGTGGAACAGCTGATCACCACCAGTTGGGGGGAGACCCTGGTCACCTACCACCAGGGAACCCGGGGACTGCTGGAGTGCCTGTGCCACTATCTGCGCATGGCGCTGCAAGGCAACGCTGCCCAACAGCCACCCCGCGCCACCGCACACTGTTTTAACTCGGTACGCGGCGGCAGCACCGCCAGGCGGGTCGAAAAGCTGTTCAATGATGTGCTGAACTGCTTCAGCGCGGCGGGCAGCGGCCTCAACAGCCGCTATTTACAACAGATCGAGGATGATTTCTACCTGATCCATTACCAGAATGAAAAGTTCTCCTACTTCCCGATCGCCGGCGAACAGGAGGCGCTGGATATTCTGGCCGAACCCCAGCACAGCTTCCGCCCCACCACCATCGACAGCCTCAGCCTCGCCGCGACCCCGTTGCCCTGTATCATGCGCCTGAACCGGGCCGGCGCGATTCAGGTTTTCTATAGCACCCGGAAAGGCCAGACAGAGCTCTACATCCTGGATGAGCATGGCGCGCTGTTTCATCAACAGATGCAGGAAGCAGATGAACACTATCTGCTGGTGCAGCAGCAGCGCTTTCTCAAGGGGATGCTGCTGCTGCGCAGCCTGAGCCTGCCCGGCGACCAGCCCGCCCACCGCTATCTGCTGGACGCGCCGGAGTTCTACCACCTGCAACGCAACCGGGATGGTGAGTATCTGGCGGAACCGCGCACCCCGCCGCGGCATCGTCTGCCCGACAGCTATATGGAGCTGCGCTTGATCAGCGAAGGCCTGGACCTGAACCAGGCACCCCACCTGCTGGTCTGCGGCGATCGCGAATTCAGCTCACTGGAGTATGGAGCGAAGCTCTACAGCGTGGTCGCGCAGCATCTGCTGGACCAGCGCATCGGCCACAAGGCCTATCCCATCTACCTGACCAGCCTGGAACTCGCCGGCTTCGGTACGGAGGAGAACGCCACCACCATCCAGCTGCTGAAATTCAAGAAGCGGCTGGAGGGACGACTCAACCAGGCGTTGATGAAACTGTCCCGCTAGCGCAAAACCCGAACCTCACACCTTCCAGCCCGCCCAGGAAACCACTCATTGGGTGCCCCGCGGGCACCGTAGGCGGACATGGCCCATATATGGTCTCCTCCCCATTTGCAAGGCATTAGATCTCGATGGCAGGGACAAGTTGCTACCATATATCCGGCCTGTTATCGAAGCGACTCTTGGCTTCTGGCCTTGATGAGCATGCGCACATACCGTCCTTATCNCCCTATCGTTCTCGTAAACTGTGGGCACGCCAGGTTTTCGGTATGCCGGTCTGACCTGTGTTGTCATCGAGGGTCTCTTGCCTTCGCAACTCTGGGTAGGTTTGTCATCTCCTCCGGTTGACCTGCTGTGTCG
>NZ_KE386614.1:10065-147984 GCF_000428045.1 Sedimenticola selenatireducens DSM 17993 | reverse complement strand
GTGCTCGCGGGTCTGCGGCATCGGACCGTCCGCGGCAGAAACCACCAGAATCGCGCCGTCCATCTGCGCCGCACCCGTGATCATGTTTTTCACATAATCCGCGTGCCCCGGGCAGTCAACGTGCGCATAGTGACGCGCATCCGACTCGTATTCCACGTGCGCGGTCGCAATGGTNATTCCACGCTCACGCTCTTCCGGTGCATTATCGATGTCAGCGTAGTCTTTAAATACTCCACCCCGCGCTTCCGCCATCACCTTGGTGATCGCCGCCGTCAACGTGGTCTTACCGTGGTCAACGTGACCAATGGTTCCCACGTTTACGTGGGGTTTTGTACGCTCGAATTTTTCCTTGGACATCGACTCAATCTCCGAAAGGTTCGCTCTAAAAACTTATGACAAATAAACCCGTGCACCGACGGTACACGGGACTAGATTATGGAGCCCATGAGCAGATTCGAACTGCTGACCTCACCCTTACCAAGGGTGTGCTCTACCAACTGAGCTACATGGGCCTTGCACTACGTAACTATCATAATAGCCCTGGCGAAGGACTCGATATGGAGCGGGTGATGGGAATCGAACCCACGTATTCAGCTTGGAAGGCTGAAGTTCTACCATTGAACTACACCCGCGCTGCCAAGCGACTGATCGCTCACCAAAACCGCTTCAAATTCAGTGGTGGAGGGGGGAGGATTACTCCGGCCTGCGGCCTTCGCCCTCCGGGCCGTCGCGCTACGCGCGACGTTCGGGTCGCTGCGCTCCCCGTCGAACCTCTTATCGGTTCGCCTCCTCCCCCACAACCAATGCAGGAGAGCCTTCCACCTACCGTACCGCGCCATATCGCGCAGTACAATTTAAGCTGGTGGAGGGGGGAGGATTCGAACCTCCGAAGGCGGAGCCGTCAGATTTACAGTCTGATCCCTTTGGCCACTCGGGAACCCCTCCACGAAGCCCGGCATTCTGCTTGATCGAGGGGGTGCTGTCAACAGCTTTTCCAAGAATTTACCAACTGCCCCGTCCCCCTAAAATCCGCGACGGGCAGGTACATTATAGCCCCTCAGCCCCCATAGCTCGCCGCGCCTGCATCTTCCCCTGCCAACGCTGAACCCCTGCCCTTGCGTACAGCAGCCCGTTACCCGTGATCTGGGCGGATGGCTAGCGCTTTGTCAAACAGAGGAATTTCACCTCCACTACTCTACCTACGCTTATCTCGGTGCGCCGGCGCCCTGTTTTTTTGAAATCACCTGAATCAGTATAATTATTTTGTGTATCAATGCGTTATCCATACAGCAATCTCCGCTCGGGCCTGCCCCCCATATCATGTCACACCTGAACCATTACCCGACAAATTCAGTCAACTATACTGAGGGCGTGCCGGCAGATAGGTGGGTATTGGGTCCAAGTGGACCGGAACACGAGCGTAATGATGGATACCTCAGTAGGCCAAATGCAGCGTGTTCGTTTCTGGAGCGTCGACCCCCGGGTAAGGGAAATCGTGAACAACGTCGCCGATGCCGTCATCGCCATCGATGCCCGCGGCAACATCGAGTTGTTCAATCCGGTTGCCGAGCGCCTTTTCGGTTATGCGTCGGAAGAGGTGATGGGGCACAATATCAAACTGTTGGCGGCACCGGATTACAGCCGGCATCACGACGAATATATCGCCCGTTACCTGGAGACCGACGATCCCCATATCATCGGCACTGGCCGTGAGGTGGAGGGACGACGCAAGGACGGCACCGTCTTCCCCATCTACCTCTCGGTGGGGGAAGTCAAGGTAGCGGAGTTCCATGGCTTTATCGGCATCATCCATGACCTGACGGAACAGAAAGAGGCGGAAAAGCTCCTGCTGAACGCCCGGACCTATCTCCAGGACATCATCGACTCCATACCGTCGATCCTGGTCGGCGTGGACCAGAAGGGCATTATTACCCATTGGAACCACTTCGCCGCGGCGGAGCGGGATATGGACATCAGGGAGGGCGTAGGCCAACCCCTGGTAAAGCTCTTCCCTTTCCTGGAGGCTCAACTGGGGGATATCAGTCACGCCATTCGCGAACGCCATCCGGTACGCAAGGAGCGCCTCCCGCTGCAAAACGGTGGCAGCAGCCGTGTTATCGACTTGGCGGTATATCCGCTCAGTTCTGCGGAGGGTCTGGGTGGAGTTGTCCGTATCGATGACGTTACCGAGCGAGTCCGCATCGAGGAGATGATGGTCCAGACGGAGAAAATGATGTCGGTGGGGGGGCTGGCCGCAGGCATGGCCCACGAGATCAACAACCCCCTTGGCATCATCGCCCAGAGCTGCCAGAACCTGGTGCGCCGGCTCTCCGACGATATCCCCAAGAACCGGGAGGTGGCCAATAATGTGGGCCTGGACCTGGGCGCAATGCGCCGGTATATGACCGAGCGCGGACTTTCTCAATTTATCGCAGGCATGCAGGAGGCTACCGAGCGGGCGGCACTAATCGTGACAGAAATGCTCGCTTATAGCCGGCGCGGCACCTCGAGTTTCGTCCCGACCCCCTTGTCCGAACTGGTGGAGACCGTGCTGCATCTCGCCAGCCACGACTATGACGTCAAGAAAAACTACGACTTCCGGCGCATCACCATCGAACGCGACTACGATACCCGCTCCGACCTGATCTCCTGCGAAGCCTTGGCCATCGAACAGGTGCTGCTCAACGTGCTGAAAAATGCCGCCCAGGCGATGGCTGGCAATCCACACCAAACCTGTCCAACCATCACCCTGCGGCTGCGTGACGAGGAACAGTGGCTACGCCTGGAGGTGATCGACAACGGGCCGGGGATGTCGGCAGAGGTTCGCCACCGTCTATTCGAGCCGTTTTTCACCACCAAGCCGGTAGGCATGGGGACAGGTCTTGGACTCGCGGTGGCCTACTTCATCGTCACCGAACAACACCATGGCCGATTGGAAGTGGAGTCCACTCCGGGCATGGGCTCAAAGTTCACTCTGCGCCTACCTCGGCACGAGGAGTATTGAGATGGCCAAGGTCCTGATCGTCGACGATGAGGAGCTGATCAGTTGCAATTTGGCGGCCTATCTGGAGGATGAAGGGCTGGAGGTCGATGTCGCCAATTCAGCCGAAGATGCGTTGCGAAAGGTTGAAACGGGGCTAAGGGTGCAGGTATGCATCATGGATATGCGCCTGCCCGACATGAACGGCGACGAGGCCTGCCAGGCGCTGCACCGGAAGGACCCCGAGATCCGCTTCCTGCTCCATACCGGATCACCCAACTACGCCATCTCTCCCGAGCTCGGCGCTATCGGGATCATGCCGGAGCATCTCTACCGCAAACCGATCAGGGACATGGCCAAATTGGCTGCAAGCGTGCGCGCGCTCTGTGCCGGCCGATGAGTAATCTCGCCCCAACAGCCGCAAAGACTCGGATCCAGGCGGTGATGACGGAAACATGATCGCTGTAACATCGCCGGGTCTCGATGGAGCGGAGGAGATCAGGGAGCTGCAGCACTATCATTCTGAACTGCCGGTCATCGCCATTGACCCACGATAACCCCTGTTACCAAAAAGCGCCGCTCCCGCCCGCTTGTCCGGGGCATTATGGTAAACCACTACATAATCCAATCAATTCACCAATAACTTCCACTAATAAACATAAGTCTCTAATATTCTAATATTTTTTCTAGTTGACATGGATTAAATCGATCCGCATTATGGCAATGCGCAGACAATAAGAAGAACAGCGATACCAAGATAACCAAAAACAGTAGCAACACTCCTGCCACAGCCACCCCGATGTAGCGCCAGGCAGAGTGTGCGGAGGAACTAACAGATGCATCTCAAGAAACAGCTGCTGGCCGCCGCCACCAACCCGGCCGGCATGGTCCATGTGGGCAACCGCATGGACCTCGGAGCCGAGTGGTTCCGTCCGATACGCAGCGCGGATGTATCCGGAAACGGAGGCGGCGGCAATGGCCACCACGACGGCAGCGACACCAAGAACTTCATTATCCCCGAGTTCGGCTACAACCGCATGCTGGACGAGAACAGCTCCTTCGGCGTCTCGGTGTTCGGCAACGGCGGCATGAACACTGATTACAAGGACGGTTTCACGCTCTTCAATGGCGCCGCCTACCCGACCCGCACCGGCGTCGACCTGGCCCAGTTGTTCATCGTCCCCACTTACGCATTCAAACTGAACGAAAACCACTCGCTGGGCATCGGCCTTAACCTGGCGGTGCAGACCTTCGAGGCGTTGGGCCTGCAGAATTTTGATCAGGCCGCCTTCTCGGCCGATCTCGGCAATGTCACCGACAATGGCCACGATATCTCCTACGGCGCCGGCATTCGCCTGGGCTGGCAAGGCAAGGTCTCGGACAGCGTGACCCTGGGCGCCACCTACCAGACCCGCACCTACATGACCGAGTTTGACGACTACTCGGGCCTGTTCGCCGAGCAGGGCGATTTCGACATCCCCGAGAACTACGCCATCGGCATCGCCGTCCAGGCCACGCCGAAGCTGGTCATTGCCGCCGACGTGATGCGCATCAACTACGCCGACATCAATGCGATCAACAACGGCGGCCCCACCACCAACCCCAACGCCTTCACTGCTAACGGTCGTCTCGGCACCGACGGCGGTCTCGGTTTCGGCTGGGAGGATCAGACCGTCTACAAGCTGGGCATCGCCTACCAGTACAGCCCGCAGCTGACACTGCGTGCCGGCTACAACCATGCCGACCAGCCCATCCCCGCGGCCGAGACCCTGTTCAACATGCTCGCCCCCGCCACGGTGGAGGACCACCTGACCCTGGGCGCCACCTGGGTGCTGGATAACGGCTCGGAACTCACCTTCAGCTACATGCACGCCTTCGAGAACTCGGTGAAGGGATCCGGCTCCATACCCGCCGCGTTTGGCAGCGGAGAGGCGGACCTGAAGATGTACCAGGACTCCATCGGCATCGCCTACTCCTGGAAGATGTAACAAGCCGGCCGGCGGCAGGCCGGGCAAGCCTGGCCCGACCATCGCCAGAACAAGGAAAACCCCGCGCGGACTGTCCGGCGGGGTTTTTTTCGGTCCGACTTTCCGGTACTGGCTATTTATCCGGAGTGGCGATTTGGTGTTTACGCATTTTTTGCCAGAGGTTCTTGCGGCTGATGCCCAGGTCATCCGCCGTTTCGGTGATACGCCAGTTATGGGCGGCGAGGGCCTGTTCAATGTAGCGTTTCTCGCAGGCGTCGAGGTGGGAGACCAGGCCGTCACCGGAAAGAAAAGTGGATTCTTCCGCGGAAGTGCAGTCGCCAAGGGACAGGATTTCCGGACCGAGTACGGGTCGATCCGCCAGGATGCACGCGCGCTCCACGCAATGCTTGAGTTCCCGGATGTTGCCCGGCCAGGCATAGGACAACAGGGCGCGCTCCGCGTCAGGATTGAAGTGGAAGGGGGGGCCACCTTTCTTTCTTGACTGCTCTTCGGCAAACTGGCGGGCCAGCCAGAGGATATCCTCACGCCGTTCACGCAGCGGCGGGACGCGCAGGTGGATGACGTTGATACGGTAATAGAGATCCTCACGAAACTCGCCGGACTCCACCAACTGCGCCAACTCCTGGTGGGTGGCGCAGACGATTCGCGCGCTGCTGGGAATTGGGGTTTCACCGCCGACACGGGTCACGTAGCGCTCCTGGATGGCGCGCAACAGCTTGACCTGCATGGACAAGGGCATATCCCCCACTTCGTCCAGAAAGAGCGTGCCATTATCCGCCTGCTCAAAATACCCATGGCGCGTTTTAACCGCACCGGTGAAGGCGCCCTTCTCGAAACCAAACAGCTCGGCCTCCATCAGCGATTCCGGTATGGCGCCGCAGTTGACCGCCACGAAGGGAGTGGAGGCATCGGCACCCCCCAGTTCATGCAGGAACTGGGCAACCCGCTCCTTGCCCACACCGGATTCGCCGGTGATGAGCACGGTGCAATCCGACTCTGCCAATCGCGATAGCGTGTGCTCGATGCGGCGCATGGCATTGGAAATACCCAGCGAGAAACCGGATGCGCCGGCCTGGTCAAGGGGGCCCGCCAGTTCGCGCATGCGCTGTACCAGATCATCCACGTCGAGCGGCTTGGCGATATAGTCGGCGGCCCCCAGCTTGAGCAGGCGCACCGCCTGGTCGAGCACCCCATAGCCGGTCATGAACAGGAATGGTGGACAGTCGGGTTGGGACTGCCTCAGTCTCAGGAACACCTCCTCCCCGCTCAGATCGGGCAGGCGGATGTCGCTGACCACAACGCCGAACTTATGGCGCTGCAAGGACTTCAGGGCCTCCTTGCCGTGTTTGTACCAGGCAAAGTCGAAACCCTCCATCTCGAACCGCTCACTTAGCGCCTCGCCCATGAGTTCGTCATCCTCTATCAGGCAAACACTCACCGATGTTGATTTCATGCCGCGTCTCCGAGGGGAAGAGTTACCGTGAATTGGGTCAGGCCGTCGCTGCTCTCCGCATGGATCCGGCCATTCTGTTGCTGAACGATCTGGTAGACGATCCACAAGCCGAGTCCATGGCCCGATTCTTTATTACCTATAAAGGGCTCGAACAGATGATCCACCACCTCCGGTGGAATGGCTTTGCCGGCATTTTCGGTGTGCAGCATCAGCTGGTCGCCGGCAAGATGGATCGTGCACCGTACCTCACCCGAACGATCCGAGGCCTGAATCGCGTTGAGCGTCAGGTTCATCAGGATCTGGCGCACCAGGGTGGCGCGCAAGGGCACGGGCCGTTCGATATTGCTGTCGATCTGGAGGGTCACCTGGTGCTTCCTGGTTTCCGAGGCCAATAATTGATGGATATCCTCGACATCCTGCGGCGCGAAATCCCGGGCCTTACCCTTGGCCTCCACCAGCATGGCATTGACGATCTCGTGAATCTGATGCAGACCGCGCTCGATCATCGATACGGTTGCCAGTGCACGTTCGTCCTGCCCGTTGCGGCGCCGGAAATTGTTCAACGCGACCAGCATGCCCCCCAGCGGATTGTTGATCTCGTGGGCGATACCGGCGGACAACCGGCCGATCGCGGCCAGGCGTTCCGCTCGGATCATGCCCTGTTCGAGGCGCGCTCTGTCCTGTAAAAACTCCACCATTATTTCATAGGCTTCGAACAGGTCACCCAGCTCATCCCGGTGGGTATAGTTTTGTGGCGGCAGGGGGGTGACCCTGCCCCGCGTCACATCGACAATACTGTTGGTCAGCTGCACCATCGGGACCGCGGTGCGGCGACCCCAGAACCAGTTGATCGGCAGCAGAATGGCCAGTACGACCAGACCTATGCCCATACCGCGCCAGGCGACGCTGTAAAAGCGCGACAACAGGGCGTCCTTTGAATGTACGGTGACCAGCGTACCCAGGTAGGCTCCTGTATCGACAATGGGCGTTGTCACGTAGATGCGATGGAACTTCGCCAGCTCCAGGCTTCGGACCGCCGGCTCGCTATTGGTTGCAAGCCAGTTCACCAACCGGCGATACTCTTCACCGCTCTGTCGAATATCCGCGAGCAGCGGTATGGATTGAGGCTGGCTGGAGATGAATACCTTTTGTTCCCTGTCCAGAACAAACACCAGCTCCGGACGGAGTACGTTTGATTCCAGCCCGCCATGCAGCGATGCCCTGATGATCTCGGTGGCTTGCCAGACGTCATCACGCAACATGACGGGAAACAGGGTTCGTGCCAGTGTTCCGCCCAGACTGGAAGCACTGCTCACCAGGTCGCTTCGGACATCGTTGTACGCCTGGACCATCATCGAGGCGGAGATCGCCAGGGTGGTGACGACAATCAGCAGGCTCCCCCACAGCGGTATCTTCAGGCGGAAGCTCAGGTCGAATGGCGATCTCATTTTTTACCAACCACCTGCATCATCTGATCGACCCGGTCATAAAGCGATGGCTCACCGGCGATGAAGCCATCGATATTGAGCCTCCGTAACAACGACTGCCCTTCCTCGCTTGCCATCATTTTGAGCAGTAGCTTTTGCATGGTACGGAACTCAGTCTCGCTCACCGAGGGCCGGGCAACCAGGGGGGGAAATCCGTACTCGGGCGATTTGGAAACGACGCGTGTGCCCTGTGCCAGCTCTGGCGTGGTTTTAAGCAGGGTGTCCCAGACATGGCTGCTGACCGCCCCACCCTGCGCCGCACCGAGAGCCACCGCCTCCATCACTTTGCGATGAGAAAAAGTAAAAAATGTCTTGCTGAAAAAATGATCCGGGTCCTCGCCGGACTGGGCAAGCAGGTAGCGCGGTGTCAGATACCCGGTATTGGAGTAGGGATCGGCATAGGCAAACATCTTACCTCTCAGCTGATCGATGGAAGTTGTTTGGTCATCCGTTGCCGGTACGATCAGGTACGACTGGTAGTAGGGCCGGCCCTGGTAGAGCGGTACCGCCAGTAGCTTGACCTGGCCCTTGAAATAGACGAAGGGGTAGTCGCAGATCCAGGCATAGTCGAGCTTGTTGACGCGCAGCAGATCCATCGTTTCGATATAGCTGTTGCGCCAGACGAACTCCACCGGCCGTTCCAGCTCCCGCTCCATATAGAGACGCCACTCCTCTATCACCCGGTACTGATCATTCGGGATCGTCGGCGTCAGTCCGATACGAACCGTGCCGACCCCCTCGGCCGCGTCGGTCGCGGAAACCGTGATCAGCACGGCAAGGATGAAAATAAATCTGGCAAAAAACGTTCGCAAATCCACGTGATGGTTACCGCGCGGTAACGCGATAAGTCGAAAAACGGGTTTTATCGGGCGGTTGGTGGCGGGATGGTTACGCATAGGTGGCCTTTGGTTCGTTTTGTTACCGAGCGGTAACGTTTCACATGATATCAATCGGCGCATCCCTGCCTGGGTTCGGCGTTTTTCAAGACAGTCGTCATAAACTCAATTTGTTCGCATGCAAATCCTCATAGAAAACAACTATATAAAAAAGTGGAATCCGTTTGGCAAGAGAATTGCGGTTAAGTCGCCGAGGTGGCGAAACGCCTGGGCACCGGTCGTTCCAACGCATACAACGTGCCACAAGGGACTGTCAATATTGCCGCCCACTATTGTTGACCATCGCGGCAGGAGAGGCCAGCGATTCATCAACAAACCGAGACCCCACTATTGGATAGATACAGGGAAGTTTCAACCGAGATTTACCGAACATGCGTTATTTACAGCAATTGAGATCCTGCGTCTTTGAACCGAACCCGGGAGTAAAATCATGACCAATCAAAAGGACGGTATCGGCCGTCGAAAATTCCTTCAGATGTCCGGCACGGCGCTCGCCACCCTCGCGGTGCCGCCGAGCGTGTTGGCCTTCTCGAAGATCCAGCCGGTCGATGACCCGCTCAAGTCGTATCCCTACCGGGGCTGGGAAGACCTGTATCGCAAGGAGTGGACCTGGGATTCGACCGGTTTCATCACCCACTCCATCGGCTGCGTGGCCGGCTGCGCCTGGAAGGTCTATGTCAAGAACGGTATACCGATGCGCGACGAGCAGGTGAGTGAGTATCCGCAACTGCCCGGCCTGCCCGACATGAATCCGCGCGGCTGCCAAAAGGGCGCGGTCTACTGCTCCTGGTCGAAGCAGCCGGACCACCTCAAGTGGCCCCTGAAACGTGTTGGCGAACGCGGTTCGCGCAAGTGGAAGCGCATCTCCTGGGACGAGGCCTTCACCGAAATCGCCGACAAGATCATCGACACCACGCTGAAGCAGGGACCGGGCAACATCGTCATCCCCAAGCGTCCCTTCTCGGTGGTGGGCAACACGGCCTATACGCGGATGGCAAATCTGCTGGGTGCCATCAAACCGGACGTCTCCTCCATGACCGGCGACCTCTATCCCGGCATGCAGACGGTGCGCAACCCGGCGCGTACCGTCTCCACCTTCGACGACTGGTTCACCTCGGACCTGATCCTGATGTGGCACAAGAACCCCATCGTCACCCGCATCCCGGATGCCCACTTCCTCACCGAGGCACGCTACAACGGGGCGCGGCTGGTGAACATCTCGGCCGACTATAATCCCTCGTCGGTCCACTCCGACCTGTTCGTCCCGGTCGCCTCTGGTACTGACTCCCACCTGGCGGCCGCGATCGTCAATGAACTGATCGCCGGCAAACACTACAAGGCGGACTACCTCAAGGAGCAGACCGACCTGCCGTTCCTGGTGCGCACCGACAACGGCAAATTCCTGCGCGAGTCCGATTTCAACAAGGATGGCAGTGATGAGGTCTTCTATGTCTGGGACAACAAGAGCGGCAAGGCGGTACTTGCCCCCGGCAGCATGGGTTCCAAGGAGAAGACTCTCCAGCTCGGTGCCATCGATCCCGCGCTGGAAGGCACTTTCAAGGCCAACGGCGTCGAGGTCACCACGGTGTTCGAGCGCCTGAAGACCGAGATCGCCCCCTTTACCCCGGAGGCAACCCAGAAAACCACCGGCGTGCATCCCTCCGTGGTGCGCAAGCTGGCCGGATGGATCGCCGAGTCCAAAGCGATGCGCATCCTCGACGGCTACAACAACCAGAAGCACTTTGACGGCTTCCAGTGCGGTCGTCTCAAGATCCTCATCCTCACCCTGATCGGCCACCACGGCACCACCGGCTCCATCGATACCACCTACGAGGGCTGGAAGCTGGAAGGCAAGTCGGCGCTGGGCAAGGTCGAGGGCAGGAAGGGTCGCAGCGTCTCCATGGTGCTGGCCCAGTGGGTGTGGGGCGAGCAGTACAAACGCTCCAAGGCCTACTACGATGACGCGCAACTGAAGGAGCAGATCGGCTTCGGCGTCGACGACATGGAGGCGATGCGCAAGGAGTCGGAGGCCAAGGGCTGGATGCCCAACTGGCAGTCGATCAAGAATCCGACCGTCTACATCAACGGCGGCATCAACACCTTCGCCACCTCCAACGGCTACCAGCACCTGCGCGACAACTTCCTCAAGCGCTGCGAGCTGTTCGTGGTGGTAGACCTGCGCATGCTCTCCGCGGCCATGTACGCCGACATCGTGCTGCCGGCGGCGGAGAACACCGAGATGCTGGACATCCGCGAGACCTCGGTGACGCGCTTCATCCATCTCTTCGGCCGGCCGGTCCAGCCCATGTATGAGCGCAAAACCGACTGGCAGATCATGGCCGGGCTTGCCGCCAAGATTCAGGAGCGCGCCAGGGCGCGCGGCATCACCCGCGTGGAGGACCCGGAGATCAAGGCCTGGATCGACTTCGACAAGATCGGCGACGAGTTCACCATGAACGGTGCCGTCGCCAGCGACGAGGACGCGCTGCGCTTCGCCATGGAGAAGTCCAAGGCACTCGGTCCGGGTACCTACGAGGAGATCATGAAGAAAGGCTTTGTCGCCGTGGGACCCTCGGCCGGCAAGACCGGTCCGGTGCCCAAGGACAAACCCTACCGCCCCTTCACCGTCAACGTCACGGAGAAGAAGCCCTACAAGACCCTGACCGGACGGCTGCAGTTCTATGTCGACCACGAATGGTTCCAGCGCTTCGGCACGGAGGTGCCCAAGCCGCAGTTCGGCGGCGGCGTGGTGGGACCGAAGAAGTACCCCTTCGTGCGCAACTCGCCGCACACCCGCTGGGGTATCCACTCCTACTACCGCAACGACCCCTGGATGCTGCGCATGCAGCGCGGTACCCCGGACGTACGCATGAATCCGAAGGCAATGGCCGCGAAAGGCATCAAGGATGGCGATACGGTGCGGATCTTCAACTCCTCGGGCGAGTTCTTCGCCATGGCCAAGGCCTGGCCGGCCCTGCCCGAGAACATGGTGTTCAGCGAGCACGGTTGGGAGCAGTACATGTACAAGGGAATGACCCACTACAACTTCGTCAGCGCCGAGTTGATCAACCCGCTGGAAATGGTGGGTGGCTACGGACACGTCAAGTACAAGTCGGGCGGCTTCAACCCGAACCGCATCTTCCATGAAACGACGGTTGACGTCGAGAAAGCCTGAGGAAACAGATTATGAGTCAGCGACAATTAGCTTACGTATTCGACCTGAATAAATGCATCGGCTGCCACACCTGCACCATGGCCTGCAAGCAGTTGTGGACCAATCGCAAGGGTCGTGAGTACATGTATTGGAACAACGTCGAGACGCGGCCCGGCATGGGCTACCCAAAGAACTGGGAGCAAAAGGGCGGCGGCTTCAAGGACGGAGTGATCCGCACCGACGGCAAGATCCCACCCATGGCCGACTACGGCGGTGTGTGGGAGTACAACACGGCCGATGTGCTGTTGAAAGGCAAGGGCGATCAGGTCGTTCCCCACGAGAAACCAACCTACGGACCCAACTGGGACGAGGACGAGGGAACGGGCCAGTTCCCGAACAATCACTACTTCTACATGCCGCGCATCTGCAACCACTGCTCCAACCCGGCATGCCTCGCCGCCTGCCCGCGCAAGGCGATCTACAAACGCGAAGAGGACGGACTGGTGGTGGTCGACCAGGAGCGCTGCCGTGGCTACCGCTACTGTGTCAAGGCCTGCCCCTATGGCAAGGTCTACTTCAACCTCCAGACCGGCAAGTCCGAGAAGTGCATCGGTTGCTACCCGCGGGTCGAGAAGGGCGAGGTGCCCGCCTGTGTCAAGCAGTGCTCCGGCCGTATCCGCTTCTGGGGTTATCGCGACGACAAAGATGGCCCGATCTACAAGCTGGTGGATAAATGGAAAATCGCGCTGCCGCTGCATGCCGAGTACGGTACCGAGCCGAACGTGTTCTATGTGCCGCCGATCAACGTCACGCCGCCGCCGTTCGAGGAAGACGGACGGTTGAAGGATGAGCCGCGTATCCCGATCGCCGACATCGAGGCGCTGTTCGGTCCCCGCACCAAGGAAGCGCTGGCTACGCTGGGACGGGAAATGCAGAAGCGCCGCGAGGCCAAACCGTCGGAACTGACCGACATCCTGATCGGCTACACCAACAAAGACAGGTATGGCATATGAACGCGATGATGAATAACGCCGAAACCCTGGCCGGGGGCTATCTGGCGATGGCACAACTGTTCTCCTACCCGGACGATGCCTCGTGGCAGAAGTTGACGAGGCACGGCCTGGTCGGCCCCGGGTTGACCCGGGAGAAGCTGGAGACCGACTACCTGGACGCCTTCGAGACCGGCAACGACGGCTCCCCGGTGCCTCTGTTCGAGGGGTTGAACCGCCGCGAGTTGGGCCGCGAGGGCATCCTTGAGGACTTGCTGCGCTTCTACGAGTTCTTCGACGCCAAGCTCAGCGAGTCCGACCGGGAGTATCCCGACCACCTGACGACCGAACTCGAATTCCTAGCCTGGCTGTGCATGAAGGAGCATGCCGCCAGGCAGGAAGGTGGCGACGCCGAACCGTACCGTCATGCGGCGCGGGATTTTCTGGACCGTCATACCGGGGCCTGGGTTTCCGGGTTCCGCGAAAAACTGGAAGCGACCGGTACAGTCTACGGCGAGTTCGGCGCAACCCTGGATGAGTTGGTACGCCAGCACCGTACCCTGCTCGAGGAACAACAAGATGAATCGGAGGCGTGACATGAAACTTGTCCGTTATGCAAAAAAACTCTCCCTGCTCATGCTCTGCTCCGCCGCGGCACTGGGCACCACAGCCTGGGCGGCGCCGGCCGAAACCGGCGCGCGCACCCTGAGCGCCCTGTCGGTAAAGGCCGGGGTGGATGCCAAGTCTCCGGGGGCGGCGGTGTGGAAGCAGGCGCCGGTAACCCAGGTCGACCTGCAACCGGCGTTTCCGGGGCATCCCTCGATCGTCGGCACACCGGCGACCCATCGGCTCACCGCCCAGGCGGTCCAGGCGGGTGACATGCTCTACGTGCGCCTGCGCTGGACCGACAAGACCGCCAATACCGACATGGCGGATACCGACCGTTTCCTCGATCAGGTGGCGGTGCAGTTCCCGCTCAGCGGCGAGGTCACCACCACCCCCTTCATGGGGGATGGCAACAACCCGGTCAACATCTGGCACTGGTTCGCCGATGGCCGCACCGAGAACCTGTTTGCACAGGGATTCGGTACGGCGACACCGGTAGCCTCCAAGGAACTGACCAGCAGCCATGCGCGCAACGGCGACGGCTGGGACGTGGTATTGGCTCGGCCGCTGGTGGTGAAGAGTGACGAAGGTGTCGTGCTCAATGGCCGTAAATCGGTGCCGGTCGCCTTCGCGGCCTGGGATGGCGCCGGGCAGGAACGCGACGGCTTCAAGGCCGTCACACTCGAGTGGTGGCAGTTGCAGTTCTGAGCAAGACCGAGCCCCCGGCAACCGCCGGGGGCTTTCACATAGACATCCTCCCTCCTTTTGGGGCCGGCAAGGCCCCTTTTTTCATTCCCCAAACGTAACTATTCACGGGGTGGTTGGCCTGCCTTGCCTGCCTCATACGATGGCACGCCTGTTCCGCCATGCGGCGCCGCCATCATCGCCTCAGACAGACCGCCAGAAAACCACCCCAGGGAATTTGTCGGGGTAGCCACGCCTCGGCGATGCGGGCCACGCCGTCTCCCCGTGGCAGGAAGATGGCGCTGCCCATGCTGACCGCGGCGGGGCCGGAGGTAAGCCGGGGTAGCCACACCTCCCTTACCACTTCGGCGCTGTCCCAGCGGGCGCCCCGGTAAGCGCCCCGGCCCTGCTTCTCCCGATACAGCAGGCTGTGCCGGTTGAGCAGGCCGAGCACCACGCCAAGGCGGGTTACCCGCCACATCTCCCGCAGGGCCGCGACCGGATCATCCACGAAACAGAGGCTGGTGACGGCGCTGCTGTAGTCGAACTGGTTATCGGCAAACGGCAGTGCCCGACCGTCGCCCCGCAGGTAGGTGATGTCGTCGCCCTCTCCCGCCGCATAGGCGAGCGCTTGCGCATCCGGGTCGATGCCGCTGACCACCAGGCCCAGCCCGGCAAACCGGCGGCTGAAGTGGCCGGTTCCACAGCCCACATCCAGCAGTGACGCGCCGGCCACCGGCTGCAGCAGATCACGCAGCAGCGCGAACTCCCGGTCACCGATCCAGCGCCCGCGCGGGGTGTGATACCACGCCTCGTAGGCCGCCGGATCGGTAATGCCGTTCATGGCCGGTTACTCATTGATGAATTCGATAGCGCGCTCAACCAGATCTTCGGCATAGAGGTCACGGAAGGAGTGGTCGGCGCCTTCCAGCACCTCCAGCGTGATGGCGCCGGCCTCCGCCATGGGGGCCAGTGCCTTGTCCAGCCCCTTGACCACCTGATCCTCGGTGCCGGCGAACACCAGCACCGGCTGGCTGATCCCGGGCAACAGATGGGGAGTATCCTGGCGCGGTTCCGGGGCATAGTAGGAGACGAAAGCCCCGGCGGTGACGCTGGTGTCCCGGCAGTAGATGAAATCGGTGCGCTCCATCGATGTGTTCGGCTTGCCGGCGGAAACCAGGGCCTGGGCCGATGCCAGCACCGGTGCCAACGGCTTGCCGTAACGCTTTTCATACTCCTCGGCGGCGTATTCAGGGCTCCAGGTCTGGGGCGCGACAAGAATCACCTTCCTGATCACCGGGTCGCTCTGTTCAGCTGCAAACCAGGCGGTCTGGTTGCCGCCCCGGGAGTGGCCCAGCAGCACCACCTGTTGCGCCCCCTGGCGTTTCAGCCACGCCAGCCAGAGCCCGATCTCGGTCACCGCATCCGCATGTTTGTGGGCGTGGGGCGTGGGGCACTCGTAGGGACCCTGCCGGTCGTTCAGGCCCAGGCCCAGGTTGATCGCCAGCGAACTCAAGCCGTTTTCCTGAAACAGCGTCTGCAGGGCGGTGATGATTTCGCTCCGGTTGTGCGACAGCGTGCCGTGGGTGATGAGGATGACCGGTCCGGCGGGCCAGTTTTCGGTCTTTTCAAGACGGGCATTCAGGGTCAGGCCGGCGTCGCTCAGGGACACCTCGTCGGCCTGGGCCGGGGCAAGAAACAGCGCGGCTAACAGAAGAATATATCGGGTCACGGTTTTACCTCTCTGGTCTGATTTATTATCGTTATCGCTTGGTTCAATCCTATAGGGGTCGAGTCAATTACAATCATCCTCCGCGCTCCCGGAATGATCCTCCGCGAAGGCCTCGTTCACCAGGCCAATCTCTATCGCCACATCGTCGGCACCCACGCCGATTCCCCGGGTCCAGCGGCTGACGTAGCCGGACTTGAACGCCCCGACATCGAATTTGCCGCGCTCGACGGTGAAGCGGAACTGGCCGTCGGCGCCGGTATAGACACTGCCCAGGGTGATCCGGCTGTCCGCGTCAACCAGGATGATCTCCACCTTGGCGAGGCGTTCATCCTCGTCCGCCACGACCCCCGACAGGGTGGCGGCCTGAAGAGGTGCCATGGCCATCCACAGTGCCGCCCAAACACCCTGGCAACCCAGCCCGAACCACTTTTTTGTCCTGTCCATCAAGGCGCTCTCCTGCTGTCGGTCATTAGTTAATCCAGCGCCTGTTGCAGGTCGGCGATCAGGTCGCCGGCATCCTCCAGCCCCACCGACAGGCGCACCATGGCGCCGCTGATACCGCGACGGGCGCGCTCATCCTCGCTCAACCCGTGGTGCGTAGTGGTCACCGGCTGGGTCACCAGGCTCTCCACCCCGCCCAGGCTGGCGGCCAGAGAGAACAGCTTGAGCCGGTCGACCATGGCCGACGTAGCGGCGGTATCGGCGTCGACTTCAATGGTGAGCATGCCGCCAAAGCCGCTCATCTGGCGGACAGCGAGCTCATGGCCGGGGAAGTCGGTCAGGCCGGGATAGAACACGCGGCGGATACGCGGGTGGTGTGCCATGGCTTCCGCAATGGCCTGGGCCGTGGCGTTCTGCTGGCGTACCCGTACCACCAGGGTGCGCAGGCTGCGTGCCAGTTGGCCGCAGGTCTCCGGCGCCGGCATCGAACCGAGGTTCTTGCGCCAGCCCCAGACTGGATCGAGCAGGGCCTTAGAGCCCATCAGAGCGCCGGCCGTGAGGTCGCTGTGGCCGCCCAGGTACTTGGTGGCGCTGTGCACCACGACGTCGGCACCCAGCGCCAGCGGCTGCTGGTTGACCGGTGAGGCGAAGGTATTATCCACCGCCAGCAGCGCGCCGTGGGCGTGGACCTGATCGGCGAGTGCGGCGATGTCGAACAGCTCCAGGGCCGGGTTGGTGGGCGTCTCCAGGAACACCAGGCGCACACCCCCCGCCAGCAACCCGTCCAGGCGATTGAGCTCGGAACCGAGGATCAGGTGGGTCGGGATGCCCAGCAACGGCAACTGCTCGGCGATCAGCTCCAGGGTGCCGCCGTAGGCGTCGCCGATGCAGACGATCCCCTCCCTGCCATGGGTCAGGAACAGGGCCGCCTCCGCCGCCATGCCGGAGGCGAAGGCGAAGGCCGCTTCCGCCCCCTCCAGGCTGGCCAGTTTCGCCTCCAGCGCCTGAATGGTGGGATTCAGCCCGTAGCGGGTGTAGAGGCTACCCGCCTGGCGCCCCTCCACCACGTCGAGCAGCGCCGCCGTATCGGCGAATTTGAAGGTGGTCGTCGCATAGATCGGGGTGTGCGGACTGCCGTGACTGTCGGCCAGTTCGCCGGCGTGGACGCAGCGGGTGGCAAGTTGTTGTGATTTTGATTCGGTCATCGTTCGCTCCCTGAGGGTGGATTATCGAAAGTGGTGCTGATGTTGCGCAGTTCGAGCACCGGTTGCAGCAATGCCGGATCGTCCCACTCGCGCCCGCCAATGGCGCGGTAGGCGATGCGTCCCTGTGGATCGACCACGAAGGTGGTGGGCAGGCCGCGGATCGGCCAGGCGCCGCTGACCGCGCCGTCGTGATCGAACAAAATGGGGAACTCCACCGGGTAGCTGCCGGTGAACTGGAACACAGTATCCACGTCCTCACCGACATTGACCGCCAGCAGCGCCACCCCTTCGGGCCGCAGCCGCTCCCAGGCCCGTTGCATGGAGGGCATCTCTTCGCGGCAGGGCGGGCACCAGGTGGCCCAGAAGTTGACGATAACCGGCCGCCCGCGCAAATCGACGAGGCGGACCCTGTTGCCGTCCAGATCCTGCAGGGTGAAGTCCGGAGCCGGCGGCCGCGGCTCGACCGGGGTCAGGGTCTGAGCCGGCGTGGCGGCCAGGACGGTGAACGGCAGCAGGGTTACCGCAAGCAGCAGTCGTCGCATCAGTTTCTCTCCTTTCATAACTGGCGGTCCGGGGCACAGCGCATCCCCTGGAAGCGCAAATGCCGCGCTGTTTTATCCTGGTGCCAGTCGATTTCAAGATCAAACAGGGTGCCCGGCTCGAGATCGAAGGTCACCATGCCCATGTTCCAGTCGCCGGGCTGAAAGCTTTGCCGGGTGGGGAACAGGGACCAGCGAAAGGCGACACGTGCCGGTTGGGCGACCTGTAGCCGTTGCCACTCCTGTTGCCAGTCGGCCTCCAGCCGCAACGGCCGGTGACTCCCCCGCGCCGGTATCACCCGCCAGTCGGACAGGTCCAGGTCGATGGGGACGTCGGTGTCATTGCGCACGGTGACCTGGAAGACGCAGGCCAGGGCCACGGCCTCCACCTCCCCGGACCGAAACCCCCGGCCCTGAAAATAGGCGCGGGTTTGATCCGGCAGGCGCTGGTTGAAGGTGAACGAGGCACCTTCAGCCCGCAAGATCCAGGCCTCCAAACCCGTTTCCGGATCGTGGGTGTGCTCGACGCCGGCTTGCGCGGCGGCGCTGAGCAGCGCCACTCCGAGTGCCGCGCCAATCGCGTGGCTTGCCATAAAATTCTCCCTAGCGGCCACGCCGGGATCAGCCCGCCCGCGGATCGCCGAGGGGCAGGCGCTTGCGGTAGATCTCATAGGTGGTGGGCTCCTCGCTCTGGTACCCGATGCGTTTGAGCCGCGCCTCTTCAACCAGCCCGTAGCGCACCACCGCCTCGGCGGTCCAGGCCCGCTCGAGTTCCGCGCCGGAGAAGTCGAACTCCTCGCTGCGGGGGCGGCCGGGCGGCAGCCGGGTGTCCCACAGATCGACGATGAACGGCCGCCACATAACCGTCCGCTTCAGTACCCGCTCCTCCTCGGCCAGTACCGCGCCATCCTGGTCCAGCAGCCGCACGCTCAGGACGAAATGCCGGTCCGGGGTGCCGGTGGGCACGTAGTGGGCGGCGCCGACGTTGGTGATGGTCAGGCGATAGCGGTCCGATTTGTCGCTCATTCGTTCGAAGCCGACCTCCACCGCCTGGCGGACCATCTCCGGATCGTGGCCGCCACGCCACAGATGTTGTCGTGTCAGCCTCGGCTCGCCGCCGGCCACCAGCGGACGCTCCACCGCCGGCATGTAGCACTCGACACAGCCCAGGGTGGCCGGGTCGACCCCCTGGATGTCGCCGATGCGGGTCGTTGGCTCGTCGGCACCGGTGCGGATTTCAGCGACCGTGCCGCAGGGTGGAAAGCGGAAGAAGGTGTCCCAGCGCTCGCCGCCCACCAGATGACACTGTATGCACACCTGGTTGCCGCTGCTGATCCGTTCTACGGGGTGGGCATCGCTTTGGCTGCCGTAGGGCCCGAGAATCCGCCCCTCACGCAGGTGGCAGGCGGCACAGGTGACCCCCTGGTGCTGCAGGTCCGGATCGAAGTCGGGATTGGGCGCCAGTATCGGGTCCCACTTTTCGTCATCGCGAAAACCGAGCACCCGATGCTCCTGCTGCCGGTCCAGGGGGGTGTGGCAGTTCTTGCAGACCTGCTGACTGCCGTCGAATTGCCAGTCCGCCTGGAAATAGGGGTCGGTCCACGCCTGGCTGTGCATGCTGGTGCGCCACTCGTCATAGAAATCCGCATGGCATTCGCCGCAGCTCTCAGCCTTGAGGTCCCCCAGACTAGCGGGCGCCGCACTGGTATCCACCGGCCTCTCGAATGCAGGAGCGACCACGAAGATGTTCAGCGGGCGCACGAAACGCCAGCCCAGAAAGGCCGCCAGCGCCAACAGGCCGACGCCGAGGATGATTGTCTTTCGCTTCATGCAATTTTCCAGTTCAACATAATGGTATGGCTCAACCACTGCGCATCGGTGGATGCGCTTACCGGCTTATCCACCCTACACCGAATGCTACTTACTTAAGGCGAATTGCAGGATTTTCGTCATTCCGGCGCAGGCCGGAATCCAGGAAAACCGCCTCCATCGAGCCGCCTGGATCCCGGCATTCGCCGGGATGACGGTGGTTCTGGGCTTAACTAAGTAGCATTCCACCCTACACCTACTTTTTTCGAAAAACCTCATTTAAACCGCCAAGAACACTAAGTAAAGCAATGACTTGTATTACGCAGGTCCTTCATCCGCAGATTTGAACCGAAAATATCAGGTAAGCCAGTGCATCCCTTTGCGTTCTTTGCGCGCTTTGCGGTTGAGCTTTGGTTCGCTGCGCCGCGAACGCACGATGTGATTTGACATCCCTTGCTCAAAAGGCATAGCGCAGGGTCATGTAGAGGTTGTCGTTGTCCCCCAGGACGCCGAACTGGCCGCTACGATCGCCCACCAGCAGGTTTGCGCCGACCTCGCCCCACAGGGCGTCGCTGAAGGCATAGCGGGCGGACGGGATGATATAGCCGTCGCCCTCACTGATGCCCCAGAAGGCGAACAGGCTCAGGCGCAGGGTCTGATGCATCTGGAACCGGGTGAGGCGCAGGGTCGCCACGCCGCGCAGCTCGTCACGTTCGGTCTGCCCCGCCGGCAAGGTTCGCCGGTAGGCGTCATGGTCGTGCATCCACTCCACATAGCCCTGTACCCCGAGGGTGGTGTCGGCGCCGATCTGGCGGCTGTAGCCGGCCAGCAGCCGCGTCTGGCTGTTCTCGATGGCGGGATCGTTGCCGTCACGATCCTCGACCGAGTCGTAATAGCCCGCCTCCAGGTTGAGCACGCCGCTGCCCAGCGGACCGGAAAGGCTCGCACCGTAGGCGTTCAGGCGCGGAAATCCGCCCTGCCAAATCGCCCCCACCTGACGCAATGCCGGGGCGCGGTAGTGGGTGCGGGAGAGGTACAACGCCCCGTCCCAACTGCCGATGTAGCGCGAGACGCGCAACCCGACCTCCAACCCCGACGGCTCGTCCAGCTCGGCCTGGATCGCCTGGCCCGGAAAGACGAAACGCTCCCGGTCGGGCAAGCGGTCCGGGCGAAAGTCGGCCAGCACCAGTTGCACATCGGCAAACTCCGGGAACAGGTCGAGGCGCAGGGCATCGCTGCCGCGTTTGAGATACTCCAGGGGCAGGCCGCCGTAGAAGGCCGTCCAGTCCTTGGGGAAGGTGTCGTTGATGAACAGCAGGTCCGCCACTCCCCAGGTGACCACCTGGCGGCCGGCACGGAGGGTGTAGCGCTCGGCGTTGTAGTCGGCGTAGAGTTCGCGGATATCCGCCTCGGATTCGCCCAGCGCGGCATCATGCAACAGGTCGATCTTGCCGGCATAGCCCAGCGCCCCCTCGAGCCCGCCCCCTTCCGCCTTGAGTTGCAGGCGCTGCTCGTTGAAGGGCCCATCGCAGGCCGTTCCCGGGTCACAGCCCACGCCGCCGAGGCGCGCCGCGCCATGGGCCTGGAGGAAGCCGTGGATTTCAGGTATCTCCAGCGGGGACGCCTCCGCCGCGCCGGCGGGCAGCCCCACGCCCCAGACCAGGGCGGCTGTCAGAACAGCTGGCAGAACGGTCGGCAGGCCGAGCCGGAGGGTGGCCGACATCTGCCTGCTCATCATCGTATCCACTGCCGTGGCGGGCGCTGCAGATAGCGCTCGCTGAACAGGTCGTCGTCGAGCCCGACGCCGTAGTTCACCTCGTCGTACACCACCTCGGTGTGGTGACCGCTCTGGGCGTCGCGCATGGTACGGTGGGTGACCGTCCAGTGACCGTCCACCTCTCGCACCTGGTCGGCGGTAAAGGTGCGCAGCAGTTCGCCGCGGCCGTCGTAGTACTCCTCCTTGAGCGGCAGCCAGCGCTCCCGGTCGACCCAGGAGAGGCGACGCACGTAGTCCGCCTTGGCCTTGGGAACGCTCTCGATCCGGTAGACCGGTCGGCCATCCAGGTCCGTCTCATCCAGCAAGCTGTGGCTCTCGTCTCCCACCTCGCGGCCCGAGACGTCCTCATAGGTGAAATCCGAGCCGACGAAAGAGGAGCGCTTGTCATCGGCGGCGATGCGTCTGACCAGCTTGATCGCCGGAATGAAAATCCAGCGATCATCCTCCCGGGCCGGATATTTCCAGACCATGAAGGTGGTGCCCTTTACGTCGGACGGTTCGTGGAAATAGATAAAGTAGCGCTGCTCGCCCTCACCGCCCAGGTCCTTGCGCAGCAGGGTCATGACCCGCTTGCGCTCCTTGCCCTGGGGATTGATCAGCCGCATGCTGACCCGGGTACGCTGGTCGTCCCCGGCATAGTAGAAGGTCTCCAGGGAGCGGGCGACGATGTCGTCAGCGCCGGGTTGCGCCTGTACGCTGGCCGCCGCGAAGAGGGCCAGGATCAGCACCAGGAATAAGCGTGTTAATTTCATCGCAATTTCTCCTTCAGGCGGTCGCGGGTTGCAGCCGCCAGAGCCGGCCGTGGGTCAGTTTCAACAGTCCCGGCAACAGCCCCAGGGCGGTGAGGCCGGAAAACAGCATCAGCAGGGCGAAGAACACCCCCACCGTTTTGTAGGGGCCGAGCGGCGAGAACATCATGGGCGAGAAGCCCACGGCGATCACCCAGGCGTTGCGCGCGATGGCGCGGGCGGTCTCGCCGAACACCACCCCGTTGGCCGCGGCAAGATCCCCGCCGAGGCGCGACAGATTGAGCCGGTAACGCTGGATGAAGTGGATGGCAAAATCGATGGAGAGCCCCAGGGTCAGGGCCGAGCAGACCGCCATGGGCATGTCGTACTCCTTGCCCACGAAGGCCGCCAGGCCGTAGGAGAGGGTGATGGCGAACACCAGCGGCAGCATGGAGAGCAGCGCCAGGACCGGGGAGCGGAACAGGATAATCATCATGGCAAATACCGCCAGGAAGCCCCCCAGCACCGCGTTCATCATCCCCACCACCATCTCGTCCTGCCACACCTTGTTGATATAGGTGAGACCGGACCACTCCACCTGGATGCCCGCCGGGGGCGGCTCCAGGCGCAGCTGTTCGTCGATCAGCGCCACCACGCGCGCCATCTCCCGGTTATCGCCGGCACGCATCTGCACCCAGATGTTGGCGGTGCGGTAGTCATAGTCGACGAAGTTGTCCAGGTCCCCGGCGTCCCCGGCGGTCTCGTACAGGAACAGGTACTGGGCCAGCTCGTCGACCTTCTGCGGGAGCTGCCGGGATTGCGGATCGGCATCGTGAACCACATAGTTCACCTGCTTGATGACGTCCGCCAGCGAGGAGGTCTTGCCCACCTCGGGATCGGACTCCAGCACCCGCTGTAGTTTTTCGATATAGCGCATCACCTCGGGCCGCTTGATGGCGCCGTTGGCGTCGCCCTGGATCAGCAGGTAGGCCATGTAGGTGCCGCCGAACTGGCGGTTCATCACCCGGTCGGCAATGCGGATATCGTGGCTCTCGGGGAACCAGGCCACCGGGTTGTCGTTGACCACGGTGCGCGACACCCCCCAGAAGCCCAAGCCCAGGACCAGGGCGGAGATCAGCGCCACCGGTACGGCGCGGCCGAAGGTGAAGCGGCCGAAACCGCGCAACAGCGCGCCGAGGCGCCCGCCCTCGTGATCCAGGGCACCGATTGCCGCCTGCAGGCGCTCCTCACGGATCAACATGACGGAGGCGGGAACCAGGGTGAGGGTCAGCAGGAAGGCGGCCAGGATGCCAAATGCGACAAAGGCGCCGAACACCTGTACCGGCGGGATGTCGGCCAGCAGCAGGGAAGCGAAGCCGGCGGCCGAGGTCAGGGAGGTGTAGAGCATTGGGGTGTAGAGCTCCTCGATGCTCTCGCGCAGGGCGGCGCGCCGGTCCCCGAGGCGCGGATAGCGGTCGTAAAAATCACTCAGAATATGCACCGAGTCGAGCACCGCGATGGGCATCAGGAATACCGGAATCATGCTGGACATGATATGCACCGTGTAGCCCATGCCGATCAGCAGCCCCATGCCCCAGACCACGGTGAGCATGGCCACACCCATCACCGGCAGTACCAGGGTGAACTTGCGGAAGGCGAACCACAGCAGCAGGAACAACACGCCGCCGCTGGCTGGCGAGACGATGCCCATCTGCTGGAACATCTCGATGCCGAAGCTGTCCTCGGCGATCGGCAGCCCCGCCAGGTGATAGCGCTGTTCCGGCGCCAGCTCCTCGTCCAGGATGGCGCGCAGCTCACCGCCGATGCGCGCCGCCTGGTCCTTGCGTTCGATCGGGATGTAGATCGCCAGCGCGGTGCCGTCGGCAGAGGCCAGCTTGTCTTTGAACAGTGGATTGTCGGCGATGGCAGCCTGCAGCGCCGCGATCTCATCCGTGCCCTCCGGGACCGCCTGCATCAGCGGACGCACCTCCAGCAGCCCACCCTTGGAGCGCACATCGTCGGTGGTGGTGAGGCTGATGACATCCGCGGTGATCACCCCCTTGAGCCCCAGCAGCCGATCCACCACCCGCGCCACCCGGGCCAGTGGTTCGGGCCGGAACATCCCCGCCTCGTCGGTGATGCCGAGCACGATCAGGTCGTTGATGCCGAAGTCCCGCTTGGCCTGGTTGTAGAGCACCCGGTCCGCCTGATCCGCCGGCAACATGTTCTCGGGATCCGTGTCGATGTGGATCTTCGGAAACTGAATGCCAAAGAGAAGGGTCGCCAGCAAAACAAGACCGATGGTTGCCTTGGGAAAGTCCATCGATAACCAGATGATCCGTTTAAGCATCGTCGTACTCCCGGTGATTATTGTTGATGATCAGATGTCACACTTCGCTCTTCAAAACACCAGCGTCCTGTCGGCGGCCAGGGTGCGCTCCGCCAGCTCCGCCATGGTGCCGCGGCGGGCCCCTTCGATGATCTCTTCGTCGCTCAGGCCGCGGGCATCCATGCAGGTGCCGCACAACAGCACCTCACCCTGGCGGGACACCGATTTCACCATCAGCTCCAGGTTGTAGTAGCCCTGGGGGACCTTCTGGCCCGCCTTGGCGCAGGCCACGGCGTCGGCCATCAGAAATACCGAGACCTCGGCGTCCTTGCTGGACAGGGCCTTGGCCAGGCGCAGACCGTTGAAGCTGCGCTCCGTGCCGTAGGGTGGGTCGTTGAGTATGATCAGAACCTTCATCTGCGAATCTCCCATGTTGTTGCAGGTAAGGAAAACGTAACTACTTACCCGGTCTGTAAGTGATTGGCCTGCCTTGTTGGCCGATCTTGATGGCGCCTCGAATCCGGCCCCTTTTTCAGATTCAAGCCTGCCCTTGTTTGAGCGAAGCGAGTTTGGGCAGGCGCTGAAAATGGGGCCGGATTCGAGGAAACGAGCCATCACGTGAGGTCGTCAAGGCAGGCCAATCACCCCGTGAGTAGTTACAGGAAAACATTATCAGGCCTCCACTGGCCGGCCCGGACTTGAGGTGGCAATTTGCACCGGCAGCGCCGCCTGGCGCCACGCGGTCATGCCACCGACCACCACGTGTACATCGGCAAAACCCTGGCCGGCGAGGATCCGGGCGGCCTGTTTGGAGCGCCGGTCGGTGGTGCAGATCAGCGCCACCGGCTGTTCCAGAAAATCGCCAAGCTCGGCCAGGCGCGACTCCAGCGCCTCCAGCGGAATGTTGCGGGAACCGGCGATGTGGCCCAGCTCGCCCCGGTAGTCGGCCTCGCTGCGCACATCCAGCAACAGCGGCGGCTGGTCACCCTGCAGTCGGTTGTGCAGCTCGGCGATGCCCAGGGTCGGTCCCTGCCGCAGGCGGGCGATGATGCGTGGCAGAAAGGCCACCACGGCCAGCAGCGCCAGGGCCATCAGGCCCTTCTGGATCAACCCCTCGCCACCGGCCAGCGCCTCGCGTCCGGCGTAACCCAGCCAGGTGTATGCGAGGGCGCCCGGCAGCATGCACAGGTAGGTGGCTACCAGGTAGTGGAGCAGGCGGATACGGGTGAGTCCCAGGGCGTAATTGAGCAGATTGAAGGGGAACAGCGGCACCAGGCGCACGAAGGCGACAAAGCGCCAGCCCTCCTGCTCGACACCCGCCTTGAGTTGCCCGAGTCGTCCGGCGGTCTTTTGTTCCACCCAGTCCGCGGCCAGGTGGCGCGACACCAGGAACGCCAGCAGCGCCCCCAGGGTGGCGCCGGTGAGGTTGACGAAGGTGCCCATGACCGGCCCGAACAGGGCGCCACCGGCAAGGGTCAGCATGGAACCGGGCAGAAACAGCACCGTGGCAACGGCATAGATGAGCATGAACAGCAGGGGCGCGGCAGCGCCCGCACCGCCGACCCACTGCTCCAGGGCGGCGGCGTTGAAGCGGTCCCGATAGAGAATGGCCAGGACGATAGCCGCCGCCAACACAAGGAACAGTGCCAGACGTGTGACCTTCCGATTCATTCTGTTTTTCCCTTCGTCGCGGTTCGGTTCGGCGGGGTCAATGGGCGGTACTGAGCTCCCGGTAGCCATCTACCACCTCCGGTTGATGGTGTATTCGCCCAACTGGCGGACAAACGGCAGCATCAGCATGCCGGGTAGCCGGTCCACCTGCTTCGGGTCGCGCAGGTCGGCCAGGCCGATCTCCATCGCCACGTGACCTTCCGGCGGCTGCGCCACGTAGGTGCCGAACAGCCGGTCCCACCAGGGCAGATTGAAGCCGAAGTTGGAGTTGGTCAGCGGGGCGTGCACCGAGTGGTGCACCCGGTGCATGTCCGGGGTGACCACGAACAGCCGCAGCACCCGGTCGATGCGCTCCGGGATGCGGATGTTGCCGTGATTGAACATGGACGTGGCGTTGAGCAGCACCTCGAAGATCACCACCGCCAGCACCGGCGGTCCCAGTACCAGGATGGCGGCGAACTTGATCAGCATGGAGAGGATGATCTCCAGGGGGTGAAAGCGCGCACCAGTGGTGAGGTCGTAGTCGAGGTCGGCGTGGTGCACCCGGTGCAGGCGCCAGAACAGCGGTATGGCGTGCACCATCACGTGCTGCAGCCAGATCACGAAGTCCAGCGCCACCACGGCGATGACCACCGTGAGCAGGTCGGGCAGCCGGTACAGATTTAGCAGCCCCCAGCCGCGCTGTTCGGCCAGGGCGGCGACGCCCACCGCGGCGGCCGGAAACAACAGCCGCAGCACCACGCTGTTGAGCACCACCAGTCCCAGGTTGCTGGTCCAGCGGACTCCCCGGGAGAGCATGAGGAGACGGCGCGGCGCCAACACTTCCCAGAGCGCCACGACGGCAAAGATGCCGAAGAAGAAGCCCAGTCGTATGGATACCTCTTGGGCGAGAATCCAGTCATGCCAGTTCATATGCCTCTTTCCTCCACCGCTCCGTCTGTTATAATTTTGCTAGATCTGCTATTCAATAGATTTCTTGAATAATTGAATACCAAGGACCGAGCCATGTCAACCGCCAATTTCAAACACGACCTGTTCAGCCAGTTTGCGCGTATCGCCAAGGCGATGGGGAACGGTTACCGACTGGAACTGCTGGAGTTCCTGGATCAGGGGGAACGCAGCGTCGATCAGCTGGCCCGGGTTTCCGGGCTCAGCGTGGCCAACACCTCCCAGCACCTGCAGCAGCTCCGGCAGGCGGGGCTGGTGTCCAGCCGCAAGGAGGGGCAAAAGGTCTACTACCGGCTGAGCGGTCAGGACGTATCCGCCCTGCTCGGCTCCCTGAGGGGTGTCGCCGAGCGTCATCTGGCCGATGTCAACCGCCTGGTCGATGACTACCTCAAGGTCAAGGACAGCCTGGAACCGATCCCCGCCAGTCAACTGCTGGAGCGTGCCCGCGCGGGCCTGGTAACGGTGCTGGATGTGCGTCCACCGGAAGAGTACGCCGCCGGACACCTGCCGGGGGCAATCAATATTCCGTTGAAGGATCTGGAAAAACACCTGGATGAACTCGCCCCCTCCCAGGAGATCGTCGCCTACTGTCGCGGCCCCCATTGCGTGCTGGCGTTCGAGGCGGTGTCCCGACTGCGCCAGCAGGGGATGAATGCCCGGCGGCTGGAGGGGGGGCTGCCGGAATGGCGCATGGAGGGCCTGCCGGTGGAGCGGGCCAACGAGGAAGCGATCCAACCTGGAGATCGTCATTACGAAAGCTGATTACCCCTCAGGCTCAGCTACGGCCGAATACCATTTATAAAGCCGCAAATAAACGCAAATAGCACGGTTTATCCCGTTGCGGGCGTTGCCGGTCGCATCAGTCGACGGCAAAACCCGACAGCACGGGTCGATGCATCGGAGCCCAGGGATCGAATCAGGCCGCGCCGATCCGACCTACGTTACTTAACTCTCACCGACCTGGCCCGCCTCCCGACAGGCGAGGTCTGCATGCCCATCATTCGCGGGCAATGCGTTTCCTACCCCACCCCAATCTCCAGATCAACCGGATGTCCCGGTACATGAGGCATCCCGAGGGCGCCGTCATCGGAACGCGAGCCTGGGTGGAGCGCCGGAGCGCATAAATTTCGTTTCAACCGTTACCAATGGGTAACCGGATTGTCTGGTAAATCCAGTCAAATCCGTATTTGGTTACCAAACGGTTACGAAACAAGGCTGTTTCTCCGATTATGCTACCGCTTGGAGACACATTCCCATAATTCAGAACCGAATTAATCCATAAACCGAATACAGAAATTAGATTAACCCTAAATTTAACAAGTAATTTTCAATAGAAACAACATACAACCATATTCCGAATAATTCATGGCAGGGAATATGCATACTGACCCAGCGGGGAGTGTTGCGACTCAGTCATGTCATATCAAACGGTCGCCAAATCGATTAACCCAGCCCACCCAAAAGGGGCGGTGGCCAGAAAAGCAACCTACTTTGAACATCCCCGACTGACTCGCATACGCTCGAAATTCGGTTGGTTGTCCAGATACGACATGAAAGGGGGTGTCGTTTATCCAAGCAGGAAAGGTATTTAGCTAAACAGTGAACGACCAGTAATTGGGTCATTAAAGTCATGAACAAGTACACCCAATGACATGCGAATGTCGGTTTGAAGCATAGGTAACTCTCGGGAGGACAATCTAATGAAGCTGTTGAAGCATTATCTCAGCCGTCGAACATTTCTACAGGTCAGTGGTACCGCGGCGGTACTAACTCGAGTAAACCCGGTAAATGCGGGAGAGTGGCTGGAACAACTGGGAAAATCCGGATCCCAGCCAGACCGCCACATGGAGCAGGCGGAGATCGTGCGCAGCGTCTGCCTGATGTGTCACAGCGGATGTGGAATCCAATGCACGGTACAGAACGGGGAACTGGTAAAGATCAGTGGCAATCCCTATCACCCCAACACCTACGACTATGTCGCCAAGGGGGACCTGGTCGAGGAGAGTGATCTCGATGCCGGACTCAATGGCAAGGATGTGGGCACCCTCTGTCCCAAGGGTCAATCCGGCATATTCGCACTCTACAGCCCCGCTCGCCTGACGCACCCCCTGAAGCGGGTGGGTCCTCGCGGTTCGGGTAAATGGAAAGTGGTCAGCTGGGATCAGGCGCTGACAGAAATCACCGAAGGCGGCAAACTTTTCAAGGACGTTCCGGGTGAAGAGGGCCGTGTCGTCGAGGGGCTCAAGTCAATCCTCAACAATGACAGTCCGATTGGCGCGGCGGATTCCGACTTCATGGACGAGGCACCTCCAGAGGGCTGGGGGCCCAAGCGCAATCAGTTCGTATGGGCGCATGGGCGTAACGAGCAGTCCCCGCTCACGCCCCGCTTTGTCAAGGAAGCCGCCGGTGTGCCGCACATGCTCAACCATTGCGACCGTTGTGCCGGTACCTTCTACAACGTCATCGAGGATACCCTCAATATCCCGCGCTTCGAGATTGGCGCCTATGCCGACTACGAGTACTGCACACATCTGATCAGTGTCGGATCGAACGTCACGCACGCGGATTATCCGGGCCAGACACGGGCGCGCTATCTGCAGAAAATGGCCAAAAGAACCGGCCCCGATTCGCGCAGCTTCAAGCACGTGGTCGTGGACCCCTGGTTCTCGCCCGCGGCGGCGAAGGCTACGCACTCCAACAAGGGTGAGTGGGTTCCACTCAAACCGTCATCGGATGCCTTCTTCCTGATGGGCATGATCCAGTGGATGATCGAGAACAAGGCCTACAAGGTGGACTACCTCGCCCTGCCCAATGAACAGGCGGCCAAGAAAACAGGCCGGCGCAACTGGACCGATATGACTTACCTGGTTGCCACGGATGAGCCAAAGGTCTATCTGACCGGTAAGGATGCCGGTCTGGGTCAGTCGGATCATGTTGTACTGGTCAAGGGCAAGCCGACGCTATTCCACGAAGTGGACGGCCCGGCCGAGCTCGATGCGGAAATAACGCTGAAGGGTAAAAAGTACAAGACCGTCTTTCGCATGCTCCGCGAACGGGTGACTGAAAAGACCCTGGCCGAGTGCGAGCAGCGGTGTGATCTCCCGGCCGGCACCATCGCGCGCGTGGCCAAGGATTTCACCGACGCCAAGCGGCCGGTCATAGAGATGTTCCGCGGACCCATCCAGCAGTCAAATGGCTGGTGGAACGGGCAAGCCCTGATCATCATTAACATGATGGTCGACAATATCGACCGCAAGGGTGGCTTCAATCCCGGCCATGCCGCTTACAAGGGCGCGGTAAAGGGCGAAAAACGCAAGGCCCAGGGCGTAACCATCGACCGTCACAAGGCGAAATACCAGGGCATTAAGCCATTGTCCACCCGTCCCTGGTATCCGCTGGCCTATCGTTCGGTCGCCGGCGAGTTTTTCTCCTCGGTGCGCCAAGGCTATCCCTACCGGATCAAGGCCTACCTTAACTACTACAACAACCCGGCCTACACCGTGCCGATGAATTCATCGGTAATCGAGGCACTGCTGGACCTCAAGGCGATGCCGCTGACCTTCAGTATCGACGCCTACATGGGCGAGACCAGTTCGCTGTGCGATTACATACTCCCCGACTCCGAATACCTGGAAAGGATCGGCGGGTTCAAGACCTATCCGCCCATCAAGACCCGCTTGTGGGGCCTGCGCCAACCCGTGGTGGGGACAGTCGATCCCGCGACCAAGGATTATCGTGGCGTGCATCCGGATGTACAGACCGGCGACGACACGCTGATCCAGTTGGCCATCCGTTGCGGCTTGCCGGGTTTTGGCAAGGATGGCGGCGGCCCAGGAATCGACCTCATGAACTCCTGGCAATTCTGGAACGAGTACTACAAGCACAAGGACTTCGAGGGTCAAACCGGTCTGGAGGACCCGCAAAGCAGCTTTGTGAAACTAGGCGGCAAGTTCGAGAACCCGGGAAATCAATACGAGGGTGACTATGTGCGCTTCCCCGGTGGTCGACAGGTGCGGGGTCTGCGCGCCTACTCACAGGCCGTGGCCACCAACAAGAACAGCATGACGGGCAAGTACTTTGATGGCCTGCCGCAGTATCGCTTCATGATCGATTGCAAGGAGCGGGAGATCGACCAGGCCATCTGGGATGAGTATCCGATCCAGCTGCACACCCACAAGGATGCCTGGCATACCCAGTCACGGACCATGAACAACCTGTGGCTGGCAACGATCAAACCGCAAAACTATGCGGAAATGAATCCGGTGGATGCGGAGAAGATGGGCGTGGTTTCCGGTGATTGGGTCAGGGTTAAATCGCCTTCGAGCAAGCACATTCCCAGTGTTGAAAACTCGATGGGTGACGGTTGGTTCAAGTTCCAGGTAAATGTCACCAGCCGGATCCGTCCAGGAGTCTTTTCGGTAAGCAACTCCTATGGCAGATGGGGTGCCGGTGCAAAGGGATGGGACGCCGACGGCCAGGAGCAGTTTTCCGATAAGCGCATCGGCGCCGGGTTCAGTATCAACCCGCTCTATATGGCAGACCCGGTCTTGGGTGACCGCGGATTACAGGATCCTGTAGCCGGCGGTACACAGAGCTACGGTACGCCGCTCAAGATCGAAAAACTTTCAGTTTGAGGAGGGCCAAGCCATGACAGAAAAGAACCCAGTAATTTCTCCGGAGATCTTTGAGCGGTCGCTTGCGAAACCCGGACCGAAACAATACACACTCTGGATCGATTTGGAGTTCTGTATCGGATGTAACGCCTGCACCATGGCGTGCAAGGCGGAAAACAACACGCCGTTGGGGGTCGATTATACCCGTGTGATCGAAATCGAGGAGGGTGAATTCAGGGATACAACCAAGGCTCCAAACATGGCGCTTACCTTCGTACCCATGCCGTGCATGCATTGCGGTCGACCGGCATGCCAGGCCGCATGTCCGGTGGGGGCGATAACCAAGCGCAAGGAGGACGGCATTGTTCTTATCAACAAGGACAAGTGCATCGGCTGTCGCTACTGTGCCTGGGCCTGCCCCTATGGCGCGCCGCAGTTCAACGCGGAAGCACGGGTCATGGAGAAATGCACGCTTTGTGTACAGCGTCTCGAACAGGGAAAAGTTCCCGCCTGTGTTGAAACCTGTGTCGGGAAGACACGTTTCTTTGGCGAGCTTAATGAGTTGACGTCGCTGATCAGGGAGAAGCGGTCGCGAGCGGTAAGTATTACCGTTGCCGGCTCGGACACAGGACCGTCCACCAAGTACACGCGCTGATAGACGGAGTGAATAACCTAATGGACCAAAGCGTAAGTACTGGTAGGGAGCAGCCCATTCTCATCGAGAATGGGCTCTGCTCCCGCTATCGATGCTCACAGTCATCTTGTGTTGAATGCATGCAAGTGTGCCCTGTTCCGGATGCGATCCACCTCTCCGGAGAGGGTGCCGAGATATCGGAAGCATGCATTGCGTGTGGTGCCTGTGTTTCAGCCTGTCCGAATGGTGCATTAGGGCAGGATATCAACAATCTGGACCTTGGTTCTCGAACACGGAATCGGGAACATCCATCAGAGCCGTTTCGAATTGCCTGCGACCGGGCCAATGGCAAGGCGGATCTGGTTCTTTCCTGCCTCTGTAGACTGACCGAGGGGGTAGTTCTGGAGCCTTTGAGGTGGGGCGCACAAAGCGTTGAACTGCGTTCGCCGGACTGTTCAGGCTGCGGACTACATAAAACCGCGGGGCAATGGAAGAAGGTAATAAAGTTGGCCAGGGGACTGCTGGAATCCGTCAACCTGGATGCAGGGCGGATTGTGCATTTGACCACCCCTCTGGGCACTCCTCGGCAAACCCTGCCCGCCCAAAAAACGGGTGTCTCGCGACGCGACTTCTTTCGGGCTTTCGCCGACAAATGGGAAGAGGCAGATGCTTCTCCCGGCATCGATGCGGAGGATCCGCTTGATGTTGCGATCACGCCGTTTCGTGATCTCGTACGGAACCATGCGGAAAATCCGAAACGGTCTCATCTTCTCAATGTGCTACAGGCCCTTCCCGGGGCCAGGCCCTTAAAAGCGGGCTATGCCGCCCAGGGCTTACCGGTAGCAAGTATAGAGATCGGACCAAAATGTACCGGGTGTAATGTTTGCGAGACGTTATGTCCGGTGGGTGCCATTCATCACAGCGATTCAGAAAGGCACTATGAGTTGAGCTACACACCGTCGCTATGTACCGGTTGCCGTGTTTGCGAGGAGGCCTGCTTCCACCGGGCGGTCCGTGTCAGCGATAACGTGGATCTCTCATTGTTGTTTCTAGGCACTCAGCAGAAGCTGGTGACGGGGGAAAAAAACACTTGCGAGTTCTGCCGTCAACCTTTTCTGGGGAGTACGGATGAGAGCTTCTGTCCATTGTGCATCACCACCGAAAAGCGTCGGGAAAAAATGGCCCGGCGCTTTGCCAGGAGAGGAACTGAAAATGTTTGACTATACAACCATGGCGAACGTGGCGGCGGAACGCGGCAGAAGGTATGCGGTGCTGGCCACGCTATACAGCGCTCCACCAACCGCGGAACTTGTGGAATCGCTCCAAGCCGAACCGCTCCAGATGGGGCCGGGAAACGAGGCGGCCAAGCTGGTAACCGATGAGATGAAATCGTTTTATGAAGAGATATCAGCCATCGACAATAAGGAAAATGAATTGACCGCGGAATACACCAGGCTATTCGTGCTGCCAAGCGGGGTGCATCCGGTCGAATCATTTTATCTGGACGAAAAACAGCGGGTGGGTGGAAAGATATCGGTCATGGTGCAGACGGCTTATCGCAATGCCGGGATCCAACTGACAAAGGATTGTCTGGAACTGCCCGACCATATAGGAGTCGAGCTGGAGTGCCTTAATTTTCTCTGCTTTATAGAGGAGCAGCTGTGGCGGGCACAAAATATCGACGGTCTCCGGCAAAATCTCAAACACCAGCATGACTTACTGGTCAGTCACTTGCTGCGCTGGTACCAACCGTTTTGTGCGCGTGTCATTAAAGAATCAAGATCCGGCCTGTATCGGGCCCTGGCCTATCTCACCCTCGACTTGCTACAGACAGAGGGTGAGTTCGTTCCGGGGTTGGTTGAACAATTGGAAACCGAGGGGAGAGTGTCATGCGAATGCTGAATACTATCGGACTGAGCCTGCTTCTAAGCCTGACGGGATGCGGGGGGGCCATAGGGGAATCGGTCACTGCGGGGGGAACCCGTGCCCCCGAATCGGGTGTAACCGCTCCGGTGGCTGCAGCACTACCCACACAGGTTGCGATCGACTGGCCCCCAAAGGCGGTAAAGGGCCCGACGGATGGCGAGGTGCCAGACTACAGCGAGCAGAATATGGAATGCCTTGATTGCCATCAGTTCATCATGGAAGAGGAGACCGCGAAACCCTATATAAAGAACCCACATCTGCTCCATCTGGAATCCAACAAGATTGCCTACAAGGGCAAAAACCGTTCCTGTCTGACTTGTCATGAAATGGTAACCATACCCGATGGAGATGAGGTGCCGCCCAAGGAAGGATGGTTTATCGAAGGCGATATATACCATCCCAATGTGTTACGCGCACCGAAGAATTCATGGAGCCGTCGACTGGTGAAACCGCAGGCGCCCGACAATCTTAACTACGTGAATACGTTGAGACCGGCCGACCCATATACCTACAAGGCATCGCTCAAAAAGCTGGTGTGTGTTGAATGCCACGGACCGGACAGCAAGATCAAGACGTTCTATGGCAGGCCGCAGGAAGCTTCCTTGAAATGAGTTTCAGCGGCAACCAATTCGACTGATTCGAGACAGGCTGGCGACGGAGACACTACAGCCATGAAGAATAAACTGCAAAGGTATTGTATTCCGCTGGCGACCAGTTGCCTGCTGACGGGAGTCGCGGTATCGACTCCCATCGCGGTTGCGGCGGAATCCGCCGGACTGAACAGCAAAGATGTAGCCGAGTTATTGAAACGCCTTCAAACCATGGAAGCGCAACTTGCCAGTTCGCGGCAGGATATCAGCCAACTGAAGTCGGCCCTTGCCGACAAGACCCGGGATTCCGGTAATGACACGGATGTCACACAAGCAGATTCCGCGGCAACGGAAGGTAATGACGAATGGGGCGAGCCGGATATCGCGGGGGCACAAACCGGGCGGGATGACGAGGCGCGCCGGCGTCTCACTGAGATCGAAACGGACATCCGCAAGATGAAATCGGTGGCGGTCAGGGAGGAGGAGGAGCGGAAGGGAAAGGTCGGCTTCGAGTTTTCAGGAAAGTATAAAGTCCAATTCAATTCGCGCAATAATTTTGACTTGGGCAACGCGCAGCAAAGCTGGGATTTCGATAATCGAAACTTCTTTGATCAGCGGTTCCAGTTGCAAGTCGATGCTTCCTACGAGGATTTTCTGGTACGTCTCCTTCTTGACAAGGGCAATTTTACCTTTGATTGGAAGGAGGACAGCGAAGGAACGCTCGAACGGTGGGGTGATTTCGAATCCGTTAATACCACGTTGGTACGCGAGCTCTACGGTCAATACACCAACGAACACTTTATGGCACGTATTGGTCGCCAGAATTGGGATGAAGGGTATGGCGTCGTGGTGCAAGGTCCCATCAACTCGTTTCGTCTTCAGGTACCGGTATTTTCTGCAGCAAGTATCACAGCGGGCTATTTGAGTCTTGCCGGCGGCTGGACCGATTACACGGACTTTTCCACTACGGGGCCTCCCGCCGGAACTCGCGAGAACGTCCTTTTCAGCGACACCCGACTGGATGCCTATTACCTCGATTTCGATCTCCGTCCATCGCGGAACTCATGGATCAGGCCCTTTCTAATGAAGGCGGTTGACGGGGGAGAAGCAGGTGATGCGGATTTGAATCTTGACAAGGACTTCAATGCGGCAACAACCCCAAGGGATGGCGGGTTCAATCCGTTATGGTCGGGAATCGCGGGATCAGTCGATATCGATCGCTGGAGAATGGAAGGTGAGGCGGTATGGCTTACTGGTGGTTATACCGAGGACAGGGACATCGATGCGAATGCGCTGCTGTTCCGTGCCGAGCGCAGCTTCTCCCGGTCGAAATCGCTGGGGGAATGGTCGCTTGGTTTCGAACTCGGTCGCGGTTCTGGAAATGGCGTGAATGATTCGGCAACCGGCGATTACAAATACTTTACCGGGCTCTCTCTGTGTCGTGACCGCCATAAGTTCGGAGAGATTTTCAGCGAGGACATCCGGGCCGGATATTTTTTATGGGACAGCAACCTGGCCAATATCACGTACCTGCGTCTTGATACAACCCTGAAGCCGGCAAAAGGCCTGTCGATAACACCTTCCATTGCCAGGATATGGACAACCGAGGACGTGTTTGAGGGTCGCGGCCCGATTCGGGATTGGAGCAACGGTACATCCACATCGACAAACCTGACCAATGATGTGGGATGGGAGCTGGACATAGCTGCCAGATACCAACACCGCAAGTGGCTCGAAATGTTTGCCAACATCGGTTACTTCCAACCCGGCGCCGTCTATGCACGTCCTGATGGAACCATCCCGGGTGCGGCTTATGAGGTGGTTGTCGGGCTGGAGTTGATTTACTGATTATGAATGAACGATTAATGAAATTCAGGAGATTTTGGCCATGAAATACGTAATTGCCTCCATGCTAATGTTTTGGGCCGTGTTCACATGGGCCGATGACGCGTCGGTGGTACGCGTCACACGGGCAGATGGCGATGTGGAAGTACTCAAACCCGGAACGGAAAAGTGGGTAAAGGTATCCGACGGTGACGTCCTGACTCGTGGCGACCGCCTCGCAACCAGGAACAGGTCCGCCGCGAACATCACTTGGTCGAACGGAAGCATGGTCAGAGTCTATCCCAATTCGGAAGTTGCCCTGACCGGCGTCATCTTCGATCTCGAAAAAAAGATTGAAAAGACCTATCTGGACATCATCAACGGACGCCTGTTTGTTAAGGCGCAGGTACCCGAGCACCTGTTTTCCGAATTCAAGGTCCGCATGGGTGCAATGGATGTGCGAACCCAAGGTTCGGAGTTTGCAATAAAGTACGATCCTGAAAAGGACAGTTTTACGGCATGGTCGCTTATAGGTCGCCTGGTAACGGATGTCGGTTCAACCCGCTTGAGAGTGGATGACGGACAACAAGCGGAAGTTACAAAAGGCAGCAACATGAGCCAGCAGGATGTCGTAATGATGGAGGATAAGATCAAGGAATCCCTGACCAAGGCGTCACATGTCCTCGGTGGAAGTCTTTTTGTCGAGGAAGTATTGGCTCCCGTTGGCGGTAATCTTATGGCACGAATCGGCGGTGTAAGAAATCGCCGAGGCGACGCACCCTACAAGGTAACCTTCAAGGCGCTGACCGGTGGCGGCAGTGGAAAGATAAAGAGCGTCACCTGGAATTTTGGCGACGGTGAATCTTCAACGGAAAAGGTCGTCGAGCATACGTTCACGCAAGGGCTTTATATCGTCACGTTGCGGGTGGAGGATGAAAATGGACAAAAGGCCAGTGCCCAGGTTGGCATTTCCGTTGAACAGGAGTGCGGCTGCTGAGAGGGCCAGAGGCCGAATGCTGTCCACGAAAATTCAGCGCATCGGTTTGTATTAATCAGGATTAAAGATCATTCGAGGGGAGAATAACATCATGAAACATATTTTTGTATGGCTCATCAGCGCGGTAGCCATGATGAGTATGGCGCCGGGTGCCATTAGTGCGGATGCCGTCTACGTCGGGGTAAAGAATTGCACCAAATGTCACAAACCGCAGGGAGAATCATGGTCTGGGACGGCGCATGCAAAGTCCTTTGAATCGCTAAAGCCAGGCGCGAAGGCTGACGCCAAAAAGGCAGCCAAGCTGGACCCTGAGAAAGATTACACCCAGGACAAGGAGTGCCTGACCTGTCATACAACGGGTTTTGGAGAAAAAACCGGTTATAAGGTCGGTATGAAACCAGGCGGAAAAAAATCCATGGGCTCTGTCAACTGTGAATCCTGTCATGGCGCCGGAAAGTTATACCGGGCCGAGCATGGCAGTGCCCAGTCGCTCATGAAGAAAAAGTCCGAGCCGACCGCTCGCGGCATTTTGGTCGAGGCCGGTCAAAATTTCGAATATGAGCAGGCATGCGCCAAGTGCCACCTTTCATACGAAGGCTCTCCCTATAAAGCGGCGAAACCGCCCTACACGCCGTTCACGCCAAATGTCGATTCGAAGTACCACTTCGAATTCGACAAATTCGTAAGAAACGGCGATGCCATGCACGAGCATTACAAACTCAAGGATATCTTCACCGGGGACCCGGTACCGCCAATCCGCGTTGAGCTGCAAAAAACGGCGAAGGACACGTTGAAATAGACTGGCTCCCGGTTGCCGGCACAGGTTGGTCTGGAAGTGGGCACATCGGTATAGCCGGGTTCACGGTCTTGGTGGAACGGCTGCGATGACAGGGTGGACAAACCGGCAGGCGCATCCACCAATAATGCGGCGGTGACGCGTGGTACAGGGATGTACCTGACAGACCCGAGGATGGCGCGCGCTGTCGCTTATTCACCCGCCATCCAGGCCAATCCGCCCGCAGGGTGTGCATTGCCCGCCATTGCGCGATCAAAACGGCGATCGCGGGCTAATTTTATCGTCCGGAATTTCAGGGGTAGTCGATATGAGTAAAACAAACAAACCTGGCACGCTGCGCCGCTGGTGGAGTGTACTTAGAAGGCCTAGTGCAAAGTATTCAATACTGACCTTGCTCGTGATCGGTCTATTTGGTGGCATCATTTTTTGGGGCGGGTTCAATACTGCGATGGAAGCGAGCAACTCGCTCTCGTTCTGCATCAGCTGCCATGAAATGCGGGATACTGTCTACCAGGAGTACAAGGAGACGGTGCATTACCAGAACCGTACTGGTGTTCGGGCAACATGCGCCGATTGTCATGTGCCGCGCCCCTGGGGTTATAAGTTGATGAGAAAAATTCAGGCCAGTAATGAACTGTTTCACAAGGTCATGGGTACGGTTGACACCCCGGAAAAATTCGAGGCCAAAAGGGTGGAGCTCGCGAAACGCGTATGGGCGTCGATGCGGGCCAGCAATTCGCGGGAGTGTCGCAACTGCCACGGCATCGAGGGCATGACCGAGGCGGCACAGACGGAAATGGCGTGGCAGGCACACGAGGAGATCAAGGAGACCGGCGAGACCTGCATTGATTGCCATCAGGGTATTGCGCACAAGGATGTGTCGGAGTTCGATGAGTGATGAGCCGCCACGCGATCTGAAAGCCCAGGCACAAGCTGTCCCGGGTGGTGATGGAACACCGGAACAGTAAAAATTCTGCCGAGAACCACTGAACCGATAAGGAGGTGAAATCGATGTCGTCCAGTCCCTGCCTAACCCTGTACAAATCAAGGGTCGCCGATAGTGTCGGTGCCGGAAGTGGCGTGATAAACGCGGAGTCCTGCCCACTGAACGCGGTCTGTCCCTACGGTGACCGCGCCTCCAACGGCGAGGCGCTGCACGCGGTGCGTCAAGGGCTGCAATTCTCACCCGACGCGGTGTATGTGGTTCGCAGCGGCTGTATCAGGATCAGCCAGCGGGTTGGCGATCTGGAGTGGGCCAGCTTTCGATTTCCAGGCGAGCCGTTCGGAACCCAGGGCTTGCTCGATGACGGCATGAAACGCGTGCGTGCCATGGCCACGATGGACAGCCAGTTGTGCCGGCTGCCCCGCCGCCTGCTGCTGAATCGTCGGCAGGACAATCTGCAGTTGACCCGATCCATCATCCACGCATGTAATTTGGAACAGACGCTTCTCCAGGCGTCGTTATTCCGCCACCGGATGCACAGTGACGCCCGGGTGGCTGATTTTCTCCTGGAGATGCACCGACGGCTCCCGGAAAGGGGAGTGGACAGGACGCCATTGGTTAAGCTGAGAATGAGCCGCAGCGATATTGCCTGCCATCTTGGCATGGCCCAGGAGACCGTTAGCCGGGTGTTGAAACGTCTTGCCGATGCACGGGTGATCGGTGTCAAAGGACGCGGGATAGCCCTGCTGGATATGGCCGAATTACGTGATCTTTCCGTTTCCGGCAAGGAGTATGTGTCCCGGTTGTGATCCCGGAACCGGACGCGGCACTCCGGCTCGCCCCGTCCATCAACCCGAATGCAGCGCGTTCATCGCCAGCTGAAAGCGCCCCTCCACCAGGTCGGTGAGTACCCGCTCACTCGCATCGAGCGCACCGGCAATGGCATCGGCGTCCTGTTTCGAGGGGCGACCCAGCACATAGTTGACCACCTCGCGGGCATTGCCGGGGTGATCGATGCCGATCCGCAGACGCCAGAAATCCTTGCCCCCCATGGCGCTGACAATGTCCCGCAGACCGTTGTGGCCGGCGTGGCCGCCGCCGAACTTGAGCCGCGCCACACCCGGCGGCATGTCCAGCTCGTCATGCGCGACCAGGATCTCTTCAAGACCTATCTTGTAGTATTTGGCCAGGCTGGAAAGTGACTGCCCGCTGCGATTCATGAAGGTAGACGGTTTGAGCAACCAGCACTCCCGCCCCCTGACCAGGATGCGACACACCTGGCCATGGAATTTCGATTCCGCCCTGAAAACGCCGCCATGCCGCTCCGCGAGGAGATCCACGAACCAGTAACCCGCGTTGTGGCGCGTCGCGGCATAGTCAGCCCCCGGGTTACCGAGGCCGACAATCAGGCGGATAGGCTGTGTAGGCAGATTGGTCATTCAGACTGTCGCTCGGTTATCAGCAGACTGATATACAGAAAGGTCATAAACAAGTGGGCCGGGCAATGCCCGGCCCACTTACTTGGAGCAGAATACGCGAATTACTCCTCCGCAGCACCCTCTCCTTCTTCGGCCTCACCTTCTTCCACTGCCACATGCGCAGTGTGGATAGAGACCACCTGCACATCCTGCGGCTCATCCTGCGCCAGTGCCGGCAACTCGACGCCCTTCGGCAGCGCCAGCTCGGAAAGCATGACCGCGTCGCCAATTGCCAGCCCAGAGACGTTGACCTCGATGTACTCCGGCAGATCGCCCGGCAGGCAGCTCACATCGACCTCGGTGAGCAGATGCGAGACCACACCACCGGCCTTGACGCCGGGCGACACGTTCTCGCCCACAAAGTGCAGCGGCACGTGGGTCTTGAGCTTCTCCTTGGCGCTGACCCGCAGGAAGTCCGCGTGCATGATGAACGGCCGCGCGGGATGGCGCTGCAGATCCTTCAGGATCACCTGCTCGGACTTGCCGTCAATCTTCAGGGTCAGAATGTGGGAGTAAAATGCCTCCTGATCCAGGCGCTGGATCAGATCGCTGTGCACCATGGAAATCATGGCGGGGTCCTGGTGAGCACCATAGACGATACCCGGAACCAGCCCGGCATGACGCAGGCGGCGGCTCGCACCCTTCCCTGTATCAGTGCGCAGCTGCGCGTTAACAACAAATACATCTTTCATGATTTTCTCCAAATCATCAGTTAAATAATCACCATCTCTCCGCGACCAGAATTGACGGTGAAGGACTGGCGATCACTCCATGAAGAGTGAGGTCACCGATTCATTGAGGGCGATCCTGCGCATGGTCTCCGCCAGCAGCTCCGCGATGCAGATCTGGCGAATCCGGGTGCAGTGCCGCGCCTCCTCGTGCAGCTGAATGGTGTTCGAGACCACCAGCTGGTCGAGTACCGAATTCTCAATATTGTGAATCGCCGGCCCGGACAACACCGGATGGGTACAGTAGGCGATCACCTGCTCCGCCCCCCGATCCTTGAGCGCCTGGGCCGCCTTGCACAGGGTGCCGGCGGTATCGACCATGTCGTCGATCAACACGCAGGTGCGTCCCTTGACGTCACCGATAATATTCATCACCTGGGCGTCATTGGCCTTGGGCCGGCGCTTGTCGATGATCGCCAGGTCCGCGTCATCCAGCTGCTTGGCCAGCGCCCGGGCGCGCACCACGCCGCCCACGTCCGGCGAGACCACCATCAGGTTGGGGTACTTCTGACGCCACACATCGCCCAGCAGCACCGGCAGGGCGTAGATATTGTCCACCGGAATATCGAAAAAACCCTGGATCTGGTCGGCATGCAGATCGACCGTCACCACCCGGTCGGCACCCGCCGCCGCGATCTGCTTGGCCACCAGCCGGGCGGTAATCGGCACCCGGGCGGAGCGCGGCCGCCGGTCCTGGCGCGCATAGCCGAAATAGGGGATCACCGCCGTAATACGCTCCGCCGATGCCCAGCGCAGCGCGTCGATCAGTACCAACAACTCCATCAGGTTGTCATTGGTCGGCTGCGAGGTGCTCTGGATGACGTACACGTCACGGCCACGCACGCTCTCCTGAATCTCGGCCATGGCCTCGCCGTCGCTGAAGCGGCCAACCACCGCCCTACCCGTACGCAGACTGAGGCGAGAGGTGATCTCGCTAACAAGTTCAGGATTGGAATTTCCTGAAAAAACCATCATGTGGCTATCTGGCATGACTCGCCTCTCCACCTGTCTGACATACAACGGGAAATGATTGCACTTCAATGTGCTGGCCGGCCCGGGCAACTGCCCGCGGATGCCTGGCTAAATATATGGCTGGGGCGGCAGGATGACTCCGGGCTGCGCCCTCCGCCCCTTCGGGGCCAGCGGCAAGCCGCTGTCAGGTTCGCTGCGCCGACCTTTCGAACCTGTGGGTTCTCTTCCTTCCGCCCAGGCACTGCCCGGCAGATACCTCTGAAATATGGCTGGGGCGGTAGGATTCGAACCTACGTATGCCTGGATCAAAACCAGGTGCCTAGCCGCTTGGCGACGCCCCAATTAATCGTTTACCTTTTCTCTTCCATCGCGGCCGGGTTGGGGTGAACAAGCCCGGTGAGCGCCTCCACCCATCCTACACGCGTGTTCGTCGGTAGTTATGGACAAAGGTGAGACCTAGCCGCCTGGCGATGTCTCCGGATTTCCGTTCCAGCCCGCCACGCGTTCCAGCAACGGGGAACTGTCCAGCCCCCGGGCCAGGAACGCCGTGTATAGACCCGGCACCTGCCGCAACACCCGCCGGGCCTCGGTTTCCCCGGCGAACTCGGCGAATACGGCCCCGCCGGTACCGGTCAGCCGCGCTGGCGCGAACCTGTTCAGCCACCCCACGGCCGTCGCGACCTCGGGGTAGCGTTTGAGCACGACCGGCAGACAATCATTGACCTGGGAGCCGGCGAGAAAGTCGCGTATTGTCGTTTGCGGCGCGTTTCGTGTCAATTGCGGATCGCTAAAAACATCGGCCGTGGAGACATGGCAAGGGGGCACCAGTACCAGGTACCAGGCGGCCGGCATCCGTAGCGGCGTCAACTCCTCGCCCACCCCTTCGGCCCACGCCGATTGGCCATGGATAAAGACCGGCACGTCGGCGCCCAGGCGCAAGCCCAGCTGCGCCAGTTTTCCCGCGGGATAGCCGACCTCCCACAGCCGGTTGAGGGCCACCAGCACGGTCGCGGCGTCGGAACTGCCGCCCCCCAGCCCGCCGCCCATGGGGATCTTCTTGACCAGGGCGATCTCCACCCCCCCGGAAGTTCCCGACTCCTGCTGCAACAGTCGCGCCGCCCGGACCATCAGGTCCGCGGACTCCGCCACCGTCTCGTTACCCTGCACCCGCCGGATCACGCCATCCGGCCTGACCCGGAACGCAATCCGGTCGCCGTAGTCGACGAAACGGAACACCGTCTGCAGCAGGTGGTAGCCATCCGGGCGGCGGCCGACGATCCGCAGCATGAGATTGAGCTTGGCCGGAGCCGGCCACCAGTCGTTATCGGTGATATGCATGGTGCAAACAGCTTCAGGGGGTTGGGGACGATTTCAGATCTTGAGACGACGCATCACTTCCAGCACGTGCTCGCTCTCCGGAGTCTTATCGAGAATCTCCTGCCACACCTGGCGCGCCTGTTGCCGCTCACCGGTCACCCAGAGCACCTCGCCCAGGTGCGCCGCGATCTCCGCATCGGGCAGTTTTTCGTAGGCCTGGCGCAGGTAATCAAGTGCCTCCGGATACCGACCCAGCCGGAACATCACCCAGCCCATGCTGTCCAGGATCGCCGCCGACTCCGGTTTCAGCGCCAGGGCGCGCTGTATGTAGTCCAGCGCCTCCTGGTGCCGGTTGGTCTGATCCGCCAGGGTGTATCCCAGGGCGTTAAGGGCGTCAGCATGCTTGGGGTCATTGGCGATCACCTGAAGCAGGTCCCGCTCCAGGATGTCCACCCGGCTCTGGGTGGCGGCATACAGTCCGCGGGCGTAGAGCAACTCGTTGCTGTCGGGGAGGGCGCCAATGGCCGTATCGAACAGCGCCATCACCTGTTCCGGGGTCCCGTGCTCACGCAACAGCTCCACTTCCATCAGGTAGTACCTGACCACCTGATCCGGATACTGGATACGCATTCGTTGCAGCCATTCGAACACCTCGCGGGACTCCCCCGTGGCCACCATCAGCCGCACGATGCGCAGTTCGGCCTCGGCGCGATGCTCGCCGCCTTCGACCCGCTGATACCACCGCAGGGCCTGTTGCGACTCCTTGCGCTGCTCCGCGATACGCCCCAGATAGTAGGCCGCCACATCGGAGCGGCCATCGATCTCGAGCAGACGCAGGAAATGTCCGCGCGCCACCTCGTCCCGACCCAGCTCCAGGGCAATCAACCCAAGCCAGTAGCTGGCATCGCCCTGCTCCTGCTCTACCTTCTCCAGGCGCAGGAACTGCTCATAGGCCGCCTCCAGCTCCTTGGCATCCACCAGCAGCCGCGCGTAGGCGGACAACAGGAACGGATCGTCCGGAAAACGGCCGACGGCATCCGCCAGCAGCGTCCTGGCCCCGGCCTTGTCGCCCTGGGCCAGGAACACCCGGCTCAGCACCAGATAGCCCTTCGGCCAGTCGGGGTGGTCGGTGACCAGCGTGTTGGCTTCGCGTTCCGCCGCCGCAAAGTCCTTGTCCACCAATGCGGCGATGGTCAGCGCATAGCCACCCCGGGGATCTCCGGGAAACTCCAGCACCAGCTTGCGCATCAGTTCCATGGCCGACTCGCGCTTCAGCTCGCGGTTGATCGCCGCCATGACATTCAGAAAGCCGTTCTCATCCTTGTTCTCACTGATGCGCACGATCGCCTTGAGGTGCTCCAGCACGGGCACGTCCGCGTTGCGGCGCAACAGCATCACCACCAGCAGTTGACGCGCCGTAAGGTCCTCCGGCGCCAACTCCACCCAAAGGGCGGCCGCCTCGACGGCAAGTTCGCTTTTGTCCATGTGCAGTGCCAGGCGGGTCGCACGCTCCGCAGCGGTGGCATCGCCGGACAACCGGGCGGTACGCAACTGGTAGTCGTAGGCCTCGCTCAAGGCCCCCCGTTGCGCGGCCACTTCGCCCGCCAGCAGATTAAAAACGATATCCTCGGTCAATTCAGGAACACCGCCCTCCGGGGCGGCGGCCTGTCGCGAGGGGTCCGCCTGCCCGGTGGATGCGGAGGCAGTCTCCTCGGGGGCGGTCTTGACCTGGGCGGTTTGACAGCTGACAAGTGTCCAGGAAAATGCGAGGGTGAAAATCAGTTGAAGCGACTGCCGCATGAATATTACACCTGAAGTACGCCCGGCCCGGGGCCTGTTAGTGAGAATAGATGATAACCGAGTTTACAGCCAATGGACGACATTTAACTCCTGAAAGCACCCTGCGACTTGTATTTAACCTTTTGATAATACAAAATTTCAACTTTCCGGGTCCGGTAAAGACGACTTGCATCGTGTACGGCCTGATTGCGGCGGCGTCCGGATCGCTCCCGTCCGGACGCGTTGGCCTGCCGGCGAGACTACTGAGACTGCTCTGATACACGACAAGTTCATATGGCACTGATTACGCTCGGCCTCAATCACAAGACCGCACCCATTGATATCCGCGAACGCCTCACCTTCGGCCCGGATATCATCGTGGCGGCGCTGCGCAGCCTGTCGGAAAGGCCCGGCATCGACGAAGCGGTGATCCTCTCCACCTGCAACCGGACCGAGCTCTACTGCGCCCATACCCGCTCCGGGAGGGAGGAGATCTGCGCCTGGCTGGGCGAGTTTCACGGCCTGGAGCAGGAGACCATCTCGCCTTTTCTGTACAGCTATCAGGACCAGGAGTGCGTTCGTCACCTGCTCAAGGTGGCCAGCGGACTGGACTCCATGGTACTCGGCGAACCGCAGATCCTGGGACAGGTCAAACAGGCCTTCCAGACCGCCAATGACGCCTCCGCCACCGGCAAGTTTCTCGGTCGCCTGTTCCAGCACACCTTCTCGGTGGCCAAGCAGGTGCGCACCGACACCGCCATCGGCCACAGCCCGGTGTCGGTGGCCTTCGCCGCCGTCAGCCTGGCCCGCCAGATCTTCAGTGACCTGTCCCAGCAGACCGCCCTGCTGATCGGTGCCGGAGAGACCATCGAGCTGGCGGCCCGGCACCTGCATCAGCACGGCATCGGGCGGATTATCGTTGCCAACCGGACACTGGAGAAGGCCCACCAACTGGCGGGACAGTTCGATGGTTTCGCCATCGGCCTCACCGAGATCCCCAACCACCTGGCGGAGGCCGACATCGTCATCTCCTCCACCGCCAGCCCGCTGCCAGTGGTCGGCAAGGGCACGGTGGAGAGCGCCCTGAAAAAGCGCAAACACCAACCGATCTTCATGGTGGACATCGCCGTCCCGCGGGATATCGAAAGCGAGGTGAGCGAACTGAACGATATCTACCTGTATACGGTGGATGATCTGCAGGAGGTGATTCAGGAGAACCTGCGCTCACGCCAGGAGGCGGCCGAACAGGCGGTGGAGATCGTCGACCTGCATGTCGATGAGTTCATGGGCTGGCTGCGCTCCCTGGATGCGGTGGGGATGATCCAGGACTACCGGCGCCAGGCGGAGCGGATGCGCGACGAGGTGCTAGAACGGGCACTGAAACAGATGCAATCCGGCAAGTCGCCCGAGGAGAGCCTCCGCTTCCTGGCCCACACCCTGACCAACAAGCTGCTGCACACCCCCAGTACCCAGATCAGACAGGCCGGCTTCGAGGGCCAGTCGGAGATCCTGGAGGCGGCCAACACCCTGTTCCAGATCAGTGATAAAAGCACTCAATGAAAAATTGGCAGGAGAGACAATTTTCACGGCCGAAGGCCGCCCGTGAGGGTGCGGCACAGGGATGTGTATGCCGCATGACAAAACGGCAGGATAGCCGTTTTGCACAGCGAAGCTGCCCGAAGGGTGCAGCACAGGGATGTGCTGCATGAACGCATCCATACGCAGCAAGCTGGACCAGATTGCCGAACGCTTTGAAGAGATCACCGCCCTCCTCGCAGAACCAGAAGTCCAGAACAATCAGAACCGCTACCGGGAACTGGGTCAGGAGTACGCCCTGCTGGAACCGGTAGTGGAGTGTTTTGGCCGCTATCGTGACCTGGAAAGCGAAATTGCCAGTGCCCGGGAGATGTTGAGCGATCCGGAAATGGCCGATCTGGCGAAAGAGGAACTGGCTGAGGGAGAGCAGAGACTGCAACAGCTGGAGCCGCAGCTTCAGCTGCTGCTGATCCCCCCTGACCCGAACGATGACCGGAACATCTTTCTGGAGGTGCGTGCCGGCACGGGCGGCGCCGAGGCGGCCCTGTTCGCCGGCGACCTGCTGCGCATGTACCTGCGCTACGCCGAGCAGATGGGCTGGCAGACCGAGACCATCAGCCAGACGCCGGGCGAGCAGGGCGGCTACAAGGAGGTGGTGAGCCGGGTATCCGGGCGCAATGTCTACTCGCGGCTGAAATTCGAATCCGGTACCCACCGGGTGCAACGGGTCCCGGAGACCGAGTCCCAGGGCCGGGTGCACACCTCGGCCTGCACCGTGGCCATCCTCCCGGAGGCGGCCGAGATCGACAACGTGGAGGTCAGCGGCAACGACCTGCGCATCGACACCTTCCGTGCCTCCGGGGCCGGCGGCCAGCACGTCAACAAGACCGACTCGGCGGTGCGCATCACCCACCTGCCGACGGGTATCGTGGTGGAGTGCCAGGACGAACGCTCCCAGCACAAGAACAAGGCCCGCGCCCTCTCCCTGCTGCAGGCCAGGTTGCTCGCCGGCATCCAGCAGAAACAGGCCAGCGAACAGGCAGAATCGCGCAAACTGCAGGTCGGCAGCGGCGACCGCTCGGAGCGGATCCGGACCTACAACTTTCCGCAGAACCGGCTCACCGATCACCGCATCAACCTGACCCTGTACAAGCTGGACGAGATCATGACCGGGGCACTCGACCAGGTGATCGATCCGCTGATCCAGGAACATCAGGCCGAGCAGCTCACCTCCCTGGCCCACTGAGCCCGATGACACCGGATCAACCGCTCTCCATCGCCGAGGCACTGCAGCTTGCTGCCCGGACCCACCACCTGCCTCAACTGGAGGCGCAGGTGTTGCTGGCCCATGTCCTGCAAACCCCCCGCAGTCATCTCTACGCCTGGCCGGAGCAGCCCCTGAACGCCGCGCAGCGGATTGCCTTTCTGACCCTCCTGGAACGTCGTCAACAGGGCGAACCGGTGGCCTACCTGACGGGCCAGCGGGAGTTCTGGTCGCTCTCCCTGCGGGTCACGCCGGACACGCTGATCCCGCGCCCGGAAACCGAACTGCTGGTGGAGCAGGCACTGGCCCTGCTGGACCCGGGGGGCGACGCGCGGGTGGCGGATCTGGGTACCGGCAGCGGCGCCATCGCCGCCGCCATCGCCAGCGAACGGCCGCGGGCCCGGTTGCTGGCCACCGATATCTCGGCCGCCGCCCTGGCGGTAGCCGCGGACAACTTCCGGCGACTCGGGCTGAGGCGGATCGAAACACGCCAGGGGAACTGGTGCTCCGCCCTGCACCCCGGGGAGCGCTTCGACCTGATCCTCAGCAACCCCCCCTACGTGGCCGAGGGGGATCCGCACCTGCTGCGCGACGGGCTGCCCTGGGAGCCGGCCACCGCGCTGAGTTCGGGCGCGGACGGCCTTGACGACATCCGCCGCCTGATCGGCGGTGCCCCGGATCACCTCGCCGCCGACGGATGGTTGCTGATCGAACACGGCCTTGACCAGGGCAGCGCCGTGCGCCGGCTGTTCGATCAGGCCGGCTATCTGGAGACCTCCACCCACCAGGACCTGGCCGCACATGACCGGCTAACCCGGGGTAAGCGGCCACCCGCCATCGGGGCCGAATCCAAGGGGAATCAGAGCCCTTAATTTCACCGCAAAATGTGCGCGTAACGCTTGATAATTTCTGCGTAGTGTTTACGATCATCCCTATGGAAAGCGACGATAGCGACGTCATCAAGTTCCGGGAAATCGTCTTCACGGAACTGCACCCCGATCCTGAGCAGGCCCACTCGGCCGCCAGACTATTGGAAGGCATTGATGGCGTAATCGAGGTCCAGGCAGAGACCCGGCTGCTGCTCAAGGTGCGCTACCACGTCCTGAAGATCTCCCTGGAGCACATTGAAACCGCCCTGGTCGATTGCGGCTTTCATCTCAGCAGCAAACTGATCTACAAGATCTCGCGTGCCCTCTACTACTACACAGAGGAAATCCAGCGCGTCAACAACGGCTGCAGTGATGAGGATCACAACAGCACGCGCAAGATTTTCATCAACCGCTACGAACATCGAAACCATGGCTGTTCGGACCCCCGGCCCGAACACTGGCGCAAGTATCTGTAGCAGGACCCTACAGCGGATTTCAACCCATCGGGGGCCGGGGGCGGGAGTTGCCTACCCGCCCATGCCGAACTGAGATGACTCGACCTCCGACTTATGAATGACGACCAACTCCTCCGCTACAGCCGCCAGATCATGCTGCCCAGCATCGGCATCGAGGGACAGGATAAACTGCTGCAATCCCGGGTGGTGATTTTCGGCCTGGGCGGACTTGGATCGCCCGCCGCCATGTACCTCGCCGCGGCGGGTATCGGCGAACTGGTGCTGGTGGATTTCGACCGCGTCGACCTGACCAACCTGCAACGCCAGATCATCCACACCACCGGCAGCATTGGACAGCTGAAGGTCGATTCCGCCCGCCAGACCCTGCGCTCGCTCAACCCCGAGTGCCGGATCGAGACGGTTTCCAGCCGGCTTGAGGGCGAGGAGCTGGAACGGGAGATCCGGCGCGCCGACCTGGTGGTCGACGGCACCGACAACTTCACCACCCGCTTCGCGATCAACGAGGCCTGCGTCAAACATCAGATCCCCCTGGTCTCGGGCGCCGCCATTCGCATGGAGGGCCAGGTCTCGGTATTCACCGGCCGGGCCGACGAGCCCTGCTACCGCTGCCTCTACGGCAGCGCCGCCGAACTGGATGAGACCTGCTCCGCCAATGGTGTCCTGTCACCACTGGTGGGCATTATCGGCAGCGTCCAGGCGCTGGAGGCGATCAAGGTGCTTACCGGGTCGGGCAGTCCGCTGATCGGCCGATTGCTGGTCCTGGATGCCCTGGAGATGCAATGGCGCAGCCTGATCCTGAAGAAAGACCCCGCCTGCAAGACCTGCGGCAACCAGCAGTAGCTATCGATGAGCAGCATAAAAATACCCGACAACACCGCCACTTACCTGGACAACCTGCGCAGGGATATTGTGTTCCAGGAGACCCTGCGTGGAGAGACGCTCACTTACCACACCACCTGGGGACTCTTCTCCCCGAAGGGGATCGACGAGGGAAGCCGGCTGCTGCTCGATTACCTGGAGGTGCGGGAGACGGACGACACTCTGGATCTGGGTTGTGGCTACGGACCGCTCGGCCTGACCCTGGCCCGGCTGGCGCCGCAGGGAACCAGCGTACTGGTGGATAAGGACTTTGTCGCCATTGATTACAGCCGGAAAAATGCCGCAATCAACGGCATTACCAATACGGAGATCTTTCTCAGTAACGGCTTCGCCCAGATAGGGGATCGCCGTTTTGACCTGATTGTCTCCAATCTACCGGCCAAGACCGGCAAGGAACTCTATTACCTCTACTTTTACGATGCCCTGGTACGAATGAACCCCGGCGCCCGTTTCTATGTGGTAACAATCAGCGGATTGCGAAAATTCATCCAGAAAGCCTTCCTTGAAGTGTTCGGTAATTACAAAAAACTCAAACAGGGAAATACCTATACGGTAGCCATGGCCACGTTACCGGACTAGTCCGGTCGAGGGTCACCGTCCCAAAGGACAAGGTTTGGGCATCCGCGCTTGATGCTTTATAATCCTGTATCACAACAGACAGCCGGCTGTTATCTTTCTGATACCATGCCCTTGCATCCTGTAGGGATGTAGGAATTTTGCGTACAGATTATTCAGGAATCACCATGAAGCAAGATACAATCCTGGTTGCTGATGACGACATCTTCACACTCACCAGCATTACAAGCGGCCTGAGCGATGCCGGGTACCAGGTGGTCTCCGCCCAGGATGGCAAAACCGCCGTTCAACTTGGCCTGCTCGAACAGCCCGATCTTGCCCTCCTGGATATCCGTATGCCCGGCATGACCGGCATTGAAGCAGCGCGCGAATTAAAGCAACGTGGAAACATCAGCACCCTGTTTCTCAGCGCCTATTCCGATCATGATGTGGTGGAAGTGGCCACCCGGGAGGGCGCGCTCGGCTACCTGGTCAAACCCGTCAACATCCAGCAGTTGATTCCGGCGATTGAGACGGCGCTCAAACGTTCAGCCGAGTTGCAGCAGCTACAAAAAAAAGAGTCGGAACTACTGGGTGCCATCAGTCGCAACCGTGAAATCAGTGTTGCAGTAGGCATCTACATGCAGCGATTTGCCGCTGATGAACAGAACGCTTTTGACGCGATCAGGTGTTTCGCACGATCCAAAAGCCTGAAACTGGCCAACCTGGCCACCGCACTGGTAAAAGAGAGCGCCAGTCGCGATGACCTGATTGAGGCGATCTTCGAGCACAGCCTGAAAACGCGCTGATTCAGCCCCGGCGCAGCGGTCGGCAGGACGGGACTCCCTCCAGGCTACATATTGATTTCACCGCAAAGAACGCAAAGCGCACCAGGAGACACTGTGGCTAGGCAAGATTTCCGCTCCACCCGGCGGGTAAAGGATCGGAGAACACATACCGTTGTTTTGCTTCGTGTTCTTTGCGCTCTTCGCGGTTGTTCCGACGAGCAGAATCCGTGACTTGACTGACTGCATTCAGAGCTTTTTCAGCAGCAGTTCGTTGACCTGTTGCGGGTTGGCCTTGCCTTTGGACTGCTTCATCACCTGGCCGACAAAGAAGCCGAGCATTTTCGGTCGCTTCTTCTCATCTGCCTTGCGGTAATTGCTGACCTGTTCCGGGTTGGCCTCCAGGACCTCATCCACAACCGCCTCAATCGCCCCGCTATCGGTGATCTGTTTCAATCCCCGCGCATCGATGATCTGGTCGGCACTTCCTTCACCGGCCCACATGGCCTCGAACACCTGCTTGGCGATCTTGCCGGAGATGGTATTGTCGACAATGCGCAGCAGCATGCCACCCAGGGCCTGGGCGCTTACCGGGCTCGCATCAAGTGACATGCCGGCCTTGTTCAGGGCCCCGGAGAGCTCCCCCATGACCCAGTTGGCCGCCAGCTTGGCATCCCCCGCGACTTTGGTCGCCTGCTCAAAATAGTCCGCCAGCCCCTTGCTGGCCGTGAGCACCGAGGCGTCGTACGGGCTCAATGCGTAGTCCCGCTCAAACCGGTGCCGCCTGGCGTCGGGCAGTTCCGGCATGGCCGCCCTGACCGACTCGATCAGGCCCCCATCCAGCTCCACCGGCAACAGATCCGGGTCCGGGAAATATCGGTAGTCATTGGCCTCCTCCTTGGAGCGCATGGAGCGGGTCTCATCCCGGTCGGCATCGTATAACCGGGTCTCCTGTACCACCGTGCCACCGGCCTCAATCAGGTCGATCTGGCGCTCCACCTCGATATTGATGGCGCGCTCCAGGAAGCGGAAGGAGTTCAGGTTCTTCAGCTCCGCACGGGTGCCCAGCGGCCCGCCCTGGGGCCTGACCGAGACATTGGCGTCACAGCGGAACGAACCCTCCTGCATATTGCCGTCGCAGATCCCCAGATACTGGACGATCTGGTGAATCTTTTTGGCATAGGCCACCGCCTCCCGGGCGGAACGCATATCCGGTTCCGAGACAATTTCCAGCAGCGGCGTGCCGGCCCGGTTCAGGTCCACACCGGTCATGCCGTGAAAATCCTCGTGCAGCGATTTACCGGCATCTTCCTCCAGATGGGCCCGGGTCACACCCACCGGCTTTAGCGTGCCATCATCCAGCTCAATCTCAACGACCCCCTTGCCCACGATCGGCAGCTCGAACTGGCTGATCTGGTAACCCTTGGGCAGGTCCGGATAGAAGTAGTTTTTACGCGCAAATACCGAGCGCGGCGCAATCTCGGCATTGATCGCCACGCCGAAGGTGACGGCCATGCGCACCGCCTCCTGATTCAATACCGGCAACACACCCGGCATGCCGAGATCGATATTGCAAGCCTGGCTATTCGGCGCCGCGCCAAACGCCGTGGAGGCACCGGAAAAGATTTTTGATCTGGTCGCCAGCTGGGCATGAATCTCCAGCCCGATTACGGTTTCCCATTGCATATGCTGTCTCTGTAGTCCGTCTCTGTTACTCAAAACCGGCCGGGGCCGCACCGTGCCAGTTTGTCACCTGCTGTAGCTGGTGGGCCACGTTCAGCAGCCGCGCCTCCTGAAAATAGTTACCGATCAACTGCAGACCCACCGGCATGTCATTAACCGGCCTCACCGGAATTGACATCCCGGGCAATCCGGCCAGATTCACCGCAATGGTGTAGATATCCGAAAGATACATGTTGACCGGATCATCCGCCTTCTCGCCGATAGCAAAGGCGGTTGATGGCGCGGTCGGACCCATGATCACGTCCACCTGTTCAAAGGCGGCGCGGAAATCGTCGGATATCAGGTGACGGATCTTCTGCGCCTTCAGGTAATAGGCATCGTAATAGCCGGCCGAAAGTGCGTAGGTACCGATCATGATGCGCCGTTTCACCTCGGCGCCGAATCCCTCTCCCCGGGAGCGTTTATAGAGATCCTCGAGATCTTTCGGATCGCTGCAGCGGTAGCCGTAACGCACACCATCAAAGCGCGACAGGTTGGAGGAGCACTCGGCCGGTGCCACCACGTAGTAGGTTGGAATGCCCAAATGGGTATTGGGCAGGCTGATCTCCACCAGCTCCGCCCCCAGGCGAACGTACTCGTCCAGTGCCAGTTGAATGGACTCGGCAATCGCCGCGTCCAGCCCCTCGCCGAGATACTCTTTGGGCACGCCGATACGCAACCCCTTCAGATCATCATTCAGGGCCGACAGATAATCCGGCACCGGCTGTTCGGCACTGGTGGAATCACGGCTGTCGAAGCCGGCCATGGCCTGCAGCAGGGCGGCGGCGTCCTCCGCGCTGCGCGCCATCGGCCCACCCTGGTCCAGCGATGAGGCGAAGGCGATCATGCCGTAGCGCGACACCCGGCCATAAGTGGGTTTCAGCCCGGTAATACCGCAGAAGGCGGCCGGCTGGCGGATCGACCCGCCGGTATCCGTGCCGGTGGCGGCCGCACAGAGCCGTGCCGCCACCGCGGCAGCGGAACCACCGGAAGAGCCACCCGGCACGCTGCCCGCCTTCCAGGGGTTGTGGACCGGACCGTAGAAGCTGTTTTCATTGGATGAGCCCATGGCGAACTCATCCATGTTGGCCTTGCCCAGCATGACCGCACCCGCCTGCTTCAGCTGCGAGACCACATGGGCATCATAGGGTGCGGTAAAATTATCCAGCATCCGGGAGCCGCAGCTGGTTTTCACCCCGTCGGTGCAGAAGATGTCCTTGTGCACGATGGGAATGCCCAGTAGCGGTCCGTCGTCACCCGCCCGAATCCGTCGATCCGCCAGCTCCGCCTCCTGCAGGGCGCCCTCTTCGCACACACTGATAAGACAGTTCAGCGCCGGGTTATGACTGGCAATCCGGTCCAGATAGGCCCGGGTGAGCTCAACGCTGGTGAATTCACCGCCCCGCAGGCCGTGCGCCAACTCCAAAATAGTATTGTTATGCATGCACTCTACCCATCAAAATCTTTCAGTCTCCCGAGATCGGCGACACTGTTTATTCTATCACCCGGGGCACCAGGTAGAGCCCGTCCTCGGTCAACGGGGCAATCGCCTGGAATTTCTCCCGCTGATCCGTTTCGCTCACCTCATCCGGGCGCAGGCGCTGCGCCATGTGCAGCGGGTGGGCCATCGGCTCCACCCCGGCGGTGTCGGCCGCGTCCATCTGCGCCACCAGGTGCAGGATATTCGACAGGTCTGAAGTGACCGCATCCAGCTCATCCTCACTCACGGCAAGTCGGGCCAGATGCGCAATTTTCTCAACATCGGATCTTTCCAGCGACATAACTTCCTCGAAATACAGGCCTCGATATACAGGCGGTTGATCAGGGGCTATGATGGTGCCGTGGCCGAGCCGGCGCAGCAGATCATAAAAGACCGTCGCACAGGCCGATCACAACCGGGATAACAAATTAAGAGGGGGAAATTAACACATTTCGCACCGCGCGTGCAGGTACTGAAATGATAAACACGCCCCCAAATCGGCATATTTTCCAGCAGAGTTCCTTGCCCAATACCCCCCGTGATTGCTAGATTACGTCTTTTCCCGGGGCATCACGATGGAAGCGACGCCCTGCAATAACTAACGACACACCTCACGGGATATCAATTTCGCAATGTTCAGACGCATACGCGGGCTTTTCTCCAACGATCTGTCGATCGATCTTGGGACTGCCAATACCCTGATTTATGCACGTGGCCAAGGCATCGTGCTCAACGAACCCTCCGTAGTCGCCATCCGTCAGGACCGAGGGCCGGGCAGTGGCAAGTCGGTTGCCGCAGTAGGCGAAGAAGCGAAGCGGATGCTTGGCCGTACCCCCAACAACATCACCGCGATCCGGCCGATGAAAGACGGGGTGATCGCGGATTTCACCGTCACCGAGAAGATGCTGCAGCACTTCATCCACAAGGTGCATGAGGCGAAATTGATCCGCCCCAGCCCCCGGGTGCTGGTCTGTGTGCCCTGCGGCTCGACCCAGGTTGAGCGCCGCGCCATCCGCGAATCGGCGGCCGGCGCCGGTGCCCGCGAGGTATACCTGATCGAAGAGCCGATGTCGGCCGCCATCGGCGCCGGCCTGCCAGTGAACGAGGCGCGCGGCTCCATGGTGCTGGATATCGGCGGCGGCACCTCGGAAGTGGCCATCATATCCCTCAACGGCATCGTCTATTCCAACTCGGTGCGGGTTGGCGGCGACCGTTTCGATGAGGCAATTATCAATTATGTGCGGCGCAATTACGGCACCCTGATCGGCGAAGCCACCGCCGAACGGATCAAGAAAGAGATCGGCTCCGCCTTCCCCGGCAACGAGGTGAAGGAGATGGAGATCAAGGGCCGAAACCTGGCCGAAGGCATACCCCGCAGCTTCACCCTGACCAGCAACGAAATCCTCGAGGCGATGCAGGAACCGCTTTCCGGCATTGTCGGCGCGGTGAAGGCGGCCCTGGAGCAGACGCCACCGGAACTGGGAGCGGATGTGGCCGAGTGTGGCATTGTCCTGACCGGCGGTGGTGCCCTGTTGCGGGATATCGACCGGCTACTGGAAGAGGAGACCGGTCTGCCGGTACTCATCGCGGAAGACCCGCTCACCTGCGTGGCACGGGGCGGCGGCAGGGCCCTCGAAATGCTGGACGAACGCGGTGGAGAATTTCTGTTCGCACTGGAGTAATTGCCGTCAGGCACCGATCAGAAAGCAAAGAGGCTGATCCCCTATTAAGCCGATCTTTACACAAGGTCCATCCATCAGTATCCGCGTGCTGCTCGCCGTGGTGCTATCGCTCGCCCTGATGATTGTCGATCACCGCCAGCATCACCTGGAATCGGTCCGCTCAATTCTTTCGACCCTTACCTATCCGTTGCAATTTGTGGCCAACCTGCCCATCGCCGCCGGCTATTGGGTCTCCGAGACCTTCGCCACCCGCACCCGCCTGCAGGAAGAAAACCGGGAACTGCACCGGGAGAACCTGCTGCTGCAGGGTAGACAGCAGAAACTGGCCGCCCTGGAAGCGGAGAATATGCGTCTGCGCGACCTGCTCGACTCCTCGTTCAAACTCGGCGACCGGGTATTGATCGCCGAGCTGATCGCGGTGGACATGGACCCGTACCGGCAGCTGGTGCTGCTGAACAAGGGCTCCAGCTCCGGCATCTACAAAGGCCAGCCGGTGCTGCACGCCAATGCCGTGATGGGCCAGGTGGTGCACGTCAACCGCTTCACCGCATCGGTGCTGATGATCACCGATGCCAGCCATGCCTTGCCGATCCAGGTGAATCGTAATGGTCTGCGTACCGTGGCCATCGGCACCGGGCGCATCAATGAGCTGGAACTGCCCAACCTGCCGAACAATGCCGATATAGAAGTGGGCGATCTGCTGGTCACTTCCGGACTGGGCGGCCGCTTCCCCTCCGGTTACCCGGTTGCCACCGTCACCTCGATCCGCCGTGAGCCTGGCGAACCCTTTGCCCTGATCAAGGCCCAGCCGAGCGCCCACCTGGAGCGGGCCCGCGAGGCGCTGCTGGTCTGGACCTTGACCCCTCCCGACCGGGACGACAGCGACGCCAATTCCGGGCAGAGCGCGGAACAGCCGCCACCGGAGGAGCCATGACCCTGACCCCGAGGAGCGGCACCACCGTCATCATCATCAGCTTCTGCGTCGCCCTGCTGCTGGCCATTCTGCCGCTGCCGGACTGGGCCCAGATGCTGCGCCCGCAGTGGTACACGCTGGTACTGATCTACTGGACCATGGCATTGCCGCAGCGGGTCGGTGTCGGCGTCGGCTGGCTGGTGGGTATTGTGGTCGACGTGCTCTCCGGCACCCTGCTGGGTCAGCACGCCCTGTCGCTGGCGCTGATTGCCTATATCACCTTCGAAATGCATCTGCGCATCCGCCTGTTTCCCCTGTGGCAACAGTCGCTGACTATCCTGGTACTGCTGCTACTGGAGAAACTGCTCTCTCTTTGGGTCATGGGCGCCGTGGGTCAGCCCACACCACCGCTCTCCTACTGGTTCCCTCCGCTGATCGGCATGCTGCTCTGGCCCTGGATCTACATCGTGCTGCGCGACCTGAGACGCAAGTTCCAGGTCAGCTAAGCCCATGTATCAGGCCACACTGAAAGATTACCTGCGCGAGAGCCGTCTGTTTCGGGCGCGCGCCATTACCGCCACCCTGATTATACTGCTGCTGTTGCTGCTGCTGATCCTGCATCTCGCCAAACTGCAGATTATTGATCACGCCCACTTCACCACCCTGTCGCGGGATAACCGGGTGAAGGTGGAGCCGCTGCCACCAACTAGAGGACTGATCTATGATCGCAACGGCGTCGTTCTGGCCCAGAACCTCCCCACCCACAGCCTGGAGATCACTCCGGAACGGGTCAAGGACCTGGACTGGACACTGCAGGAGCTGGGCAAGCTCATCAGCATCAGTGACAACGACCGCAAGCGCTTCAACCGGCTGAAAAGCCACCAGCGCCGTTTCGAGAGCATTCCCATCCGCGTCCAGCTGAGTGATGAAGAAGTGGCGCGTTTTGCGGTCAATCGGCATCTTTTTCCCGGTGTCGATATCCAGGCCAAGCTGTTGCGGGACTATCCACTCAAGGATGTGACGGCGCACATCCTCGGTTATGTCGGACGTATCAATAAACGCGAACTGCAGACCATTGATAATTCCAGTTACTCGGGGACCACGCATATCGGTAAAAACGGTATTGAAAAATACTACGAGGAGACCCTGCACGGCAAAGTGGGACTGCAGCAGGTGGAGATCAACGCACTGGGGCGGGTGATCCGGATACTGGAAAGCAAGCCGCCGGAGCCGGGAGCGGACCTGCACCTGACGCTGGACTCGGCCCTGCAGCGCGTTGCCATCGAGTCATTCGGGGAGGAAAACGGCGCGGCAGTGGCCATCGACCCGCAGACCGGGGATATCCTGGCCATGGTCAGCAAACCGGGATTCGATCCCAACCTGTTCGTGGAGGGCATCTCCTCTGCGGACTATAACGCCCTGCAGAACTCGGAGGAGAAGCCGCTGTTCAACCGCGCCATACGCGGCCAGTATCCGCCCGGCTCCACCATCAAGCCCTTCATCGGCCTGGGGGGACTGGAAAGCGGCGTTATCACTGCAACCCGGAAAAACTACTGCCCCGGTTTTTTCCAGCTACCCAACCACAGCCACAAGTACCGGGACTGGAAAAAGGCTGGCCATGGTGCCGTCGACATCTACGACGCCATCGCCCAGTCCTGCGACGTCTACTACTACGACCTGGCGCAGCAGATGGGCATAGACAATCTGGCCGAATATCTTGCCCCCTTCGGATTCGGCGAGAAAACCGGCGTGGACATCACCGGCGAGCTGGGCGGACTGCTGCCCTCCCGGGAGTGGAAGCGGCGCAGCAAGAATCAGCCCTGGTATCCGGGCGAAACCCTCATCACCGGCATCGGCCAGGGCTATTTCCTCACCACGCCACTGCAACTGGCCAGCGCCACCGCAACACTAGCCAGCGGCGGTTCCCGCCTACGACCCAGAATAGTCAAGTCGATCCGCCGCAACGGTGAACCGGACCCGCGGGATCAGCCGGTCAGCCAGCAGCAGCAGATTGCCCGGCAATCAGAGTCCCATTGGGATAGCATTGTCGAAGCAATGATTCAGGTCACCGAGGGAGTGCGCGGCACCGCCCGGCTGATCCGCAACGAGCATTACCGCATTGCCGGCAAGACCGGCACCGCGCAGGTGTTCACCATCAAGCAGGAAGAGAAATACGAAGAGGAAAAACTGGAGAAAAAGATGCGCGATCACGCCCTCTTTATCGCCTTTGCCCCGGCCGACGCACCGCGCATCGCGGTCGCCGTAATTGTGGAAAACGGCGGTCACGGTGGCTCGGTGGCGGCGCCCATCGCCAAGGCCATCATGGACCGTTACCTGCTTCAGGACACCCGCTAATGGCACATTACAAACCGAGCGGCCTGCCAGAATCCAACCCGACCCGGGCCGAAGGGCTATTGGCGGACCTGCATCTGGACCTGCCGCTTCTCACCGGTCTGATCCTGCTGTGCGGATTCGGTCTGCTGGTACTGTACAGTGCCAGTGGCCAGGACATGGCGGTGATGGAACGCCAGTTGATCCGGCTGGGGGTTGCGTTCGCCGTGATGGTTGCGGTCGCCCAGGTGCCGCCCGCCACGCTACGCCGCTGGGCGCCCTGGCTGTTTACCGCCGGCATCCTGATGCTGATCGCCGTGCTGGTCGCCGGCCAGGTCGGCAAGGGCGCTCAGCGATGGCTCAACCTGGGACTATTCCGCTTCCAACCGTCCGAACTGGTGAAACTGGCAGTGCCGATGATGATTGCCTGGTTTCTGGCGGAGAAATCCCTGCCTCCGCGCTGGAACCGTCTGGTCATTGCCGGTGTGATGATCCTGGTTCCTGTGCTGCTGATCGCCCGCCAGCCCGATCTCGGTACGTCACTACTGGTTGCCAGCGCGGGGATTTTTGTACTTTTTCTCGCCGGACTCAGCTGGCGCTTTATCGGCGGCATGATCCTCACCGCCATACCGGTCTCCTGGGTCCTCTGGGAGTGGGGCATGCGCGACTACCAGCGTAACCGAGTCCTCACCTTTCTCAATCCGGAGCGGGATCCATTGGGTACCGGATATCATATCATCCAGTCCAAGATCGCCATCGGCTCCGGCGGGATCTATGGCAAGGGCTGGCTGAACGGCACCCAGTCCTACCTGGAGTTCCTGCCGGAGGGCACCACTGATTTCATCTTCGCCGTTCTGTCCGAAGAGTTCGGATTCATCGGCATTCTGTTGTTGCTGGCGCTCTATCTGGTGATCGTCCTGCGCGGCCTCTATATAGCCGCCCAGGCCCAGGACACCTTCAGCCGGCTGCTGGGCGGAGCCGTCACCATGGTCTTCTTCGTCTACCTGTTCGTGAATACCGGCATGGTCAGTGGCATTCTGCCGGTGGTCGGCGTACCGCTCCCCCTGGTCAGCTACGGCGGCACCTCACTGGTGACCATTATGGCCGGGTTCGGTATCCTGATGTCCATACACACACATCGCAAGCTGCTGCCCACATAACGGGCGGCAATTGCACGAAACCGCGTTAACGCAAAAGGAACAAGGCATGGTTAACACCCTGACAAGAATCGGCTTTCTGGCGACCCTGCTGTACTGGCAGGGGGCGGTACTGGCGGCGCCCCCGACGGACCAGGTCGAGGAGCTGATCCAGGATCTGGCGGCGGAGAAGGGATACCCGACGCAAACGCTGCGTGAACTGCTGCAGGGCGCCAGCCGCAGCCAGCTGGTCATAGACAGTCTCAACCGCCCGGCTGAGACCATTCACACCTGGAAGACCTACCGGCCGATCTTCTTAAAGCAGAACCGGATCGAGGAGGGAGTCGCCTATTGGGAAAAACACAGGGAGACCCTGGAACGGGCCCAGGCGATTTACGGCGTGCCCCCGGAGATCATTGTCGCCATCATCGGCGTTGAGACCTTTTACGGCAAACGGCCCGGTACTATCAGCATACTCGACGCCCTCTACACCCAGGCTTATCACTACCCTAAACGCTACCAGTTCGGACGTAGTCAGCTGAAGGCCTTCCTGCAGATCCTCATGGAGGAACGGATGGAACCGGCCATGGCTGTAGGCTCCTATGCAGGTGCCATGGGCACGCCCCAGTTCATCCCCACCAGCTACCTCAGCTATGCGGTTGATTTCGATGGTGACGGCAAGCGGGATATCTGGGGCAATGATGCCGATGTGATCGGCAGCGTGGCCAACTATTTCAGCAAGCACAACTGGCGTGAAGGGGAGGCCGTTGCCCTGCCGGTCAGGGCAGTCGAGCCGGGACACCCCTACTATGTCGAGCCTGCCCAGCGCGCCACGCCACCGGACAAACCACTGGCCGATCTCGCGCAGGCCGGCATTGTCACCGGTCCCACCCCGGTCACGACTGACGCCAAGGCAACACTGCTGCATCTTCAGGGTGCCGAAGGCGCCGAGTTCTGGCTGGGGCTGGATAACTTCTACGTCATCACCCGCTATAACCATAGCAACCTCTACGCCATGGCGGTTTACCAGCTGAGCCAGGAAATACTGGCACTGAAGAACGGATCAGCCAGTTAATGAGCGTCGCGATGCCGGTAAAATCACTGCTCTATGGCGTGGCGTGCGCCACCTTACTCAGTGCCTGTTCGGTCCGCCCCCTCATGCCACCCGGCTATCCCGATAGCGGCGACAGCGCACCGGCCCGGCGACTCGATCCCAATTCCATCGCGGACGCCACACCACGGGTTGAGCCGAAAAGCCGGCGCGGCAACCCGGACTCCTATGTTGTGCTCGGCCAGCGTTACCACACCCTGCCAAGCAGTCGGGGCTACGTGGAACGGGGTATCGCCTCCTGGTATGGCACCAAGTTTCACGGCCGCTCCACCAGTAGCGGCGAACCCTACGATATGTATGCCATGACGGCCGCCCACAAGAGCCTGCCACTACCCACCTATGTCCAGGTCACCAACCTGCGCAATGGGCGCAGCGCCATCGTCAAGGTGAATGACCGCGGCCCTTTCCATGACAACCGACTGATCGATCTCTCCTATGCGGCGGCAACCAAGCTGGGCATCCTGGGCGAGGGTACCGGCCTGGTGGAGGTACGGGCGCTCAATCCCGGCGCCCCACCGGTGCAAACGGCACCCAGTCCGGTGATACAGGCCAGCGTACCGACGTCCCCCGGACTCTTTATCCAGGTCGGAGCCTTCAGCAGCCGCCAGAATGCCAATCAACTGAGCCAGCGGCTGACCAGTTCGCTGGGCGAGAAAGTGCGTATCCAGCAGGTCGATCACCGGGGACAACCGCTGTTTCGGGTGCAGATCGGCCCCCTGGCCAGCGTGGAACAGGTGGACAGCCTGAGTCTCAACCTGCCCCGACTGGGGATTGTCGAGACTCAGGTGATCATCGACTGACGACCCAGGGTTAAGTGGTGCACAGAAACGGCTATTCCAGGCCGGGACGTACCACCTATCCACTATCGGCAGCGGTTTTGGCCGGTCATTCGCGTTAGAATAAGCCGATAACTGACAGAACCTCGCCTGTTTTGCGCTGTCTCTAGCTGCTTCAGGTTCAAGTAACTGACAAGGATTACCATGTTTGCACGCACCACCAGAGTTGATCTATTCACCCTTTTCGGCCTTATCTTTCTCATCCTGTTCGTCCTGCCCGTCACCGCCGCCCCGGTGCCTGCACCTCCCGGTGTCGCGGCTACCGGTCACCTGCTGATCGATTTTGACAGTGGCTATGTACTGGCAGAGAACAATGCGGAACAGCGTCTTGAACCGGCCAGCCTGACCAAGATCATGACCGCCTATGTGGTAATGAAAGAGATCCAGGCAGGTCAGGTCACCCTGCAGGATCAGGTGCTGGTGAGCAAAAAAGCCTGGCGCACCCCTGGGTCACGCATGTTCATCGAGGTCGGAAAAAAGATTGCCCTCGAGGATCTGCTTAAAGGCATGATCATCCAGTCCGGCAACGACGCCAGCGTTGCCCTGGCCGAACACATTGCCGGCAGTGAAGAGACCTTTGCCAACCTGATGAATGACCACGCCCGGCGTCTGGGAATGATAAACACTCACTTCGTCAACAGCACCGGACTGCCGGATGAGCAGCACTACACCACACCGCGGGACATCGCCCGGGTAACCCGGGCCACCATCCGGGAGTTCCCGGATATCTATCAGTGGTATGCCACCAAGGAATTCACCTTCAATAACATCAAGCAGCACAATCGCAACAAGCTGCTGTGGCGCGATGACGCGGTGGACGGCGTCAAAACCGGCCATACCGAGGCAGCGGGCTTCTGTCTGGTGGCATCGGCAAAAAAAGATGGCATGCGTCTCATCTCGGTGGTGATGGGCACCAGCAGCGAGGATGCCCGGGCCAGCGAGAGCCAATCCCTGCTCAATTACGGCTTTCGTTTCTTCGAGACCCACCGGCTCTACGGTGCCGGCGAAAAACTGGCCAGCACGCGGGTCTGGAAGGGCAGCCAGGAACAACTTCGTCTGGGGCTGACCCGGGACCTCTATATCACCATTCCCCGGGGGCAGTACCAGAATCTGAATGCCGGCATGCGCATTGAACCAAAAATCATTGCCCCGGTGAGCTCGGGACAACCGCTGGGCAAGGTCAATATTGCCCTGGCCGGAGAGACCATTGTAGAGGACGACCTGGTGGCGCTGGACCCGATCGCCGAGGGGGGGCTGCTGCAGACCGCCAAGGATACCGTCCTGTTATGGCTGGAGTAGGGGAGAACGACCAGACAATGCAGGCGGCACGACCGGAAATCTACCTCAACGGGCACTTTATGCCACCCCAGGAGGGGAAGGTCTCGGTCATGGACCGGGGATTTCTGTTCGGCGACGGGGTCTATGAGGTCATCCCCTGTTACGGGGGGCGGTTGTTCAGGCTGGAACACCACCTGCAACGCCTGGATAACAGCCTGCATGCCATCCGTATGCAGAATCCCCTGGACCGTGCACAGTGGCAGGCAATCCTGCAGCGGCTTATCGGGCAACTGCCGGGCGCAGACCAGTCTATCTATCTGCAGATCACGCGCGGCTCCACCGGAAAACGGGACCACGCCATCCCCACCGGCATTGCTCCAACCGTCTTCGTCATGACCCAGCCGGCGGTGTATCCCGATGCCGCCGCCCTGGCGACGGGTATCAAAGCCGTCACCCTGGAAGATAACCGCTGGCTACGCTGCGACATCAAGGCCATTACCCTGCTGGCCAATGTTCTGCTGCGCGGTGAGGCGATGGAGCACGGCGCAGCCGAGGCGATCCTGGTCCGCAATGGCTACGCCACCGAGGGGGCCACCAGCAATCTGTTCATCGTCCTGGCGGGCGAGATCATCACCCCGCCGAAAAGCGACCATCTGCTGCCCGGCATAACCCGCGACCTGGTACTGGAACTGGCGCAACAGCACGCCCTGCCCTGCAGTGAAAAAGAGATCAGCCAACAGATGCTCGACAGCGCCGACGAGATCTGGGTGACCAGTTCCACCAAGGAGGTGATGGCGGTGGTGGAACTGGACGGCAGAGCGGTTGGAAACGGCACACCCGGCCCCATTTACACCCGTATGGCCGGCTTCTACGGCGAACACAAGGCCCTGCTCCAGGCAGGCCGGATACTATCCTGAGCGACATGAACCAAGAGAAAGATACGCTGCTGGAATTCCCCTGCGAATTCTCCGTCAAGGCCATGGGCCTCTCCAGCCATACCGATTTTGAGGCGCTGGTGATGGAGATCGTGTCGGTCCACGTCCCGGATCTGACGCCCGACGCCAGCCGCAGCCGGACCAGCAAAAACGGCAAATACCTGTCCGTCACCATTACCTTTCAGGCCACCAGCAAGGCCCAGCTGGACGCCATCTATTACGATCTGACCGATCATAACGATGTGGTGATGAGTCTCTGATGGGCAACCGCCCCGCCCTTCCGCCGCTGATCCGGCAGCTGGGCCGGCAGCCCTATGAGCCGGTGTGGCAGGAGATGCAGGCCTTCACCGCCAGCCGGGATGCGACCACCCGGGATGAAATCTGGCTGGTGGAACATCTACCGGTATTCACCCTGGGACAGGCCGGCAAGCCGGAGCACCTGCTCGACCCGGGTGATATCCCCGTCATCCGAACGGATCGCGGCGGCCAGGTCACCTACCACGGCCCGGGACAGCTGGTCGCATACCTGCTGCTGAATCTGCGACACTACGGCCTGGGGGTGCGCCAGCTGGTCACCCTGATCGAACAGAGCATCGTGGATCTGCTGCGGGAGTTCGGGATTGCATCGGCGGCCCGCCCGGACGCTCCCGGTGTCTATGTGGACGGTTGCAAGATCGCGGCACTGGGACTGCGGGTGCGGCACGGCTGCAGTTTTCACGGCCTGAGTCTGAATGTTGACATGGATCTGGAGCCGTTCAGCCGCATCAATCCCTGTGGCTATCCGGATCTACAGGTGGTACAGATGCGCGACCTGACGCAACCGGTGGCGCTGTTTACCGTGGGTAACCGGCTGGCCCGCCACATCTTAAGGCGACTCGGCTACAATAAAGTACCCTGTCAGAATGATATAGACAGGGTACAAAACAAACTAACAACAGGCGATAACATTTCCCATGAGTAAAGCCGAAGACCACAACGCCCCATCCCGGGCCACCCCCGAGACCCACCAGCGCGGCAGCGAAAAACTGGCCAGGATTCCCGTAAAAGTGGAGCCGACCCGCGTGATGCCACGCAAGCCGGACTGGATTCGGGTAAAAATGCCCAGTGGTGAGCGGGTCAACCAGATCAAGCAGATCCTGCGCCAGAGCAAACTCAGCTCGGTGTGTGAAGAGGCTGCCTGTCCCAATCTGGGGGAGTGCTTCAGCCACGGCACCGCCACCTTCATGATCATGGGGGATATCTGCACCCGTCGCTGCCCCTTCTGCGACGTAGCCCACGGCAAGCCGCTGCCGCTGGACCCGCATGAGCCGGCAGAACTGGCCGAGGCGGTAAAGGCGATGCAGTTGCGCTACGTGGTGGTCACCTCGGTGGACCGGGATGATTTGCGGGATGGCGGCGCCGGGCATTTCGTCGACTGCATAACAGCCTTGCGCGGCAGCAACCCGGACACCCGCATCGAGATCCTGGTACCCGATTTCCGTGGCCGTATCGACGTAGCACTGGAGGCGTTCGCCGAGACCCAGCCGGACGTGTTCAACCACAATCTGGAGACCATCCCCCGACTCTACCGCCAGGCCCGTCCCGGCGCGGACTACCAGGGATCACTCGATCTGTTGGCCCGATTCAAGCAACGCCACCCCGATGTACAGACCAAGTCCGGCTTGATGCTGGGACTGGGCGAGACCACTGACGAAGTGCTGACCGTGATGCAGGACCTGCGTGAGCACCAGGTCAACATGCTGACGCTGGGCCAGTACCTGCAGCCCAGCCGGGACCATCTGCCGGTTGACCGCTTCGTCACACCCCGGGAATTCGATGACCTGCGCCGGCAGGGCGAGGCGATGGGCTTTGCCAATGTGGCCAGTGGCCCGCTGGTGCGCTCCTCCTATCACGCCGACCTGCAGGCCAATCCGCTACTCGACCGCGACAGCCAGGAGTAATGATGAATCAGGAGATCGTCTGGGCTCTGAAAACACTGGTCCTGCCACCGGGGATTCTGATAATACTGGGACTGCTCGGCCTGGTTCTGGCCCGGCGACTGATTGGCAAACTGCTGCTGCTGGCCACCCTGGCCGGGTTCTATCTGCTATCGACGCCTTACTTTTCCGGTCAGCTGATGGCCGGCCTGGAGACGGTTGCCGCACTGACCGAGGACCAGATCCGCAGTTCCAGCGCCGATGCCATCGTGGTGCTGGGCGCCGGCCGACATGAATCGGCTCCGGAATTTGGCGATCAGGACACGGCCAATGCGCTGTTTCTGGAGCGGCTGCGTTACGCCGCCTGGCTATCACACAAAAGCGGCCTGCCGCTGATTCCCAGTGGTGGTACCCCGCGCAGCAACGGCCCCAGCGAGGCGGCGATTGCCAAGGTGCTACTGGAGCAGGAGTTCGGCGCAAAAGTGCTGACCGTGGAAGAGCAGAGCCGCACCACCCGGGAGCAAGCCCGGGCACTCAAACCGCTGTTGAGCAGACGTGGCATTCGCAAGATCATGCTGGTGACCCATGCCTGGCATATGCTGCGCGCCCTGGATGTATTCGAGGCAGTCGGAATCGAGGTGCAGCCGGCACCAACCGGGTTTGCCCATGGGCCGGCTGACCGGGCCTCGTTCCACGACTGGTTGCCCAACGCCAAGGCATTTCTGAACAGCTACTTTGCGCTGCATGAACACCTGGGACGCTGGTGGTATCGTTTCCTCGGCTGAGGCGTTTCTGACAAGTTATTTCACGCTGTCCGGCAGTGGCTCCAAGAGACAGCCAGGCCGCCACAGCCGGGCAAACTGCCATCCGGCCGACCGGGCATCACCACTTACCCAGAATCGTTCGTCGCCGGCGACCGCACTGTCCGTCAACAATCCCAGAAGGTCGAGGCGGCGCTGCAATTCCCGGGCAATTGCCGGTCCGGTATCCACAATCTCCACTTCCGGTCCCGCCAGCTCCTGAATCAGCGGCCGCAGATAGGGGTAATGGGTGCAACCGAGCACCAGGGTATCCACACCCTGCCGCAGCAAGGGAGTGATGATGGACGCAATCAACTCACGTGCCCCGGCACTATCAAACGTGCACGACTCTACCTGTTCCACCCAACCCGGGCAGGGCTGTACGATCACCTGACGCTGTTGCCCATGAGCCGAGACCAGGCGCCGGAATTTTTCACTGCCCAGGGTGCCTTCCGTCGCCAAAACCCCGACCACCCCGCCCCGACTGCGACTGATTCCCGGCTTTAGCCCCGGTTCGACGCCGATTACCGGCAGCGCAAACTGTTGCCGCAGCTCGGCAACCGCTACCGCAGTGGCGGTATTGCAGGCCACCACAATGGCCTTGGCGCCCCGCTCCACCAGGAACCGGCTAATCGCCACAGAACGCCGGAGCACCACATCAGGCGGCTTGCTGCCATAGGGGAGATGGCCGGTGTCGGCCACATAAAGGAGTGACTCCGCCGGCAACAGCCGGCGGATATGTTTCAGTACCGACAGCCCGCCAATCCCGGAATCGAAAACACCGATCGGTCCGGCAACTTCCAGGTCAGTCATCATCCCGACGATATTCGCCTTCAATCACCCGATGCTCGCCGGGTTGCTGCGCAGGATCGACACCCGGGGCGGGACGCATGGTCCCGGAACGTTTCAGGAACCAGACGATCATGGCACGGCGTATGGGCGGGACCAGGCAGAGAAAACCGAACAAGTCGGTAAAAAATCCGGGTAACAACAGCAGGATACCGCTGAGCAGCAACACCACCCCTTCCAGCATTTCGATGGCCGGCACTTCTCCGCGGTCCATCCCGGCCCGCACCCGCATGGCGGTGGAAAAGCCCTGCAAGCGGACCAGCAATCCACCCAGCACCGCGGTAAAAACGGTAAGAAATATGGTCGGCAGGGCGCCTATCTGAGAACCAACCTCGATCAGGAAATAGAGCTCAAACAGGGGAATTCCGACAAACAGCAGCAGAAGCAGGACTATTGGATTCATGGGGGCAGAGCTTACGCCCCGAATCTACGCGATTCAAGCTGACCACCACCTGCCGGGAATCGCCTCATGCCGTGTAGCCCGAATTACTCTCGCAAGAATACAGCGCACTCAAAGGTCAAAAAACTCGGGGTAAATAACAGCTCATCGCCTAATCCAGGGTCTGTTGTGATATCAGGGCAGTTTCTCCAGGTTATCGTGGCGCTCTTGGCGTCTTTGCCAGAGGTTGACGCAAAGTTCAATTCACTGAAGAAGTCTCGCCCTGCAACCACTTTTCATTTTGCGCACAACCGGGCAATCCTGTATCTTCCGGCAGATGCCCGTGGACAAGCTTTTGATCTACTGTACCTGTCCCGACCAGACTAGCGCCGACCGGATTGCCGGCCATCTGGTTGAACAACGACTTGCCGCCTGCGTCAGCATGACGGCACCGATAAAATCGGTCTATGTCTGGCAGGATAAGCTTGAGACGTCGGAGGAGTGGCTGTTGATAATCAAGACAACGCAAGCGCGTTATCCGGATCTGCAACAGGCCATTCTCTCCCTCCATCCCTATGAACTTCCGGAGATCATCGCGGTCCCTGTACAGCAGGGCCTGCCAGCTTATCTCCACTGGATTGATGAATGTACACAACAACAAGATTGAACCCACTGCTCCTGCTACTGATCCTGCTGCTGTTCCCGGTATTTGCCGGGGCCCAGGCGGAACCGGACTACCTGCTGCCACAGCAGGCATTCAAACTCACCGCCCAGGCCGAAGACGCTGACAATATCCGGGTCACCTGGCAGATTGTCGACGGCTACTATCTCTATCGCAGCAAGATCAAAATCACCAGCCAGACTCCTGGCATCACCCTGGGCGACGCCGAATTCCCGGCGGGAAAGATCAAGCAGGACCAGTTTTTCGGTGACATGGAGGTGTACCGCAACTCGGTATCCGTCCTAATTCCCATTCAGAGGGCCGCCGATGCGGGCAGTTCGCTGGTCCTGGCCACGGTCTCCCAGGGCTGTGCCGATGCCGGCCTCTGTTACCCGCCGCAGAAGGAGAACGTCTCCATTACCCTGCCCCCGGCCGCTGCTGTCCAGGAAGCGCCGGCCGCTCCCGCGCTCTCTTCCCTGGGCAACCTGGGTCAGGCACTGGGACTGCAGGAGGAGGACGAGATACTCACTCCGGAGCAGGCCTACCAGCTCTCGGCAACGGTCGAGCAAGCAGATCGAATCCGCCTGATCTGGCAGATCGCCCCGGGCACTTATCTCTATCAGGACAAGATCAGCGTAGAGCTGAAATCCACCGACGGCGTGCAGCTCGGCCAGATCCAGCTCCCACCCGCCGAGATCAAGCAGGACGCATTACGACCCGACGGGACATTCGGCGATCTGCCGGTCTACCACAACGAGATCAATCTGCCGGTGTCACTCATCCGCAGCAACCCCGCCGCCACGGACGTCGAACTCCAGGTGGGTTATCAGGGCTGCGCCGAGGCCGGGGTCTGCTATCCGCCGATCCGCAAAACCCTGTCCCTGGCCCTGCCGGTCCTGCCGGAGGGAGTAGCCGCCTCCCCCTTGCAGCAGGCCCAGCAGGCGCTGATCGCCACCCAGACACCGGATGAGGGTGCGACAGACGCGCCCGCGGAACCCGTTTCCGAACTGGATGAGATAGCCTCTACCCTGGCCGGGGGCAGCACCTGGCTGGTGATACTGCTGTTCTTCGGCCTGGGACTGGCGCTCTCCCTGACGCCCTGCGTCTTCCCGATGATCCCGATCCTCTCCGGCATTATCGCCGGACAGGGCAGTAGCATCACCACGCGCAAGGCGTTCGTCCTCTCGGTGGTCTATGTGCTGGCCATGTCCCTGACCTACACCGCAGCCGGCGTGCTGGCGGGCCTGTTCGGACAGAATCTCCAGGCAGCCTTCCAGGACCCATGGATTCTCGGCTTCTTCGCCCTGGTGTTCGTCCTGCTGGCGCTCTCCATGTTCGGCTTCTATGAACTGCAACTGCCCAGCCGTTGGCAGAGCAAACTGGCGGAACGGAGCAACCGGCAATCCGGCGGCAGCCTGGTGGGTGTGGCGATCATGGGCTTCCTTTCCGCCCTGATCGTCGGCCCTTGCGTGGCCCCTCCCCTGGCCGGCGCACTGATCTATATCGGCCAGACCGGTGACGCCCTGCTCGGCGGCCTGGCCCTGTTTGCCCTGGCCATGGGCATGGGGGCACCGCTGATTATTATCGGCACCTCGGCCGGCAAGTACCTGCCGCGGGCCGGCAGCTGGATGGACAGGGTCAAGGCGGTCTTCGGAGTCGGCATGCTGGCGGTGGCCATCATCCTGCTGGAACGGATACTACCGGCCGAAATCGCCATGCTGCTCTGGGGCATCCTGCTGGTGGTGAGCGCCATCTATATGGGTGCCCTGCGGGAGCTGGCGGTTGAGGCGTCAGGCTGGGACCGGCTCTGGAAAGGCCTCGGCGTGGTGGTACTGGTTTACGGCACCCTGATGTTGATCGGTGCCGCGGCTGGCGGCAAGGATACCGTGCAGCCGCTGCGTGGCCTGATCGCGGCCAGCGGTAGCAGTGAGGCCGCACATCTGCAATTCAGGCGCATCAAGAATGTAACCGACCTGCAACGTGAAGTCGGGGCCGCCAGCGCCGCCGGCAAGCCGGTGATGCTCGATTTCTATGCCGACTGGTGCGTCTCCTGCAAAGAGATGGAACGCTACACCTTCAGCAACCCGAAGGTGATCGCCGCACTGGCCGATGCCGTCCTGCTGCAGGCCGACGTGACCGCCAACGATGAACAGGACGTGGCCCTGCTGCAGGGCCACTTCGGCCTGCCCGGACCACCCAGCATCATGTTCTATGGCCGGGACGGGAAAGAACGGAAAGGCTATCGCGTGGTCGGCTTTATGGGACCCGATGAGTTTTCCAGCCATGTGAGGAACGCCCTGCAATGAATATCCGTTACATCCTGACCCTCCCACTGCTCCTGCTCAGTCTCGTCCTGCTGCTCGGTTGTGAACAGGAGCCGCCAAAAACAACGCTGACCGGTAAGGCCGAGAGTCAGATGCCTGCATTCAGTTTCCCCAACCTGGAGGGCAAGCAGCAGGCAAGCGGCCAATGGGATGGCAAGGTCCTGGTGGTGAACTACTGGGCTACCTGGTGTCCACCTTGCCGCAAGGAGATGCCGCTGTTCATCGAGACCCAGAAGAACTACGCCGAAAAAGGGGTGCAGTTTGTCGGCATCGCCATTGATGACCCCGACATGGTGCAGGATTTTGTCGATGTCTATGACATCAATTTTCCGATCCTGATCGGCAACACCAAGGCGATTGAGCTCTCAAACCGCATGGGCAACCGCTTCGATTCGCTCCCCTTCACCGCCATCTTCGACCGCCAGGGCAAGACCCGCTTTATCCAGGCAGGCGAGGTGCACCGCGAGGTACTGGAGAAAGAGTTACTGCCGCTGCTGTAGGCTAAAATGCGCTACACGCCCTGGCCGATTGAGGCCCCCATCACAGCCCAGCCCGGCAAGTCTTTTAATTCGCTATTAATTTTCGCCGATCTTGGCGTGATCTCCGGTAAAATCTGGACAAACTGGTTCTACTCGGTCAGAATTTGCGTTCAGTTCGATTTTATTCATCAGCAGCTTCAAATGTGCAGCAGCAGCGCGCATCACCTGTCAGGTAAACAAGCATGGCGACCATTCTGGTACTGAACGGACCCAACCTGAATCTATTAGGGACCCGGGAACCGGAGCTGTATGGCCGGGACACGCTCGCCGATATTGAAGAGCGGCTGATCCACCTCACCCAAGGCGCCGGGCATGACCTCACCTTTACCCAGAGCAATGCCGAGCATGAGCTGATCGAGCGCATCCACCGCGCCCGGGATGAGCAGATTGCCTACATCATTTTCAACCCTGCTGCCTTCACTCACACCAGCGTGGCGCTTCGTGACGCCCTGCTTGGAGTGGGCATACCCTTTATAGAAGTGCATCTCTCCAATGTCCACGCACGGGAGCCGTTTCGCAAGCACTCCTATTTTTCCGATATCGCTGAAGGCGTTATCAGCGGACTGGGGGTGCAGAGTTATGAACTCGCACTTGCCGCCGCCCTCAAGCGTCTCAGCATCTAGCCACTGAACCAGGATTTACAGTCACAATGGATATCCGAAAAGTAAAAAAACTGATCGAGCTCATCGAAGAGTCCGATGTCGCCGAGATCGAAATACACGAAGGGGAAGAGTCGGTGCGCATCAGCCGCGTCAGCTCCACCGCCCCCGTCATGAGCATGGCGGCTCCTCAGCCCCAGGTGGTTGCGGCGGCGCACCCTGCCCCGGTGCACGAGACCACGGCTGAAACCAAGCCGGAACTGACGGGGCACGCGATTCGCTCCCCCATGGTCGGCACCTTCTATCGCTCACCCACCCCCACCTCCAAACCCTTTGTCGAGGTCGGCCAGCATGTCAGCGCGGGTGAAACGCTCTGCATCATCGAAGCGATGAAGATTCTCAACCAGATCGAGTGTGACAAGTCCGGTGTAGTCACCCAGATCCTGGTGGACAACGGCCAGCCGGTGGAATACAACGAGCCCCTGTTTATTGTCGAATAAAGGCCCCTGTCGCTATGATCGAAAAAATCGTCATCGCCAATCGGGGCGAAATCGCCCTGCGTATCCTGCGGGCCTGCCGCGAACTGGGCATCAAGACCGTGGCGGTACACTCCGAGGCAGACCGGGAGTTGAAGCATGTCCGACTGGCAGATGAAACCGTCTGCATCGGCCCCGCCCCCTCTGCCGGAAGCTACCTGCAGGTCCACTCCATCATCAGTGCCGCGGAAGTAACCGATGCCGTGGCGATCCACCCCGGGTACGGCTTCCTCTCCGAGAATGCCGACTTCGCCGAACGCGTGGAAGAGAGCGGCTTCATTTTCATCGGCCCCAAACCCGAAACCATCCGCATGATGGGGGACAAGATTACCGCCATCGAGGCGATGAAGGCCGCGGGTGTGCCTTGCGTCCCGGGCTCGGACGGGCCGCTCGACAACGACGAGCGCAAGACCCTGAAAATGGCCACCGACATCGGCTATCCGGTCATTATCAAGGCGGCCGGTGGTGGTGGCGGGCGCGGCATGCGCGTGGTGCATACCGAGGCAACCCTGCTCAACGCCATCTCCCTGACCAAGGCCGAGGCGGGCGCCGCCTTCGGCAACGATACCGTCTACATGGAAAAGTATCTGGAGAATCCACGTCATGTGGAGTTTCAGGTGCTGGCGGACACCCACGGCAACGCCATCCATCTGGGTGAGCGCGACTGTTCCATGCAGCGCCGGCACCAGAAGGTGGTGGAAGAGGCGCCGGCACCGGGCATCTCCGAAGAGTTGCGCAATCGCCTGGGCGAACGCTGTGCCGAGGCGTGCCGTCGCATCGGCTACCGCGGCGCCGGCACGTTCGAATTCCTGTATGAAAACGGCGAGTTCTATTTCATCGAGATGAACACCCGGATTCAGGTCGAGCACCCGGTCACCGAGATGATCACCGGTGTCGATATCGTCAAGGAGCAGCTGCGTATCGCCGCCGGCGAAGCGCTTGCCTACCGGCAGTCCGATATCCAGATCCGTGGCCATGCCGTGGAATGCCGCATCAACGCCGAGGACCCGGACAGCTTCATGCCCAGCCCGGGTGACATCACCCATTTGCATATCCCCGGGGGTCCCGGTATTCGCGTGGACACCCACATCTACGATGGTTACCGGGTACCGCCCCACTACGACTCCATGATCGGCAAGCTGATCGCCCATGGCGAGAACCGCGCATCGGCCATCGCCCGCATGAAGACGGCGCTCTCGGAGATGGTGGTGGACGGTATCAAGACCAACATCCCGTTGCAGCAGCGGATTATGCAGGACGAAGCATTCGCCAAGGGTGGCGCCAACATTCATTACCTGGAAAAGAAACTGGGTATCTAGGAGCCGGATTACCGGCCCCGTCGACTGGAGTTGATCGTGCCCTGGATACAAGCCCATCTGATTACCAGCAAAGACCAGGCACCACTGATCGAACTGCTGTTCGAGAACCTCGGCGCCCTCTCCACCACCCTGGTGGACGCGGAGGACGAACCGCTACTGGAACCCAAGCCCGGGGAACTGCCAATCTGGCAGCAGACCCGGGTCACCGGTCTGTTTGAGGGCCACATCGACAGCGATCACCTGCGCCAACGGATCAATCAGGCTCTCAACAGCGATGTCACCCGCACCCTGGAACTGGAACGGCTGGAAGACCAGGAGTGGGAGCGCGCCTGGCTGGACAACTTCCACGCCATGCCCTTCGGACAGCGCCTGTGGATCTGCCCCCAGGGCAAGCGCCCCGAGCAGCCGGATGCCGTCATCGTGGAGCTGGACCCGGGGCTCGCCTTCGGCACCGGCACCCACCCCACCACCGCGCTCTGTCTGCAATGGCTGGACCACACGCCACTGGAACAACTGGAGCTGATCGACTTCGGCTGCGGCTCGGGAATCCTCGCCGTGGCAGCGCTGAAGCTGGGAGCCAAGCGGGTTTACGCCACCGATCACGACCCGCAAGCGATGCAGGCGACCACCGCCAATGCGGAGAAAAACGGCGTACTTGAGCGACTGCAACTCTGCGACAGCCAACATCCACCCACGCATCCGGTGGATCTGGTGATGGCCAATATCCTGGCCGGCACCCTGATCGAACTGAAAGATATACTGACCCGGCTGACCCGCCCGGGCGGCCGGATCATTCTCTCCGGCATTCTCAGCGAACAGGCGCAGATGGTCAGTGATGCCTACGCCGACGCATTCAGCATGCAGCCGCCGCGACAGCAGGAGGAGTGGATACTGCTGGAGGGACGGCGAAAATGAGCGGAGCCGGCTGAGCGTGTACACCCAGTGCCCCCACTGCCAGACCCTTTTCCGCATCAGCGCAGAACAGCTGAAGGCGGCCGCCGGCAAGGCACACTGCTGCCGCTGCGATCAGGTATTCAGCGCCCTGGACAATCTACGTGAACCGCAAGCGGACGAGGAGTGGCCGGACTCCCGCTTCATTGATGATTTTTCCGCACAACAAAACCTGGAACTGCCGTTTGACGCCCACCCGGAGGATGACAGCCCGCAGGAGATACAGAGTAGCCTGACAGAACTGCTGCAAACATTGCAGATCACACCCGAAAACGCAGTACCCGAGCCGGACGGATTGGAGGACAACCAACTGGCGATGGACGATGAGCGCGACCCGTTTGAACCTCTCTATATCTTCAACGACCCGGAAATGGATAGCGTTCAGATCGGCCTTGATTCCCAACTCCACGACACTGTCGACTCAGCCACCGGTCCAGCGCATGAGTCGACAACCCCGGATAGTCCGGCATCAATTGAAGCAGAGCTAGCGGATACCGATACTGAACCACAATTTTCCGCAATTCGGCAGGCGCCGGCCGCCCCGATCGGCCCGGCACCCTTTGATATCCCGGATAACCTGCCTGAAATCCAGCCCACTGAAACTGTTCCCCTCTCCCTCGAGGAGACCCTGGAAAATACCGCCAATGGCAGAAGGGGGACATTCGGCTGGTCGCTGGCTATTCTCTTGCTGTCCCTGCTGGCCCTGGGTCAGTTGGGCTGGTTCGGCCGCGACCACCTGTTGCGCCACCCTGCGGGCAGACAGCTATTGGAGAGCGCCTGCAGCCTGCTACCCTGTCAACTGCCACCCCGGCACGAACCGGAAAAAATCCAGGTAGTCTCCCGCGCCATCACTAGCCACCCGGATAAGGCGGACGCCCTATTGGTGTCGCTTACTCTGCGCAATGACGGCGATTTCGCCCAGGCATGGCCGCAACTTGAGCTGAGCCTACTGGACGACAATGGCGGCCTGGTCGCCCGACGCAGCTTTCGTCCGGAGGAGTACCGCAATACAACCGGGGGCTTGCTGCAGCCAGGAATCCCCGAGACCCTGCGCCTGGAATTGGCCGATCCCGGCGACCGGGTGGTGGGCTTCCAGTTCGACTTCCACTAGCCTATTAGGCCGGGCCAACCGCTTGTCCCCCCTGGCGGATAGTCGTACCATAGCCGCCTCTCTTCGCGACCACTCCAGAATTCGGCCCTGTAACGATGCGCATTGGTCCCTACCAACTCGACAACAATCTGCTGGTTGCCCCGATGGCCGGGGTCACGGACCGTCCGTTTCGCCAGCTCTGTCGCCGTCTCGGTGCCGGCATGGCGGTCTCCGAGATGATCTCATCCGACTCGTCGTTGCGGGGTAGCCGCAAAACAGTGCGCCGGCTCGATTTCGAGGGTGAACCGGGGCCGGTCTCGGTGCAAATCCTCGGTTCAGATCCCCGGACCATGGCGGAGGCAGCGCGAATTAATGTGGGCCATGGCGCCCAGATTATCGATATCAACATGGGTTGCCCGGCCAAAAAGGTGTGCAAGGTAGCGGCCGGATCAGCGTTGTTGATGGACCCTCCCCTGGTCGGACGTATCCTGGAGGCCGTGGTCCAGGCGGTGGCGATACCGGTGACCCTGAAGATCCGCACCGGCTGGGACCCACACAACAGAAATGGCCTGGAGATCGCACGTATCGCCGAGGCTAGCGGCGTGCAGGCGTTGGCTGTGCACGGCAGAACCCGGGCCTGCGGATTTTCGGGCCAGGCCGAGTACGACACCATTCGCCTGATCAAACAGTCCATCGCCATTCCAGTGATAGCCAATGGCGATATCGATTCACCGGAAAAAGCAAAAAAGGTGCTGGAACAGACCGGCGCCGATGCTATTATGGTCGGCAGGGCCGCCCAGGGGCGGCCCTGGATATTTCGCGAGATTGCCCACTACCTGGCAACAGGGGAAAAACATTCTCCTCCCCATCCGGAGTGGATTCGCGATATCCTATTGGAGCATCTGGGGAATCTGTACGCATTTTATGGCGAGCTTCAGGGGGTGCGTATCGCACGCAAGCATATCGCCTGGTACAGCAAGACCCAACCGGGAGGTGCGCTCTTCAGACAGCGCATTAACACAACCGACTCAACGGAAAAACAAAAAGCCCTGATCGTGGATTTTTTCGATCAGCTGGCCATAAATAAGGAGCGGGCAGCATGACGATGGATGCCTTACTGGCGCAAGAATCAAACAAGCCACACTTTTCTGTGGCCAAGAACAAGGCGACTGAACCACTGCGTGAATGCGTCAGGGATGCCCTGGCAAGCTATTTCAAACAGCTGGATGGCCACAGCGCGGCCAACATCTACCAGATGGTACTGGCAGAGGTGGAGCAACCGTTGCTCGATACAGTCATGAGTCACACCGAGGGCAACCAGACCCGGGCCGCAGAAATTCTCGGCATCAGTCGCAGCACGCTCAGGAAGAAACTGGCTCTTTACGATCTCGATTGAGCCTGTTCGAGGTTTTTAGCAAATTAACCCATAACGCGGCCCGGTGGCCGCGTTTCCATTAATCATCCAGCAACAGAGCAGGATCAGGATAATGACAGCAATCAGCCGAGCCCTCATCAGTGTCTCAGACAAATCCGGTATTGTGGAGTTTGCCCAGGCACTTCATCAGCGCGGTGTGGAGATCCTCTCCACCGGCGGCACTGCCAGCCTGTTGGCCAAACAGAATATCCCAGTCACCGAGGTCTCCGCCCATACCGGCTTTCCGGAGATGATGGACGGCCGGGTCAAGACCCTGCACCCGAAGATCCATGGCGGCATCCTTGGTCGGCGCGGTATTGATGATACGGTGATGGCAGACAACAACATCGCCCCGATCGACATGATCGTGGTCAATCTCTACCCGTTTGAGCAGACCGTGGCCAATCCGGACTGCGATCTGCCGACCGCCATCGAGAATATCGACATCGGCGGCCCCACCATGCTGCGTGCGGCGGCAAAAAACCATAAGGATGTCACCGTCATCGTGGACGCGGCAGACTATGGCCGGGTGCTGCAGGAGATGGACGCCAACAGCGGCAGCGTCACCGACGCCACCCGTTTCGACCTGGCGGTCAAGACCTTTGAGCACACCTCCAATTATGATGGCGCCATTGCCAACTATCTGGGCAGCCGACTGGCGGGCGAGACCAGCGACTTCCCACGTACCATCAACCTGCAGTATCGCCAGGTGCAGACCATGCGCTATGGCGAGAACCCGCACCAGAAAGCGGCCTTCTTTGTCGAGCGCGACCAGGCGGAAGCCTGTATCGCCACCGCCCGACAACTGCAGGGCAAGGAGCTCTCCTACAACAACATCGCCGATACCGATGCCGCGCTGGAGTGCGTCAAGCAGTTCTACGAGGCGCCGGCCTGCGTCATCGTCAAGCATGCCAACCCTTGCGGCGTCGCCTTCGGCAGCGATCTGACCGACGCCTACGAGCGCGCCTTCAGCACCGATCCGGAATCGGCCTTCGGCGGTATCATCGCCGTCAACCAGACCCTGGATGCCAAAACCGCACAGGCCATTGTGGACAAGCAGTTTGTCGAGGTGATTATCGCCCCTGATGTCGCCGCCGATGCCGTGGAGATTATTGCCGCCAAAAAGAATGTCCGTCTGCTGGCCTGCGGTGAATGGAACAAGGAGTCCAGCCACCGCCTGGAGATGAAGCGGGTCAACGGCGGCATGCTGGTACAGGATGCCGATCTGCAGCTCTACAATGAACTCAAGGTGGTCAGCAAACGCGCACCCAGCGAGCAGGAGATGGAAGCGCTGCTGTTCAGCTGGCGGGTGGCCAAGTTCGTCAAGTCCAACGCCATCGTCTATTGCCGGGACGGCATGACCATCGGCGTCGGCGCCGGGCAGATGAGCCGGGTCAACTCGGCCCGCATTGCCGGCATCAAGGCCGAGCATGCGGGACTGGTGGTGCCGGGATCGGTGATGGCATCCGATGCCTTTTTCCCGTTCCGCGACGGCCTGGACAACGCCGCCGCTGCCGGTATCCGTGCGGTCATCCAGCCAGGCGGCTCAATGCGCGATGACGAGGTGATCGCGGCAGCCGATGAGCACGACATCGCCATGGTCTTCACCGGCATGCGTCACTTCCGACACTAGGCCGACACTGTCGACCATTATGAATCTGCACTCTTCGATTCAACCGCGAAGGACGCAAAGTGCGCCAGGAGATACCCTGGCTGATATTGATGTCGCTTCTCGGGTCCGTCGTCGGCCATCCCGGCAAGCGAAAAATTGGGAGCGTACAAATTCGGTGCCTTTCTTCGTGTGCTTTGCATCCTTAGCGGTTGAAATGGGGCTTTCAGAATGAACATTCATCCAACCGCCATCGTCCATGACAGCGCCCGGCTACATGCGAGTGTCGAGGTAGGCCCCTATTCGATCATCGACGCAAATGTAGTGATCGGCGAGGGCTGCCGGATCGAGAGTAGCGTGCGCATCTTTCAGGACACCCGGCTGGGCCGGGACAACCGGGTGTGCCACGGGGCGCTGCTCGGTTGCGAGCCACAGGACCTGGGCTTTGCCCCGGAAAAGAGTCGCCCCCTGCTGATCGGCGATCACAATCATTTCCGCGAAGGCGTCAACATCAGCCGTGGGGTGAAGACGGAGGGGGGCTCGCAGATCGGTGACCACAACTATTTCATGTGCGGCTTCCATGCCGGACACGACTGCCGTCTCGGCAGTCACAATATTTTTGGTCCCAACAGCGCCATTGCCGGGCATGTGGAACTGGGCGAGCGGATCTTCATCTCCGGCCTGGTGGCCATTCATCAATTCTGTTTTATCGGCGACTACGCCATGATCGCCGGCTGCGCCAAGGTGGTGAAGGACATCCCGCCCTATGTCACCTGCGACGGCAATCCGGCCCGGGTGATAGGTCTCAATACCGTCGGGTTACGACGGGCTGGCATGCCGTCGGCAAACCGGGCCGCCATCAAGCAGACTTACAAGATTCTCTATCACTCCGGTCTGAATACCAGCCAGGCACTGGCACAGCTGAAGCAGGAAAATTCCACTCCGGAAAGCGCCAATATCATCCGCTTTTTCGAACAGAGCGACCGGGGCGTCACGGCACACCGCTAAACGCAGACCGGTGCAAGATCATCTATAGATATTAAAAACGCAGGGCAAACCAACATGAACATCCTGATTATCGGCGGCGGTGGTCGCGAACATGCACTGGCCTGGAAGGCCGCCCAGTCCCCCCTGGCGGAGAAGATATTCCTGGCGCCAGGCAATGCCGGCACGGCGCTGGAACCCGGTATGGAGAATGTGCCGATCGGCGTGGAGGAGATAGACGCCCTGCTGGAATTTGCCAGGTCAAAGCAGATCGGTCTGACCATCGTCGGCCCGGAGGCCCCCCTGGTACTGGGCGTGGTGGACGCTTTCACCGCCGCCGGCCTGAAGTGCTTCGGTCCCACCCAGGGCGCTGCTCAACTGGAAGGATCGAAAGCCTTCACCAAGGATTTCCTGGCACGCCACCGGATCCCCACCGCGGCCTATGGCAACTTCACCGAGATAGGGCCGGCACTGGAATACCTGCACCGGGTCGGCGTGCCCATTGTCATCAAGGCCGATGGCCTGGCGGCCGGCAAAGGGGTGATCATCGCCCACGAAATGACCGAAGCCGAGGCCACTGTGCGCGACATGCTCTCGGGCAACAGCTTCGGTGAAGCGGGTCACCGGGTGGTGATTGAGGAGTTTCTCACCGGCGAAGAAGCCAGCTTCATCGTCATGGTGGATGGCCAGCACATACTGCCCATGGCCAGTTCCCAGGACCACAAGGCGCGGGATAATGGCGACAAAGGCCCCAACACGGGCGGCATGGGCGCCTACTCTCCGGCCCCGGTAGTCACCCCCGAGATGCACGACCGCATCATGAACGAAGTGATCCGGCCGACCGTGGAAGGCATGGCTGCTGAAGGACTCCCCTATACCGGTTTCCTCTATGCCGGCGTGATGATCAATGCCGACGGCGTACCCAAGGTACTGGAGTACAACTGCCGCTTCGGCGACCCGGAGACCCAGCCGATCATGTTGCGCATGAAATCCGATCTGGTGGCCCACTGCCTGGCTGCGCTGGATGGCAAGCTGGACACACAACAGACCGAGTGGGATGAACGCGCCTCCCTCGGCGTGGTACTGGCAGCTGGAGGCTATCCGGACAGCTATCAAAAGGGCGATATCATCAGTGGTCTGCCAACCGTCCCTGTCGAAGGAGAAAAGGTATTCCATGCCGGTACCGCCGAAAAGGACGGCGCGGTGATCACCGCCGGTGGGCGGGTGCTCTGTGCCACCGCGCTGGGCAACAGCGTCGCCGAGGCGCAGGCACGCGTCTACGACCTGGTCGGAGCGATCCACTGGAATAACCTCTACTACCGTACCGACATTGGTTACCGGGCGGTGGCGCGGGAGCAGGCACGCGATTAAACCGCCTGCGAATCATGGGGTGGATGGGTATGCATTCCCACGCGGAGCGTGGGAACGCGGGGGGAAGCCGGGCGGGACTTTGCCGCGACAGTCTTCGCGTCAGAGCCGGGGCAGCAGCCGCTGTTCAATCAACTGCCCCAGCCCGGCCAGTTCTGGATAGCGACCGGCCACTTCGACGATATAACCCAGGGTCCGGGGAATATCCCCCAGGTAACCCGGCTTGCCGTCGCGGTGATTGAGGCGGGCAAATATGCCGCTCGCCTTCAGATGCCGCTGTACGCCCATCAGGTCGAACCAGCGCAGGAACTGCGCCTCATGCGTCGGCTGTAACACACCCGATTGGACCGCCAGCTCAAAATACCCCATCGCCCACTCTTGCACCCGTGGTGTCGGCCAGGCGATATAACAATCCTTGAGTAGCGAGACCAGGTCATAGGTCACCGGCCCTGCCACCGCATCCTGAAAATCGAGTATCCCGGGACTGGGCGATGCGCTGACCAACAGGTTGCGACTGTGATAATCCCGATGTACACAGACCCGGGGCTGCTCCAAAGCGCTGGCAACCAACAGGTCAAAACAGCCTGCCAGCATCGTCTGCTCGCTATCGTCCAGTTCCAGACCGAGATGACGACCCAGCAGCCAGTCGGGAAACAGCGCCATCTCCCGCCGCAGCAACGCCTCATCGTAGAGCGGCAGACTCTCGCGTGGCCCCACCGACTGAATCACCGCCAGGGCAGCCAGGGCATCACCATAGAGCCGGTCCACGGTTTCACCGTTCAACCGGTCCAGGTAGTGAACCGTGCCCAGATCCTCCAGCAGGATAAAGCCCTGCAGCGGATCGGCGGCATGGATTATCGGCACATGCAAACCGACCGCGCCCAGCTGTTCGGCAATGCGCAGAAACGGTGCACAATCTTCCTGTTCGGGCGGGGCATCCATGGCAATCCGGGTGCCACCGTCGGCCAGGGTAATGCGGAAATAGCGACGAAAACTGGCATCATCCGAAGCCGGCTCAATGCGGAAATCCCGCAGACCGACCCGTTCAGTCAACCATTGGATCAGGGCTTGTTCTCTCTTGGGCATCACCGGTTCCGTACTGCAGCGGGCCATCCTTCACACTCACCCAGGCATGCAGAACGGAGTGTTGAAGCAGTTGCGGCCATTGAAGAAAAAGCGATTCTATGCGATTTTATGCGGTTGTTGCCATGGCTTCTCGTATGAGAGACGCTGGAGCGGACCGCCAGGGGCGGCGGTACAGGGTACGATAAGGCGGAAAAGGCCCGTACCGACCCAACCAATCAAAAACAATTAGAGAATTGCCGTGCCTGGAATACGAAGGATGCTACCGCTTGCCATCAGTGGATTGCTGTTGGTCCCTACCGCCCAAGCCGCCTCAAAATGGGATTGTCGCGCATCCAGTAACGGCGGTTGGGAGTGTTTTCAGGACGGTGAGCCCGTTCCATCAGAGCCGGTTAGCCAGGAAAAAACTGCCCCCGGGACTCCGGATAGCGGCGATGTACCCGGGCCAGATGCCGACCAGGCCGGCGCCGTCACCCGGCCCTTGGCAGAGACACCCGCACCTGTAGCCGAGCCTGAGCCGGCCGCTGAACCCGAGCCGGCCGCTGAACCCGAGCCGGTGGCTGAACCCGAGCCGGTCGCTGAACCCGAGCCGGTCGCTGAACCTGAGCCGGTCGCTGAGCCCGAGCCGGTCGCTGAGCCTGAGCCGGTCGCTGAGCCTGAGCCGGTCGCTGAGCCTGAGCCGGTCGCTGAGCCTGAGCCGGTCGCTGAGACCGAGCCGGTTGCTGAGCCCGAGCCGGTCGCTGAGCCCGAGCCGGTCGCTGAGCCCGAGCCGGTCGCTGAGCCCGAGCCGGTCGCTGAGCCGGCCGTCGAACAACCGCCAGCAGTCACCCCACCCCATTCCACAGCGACCGCGAGTAGTGCCGCGGCGCGTATCGACCGTGGTCTCAACTGGAATCAGTGCGGCACCAGGGGCGCTTCCGGCGTGGGGACTATTATGCCGGTCACAGACTATGACACCCGAATCGAGGCGGATGCGGCCGACCTTTACCGCCGTGAAGACCGCACGGAGTTTTTTGGCAATGTGCAGATTGAACAGGGCAATGATCGACTGGAGGCAGACCACGCCACTTACCTGAAGGGGGCCAATACCCTGGATGCGGACGGCAATGTCTATCTGGAACAGCCAGGACTGCGCGTCACCGGCAGCACCATGCATTACAACCTGGAATCCAAGCAGGGCACTGCGACGCAGACCGAGTTCCGCCTGACCGATCCGGTAGCACGGGGCACCGCCAGCACGGCGGAGCTGCTGAACGCGGATCAATCGCGCTACGACGACGTCCGCTACACCACCTGTCCACCGGGAAACAATGGCTGGCAAGTGGAAGCGAAGGAACTGGAGATCGACCAATCGACTGGCGTGGGGGTGGCCCACAACGCCAAGCTGCGCTTCAAAGGCGTACCCTTTATCTATCTCCCCTACGTCAGCTTTCCGATCGACGACCGGAGAAAGTCCGGTTTTCTGCCGCCCACCATCGGCAGCTCCACGAATTCCGGGGCAGATATCGCCATCCCCTACTATTTCAATATCGCGCCCAATATGGATGCCACCTTCACGCCCCGCATCATGAGCAAGCGCGGTATCCTGCTGGGGGGTGAATTCCGCTATCTGACGGAAAACAACCAGGGAGAGATCCGCGCGGAACTGCTGCCGAGCGACAGCGAACAGGGGCCCGGAGAGAGCGATACCCGCGGCGCAGCCAACATGCTGCTGAACGGGACCCCGGCACCGCGTTGGAGCTACGATATCAACCTCAATTACGTCTCCGATAACGATTACATCGATGACCTGGGCAACAGCCTGGCGGCCACCAGCGCAAAACACCAGGAGCGGCGCGGCGACATACGCTACTACGGCAGTGGCTGGAGCTTCCTCGGCCGCGCCCAGCAGTACCAGACCATCGACAACACCATTGCCGTCAGTGATCGCCCCTACAGCCGACTTCCCCAGCTGCTGCTTAATCTGGAGAGGCCGGATCAGGCAATGGGTCTGACCTACCATCTCCATACCGAATATGTCCATTTCGGCCACAGCTCGGATAACAAGGTGAAGGGCGAGCGGTTCGATCTGCAGCCCGGCATCAGCCTGCCCATGCGCCGTCCCTGGGGCTTCCTGACACCGAAGCTGAGCCTGCGCCACACCCGCTACAGCCTGGAGAATCAGACGGCCGGGTTGAGTGACAGTCCAGACCGCACCCTGCCGACATTCAGCCTGGACAGCGGGCTCTATTTTGACCGTGCCGGCAACTGGTTTGGCAATGCCATTACCCATACGCTGGAGCCGCGTCTGTTCTATCTCTATATCCCGGAAGAGGATCAGAGTGATCTGCCGGATTTCGATACAGCCGATCTGGACTTCAGCTTTGCCAATCTGTTCCGGGAGAACCGATTCAGTGGCACCGACAAGGTGGGTGACGCTAACCAGTTGACCACCGCCCTTACTACCCGCGGCCTGAGTACCGAAACCGGCGAGGAACTCTTCCGTGCCAGTATCGGTCAGATACTCTACTTCAGGGACCGGGATGTGCAGCTCCTCTCCAGTGGAGCCGTCACCAACGAGGACAGCTCATCGATTGTCGCCGAGGTGTCCGCCAAGCTGACCCGGAACTGGCGCGCCCAGGCCGGCGTACAGTGGAACCCGCACGCCGACGTCGACGCCACGGAGAAAAACGCCTTCGGCATCCACTACCTGGATGATAAACAGCGTATTCTGAACCTGACCTATCGCTTTACCGATGGGACAATCGAGCAGACCGACCTTTCGGCACGCTGGCCGATCACCCACCAGCTGCATGCCGTCGGGCGCTGGAACTACTCGCTGCTGCATAAAAAGAGCATGGAGACCTTTGCCGGTATCGAGTATGAAAGCTGCTGCTGGGTCAGCCGCTTTGTCGTCCGCGACTACCGCTCCGACGCCAATGCCGAGGGTAACCTTGCGCTGTTCCTGCAACTGGAGCTGAAGGGGCTTACCAGCCTCGGTGACAAGATTGATCAATTCCTGGAACGCGGTATCCTGGGCTATCGCACTGACAACTGATTGACACATTAATGACCACTAGAAAGACCCTGTTAAACGAGCTGGGGCTTCTGCTCCTGAGCCTGATCATATTCCTGGGATGGCCTACCATTGCCCGCAGCCAACAGGTCGAGCCGGTTGATGAAATCATTGCCGTGGTCAACGACGACATCATAGTTCGCAGTGAACTGGACAACGAAATAATAAAAATTGTCACGCAACTGCGGCAGCAGGGCCAACGCCTCCCACCCCAGGCGATTATTGAAAAACAGGTATTGGACCGACTGATACTGAAAAAGCTGCAGCTGGAGGCAGCAACGCGGGCAGGTATCAAAGTCAGCGAAGATATCGTGGCCCAGGCCATCAACAACATCGCCCAGAACAACAATCTGAATCTGTCCGAATTCCGCCGCGCACTGGAAGATGAGGGTATCAGTTTCAGCGGCTTCCGCCGGAATATCCAGGAAGAGATTACCCTGAAGCAACTGCTGGACCAGGAAGTACGTCGACGCATCCGGGTCACTGATCAGGAGGTAGAAACCTATCTCGCACGTCAGGCCAGCAATCTGGGGGAGCGCTCCGCTTATCATCTGCAGCACATCCTGATCGCCACCCCTGAAGCCGCCTCACCGGAACAGATGGAGAGCGCGCGTCAACAGGCCGAGTCGATCGTGCGTTCCCTGCGTGGTGGCGCCGACTTTGCCGATCTTGCCATCACTGAATCCGATGGACGACAGGCGCTTGAAGGGGGCGACCTGGGTTGGCGTCCGGCCAACCAGCTGCCCACCATTTTCGTCGACCTGGTGATCAATATGCAACGCGGGGAGATCAGTGACCCGATACGCACCGCCAGCGGCTATCACATCATCAAACTGAACGACTATAAAGGAGGCGATCGCAAGATCGTCACCCAGAGCCATGTCCGGCATATCCTGATTAGTACCAACGAGGTGACCTCCAACAACGACGCCCGCACACGACTGGAGCAGCTGCGCCTGCGTATCCTGGGCGGAGATGACTTCAACGCCCTGGCCCGTTCCCACTCCGACGACAAATCCTCCGCCATCAAGGGGGGGGATCTGGGCTGGACCACCCCCGGCGTACTGTTGCCCCGGTTTGAAGAGGAGATTGCCAAACTTGCCCCTGGGGAGTTGACCGAGCCGTTCCGTACCGAATATGGCTGGCACCTGGCCCAACTGCTGGAGCGCCGCGATCATGACAGCACCAGCGAGGTTCAGAAGGCCGAAGCCAGGAAGGCTATCAGCGACCGCAAGACCGCCGAAGAGAGTGAACTCTACCTGCGCCGCCTCAGGGACGAAGCCTTTATTGACATCCGTATCAGCGATTCCTGAGGAGAACGGTTAAATTGAGCATGCCACGCCCGCTCGCATTCACCCCGGGCGAACCCGCTGGAATAGGCCCCGACCTTTGCGTGCAATTGGCGCAAGACAGGCGCGACTATCCGCTGGTGGCCATCTGCTCACCGCAACTGCTGACGGATCGTGCCGCACAACTGTCTCTCCCGCTCAGGATTAATCCTTATAGATCCGGGCTGTCGGCAACGCGGGAAGCCGGCAGTATCAGCGTTCTTCCGGTAGAACTCATCGAGCCAGCCCAACCCGGCGTGCTGAATCCGGCCAACGCCCGCTACGTGCTGGAGACCCTGACCCAGGCAACCCGGGGCTGCATGGACGACAGTTTCAGCGCACTGGTAACCGGTCCCATCCACAAGGGCATAATCAACGACTCGGGTATTGCCTTCTCAGGCCATACCGAATTTCTGGCGCAGCTGACCAACGCTTTCCCGGTGATGATGCTGGCCTGTCCAGGTCTGCGAGTGGCACTGGCCACCACCCATCTGCCGCTGAAGGATGTCAGCTCCGCTATTACCCGGGCATCGCTGGCCCAGGTGATCAGAATCCTGCACCAGGACCTGACCCGCCGCTTCGCCATAGCCAACCCCAGAATACTGGTCTGTGGACTCAATCCACACGCGGGTGAGGGAGGACATCTTGGCATGGAGGAGATCAACACCATCAGCCCGGTCCTGGAGCAGTTCCGCCAAGAGGGGATGCGGCTGGAAGGACCACTGCCTGCGGACACGCTCTTCACAACCCACTATCTGAAACAGGCGGATGCGGTCCTGGCCATGTATCACGATCAGGGATTACCGGTACTGAAGCACCTGGGATTTGGTAACGCTGTCAACATCACCCTCGGCCTGCCGATCATCCGCACCTCGGTTGATCATGGGACTGCCCTGGATCTCGCCGGCACCGGCACGGCCGACATCGGCAGTCTACAGGCGGCTATCAAGGCCGCCCACCAGCTGACCCTGGCCGCCACAGGCAGGTAAGTAAAGAAGCAAACAGGTAGACCCTCAGCCTGGCTGCCGCCACGATTAACCGCGAGAGAGTACTCTTAACCCGTCCGCGCCTGCCCGCGCCGCCGGCGGACCGCATTCGCAGCGGGGCGCCGCCCCTACCCAGATAAACCCCAAAACACACTTACAAAAAAACGCCCGGACTAGCCGGGCAAAGGGAGGTATAACACGGTAAAAGGGTAACCCCTAAAAACTGACATTGCCTTCCGGCAGACTGTCTGGCCCGAAGCCGGACAGAAGATTCTAAATTAGCTCAAGTAGGCCCTGGCCTCTTCGCCCGGATTGGGCAAGCCGGCGATCCGCCAGACCTGGAGACACCCTCCAAACAGGCTTTTGACCTCTGTCCTTGAAAGCTCACTACTACGGCATATACGGCGCATGGGAGGGATGGCGCCAAGGCGCAGGTAGCGATCACGTACAAATCGGATCACGCGCCAGTGGGCTGCCTGCAAGGGAGCTACCCCTTCCAATTCGGCCAACCGTTCCGCCAACTGATCATCCCAGGACTCCGCATCACACAGGAAACCATCCTCATCAAAACCGAGGGTGGCCAATACGGAACCATTTCTTGCAGATTCACTTACTCGCTCTAATGCGCCCATTGATAAAGCTTCCTACAATGTTAATAGTTTCTGCACCCATGCGGAGACGGCTTCAACCGCCCCTGGATGTGCTTGCATAAAACTATAGCGCGGCGAGACAATACATCAAAATAACTTTTCCGTCTATAGAAATAGTTGATTGTTATAACGGTAATACGAATCATTCTATATATTAGGCCCATTATGAAACTACAACAGCTCCGCTTTCTGCTGGCAGTGGCGCAGAATGACTTGAACATTACTGCGGCGGCCGAGCGGCTATTCACCTCCCAACCGGGGATCAGCAAGCAGATACGCCTGCTGGAAGAGGAGTTGGGTGTGACCATTTTTGAGCGTACCGGCCGTCAACTGACCGGGATAACCGATGCCGGCAAGGCTATTATCAGCCGTGCTGAAGCGGTATTAAGGGAAGTTGACTCAATCCGTGATGTCGCCAGTGAATTCAGTGATCCTCGTGCCGGCAGCCTCTCCATCGCCACCACCCAGGCCCGCTATGTGCTGCCCCCGGTGATCAAGGCGTTTCGCGCACGCTATCCGCAAGTCGACCTGCAGATGCACCAGGGCAACCCGGAGCAGATTTCCGAAATGGCCGCTGGCGGTGGCGTCGATTTCGCTATCGCCACGGAGGCGACAGTGGACTTCGGCAATCTCATCATGATGCCTTGCTATCACTGGAATCGCACCATCATCACCCCTTGCGACCACCCGCTAAGAGATGTCGACCCACTGACACTGGAGGCGGTGGCGGAATACCCGATCGTCACCTATGTATTCGGTTTTACCGGACGCTCCCAGCTTGACAAGGCCTTCCGTCGGCATGACCTGGAGCCGAACGTGGTGTTCACCGCGACGGACGCCGATGTCATCAAGACCTATGTCAGGCTGGGCATCGGTATTGGTATCCTGGCGAAGATGGCCTATAGCCCCGAGCAGGACAAGGATCTCTGTTCCCTCGATGCCACCCACCTGTTCCCCCCAAGCACCACAAGACTCGGCTTCAGGCCCGGTCTGTTCCTGCGGGCATATCATTACGATTTCATCGAGCTGTTTGCCTCCCACCTGACCCGGGAACTGGTGGACAATGCCGTCGAGGCGGCTTCCGAACAGGAGCGAAACGCACTCTTCACCGACCTCGTTCTTCAAGAGTATTAACCTGTTTCGCAAACCCGGTTGCAGGGCTCGAAAAAGGCTCTCCCCGGTCGAAAAAACAGCCCTCAAAAACGCCATGAACTTCGCAGCGGAAACTATTGTCGAATTCCTGTTTTTAAAATAATATCAGGCCGTCTCCGGTCCGCCAGCCCCCTGCCGAACCGGGAAGTCATCGTCGGTAATCGGGCGGTTCCATTCCGGCTCCGCCTGGGAAAAGTTTGCATAAAGCGGGGAAGAAATGAGCAAAACGAATTATTGGCACGGCTATCTTGAAGCTGGTACGAAAAGCTCACCGGTACTGCGCGACCCGAGCATGGAAACAGGCAATACGAACACCGTTTATCTCTACTCATTGAACCGCAACAAGATCCTCGAATTTCAGGCGGGTATTGTTGAGCAGAAGCTGCGGGAGCTTGGCAAGGATGAATCCGAATTGATCAGTTCGCTCAATGCGGGCTACAAAAAGGCCAAAAAAGAGTTTACGCCGCGCGCCTCCATGCGTCTGAAGCAAGTGGAACTGACACCCCAGTCCACGGCACCGGCAAAGCCGGATCTGGATGAGATTGACGATTCCGACCTGGATGATGACCTGGATATCGATATGGACATGGATGACGATTAAGCCAGCCGCCGACGCGGTTTGACCCGCACCGGCAGACAATCGACCCAACCAGGTCCAGACGCCGGCCGCCCGATGCGGCCGGCACTGTTTCAGATTTCCTCGATCCGCTCACAGACGGCATCAACCTGGGCTTCTGTCATCGCCGGGAATATCGGTAGCGACAGAGTCTCCCCACAGACACGATCCACCACCGGCAGGTCCCCCGGCCGATAGCCCAGATCCGCGTAGATCTGCTGCAGATGCAGCCCCAGTGGATAGCACTGGCTGTTGCCGATCTTGTGCTCGTTCAAGTGAGCCCGCAACACGTCGCGGCGGGGATGCCTGATAGTATAGAGATTGAAGGCATGGCGACCCTGGGCGGGGCGCACCGGCGTGACCAGATCCAGCTTTGAGAGGCGCACATCATACCAGTCGGCCACCCGGGCACGAGCGGCGATATCCTGCTCCAGTTTAGCCAGCTTTATACGCAACAGGGCAGCCTGAACCTCATCCAGGCGGCTGTTGTAACCCAGTTCATCGTGGGTAAAGGGGGCGGTTGCGCCATGATTTCGCAACTTCAGCAGACGCTCCTTGAACGTTGCATCACTGGTGCTGATCAGCCCCCCATCGCCATAGCAGCCCAACACCTTGGTGGGATAGAAACTGAAACAGCCACTGTCCCCCAGACTGCCCACGACAGCCTCGCCACAGCGCGCACCAAACGCCTGGGCACCGTCCTCAATGACTTTCAACCCATGCTGCTGTGCCAACTGATTCAACGCCCCCATATCCGCCGGATTACCGAAAATATGTACCGGCAATATCGCTTTGGTTTTCGCGTTGATCCTGGCGGCCACACTGTTGGGGTCGAGATTGAAGCTCGACTCATCGATATCAGCAAAAACCGGGGTCGCCCCGACAATCGAGATGGCCTCGGCTGTGGCAAAAAATGTAAACGGTGAGGTAATCACCTCATCACCCGGGCCAATGTCCAGGGCGCGCAACGAGAGTACCAGCGCATCGGTACCGTTGGCCACCGCCACGGCAAACTCACTGCCGATATAGGCCGCGGCCTCCTGCTCAAAGGCACGCACATTGGGACCAAGGATAAAGGCCCCTCCGGCCCCGATTGCCTCAATGCGGCTGAACCACTCCTCCCGCAACGACTGGAACTCCTGTTGCAGACTGAGATAGGGCACACCCTGGGACGCTGTTTGCTGTGTCATTGTATATTCCAATAGTTCTGTAATAAGGGTGATTTCTGTCCAGTTGCACCCGCCTTGACGGGGTATCGATTGACTCCCTGGAGAGAAAATAATCGGTATTAGAGGGCTTAGGCGCCGAGGCGTCCCATAATTTCGCTCTTGACCCGCATGGCCACATCCAGCGCCTCAAGTCCGACATGTCCATCCACCAGAGGAGGATTACCAGAGATGGCGCTCTCCGCAAAGGCCGCCAGTTCAGCGTCCAGCGGCTTGACCGGCTCGATGTCCAGACGCTCCATTACCACTTCCGGCCAGGCCTCACCGGGTCGCGGCTTGGGATAGGCGGTCTCGATGCGCTGGTCGATAAAATCGAGTGATTCATAGCGGTTTTCCTCAAACACCCGGATACGGCGCATGCGCTTTTCCGAGACGCGGCTGGCGATCACGTTGGCAACGGTACCATTGGCGAATTCAAGACGGGCATTGGCGATATCCACATGGGCGGTCAACACAGGCGTACCCACCGCAGAAATAGCGGTAATCTCCGATTTCACCAGCGAGAGAATGATATCGATATCGTGAATCATCAGATCAGACACCACATCCACATCGGTGGCGCGCTCCACAAAACCGCCCATCCGGTGGGCTTCGATAAAGCGGGGCCGGTTGATGCGTTCCGCCAGCGCCATAACGCCGGCATTAAAACGTTCCAGATGGCCTATCTGAAGGATGACACCGGCGGCCTCGGCCAACCGGACTATCTCAGCCCCGTCCTCGACCGTGGAGGCGATTGGCTTTTCCAGCAGCATGTGCACACCCGCCTGCAGGAACGGCCGCGCCTCATCAAGATGGGCCGTGGTGGGCACCACGATACTCACCGCATCGACCTTCCCCAGCAGATCGCTACTACGCTCAAAGGCACTGCAAGCACACTCCCCGGCCACCCGTGCGGCGGTCTCCGGATTGGTATCGACCACACCGACCAGCTCCACGTTATCCATTCGGGAATAGATCAGGGCATGAAAACGCCCCAGATAGCCGACACCAACGACACCCACACGTAATTTATTACTCATTGATCACCCAGATTCAATTCAGAACAGTTCCGGCATGAGGCCGCAAACCTGAAACCCGGCTGATTCTAAACCATCTGATCAATCAGTGGCATCTTTAGGGCGGAAATCAGCTCCGCTGATCGCTGTGGGAGTGACCCGGATCAACTGGTCCCGAACGATCAAGCAGATGGAAATGGACCGAAAGTGTCGCCAGCAGAGCCGCGCCTACCAGGCAATACAGAATAAAAAGAATATCCGGCTTACGCCGGTGGTGCTGGACTCTGAACATGCGACACCTCCTCGATGCATCGCAGTAATAGACTTTCAGGGAGTAGAAACGCTGTGGCCGACAGCATTCTGCCCCTATTCCAACCTGGCTGAAATGGACTCTCTTCACACCAGCCGGTCAGCATCTCCGCCGGTTATTGAAAACGGGAACAGACGCACAGTTGCGCTAAACCTGGAGCACGCAGGAGTGCCGACAAGCTCAAGTCCCACCCTCTTCCGTAGCCCCCGCTTCCTCGAGTATTTTGATCACTTTAGAATGCTTGCCCTGATTAGCCCGCTTCAGCGCTCCGATCCCCGCTTTGTTGCGCAGATTGACATCGGCGCCCGCCTGAATGAGCGCTTCCACTACTGTCGCATGACCAAATGCCGACGCATCCATCAACGCGCTGTTGCCTGCGCCATCCACGGCGTTGACATCGGCACCAGCAGCCAGCAACGCCTTCACGGTGCGGGCATTGCCATTAAACGCAGCCAATACCAATGCGGGTCGTCCAGCGCCATTCTTGGCATTAGCATCCGCACCCTGAGCCAACAACGCCATCATCTGCTGCTCCTGACCCAGGCCGGCAGCCGCAAGCAGTAGTTGATTGGCATCGGCCGCCGCCCAGGCCGACATGTTCAGCAGCCATAACAGCATGAATAAAGATCGCTTGTTCATCCTCGGTACCCTATAGTCCACGCTCACCTGAGAGAATCCCTGATAATTTATTGAGCGACCGGACAACGATTATCTGAAGCTGCCACAATTATTGCTATGTCCCAGTTACCTGTTGCATGAGCAGTGGCCTTCTTGTAGAAGCGGATTTATCCGCGAAATTGACGGCTGAAGCCACTCCTACCGCTACGCTTGATCGCCGGAGAGGGGTTTGACCTGTAGGAGGCCCGCCCCGGGCCGAATTCGCGGCGAGGCGCCGCTCCTACCGGGCAAATCGTCAAGCCAAGCGAAAACACCACCCACACATAATTGGGACAGAGCCATAATTATCCCACGGGATCCGCTTTTCGGATAAACTCTTGCCATGCCCAGAATCGAGTCACACGCCAATCCATGAGTAAATCGCCGCAAAACAGAATAGAAGTGGATGTTCGCACCGCCTATGTCGAGGGCCAGTCCAACCCGGCGGAGGATCACTATGTGTTCGCCTACACCATCACTATCCGTAACACCGGAGAGTCCGCGGCCCGACTGATCAGTCGCCACTGGCTCATCACCGATGCCGACGGCGGGGTACAGGAGGTGTTTGGTGAAGGCGTGGTGGGACAGCAGCCTTTTCTGCGCCCGGGAGAGGATTTCAGTTACACCAGCGGCACCACACTTCCTACTCCGGTGGGCACCATGCAGGGCAGTTACCAGATGCAGACCGAATCCGGTGAACAATTCGACGCCATCATCGCCCCCTTTTCTCTGGCCCTGCCCCATATACTGCACTAGCGTTTCGAACCGGGTTTGTCCGCATGCACCGAGCCGCCATTAATGAACCGACCGTGCTGCTGGTCCTGGTCACCCTGTCCCTCCTGTTCAGTGCGATCGATCCGGTAGCCGACAGACTCACCTGGTTCCTGGAGACCGCGCCGGTAATGCTGGGACTGCTAGTGGTGATACGAACACGTCTGGCGTTTCCGCTGACACCGCTGCTCTACCGGCTGCTGACGTTACACGCGATCATTCTGATCATCGGCGGCTATTACACTTATGCCGAGGTCCCCCTGTTTAACTGGTTACGTGATAGCCTGGAGCTGTCACGCAACCACTATGATCGTATTGGTCACCTGGCCCAGGGTTTTATCCCGGCCATACTGGCGCGGGAGATACTGCTGAGACGCTCTCCACTGGTCCGTGATGGCTGGCTGCTGCTGACGGTGACCAGCATCTGCCTTGCTTTCTCCGCCTTTTATGAAATGATCGAGTGGTGGACCGCACTGGTCAGCGAGGAGGCCTCATCGGCCTTTCTCGGCACCCAGGGTGACGTCTGGGATACCCAATGGGATATGTTCCTGGCGCTTATCGGCGCGCTGCTCTCCCAACTGCTGTTGGGTCGTCTGCACGACCGCCAACTACAACTCATCCAATAGACAATAGGTTCTAAATATGGCGCTGTATGCCATCGGTGATGTTCAAGGCTGCTACAGGGAACTGATGCAGCTGCTGAAACAGATCAAATACAACCCCGACCGGGACATGCTCTGGTTCGCCGGAGATCTGGTCAATCGGGGTCCCGATTCACTGAAAACCCTGCGCTTCGTGAAAAACCTGGGGGATGGCGCCAGGGTAGTGCTGGGTAATCATGACCTGCATCTGCTGGCGATGTCGCAGGGCAACTTGAAGCATGCGGAAAAGGATCACACGCTGCGCGAGGTGCTGAAGGCAAAAGACCGGGACGACCTGCTGGAGTGGCTGCGCCAGCGCCCCCTGATGCATCACTGTTCAGAACGGAACTACAGCCTGATTCACGCCGGCCTGCCTCCCCAGTGGGACCTGGCAACCGCCTTGCAGTGCGCCGCCGAGGTCGAGGCGGTACTGCAGAGTGACGGACTCAGGGAGTTCTGTCTGCAGATGTACGGCAATGAGCCCGGCCGCTGGTCGAACGAGTTGCAGGGGATGGAACGCCACCGCTTCATTATCAACTGCTTTACCCGCCTGCGCTTCTGTGACAGCCAGGGCAACCTGGCGCTGAAGGAGAAACGGGCGCCGGGCCATCAGCCGTCCGATTTCTATCCCTGGTTTGCCGTGCCCGGCCGCGCCAGCCGTGACCAGCGCATCCTGTTCGGCCACTGGTCGACGCTGGGTTACCATGTCAGTCACAACAGTTGGTGCCTGGATACCGGTTGCCTGTGGGGTGGAAAACTGACGGCACTGCAGATCCGCCGGGAAAAGCCACCGCGACCGGTACAGGTTTCCTGCGGAGGCTACAAAAAACCTTGACGACCCCTGAAAGGTGGAACGGCAAGAGAGTTCCGCTCACCCGGCGGATCTGGCGCCGAGCCAGTTACAGCTGCATCAGCGAGGCATTCGCTCAAGCGTGAGAAAGGTATAGGCAAACTGGTTGTGCTCATCGGCACCGTGCTCCTCCCGCGCCAGTTCATGCCAGGCCTCCGTCTCATAGGCGGGAAACCAGGCGTCACCCGCCACCCGGGCGTGCACCAGGGTCAGATAGAGGCGATCCGCCCTCGGCAACAGTTGACGGTACAGGTTCGCCCCGCCAACAACCATGATCTCGTCCACCTCGCCGGCCGCCGCCAGCGCCTGCTCGATCGAGTGCACCAGCAGACACCCCTCGGCCCGATAGGCCGGGTTGGATGAAATCACGATATGGGTGCGACCGGGCAGCAGGCCAGGCAGCGATTCCCAGGTTTTCCGCCCCATCACGATCGGCTTGCCCAGGGTCAGGCGCTTGAAGTGTTGCAGGTCGGCAGGCAGGCGCCAGGGCAGGCGATTATCGCAACCGATAACCCGGTTTTCGTCCATCGCGGCAATGAGTGAAAGGATCGGCTGTTTGTGCATGCCGGGGAGCATATCACGTCCATGGTCTAAGCTTTAGTCTAAACGGCAGTGGCACGCCGTTCGTACAATAACAGCAGATAACATGGGACTGACGGCATGCGGCTTATCACCATCAGCCACCTGAGGCAGATTATCCGGCGCACCGGGATGGATGATTTTCTCCGGCAGAGTCTGTCAGCCCTTGAAGCCGCCTTTAGCCGCTGGCACGAGTTCCGTAAATCCCCCCGGCACGCCACCCACTACCCGCACGGGGTGATCGAGCTGATGCCGTGTGCGGATGATGACTACTACAGCTTCAAGTATGTCAACGGACACCCGAAAAATACCGCCGAGGGGCGCCTCAGCATTGTTGCCCTGGGCATGCTGGCAGACGCGCGGAACGGCTACCCCCTGATGCTCAGCGAGATGACCCTGCTGACTGCTATCCGCACCGCGGCCACGACCGCACTCGGGGCAAAATACCTGGCCCGCCCGGAGAGCCGTCACCTGGCCATGATCGGTACCGGCGCCCAGGCGGAATTCCAGCTGCTGGCCACCCGCCAGGTGCTGCCAATAGAACAGGTTTCATACTTTGACACCGATCCCCGGGCCATGCAGAAATTCGCCCGCAACATGGCCGGGGGCACCGGCCTGATTCCCTGCCGGTCTATCGACCAGGCCATAGTCGACGCCGACATGATCATAACCGCCACTGCCGCCCGACTGCATAACCAGCTGCTCGGGCCTGGCATGATCCGGCCCGGCAGCCATATACACGCCATGGGGGGAGACTGCCCCGGCAAGACCGAACTGGACCCGGCACTGTTGCAGCAGTGCAAGATCGTGGTGGAGTATCTGCCACAAAGCCTGGCGGAGGGTGAAATTCAGCTCTCGCAGGAGACGCCGATACACGCCGAACTCTGGGAGCTGGTCAACGGCAGCAAGCCGGGGCGCGAGGAACCGCTGGAAGTGACCCTGTTTGACTCGGTCGGCTTCGCCCTGGAGGATTACGCCGTGCTACGGCTGGTCTATCAACTGGCCTGTGACCTGGACATCGGTGACGACGTGGAACTGACGCCTTCACCGGCCGACCCGAAGGATCTGTACAGCACCCTGCTCTCGCCATAGAGCGCGGCGATCAATGTACCGATCAGCTGTACTGTCTTCTCTTCACGCTCATGGCGCGGACAAAACTCGGCAATCTCCATCCCCACCAGCCGGGGGATTCCGGCAATGGCGGTCAATGCCTCGACCAGCTCGGCACCGGCAATGCCGCCCGGTTCCGGCACACCGACTGCCGGGGCATCCCGGGGATCAACGGCATCCAGATCGATGCTGATACCGAGAACATCCGACTGACGTGACAATTGGGCCACGGCCTCAATGAGGCATAGCCGGAGTGCCCCCGGCTCCTGCAACTCAGCCATGGGAATCACCCGCACGCCAAGCCGGCCCAGCAGACGTTGCTCAGCCGGTTCGAAGCTGCGCACCCCGACCAGCAGCAGATTTTCCGGTGCCAGATGGCGCGTACCGCCATAGATCCGGGTCAACAGCCGATCCCCCTGACCCAGCAGGCCGGCGACCGGCATGCCATGGACATTACCCGATGGCGTGGTCAGAAAGGTGTGGGCATCCATGTGCGCATCGATCCAGATCAGCCCCAGCCGTCCCTCTTCGGGCAAGGCCCCCATTGTTCCTTGCCACACGCCCATGGCGGTTGCGTGATCACCCCCGAGAAACAGGAAAGGTTGCCCCTGTCGCACAAAGGCCGAGGCAAAGCGGGCTGTTTGTCGGCAGAGAGCGGCCACCGCATCCAGTTTACCGGCCCGCTCATGCGCCTCCAGCAGCGCATGCCAGACCAGCTGCAACCCCTGGGTATTGCAATAACGTTTCAGACCAAGTGAATTCCGCACCACCATGGGCCCGCGCCAGCACCCGGCATGCTGGCCTGCCTGACCCGAGGCCACACCGACCGTCGCTATGCTGCGCATCTGCCACCTCCCGGAATCAATGCTTCAAGAGATTAGAGGCACACTATCCAGTATAGGTTTCCTAAATCGATAAAAACGCCTGCCACACCGGAGCCGAGCCGGCGCCGGATCAGACCGCTACCGGCGCCTTGATATGGGGATGACACTGGTACTGCTGCAGGGAGAAATCATCATAGACAAAATCAAACAGCGAGCCGACGTCCGGATTCAGGTGCATGTCAGGCAGCGGGAATGGGCTCCGGGACAACTGGGTCTTCACCTGATCCAGGTGATTGGCATAGAGGTGGGCGTCGCCGAAAGTGTGAATGAACTCACCCGGCTGCAGTCCGGTCACCTGGGCAATCATCAGGGTCAAAAGCGCATAGGAGGCGATATTGAACGGGACACCCAGAAAAATATCGGCACTTCGCTGATACAGCTGGCACGACAGCCGGCCCTCCGCCACGTAGAACTGGAACAGGCAGTGGCAGGGCGGCAACGCCATCCGCTCCACCTGCGCCGGGTTCCAGGCACTTACCAGCAAGCGCCGGGAATCAGGCGTGTTACGTATCTGCCCCACCAACTGGGCGATCTGGTCGATACTACCGCCACCGGGGGTTGGCCAGGAGCGCCACTGGGCCCCGTATACCGGCCCCAGATCACCGTTTTCATCCGCCCACTCATCCCAGATGCTGACCCCGTTCTCCTTCAGGTAGCGGATATTGGTCTCGCCCTTCAGAAACCAGAGCAACTCATGGATTATCGAACGCAGGTGGACCTTTTTGGTGGTAACCAGGGGGAAGCCTTGCGACAGATCAAAGCGCATCTGATAGCCAAACACACTGAGGGTGCCGGTTCCGGTGCGGTCCTCCTTGCGGGTACCGTTCTCCAGGACATGACGCATGAGATCAAGATATTGACGCATAATTCAATCCGTTATGGTTCTGTTGCGAAAAGCCAGCCAGATCATGGCGCCACCGGCCAGCAGCATCGGGAAGGTCAGAAGCTGTCCCATGGTCACCCAGTCAAAAGCCAGATAACCGATATGGGCATCCGGCATGCGCACAAACTCGATGCCAAAGCGGAACACCCCGTAACAGACCAGAAACAGACCGGAGACCGCCATGGCCGGTCGGGGACGTGCCGAGAACAGCCACAGGATAACAAACATCACCACCCCTTCCAGCAAGGCCTCATAGAGCTGGTTGGGATGCAGGGGCGGGGTCATAAGCGTCCCCGGGGGCAACTGCAGTTTATCCACGCAGAGCGCCACAAAACGTTCACAGGAGACCTGCATGGCCCAGGGCACGGAAGCGGGCGCCCCCCACAACTCACCATTGATAAAGTTGCCGATGCGTCCCGCACCCAGGCCGATTGGAATCAACGGCGCAATAAAGTCGGTACACTGAAAAAAGCCCTTGCCGTGACGACGCCCGAACAGCCACATGGCCACCAGCACCCCGAGCAGACCGCCATGAAACGACATGCCGCCCTGCCAGATCCGCAACAGGGAGAACGGATCCCGCAACAACTCATCGAATCCGTAAAACAGGGTGTAGCCAAGGCGGCCGCCGAGCACCACGCCCAGGGCGATATAGAACAGCAGGTCATCCACCTGTTCCACCCGCCAACCGGAACCCGGACGGGCGGCGCGCCAGCGGCCCAGCCACCAGCCCGCGGCGAACCCCACCAGATACATGACACCGTACCAGTGCACCGCAACAGGCCCGAGCGAGAATAGAACCGGATCAATATTTGGGTATGTCAACATAGGGCGCTATCTTATGGTCAGGGTAAAAATAAATCACCCCAATATTGCAACCGAGGCGGGCTATGGTTGTATGTCAATCAAACGCAGTAGGACCGGCATGTTCACGGAGCGTTCAAAAATGCGTCATATCCTTATCTCTTTGTTGTTGGGACTGTTGCCAAGCCTGCTGTCCGCCGGCGGTGTTGAGATTATCGACGCCAACGCTACCGCCAGCGGCCATGGCCGCTACCATATTCAGGTTACCCTGCGCCATACCGATAGCGGCTGGGAACATTATGCCAACGCCTGGCGGGTACTGGCACCCGACGGAAGCATCCTGGGTGAAAGGAGACTCCTCCATCCCCACGTGGACGAACAACCCTTCACCCGTGGACTCACCATCACCATCCCGGATGAGATAACCGAGGTAGAGATAGAGGCACAGGACTCCCGCCACGGAACCGGCAAACAGCGTTTTAGAATTCGACTGCATCGGTGATGGGAAAAACGATCCAGATCAAAGCACACAGAAAATAGTGAAATAAATGCGTATTAAAGTGCCATTTTGGGATGCAAAACCGGGACAGCTTTAGGAAAAAGGGTTATGCTTACGCCGAGGATGATTATTCTTGTAAGATGATAATTTCCTTAGTGTTAGTAATTGTGTTCACTGGTATCACAGCGAGTGCTAAAGCTACACATGAAAGAAACTGGGGCTCCTGAATACTCAGGGTTGTTCTGAATAGCCAAGGCAATCCTGTAGTAAAAATGTGGCGGCTGGTCATGCCCCGAAAACCCGGCATGACAAAGATGTGACAGGGGACTGAAAAAAAGACCCAAGAACAGCAATCGGCCACCCGATTGGGAGCTATACTCAAAATTGGACTAACGACAGGTTGAAGAAAATGACTAATGAGAATCCCCAAAACCCCGGGAATCTGGGTCAACGGATGCGCTTCAGACGCCAGGAAAAAGGCTGGACACAAGAGCAACTTGCGGTGAGAGCCGGCACAAATCAGGCGGTCATTCAGAAAATCGAAAATGGAAAAAGCCTGCGTCCACGTAAAATAGACCAGATTGCCGCTGTACTGGATGTCAACCCCGCCTGGTTGATGTTTGGTGATGAGTTGGCTGCATCCCTTCCACCTGATGCGATGGCGGTAGCGGAAGCATGGCACGCCATGCCCGAACCCCACAAATCGAGAATCCAGCGCGAGATCATGGATCACGCCTCGAAAGGGTAATCGATAAGCCCATCCTCGCGCCAGGCAAGGCAAAAGGATGGGCCATTCCAGCTTCCCTAAAAGCTGGGCAAGACCCGCAGATAAAAGGTCTTGAGGTAGGCTGTTTCCGGGATAGCCGGATGAACCGGATGATCCGGTGCCTGGAAGCCCCGCTCAAGCAACTGCAGCGAACGGTCGGTATGACGTGCCGCCTGCTGGATTTCGTGCAGCAGAGCCTCCTCGCCCATGTGATGGGAACAGGACGATGAGACCAGAATACCATCCTTGCTCAGCACCTGAAGCGCCAACTGATTCAGCCGCCTATAGGCCAACACGCCCTCCTTGGTATCCTTCTTACGCTTGATAAAGGCTGGCGGATCAACAAGCACTACATCAAACCGCTCATGGGCCTGGCGTAACTCCCGCAGGGCATCAAAGGCATCCCCCTGAAGCCCGGCCACCCGTTCCGCCACACCGTTCTCCTGCGCATTGCGATCCACGGCATCCAGGGCACTGCCCGAGGCATCGACACAGATCACCTCTGATGCCCCTTTCACCGCCGCCTGCACACCCCAGGCGCCGATATAGCTGCAGACATCCAGCACCCGCCTGTCCTTGATATAAGGGATCATGCGACCCCGATTGACCGCCTGATCAAAAAACCATCCGGTCTTCTGACCCTCCTGGGAAGGCACCATAAAACGGACGCCATGCTCTTCGACCGCCAGCACCTCTGGCCAGCCGCCCAGGGCATCCTCCACATAGAGTTCCAGCCCCTCCAACTCCCGCGCCGGTGAGTCGTTGCGAAACAGCACGCCGACGGGATGCAGCACCTTGACCACCGCCGCCAGAATCTCCGCCTTCAGCCGCTCCATGCCGGCGGTGGTGATCTGAATCACCAGATGATCACCGAACCGGTCGATGACCAGCCCCGGCAGACCATCGCTTTCGCCAAACAGCAGCCGATAGTAGGGTTTGACATAGAGCCGCTCGCGCAGGCCCAGGGCCACTTTCAAGCGATGCACGATCAACGAGCCGCTGAGCGGATGCTGGCGATCACGGCTGACCAGCCTTGCACAGATCAGGGAGTGTGGATTGACATAACCGGTACCCAGCAGCTTCTCCCGGTCGCTGAAGATCTCCACCGGCTGTCCCGGCTCCAGGCTTTTCAGCGGCGTAATCGAGCTATCGATCTCATTGCTGTAGATCCAGCAGTGGCCTGCGCGCAGGCGCCGGTCCTCGTTTTTTTTCAATCGCAGCGGGGCAAAATTCATGGCCTGAAATCCTGGTGTCATCGGAAGGTGAAAACGCGCACGCAAGATTAACAGATTTGACAAGCAGACGCCCGGTTAATTATATTGCTCCGACATATAACGGTCCGATATATTTTTTTCACATGAATACCAGCCATCTCTGCCTCGGCATATTGAGCCTCGGTGACGCCAGCGGTTATGAAATCAAGAAGGCGATAGAGCAGACTTTCAGTCATTTCCAGGCCACCAGCTACGGATCCATCTATCCAACCCTGGCGAAATTGACCGAACAGGGGCTGGTCAGTTTTCATGAAGAGGTCCAGGAGAAACGGCCGACCAAGAAGGTGTTCACTCTCACCAAGACAGGTCGAGCGCATTTTTTCCAGGCCCTGATGACGGCCGAACCGGCCGAACAGTACCGCAGTGATTTTCTGTTTCTGATGATGTTCGCCCATCTGTTGCCGACCGAACAGATCGCGGCGCTACTGGATAAACAGACCACCCACCTGCAGTCTGAACTGACCATACTGGAGAAAATCAGCAATGAGTGCCAGACCCACACACCGGGCATGCGCTTCACCCTGGAGTACGGAATTGCCGCCAACCGGGCACTGCTCCGGTTGATGCAGAATCGCAGCGCATCGCTGCTCAAGGAGATCGACGCGGCGAGGAGCCCGAAACAATCATGATCAGTAACCACACTGCCAGGTGCCTGCTCTGGGGCATGCTGTGCCTTATTACCCTGCCCGGCATTGCCGAGGAGCGACCCATCCAGGTCACCACCGCCCAACTGGGTGACGTGGCCGTTTATCAGGAGTACTCGGCACCCGCCACCACGCTTAGCCTGAATGAGAGCCGAATCAGCGCCGAGACAACCGGGGTTATTCTGAGAATCCCGGTGCAAGTGGGTGACCGGGTAGAGCGGGATGCCCTGTTGACCGCGCTGGATTGTCGTGACAATCAGCTCAAACTGCGAAAGGCCGAAGCGGGACTGGCCGGTATCGAGGCCCGGGTCACGCTGGCAAAACGCCAGATCAAGCGTACCCAGTCGTTACGCAAGACCAGCAGCGTTTCCGAAGAGCGACTCAATCAGCAGGAGGCCGACCTGCAAATCGCCGATGCGGATCGCCAGGCACAACTGACCGCCATTGCCGAAGCCCGATTGAACCAACAGCGCTGCGAGATCAAGGCACCCTTTGCCGGCGTGGTCAGGGAGCGGCTGGCCGGCGAGGGTGAGTGGGTCAATCCGGGGCAGCCACTGATCCACCTGATCGACCTGGAGCGACTGGAGATCTCCGCCCAGGTCTCCGTGGATCGGGTCGCATCACTCCAGGAGGCCGGTAAAATCCTGCTGGAGACCAATCAGGGCGTCTATCCGGTCAGGTTGCGCCAGGTCGTCCCGGTGGTCGAATCACTCGGGCGTAACCGGGAGGTCCGCCTGCAGTTCAGCGACGGGCGTGCACTGCCCGGCAGTAGCGGGCGTCTGCTCTGGCAATCACAACAGACCTATGTACCGGCTGATCTGCCGGTCAGACGGGGTGACGCCCTGGGCCTGTTTACCGTTGATCAGGGCAAGGCCCGCTTCGTACCGTTAAGTCAGGCATTGGAGGGACACCCGACACAGGTGGACCTGCCGGCCGACACCCTGCTGGTCATCGAGGGGCGCCAGGCGCTGTCGGATGGCGCCACCATCGAGTTGGCCAACTAGGGGCTGTCGACACCATGCTGGGACGATTCTTCAGTAATCATGTATTGGCCAACCTGACGTTCGGTCTGGTGCTGGTGGTCGGCTTTCTCTCCTACAACCTGATGCCCCGGGAGCAGGACCCGAGCATCAATTTCAACTGGATCGACATCACCACGGTACTGCCCGGCGCAGCGGCGGCGGATGTGGAAAAGCGCGTCACCGAAGTGCTGGAGAAAAAGATCCGTACCATCTCGGATATCAAGTTCGTCTCCAGCGTCAGCCGCGAGAGCATCTCCAGCATCCTGGTGCGGTTCGAGGACATCAAACCCGAGGTGTTCGACAAGCGGGTGGCGGATCTGCGGCGCGAGGTACAGAACGCGGACGACGAACTGCCGGACAATGCCACCACACCGTTCGTGTTCGAGATCACCACCGCCAACGCCTTCCCCAGCGCCACCCTGGCCATCGTCGGCCCGGCGGACGACGAAAACCTGCGGCGGCAGGCGGAGAACGTGAAGAAGGACCTGGAGCGCATCAAGGGGGTCGATCGCATTCTGGATACTGCGCTCCGCGATCCCGAACTGCAGATCAACTTCTATCCGGAACGCCTGGAAGCCGCCGGCATTACCCCCGGACAGCTGGCGGATACGGTCACCCGCAGCTTCCAGGATCTGGCCGCCGGCAGCGCCCGGGTGAACGACCAGAACTGGCTGGTGCGTATTATCGGCCAGGACAGTGACCCCGGCTACCTGGCCGCCCTGCCGGTGGCAGGTGTCAGCGGCGAGGTACCACTGGGCGATCTGGCACAGGTGGTGCGGGCGCGGGAGAAACAGGACAAGGCGGTGTTCTATCGGGGCCAGCCGGCGGTAATGCTGGCGATCACCAAGAAGGAGAGCGCCAACACCCTCGAACTGGTACAGAAAATCGCCGATTATGCCGCGGAGCGCAACCGCTTCCGGGACAAGACCGGCGTCGAGGTGGTGCTGATCGACGACCAGACCGAGATCACCCGTAACGCCCTCAACATCATGCAGACCAATGCCCTGCTGGGCCTGATCATGGTGCTGTTTGTTGCCTGGCTGTTTCTCGGCGGCCGCATCTCCCTGCTCACCACCATCGGCATCCCGTTCATCCTGGCCGGCACCTTCCTGGTGCTCAACGCACTGGACCAGACCCTCAATGTCAGCGTGCTGCTGGGGGTGGTGATCAGCCTCGGCATGCTGGTGGATGACGCCGTGGTGGTGGTGGAGTCGATCTACTACCGGCTGCAGCGGGGCATGGCGGTACTGCCCGCCACCCTGGAGGCGCTCAGGGAGGTGTTCGCCCCGGTCACCACCGCCGTGCTGACCACCATGGCCGCCTTTCTGCCGTTGATGCTGCTACCCGGCATCCTCGGCAAGTTCATGCTGATCATCCCGCTGGTGGTGACCATCGCGCTGGCAATCAGCCTGATCGAGGCCTACTGGATGCTGCCGGCCCACATGCTCGGGGCCAACGTCCACTTCGAAAACCCCTCGCGGATACAGCGCTGGCGCACCGAGGCGCTGCACTGGATTCGCATCAAATACACCAAGCTGCTGGTACGTGCCCTGCACTGGCCGAAGATCATCCTGTTCTGTGTGCTGATGATGTTTATCGCCGCCGTTGCGGCAACCGCCAATGGACTGGTCAAGATCGACTTCTTCGCCACCGACCCGATCCGGCTGTTCTACGTCAGCCTGGAGATGCCGGCCGGCACCCCGCTGGAGCTCACCCGCGACAAGGTGCTGCAGGTGGAGCGGAAAATCCGCCAGCACATCCAGCCGGGCGAGACCCGTAATATCCTCAGCTATGCCGGTCAGCTGTTTACCGAGACCGCCCCCTTTTTCGGCGATCACTACGGACAGGTGCTGGTGGCGTTGAATCCGAAGACTGATAACCTGCGCAGCGTGGACGAGATGATCGAGTCCATGCGCGCAGACATCGAGGCCACCGCCGGACCGGACAAGATCTCCTTCCTGCGGCTGGCCGGCGGCCCGCCCACCTCAAAACCGATCCAGGTCAAGGTGCGGGGCGACGACACCGAAACCATTCGTGCAGCAGTGCGGGAACTGAAATCAATCCTGAGGCAGAACCCGGCCATCCGTGATATCACCGATGACGACAGCCAGGGGCAGATGGAACTGGCGCTGCGGGTGAACCAGGACGCCGCTCGCCGCGCCGGCATCAGCCCGGCCGAGGTAACCCGCACCCTGCGTCTGCTGGTGGATGGGGAGATTGTCAGCAAAATGCAGGACCGGGGCGAGGAGCTGGAGGTGCGGGTACGCGCCCTGCCGCGCACCCTCGCCACCATCGGCGAGCCAGGCAACTACACCCTACCCCTGCCGAACGGCGGGCGGATCGCCTTGAAGGAGCTGGTACACAGCACCACTGGACCGAGCAACAACAGCATCCGCCACTACAATTTCCGCCGCACCATCACGGTGGAGGCGGACCTGGACAAGGCCCAGACGGACACGATCACCGCGAACCGGCAGATCCAGGAGGCGTGGGACCTGATCGCTGAGCGCTATCCCAGCATCGATCTGGACTTCTCCGGCGAGCTGGACGATATCCAGGAGAGCCTGGACGCCATTGCGGTACTGTTCCTGTTCGGCGTCGGGCTGATGTATCTGATCCTTGGCACCCAGTTCAAGAGCTATTTCCAGCCGCTGATGATCCTGGCCACCGTTCCCATGGCCTTTACCGGTGTGGTGATCGGACTGGTCATTACCGCCAACCCGTTGAGCCTGTTCACCCTCTACGGCGTGGTGGCCCTGGCCGGTATCGCGGTCAATGCCGCTATCGTACTGATCTCCGCCGCCAACGAGCGACTGGATCGGGGCATGAGCGTGTTGCACGCCACTCTGTATGCCGCACGCCGCCGGGTGATCCCGATCCTGATCACCTCCATGACCACCATCGCCGGGCTCTTCTCCCTGGCCACCGGACTGGGTGGTGCCTCGCTGATGTGGGGACCGGTCGCCACCGCCATTGTCTGGGGACTGGCCGTATCCACCGTGCTGACCCTGTTCGTCGTGCCGCTGCTCTACCGGCTGTTCATGGGTGCCGGCTGGGTGACCCGGCGACGCCTGGCGGCGATCGAAAAAGTCCGATCCGAACTACAAACCGCCCCCCCGGATCGACTATAATACCCCCTTCACCCGCCGAGGACTGGCGGGTGATCCTGACAGAATCCGCCGGGCTTTATCGATACCTGACCACCATGAGTAATCCGTTTACCGCCGCCTGGAGTGAACAGGGCCACCTGATCTGCCTCGGTCGCTGGGAGATCAGCTACCAGGGCCGCCCCCTGCAGATCCCCGCCCCCCGCAGCGAAGAGGATATGGGCACCTATGGCATTTACTCCTTTCTCTATCCCGACGACCCGGAGTTTGCCGAGGGCCTGGAAGAGGATGACTGGGTGCTGGAGAACATCGACTGGCTCAGCGACCTGTTCATCGCCAACGACATCCCGATCGACGAACAGCACGCCCGCTGGTTTTTCCAGGCGGTCAATGGCAGTGACTGGCGCTGTGGCAGCTGTGGTGGCTGTACCTGAATGAGTGAACGCTCACATCTGCGCCTGCAGCTGGTGGTCTTCACCCTGGTTGCCGCCTCCTTTACCAACATCTATCTGACTCAGCCGGTACTGCCGGTGCTGCAGGCCGAGTTTGCGGCCACCACCCTGCAGGTCTCCTTCACCGTTGCCGCCGTGATTCTCGGTATCGCCCTGGCCAATCTGCCGTTCGGGGTGCTGGCGGACCGCCTGCCGATCCAGCCCATCATCCTCACCGGTGGCATTGCCGTGGCGCTGGGTGGCCTGATCTGCGCCGTGACCGACAACCTCTGGCTTCTGATCGGTGCCCGTTTTCTGCAGGGTCTGTTTATACCAGCCCTGACCACCTGTATCGCCGCCTACCTGGCCAAGACCCTGCCGATCGAGCGGCTCAATGTGGTGATGGGCGCCTATGTCTCGGCCACCGTGGTCGGCGGGCTGGGCGGCCGCCTGCTGGGCGGTTGGATCCACCCGCCGCTGCACTGGCGCTACGCCTTTGTCTCTGCCGCCGTGCTGATCCTGGTGGCTACCTTTCTGGCGCTGAAGCAACTGCCGCGACCGCCGAAGGTGGATAACATCCCCCGTGAACAACCGCGCTTTCTCAGCCTGTTGCGGCGCTGGGAACTGGTACGCATCTACCTGGCGGCGGCCGGCGGTTTCTTCATCTTTTCATCGGTGTTCAACTACCTGCCGTTCCGGCTGGCGGCCAAACCCTTCTCCTTCTCCACCGAGCTGATCACCCTGCTCTACCTGGTCTATGTGATGGGGATCTTCATGGGGCCGCTGTCAGGTCGAATCAGCAACCGCATCGGCAGTGGCAACACCCTGATCGGCGGCACCCTGCTGCTGGGTTCCTCGGTGGCACTAACCCTGCTTCCCTCTATTGTCGCGATCATCCTCGGACTGCTGGGTCTCTGTGCCGGCTTCTTTGCCGTGCACGCCGCCGCCGTCGGCTCCCTGAACCGGCGCCTCACCGGCGGCCAGGGCCGCGCCAACGCCCTCTACGTACTTTTCTACTACGTGGGCGGCTGGATCGGCATCACCGGCAGTGGCTTTGCCTATACCCAGTGGGGCTGGCAGGGGGTGATCCTGATCTGTCTGCTGCTGCTGATACTCCCTTTTATGGCCGGATTAGGAGAGCGCAGGGACGTCCGGCGCTGATTTCGGTTATATTAAGCCGCCTGAAGATCACCAACACTTATAGAGAAGGCCGCAAGTCGTGAAGTTGAGTCTGCAACAGTTCCGCGCCTGGAAGAACAAGAGCATCACCCTGCTGGGCATGTCCGGCGTGGGCAAGACCCACCTCTCCAAGACCATGCGCCGCTATAACTGGTTTCACTACTCCGGCGACTACCGCATCGGCACCCGTTATCTGGATGAAACGATCCTCGACAGCATCAAGCAGGAGGCGATGCGGATACCCTTCCTGAAGGAGCTGTTGCGCAAGGACTGGATCTATATTCGCAACAACATCAAGGTAGACGACCTGGGGCCGGTGCTCTCTTATGTCGGCAAGCTGGGGAATCCGGAACTGGGTGGAGTGCCGCTGGGCGCGTTCCAACAGCGCCAGGCGTTGTATCGCCAGGCCGAGATCAACGCCATGCGGGATGTCCCCGAATTCATCCGCAAGGCGCGGGAGATTTACGGCTACCAGCACTTCGTCAATGATGTGGGTGGCAGCCTCTGCGACATGGAGGAGCCCGGCATTATCGAGCTGCTGGCGGAGCACAGTCTGATCCTCTATATCCAGGCCACCGGGGCGGATGAAGAGGCGGAGCTGATCCGGCGCGCCCAGGATGATCCCAAGCCACTCTATTTCCGCCCCGCGTTCCTGCAGCGGCAGGTGCAGACCTATCTCCAGGAACAGGGACTGCAGTATGCGGCACAGATGGACCCGGACGATTTCACCCGCTGGGTTTTCCCGCACCTGTTCCACTCCCGCATCCCGCACTACGAGGCGATTGCCCGCCCCCTCGGCTACACCGTCACCTCCCTGGAGGTGAACCAGGTACGGGACGAGGCCGATTTCCTGGCCCTGCTGGAGCTGGCCATTTCACGTAAACAATGGGACTGACCCGGAGCCGTCATGCCACTGGTATCACACAACAATCTGCCCACCTTTGAGCGTCTGAGAAAATCCGGCCAGACCGTACTGGAGCCGGACCGGGCGCAACATCAGGATATCCGCGAGCTGCACATCGGCCTGCTGAACATGATGCCGGATGGCGCCCTGGAGCCCACCGAGCGACAATTCTTCCAGCTGATCGGCGAGAGCAATCCGATCGCCCAATTCTATGTACACCCCTTTACCCTGGACGAGCTGCCCCGGGGGGAAAAGGCCCGCAAACATATTGACCAGTACTATGAGCCACTGGAGAAGATCCAGGCGGACGGCCTGGATGCCCTGATCATTACCGGTGCCACCCCGGTCCATCCCAACCTCGCTGATGAGCCGTTCTGGGAGCCGCTGGAGCGGGTGGTGGAGTGGGCCTATGAAAATGTCACCTCAACCCTCTGCTCCTGCCTGGCTACCCACGCGGTGCTGGAGGCGCGCCACGCCACCAAACGCAAACCCCTGGGATTCAAGCGCTGGGGGGTCTTCCCGCACCGGGTAATGGATCGGGTCCATCCGCTGGTGAACGACGTCAATACCCGCTTTGACGTACCCCACTCCCGTTTCAACGAGATATCACGCCAGCAGTTTGAAGATGCCGGCCTACACATCCTGGCCGAGAGTGAAGTAGCCGGAGTACATCTGGCGGTCAGCAAGGACGGCTTCCGCATGGTCTATTTCCAGGGGCATCCGGAGTACGAAACCATCAGCCTGCTCAAGGAGTACAAACGCGAGGTGCTGCTGTTTGCGGCCGGCAAACGAAAAAGCTACCCCCCGTTTCCGGACAACTACTTCATGCCACGGGTACAGGCTATTTTCAATGAGTATCAGCTCTATCTGGAACGCGCCCTGCTGGATGGCACCGAGCCCCCGGAGTTCCCGGAACCGCTGATCGCGGCGGATCTGGACAACACCTGGCACGATACCGCCGAGGGAATTGTGGGCAACTGGATGGGCCTGGTCTACCAGATCACCCACAGCGACCGGCGACTGCCGTTTATGGATGGTATCAACCCGGACAATCCGCTCAATCTCAAGAGCATCGGTCGCAGCTAAAGCGGCTCCTACAACGGTACAGGATCGCCGTAGGAGCGGCTTCAGCCGCGAAGGATTTCCCGGTGGCCCATGGCAACCGGGCAATTCCATCGGGAATTGCCCGTTGATGCAGCTATAGTTTCTGTCATGATCCCTGAAAACATTCGCGAATGTTTCAGCCAAACCCGCCATCTGCGCAAAACAGAGCACTACAGGAAATCACATGCCTGCAAACCGTCTGAGCGATTGCACCAGCCCCTATCTGCAACAACATGCCGACAACCCGGTGGAGTGGTACCCCTGGGGCGAGGAGGCGCTGAAAAAAGCCCACCAGGAGGACAAACCGATCCTGCTCTCCATCGGCTACTCCGCCTGCCACTGGTGCCATGTGATGGCCCATGAATCCTTTGAGGACGATGCCACCGCCGAGGTGATGAACCGGCTGTTCGTCAACATCAAGGTGGACCGGGAGGAGCGGCCCGACCTGGACCGGGTCTATCAGTCAGCCCATCAATTGCTGGCCCAGCGTCCCGGCGGCTGGCCGCTCACGGTGTTCCTGACCCCGGATGACCAGACACCATTCTTTGCCGGTACTTACTTCCCTCGGGAGCCACGCCAGGGCATGCCGTCGTTCAGCGAGATCCTGCACAACATCGCCAACGCCTATCATCAACAACGGGAAGATATCCAGGCACAGAACAAGGCACTGATCCGCGCCATCAATCAACTCGATCCGATTGCTCCCGGCAAGGCCGTGCCACTCGATTCGGCACCACTGGAGACCGCCCGCCAGCAGTTGGCCAGCAGTTTTGACGAGAGCTACGGCGGCTTTGGCAACGCACCGAAGTTTCCCCACCCCAGCAGCCTGGAGCAGTTGCTCAGGCACTGGGCGGCCACCGGCACCAGCGATCCCCGCTCTCTCTACATGGTGGACTTTACCCTGACCCGAATGGCACTCGGCGGCATCAACGACCAGCTCGCCGGCGGTTTCTGCCGCTACTCGGTGGACAGCCGATGGATGATCCCCCACTTCGAGAAGATGCTGTATGACAACGGGCCACTGCTCAGCCTCTATACCGACCTCTGGCAGGCCACCGGCAAACCGCTATTCCGGGAGACGGCGCTGAACACCGCCCGCTGGGTGATGACCGAGATGCAATCCCCCGCGGGGGGCTTTTACTCCTCCCTGGACGCCGACAGCGAGGGCCATGAAGGACGCTTCTACGCCTGGGACCGGAGCGAAATCAAGCAGCTGCTGAGCGAGAATGAATACCGTCATTTCAGCCGCTATTACGGCCTGGACCAGGAGCCTAATTTTGAAGGCCTGTGGCATCTGCACGGCTATACCGATGTCGCCACCTTGAACAGCGAACTGGGCAGCAGCTCGGAGCAGGCGCGTCAGCTACTGGAGCAGGCGCGCCAGAAACTGCTCAAACAGCGGGAAAAACGGGTACGCCCCGGGCGTGACGAGAAGATCCTCACCACCTGGAACGCCCTGATGATCAAAGGGCTGGCGCGGGCCGGACGGCTGCTGGACGAGCCGACGCTGATCAACTCGGCCCGCCGGGCGGTGGAATTCATTCAGCAGCAGTTGTGGCGCGACCGGCACCTGCTGGTCTCCTGCAAGGATGGCCAGGCCAATCTGAACGGTTATCTGGATGATTACGCCAACCTGATCGACGCCCTGCTGGAGCTGTTGCAGGCTCAGTGGGACAGCCGGCTGCTGGCATTCGCCACCGAACTTACCGATATCATGCTGGAGCGGTTTGAAGACAAGCAACAAGGTGGCTTCTTCTTCACCTCTAATGACCATGAGACGCTGATCTACCGTCCCAAGCCATTTGGCGATGAATCGATTCCGGCCGGCAACGGTGTTGCCGCGTCCGTGTTGACCCGTCTCGGCCACCTGCTGGGCGAGACGCATTACCTGCATGCAGCCGAGCGCACCCTGCACTGCACCTGGGAGCACCTGAAACAGATCCCCCACGCCTACTGCACCATGCTCAAGGCGCTGGATGAGCTGATCAACCCCACCGAGGTGATTATCCTGCGCGGCGATGAGGCGGCCTTGCAACCCTGGTTCAAGCGGGCGAATCAGCACTATGCCCCACGCCGGATCAGCTTCGCCATACCCAGCTCGGCCAGCGATCTGCCGGAGGCACTGGGCATCAAGTCGGCGGGCGACGGCTGCATCGCCTATCTCTGTCACGGCTCCCACTGCGAGGCACCGATCCACGACTTCGAAGCATTCGAGCGCGCGCTGGCCCGCGGTGAAGCGGCCGCGGGCGACGGGAGTCAGCAGTTCGATGGCGCCGTTGGCTCGTTCAAGCGGTTCCGGGAGTAGCCCTCGGGCGCGGGCCCGTAGCAACGCACAGGTTATGCCAACAATCTCCGCCTCAATGGCCGGCAACTGTTGGGATTTTCAGCGTCCTGAAAAACATGGAATAAATCCACCGGCTACCGCGTCCTACCCACAATGGCGAAAAAAAGGGACCAGGCTTCATGTTCACCACATGGCGTACAGCGAGTAAAAACCGACAGCGCCTGGCGGCACTGAGTCCCCGGCTCCGGCGGCTGGCGCTGGCCTGGTGCGGTGAGCAGAGCCTGGCGGAAGATCTGTCACAGGAAGCGCTGGCCCGGGCCCTCTCCCGACTGGATACACTCAAGGATGACAAGGCGCTGGAGCGGTGGGTCTTTTCCATACTGGCCAACTGTTTCCGGGATCACTGCCGACGTCATAAACCGGCCGATCAATTCGAAGAGTGTATCGATCAATCCCTTTCCAGCGCCGATGAACAGCTTGCGCAACAACAGACCACCAACCAGGTACGACAGGCCATCGGCCGACTGACGCCGGATCAGCGCGAGGTGCTGATGCTGGTTGATCTGGAGGCCTGCAGCTATACCGAAGTGGCCGATATTCTGGACATCCCGGTCGGCACCGTAATGAGCCGACTAAGCCGAGCCAGGCAGAACCTGAAACAACTGATAACGCCTGCCCACGGCAATAAGCCCGGCAACCGGCCATTCCTGGAGCGTGTGAAATGAGTGAACTTCACTTCAGTGATGAACAGCTGAATGCCTTTATTGATCATGAGCTGTCCCAGGCCGAGCAGCTTGAGATACTGCAGGCTGCGGCTGACTCAGATCCCCTGCGCAGCCGTCTCGTACAGCTGCAGTACCTGAAGGCACTCACCCGTGCAGCCTACCCACTCACCGGGCAGCCATCCCGCCAGCAGACCCGTGCCTGGACCGGCGGGGGCTTCACCCGCTACCTGGCAGCGGCAGCAATGGGCGCGCTCTCCCTGTTTGCCGTTCACAGCATGACTGACCAGGCACCCTCCGGGGCGACATCGGCACAGAAACCACTGGCCTCGCTGGACCGGATGCAGCAAGCCCAGACCCGGGTGGTATTCCATATCAGCAGTGACAACCGGGATGATGCCGCCCTGCTGCTGGACCAGGTGGAACTGGTACTGAAGGAGCATCGTGCCAGCGGCAGACCGCTGCGTCTCGAGGTGGTGGCCAATAACCAGGGATTGCGTCTGATGCAACGGAATCGTTCGCCCTTCCCTGAGCGTATCCGCCAACTGAGTGAGACCTACCCGAACCTGGTCTTTGCGGCCTGCGGCAGCACCCTGGAACGCCTGACCAAAGCGACCGGTGAGCAGATCCAGATACTGCCCGAGGCGGTGATCATCCGCTCCGGGGTCTCCTATATCACCCGGCGCCAGCAGACCGGCTGGGCCTATATCAAGGTCTGAACAGTGAATCAGATCCTTGCAACCCATCTGCAACAAAGCGGCCGATATCAAAAAAAACCGCTGCTGCAGGCATCAAACCAAAGAGAGGATAATCAATGAAAACAATCAACCACAGCCTGATGGCCCTGCTGCTATTTTTCGGCCTGTTCACCGGACAGACCCTGCTGGCGGCAGAAGGCGCCCCGCACAAGGTGGTAATCCAGGTCAGTACCGATGACCCCCGCACCCAGACCATTGCCCTGAACAACGCCGTCAATCTGCAGAAGGCGCTGGGCCAGGATAATGTGCAGATCGAGATCATCGCCTACGGTCCCGGTCTCGGCATGCTCACCAGCAACTCCAAGGAGGGCCAGCGGATTACCAGCCTGGCCATGCAGGATATCCAGTTCAGTGCCTGCGGCAACACCATGATAGGGATAGAAAAGAAGACCGGTAAAATGCCGGCATTGCTGGAAGGTGTCACTGTGGTGGAGGCCGGCGTGCTGCGGCTGATGGAACTGCAGGAGCGGGGCTACGCCTATGTAAGGCCCTGATAGTCAGACCGGCTGTTTGCCCCGCTTATGCGGGGCATTGACAAGAAGGCCTTTCATCCTTGGCGCACCACCCGTGACCTTTGATCCTCCTGACCCATCGCCAGCAGGAAAGGATCATCCGCCTGGCGCCGCTTGAATCCCGGCTTGTCCTCCAGCCCCAGCCAGCGGTGCCTTATCAACGCCTGACCGACGGGCGCTCCCAGGCTGCTGCCCGGTCCAAGCAGGATCAGCCGGTCCGGGGCAAACTCCTTGATCGCCACCTCGACCGCGGCAGAGAAATCAAACGGGGCCACCACCTGATGGCCCAGAGTGTATTCATACAGTGCCAGGGTATCGGTCGCCAGGGGCTGCCAGATATGCCCCCGGCCGTCGATCAGGGGCAACCCGGGCCGCCCAAACAGATCGGGGGACAACAGCTCCCGAGCCTTTTGCGCTACCGACTGGAGCAACGGGGTATGGAAGGCCGCATGCTTGGCCAGCAGCATGGGATAGCGATCATCGATGGGCGGCAGGGAGCTCTTGAGCGCGTCGATAGCCGCCGTATTGGCACCGATCACCCAGAGTCCTCCCAGATCAATGGAGAGATAGGCCTGGCAGCCGGGTAGCCGGTTGACCCGTTCCATCTGCGCGGCAAGGTTCGCTTTAGCCGCGGAATCAGGTCGCCAGTTTTCATCCACCACCGGATAGACCAGTTGCCCGCCGATCAGGCCATCCCGCATCATCGATCCCATGGTGTTGACCAGGGCGATGGCCGCCTGTTGGTCGAGCGCGCCGGCCGCCGCCAGGGCCAGATACCAACCCATGGAGTTACCGGTAACCGCGACTATCTCGTAATGTTCCCGGTCAATATCGGTAAAATCGGCCAGAGCACAGGCGTAGATCAGCGCCGAGGCGTTCTCACCAGCGCCATGCTGACTGGGCGAATAGCGGGAGAATCCGTCCAGTTCACTAACCGCCATCTGTCCCCGCTGCCGGCGATACGCATCAATCCCAGCGAGGAACGCTGACTTATCCGCATGATACCTCGCCAGATAACCCAGCTCTTCCCGGTTGTAGCTGCCACGCCCCGGGCAGATCACCACGGCAGTCTGCTTCATATCGGCGCCCCGTCGATCAGCGCACGTGCGGCCTCAATGATCTGCTGTTTATCCGGCAACACCAGATGGGCCGCCTCGGCCAGCGGGATAAAACTGTCCTCGGCAGTCACCCGGGCGATCAGGTGCCGTCCCGGTGCGCGCTCGGTCAACAGGGTGACAACAGCCTCACTGATGGAGCCGGTGCGACGACACTCATCCACCACCAGCACCCGCCTGCAGGGCGCAACCATCTCGATTAGCGCCGCCTCGTCCAGCGGCGCCAGCCAGCGCAGATCAATCACCCGCAGGTCAATCCCGTGGCCCTGAGTCAGCTCATGGGCCGCCTGCCGGGAGAGATAGTAGCCGTTGCCATAACTGATGATACAGAGATCCGTGCCGTTGCCGTGGCAGCCAAACTCACCCACGGCGATCGGCATCCCTTCGCCGGGCGCTGCATACTCGGCGGTCCAGAGCTCATCACCGGACTGGTACAGATCCCGGGTCATGTAGAGAGCTATCGGCTCAATGAAGATCACCACGCGGCGCTGCTCCCGCGCCAGTGCCACGCAGCTGCGCAGCATCTGCACCGCATCCGCGCCATTCGAAGGGCAGGCAATCACCAGGCCGGGAATATCCCGGAACAGCGCCAGCGAGTTGTCATTATGGAAGTGACCGCCAAATCCCTTTTGGTAGGCCAGGCCGGCGATCCGTACCACCATCGGATTACTGAACTGGCCGTTGGAAAAGAATGAGAGAGTCGCCGCCTCACCGCGAATCTGATCCTCGGCATTGTGTACATAGGCGAGAAACTGGATCTCCGGTATCGGCAGATAACCGAGCTGGCCAAGGCCGATGGCCAGCCCGAGGATGCTCTGCTCATCCAGCAGGGTGTTGATCACCCGGTGTGGACCAAACTTCTCCAGAAGTCCGGTAGTGACGCTGTAGACGCCCCCCTTCCTGCCCACATCCTCACCACACACCACGCTGTAGCGGTACTGGAGCAGAATATCGGCCAGCGCCAGATTGATCAGCCGAGCCATATTCTGCGGCTTGTGCAACTGGCGCCGCTCCTGGCCCAGCATCGCCTCGCGGGCTGCGGCATCGGCCGGCGGGACCGGGGGGAATGCCTGGTGCAGCGGAGCGATGGATGCCATCACCTCCGCAGCACTCTGCAGTTTGGGCCGCAGGATTGCGTGCTCTGCGACGCGAGCCACCCGCCGGGCAATCTGTTCGTTGAGGGCACAGACCTCCTCGGCACCGAGGATGCCCTGCTCCAGCAGGATCCGGGCCGAGTGCAGCAGCGGGTCCTGCCGCTCATCCGCCTCCACCTGTTGCAGCGTGCGATAGCCTGTTTCGGTATCCGAGCCGGCATGTCCCAGCAGACGAATCACCCGCATATGCAGAAACACCGGTTTGCGGAAACGGCGCGCATAATCCACGGCTGCCCGCACACCCCGGGCGGTGTCCAGCAGATCTGTACCGTCACAATAGAGATAGTGCAGACCGGCACGTCCGCAAAAGCTGGCGTGAATCCAACCCTTGGGGGTGCTGGTGGAGATGCCGATGCCGTTATCCTCACAGACAAACACGATCGGCATGGGTGAGTTCTGGTAGGCCGCCCAGCCCGCCGCATTGATCGCCCCCTGGGCGGTGGAGTGATTGGCCGAGGCATCCCCGAAGTTGCACAGAATGACACTGTCCCTCGGTAGGGCCGGACCGTCCGGTTCCAGAACCCGCGCCAGACCCAGGGCATGGGCCGCTCCCATCGCTTTGGGCAGATGGGAGGCGATGGTACTGGTCTGGGGCGGCACCAGCAGGGTCTTGCTGCCCAGTACCTTGTGTCGTCCGCCGGAAATCGGGTCTTCCCGCGAGGCGGCAAAGGAGAGCAGCATGTCATACAGCGGTGTCTCACCGGGCCGCTGTTTGCTGCGCTGGATCAGCAGAGCACCACTGCGGTAATGCAGAAACGCCATATCGGTAATTCGGAACAGTTTGCCGAGTACCGCATTGCCCTCATGGCCGGCACTGCCGATGGTATAGAAGCTCTCATTTCTGGCACGCAGCCGGCGTGACTGGTAGTCAAGATGCCGGCTCATCAGCTGGCTCTCGAACAGGTCTACCAGATCCGTTGGCGTCAGTCCAACATCGGAAGGCTGCAGAGTCGCCACCGGTGCAGGCAGATCTCCCCGCAGCACTGCCCCGGAGAATTGGGACTCCAGGAGTTCGGCTCGACTCTTCATTGTTCAACCGGCATGGGATCTACACTTCCCGTTGGTATGAATCCTGGTTGGGATTCCACTTCGATCATCAACCCAATGCCAGCCAGAGTCCCACCCCCATCATCAGGGTGCCCGCCAGCCGGTTGAGCAGGCGCACGTTACCGCGCTGCTGCAAAAACAGGCTCAGGGTGCGGCCGCCACTGGCATAGAGCACCAGACAACCGAACTCAATCAACAGGATCAGCCCCAACAACAGGGTGAGCTGGGGAAGCATTGGCTGCTGATCATTGATAAAGGGCGGCAGCAGGGAGATAAAGAAAGCCCAGCCCTTGGGATTGGCAACCGCGGTCACGAAACCTTGCACTGCCAGAGCCATCCCGGTGGCACGGTCATGGCGGGGACAATCAAGATCAATCGACAGCTTGCCGCGGGAACGCCACATCTGGATACCGAGATAGATCAGATAGGCGCCGCCGACATATTTGAACAACTCAAACAACATGGGGTAGCGCAACATCAGGGTGGCCACACCGATGACCGCCGCGGCGGCCACCAGGCCCACACCGAGCAGTTCACCCGCCATCATCCAGAAGGTCCGCCGGACGCCGATGGTCATACCCAGGGTCATGGAGAGGGTCATGCACATGCCCGGTGTCACCGAGACAAAAAAGAAAGTGGGTATAAAAACGCCCAGCAGGGTGGGGTTCAGGACGGAACTCATCGTTATCGCCGCCAGCGCTGCTCCGCCTGGTCATCGGTGTGGCGTGCATCGACCCAGCGATCACCCTCCGGTGTCTGCTCCTTCTTCCAGAACGGGGCGCGGGTCTTGAGATAATCAATGACAAATTCACAGGCCTGGAACGCCTCGCCGCGATGGGCGCTGGCGACCGCCACCAGCACAATCGGATCCAGCGGCTGCAACGGACCAACCCGATGAACCACCCGGATACCCGTCAGTTGCCAGCGCTCATTGGCCTCATCGACTATCGCCTGCAGCGCCTTCTCGGTCATGCCGGGGTAGTGCTCCAGGGTCATGGTGGTGACCCGGTCACCCTCGTTGATATCGCGCATCTGTCCCAGAAAGGTAACCAGGGCGCCGATAGCCGGGTTCTCCCGGCGCAACTCTTCCTGGATTGCAGCGAGATCAAAAGGTTCGGTCTGGATTATTATCTGGTTCATGGCGTAGTACCGTGCAGACAGAGAATAAGGTGGATGCGCTACCGCTTATCCACCCTACATAGATTTGTAGGGGTCGATACCCGTAGGATGGAAAATGTAGCCTGTCCATCAACGGCCACGTAAAATCACCTTCCCAACGAAAGAGTATATCTAACCGCCGGTAACCGGGGGAAAGAAAGCAACTTCGTCACCCTCCTTCACCGACGTCTCCGAATCGCACATCTCCTGGTTGACCGCCACCAGCACGGACTGATCATCGGCAAACAGCTCACCCCAGATGCCACCACGTGCCTGCAACAGTTCAATAATGGCGGCAACCGAATCCAGTTCCGGACTAAAGTCCAGTGTCTCGGAACCGGTCTGCAGGGCCTCGCGCAGGCGGGCGAAAAAGAGAAGCTTGATCATTTGAGTAACTCACTGAAAGGCAGGAATTTCACCATTTCCCCACGGGCCAGGGTCTGCTGTTCCGGCAGAATCGCCAGACCATTGGCCCAGGTAAGGGAGTTGAGTACGCCGGAGGAGCGACTGGAGTAGAGGCTAACCTGCGCCTGTCCCTGGGCATCCAGATTCAGCTGGGCTCGGGCAAACTCACGCCGCTTCTCCGCCTTCGGCCAGTCGAAATCGGCCCTGGCCAGGATCGGTGTCGGTGTCAGCTCTGCATCCCTGACGCCCTGGCGCTTGAGAATAAAGGGGCGGGCAAACAGACAAAAGGTGACAAACAGGGAGACCGGGTTGCCGGGGGTGCCGATGAAGGGAGTACCTTCGATATGGCCAAACGCCAGCGGCTTGCCCGGCCGGATGGCAATCTTCCATAGATCCAGCGAGCCGAGCGCCTCTACCGCCGGCTTCAGGTGATCCTCTTCACCCACCGACACGCCACCGGAGGTCATCACCAGGTCCGCTTGCGCGGCAGCGGCACTGAGCGCGTCACAGGTCGCTTCAAAGGTATCTTCCACAATACCCAGGCTGACGATTTCGCACCCCAGCGACTGCAGCAGCGCCTGCAGGGTGTACTCGTTGGAGTTGTAAATCTGTCCTGGACCCAGCGGCTTGCCAGGGTTGATCAGCTCATCGCCCGAGGAGAACAGCGCCACCTTGAGCCGGCGGTAGACCACCAGTTCGCCGGCACCGACCGACGCGGCCAGTCCCAGATGCTGGGCACCGAGGCGGGTACCCGCCTGCAGCACTTCCTGTCCGATACGGGTGTCTTCTCCCGCATAGCGGATGTTGGCGCCCGGCTCCGGCAGTTCGTTAATGGTGACCTGCTCGCCCTCCTGGACACAAACCTCCTGAATGACCACGGCGTCGGCATCGGGAGGCACCGGGGCACCGGTAAATATACGCGCAGCGGTACCGGCGGCCAGGGGTTGTGGCGCGGCACCGGCCGGAATGCGCTGGGATATAGCCAGGGTGGAGGGCGCGCTTTTCAGGTCAGCCCGGTTCACCGCATAACCGTCCATCGCGCTGTTATCCCAGGGTGGCATATTGATTTTACTCACCACCGGTTCGGCCAGGACGCGGCCATTGGCCTCGGCCAGGGGCACCAGCTCATGCTCGCTGACCGCCTGGGCGTGGGCGAGCAACAGGGCCAACGCCTCCTCAAGCGGCTTCATGCTGGGTTCGGTTACGGAAGAACAACCACAATCACTCATTGGTCTCTACTCTTGTGTTTTGTCGCTGAACGGCTCTCAGGCACGAAACATCTGGGCAAAATTGCACGGCCGCGTGCGGTGGTCCAGTTGCGGATTGAGGATCTTCTCCCAGCCGGTGCGGCAGGCCCCGGTGGATCCGGGCAGACAGAAAACCAGGGTCTGATTGGTCAGCCCGGCAATCGCCCGGGACTGGATTGCCGAGGCGCCGATCTCCTCCAGCGATACATGGCGGAACAACTCACCGAAACCTTCGATCGACTTCTCCAGCAGCGGCAATACCGCCTCCGGTGTGCTGTCACGCCCGGTGATGCCGGTCCCGCCGGTGCTAATCACCACATGCACTTCGGGATCGGCTATCCAGCGCGAAAAGATCGCCCGCATCTGGTAAACATCGTCCTTCACGATCGCCTTTTCGACCACCTGATGGCCGGCAGCCTCGGCGCCCTCCTTGAGGATCTTGCCGGACTTGTCGGTCTCTTCCGTGCGGGTATCCGAGATGGTCAGTACCGCGATATTCAGGGGCACAAAACCCGATTCGTCATAATGTCCTGTCATGGTCTACTCTCAAGGCCTGGATCAGAAGGTGTAACCAAAGGCGATCTTAAAGCACTGGGCGAACTCGTCGCACTGGAAACGATGGTTTTGCGGCCCCGCCTCCTCTATCTTGATACCGCCCATCAGGGAGGCAATACGACCGGTGGTTTCCCAGTCCATGTCGTTCATCAAACCATACAATAGGCCGGCCCGATAAGCATCACCACAACCTGTAGGGTCAACGATATTGGCTACCGGCGCGACAGGAATCTCGTACAGCTGATCCCGGGTATAGATCAGTGAACCCTGTCCACCCCGGGTGATCACCACGGCTTCCACCTGTTCAGTCATCTGCTCAGGCGTCATGCCCGTGCGCTCCTCCATGAGCTTGGCCTCGTAATCATTGAAGGCGAGCCAGGTGGCCTGCTCGACAAACCGCTTCAGCTCCTCGCCGCCAAACATCGGCAGGCCCTGACCCGGATCGAAAATGAACGGGATGCCCTGTTCGACAAACTGCTGGGCATGTTCAATCATGCCCTGCCGGCCATCCGGGGAGATAATGCCGACTGTGCAGCCATTCGCCTGCTCGACCCGGTTGAGATGGGAATGATTCATGGCCCCTGGATGGAAGGCGTTGATCTGATTGTCATCCTGATCGGTGGTGATATAGGCCTGCGCGGTATAGCTATCCTCAATCACCTTGATATGGTCCCGACTGACGCCGATCTCATCCATCCAGTTGGCGTAGGCACCAAAGTCGGCACCAACGGTCGCCATCGGTTTTCCGTCACCACCCAGCAACTTCAAATTATAGGCGATGTTCCCGGCACAGCCACCGAACTCACGGCGCAACTCCGGTACCAGAAAGGAGACGTTGAGAATATGCACCTGCTCCGGCAGGATGTGGTTCTTAAACTGGTCCTGAAAGACCATGATGGTATCAAAGGCCATAGAGCCACAAATCAGTGCAGACATTCCTTCCTCCATTAGCATTATTCAAGCCGGGGATTCTACACCGATCGGCTCAGGGCTGTGTAGAAAACCACTCCCGGTCATCCATGACCTACGCGATATAAGTCCATCCCTGGACAAAACTGCCAGCGGGAACACGGCCTGACAATGATCTAGATCAGATGGGGGATTTGCAAAAGAGTAAAACCGCGCTCAGTTATTGCAGGCCATCCTGTATGGCGGCCTCTCACCAGCGGGGATACAGGATCAGCAGCCAGGTAACGATGCCCATCACAATGGCCAGGAACACCGCAGCCGAACCGATATCCTTTGCCCGTCCCGAGAGTTCATGCTGTTCACCACCAAAGCGATCCACCACCGCCTCGATGGCGGAATTGAGCAGTTCCACCAACAGCACCAGCAACAGGCTCCCGACCAACAGAGCCCGCTCAACCCCGTTCTGGCCCAAATAGAGCGCCGGCGGCAGCAGCAAAATCAGCCCCAGCAGCTCCTGCCGGAACGCGGCCTCATGCCGCCAACAGGCCCCGAATCCGGCCATGGAGTAGCCACCGGCATTAATAATACGACGAATGCCGGTGACCTTCTGGTTGGCCATTTAATTAGACCCCGGCCGCCAGGCCAGATCCAGTTCGCGCGCCGCCTTGACGTCATCCAGACGTTTCACCGGCAAGGTGTAGGGCGCCCCCTTGACCATCTCGGGATCTTCCTTCGCCTCCTCCAGAATACGGCCCATGGCATCGATAAACCCATCCAGCGTCGCCTTATCCTCTGTCTCGGTTGGTTCGATCAACAGACACTCCGGTACCAGCAACGGAAAATAGGTGGTGGGTGCGTGAAAGCCGTAATCCAGCAGTCGCTTGGCGAAGTCCATGGTATTGACCCCCAGCTCCCTGGCCTGTTTTTTCAGCGTGATAATGAACTCATGGGTAGCACGACGCTGTGGATAGGCCGCCTGAAAACCGATCGACTGCAACTGCTTCAGCATATAGTTGGCGTTCAGGGTGGAGAACTCTGCTACCCGTGGCATCCCCTCACGACCCAGCATCCGGGCATAGACGTAGGCGCGCAGCAGCACCCCGGCGTTACCGGCAAAGGCGGTCAGGCGGCCGATACTCTCTGGGCAATCCTGTTCCGTGAGCCAGCGGTAGTGATCGCCGTCCCTGGTCACCATCGGCACTGGCAGATAGGGCACCAGACGCTCGCTTACGCCCACCGGGCCAGCACCCGGTCCGCCACCGCCATGCGGCGTGGAGAAGGTTTTGTGCAGGTTCATGTGGATGACGTCAAAGCCCATGGTGCCGGGACGGACCTTGCCGAGGATAGCATTCAGGTTGGCACCATCGTAATAGAGCAGCCCGCCCGCTTCATGCACCGTTTTCGCTATGGCTTCGATTTTTCGATCAAATACCCCCAGCGTGGAGGGATTGGTCAACATGATGCCGGCCGTCTGCGGCCCGACCACTGCCTTAAGTGCTTCCAGATCCACATCGCCATCCGGCCCGGTGGGGATCTCGCGCACCTTGTAGCCGCACATCACCGCTGTCGCCGGGTTGGTGCCATGGGCCGCATCCGGTGCCAGGATCTCGCAGCGGGCGCTATCGCCCCGCGCTTCATGGTAGGCGCGGATCATGGCCACCCCGGCAAACTCACCCTGTGCACCGGCCGCGGGACTAAGCGACACCGCCTTCATGCCGGTCACTTCACGCAGCATCTCCTGCAACTCGTACATACAAGCCATAAAGCCCTGGCTATGACTCTCCGGCGCTTCCGGATGGCGCGACACCAGCCCCGGCAGACTGGCCAGACTGTTGCAGGCACGCGGGTTGTACTTCATGGTACAGGAACCCAGGGGGTAGAACTGGGTATCGATGGAGAAATTCTTGCGCGACAGGCGGGTGTAATGCCGCACCGCCTGCATCTCGGAGACTTCCGGCAGGGCGGCAGACCGTTTGCGCCGAAACTGCTCGGGAAGGCTGCTGAGATCCGCCTTGTCGAGAGGCGACTGCGCCGGGGCATAGCGTCCGCTTTTGGATTGTTCAAAAATTAGCATGCTGCAGATTCTCCAGATTACTCTTTCGGTACCAGACCGCAGGTGACACCACCCTGCAGCTGGATGACCCGGGCCAGTTTCTCGGCATAGGCGGCGATCTCGTCTTCGGTCCGCTTTTCGGTGGCACAGACCAGGATGGCATCGCCCAGCTCCGGATAGTCGCGCGACATATCCAGCCCCCCCAGCACATTGTGGGCCGCCAGGGAACGCAACACACTGCCTGCCGGCGCCGGCAATCGCAGCACCCGCTCATGGAAGGCAGGCCGATCAAACAGCGGCGTCACCCCGGGAATAGCGCCCAGGGCGTCTACCAGTTTACCGGTATTCCCAAAACAGGCGGCCGCCGCCCGCTCCAGGCCTTCGCTGCCCAGCAGCGCCATATGGATGGTCGCCGCAGTGACCATCAGACCCTGATTGGTACAGATGTTCGAGGTCGCCTTGGAGCGGCGAATATGTTGTTCACGGGCCTGCAGGGTCAGGGTATAGCCCACCTTGCCATCCAGATCTTCGGTACGCCCGATAATGCGCCCCGGCATCTGCCGCACCTGTGCCTGTTTGCAGCAGAGGAAGCCGAAGTAGGGACCACCGGAGGAGAGCGGCGCACCCAGCGGCTGCCCCTCGCCACAGCAGATGTCGGCACCCTGCTCGCCCCACTCTCCCGGCGGGGTCAGTAGCGCCAGGGCCAGGGGGTTGACCACGCCAATCGCCAGGGCGCCGTTGGCATGCGCCCAGTCGGTCAGGGCGTCCACCTCCTCGAGCACCCCGAAGAAATTGGGCTGGGGGATGACCAGCGCAGCGAAATCCTCGCCCTGATACTGTTCCAGCACGGCCGGATCAGTATGTCCGCCATGTGGGTCGAACGGCAGCTCCACCAACTCGATCTGCTGGTTTTTGACAATATTGCGCACCACCCGTCGATAGGCCGGATGCACTGTTCTGGGCATCAGGATACGCTTGGACTTGGACTTGCGATTGGCTCGCACCGCCATCAACACCGCCTCGGCCAGGGCCGAGGCGCCGTCATAGAGCGAGGCATTGGAGACATCCATGCCGGTCAGCGCCACCATCATGGACTGGAACTCGTATAGCAGCTGCAGCGTGCCCTGGCTCGCCTCGGCCTGGTAGGGCGTATAGGCGGTGTAATACTCGCCCCGGGTGGTGATCTGCCAGACCGCCGCCGGTATATGGTGATCGTAGGCACCGGCCCCCAGGAAGCAGACCGGCTGCCCATCCTGGAGTGCGCGCTTGTTCATCAGATGCTCAATCTCCATCTCTGACAACGCGCTGGGTATGGCATCCAGCTGGGAGAGTCGCAGGCTGGCCGGGATCTCATCGAACAGGTCATCGATAGAGGCAGCACCAATGGCTGCCAGCATCTCCTGCACCTCTTGTTCTGTATGGGGGATAAATGGCATGTCTCTCTGAGCCCTCTCAGTGTTCTTCCGATTCCATCACTTCGCTATAGGCATCGGCATCCAGTAAGTCGTCCAGCTCGGCCGGAGCGGAGAGCTTGACCTGAAACAGCCAGCCATCACCAAAGGCGTCCTGATTGACCGTCTCGGGTGCATCCGCCAGGGCCTCATTGATCGCTATCACTTCACCGGACACCGGGCTGTACACGTCGGATGCGGCCTTGACCGATTCCACCACGGCGCACTCACTGCCGGCATCGACCGTATCACCCACCTCGGGCAGCTCAACAAAAACCAGGTCACCCAGCAGCTCCTGGGCATGCTCGGTGATGCCGACAAACACCGTGCCATCCTCTTCATCACGTACCCACTCGTGACTTTTGGCGTATTTCAGATCATTGGGTACATTGCTCATCTCTAGACCCTCGCTAGTTGCTAATCAGGTTGTTATTTTGAAATTTTCCGCTTACCGGCCGGCACTTAAAGTTCGACCCGTATCTTGCCATTGCGTACAAACGGCGGACGCACCAGCCTGGCCGGAACCCGCTTGCCCCGGATCTCCACCTCACACTGTCCGGCCACTTCCGCGGATACCCGTGCCAGGGCAATGGATTTCTCCAGTGTAGGCGCAAATCCGCCGGAGGTGATCTCCCCGACCTCCCGATCTGCGACAAAGAGCTTCTGATGGTCGCGCAACACACCCCGGCCGATCAATACCAGACCGACAAACTGGCGGTTTGCGGGATCGCCCCTGTGTGCCTCAATGGCAGAGCGGCCGATAAAATCCCGATCAGCCGGTTCCCAGGCGATGGTCCAGTTCAGGCCCGCCTCAAGGGGCGAGATGGTTTCGTCCATATCGGACCCGTACAGGTTCATGCCGGCCTCCAGGCGCAGCGTATCCCGTGCGCCCAGGCCACAGGGTTGCACGCCGGCATCCGCCAGCGCCTGCCAGAAGCCAACCGCCTCGCTCTCCGGCATCACCACTTCAAAGCCATCCTCGCCGGTATAACCGGTACGCCCGACAAACCAGTCAGCCGCGGTCGCCGCAAAGAAGGGTTGAAGATTGGCCGCCGCCTCGCGCAGCCCTTCCGGCAACAGTGGCAGCGCCTTGTGTCGCGCATGGGGACCCTGCACCGCGATCATCGCCAGATCATGGCGTGGCTTGACGGTAACGCCAAAGGCCGGACTCTGCTGTTTCAGCCAGGCAACATCCTTCTCGGTAGTACCGGCATTGACCACCATGCGAAACCAGGTTTCATTCATAAAATAGACGATCAGGTCATCGATGACGCCACCCTGCTCGTTCAGCATGCAACTGTAGAGGGCCTTGCCCGGCTGCTGCAGACGCTCCACATCGTTGGCCAGCAGGTGGCGCAGGAAAGCGCGCACCCGGTCACCCGTGAGATCCACCACGGTCATGTGACAGACATCGAACATGCCGGCATCCCGGCGCACGGCATGATGCTCTTCCAGCTGCGACCCGTAGTGCAGCGGCATGTCCCAGCCACCGAAGGGGACAATTCGTGCACCCATCTGATTATGGGTATCAAAAAGGATGGTTCTGTTTCCCATGGGATTCTCCACCAGTCAAAAACAAGGCCGCACTCGGCCATCTCCGGGCAAAAAAAAGGGCGGCGCAGGAGATCACACCCTGCGCCGCCCCTCTGTCCTGAACCTGAGAGTTTGAAACCGAAATCATCGGTCCCTGCCCCGTCGGTGGGCCTGACGGCCACTCTCCAGAGTCAACCCGGAAGGAGACACCCCTCCCCACACTGCGGTCCTTCTGCCTGAGCGATTCCGGACGGTTTGCGCCTTCGGCGTCGGCCAAGGCCGATCTCTCCCACAGTGGTTTGGATTGAGTTGTCGACTATACCTGTTGAATACCCCTTTGCCAATAACGGCAGCCAGACCGGCGAATCACTCAAAGGGCGCTCTGACACCAACTTCCAGTCACCTTAATCTCCATTTTACTACAGCGCCTTTTGAATCAATACGACAATGCCTATTGAAAATACGAATGATTCTTAATAGAATGCGCATCAATAACCAACAACCCCTGGAGATCCAACCGATGAACATCCGCTCCAAGCTAGCTCTCTTCGCCACCGCCATTGCCCTCTGCAGCAACGCACTGGCGGCGGAGGTGAATGTCTACTCAGCCCGCAAGGAGGCCCTGATCAAGCCACTGCTGGACCAGTTCACCAGCGAAAGTGGCATCAAGGTCAATCTGGTCACCGGCAAGGCAGATGCCCTGTTGAAGCGACTGACAACCGAGGGCGCCAACTCCCCGGCTGACCTGTTTATCACCACCGATGCCGGGCGCCTGCATCGCGCCAAGGAAGCCGATGTGCTGCAACCGGCCTCCAGCGAAACTCTCAACGCCGCCATCCCGGCCAGCTACCGTGATCCCGAGGGGTACTGGTACGGACTCTCTGTAAGGGCCCGTGTGATCACCTATATCAAGGACCGGGTGGATCCAAAACAGCTCTCCACCTACGAGGCCCTGGCGGATGAGCAATGGAAAGGCCGCATCTGCATTCGCGGCTCCGGTAACATCTACAACCAGTCACTGGTAGCCTCCATGATTGCGGCAGATGGCGAGGCTACCACACAGCAGTGGGCCGACGGCTTCGTGAAGAATTTTGCCCGTGACCCCAAGGGGGGTGATCGGGACCAGGTGAAGGCGGCAGCAGCCGGCGTCTGTGATCTGGCGATCGTGAACACCTACTACCTGGGCGCCATGATCAACAGCAAGGACGAAAACGAACAGGCGGCCGCCGCCAAGGTTGCACTTTTCTGGCCCAACCAGAATGACCGGGGCGCCCATGTCAATGTCAGTGGCGCCGGCGTGACCCGCTCCGCCAAGAACAAGGAAGCGGCGGTCAAGTTGCTGGAGTTCCTCGCCAGCAAAAAGGCCCAGGGCTGGTACGCCAGCGTCAATCAGGAGTATCCGGTACGACCAGAAGTGGAGTGGTCCGAGACCCTGAAGCAGTGGGGAACCTTCAAGGCCGATACGCTCAACCTCTCACTGCTGGGCGAGAACAACCCGGCCGCGGTTCGGCTGATGGACCGGGCCGGCTGGAAATAAATCCTGCGGCAGGCGCGACCGGACTGCTATTGCACAATCGCGCCGAACCCCAGAGAATAACCTCCCGCGTCTCAGCGCCATCCACAATGGGTGGCGTTGAGTTTTTGTTTCAGTCATTCCGGTAGCGGTGAACCCGTGGCATCTGGCAACTACAGGAGAGCGACAGCACCGCTGTCATGGCGGCTCGGCATTATCGGCACGGCCCTGTTGCTGGCCATGCCGGTGCTGGTGGTTGCCAGCTATGCGCTGATCCCGGCCGGCGCGGTGTGGCGACACCTGGCCGACACCGTGCTGACCGACTACGTCAGCAACTCCCTGCTGCTGATGCTGGAAGTGACCATCGGCACCTTGCTGATCGGCGTCTCCACCGCCTGGCTTACCACCATGTGCCGCTTCCCCGGCCGCAGCGTTTTTGAGTGGGCACTGCTGCTACCCATGGCAATGCCCGCCTATATAATAGCCTACACCTACACCGGCATGTTCGATGTGGCCGGACCGGTTCAGACGGCACTGCGCGAAGGCCTCGGCCTGCACTACGGCGAGTACTGGTTTCCGGAAATCCGCTCGCTCTGGGGCGCGGGCGGCATGCTGTCACTGACCCTCTATCCCTATGTCTACCTGCTCTCCCGTGCCGCCTTTCTGGAGCAGTCGGTCTGTGTCCTGGAGGTGAGCCGTTCGCTCGGCAACGGCCCCTGGCGCACCTTCTTTCGGGTGGCCCTGCCGCTCGCCAGACCCGCTGTCGTCGCCGGCCTGAGCCTGGCGCTGATGGAGACCCTGGCCGACTACGGCACGGTGCAGTATTTCGGCATCGGCACCTTTACCACCGGCATCTTCCGCACCTGGTTCGGCATGGATGACAGCGCCGCCGCCGCCCAACTCTCCACCGCGCTGTTGCTGTTTGTCTTTACCCTGGTGCTGCTGGAACGCTGGTCCCGGCGCAAGATGCGCTATCACCACTCCAGCCAGCGCCACCAGTCCCTGCCCGGCTTTGTGCTGAAAGGACGGCAGAAACTCGGTGCCCTGCTGATCTGTTCCACCACCCTGTTTCTGGGTTTCCTGCTGCCTGCCGGCCAACTGCTGTGGTGGGCGATTGAAACACGGGAGATGATCGACCGTGAGTTTCTGCAACTGATACTCCACACGGTCGGGCTGGCCGCCGGTACCGCACTGCTCGCCCTGCTACTGGCTCTGCTGATGGGTTACGGCCGCCGGCTCAGTTCCGACCGGGGCACCGTTGCCGCCGTCAGAGTCGCCGGGATGGGATACGCGGTTCCCGGCACGGTGATTGCGGTCGGCGTCATGCTGCCGCTGGCCTGGATCGACAACAGCCTCGACAGCTGGCTGCGCGCGCGCTTCGGCATCTCCAGCGGACTGCTGCTGAGCGGCACCCTGGTGGCGCTGGTTTTCGCTTACCTGGTACGCTTTCTGGCGGTCTCGCTGCAGACGGTGGAAGCGGGGCTGGGCAAGATCAAGCAGAGCATTGACGAAAGCGCCCGCACCCTGGGTGCCTCACCGGGACAGGTCCTGCACAGGGTCCACCTGCCGATGCTGAAAGGAAGCCTGCTCACCGCCCTGCTGCTGGTCTTCGTGGATGTCATGAAGGAACTGCCCGCCACCCTGGTGCTGCGCCCCTTCAACTTCAACACCCTGGCGGTCAGGGCCTTTGAGCTGGCCTCGGACGAACGGCTGCGGGATTCCGCCAGTGCCGCCCTGACCATAGTCCTGGCGGGAATCATTCCGGTGATCCTGCTGAGCCGCTCAATACGCAATTCGAGAGAGAAGCATGACCTATCGACTGGAACTGAATGAGGCGTCGATCGCCTTCGGCACCACCGAGGTGGTCAAGCGAGTCAGCCTCAAACTGCGCGAAGGCGACATTGGCTGCCTGCTGGGCCCCAGTGGCTGCGGCAAAACCACGCTGCTGCGAGCGATTGCCGGATTCGAACCGCTGCGTCAGGGCAGCATCGCCCTGCATGGGAAAGTGGTCTGCGACACACAGCACATGATTGCGCCGGAGCAGCGCCGGGTGGGCATGGTGTTTCAGGACTTCGCCCTGTTTCCCCATCTCAGCGTGGCCGAGAATATCGGCTTTGGCCTGCGCGGGCGGACGGCCCAGGCAAAACAGGCGAGAATTGCAGAGCTGCTGACGCTGGTCGGCCTGACCGATGCCGCACAGCAGCATCCGCATCAGCTGTCCGGCGGACAGCAGCAGCGGATTGCCCTGGCCCGGGCCATGGCCCCCCGCCCAGAAATCCTGCTGCTGGATGAGCCGTTCTCCGCTCTCGACCCTGAGCTGCGCGGACAGCTGGCCAGCGAAGTGCGCACACTGCTGAAACAGGATGGCATCACCGCTATCCTGGTGACCCACGACCAGACCGAGGCCTTCACCATGGCCGACCAGATCGGCGTCATGAACCAGGGTGAGCTGCATCAGTGGGACAGCGGCTACAACCTTTACCACCATCCAGCCACTACCTTCGTGGCTGATTTCGTCGGGCGGGGCGCCCTGTTCGCCATAAAGGTGGCCGACCGGAACAGCATCGACACCCCCTTTGGACGGCTGAGTGGGAAGCTGCCCAATGGAGTCCGGCCCGGCACCGGTCTGCAGCTGCTGATTCGCCCCGATGATATCCACCTGACCACCAAGCAGGATGGGATCTATGCCCGCATCAATGATCGTCTGTTCCAGGGCGCTGAGTATCTCTACACCCTGCAACTGGAGAGCGGAGACCGCTTTCAGTGTCTCGCCCCCAGCCATCAGCAGCATGCTATCGGCGACACCGTCACCCTGAAACTGGATATGCAGGACCTGGTACTGTTTTCAGACGACGGGCAGGCGCTCTAGACATTCGCGAAGCCGGCGATTCACCCCGCCATCAGCGCCTCGATCTCCTCCACCGACTTGGGCACATCCTTGGAGAGAATGTCATGTCCGTCCTTGGTCACCAGCACGTCGTCCTCGATCCGGATACCGATATTCCACCACTTTTTGGCCACCCCTTTTGAACCCGCCGGAATATACAGGCCCGGTTCCACCGTCAGCACCATGCCCGGCTCCAGCAGGCGCCACTTGCCATCGATCTTGTAGTCCCCCACATCGTGCACGTCCATACCCAGCCAGTGGCCGGCGCGGTGCATGTAGAAAGGCCTGTAGGCCTCTTTTTTAATCAGGCTGGAGACACGTCCCTTGAGTATGCCCAGTTCAACCAGCCCCTTGGTGATCACCTTCACGACCGCGTCATGGGGATCATTCCAGTGGTTGCCCGGGCGCACCTGCTCGATGGCCGCCGCCTGGGATTTGAGCACCAGCTCATAAAGCGCCTTCTGCTCCGGTGAGAACCGACCATTCACCGGAAAGGTGCGGGTGATATCGGAGGCGTAATACTCATACTCACAACCGGCATCAATCAGCAACAGGTCGCCCGATTGCAACTCGGCGGAATTCTCCACATAGTGCAGGATACAGCCGTTGGCCCCACCACCAACAATGGGCGTGTAGGCCTGAAAGCGCCCGCCCTGGCGAGCACACTCATGTACCAGCTCCGCCTCCACCTGCCACTCCATCAGTCCGGGACGGCAGAACTGCATGGCGCGCCTGTGTGCCTTGGCGGAAATCTTGGCGGCGGTACGCATCGCCTTGATCTCGGAACGGCTCTTGTACAGGCGCATGTCGTGCAGATAGTGATCCAGCGCGACAAACTCAAGCGGGCCATGCACGCCGGCACGGCCCTGATTCCGAATAGTGCTGATCCACTCCGACAGCTGCTTGTCCAGTTCATGGTTACAGCCCATGGCATAGAACACCCGCTCACTCTGCTCGATCATGCGCGGCAGGATGTCATTCAGATCGCCAATCGGAAAAGAGTCATCCGCATCATACAGTTCACAGGCCCCCTCCTGTCCGGCGCGCCGGCCGTTCCATGTCTCCTTCTCCAGATCCCGGTCACGACAAAACAGCACGTACTCCGCCTGCTTGCGCCCGGGGATCAATACCGCCACCGCCTCCGGTTCCGGAAATCCGGTAAGGTAGTAAAAATCGCTGTCCGGTCGATAAGGGTAGTCGGCATCACGATTGCGTATCGCCACCGGTGCGGACGGCAGAATGGCAATACTGCCCGGCCCCATCATGCGCATCAGCTGACTGCGCCGCCGCTTGAATTCAGCGCGGGTCATGAACGTTCCGTCTCATCAACAACCATCTCCGAATGTACCAGCATGGCCGCCACCCAGATGAATTCGGTAACTTCCATCAGCGCCTCCTCATCCTCCTCACCAGAGTTCAGCTGATCCAGGTCCATGCGGGTGATCTCGGTCAGCGAACCCAGTGCATCCTGGGTCTCCGCTGAAAACTGGTGACTGGATGAGAGTCCAGCCACCCCGATACCATAGAGAAAACCCTGACACCAATCCGTTACCGCCCGGGCACGCTGCTTGAGCGGTTTCTCATCATCCGGCAGAAACGGCGTAAAACCCAGCCCCGGGCCCTGTACCGCGGCCAGGGTCGCATCATGCAGTCTCTTGAGTGACTCGGCACACTCACGCACCAGCAGATCAGTCGCCTGCGCTTCCGTGAACAGTTCACCAAACCAGCGCGCCTGGGCATCCTCACGACCGGTGCAGATCAGCCCACATAAAATGCCATGCACCTCCGCACCGCTGCTTTCAATGTCGGCCGAGGCCATCTGCCGCTCAACGCGTTCATAATCTAAACTGCTATCACTCATGGGAAACCTGTCTCAAGGGATCTGGAAAAACCGGAACAATGTCACTGGCGCTGCATTATCCAATACCATATTGCCCTAATAATAGTATCATGCCAGCGGATAACGTTGACCGACACGATGGCTCACTCTATATTGGACCGTATGAACGCGAACGACCTCAACTCCACCACGGAACTGGACCTCAAACGGCTTGAATCACAAGTGGATCAGCTGATCCGCACAATTGAGCGGCTGAGTGAGGAGAACAGTAATCTACGCGGCAAACAGCAGGAGCTGATGTCGGAAAGAGCAGAGTTGATCGAGAAGACCGAGCTGGCCCGTAGCCGGGTCGAAGCGATGATCTCCCGGTTACGGGCCATCGAGACCGGCTGACAAACAATCAAGCCAGGGCCACACTTCCAAACTGAAAGCCTCAAAACCTATAAATAATTCCTGGGTATAAACCGTGATCGAAAACAGCATCCCCGTTATCGTGCGCATACTGGACAAGGAGTATCGAGTTGCCTGCAACCAGGGTGAGGAGGATAGCCTGATCGCCGCCGCACGCCTGGTGGACCAGAAAATGCGAGAGATCCGCTCAAGCGGCAAGGTGTTGGGAACAGACAGGATTGCGGTAATGGCATCACTCAATCTCGCGCATGAACTGCTGGAAAAACAGAATCACAAGAATGATGTTAATGGCAGTATCAACACACGCCTGCGCAATATGCAGCAAAAGATTGACGCGGCTCTTAGTAAGGAAAATCGGCTGGATCTTTAAACCCAATAGAGTTAGCCTGTCCTCACAGGTATCCCCTGCAGTGTTTGTAAGCGAATCGGGTATTTTCTTGAGCCTATTCATTACCCCGGGGACTTAATGGGAATGTCATTGTGCATGTCCGCCTCGAGCGGAAAGCCTTAAGCTTCCTTGTCGTCCCCACTTGAACCTACCGGTTCAAGAACGATGATTTGCTACGGCACAGGTGGGGGATGCCTTATTTCATTCCAGTGCGCCGCATGCAGAATCACAAACAAATTCGCCGCGCCATCCGCGCCAAAAGACGCAGCCTCTCCAGACAAGAGCAACATAACCACAGCTTGTCGGCAGCCAACCACTTTATAATAAATATTCGTCTGATCCGTAGCAGGCGCATCGCACTCTATCTGGCCGCAGACGGTGAACTTGATCCCCAGCCGCTTATTCAACGATTACTAAAACTCAACAAAAAAATTTACTTGCCGGTCCTCAAACCCGGCACCAACAACGCGCTATGGTTTTCAGAGTTTCACCCAAACGATCGCCTGCAGACGAATCGATTCGGCATCGCCGAGCCGAACATTCGACGTAGAAAGCCGATACCGGCATGGAGTCTTGATCTGATCATCATGCCGCTGGTCGCATTCAGCAGTGAAGGTGTCAGGATGGGTATGGGCGGCGGCTATTATGATCGAACGCTGGCTTACCAGCTTCAACATAAACAGTGGATTCGACCCGCGCTGATAGGTTTTGCGCATGATTTTCAGCGTGTAGAGAGACTGTCGCGACAGCCCTGGGATGTCCCGCTACATGGGGTAATCACAGAACAGGGATATCGGTCATTCCGGCTTACCAACTAACCCATTAACAGCTCCACACAACACGGCAAATCGAATCCATCGACCGTGCCGGCTAACAGATCCCATATATACAAAGCCAACTTGAGGTTTCACGACGTCTGATCGTTTCATCGGAAAAAGGCAGACGGGCCATGCTTTGCTCATCCAACAATAGCAGCCATACTGGAAATCCCGCCAATAACAAGTAAAAAATGCCAAAATATCCGTGATTTACTAGCTTTTTTTGAATACTTTATTATACTCAAACTGACTTTTGCATACTGATCGTGGAGGGAGCGTAATGGCCGTCAAGAAAGCCGCTAAAAAGAAGGCTGCAAAAAAGAAGAGCGCAGTCGCCAAGAAAACCATGAGCAAGAAGGCTATTGCACCCAAAAAGACAGCCAGTAAAAAGAAAGCTGTCGTTAAGAAAAAGGTGACAAAGAAAAAGGCTGCCGTTAAAAAGAAAGTCGCCAAGAAAAAGGTGACAAAGAAAAAGGCCGCCGCTAAAAAGAAGGTCGCCAAGAAAAAGGT
>NZ_KE386614.1:0-10020 GCF_000428045.1 Sedimenticola selenatireducens DSM 17993 | reverse complement strand
AAGAAAAAGGCCGCCGCTAAAAAGAAAGTCGCCAAGAAAAAGGTAACAAAGAAAAAGGCCGCCGCTAAAAAGAAGGTCGCCAAGAAAAAGGTGACAAAGAAAAAAGCCGCACTCCGCCCCAGAAAAGTCAGGCCACGAAAAAAGGCCGCGACCAAAACCTGATCTTTAACCCGTAAGAAAGGCCCTGAAACAGGGCCTTTCTTATATCCGTGCGAGATTACCTGAGGGTTTAAGACTTCGCAGCTGAAGCCGCGCCTGCAACTCGGCCAGCCTGCGTCACAGGATCATGTCTGCAGGCGCCATTTCAACTCTGATAAGCACCCACAGCGGCATCCGGGCACTCGCCACCACAGGCAAACAGGCGGTAGGCGGGATTGTCCGTCTCTTCTACCCAGGCATAACCGAGGGCCTTGAGAAAAGCCTGGAAATCACGCTTATCGCCATGTTCAATCTGCACCCCCATCAGCACCCGGCCATAGGCCGCACCGTGGTTGCGATAGTGAAAAAGCGAGATATTCCAGCGCTGACCCATCTCGGTCAAAAAATTAAGCAATGCGCCAGGCCGCTCCGGAAACTCAAAGCGAAACAGCACCTCATTGCTGACACCCGGGGCGTGGCCGCCGACCATATAGCGGATATGCAGCTTGGCGGTCTCATTATCAGTCAAGTCCACTACCCGATAACCCCGCTCACCGAGCTGTTGCACCACACGCTGCCGCTCTACGACACCATCGGCCAGCTCAATGCCCACAAACACATGTGCGCGCGCCGAGTCGGCAAAACGGTAATTGAACTCAGTAACACTTCGCTTGCCAATGGCACGGCAGAACTTGAGGAAACTTCCCGGCTCTTCGGGTATTTCTACCGCCAGTAACGCTTCCCGTTGTTCACCCAACTCAGCGCGTTCCGCCACATGACGCAGGCGGTCAAAATTGATGTTGGCGCCACTCTCTATGGCAATCAGACTTTGTTCAATCACCCCGTCTCTTGCAACATACTTCTTCAGTCCTGCAACCGCCAGCGCTCCTGCGGGCTCCGCCACGGTGCGCGTATCATCGAACAGATCCTTTATTGCGGCACAAATTTCATCCGTGCCGACCAATATCACTTCATCAACCAACGTTTTCGCCAGCCGGAAGGTCTCTTTACCGATCTGCTTCACCGCCACCCCATCGGCAAATATGCCGACCTGCTTGAGATTAACCCGACGCCCTTTTTGCAGAGCCGTATACAGGGTTGGTGCGTCCTCCGGCTCCACCCCAATCACCTTGACCTGCGGATAGACATATTTCACGTAGGCACCGATACCACTGATCAAACCGCCGCCACCCACCGGCACAAATATGGCATGTGGCGGACCGGCATGTTGCCGCAACATCTCCATGGCTATCGTTCCCTGTCCGGCAATCACTTCCGGATCATCAAAAGGATGGACAAAAGTCATGCCCTTCTCTTCCGCCAGCTTGAGCGCGTAATCGCAGGCCTCGTCATAAGAGTCACCCCAGAGGACGATTTTCGCTCCGAGCGCCTTGACTGCCTGGACCTTGATTATGGGGGTGGTTTTGGGCATCACGATCAGCGCCCTGATACCGAGATGTCGGGCAGAGAGCGCGACGCCCTGGGCGTGATTGCCAGCCGAGGCGGCGATCACACCATTGCCTTTTTCCACTTCGGATAAACCGCGAATCCGGTTATAGGCGCCACGCAACTTGAACGAAAAGACCGGCTGCAGATCTTCACGCTTCAGATAAACCTGGTTATTCAGCCGCCCCGAAAGCCGGACCGCCCTGTCCAAAGGCGTTTCTCGAACAATGTCATATATCTGTGCTCGCAGGATTCGTTCAATATAACTCTGGGGCATACTCTGTCCTGGTCATCTTGGATAGTGATAGACGGAAGGTAAATAACCTTACAGCGGATGTAGGCCTCAATATATCAAACTTGCTTATCCATAAGCACAGAAATCCTTCTGCGCTAATGGGTCGCTTCATGGTAAAAAGAGTGGATATTGTGACAAACAGCCGAGCCATCGTTATCATGGCCAGGCACGCGGGCATGAGGAAAAAGCAATGAACCAGGATGAACTGAAACGCATGGCGGCAGCCGAGGCCATTAAACAGGTCAAAGGCGGTATCATCGGGGTCGGAACAGGCTCCACGGTAAACCACTTTATCGACCTGCTGGCCGGCATAAAACAGACCATCGATGGCGCGGTTTCAAGCTCCGAAGCCTCTACTGAGCGCATGAAGTCGCTTGGCATCCCGGTTGTTGACCTCAACGCCACCGGCGAACTGGATCTCTATGTCGACGGCGCCGACGAATCGACCCGACACCTGCACCTGATCAAGGGCGGCGGCGGTGCGTTGACCCGGGAGAAGATCGTCGCGGGCGCCAGCAAACGCTTCATCTGCATTGCCGACGAGAGCAAGCTGGTCGACGTACTGGGCGAGTTCCCGCTGCCGGTGGAGGTGATCCCCATGGCCCGGAGTCATGTCGCCAGACAACTGGTGAAACTGGGCGGCACCCCGGTGTGGCGTGACGGCTTCATCACCGACAACGGCAATATCATCCTGGATGTGCACAACCTGCGTATCATGGAACCGGTAAAAATGGAGCAGGAGATAAACAATATCGCCGGTGTAGTAACCACCGGCATCTTCGCCCTGCGACCGGCTGATTTGCTGATCCTGGGTTCCCCAACAGGAATCAAGGTGATTGAATAAATCGTCAACCCCGATGACCTTGCGGTTGTAGGCATACCTTGCATGCCACGCCGTACGCACCTTCCCTGATACCTTTGTCCACCGGTGTGTGCACAAACAACGTGCACACCCTACTTGGCCGCCGCATGCTGAGCGGCGAGTTTTTCGCAGATACGCCGTTCGTTATCAACTGTGTAGCCCGAATAAAACCCGTCCCAAGAAAGCTCAACAGACAGGCAACACCGCGCGGGGAATCCGTGGCATGACACCGCATCACGCCACCCCCTGATTACGCCGCCACGAATGTCCGCGAAAATGTCGAATTCAGCCGTGACTTCATCAAGGCTTCAGCACTACGACACTTTTTGACCTCGCTTTAGTACAGACAATAAAAAACGGGGTCCGAAGACCCCGTTTTTTATTGTGCTATTTCTAACTGATCAGATCAGATTAGAAGTCGTGACGGATACCAACACCGAAGGTGCTTTCGTCAACAGAGGCAGCGGTTTCCTGCTGCTGATAATCAACATACACGCGGGTCATCTTGCTGAAGCTGTGGTGAGCACTGATACCCCAGTTGTCAAGATCGGCACTGTTGTTGTCAAAATCTCTTTCGCCGTATTCGAAGCTCAGGGTGTTGTTACCGAAGTATGCCTGGGCTGCGATACCGAAGGAGCTTGCGCCGTCGTTGGCACCGGAAACAGTGTCATCCATATCTTCGTACTGACCGATCAGAGCGAAGTTACCGAAGTTGTACTTGCCAGCCAGACCCCAACGATCAGCTCCACCGGTGGCGCTATCAAAGTCCAGGTAAGAGAAGCCGACGCTCAGCGGACCGTTGTTGTAGTCCAGGCTGAGGTTGAATGCATCAAGACCGTCACTGGTATTGACTCCACGCTCATCGGCCATAATCAGCGCCAGCTTGCCGCTGAAGCCATTGAAGTCAGGTGAAACGTAAGCCACTGCATTACCGGTACGGGTCGGGCCCAGGTAGTGACCGTTGGCATTCGCATCAACGCTGTCGCCGTCGAGAGCACCGGCGCTGGGATTCAGGTTCATGATATCGGTCTTGTCCACCGAACCGTAATAAGGAGTCCACTGACGACCAATTGCCACGGTACCGAAACCACCGGACAGGCCAACATAACCCAGACGATTGTTCAGGGCATCACCGTAACCACCACCCTCAGAGGTGTTGGCACCAAACTCATACTGGAAGATAGCCTTCAGACCATTGCCCAGGTCCTCGGAACCCTTCAGGCCGATACGGCTGGAGTTGGTGGAAACGTCCCAGGTATCACCACCGGCGGTGTCGTTGTCGGTGCTGATCAGGGCGGTGTCAACCCGTCCGTACAGGGTGGTTTCGGCGCTAACAGCCATGGGAGCAGCAACAGCTGCGGCGATGGCGATAGTAAGAAGTTTTTTCATTTTATAGATTCCCGCTAAAAGTAAATTTACGAAAAATGCTGTGCAGGGAAGATACTAGTACTCCACCCTCGGGTTTGCAACACTTTTTTATAAAAAAACCACAGTTTTTTATTTTGTTGCAAAATACCAACACAAGTTAATGCCACGCAGTTTGGGGAAAACAGAAAAATACAGCCTTACAATGCCTTATAAAAATATCGAAATAAATTACTTTCAGTTGAGCTAGCACCAGCATCTCACCTTACATTCAGATAACCCGCGCTACATTACGCAATCAGGCAACAACATGTCTCATAATTGCTTAATGCCTGACATATTGGCTAGAAAACCAACCATCAGCCATACCTAAGCCTGGCAATCCAATCCCAGGCAAGGGATGGCTTGAACACTTCACTCACCAGACCGCGACTCCATCCAGAGCTCTTTTGACAGCCACGAAAAACCCGCCGGAGCGGGTTGTTTCAAGTTGGCTGGGGATGGAGGATTATTCGGCCTGCGACCTCACCCTTCGGGCTCGTCGCTGCGCTCCTCGTGGCGCTACGCGCCGAACCTCGGTGGAGCTTCTCACCCTCCATCCAGTGCTCTTTCTCACTACCCACGAAAAAACCCGCCGGAGCGGGTTGTTTCAAGTTGGCTGGGGATGGAGGATTCGAACCTCCACTGACGGAGTCAGAGTCCGTAGTCCTGCCGTTAGACGAATCCCCAAATGCCTGGAGCCACCCGACAGGCGGCTCCGCGGGCATATTAACGCTTGGAGTACTGCGGACGCTTGCGCGCCTTGTGCAGACCGACCTTCTTACGTTCAACCTCACGGGCATCGCGGGTCAGGAAGCCGGCACGACGCATCGGGCTGTGCAGCGCTTCGTCGTAGTCGGAGAGGGCGCGGGCAATGCCGTGACGGATGGCGCCGGCCTGACCGGTGGTACCACCACCCTTGACCGTAACCATGATATCGACGTTTTTCAGCAGATCAGCCACTTCCAGCGGTTGACGAACCACCATGCGGGCGGTTTCACGACCGAAGTACTCGTCCAGCGGACGGCCATTGACGACGATATTGCCGCTGCCGGCACTCAGGAAGACGCGTGCAGCAGAGCTTTTACGACGTCCGGTTGCATAATTCTGGGTTTGAGCCATGTTTCTGTTCCGTTATGTGGATTTCAGATATCCAGCGCCTGGGGCTGCTGTGCCTGATGCGCATGCTCGGGGCCGGCAAAGACCTTGAGCTTTTTGAACATCGCACGACCCAGTGGATTCTTGGGCAGCATGCCCTTGACTGCGGTCTCGATCACACGCTCCGGCGCTTTGTCCAGCAGCTTTTCCAAGTTAATGGATTTCAGGTTACCAATGTAACCGGTGTGATGGTGATACATCTTGTCTTTCAACTTGTTACCGGTGACGCGAACCTTTTCGGCATTGACTACAACAATATAGTCACCGGTATCCACGTGCGGCGTATATTCGGGTTTATGCTTCCCGCGCAAACGGCGTGCTATCTCGGTTGAGAGACGGCCAAGGGTCTTGTCTGTGGCGTCGACCACGAACCAGTCGCGGCGCACTTCTGCGGGTTTTGCACTTACGGTCGTCATCTGACTTGCTCCAGCGGAGTAACAATACTAGCGCTTCAAAAAAGAGCGCGAATATTACCGGACCACGCGCACGCTGGCAAGGCCCAGTTCAACTATTTTTTATCCAAAAAAAAGAGGCGTAGCAGGGGAAGCTACGCCTTTAATAATATAAACCACCAAAGGAGGATGGATGGAGTACTAAAAAATGCAACTGCATTTAAAGTGTTAATATCTTCTAATATTATTATTTTTATGTCAACACTTTATTTACTCTCCATTTCGTTTATAAATTGACATCACCACCCCCTGCCACGACACTCTGCAACTATCGACGGCCACACAAACCCAATATGCCATTTCACCTTACAACTGGCTTTAAAGGTGAAACGAGCCATGCAAACCCTGTGAACCACAACGAACCACTGCTGAAGGAGGCCGATCGCTGCGTCAAGTGCGGCATCTGCCTGCCCCACTGCCCCACGTATAGCCTGATGCGGGATGAAGGAGACTCACCCCGGGGCCGCATATCGTTGATCCAGGGAATCGCCAGCGGCGCGCTGGACAGTAAACAGGCCAGCCGGCATCTGGATCGCTGCCTCGGTTGCCTCGCCTGCCAGGCGGTCTGCCCTTCAGCGGTTAATTATGGCCAGTTGATCGACGGCTTTCGCACCACCCAGGACAAAAGCCGGCGACAGCGGCTGACGCACCACCTCATTACCCGCCTCCCCTATCGTGGCTGGGGTCGTATTGGATTATGGCTCTACCGCCATTCGGGCATTCGCCCATTGCTGCGCACCTTGGGAGGCAGCCGCTTCCGACGCCTGGACGCTCTGCTGCCGGACCAGGCCAGCGTTGGCAGATGGAACCAGCATTACTCTCCAGTAACGCCCAAACAGGGGCGAGTCGGGCTGTTTACCGGGTGCGCCGGGCGAATCAGTGACCGTCAGGCACTCGATGCGGCCGTTGCGGTACTGACCCGCCTTGGATATGAAGTGATCATACCGGGCGACCAGGGCTGTTGCGGCGCAATGCACCAGCACTCGGGCGATCCAGTGACGGCCGCAGCCATGGCAATAAACAATCAGCAAGCGTTTGGTGAAAAAGGCCTGGATGCTATTGTCTATCTGGCCAGCGGCTGCGGTACGCAGTTAATCAAACAGCCATTTACCACACCGGTCTATGAAGTCAGTCAATTTCTTAACCACTGCTGTTGGCCAGAGGATAGTGTACTTAGTCCCATGGATTGCGCCGTGGGGTTGCATTCACCCTGTACCCTGAAACACCAGTTAAAACTGGCGGATGAGCCGGAAAAGCTGTTACTGCGGATTCCAGGCATCCGGTTGGTTCGACTTGACCGGATTGAATGCTGCGGGGCCGCGGGCAGTTACCTGTTGGAACAACCAGATATGGCAGACGCACTGGGCGCGCGGGCAATCCAGCAGGTCCCGGTGCAGGAGCTACAGTATCTGGCCACCAGCAACAGCGGCTGTGCCTTACAGTTTACCCGCGAAATCCGTAAAACAGGCTATCCGATCAAGACCGTACATCCGGTTGAGCTGATCAACAACAGCCTGAATGACACTCAATAGGTCAGGGGGGCACAGCTGGTTTCCCGGGGCAGCCTGATGACTGAACCCCATCCAACTGCTATTATTGCGCTCTTTTTTGGCGCCCGGAAACAAAGCCCCCGCGAGCCAATTTTGCGCGATCGTGCAGGATCGATATGCAATGTCATACTGGAACACTAAACTGTGACAAAAGACGCTCCGCGTTTGATTTTCTCCCTCTGACTCAAGGAAAACAAATACAATGAGTACTGTACTGATTATTGGAGCTGGCGGTGTGGGCCGGGTTGTGGCCCATAAATGCGCCCAGGTGCCAGAGGTGTTCAGCGAGATTCACCTCGCCAGCCGAACCCGATCCAAGTGTGACCAGATTGCCGCTGAAGTGACCGAGAAGACCGGCAGAACCATCAGAACTGCCCAGGTGGACGCCGACAAGGTGCCTGAACTGGTCGCCCTGATTAAACAGATCAACCCGGTTATGGTGATCAATGTGGCGCTGCCTTACCAGGACCTGACCATCATGGATGCCTGCCTGGAGACCGGCGTGCACTACCTGGATACGGCCAATTACGAGCCCCTGGACGAGGCCAAGTTCGAATACAAGTGGCAGTGGGCCTACCGCGAGCGCTTTGAGCAGGCGGGCCTGATGGCACTGCTCGGCTCCGGCTTTGATCCCGGCGTCACTAACGTTTTCTGCGCCCATATGCAGAAACACCACTTCGACCAGATCGACACAGTGGACATCCTCGACTGTAATGGCGGTGATCACGGCTACGCCTTTGCCACCAATTTCAATCCCGAGATCAACATCCGCGAAGTAACCGCCAACGGCCGCTATTACGAGAATGGCGTCTGGGTCGAAACCCAGCCGATGGAGATTCATCACACCTTCGATTTTGAGCAGGTCGGCCCGAAAAAAATGTATCTGCTGTATCACGAGGAGATGGAATCGCTCTCCAGGAACATCAAGGGCGTCAAGCGCATGCGCTTCTGGATGACCTTTGGCGATGCCTATCTGAAACATCTGGAAGTGTTTCGCAATATCGGCCTGGATTCGATCGAGCCGATCCTGTTCGAGGGCCGCGAGATCGTCCCCATCCAGTTCCTCAAGGCACTGCTGCCGGACCCGGCCTCCCTCGGTCCACGCACGGTCGGCAAGACCAATATCGGCTGTATCGTCAAGGGCAGCAAGGGTGGCCAACCGGTGTCGCGCTATGTCTACAACATCTGCGATCATCAGGAGTGTTACCGAGAGACCAACGCCCAGGGTGTCTCCTACACCACCGGCGTGCCGGCGATGATCGGCGCCATGATGATGCTGACCGGAAAATGGATGAGGCCCGGCGTCTGGAACATGGAGGAGTTCGATCCCGATCCCTTCATGGCCGCGCTCAACCAACATGGCCTGCCGTGGACCGATATCGCAACCGACATCGATGTCGACGCCCTTCCCGAGTAAGGATAACGGCCACACCATGACCCTCGATATCTCCCGAATCCCCACCCCCTGCTACGTGCTGGAGGAGGAGCGGCTGCGCGCCAACCTGGCCCTGATGGACCGGGTACAGCGCCAGTCCGGCGGCAAAATCATTCTGGCCCTGAAAGGCTACGCCATGTGGAGCACCTTCCCGATCATCCGGGAAGTACTGCACGGCTGCACCGCCAGCTCACTAAACGAGGCCCGGCTCGCCGCCGAGGAGTTCGGCAAGGAAGTGCATGTCTACGCACCGGCCTATACCGAGGCCGAGTTTCCGGAAATCCTCAAACTGGCCCACCACCTCACCTTCAATTCGTTCAGCCAGTGGCGCCGCTTTGGGCCGCAGGCGCTGGCTGCCGGGGTCTCCTGCGCCATCCGGGTCAATCCCCAGGTGGCGGAAGTGGAAGTGGACATGTACAACCCCTGCGGCAGCACCTCGCGGTTGGGCGTCACTGCGGAAGAGTTCCACCCCGAGGCGCTGGAAGGCATCGAGGGGCTGCATTTTCACGCCCTCTGCGAGTGCGGTGCGGAAAGTCTGGAACGGACCCTGGCCGCCTTCGAGGAGCGCTTTGGCGAGTGGATTCCCCAGATGAAGTGGATCAACTTTGGCGGTGGACACTTGATGACCCGACAAGGTTACAACGTGGACCTACTGATCCGTCTGGTGCGCGATTTCCGTGAACGCTATGGTGTCGAAGTCTATCTGGAACCGGGTGGCGCCGTAGGCTGGCAGACCGGACCACTGGTGGCCTCGGTGCTGGATATCGTGCGCAACAACATGGATATCGCCATCCTCGACACCTCGGCCGCCGCCCACATGCCGGACGTGCTGGAGATGCCCTACCGCCCAAATATCCGTGGCACCGGTGAGCCAGGCACGACCCCTTACACCTATCGGCTTGGGGGCAATACCTGCCTGGCGGGAGATGTGATCGGGGATTACGCCTTCGAGCGACCACTGCAGGTGGGGGACAAGATCGTACTGGAAGACATGATCCACTACACCTTTGTCAAAAACACCACCTTCAACGGCGTCAACCTGCCATCACTGGCCATCTGGACGTCCGACAACGAGCTGCGCATGATCCGTACCTTCGGTTATCAGGAGTTCAAGAACCGGCTCTCCTGAACTACGCCAGGTACCCAAATATGGTCTCCTCCCCATTTGCAAGGCATTAGATCTCGATGGCAGGGACAAGTTGCTACCATATATCCGGCCTGTTATCGAAGCGACTCTTGGCTTCTGGCCTTGATGAGCATGCGCACATACCGTCCTTATC
>NZ_ATZE01000016.1 GCF_000428045.1 Sedimenticola selenatireducens DSM 17993 | reverse complement strand
TCCTGCCGCGGGTGGCGGCGCTGCTGGATGTGGCGCAGCTGTCGGATATTACGGCGATCGAGAGTGCCGACACCTTTGTGCGGCCGATCTATGCGGGCAANGCGCTGGCGACGGTGCAGAGCAGTGACCGGATCAAGCTGATCACGGTGCGGGGAACGGCATTTGATGCGGCCGGAGAGGGCGGCAGTGCGACGCTCGAGAACATCCCGGCGGGTGAGGGCTATGGTCAATCGAGNTATGTGGGTGCNGAGCTGACGAAATCGGAGCGGCCGGAGCTGACGAGTGCGAAGATNGTGGTCTCGGGCGGTCGGGGCATGGGCAGTGGCGAGAACTTCAAGCTGATCGAGGCGGTGGCGGACAAGCTGAACGCGGCGATAGGCGCGTCACGTGCGGCGGTGGATGCGGGCTATGTGCCGAATGACTACCAAGTTGGGCAGACGGGCAAGATCGTGGCGCCGGAGCTGTACATAGCGGTGGGCATCTCGGGGGCGATCCAGCACCTGGCGGGGATGAAGGAGAGCAAGGTGATCGTGGCGATCAACAAGGACGAGGAGGCGCCGATCTTCCAGGTGGCCGACTACGGTCTGGTAGCGGACCTGTTCCAGGCCCTGCCGGAGTTGGTGGATCAATTGTAACCGCTCCAACGGTGGGGCAAGAAGGGGGCAACTAACCAGAATCTGTTTGAAAGTGAAGCGTACTGTGGCCAGGAGAAGCCAATGAAAAAGATGCTAAGAGGTGTGTTCGGATTACTCTGTCTGCTCACGATTTTTCCCTTGGGCGCGGCAGAGCTCGCCAAGGTGACTATACCCGATCGGATCACCCTGGACGGGAGTGACGATGCGCTGGTATTGAATGGGGCGGGTATACGCTACAAGTTCATTTTCAAGATCTATATCGGAGCACTCTATCTGCCGGAGAAAACATCGGCGTCCGAGGAGATCATCAACTCTACCGGTCCAAAGCGGATCCTGATGCATTTTCTCTACGATAAGGTTGAGAAACAGGATCTGGACAAGGCTTGGCGAGAGGGTTTTTTGGCCAACCAGGATGAGCAGGCCATGGCCCAACTGGATCAGCGGATAAACCGGTTTTCAGCGCTGTTCACTGATGCGGTCAGAGGGGATGAAATCTGGCTCGACAATATCCCTGATGCCGGAACCCGGGTGTATATCAATGGTGAATTGAAGGACACCATACCCGGGAGTGATTTCTATCCGGCGCTGCTAAGTATTTGGATAGGCAGCGATCCGGTCACAACCGCTTTAAAGCGCGCCATGTTGGGGCAGGAGTAGCTAGACCGGCGAAACTGACGCGTTTGATGGGTTCACTCAATCCCCCGGCTATGGGGGATCTTTCTACCTGTTTTTTGACCCAATCCCCACTTTTCAGTCTGGTTGGCGGTTGCGGTCGCCGCCATATCGCATGAAATTACTGATTTAATTCGAACACCTGATATGATGCGGCACGAAACCTATAGAATACCGGGCAGAAAAAATGGTTTTAACCGACTACTTTACGGAAGATGGTGATGGTCTTCGGTTTACCCGACAGCAGGCCAGTCGATTTGCAAAAGAGATTGCGGATGATTTCAATCCCTTGCACCACCAGGATGCAAAGTTGTTTTGCGTGCCTGGGGATCTCTTGTTCGCAGTGACGCTGGCCAGATATGGTTTAAGCCAGCAGATGTGCTTCACTTTTTCCGGCATGGTGAGTGACGGGATAAACTTGCACTATCAGGAACTGAATGAGAGTGAGCTTGTTCTGGTAGACGAACAGAAGAAAAACTGTCTCGAGATTGAGCGTCATGGGCATATATCCCATGACGCCGGTCTGATCAACGACTTTACCCACCGCTACGTGGAGTTTTCGGGGAAGAACTTCCTGAATGTACTGGTACCCCTGATGTCACGGGAAGGGGTAATGATTAATCCGGACAGACCGTTGGTGATCTATCAGCAGATGTCTATTGATTTGCAATGTTTGGATATTGAGAAGCCTTCCCTGGAGTTGACGGATACGGTTATTGAGGTGGATGGAAAAAAGGGGGACGTACGTATGCTGTTTTGCCTGAAGTCAGCCAACGAGATTGTTGGGGAAGGCGAAAAGCGTATGGCATTAAGAGGTTTAAGGAATTTTGAGCAGACCGGTATGAACCGCATGGTTGAATCTTATGTTGGTTACCGCAGGGCACATACGGCCTGAGATGCTGTGTTGTTTGCCGGCGTCACCGCCCCTTTAGAATCGATTGCAAAACACCGTCCATTCCCGCCCGTTCCAGATAATCAAACCCCTGCACAACTACTTTCGCTGATACCCCGCCAAAAGGTTGTACCGGTATCCGGTATCAAACAAAAAACAGTAATGAGAGTAGGGCGCCAAGTCCGATAAGCACGTAGGAGGCAGGGGATATACCCTGGTCTTTTAAGCGCATTCCGATGAAGCCTTCAAACCGGTCTTTGGTTACGATACTGAGAACCCCTAACAGGATAAAAAAAGTTCCAGTGTAAGCCCCTATCTGTTTTAGTATGCTGAGTTTTTCATCGCTTACCCCGCTAACGCCTCCGCCTATGGTGGCAAATTTATTCGCCAACGATACTTCCGGTAGGATTAGAGCAGCGATCGACACAAAAAGTAGTGTGATGACAGGTTTATTCATGCCGGTTTTATCCAGTGCCTCAGATACATAGCTCGAAATTGGGGGTGTCGCAGGTAGATGTATAGCACGAATTAGAATTGCCCTCAATCCAGAAAGGTTTATCGGTTGATTACCAGTGTTGGATAACAGACCGGCGCTGTGGTTACTTTAAGAACCTAATAATCTTAAGGTTTTTGGATTCACCCAAGCCACTGTTGATGGACAGTTGTAAACGTTATGATGGGTGTCAATTCAGCTTGTGAACTTATGGGCCGGTGAGAACAGGGTGCTCCGGGTACAATATCTCAGTCAGGGCATGTTGCGAAGCTGGTCTATTGAGGGTTTTATGAAGTATGACATTGTAATTATAGGTGGTGGACCGGCGGGTCTCAGTTTTGCCCGTTCTCTCAAGGACAGTGGGTTGCGCGCGCTGATTATTGAACGGTCCGGGATCACTGACCTGGAATCGCCGGCAATGGATGGAAGGGAGATCGCGTTAACCCATTTGTCGAAAAAAATCCTTACCGAGATGGGGGCGTTGGCGCGTATTCCACAGAATGAAATTGCCCCGATCAGACAGGCCAGGGTGATTAATGGAAACTCATCCTACTGTCTGGAAATTGACAGCAGGAAGGAGGATGTGGATGCGCTCGGTTATCTGGTACCGAATTATCTGATCCGGAAGGCATTGTATGAAGAGGTGGTCACCAGTGAAAATGTTGAAGTGCTTACCGGTACCACGGTTCTTGACGTTCAAATAGTGCCGCAGCAGGCGACGGTGGCACTCTCCAATGGTGATTCGATTGTTGCTTCATTGGTGGTGGCTGCTGACAGCCGATTTTCTGAAACCCGGCGCAAGGCAGGCATCTCTGCATCCATGCAGGATTTTGGGCGGGTGGCCATTGTCAGTCGCATGGCCCATGAAAAACCCCATGATCAGATTGCCTACGAGTGTTTCCATTATGGGCGGACATTGGCTGTGTTGCCGTTGAATGGCAATATCTCCTCCACCGTGGTGACGGTTTCATCGGACGTCGCCAGTCAGATCCAGGCGCTTGGTGATGAAGCCTATGCGGCGGAGGTACAGGCTCAATTCAATCATCGGCTGGGCGATATGCGACTGGTGGGAAAGCGGCATGCCTACCCGCTGGTGGCCGTGCACGCCAACAAGTTCGTCAAGTCACGTTATGCCCTGATTGGTGATGCGGCGGTTGGAATGCATCCGGTCACGGCCCACGGCTTTAATCTGGGCCTGCGTGGACAGGATACCTTGTTCAGGGTGATCAGGGCGGCCCAGCTACAGGGCCAGGACATCGGTGCCCTCGATGTGCTGGAAAAATACCAGAGCAAACAGATGCGCGTCTCCTGGCCACTATATACTGGCACCAATGAAATCGTCAGTCTCTATACCAACGATTCGGTGCCGGCGAAAATTCTGCGTGGTCTGGTGTTGCGCTTGAGTAACAATTTTCCGCCGGTCAAGCAGATGATCAGCAAAAAACTGACCGAACTTGGTGGCCATGAGGAGGCTGGTCTGCCATTTCTATAATCGTTCGGCTATTCAGCACGACTGATGATCAGCTCTTCCAGCGTTCTGGATTTGAACTCGCGTCGATAAAGCACCCAGACAATGCCACTGCTCAATGCAATGAACAGCCACGGGTTGATGAACCAGCCGAGTACCGCCAGACTGAAATAGTAGGTGCGTAGTCCCAGGTTGAAGTTGTTTGCCGCCAGTGACGCAACATGGGCGATGCGGATGGCGAAGGCCTTGCGTTCACGCCCGGAGACCTGGGCATCCATGGTGGGTGCACCACCCAGCATTACCGCACAGAAACCGTATTGCCGAAGGCTCCAGGTGAACTTGAAAAAGGCATACATAAACAGGCCGACAAGCAGTAGCAGCTTGATCTCCCATTCCGAACGGCTGGCGTCAATGGCAAAGGGCACATCGGCTACCATGTCGATGACCTTGTCAGTGGATCCCATAACGGTAACCAATCCGGCCAGTATCAGCATGGTGGATGAGGCAAAAAATGCCACACTGCGCTCCAGGTTGGCCAATGCCGTGGTGTCCGCTACCCGTACATCCCGAGTCAACATCTGCTCCATCCACGCCTGGCGATACTGGTGCAGCACACTGGAGAGGCAATGCGTGGTGCGAGCCATGCGTTGTGAGTAGATCATGTAGCCGTAGAAGCAGACCATGAACCAGACAAAGGCGACGATGCTCTCCCAATGTGTTTGGGCGAATTTAGCGATTTCATTCATAGGTATGCGGCCGTTTTGTGCTGTGGGATTGGAACAGCGCCAACTATAGCAGGGCCCGGGAGGTTAAATCATGATGTTCTGGGGTTGGGCGAGGTAAGGCATGGCGCCCTGAATGGTCAGGTCACCATGCCTTGCGCCGGGTTAATGCCCGTCATAGATGTCTCGGATGAGTTCGTCGCAGTGTTCGATAATCAACTTTCGCTTGGTTTTCAGCGTAGGGGTCAGATAGCCGTTCTCCACACTCCAGGATTCCCCCAACAGCACCGCCTTGCGTATCTGTGCATAGCCAGGAAATTCGCGCAACTGCTCACTGATCCGCCGATAGACATGGTCCATTACCTTTTTGTCCTGTAGTGAGGCGGAATTTTCGGGATCTAGACCCAGTCCTTCTGCCAGACTTTTCCAGTGTCCCGGTTCCGGAACGATCAATGCTGACAGGAAGGGGCGGCCCTCGCCGATGATTAGAACCTGCTCAAACAGGGCGTCCATGGCAAGGGCGATCTCCATGTCGGCGGGCGATACCTTTTCACCATTTGCCAACACGATAATGTCCTTGATCCGCCCGGTAATATAGACGTGCCCGGTGGAGTCGATTCTGGCCACATCTCCCGTGTGAAGCCAGCCCTCCTCATCAATGACCCGGGCGGTCTCCTGTGGATTGTTCCAGAAGCCGAGCATCACGGCATCACCCCTTGCCAACAGTTCCCCATTCTCGGCTACTGATAGTTGGGTGCCGGGAAGCGCAAGACCCACGCTTTCGGGAACATTGTCATCGATACGGTTCACCGCCAATACAGGACTGGTTTCGGTCAGGCCGTATCCCTGTAATACCGGTACCCCAAGTGCCAGGAAGGTACGAGCCACATCCGGCGGCAGCGGGGCGCCGCCGCTGATGGCGGTGCGCAGGCGGCCGCCCAGTTTTTCCGTGACCTTGCTGGCTACCAGTTTGTTCAGCAGTGGCCAGAGGAGCAGCGACGGTGACCAGCTTCCTCTTCCCTGCTGGTGCTCAAAACGTTTCCAGCCGACATTGACCGCCAGGTTGAACAGCTTGCGCGCAATTGGGGGTTTCTCATCCAGCCCCTCCTGAATCTTGGCATAAATACGCTCATAGATACGTGGCACACTGATCATGAAGGTGGGGCGAATGCTCAGCAGGTCCTCGGCCAACAGCAGAATGGAACGTGCATAGGCCACGGTGATGCCGGCCATCAGCGGGAGGTAATAACCGCCGGTTCGTTCCAGCATGTGTGAAAGTGGCAGGAATGAGAGCATGATGTCATTGTCATTGACGGTGGTGGTCTGTAATGCTTCGTAGGTGTTGCTAAGGATGTTGTGATGACTCAGCATCACACCCTTTGGATGGCCTGTGGTTCCCGAGGTATAGACGATGGAGCAGAGGCTGTGTGGATCGAGATCGTTGACCATCTGGTACTCTCCGGCGGTTGCCGGCAGCCACTTTTCCAGGTGTCGGATTCGATCATCATGTGCCATGCCATCCAGTGACTCCAGGGAGACGATACGCTGAATGGTCGGCAGTTCATCCCTGACCGGTTGCAGGCTTTTCCACTGCTCCTGGCCGTGGATAACCAGCAGCTTGATTGCCGACGCTTCGGCAATATAGGCTACGTTTCCACCGCGGTCGTTATAAAACAGGGGAACGCTGACCAGGCCGAGGCCCAGGGCGGCCTGATCGAACATGACCCATTCGCGACGGTTGGGCATCATAATGCCCACCCGGTCCCCGCGTTTCAGACCCTCCTGCAAAAATGCCGTCTGCCAGCGGGCGGTTTCGCTGCGCATTTCCGACCAGGTACTGTTTTTCCAAGTGGCCTGCTCCGGGTCGTAGTAACGATAGGCAATTCGGTCGGGGGTACGACTGGTGCGCTCCTTAAACAGTCCTGCCAATGTGATGGCCTCGTCCAGGGAGATGATTTCCTGGTTGGCTTTCATAATGCTCTCCTCTCTTGAGGCTGGCTGGTATCACCTTGTTAATTCGGTGTGATGCACAGCCAGCTTCATTGCAACCTGGGTGGTCGATTTTCCCGGTTGTCGTGGCGGGGGGGCTTTATCACCTGCTGCGCCGGGCGAATAAAAATTCAGATTATTGTTTTTTATAGCATGGTGTCGGTACCAGTGCCGGTTTGTTGTTTGATATTCCATCGGGTGGTTGATGTGTACTCCTATCGTTCGATTTATCTGGTTCGGGTTTGATATGTCTTAGTTTGAATGGTCTGGCAGGGCCGAAGGGGCACTGAGCCCTCCTTTCAAGAAGGGTAGTAGACGCTGAATAATGCCTTCAATATCTGCCGGATCACAGTAGCGGCAGGACTCGATCATCTCCAATGCATCGGTCCCTGCCAGGGTGAATGCGATGGTGCCAATGACAAAGTGAACACGCCAGGATAGTTCCTCCTGGGAGAGATCCGGGAGCGCTTTGGCCAAGGCATTGCGATAACGCTTTTTTACCTCGTCATACATCAGCGGCAGGAAATCGTGCACCTCCGGTCCCGGTTCTGCATGTGTTCTTCCCAGTAATCGGATGAAATTGATGCCTCCCTGTTTGGGGTTCATGCTTGCCTTCAGCGCCGGTTCTACAAAGGACCTCAGGATGTCATCCAGTTCCAGAGGAGTATCACCCGCCTTCCGCTCCAGTGATTCGAGCGCCCGAATACGCTCGCTGTTCATCGGCGCAACACGTCGCTGAAAAACTGCCTGATAGAGCTGAGCCTTGGATCCGAAATGGTAGTTGACCGCGGCCAGATTGACATTGGCCCGGGATGTGATGGTTCGCATGGAGGTGGCGGAGTAGCCCTTTTCGGCAAATATCTCCTCGGCGACGTCGAGTATTCTGTCTTTCGTATCCAGAGGAACTTTCAGATCACGGGTACCGATGTCGTATGTGGCAATGTCATTTGCTCTGAATGGGTTCATTGGCCCATGCTACTCTTTTAATTCTACTACCTTGGCGTTTCAGTTAAACGTTCGTTTTATTTTTTGTCAAGCCTATTTTTTCCCGCTAAGCTGTCAGTAGATTATTACCGTGCCCGAATTCTTAATGTATCTGATCAGATGATCCCGGGAGGTTGTGTTGGCTGAGACTATTGAAGCACTCAAGTGCGACCGGCAGTTGGATGTCAGCGGGCTTATCTGCCCGTTACCGGTACTGAAGACCAAGGCGACACTCTCCCACATGGCGGTAGGCGAGGTGTTAAAGGTGACGGTCACCCATCCTGATTCACGCCGGGAATTTCCGGTGCTCTGCCGTCTTCCTGAATTCGAGCTGTTGGAGAGCAGGGAGGAGGACGGGCATTTTCTCTACTGGATTAAAAAAGTGTCCGGCCGAACGGTCTGATCCAGTTCCCGGAATGGGCACATGCCGGCAAAGTTCCGGTATACTCACCCATCTTGTCAACCGATCAGAAAATGGTTTCGTATGAAATTTACTGTGATTCCTGTTACTCCATTTGAGCAGAACTGTACACTGGTTACCTGTGAAGAGACCCGGCGGGCAGCTGTTGTAGACCCCGGGGGTGATATTGAGCGTATCCTGCAGGAGGCGGAAGCCCAAGGGTTGACCCTTGAAAAAATCCTGATCACTCATGCCCACATTGATCATGCCGGCGCCGCGGGGGAGTTATCCAGGCGACTCGGGATACCCATTGAGGGACCGCACCGGGAAGATAAGTTCTGGATTGATGATCTCTCTGAACAGGCAAAGATGTTTGGCTTCCCGCCTGCGGAAAGTTTTGAGCCGGAGCGTTGGCTGAACCAGGGGGATGTGGTTCAGATCGGCAATCAGCAACTCGAGGTACGACACTGCCCGGGACATACTCCGGGGCATGTGGTTTTCTTCAATCCCGCTGAGAAAGTCGCCATTGTGGGCGATGTGCTGTTCAATGGATCAATCGGCCGAACCGATTTTCCCAAGGGGGATCATGCCACGCTGTTGCGTTCCATTCGTGAACAGTTGTGGAGTATGGGCGATGATGTGGAGTTTATTTCCGGACATGGGCCGGTCTCCACCATTGGCCATGAACGGGCCACCAACCCCTTCCTGAACTGAGTGGTGGTGCGGTGAAGCGCAGTGAACAGCTTAAAAAACTCTCCTGGGAGCATCACGACGCGCTGAAGTTTGCGCGACGAATCAAGAAAGGTATGAACAATGGCACAACACCGGAGCGGATAGCCCGTTACGTGATCTTCATTGTTGAGACGCTGTTGCAGCCCCATTTCAAGTTGGAAGAAGAGTCACTGATCAAGCGCCTGAGCAGTGCTCAGGCGCAGGACATTGTCGTTACCCAGGTTATTGCTGACCATCGGGAGTTCAATCGGCTTGTGGCGGCGATAAAGGACGGGGAAGGGGACCTTGGACGGCTACTTGAGTCCTTTATCGATCTGCTGAAAAGTCATGTGAAATGGGAAGAGCAGCGATTCTTCCCTTATTGTGAACGGGTGCTGTCGGATACCGACCTCGATCAGATCCGCGTTGAGCTGGATCAGGGACATCTGCCGGATGAGGTTACCTGGGATGAACCGTTCTGGGCTTGAGCCACTCAGCATCAGGGCGGTTAGTAGGCCAGGGCTGAGGCGGTGTTCTCCCGTCGGCTGCTGTCATTGATCAGTGTGGCCAGACGTCTGATTCCCTCCTCAATCATCGCGCTACTGCTATTGGAAAAATTCAGGCGCATGCTGTTGTCCGATTCGCCATTGACATAGAACGCCTCGCCGGGAACAAAGGCGACCCCCTCGGCGACGGCGGCCCGGAACAGTTCCAGCGTGCTTTCATTACTGGTCAACGTGGCCCAGATGAACATGCCACCCCGGGGCTTGGTGAAATGCAGGCTGTCGGACAGGTTGCGGGTAAGCGCCGTTGCCATCGCTTCCAGTCGCTCGCCGTAGGCGCTGCGGATCTGCTCCAGATGGGGTTCAAGGGCGCCGCTTTGCAGGAAACTCAGCACCAGTTGCTGGTCATAGCCACTGGAGTGCAGGTCGGCCGCCTGTTTCAGCTTCTCTACCACCTTGATGACCTCGCGGGGTGCGCTGATCCAGCCCATTCGCAGGGCCGGGGCAATGATCTTGGAAAAAGATCCGAAATGGATCACCCGCTCCGGCAGCAATGACTGCAATGAGGGCAGGGGATCGCCTGAATAGCGCAGCGCGGAGTAGGGGGCGTCTTCCAGAATCCAGAAATTATACCGCTCAGCCAAGGCCGTGAGGCCTTTTCTGCGCTCCAGCGAGTAGCTCGCACCGGTTGGATTCTGGAAATCGGTAACCGTATAAAAACAGCGAATCGGTTCCCGCTGGACTATGGCTTCCAGGGCTTCCAGGTCGGGGCCCTGCTCATCGGAGGGTATGGAGATCAGGGTTGCCTGATTGGCCCTCAATACTTGCAGCGCCCCCAGATAGGTCGGAGCCTCGACCAGTACCTTGTCGCCCGGGTCGATCAGACAGCGTACCACCAGGTCCAGCCCCTGTTGCGAGCCGGTGGTGATAATGATCTGTTCCGCATGCACCTCAGGATCGGCCAATTGCTCGGCAATGTGGCGGCGAAGCGGAAGCAGTCCCGGGGTCTCACTGTATTGGTAGAGTCGGTTGCCCAGTTGTTGTTGCATGCGCATGGAGGCCTGCTGCAGGGCGGCCACCGGAAACAGTTCTGGATCCGGCAGACCGCCGGCAAAGGAGATCATGTCCGGCTGTTGGGTGACCGCCAGGATATCGCGTATGAAGGAGCTGTTCAGGTTTATTGTGCGCTGTGCAAACATCCACCTAATTCCTGTTGTTTTAATATACCGCCAGCATAAGGCAAACCGATCAGGCTAATTTTGATGGTATGGGGTAATTCTTTTGTCTAAATGTGCTATTTTTTTGCCATGAGCTTGCGCCGGAACACCGCCTATGAACATCAGACCCGTATAAACGAGGCGCTTTACCGCATCCATGCGAAACTTTCGGATTCTCTGGAAATTAGTGGACTGGCTCAAAGTGCCTGCTACTCCCCCTACCATTTTCAACGTATTTTCAAACAGATCACCGGGGAGAGCGTGCATGACTATATCCGGCGCTGCCGTCTTGAATGGGCGGCCAATTTACTGATTTATAACCCGAACATGGCCATAGTCGACATCGCGGCAGAGTGCGGCTTTCACTCCAATGCGGCGTTCAACCATGCCTTCAAATCCTGCTTCAACTGTTCCCCCACGCTGTGGCGCCGTGAAGGCTACGAAACCAGAAGCCGGACATTGAAAACAGCCTGGTCTGCATCCGCGATGAATCCGCACCGCCAGTATTATCGGGATACCCTGGATAGCCACAACCAGTCTGTTCAGCGACAAGTAGAGATTAAACGCCTGCCGAGTCAGCCGGTTGCCTATATACGGCATGTCGGTTATGACCAGCGTATCAGTGAGGTATGGGCCCGCCTGCTGGATTGGGGAGGTGCCCACGGGGTCGATGTGAAAGCCCAGCAGATGATTGCACTCCACCACAGTAATCCGGATCTGATTCCGTTCGATCAATGCCGCTATGTCGCTTGTCTGACCCTGCCGAAACGTATCTATCCCGGGGATGGTGTCGGGGTGATGGAGATACCCGGTGGTCTGCACGCCTGTTGTCAGGCGGGAGGCATGTTCGGGGACCTGCTCTACCTGATGCGTGACCTCTATATGCACTGGTTGCCGGCCAGTGATTATCAGGCTCGGAGCATCCCGCCACACGCCCTTTACCACGACAATCATTTCATTAATCAAAGCGGCCGTTTCAGCCTGGAATTTCGCATTCCGGTGGCCAGGAATGCTGCCGGCCCCGACCGTTTTTAAGTCTGACAAATATCATCATAATCAATGGTTTAATTGTGCGGTTGGCTACTGTTTCCGCCGCTCACTGACCCATGTCACAAACTGTGCCGGAAGCGGTTGGAATCTCTGGACAACATAATTTCCCGATCTTATGCTGAAGGCATGATGAGATCCCTTAACGCCTTGTTGCTTAGTGTGATTCTCTTCCTCCTTTCCGGCGGCATGGCTGCATTTGTTCTTGTTCCTCAGGAACAGTGGGTCCACATCCCGTTGCACGTTTTTGGTGAAACACTGGGTGCCTTTACCGCGTTGTTGATTGCGGCGTTGATTATCATGTTGAGGGTGTACGAGCGGCTCCCCGCGCGCTATATCTGGATTGTGGCCGCACTTGTGGGTATGGGAGTGCTGGATGGTTTTCACGCCTTGTCGGAGAGTCCGCAACATTTTGTCTGGTTTCACTCCATTGCAATGCTAACGGGTGGCCTGATGGCTGCCCTGATATGGTTGCCCGAGTCGATGGCCCGACAGGCGTCCGGTTATCGTCTGCCATTGCTGGTAATCGCCCTGGCGATGCTGATTGGTGCCGGCACACTGATTCATGACCCCGTGCTGCCAATGCTGACCGAGGATAACCGGTTTACCCTGCAGGCAAACCTTATCAATAGCGTAGCGGGAGTACTGTTTCTGGTTGCTGCGGCCAATTTCTTCTGTGTGAATTGTGGTGAAAACAATAAGGACAGCACGATTTTTGCCAGTCATTACCTGCTGCTTGGTGTTTCCGGGCTGATGTTTCAGTTTTCCGTGCTGTGGGATGTCACTTGGTGGCATTGGCATCTGTTACGCTTCGCCGCTTATATTATGGTGCTTCTTTATCTCTTTCTGCTCTCCCGATCGGAAGAGCGGCAACTGCATGTACTCAATACCGAGCTGGAGGCGCGGGTCGATCGGCGTACCAGTCAGCTGAACAACCAACTCAAAGCGCGCAAACAAATTGAGAAAAGGCTTAAGCATCAGGCGACACATGATCCGCTGACCGGACTCTATAATCGCAACGCGCTGGAGCGGCGGATTACCGATGATATTGAACGCGCCACCCGCTACAAACATTCGCTCTCGATCTTTATGGTGGATATCGATCACTTCAAGGAGGTCAATGATCAATATGGTCATGCCAATGGCGACCGGGTGCTGCGCAGTATTGCCTTTGAGCTTGAGCGATCGTTACGAAAGACGGACTACGTGGCCAGATTCGGCGGTGAAGAGTTTCTGGTGGTTCTGCCGGAGACGCCACTGGCCATGGCGGTCGATCTGGGTGAACGGTTACTGAGGCTGGTGGCAAACCATCAGATCAAGCTGGGGGATGATTCGGTGAGTCTGACCGTCAGTATTGGTGTGGCCAGCTTTCCGGAGATTGCCAGCGACTGGCATGCGTTGCTGGATGCGGCGGATATGGCCATGTATCAGGCAAAGCATGATGGACGTAATTGCCTGCGAACCGCCAGGGCTCCGGTAGATTCATAGATCATCAGGGCATACCGGTCAGCTTTCTGGCGAGCGACTCACGTTTCATCCGGTTTCTCGAATCCAGGGTAAAGATTGCCAGACCCGCCCAGATCAGGATAAAGGTATTCAGATGATGTGCCGAGAAGGGCTCGTTGAACAGAAACACTGCCAATAGAAACTGACAAGTGGGATTGAGATACTGCAACAGGCCCACCGTGCCCAGACGCAGTCGCTTCGATGCCGACGTGAACAGTATCAGGGGCAGGGCAGTCATCAGACCGGAGCCAATCAGCAACAGGTCAAAGCCGATTTCCCGACTGCCAAACACCAGCGTCTCCTGGTGATTGAGAAACAGCAGATAAACCAGTGCCAGGGGGGCCAGGAACAGGCACTCCATGGTCAGTCCCACCAACGCATTGACGGCCACTTTCTTGCGCACCAGGCTATAGAAACCGAACGAAATGGCCAGTAACAGGGCGATCCAGGGTAGCTGCCGGATGGCGACCAGCAGATTCAGCACGCCCAGGCAGACCAGCAGCAGTGAAATGATCTGGTTCCGGTTCAGCCGTTCATCAAGAAACAGCCGCCCCAGCAGCACCATGACAATCGGCATAATGAAATAGCCCATGCTGGCTTCCAGTGCCTTGCCGTTGTTGACCGCCCAGATGAAGCCGAGCCAGTTAACCGAGACCAACAGAGAGCTGAGCAACAGAATTAACTGGATTTTATAATCGCGGAATAGCGAGATGAATACCCGGATCTGCCCACTGAAACCGACCATCAACAGGGTAAACAGCAGCGACCAGATGGCACGATGGGCAATGATCTCAAGGGCTGGCGCCTCGCCGATGGCCCGGTAGTAGAGTGGTGACAAGCCCCAGATAATAAAGGCACCCAAGGCGCTCAGGACGCCGACTTTTACTTCACGATCTGACTCTGTTGGCTGGTTCATGGATGACGGTGATTCCGGGCAAATTTTCCGTTACGGATGCGACAGTAAGCCAAAGGGCGGGTGGACCCAATCCCTGAGTCGGGGTGCGAGGGCAGGAACCTGTCGGACTCAACGCCGTCTGGCTGCAAACGGTCAAGCCCGACAGACTCCTAGAGTTTAACTGCAGTCTCGAATTTTACCCGATCGAGTGAAATCAGACTGCGAAATTTTCGCAGATTCGATTGCTTGTATAACACCTTTTGGGTGAAGGCGTCATAGGCCTGCATGTCGGGCACCGAGACCACCAGAATGAAATCGACCTCACCGGTTACCGCGTAACATTGGGTGACCTCCGGGGAAGCCTGGATCGCTTTGCGGAACTGGGCTGACAGTTCCAGATGATCGCGCTCCATCTCCACTTCCACAATGATATTTATGTTGTGTCCGGCTATCTGGGGGTCAATCAGGGAGACATCCGACATGATGACGCCCTCGGCACGCAGACGATTCACCCGACGCAGGCAGGCGGGAGGCGATAACCCGACCTGCTCAGCAAGGTTCAGGTTGCTGATTTTATTGTCCTTTTGTAACTGATTGAGGATGCGGCGATCGATTCGGTCCAGTTTCCGGGTTTTCATAATTAATAAAATTATTAAATCAATATTTAATATGAAATATTAAGTGCAAATCGTATATAAATTCAAAATTAAATTAACTCAAATATGGCTTTTAAAAAACTATGATTTCTCACTTTTGGTTACAATATTTCATCGAAAGAATCCATTTGAGAGCAAGCATGTGAAACAGTGGTTCAGGGAACTGTTGCTGGAGATCTATCAGGTGGCCAGCACGCTGTTCAAAATCATGATACCGGCGATGTTGCTGGTGAAACTTCTAGAGGAACTGGGGGGCGTTGAGATTATTGCCGCCCTGCTTGGCCCGGTTATGGTGCTGGTCGGACTGCCCGAGTCAATGGCGCTGGTCTGGGCCACCACCCTGCTGACCAACATCTACACCGGTATGGTGATCTTCTTCAATCAGGCTCCGCTTGAACAGTTGAGCGTGGCCCAGGTGACGGTTCTGGGCACCATGATGCTGATCGCCCACACCCTGCCGATCGAGGCTCGCATCGCCCAGAAGGCCGGGGTGAGGCTGGGGGTCACCTTGTTGATACGACTGCTCAGCGCCGTGTTGCTCGGTTTCGTATTGCACCATCTCTATGCCTGGGGTGGGTGGCTGCAGCAGCCCAGTCAAATGATCTGGCAGCCGGGTGAGGTACCGGCCGGCCTGATCGCCTGGGGGGTTGTCCAGCTTAAAAGTCTCGGCGTGATCCTGGTGATTATCTCGCTGCTTTTGACCACCTTGAAGCTGTTGCGTCTGCTGGGTATTGAGCGTTTGCTCCAATGGCTGTTACAGCCGATGCTGAGAATGTTGGGCATCGGTCGCGCTGCCACCACTATCACCATCGTTGGCTTTACCCTGGGTCTTGCCTTCGGTGGCGGACTGCTGATCAAGGAGGCGCAGGCCGGGCATGTGCCCTATAGAGATGTGTTCAGTGCCATGACCCTGCTGGCACTCTGTCATAGCATGATTGAAGACACCTTGCTAATACTATTGCTGGGCGCGGATATCAGCGGCATTTTCTGGATGCGTCTGGTCTACGGATTTGTTGCCGTGGCGCTGATCAGTCGGCTAATGGAGTCAAGCAGCGAACGCTTTCATCGTCGCTATCTGATCCATTCCCCGGAGACGGCAGGATCATGAGCCAACCTGCAAGCAGCGAAAACAGTCTGCGAGCCGGACTGATGACGACGCTTCCTCTGGTCTGTTTTGCCGCAGCGGCCAACCGTTTGCCCCTCAGCGGGATCGGCGTCCTGCATTATCTGGCACCCAGCATCGCGTTTCTCCTGGCGATCTATGTCTATAATGAGCCGTTTGGCAGTCACCAAATGGCTACCCTCGGATTCGTCTGGCTGGCCTTGGCGCTATCCTCATGGGAGGGATGGCGACACCAGCGAAAAACGTAGCCCGCACCTGCAGGGGGGAGCTTCCTTCCCGGGTACAATTCGTTGGTTAAAAATGGCGTCGTTGTGCGCCATTTTTTTATTAAACTCACCACCCAGTGCTGCCGATAGGGTTATAGCGATAACGATAAGGAGAAGTAATGGTTCAATCGGATGGTGAGTGGAAGAAGAAGTATTTCGACAGTCTGGGGGATCTGGAACGCAAGGAGAAACACTGGCAGTCGGTTGAATCAACGCTCAGACGCTGTATTTCCCGACTCTCCTTTGTTGGGGATGGAATGACTCCGCAACTGGATGATCGCTTGGAGCAGTTGCGCAACCGGGTACGGGGCGAGCAGGATACCCGTGCGCTGTTACGTCTGGTGGAGGATATCGCCGGTCGAGCCGGCCAAGTGAATGCCACACAGAATGGAGTGGCGGCATCCGCATCGGCTGAGTCGTTCTTGTCCCAGCTTCTCGAAGAAGCAACCCTGCCCAAAGCACTTGCCAAACGGGCATCCAAGCTCATCCGTGAACTCAAGCGGTCTCCCGCACCACCTGAATCGGTAAAGGCCGCCAAGGCGTTGCTTTTGGAGGCGCTGCAGACAGCGACGACCGGGAAACCGGGGCTGATGGGTAAACTGTTTGCCAAGGATAAAGAGAGCAGTAGCCAGGCAGATACAAAATCCAGGCCTGCCGGGATGTCCCTCGTGGATGGACTGCCGGAAGCACGGGATGTTTTTGTCTCCCTGGTTGATCAGCTTGCGTCTGCCGGTTGCGGACCGCTGAAATTGCGCAAGCTTGCGGATCAGGCGGGTCGGGCAGAGAATCAGCAGGCGCTTGATGATCTGGTCACGGAACTGGTCAAAGTGCTGTCCGATGCCGGGGAGACTGCAGTTCAAGTGGCCGCCTCCCTCCCACCGGTTGACCAGGTGCTGTTGCAACTGGTGCAGCGCATGGATATTTCAACGGATCAGGAATCGAGGGTTCAGGCGCTTAAAACCCGCCTGTCGGGTGGCATTGCCGAAGTGGATATTCCGCCGATTCTGACCGAACTATTGCAGCTGTTCGAGCATGCCAGGATTCAGGCTGAAGAGGAGCGCCAGGAGGTGGAGCGTTTCCTGTTGCAGATGACTGAGCAGCTACAGAAGCTCGATCAGGAAGTAAACGGCATCGGTTCCGTCGGCACTCAACTGGCGGACGGACAACGTCGCATGGACAGCGAGATGCAGAGTCAGGTCTCCCATTTGCACGCGACTGTCCAGCAGGCCACGGATCTGGATGAGTTGAAGTCGACAATTGCCGAACGTCTGAATCTGATCCAGGACCGGCTGCGTGGGCACAAAAATGAAACCGAGCAGCTGGTACAGGGTTTTGAACAGCGTATCGATCTGCTGACTACCCGGCTGGGTGATATGGAACAGGAGACCGCCACGCTGCGGGAGCACGTGGAGCAGGCCAGAGTCGAGGCATTTACCGATGCCCTGACCGGACTGAATAATCGTCATGCGTTCGATTGCCGTCTGGAGGAGGAGTATGCGCGCTGGAATCGTTATGAATATCCGTTGAGCATGATCGTTGTCGATGTGGATCATTTCAAGAAAGTGAATGATACCTACGGCCATCTGGCGGGGGACAAGGTATTGCACGTGATTGGCGCGCACCTCAGGCGGGCAACTCGAAAGGTTGATTTTCCCGCCCGCTACGGCGGTGAGGAGTTTGTGATACTGTTGCCGGAGGTGGATCTGCAAGGGGCCAGAACCGTAGCTGAAAAAATTCGTCAGGCCGTGGAAGAGAAGCCATTTCATTCGGGTGAGAGTCGGGTCAATATCACCGTCTCCTGCGGCGTGGCTTCATTCCGCAAGGGAGATGGCCGTAAAACCCCGTTCGAGAGGGCGGATGAAGCACTCTATCTGGCCAAGCGGGAGGGACGGAACCGCTGCCGCACCGAGGAACAGATAGAACTACAGGCATGACTCTGTCAATGGGATCGCTCATTCGTGCCCACATAGTCAAGTCCGGCACTGGGAGTTTGTCGGGCTTTTCCGCAGTAAGTCCGTGTTAAGTCCGACAGACTCCTAGGCTGAAGGCGAATGTTATTATCTGGGGTACGAGTGGTATGAGAAGAGTCGAATGGCATCGAAAATAGAGCAGTTAAGTTTTTTGATCGTGGATGACTATGGCGATATGCGCGGCGTTTTGCGCAACATGCTGCAGTCATTTGGGGTAACGGATATCGACTCGGTCGCCAATGGACGCGAGGCTATCTCGCATATTGAGTCCAAGCGCTATGATGTCATCCTGTGTGATTACAATCTGGGCGAGGGCCGGGACGGACAGCAGGTTCTGGAGGAAATACGCGCCAGGAAACTGATCGGTGTCAGTTCGATCTTTGTTATGATCACTGCCGAGAATACCCGTCTGATGGTCATGGGCGCCGTGGAGTACGAGCCGGATTCATATCTGACCAAGCCCTTCACCAAGGATCTGCTGGCGCAACGGATTGAACGGTTGCTGAACAAAAAGGCCGACCTGCTGGAGATAGAACAGGCTATTGATCGGCGCGAATACGAACTGGCCAATGATCTGTTGGACAGGCGTATTGCCGAAAACCCAAGAAATCTCAACGAATTTGTCAAGATCAAGGCTGACCTTGCACTCAAGGCAGGTGCCTACGATCAGGCAGAAGCGATCTATTCCGGCGTGTTGTCTCAACGTGAAATTGCCTGGGCCAGGGTAGGTATCGGAAAGTCCTACTATGGCAACAAGCGATACCAAGAGGCCAAGCAGGTTTTCCAAGGCCTTATCGACGGCAACGAACGTTTTATGGCGGCGTATGACTGGTTGGCCAGGACACACCAGGCCATGGATGAGCCGGAAGAGGCTCAGAAAGTGCTGGAGACAGCTACCGCTCACTCTGCCAAAGCCATTGTGCGGCAACGTGCTCTGGGGGAGCTGGCATTGCGTAATCATGACGAAAAGGTCGCGGAGCGTGCCTTCGGTCAGGCGATTCGCCTTGGTAAACACTCCATCTATAAACACCCCTCCATCTATGCCAATCTGGCCAGGGCCAAGGCGGTTACTGCCAGTGGTGATGCTGCCTTGATGGTGCTGCGTGATCTGAAAAAAGCCTACAAGGGAGATACGGAAGCCAAGCTTTACTCATCCATGACCGAAGCCACCATTCAGGAGGATATGAATAACGGAGCGCGTGCCCGTCAATGTATGATTGAGGCTCATGAGCTCTATAAGGAACTTGGCACCCAGGCTGCACCGGAACTTGCGCTGGATATGGCGCGCACCTGTAACAGGATGGGCGAGACGGAGCGCGCCAGCGAACTGCTTCATCAGGCAGTGAAAAACAATCACTCCGATGAACTGTTTTTGAAAGCGGTGGGCGAGACCATGGGTGACCTCGGCCTCTCCGAAGATCCCGGTGCAATGATTGCCGGAATAAAGAAAGAGATCGTCAGACTGAACAATCGTGGTGTGGAACTGGCCAAACTTGGCAAGCTGGATGAAGCCATGCTGCTGTTTGAAGAGGCGGTAGTGGGTATGCCTGGTAACAAGGTGGTGAATCTCAATGCGGCGCGGATTTTTATGCTGCACATGAATGAGTCCGGCATTGATACCGATCTGCTTGCCAAGGTACGTGAATACCTGGAAAGGGTACGTCAGATGGATTCCGAGGACCGTACCCTGCATAAAATGCAAAGCATGCTGAAGCAGTTGTTAAGGAATTCAGCCAACCCTGAGAAGAGGGAAAATGGATGAAGTTTTATGACGTGCTCGCATCGTTGATTCATGACATGAAGAACTCACTCAGTATGGTGATTCATACCCTTGATGAGATCACTGCCGATGCCGCGGTCGATTTTGATAAGCCGGCACGTATGACCGTGCTGCAAAATGAAGCAAAACGGCTCAATAACAACCTGATCGAACTGCTTACCCTCTACAATATCGAGAATGAACGTATCTCACCCTCCATCGAGGAGGTGGATGTGGCCATTTTTATCGCGGAAATAATGGCAGAGAACCGCTCATCCGCCGAGGCCAATCATATTGAACTTGTCAGTGATTGTGATCCGGAGCTGTTCGGTTATTTTGATGAAAACCTGATCCGCAACGTACTGAACAATCTGGTGGGCAACGGTATCCGCTACACCCGCGACCGGCTGCTGATTTCCGCTGCCCAGGAAGCGGGGTATCTGGTGTTTCGGGTGGAGGATAACGGGAGCGGGTATCCGGAGCAGATGCTGTCAAAACAATCGGCGGAGGATGATCATGGTGCGCTTGCCGAAGGCAGGACCAAGTTGGGCCTCTATTTCGCCACCATGATTGCCGAGATGCATCGCAATGGAGAACAGCAGGGCTTTATCCGTCTGGAGAACAGCCACCAGCTCAGTGGGGGCTGTTTTTCAATCTGGTTGCCTTGAATTTTCTGCCATGCCTGGCGTAGTGGCGTCTGTTATCTCCGCACCAGGTTTTCCGGCTGGAGAGGAAAGCTGGTGAGCAAAGTCTGCTTCAGACGGTAATCAACTACTCTAATGATTCGGGCGTGGCGACTCTTTTTGGTCCCGATCGGGGACGACTCCACCATGCTGAAGGAAAGTTTTATGGCTTGGGTGACACTGGTGATAGCGGGCCTGTTTGAGGTCGGTTGGGCGATAGGTTTGAAGTATACGGAGGGATTCAGCCGGTTTTGGCCAAGCTTCTGGACCGTGCTATCCATGATCATCAGCCTGTGGCTGCTGGGTATCGCCATGCGTACTCTGCCGGTGGGTACCGCATATCCTGTCTGGGTTGGCGTGGGTGCGGTCGGTACCGTGATTCTTGGGATCACCCTCCTGGGCGAACCTGTGAACACTGTTCGCCTGTTCAGCGTGTTGCTGATTATTATCGGGATTGCCGGCCTGAAAATGTCCAGTCTCTCCTGAAGGTTTTTAAAACAGGGTTAATCGAAGATGCGGTACAAAGGGCGACGAAAAAGTGGCCAGGCTGTGTCTGGCGGTCACCGTGTGGAAGCTGATAATCTCTCGGCATCCTGATTTTAACAACGGTTGGCCATGTTATTTGAAGCGCTGTTCCTTTTCCTGGCCGGATTCTTTGGCGGCGTGGTCAACTCCATCGCCGGTGGAGGCAGTTTTATTACCTTTCCGGCTCTGCTGTTTGTCGGGGTTCCGCCGATCAGCGCCAATGCCACCAATACCTTCTCTTCCTGTTCCGGCTATATGAGTGGCGCCTACGCCTTCCGCAACGAGCTGTCCGCGCACCGGAATGAACTGCCGCGATTTATTCTCCTCAGCCTGTTGGGGGGTATTGTCGGTGCCTGGCTACTGTTGCAGACACCGGAGACGCTGTTTCGCGAGGCGATTCCCTGGCTGCTGCTGTTTGCCACGCTGCTTTTTATCTTCGGAGGCTGGATCAACCGGACACTGAAGCGGATGGCCTCTGCTCACCGTCATGCCTCCAGTATCGGTAAACTGCTGCTTCTGCTGTTTCTGCTTGGGATCTGCATCTATGGGGGGTTTTTCAACGCCGGGCTGGGGATCGTTATCCTCAGCTATCTGGCGCTGGCGGGACATACGGATATCAATGCCATGAATGGCCTTAAACTGCTGGTTTCCACTGTAGTCTCACTGATCGCCATAGCGCTGTTTATTTTCGATGGCGTGATCGCCTGGTATGAGGGCACCCTGGTCTTGCTGGGCACTCTGGCCGGCGGTTATGTGGCCGCCCATGCGGCGCGCCGGCTGCCACAGCGGCTGGTTCGGCAGTTCGTCATCCTCGCCAGCGTGCTCATCACCGGCTACTTTTTCTATGATATCTACGGGGCGTGACCCGTGAGTTCACGGGTGGTGCAGCCTAACTGCCATAGGATGGCCTAATCGCTCTTCTTGCTGTAAGCGCTCATCATGCCGGCCACCATCTTCTGGAAGCTTTCCATTGAATTGGCCGACTGGGCAAAGAACGGCTGCATCAGGCTGAGCGGGTCGTAGCCTTCGGCGCCGGCATTCATCTGCTCGCGGATCTTGTCGATCATCTCCTCCTGCAATCCCTGCACATCCGGCCAGCCCATCAGTTTTCGCATCTCTTCCGGTGTCACATCGATGGAGATTTTCATGCTGCCTCCTGATCTATTATGGTTGTCGCATCCACCTGCTATGCTTGCGGGTACGTTACCAGTGTTTAAGGTGTTTGGACAATGTTGAAGTCTCTCTTGTTGTGTGGCTGGCTGTCACTCCTGTTGCTGTTCGGCGGCGCGGCTGCGGCCGAGTCTGAGGGTCGTTTTCTCGGGGCCAGGGAGACGGTTTATCCGGACTGGTTCAAGGAGAGCTTTTTGGACATTCGGGAGGATGTGGCAGAGGCATCGGCGGAAGGCCGGCGAGTGTTGCTGTTTTTTCACCAGAATGGGTGTCCCTATTGCAATCTGATGGTGGAGCGCAACCTCGCCCAACGGGATATCGAGGAGCAGATGCGCCGTGAACTGGATGTCATCAGTGTCAACATGTGGGGTGACCGTCCGGTAATGGATATGGATGGTCAGGAGCAGACGGAAAAGACCTTTGCCGCCTCGCTGCGGGTGCAATTTACCCCGACCCTGCTGTTTCTGAATGAAGCGGGGCAGGTGATTCTCCGGCTCAATGGCTATATTCCCCCGGCTACCTTCAAGCTGGCGCTGGATTATATCGGTGGCCGGCTCGAACAGCAGCAAGCCTATCGTGATTATCTGGCGTCCCGTCAAACGACGCTGTCGGCGGGCAGACAACTCCAGTCACAGCCGTTTTTTATTGCCGCGCCCCATGATCTCAGTCTGGTTCGGGAGCCGCTGGCTGTCTTCTTCGAGCAGGGAGATTGCCCGGCCTGCAGCCGCATGCATCAGGAACTGCTGAGTGACCCGGAGATCCGTCAGTTGGTCGGGCGCACGCACGCAATCCAACTGGACATGTGGTCCAACACGCCGATTATCACCCCGGACGGAAAACGCACCACGGCGCGGGAGTGGGCTCAGGCGTTGGCGATCAACTATGCCCCCTCCGTGGTGCTGTTTGATCCGGAGGCAGGGGAGGTGATCCGTTCCGAGGCGTTTTTTAAACAGTTTCACACGGCCTCAATCTTTGACTATCTGCTCTCGGACGCTTATAAAACGGAACCCAGTTTTCAGCGCTACATCTCCGCCAGGGCAGAACAGATACGCGAGCAGGGCAGGGATGTGGATATCTGGCGATAATGACGGCTGATAAATTGGGATAATTTGCCTATATCGGACTGAGTCGTTTCGCAGGATCATTTGTGCCAGAACAATCGTCAGTTATCGGTGTGGCCGCCGCCTCATCCGAACAGCAGCCTGCGGCAGAGCGGCTGGCCGCTGCATTGTCGCTCCCGTGTTATTCATTGGATCAGATCGAACAGGGTCTGCTGTTGCTGCTACAGGCGGATCGCCTGGTGTTGCGGCAGCTCGGGCCGGATGCCCCCGGGCCTGTAATGGTGGATTTTGTCGACGGCAAGGCTGCGCATAGAAGAAAGTTCGGCGGTGGCCGGGGACAACCGCTGGCCCGGGCCATCGGTCTCAAGAACGGCTGGACTCCCCGGGTGCTGGATATGACCGCCGGTCTCGGGCGCGATGCCTTCGTGCTGGCAACCCTGGGCTGCAGCGTGGAGATGATCGAGCGCTCCGCCGTGGTCCATGCCCTGCTGTCGGATGGCCTGCGGCGTGCCCTGGCGGACCCGGAAGTGGAGTCGATCGCGGCACGCATGCGGCTGCACTGTCTGGATGGCCGTGACTATGTCGCGCCGCCAGATGAAAGACCCGATGTGGTCTATCTCGACCCCATGTACCCGCATCGGGAGAAATCGGCCAAGGTGAAAAAGGAGATGCGCCTGTTCCAGCTGCTGCTGGGGGAGGACCAGGATAGTGCCGAACTGCTGGAGACCGCGCTTGGCATCGCCGGCCACCGGGTGGTGGTGAAGCGGCCGGTCAAGGCGCCGCCACTGACCGAGCGTGTCCCGTCGCTCTCCATCGGCAGCCCCAATACCCGTTACGATATCTACCTGACCGGCCCACGCCATGCAGACGCTTGATACGCCCGCCGGCGGTTTCATTCTGCGGCGTTATCCATTGCGCAAGCGGGAGACGCTGCGCGCCTGGGATGCGGCGGATGAGTATCTGCTGGCCCATCTCGGGAATGAGATCAGCGGCCGGATTCTGATTATCAATGATGGTTTTGGCGCACTGAGCTGCGCGCTCGCCCGGTATGGGCCGACCCGGCAGAGTGACTCTTACCTGGCTGACTGGTCGGCGCGGGAGAATCTCAAAGCCAACGGCCTTGACGAAAGTGGCGTTGACTTTATCGGTTCCCTGGATGAACCCCAGGGCGCCTATGACCTGGTGCTGATTCGTGTCACCAAGACCCTGGCGCTGCTGGAACATGAACTGATCCGGCTCCGGCCTCATCTCAAACCGGAGAGTCGGGTGATCGGCTGTGGCATGTCGAAACAGATCCATACCTCGACCCTGCAACTGTTCGAGCGCATTATTGGTCCGACCACCACCTCATTGGCACATAAAAAAGCCCGGCTGATCTTCGCCGCCGTTGGTGCGGATCTGGAGATTCCCGCCTCTTCCTATCCTGTCTGCTACCCACTGGAGGGGACGGATTTTCAGTTGATCAATCACGCCAATGTCTTTTCCCGGGATCAGTTGGATATCGGTACCCGGCTGTTGCTGGCGCATATACCCGCCAGTGATGGCTATCGGGATATTATCGACCTGGGTTGCGGCAACGGCGTGGTGGGTCTGATGGCCGCGCAACAGAATCCCGCCGCCACGCTGCATTTTGTCGATGAGTCGGCGATGGCCGTGGCCAGTGCCCAGGCGACCTTCGCGGGTTCCGGTCTGGCGAATCCGGCCCGCTTCAGTCAAGGGGATGCACTGAGTGGATTTCCCCCCGCCAGCGCCGAACTGATCCTGTGCAATCCACCCTTTCACCAGGGCAGTGTGGTGGGTGACGAGATTGCCTGGCGCATGTTCAATCAGGCGCGCCGGGTGCTGCGGACAGGTGGTGAGTTGCGCATTATCGGTAATCGCCATCTCAATTATCACGTCAAGCTTAAACGGCTGTACGGCAATGTACGGCAGGTGGCGGCGGATCGGAAGTTTGTGGTGCTGAAGAGTTTTAAGGCGGGCTGAAGGCCGATCGCGGGCATGGCCCGCTTTCATCGATTGATCAGGGCAACCACGGGGGGCTACGCCGATCCCTGGCCCGTGTGGCATAAGGTCATCCCTGGCAAAGCCGCTCTCGGCCATCCTTGGCCTACGCTGCATAAGGCCTTCCATGGCAAAAAAAAACGGATTCCAGAAGGAATCCGTTTTTCATCAATAGTGGCGGAGCGGACGGGGCTCGAACCCGCGACCCCCGGCGTGACAGGCCGGTATTCTAACCAACTGAACTACCGCTCCGCAGAGGCTCAAATCAGTTGCCGGCAAGGCAGACAACCAACGTTGGAGCGCGGTAGTTTAATGATTCCTGACAAAAGGTCAACCGCTTTTCTTTCTTGATTGCCGGGTTACCGTTGCAGAGCATAAAGCTGACGGATCTCATCGGCCCAGAGCGTGTCGTCGATGGTCTCCAGCACCATGGGAATCTCCTCAAAACGGGGATCGTTCATGATGTACTCGAACACCGGCCAGCCCAGTTTTCCCTTGCCCAGGCTCTCGTGCCGGTCGACCCGTGAGCCCAGGTCCGGTTTGCTGTCGTTCAGGTGCACGCCCCGCAGATAGTCGAAGCCGACAATTCGCTCAAATTCGGCAAACGTCTGCTCGCAGGCTTCGGCCGTGCGCAGGTCATAACCGGCGGTAAAGGTATGACAGGTGTCCAGGCAGACACCCACGCGGGATTTGTCTTCCACCCGTTCGATAATGCTGGCCAGGTGTTCAAAACGGTGTCCCAAATTGGTGCCCTGGCCGGCTGTGTTTTCGATCACGGCGGTGACACCCGTGGTCTGCTCCAAAGCCCAGTTGATCGAGTCGGCCACCAGGGCAAGACTCGCCGCTTCGGGGATCTTTTTCAGATGACTGCCGGGATGGAAATTGAGCAGACTGAGTCCAAGCTGCTCGCAGCGTCGCATCTCGTCCAGGAAGGCGTCCCGGGACTTTTGCAGCGCCTCCGGTTCCGGATGCCCCAGGTTGATCAGGTAGCTGTCGTGGGGGAGCACGAATTGCGGGTCAATCGCGACGCTCTCGAGGTTTTCTCGAAACCGGGCGATACTGTTGTCCGTTAGTGGCTTGGCCTTCCACTGCCGCTGGTTCTTGGTAAACAGGGCAAAGGCGGTTGCGCCGATGGCCCGGGCATTGAGCGGGGCGTTCTCCACGCCGCCACTGGCGCTGACATGGGCACCGATATGCTTCATTTTGGTCTCCACCGCAAAACACCCCATATTAGCCGAAACCGGTGGTGGCTCACAGTCGCCTAAACCATCCGGTTTTCCGGTTTTCCGGGTTTCCGCGGCTGAGATGATCCCTGATCATCCTGTCCCGGAACTATCGCCCACACTCAGCCGTTCCCGCACTGCTCAGACCGGATACATCAGCGACACTTTCTGGAGATTTCTTTCAACCAGCGGTGCGGAGTCAGCCACTGCATGCAGGGCGGTCAGCTCCCGGATACCGCCGAGCTTGTTCAACTGGGTCACCAGCCGCTCCTGTGGACGATCACTCTCAACCGTCAGATGAATCTTGAGCAGCCGTTCGGTATCACAGCTTTTGACATCCATGGAGCGGATGGAAAAGCCACGAACGCGGGTGGTCTGGAGTATCTTCTCCAGCATGGCCGGATTGGAACGGGCTTGAATGTGCAGACTGAATATCATGGGTTTGCTCCTGTTATTATTTGATCATTGGCATCGCCCGGCTTCACCATCGGCCAGACATTGTGCTCTGTTGCGATGGCGACATGCAGCAGGGCAGGGCCCGGTGTCTCCAGCAGTTTGTTGATGGCGTAAGCCATGTCATCGGGATCCGATATGGATTGGGCCGGAATGCCGAAGGCTCGGGCCAGGGTGCAGAAGTCCGGATTGTCGGAGAGATCAATCTCGCTGTAGCGTCCCTGGTAGCAGACGGACTGCTGTTGCCGCACCATGCCCAGAGCCTGGTTGTCCAGGATGATGATCTTGGTCGGCAGCCGGTAACGGCCGATCGTGGCCAGTTCCTGCGCATTCATCATGAAAGAGCCGTCACCGGCCACATTGATCACCGGGATCTCCGAATTTGCCAACTGGGCGCCGATGGCGGCCGGCAGGCCGAACCCCATGGCGCCCAGTCCGCCGCTGGTGAGGTGTTTGCGTGGATGGTCGAAGGCGTAGTGTTGTGCCACCCACATCTGGTGCTGGCCCACATCGCAGCTGATGATGGCTTGGCCCCGGGTCGTCTGTGACAATAGACGCATGAAATGGGGGCCGGTGATGCCATCCTGCGCTGGCAGGGCAAAGCCGTCCTGCTCCAGTCGTTCGAGACACTGTGACTGCCAGTCCAACAGATTCAGCTTGATAGTGAGTGCCTTCAGGCTCTGCTTGATATCACCCGGCAGGGCACAAACCGCCTGGCGAAGCTTGCCGATCTCTGCCGGATCTATGTCCAGATGAATGACCTGGGCGTGGGGGGCAAAGCGGCTCAGCTTGCCGGTCACCCGGTCATCGAAGCGGACGCCGACTGCAATCAGCAGATCGGCCTCCTGAACAACCTGGTTGGCCGCCACAGAGCCGTGCATGCCGAGCATGCCCATGTTAAGGGGATGATCGCCCGGCAGCGCCCCCAGCCCTTTCAGACTGAATACTGCCGGGATACCGGTGGTTTCGACGAACTGGCGGAACGGGCTGACGGCGTCGCCAAGCAGAATACCACCGCCGCCGTAGATGATTGGTCTGCGGCTCGTATTCATCAGCTCGATCGCCTGCTGCCACTGCGCCGGGGTGGTGGTGTTGCTGATCCGTTCCCCACTGAGGTGGGGTATTGTTGGTTCCGACAGTGTGGCCAGCTGGATATCCTTGGGCAGGTCGACCAGTACCGGACCCGGGCGACCCTCCAGGGCAATCCGGAATGCCTGATCCAATATTTCTGGCAGCTCATCGATCGCCTGAACCAGGAAACTCTGCTTGGTGATCGGCAGGCTCATGCCAAGCACATCAATCTCCTGGAAGGCGTCGGTGCCAATCAGCGCTGTCGGCACCTGTCCGGTTATGGCCACCATCGGCACTGAATCCATGTAGGCATCGGCGAGGCCGGTCATCAGGTTGGTGGCGCCGGGTCCGGAGGTGGCGAGACAGACGCCGATGCGGCCACTGGAACGTGCGTAGCCATTCGCGGCAAAGGCCGTGCCCTGTTCATGCCGGCAGAGGATGTGCCTGATCGGGCTCTCCAGCAGGGCGTCATAGAGCGGCATGACACAGCCGCCGGGATAGCCGAACAGGGTGTCGACTCCCTCTGATATCAGTTTTCTAACAATATATTCAGCACCATTCATCTCTCTGCTGGCTCCTGCTTCAAAGGCTGGGCCGCTCCCGGCCATCCATGGCCTCCGCGGCATATACCCCATCCCTGGGCAAAGCCGCTCCCGGCCATCCATGGCCGCCGCGGCATAAGCCCGTCCCTGGGCAAAAAAAAACCCCCGGATCTTTCGATGCGGAGGTTTTTCGGATTTGGGTGAAAAATGCTAGCCGATAGTCTCTCCGCGCAGTCGATTTACGACTACCACTACCAGAGATACCACTACCATCAGCGAACGAATTTTCATGAGTTGTCTGTTACTTTTTCCGTTTTCGGTCTGTTGTCTCAATTCAGGTTTGATGGGGAGGCGAGCCTTGTCCATCCGATTGACGCACGGCACCGCGAGGTGCTGGGCGTATTTGACTGGGGATTATTTCTACACCATCGGTTCCCGGGATGCAAGCCTGGATTGAAATCCGCACATGCCCAGGGTGCCGCCGTTGTACAGGATCAGTTGTGGACCGTCCGGCGCTTGCCGTTCCATTTCGCGCTTCACGGTATAAAAGTGCTTGACCGAGTAGACCGGGTCCATCAACAGGCCAGTCTCCCGGGCGATGGCCCAGCTCTCTCGCAGGATGGTTTGATTGACGCTGCCGTAGGAGGCCGCGGTGGCCGGCTGGATAAACCGGACTTGCGGCCGCGCTCCCGGCAGCGGTTGTTGCGTCAGCTGTTCCAGCCAGCGTTCAAACTGTGCATAGCGCTGCTGGAACTCCTCCGGATTACCGGCAATGTGGGTGATATGCACACGGGGCTTTGTTATCCCAAGCAACCGCATGCCAAGTAGCAGACCAATGGCACTGATCCCGGTGCCACTGTCGGTCCAGATATCCTGGAATTCCACGCCCAGCTCTTTGCCGTTGCGCTGCAGGTCGGCGGCCAGGGTGAGGATGCCCGGCAGTACCGCTTCGCTATAGCCACCTTCAGGTATCACCATGGCAGAGATGCCCTGCTGTTTCAGTCGGGCAACCAGTTGTTCCGCGATCTCTTCCACCCGCGGCCAGTCCGGATGGCTGACATAATGCATTCTGTCATGCGGCAACAGCATGGTGAGGAGTAAGTGATTTCCAACTAACTGTTTGTTGCCAGGCGCTTTTATCAGGGCGGAGACATCAATGCCACGACTCCGAAGCAGCTGAGCGAGCCCAACCACATTATTGGAATGTGCACTACCTATCAAGATTATCCGCTCGTTGCCGCTATGCTCTAGGGCCGGGATCAGGCTGAGGTATTTTCGATACTTGGTTCCGACCGCATTGGCGTTGAGTTCATCCTCACGCTTGATGAACAGCGGGGTGGAAGAGTACCGCGGCAGATACCCGTACAGGGGATGGCAGCGGCTTTTCCAGTTCAGCTCCCGATCCAGTCGGTTGCCGATAAACTGTTGGAGAGGCTCGGGAAAACTCATGGGGGACCAGTTTTGTCGGGGTTATGTAGCCATTCGGCGGAGTCCGGATTGGATCCACCCTGTACTGGTCATAGAGTTTATTTGGTTTATTGCTCCCGCAAAACAGGCATAACAACAATATTGACCTTTTAGTGAAGGTCAAACAATAACCGCACAAATTATAGAGAGGGACGGAATAGCGATTCGGATCTCCGGGGTTTAACAACGATAATGTGGCAGGCCGTTGATTTCCAGTAAAGGAGTCAATGGCCTGCCATGTTCCTATGCTATGGATAACCCCTGGGATCAGAGAATCTGACCGGACCTGTCAGATGAGGGAAGCGCGTGTCTGAATTGGATATGACAGATGACGGCAGTGTCGCGCCGGATCTCCGGAGTGAACTGGAGGTTCTGGGCGACAGAATGGATGAACTGGATACACTAATTTCCAGGTCGGTCTCCCGTGGCCCGGACAGCCTGGAGAATGTCCGATCCACTACCCATGTTGAGGGCCTCTGGCCTCTGGCCACCACCGAGCAGGCCGATGTGCATCAGTTGCAGGAGATCATCTCCCTGCTGAAGGCGACCCTCAACTCCACCACCGACGGTATTCTGGTGCTCGACAATGATCTGCGAGTGGTGATTTATAACACCAAGTTCGTGACCCTTTGGGAGATACCCCAGACGCTCGACCGGGATGATAAAAAGGGCTGGTTGCGCGCTTTCACCGCACCGCTGATGGAGAATGGGGAACGGTTCATTCATCGCATCCGTGATCAGTTGTCCCATACCGATGAGGCGACAAGGGATATCCTGCGCTTTACCGACGGACGGATCTTCGAGAGCCGCTCACACCCGCAGTTGATCGAAGGGGAGATCGTGGGAAGGGTCTGGAGTTTTCGTGACGTCACCAAACAGCGGCAGGCCCAGGAACTGGTGGAGTATCAGGCGACCTATGATCCCCTGACCGATCTGCCCAATCGGCGTCTGCTGCTGGACCGGCTGAATCAGATGCTGGCTCGCTGCCGGCGTCATGACCGTATCGGCGCACTGTTGTTTCTCGACCTGGATAATTTCAAGACCATCAACGACACACTGGGTCACCCCATCGGTGATGCCTTGCTGCAACAAGTGGCGAGACGCCTTACCGATTGTCTGCGCAGGGAGGATACAGCGGCTCGCCTGGGCGGCGATGAGTTTGTCCTGCTGCTGGCGGAGGAGAGTGCCGTGCTCGACGAGTTTACCCATCAGGTGGATATAGCGGCGAACAAGGTGCTGGCGGCGCTCTCGGAACCCTACGAAGTGCACGGCCATCGCCTCTATGCCACCACCAGCATCGGTGTCTCGCTGTTCCCTCAGAATGGTGAGACCGCAGATGATGTCCTGATGCAGGCGGATACCGCCATGTATCGAGCCAAGGAGGCCGGGCGCAACACCGTGCGTTTCTTCCTGCCCAGTATGCACAAGAGTTCCGAAGAGCAGTTGCAGATGCAGAACGATCTGCGTCAGGCCCTGGAACGCAACGAACTGAAGATCCTCTGGCAACCGAAGCACGACTTCTCCGGCAACACCCTGGGTGCCGAGGCGCTGTTGCGTTGGGAGCATCCGACCCGTGGCCTGATCATGCCGGCCGAGTTCATTCCGGTGGCGGAGGATATCGGTATCATCACCTCGCTCGGTAACCGGGTGCTGGAAGTCTCCTGCAATCTGCTGCGTAAAATTGCCGATGAGTATGCCGAGGCGGGACCTATCCACCTCTCGGTCAATATCAGCCCCCAGCAGTTCCAGCAGGCCGACTTCGCCATGCAGGTGGCGCACTTCCTGAAAACCAGCGGTGCCAATCCCACGCGCCTGACCCTGGAGTTGACCGAAAACATGCTGGTCACCAACCTAGACGAGGTGATGGCAAAAATGCTCGATCTGAAAAGCCTGGGTGTGCGCTTCTCGATTGATGATTTCGGTACCGGCTACTCCTCCATGGCCTACCTGAAACGACTGCCGTTGGATGAGATCAAGATCGACCGCTCATTCGTCAACGACATCATCAGCGATCCGGAGACAGTAAGTATTGTCGAGGCGATTATCACCATGGCCTCCAAGCTCGGGTTGAGCGTGGTGGCCGAGGGGGTTGAGAACAGCCGTGAATTTGATTTTCTGCGCAAGCGCGGTTGCCACTGCTTCCAGGGCTATATGTTGTGTCAGCCACTGGATGAAGCGGAGTTCCTCGACTTCATCATGGATAGCAATGTCAGCGATGCAAGGAAAAACGGCACCCAGAGTGTGTTCGAGGGGTTCTGACTGCTCCGTCCCGTCCTGCTACGAACGGCGGTGTCACGGTGAATCGGCCCGCGGGCGGGCCTCCTACAGGTCAATCGTCTCGTGTTGAAGACTTACCGGCGGTCCCATGGCCTGAATCTCAACTGATCAGGCACGCATCCGGCGGTTGCGGGGTGAGCAGCAGCCGGATCTGCTCAGCCTGCTCCTGATCCAGCCCGCCTTTCTCCAGGGCCAGCTCCACGGTCTCTTTTCCGAGCATCCGATAGATCGCCTGATAGGCCGGCTGGATCTCCCGCAAACTGTCGATATGCTGTGTGATGGTTGCCGTGTCGCCCCGGCTGATAGGTCCGGTCAACGCGTCGGGTAGGCCGGAATGGACCAGGTTTTCCACACTGCCGGCGATTAGCGGCAGTATTGCCTTGAGGCCGGCTTGCCGTTCAATGCCGATCTGCTCCAGCAGGGTGACGGCAATGGACTCGATGGTGACCAGGTAGTTGGCGGCGACACAGAGGGACGCGTGATAGAGTGCCTTCTTTTCAGCCGGTATGACGAGGGTTTCTCCCTGCAGGGCATTGACCAGGGCTTCACCCCGGGTGATGGCCGGTGTGGTTCCCTCCAGGCAGAACCAGCTCCCCCGCAACAGTTCCGCTCCTTTCTGCGGGTCGGCCAGCGCCTGGATCGGGTGCAGGGAGAGCACTTCGGCGCCTTTGTGCCGTGCCGGTTCGAGGACATTGGAGGTGAGTGCGCCACTGAGATGGAGAAACAGCTGGCCGGGCCGGATGACGCCCTGGTCGGCAATGGCGTGGCAGGCCGGTTCAATCTGGCCGTCCGGGGTGGCGAGTATGATGATGTCGGCGTTGACCACGACCGGTGCCGGGTCGCTGGTGGCGGGCGGGTCGCCGATTAGTGCGGCGCAGCGTCGTGCCGACTCCAGTGTCCGACTGGCCACGCCGGCAATGGGGTAGCCGGCCCGATGCAGCGCCAGCAGTAGTGCGCTACCCGCTGCACCTGCGCCGACCAGTGCAATCCGCTCTTTTGACATTTTCGCTCCTGCTCAACTCGCGGCGGCGGTCTCGATCAGGTCCCGCGATGCCTTGGTCAAAATTTCATTGCCCGCACTGCTGATCAGCACGGTATCCTCTATTTTGACCACGCCGGCGCGCTTGTCCAGCATGTGCATCTCAATGGCCAGTACACAGCTGTCGGGAATGGTGGCCCGGTTGTTGGCAATCAGCACCGGTGGCTCGTTCACTTCGATACCGACCCCATGACCGATCAGCCGGCAGTGGCTGTCACCGGTAAATCTGAGGAACTGCTCCTCGACCCGCATCTCGGCTGCCTTTTCCACTGCCAGATCATAGACCTGATCACAGCCCATACCCGGTTTTATTGTGTCGATGACATAGTCGGAAATCTCGCGCAGATCGGCATACAATCCCTTCAATCGGGGAGTTGCCCTGCCGGCGACGTAGGTGCGGGACTGGTCGGCATGGTAGCCGTTCACCATGCTCGGGATATCCACCACCACCGGGTCACCATCATCAATAATCCGGTTGGAGGGGCCAATCGGCAGGGCGGTGCTCAGTCCAACGCCGGAGACAGAGTAGACCAGGCCGGTGAAATCACCCAGGTTGGCCCCGGAACTGATTGGTCCCATGCCCAATGGCAAGTCGGGATGGCGCAGAAAGATGCCCCCCTCATGCCCGGCCAGACGATGGCTGTTCTCGATTACGGCGGAGAGTTCCAGTTCGGTGATACCGGGTCTCAGCCCCTGCTGTATCGCCTGCTGACCCGTTTCGACCACCCTGCAGGCGCGGCGGATCTGCTCGATTTCATAGGGCGTCTTGACAGTCCGTTGCTTAAGGATCAGCGGGGATACGTCCTGCAGTTCGAAACCCTGGAATAACTTCTGGTAGGCCAGGTAGTTGTTGGCCGGTAACAGGTCCAGTTCAATGCCCAGGCGCTTGTTCCAGAGATAGGAGAAGTACTCCTGGTAGATGAAGTCGAGGCGGCGTTCCTCACTGATGTGAGAAGCCTCGATACCGGCGGTCTGTACGGCATAGGGATAGCCGCTACGTACAAACAGTCGGTAGTCGTCTGGAAATACGGCGAGAAAGGCCGGTTGGGCAATACCGGTATAGTAGAAGATATCCCGCGAGTAGAAGAGCAGGGCGGCTCCAAGGCCCTGATTGATCAGCTCGCGCTGGAATATTTTAATACGCTCCAGATGTCGACTCATGGCAATGTCCTGTCAGCAAATATCTCTGTAAATCGCGGCCTGTTCAGGCGCGCCGCGTGTTCTGTATAAAATAAACCGAAAGGTATATTTTGATTGTGTCTCTCGCTTTCGTTGTCGATGGAATCAGGCTTCCAGTTGTCGGACGTAACGATGAAGCTGCGAGGTCGTCTGTTTAAGCACGCTGTCGTCCCGGGTGACGGCGTAGAGGGCGGCCGCGCCATTCAGCGAGATAAAGATAAAATTGGCAATTTCACGATGATTCAGGCCGGACTGGATCTGCCCCTGCGACTCCGCTTGCACCAGCCACTGCTGCAGCAGTTTGGAAAAGCCGATGAATCCGCGCAGCATGTGACGGCTCATCTCCAGTGACTGACCCGAGAGCTCCACCAGGGCATTCAGGAAGAAGCACCCCCCCTCAAAGATATCCTTGCCCAGATAGTTCATCAGGTCGTTTTCAATCACCTTTTCGATCCGCCGGAGTGGGTCGGTAATGTCGTGAACCCCGTCAAACACTACGCGGCGCCAGCGCCTTACCGCCTCGTCATAGATGGCATACCAGATCGCCTCTTTGCTTTCGAAGTGACCATACAGCCCCCCTTTGGTCAGGCCTGTCGCGTCCAAAATATTTGAAATAGATGTGCTGTGATAACCCTTTACGGAGAAAAGTTGTAGTGATTTCTCGATAATGAGTTGTCGTGTGCGTTCGCCTTTGGTTTCCATAGACTAGAAAAATATACCGTTCGGTATATTTACCATATCCCAGGGCGTGAAGCCGGGTCAATCAGTTGTTGGGATATTGTGTCAGGCCACTTAGAATGGGCCCCTCGACCGGGCCTGGAGAAACCAATGACCGGCGTGATGATTAATCAGTCAGGTAGCCGATGGATTACGCAAGACGATTTGGTGGTATAGCAAGACTCTATGGCGAGGCGGGACTCCGCGGTTTTGCCGAGTCGCATGTCTGCGTCGTGGGCATCGGCGGAGTCGGCTCCTGGGTAGCGGAAGCGCTGGCCCGCAGTGGGGTGGGGACCCTGACCTTGATCGATCTGGACAATGTGGCGGAATCCAATGTCAATCGACAGATCCATGCCCTGGAGGGTCAGTTTGGCCGCGCCAAGGTGGATGCCATGGCTGAGCGTATTCAGGGAATCAATCCTGAATGCAGGATTATCACCTGGGAAGAGTTTGTTGAGATTGACAATCTGGAGCGCTTGATCGGCAACCAATACGACTATCTGGTGGATTGCATTGATGCTTTTAAGACCAAGGCCGCGCTGATTGCCCATTGTCGCAGAAACAAGATCCGTATCATCACCGTGGGCGGCGCAGGTGGTCAGACCGAGCCGCTGAAGATCCGTCTGACCGATCTCTACAAGACCCAGCATGATCCGCTGCTGGCCAAGACCCGGAAGCTATTGCGCAAGGAGTATGACTTCCCAAAAAATCCCAAGCGGCGGTTCGATGTCCCCTGTGTCTACTCGGACGAGCAGCAGGTCTACCCGGATGGCAGGGGGGAGGTATGTAGCGTAAAGCCGGAAGGAGGGAGTGTTGGCGCGGGTCTGCACTGCGGCGGTTTTGGTTCGGCCATGACGGTTACGACGACTTTTGCCATGGTGGCCACCGCACATGTGTTGAAGAGATTGGCGATTCGCACCCGCTCTTGAGTTCCGGGGGCTGATCAACCGGCGTTCGCCACCTGTTCTCGGGTGTAGAAACGCCCAGCCCGCAGGAAGCCGGATATCACACCGGGGCGCAGGGCAGCTACATGACCCTCTGCGTCATAGCCTGAAACCCACTCGACTGGAACGCCGTCCAGCAGATGAATGGGTGCCGGGCTGCCGTCGGCGTAACGGGAAATAACACTGCAATCCGACAGGGTGTCATAAAAGGCCGGGACAAATCCTCCGCTCTGACAGTTATTGCTTACACCCGCCGTGGCTGCATATGCATGGTTTTCCCGTGCCAGCGCTCGCTGACTCAATAGCCCATGGCGTTTGATCTTCCGTTTACCGTCCACCTCTATTGGGGATGGCAATTCGGTCAATTGTTCGGTGATCTGTTTCATGGTCCATGCTCCTTTCTGCCTAAATAGCAGCATGGTGCATGCCAATAATAAAATAACCAATAAAAACAGTCGGGTATATGGCGTACAGGATCTGAACTGGTGGAGGAATTGAACAAACTGTAAAGTTTCTTTAACAGTTCGTACCATTAGGTGCCGGGCGATAACAGGCAGGAATCGGGGTTAAACCGGTAAAATCGCTGGTAGTGATCTGTTTGACCCAGCCCTGATGAACCGGGATTACTCGTAGGCACTCGGCACCATACACATGAATACCAGCGGGCTATCGCCGGTATTGCGATACTGGTGTACCTCGTGGGGTTTGACCAGCAGGTAGTCGCCTTTCTGTATCGGATGCCCTCTATTTCCCTCCATGGCCACGCCATTTCCTTCCAGGATGTAGTTCAGATGCTCGCTCTCATGGGAGTGATGCGGCGTATGGCCACCCGGTTCCAGGGTAAATACGCGAATGGAGAAGTTGGGGGCGCCGTCCGCCTTGCCGATAGGCACTTGCTTGGTTACTCCCTTGATGCCCTCCATGTTGACCGGGGTGGTCTCGCACTCATTCAGTCGGGTGATCTTCATTGGTCGGTTCCTGCACTTGGTGTTAACGATCAGGCATCCAGGTCGGGGATCAACTCATCTTCGAGCTTGGCGATGGCATCCTTCAGCAGCAGCTTGCGTTTTTTCAGGCGTTTCAGTTGCAGCTCGTTTTTATAGGCCGCCTCGGTAAGGGCGGCGATGGCCACATCCAGATCCCGGTGTTCCTGCCGGATTTCGAACAGTCGGTTTCTCAACTCTTCGTGTTGCGCGTCGATGGAGATCATAGGCCGGTTCTTAAAGGCTCATACTGGTTAAAGTGTAGTGGCCACGGACTGATGTGCAATTCTTTCCGGCATCCAGTCCGTGGCCGTCATAGGCTTAATTACAGCGCCTGGATCTTTTTCAGCTGCTGCTCCAGCTTTTCCAGCACGGCGATTTCGTCCGCCAGTTTGTTGCGCTCTTTCTGTACCACGGCTTCGGGTGCCTTATCAACAAACTTCGGATTGTTCAGCTTGCCTTCGAGGCGGGTGATATTTTCCTTCAGCTTGCCGATCTCCTTGTTCAGGCGGCCCAGTTCCGCCTCCTTGTCAATCAGGCCGGCCATCGGGATCAGCAGTTTCATCCCGCCCACCAGGGCCATGGCCGACTCGGGTGCCTCGTCATCACTGCCCAGCAGGGTGGCCGATTCGAGCCGCGCCAGAAAATCCAGGTAGTGCCGGTTGCGAATCAGGCGGGCCTGATCCTCGGGGTTGGCATTCTGCAGCAGCACCGGCAGCGGTTTGCTCGGGGCGATATTCATCTCGCCCTTGATCTTGCGGATGCCGAGGATGAACTGCATCACCCAATCCATCTCTGCCACCGCTGCCTGATCCATTAGGGCATCGTCGCGCACCGGAAAGGGCTGGTTCATGATGGTCTCGCCACCGCGGCCTGCCAGCGGGGCAACACGCTGCCAGATCTCCTCGGTGATGTAGGGCATTATCGGGTGGGCCACGCGCAGCAGCGTCTCCAATACGTTGACCAGGGTATGCCGGGTACCACGTCGGGCTGCCTGGCTGGCGCTGTCACCGGTCAGTACCGGTTTGGAGAGCTCCAGGTACCAGTCGCAGTATTCGTTCCAGGTGAACTCGTAGATCGCCTTGGCGGCGTGATCAAACCGGTAGCCGTCGGTGGCCTCGCTGACGGTGCTGATGGTGGATTGCAGGCGTGACAGGATCCAGCGATCCGCCATGCTCAACTCCATCTCGCCACCGGACTGGCCGCAATCCTGATTTTCGGTGTTTATCAGTACGTAGCGGGCAGCGTTCCACAGCTTGTTGCAGAAGTTGCGGTAACCCTCGATGCGTCCCATGTCGAACTTGATGTCGCGGCCGGTGGTGGCCTGGGAGGCAAAGGTAAAGCGCAGCGCATCGGTGCCAAAACTGGGGATGCCGTCGGGGAACTCCTTGCGGGTCGCCTTCTCGATCTTCTTTGCCAGTTGTGGCTGCATCATGCCGCTGGTGCGCTTGCTGACCAGCGCTTCCAGATCGATGCCGTCGATCAGGTCGATTGGATCCAGCACATTGCCCTTGGACTTGGACATCTTGTCGCCATGGCTGTCCCGCACCAGGCCGTGCACATAGACCTCCTTGAACGGCACATCATCCATGAACTTGATGCCCATCATGATCATGCGGGCGACCCAGAAGAAGATGATGTCGAAACCGGTCACCAGTACGCTGGTGGGGTAGAAGGTCTTGACCCGCTCGGTCTGTTCTGGCCAGCCCAGGGTGGAGAAGGGCCAGAGGGCGGAGCTGAACCAGGTGTCCAGCACGTCCTCGTCCTGGGTCAGGGTATAGTCCGCTGCCAGCTTGTGCTTTTCGCGCACCTCGGCTTCGGAGCGACCGACGTAGACGTTACCTTCGTCGTCGTACCAGGCGGGGATACGGTGTCCCCACCAGATCTGGCGACTGATGCACCAGTCCTCGATGTTGCGCATCCACTCGTAATAGGTGTTCTTCCAGTTGTCCGGCACAAACTTGATGCTGCCGTTCTCCACCGCCTCGATGGCCGGTTTGGCCAAAGGCTCCACCTTGACGTACCACTGGTCGGTGAGGAAAGGTTCGATCACCGAGCCGGAACGGTCGCCGCGCGGCACCATCAGCTTGTGATCGTCGATCTTCTCCAGTAGTTTCTGTGCTTCCAGGTCGGCCACCACTTTTTTACGGGCATCAAACCGGTCCATACCGATAAAGGCGACCGGGATAATGGCATCTTCATCGGCCTCGTGGTTACGGATTGCTGCATCGCTGGTGAAGATGTTGATCAGGCCGCCGTGGGGCTGTTCGGCAATTGCCTTCTCGTCCCGGTGCCTGAGCCATACCTGGTAGTCATTGAAGTCGTGGGCCGGGGTAATCTTGACGCAGCCGGTGCCGAACTCCGGGTCCACATAATCATCGGCAATGATGGGGATACGTCGGCCGGTCAGGGGCAGTTCCACGAACTCGCCCAGCAGGTGTTTGTAGCGATCGTCGCCGGGATGTACCGCCACCGCGCAGTCGCCCAGCATGGTCTCGGGGCGGGTGGTGGCGACCACCAGATGGCCCTGGCCATGGGTCAGGGGATAGCGCATATGCCAGAGGAAGCCATTCTCCTCTTCGGAGAGTACTTCCAGGTCGGAGACGGCAGTGTGCAGTTTCGGGTCCCAGTTGACCAGCCGTTTGCCACGATAGATCAGTCCCTCTTCGAACAGCCGGACAAACACCTCCTTCACGGCATCGGAGAGACCTTCATCCATGGTGAAGCGTTCGTTCTCCCAGTCGAGCGAGGCGCCCATGCGGCGTAGCTGGCTGGTGATGGTGCCGCCGGACTGGCCTTTCCACTCCCACACCTTCTCGAGGAATTTTTCGCGACCGTAGTCGTGCCGGGTCTTACCCTCGGCGTTGATCAGCCGCTCCACCACCATTTGGGTGGCGATGCCGGCATGGTCGGAACCGGCCTGCCACAGGGTCTTGTCACCCTTCATACGATGGTAGCGGGTGAGCGCATCCATGATGGTGTCCTGGAAGGCGTGGCCCATGTGCAGGCTGCCGGTGACGTTGGGCGGCGGGATCATGATGCAGTAGGGATGCTGGCTGTCGGCATCAGCGGAAGGGGCGAAATAACCGCGCTCCTCCCAAGTCTGGTACCAACGCTTTTCCAGGCTGTGGGGGTCGTAAGTCTTTTCCATGGATCGTCAGGCTGTCTTGTGTCAGGTTAATCGTCAGGGATAAAACGGGATATTATAACGCAAGCGATCCGGTTGAATTGAATATTTATCCCCGTCGAGAGGTTATGCAGGGAATCTCCTGAGCCATCGGGCGCCCATGACCCCGGGCTGGAAGGGTGAATGTTCGCTAAGATTGGGGCAGGGCGAAAGAAAAAGAGTCGTAGCGCGGTCAACTGCCATAAGAAATGTTGATAAGTCAGGGGAGTAAGATGAGCCGTAACCGGGTAGTGATGCTAATCGTGTTGGTGATAGTGATCGCCGGCTTTTTTATTTTTGATCTGGGACAGTACTTCAGCCTGGAGTTTCTCAAATCGCAGCAGGCCGCGTTGGAAGATTATCGGCAGGCCCATCCCCTGCAGACCGCCGCCGTGATGTTCGTGGTTTATGTGCTGGTGACGGCACTCTCCCTGCCGGGCGCGGCGGTGATGACGCTGGCGGTCGGTGCTATTTTCGGCCTGTTCTGGGGTACCGTGCTGGTCTCCTTCGCCTCCACCCTGGGTGCCACGCTGGCTTTTCTGATTTCACGCTTTCTGCTGCGTGATATGGTCCAGAACCGCTTCGGCGACAAGCTGAAGACGATCAATGCGGGTATCGAGAAAGACGGTGCCTTCTATCTGTTCGGGTTGCGCCTGGTGCCCCTGTTTCCATTTTTCGTGATCAATCTGGCCATGGGCCTTACCAGCCTCAAGACATTCACTTTTGCCTGGGTCAGCCAGGTGGGCATGCTGCTGGGGACCCTGGTTTATGTGAATGCTGGCACCCAACTCGGTAAAATTGAATCGCTGTCGGGCATTCTTTCGCCGGGTTTGATCCTCTCCTTCGTGCTACTGGGTATCTTTCCACTTATCGCCCGCAAGATCCTGGACGGTGTCAAGGCGCGCAAGGTGTTCAAGGCCTATCACAAGCCGGCCACTTTTGATCGCAACCTGGTGGTGATCGGGGCCGGTTCGGGGGGGCTGGTTTCGGCCTATATCGCGGCCGCGGTCAAGGCCAAAGTCACCCTGATTGAAAAGCACAAGATGGGTGGTGACTGTCTCAATACCGGTTGTGTTCCGTCCAAGGCGCTGATCCGCTCGGCGCGCTTTCTGGAGCAGACCCGCCGGGCGCAGGAGTATGGCTTCGAGTCTGCGACCGTGGAGTTTGATTTTTCACAAGTGATGGAGCGGGTACAGCGGGTGGTGAAAACCGTCGAGCCCCATGACTCGGTGGAGCGCTACACCGGACTCGGCGTGGAGGTCATTGAAGGGGAGGCGATGATCAGGTCCCCTTATGAGGTCGAGGTGAACGGCCAGACCCTGACGACCCGTAACATTATCGTTGCGACCGGTGCGCGGCCCTTTGTGCCACCTATTCCAGGGCTGGATCAGGTTCCGTATCTCACGTCGGATGATCTGTGGACGCTGCGTGAGTTGCCGAAGCGGCTGTTGGTGCTGGGCGGTGGCCCGATCGGCTGCGAACTGGCCCAGTGCTTTGCCCGTTTCGGTTCACAAGTGACCATTGTGGAGATGGCTCCCAGCCTGATGATCCGCGAGGATGAGGATGTCGTGGAACTGGTCACCGCGCGGTTCGAGGCGGAGGGGATCGAAGTCCTTGCCGGACATACCGCCAAATCGTTTGAAGTGGTGGAGGGGGAAAACAGGCTGACGGCGGAATATCAGCAGGAGTCCATCTCAATCCCCTTCGATCAGGTATTGGTCGCGGTTGGCCGAATGGCCAATACCACCGGCTTCGGCCTGGAGGAGCTTGGCGTGCGGGTCAGTGACCGGCGTACCGTGGAAGCCAATGAATTTCTTCAGACCAATTTCCCCAACATCTATGTCTGTGGCGATGTGACCGGCCCTTATCAGTTTACCCATACCGCCGCCCACCAGGCCTGGTATGCCGCGGTCAACGCCCTGTTTGGAGTGTTCCGTAAATTCAAGGTGGACTACTCGGTCATACCCTTTGCCACTTTTACCGATCCGGAAGTGGGACGGGTGGGGCTGAATGAGTTGGAGGCGAAGGAGCGGGGCGTGGCTTATGAGATCACCACCTACGGGCTGGATGATCTGGACCGCGCGATTGCCGATGGTGAGGCGCAGGGTTTTGTCAAGGTGTTGACGGTGCCCGGTAAAGACAAGATTTTGGGCGCAACCATCGTCGGTGAGCATGCGGGAGACCTGGTTGCCGAGTTTGTCACCGCCATGCGTCACGGTCTGGGGCTGAACAAGATCCTCGGCACCATCCACATCTATCCCACCTGGACCGAGGCGAACAAATTTGCCGCCGGTAACTGGAAGCGCGCCCATGCCCCGGTGCGGTTGCTGCGATGGGTGGAGCGTTTCCATGCCAGGCGGCGCGGTGCGTGAGCCGGTTATTGGCTGTGTGATCGTTTGGGATGAACAACAAAGGGTTGGCAGTTTCCTGCCAACCCTTTGTTTTCTCACGAATTTGGTACTCCCTAGGGGACTCGAACCCCTGTTGCCGCCGTGAGAGGGCGGAGTCCTAGGCCACTAGACGAAGGGAGCAGTGCGCTCAGGCGTGGCGTATTATACCCACAGTTTGTTTTGGCTCAAGCTGTAATGACCATTTTTTTTAGTGGCATGATTCTGTACACTCTGGGCGCCGCAATCTTTTTGAAGTGTATAAGGAATATTTAAAATAGCCACGCCCCATATCATTCCCCGTCCTGAGCACAACATCTCCAGGGCGAATATCAGCGAACATGCCACCAAGGTACTCTATCGCCTGAAGGCGGCAGGGTTTCAATCCTATCTGGTCGGCGGTGGTGTGCGCGACCTGCTACTGGGCCGGGAACCCAAGGATTTCGATGTGGCGACAGACGCCACCCCGGAGGAGGTCAAAGCGGTGTTTCGCAACTGTCGCCTGATCGGCCGCCGGTTCCGCCTCGCCCACGTCCACTTCGGGCGGGAAATTATCGAAGTTGCCACCTTCAGAAGTATGCAGGATGCCTCCGAACCGGGAGACCGGGAGACTGAGAATGGCATGCTGGTGCGGGACAATATCTATGGCTCCATCGAAGAGGACGCCCTGCGCCGCGATTTCACGATTAATGCCCTCTATTACAATATAGAGGACTTCTCGGTGGTGGATTATGCCGGCGGCATGGCGGATCTGCAGTCAGGGGTTCTGCGGCTGCTGGGTGATCCCGATATCCGCTACCGGGAAGACCCGGTGCGCATGTTGCGGGCCGTCCGCTTCGCCGCCAAGCTTGGGTTTGTGATCAATCCGGCATGCGAACAGCCTCTGTTTGAAATGGGTTCCCTGTTGCAGAGTGTGCCGGCGGCACGCCTGTTTGAGGAGGTGCTGAAACTGTTCATGGCGGGCGTGGCGTTACAGAGTTTTGAAAAGCTGCGTCACTATGGCCTGTTTGGTGAGCTGTTTCCGGAGACGGAGGAGTGTCTGGCCCACGAAGATCACGAATTCCCCATCACTTTCGTTATCCGCGGGATGCAGAATACCGATAGCCGTATCCGCGAGGGAAAGCCGGTAACGCCGGCCTTCCTGTTTGCGGTACTGCTGTGGGAACCGGTCAGGCTGTTGGCAGAACGTCTGCGGGAGAACGGCGAAGCGCCCTTGCCGGCCATGCAGCAGGCGGGCAGTGATATCCTGATGACCCAGCTTGAGCGGGTATCGATACCTAAGCGGTTCAGTATCCCGATGCGCGAGATCTGGAATCTGCAGCACCGCTTTGAACAGCGAGCGGGAAAACGTCCCCACCGACTGCTAACCCATCCCCGTTTCCGTGCGGCCTATGATTTTCTGTTGTTGCGCGCAGAAGCGGGAGAGGTCGACCAGGAGTTGGCCGACTGGTGGACCCATTTTCAGGAGCAGGACGGCGATGAACGCAACCAGATGGTTCGGCAGGCGAACAGCAGTGGCGATAGACCCCGCCGCCGCCGGCGCCGGCGCAAGCGTCCCGCCAAACCGGCCGACCCGAGCTAGCCAGACGACTGATGCGAAGCAGTGCAAATAAGCCCATGGTAACCGCCTACATAGGGCTGGGCAGTAATCTGGCTGAACCGGTGTTGCAGGTCAGACGTGCCTGTGAGGCCCTGACACAGCTGCCGGAAACCCGCCTGCTTGAATGTTCCAGTCTCTATCTCAGTCCCCCCATGGGGCCGGCGGATCAGCCGGACTACGTCAATGCGGTGGCGGCCCTTGAAACCACCCTTTTACCCTATGATCTGCTGGCCGGTATCCAGGCCATAGAGCAGGCCCAGGGACGTACCCGTGAGGTGCGTTGGGGCGCCCGCACGCTGGACCTGGATCTGCTGGTCTACGGGGACCAGATCATTAGCGACAAGGCGCTGACCGTGCCCCATCCCGGCATGCCGGAGAGGGCATTCGTGCTTTATCCGCTACAGGAGATCGCCCCCATGCTGAATATACCGGGGCTGGGATCTCTGGCGGCACTGGTAGCCAATTGCCCGAAAAATGGCTTGAAGCGCCATGCATGAGTCACTCGCAACACCGCCCGGTTATATCGTGGTGGAGGGACCCATCGGCGTCGGCAAGACCAGCCTGGTGAACCGGTTGGCGCAGAGCTTTGCGGCTGAAACCCTGCTGGAAGAGGCGGAAGAGAATCCATTCCTGGAGCGCTTTTATAATGATGGCCGCCAGGCCGCCTTTCCCACCCAGCTGTTTTTCCTGTTTCAGCGCAGCCGACAACTGGCGGGGCTGCGTCAGCAGGATCTGTTTCGTCGAGCCCTGGTGGCGGACTATATGCTGGAAAAAGACCGGCTGTTTGCCGGAATCAACCTGGATGCACAAGAGCTGAATCTCTACGAGCAGGTCTACGAGCGACTCTCCATGGAGGCGCCATCTCCGGATCTGGTGGTCTATCTCCAGGCGCCGGTGGATGTGCTGATGACGCGAATTCAGAAGCGAGGCCGGGTCCAGGAACGGCGTATGGAAGCCGCTTATCTGCAACGCCTGAGCAACGCCTATACCGATTTCTTCTACCATTATGAGAAATCGCCTCTGCTGATTGTCAATGCAGCGGAGATCAATCCGATTGAGCGGGAGAGTGACTACCGGCTGCTGCTGGAGCGGATCTGCAGCGTACGCAGCGGAAAACATTATTTCAATCCTGCACCACTCTTGTTGTAATATTGCACTGCACAATGCGGGTTATCCGATTCCGACTAACAGTGGAAAGAGAGAAAACGGGGTAAAAAAATCATGTCCCATGTGACAACCGCAACACTGATACAGATGAAGCAACAGCATGAAAAAATTGCTGTGTTAACCAGTTACGATGCCAGTTTCACCAGCCTGATCGAAGATGCGGGCGTGGAGGTGATCCTGGTCGGTGATTCGCTTGGGATGGTGATTCAGGGACAGGAGAGCACGCTGCCGGTGGACGTGGAGGAGATGGTCTATCACACCCAGTGTGTGGCCCGTGGCCGCCGCAAGGCGTTGCTGATTGCCGATATGCCGTTCATGAGTTACAGCTCGGCCGAGCAGGCGCTGGGGACTGCCGGGCGGCTGATGAAGGATGGCGGCGCCCACATGGTGAAACTGGAAGGCGGTGCCACCCAGTTGGAGACCGTGCGTCAGCTGACCGCCAACGGCATTCCGGTCTGTGCCCACCTGGGACTACTGCCCCAGTCGGTGCACAAACTGGGCGGTTACCGGGTACAGGGACGGGATGACGAGTCGGCCCGGATCATGAAAGAGGATGCCCTGGCGCTGGAAGCGGCCGGTGCCCAGATGCTGGTGCTGGAGTGTGTCCCCACCGGGCTGGCACGGGAGATCAGCGAGGCGCTGGAGATTCCGGTGATCGGTATCGGGGCCGGGCCCGGCTGCGATGGCCAGGTACTGGTAATCTACGACATGCTTGGCATCACCCCGCGCCAGCTGCCGCGCTTCGTGAAAAATTTCCTGCCGAGCGCCCACTCTATTTCCGAGGCGATCGCTCATTATGTCAAGGCAGTCAAGGACGGCAGCTTCCCCGGTGAGGAGCACAGCTTTAAATGATTACCGTTGAAACTGTTGCCGACCTTCGGCATACCGTATCCCGCTGGCGTGCGGCCGGAGAACGGGTGGCGCTGGTTCCCACCATGGGCAATCTGCATGAAGGCCATCTGGATCTGGTGCGAAAGGCGCGATCTCTGGCGGATCGGGTGGTGGTCTCCATCTTTGTCAATCCGCTTCAGTTTGGCGAGGGCGAGGATTTCGCCACTTATCCGCGAACCCTGATTGATGACTCGGATAAGTTGAGTGCGGCAGCCACCGATTTGCTGTTTACGCCGCAGGTCGCCGAAATGTACGCCCGGCCCCAGCAGGAGCAGACCCGGGTCGAAGTGCCGGGATTGTCAGGTCTGTTCTGTGGCGCCTCGCGTCCCGGCCATTTTGTGGGTGTCGCCACCGTGGTCTGCAAGCTGTTCAACATGGTTCAGCCGGATCTGGCACTGTTTGGCGAGAAGGATTTCCAACAACTGCTGGTGATTCGGCAGATGGTTCAGGATCTCTCGATTCCCGTCACCATCCATGGACTGCCGACGGTACGCGAGGTGGATGGGCTGGCGCGCAGTTCCAGAAACGGTTACCTGAGCGATACCGAACGTACCATAGCGCCGGCTCTTTATCGGCAATTGCAACAGACGGTGGTCGGGATAAAGCGCGGCAAGCACGATTATGCGGCGCTGGAGCGTCAGGCGATCAACCGGCTGGAGTCGGAAGGTTTTACGCCCGATTACTATGCCATTCGCCGTGCGGCTGATCTGGCAGAGCCGGGTGCGGATGATACATCCCTGGTTATTCTCGCAGCGGCTTATCTGGGTAAGGCCCGGTTGATCGATAACATTCAGTTGACCCTCGAATAGAGACCCCTAACCGGTCGACTCACCATTCACCTGCCCAAATTCCGGTTCCATCTCCATAGGGCGCCGCGTCGGCGCCGTGATCCGTCGTGCTGCTGTGATGGCGACCCCACCTCATGGCCGACAATGGGGACAAAGTTGCAGTGACTTGCCTGTGAAACGAAGATTCTGCCCAGTGTTTTAGACACTCCCGGGCCGGACGGGTAGACTGCACCCCAGTTTATGTGAGCGGAAGTGAAGGAGTCGGTTGATCATGTGGCGTCTGTTGCTACCGATGTTATTGCTGTTGTCGGGGTTGTCCCAATCGATTTATAGCCAGGAGGGGGTGACGGGGACGGAGAGTGCAGCTGTCAAGGCGGCGGCACCGCCCGATACTCTCATTTCCCCCCGGGCCACCATGGAGACCTTTCTCCATGCCATGAACGATATCAAACGGGGGGAACCGCAGCGGATAGACGATGCGGTAACCACACTGGACTTGTCCGATGTCAGTCCTTTGGTGCGCCGGGAGCGTGGGCGTGATTTGGCCTGGATGCTGCTGGAGGTGATGGACCGGACCCGCTTGATCGATACCGGACGGATTCCGGCCAACCCCACCGGTGAGCCCTACCTGTTTGCCCGTTATAAAAGCGGTGTTATCCGCATTGCGCCTATGGAAGATGGGCGCTGGCTGTTCGACCGGGAGGGCGTCAGCCGGTTGCCGATGATACTGGATGAACTGTCGGCGACCAAGCGGGTAAAGGGGGATGATGATGCGCAATATCTCCCGTGGCATCTGCGTCTGAGGCAACAGATACCCGAACGTCTCAAACAGAAAGACTTTCTGCTTGAGAACTGGCAGTGGATCGGTATTTTCATCATTATTCTGGTGGGTGTGGTTGCCGATAAGCTGGTCTCCCTGGTGCTGCGCAGTTTGGTGCGGCGGTGGAAGAACCGCAGTAGCGGTGACGAATTCCAGGCCCTGTCCGACCAGGTCCTGCGACCGCTTGGCCTGATGGTGATGGCGGTTATCTGGTGGGTCGGCATCAACCTCCTCGGACTGGGCGAGGATTCCCTGCTGGTACTGCTTGTCGCGGTGAAATTTCTCGCCAGCCTGTCCGGTGTCTGGGCCGCCTACCGACTGGTGGATATCGTCGCGATCTATCTGCTGCGTCGCGCACTCAGGACCGAAAGCAAGCTGGACGACGCCCTGGTTCCGCTGATTCCGCGCACCCTGAAGATTTTTGTCACTGTCATCGGTTTTGTCTTCATTGCCGATAATATCAATGTGGACATATCGAGTCTCCTTGCGGGCCTGGGACTGGGCGGCTTGGCCTTTGCCCTGGCGGCCAAGGATATGGTGCAGAACCTGTTCGGTTCCGTCACCGTGCTGATGGACCGCACCTTTAGTGTGGGTGACTGGATTATTGTGGGTGGGGTGGAAGGCTCGGTGGAGCGGATCGGTTTCCGGAGTACCCGAATCCGCACTTTCTACAACTCGGTGGTTACCGTGCCCAATTCCAAGTTCATCACCGCCGATGTCGACAACATGGGGGAGCGGCGCTACCGCCGCCTCTCCTGCAAACTCTCACTGACCTATGATACGCCGCCAGACCGGATCGAGGCCTTCTGTGAGGGTGTGCGGGAGCTGATTCGACAGCATCCCTATATGCGCAAGGACTATTATCAGGTCTACCTCAACGAATTCGCCGCCTCTTCGCTGAATGTACTGCTGTATGTGTTCTGGGAGACGCCGGAATGGAATACCGAGCTGCGTGAACGCCACCGTTTTATGCTGGATATCCTGCGCCTGGCCAAGCGGTTGGGTGTTGAGTTCGCCTTTCCCACCCAGACGCTGTATATGCGAACGGAAGACATCCCTGCTCAACCGGGGGAGACAGTGCCGCAGACCCAGGCTTTCGAGTTGGGTCGTCAGGAGGCGGTGGCGGTGGTCGCCGAGTCCACCGGAATCGGTGTCAAACCCCCGCCAGTGATATTCCCGCCCGCATGATGAAGCGAACCCTGTCGGGTAAACTGCTGTTGATTGCAGGACTGCTGTGGGGTACCCAGTGCGCGGCCGCCGTTGATCCGGTACAGGCCGGCTATCGTGCCTTTGAACAGCAGCAGTGGCGCGATGCCTACGAGTACTGGGTGCCCGAGGCTGACCGGGGCAATGCCGAAGCACAGTTTTATCTCAGCAGGTTGTTTCGTGATGGCCTGGGAGTCGAACCCAGTGAGGTGACGGCGTTGACCCTGTTGATGCTGGCCGCCGAGGGTGGGCATGCCGCGGCAGCGTATCGATTGGGTAATCTCTATCATACCGGTGAGTTGATCGAACAGGATGGGGAACGGGCGCTTTATTGGTGGCGTCGGGCGGCCGGGCAGGGCGATGTGGCGGCACAGCTTCGGTTGGCTGCACTTCACTACCTGGGGTGGATGGTCGAGCCGGATCATGAAAAGACGCTCGAATGGTATCGGCGCGCGGCGGATAACGGATCGCAACGGGCATTGGTCATGCTGGACCATTTGGAGTTTGCCGATTCGCCAATCTACAGCGGGTCGGTGGATGTCATGCAGGTCGCCGTCAGTGACGCCGCGTTGCGACTGATGGCCACCGGCGTGGCGGCATCCGGAACCGGTTCGGATGCGGTCACTTTGGTTGCATCACGGCAGAGTGCCCGCCTGCTGGGGCAGACCGTCACTCCGGCGGACCTGGCGGTTGATGAATCGGCACTGCTGTCGGCGACACCGACCGGTGATGTGGCGGTCGTAGCCAGTCAGAATGATCTGGCCTGGATAGAGGACCAGCCGGAAGACAATTTTACCTTGCAGCTTTTCAGCAGCGACAAGCGGGAGAGCGCCGAACGTGTGGCGCGTATGTTGAAGAGTTCATGGCGTGTCGCTATTTTCCCTTTCGATCGTTTCGGTTACCGCTGGTTCGGGGTGCTCGCTGGCAGTTTCGACAGTATGCAGCAGGCGACGCAGGCGAAAGATCGGCTGCTGGCCGACAACCCCATCGAGTCTCCCTGGATCCGACGGTTTCAGAATGTCCGCAAGCGGGATTGATATATCCGATGGTGACCAGCGGGTGGTCTATAGGGATCGCCCGGGCCGAGTCAACGGAATCCTTTACGCCTGACCGAGACCACCCATGCAGAGATATTTCATCTCGATGAAGTCATCCATGCCGTAGCGCGAACCCTCGCGGCCGATTCCTGATTCCTTGATACCGCCGAATGGTGCGACCGCAGTGGAGATAATGCCTTCGTTAATCCCGATCATACCGGTCTCCAGGGCCTCGGCCACGCGCCAGACCCGGCCAATGTCGCGGGCATAGAAATAGGCGGCCAGTCCGAAGGGTGTGTCATTGGCCAGGTCGATCGCCTCCTGCTCGGTCTTGAAGCTGAACAGGGGGGCGACGGGGCCGAAGGTCTCCTCGCAGGCAATGTGCATTTCACGCGTGACGCCGGCCAGGATAGTTGGTTGGTAAAAGGTGCCACCCAGGGTATGGCGCTGCCCCCCGGTCATCAGCCGGGCGCCTTTTGCCACGGCGTCATCCACATGACGCTGCACCTTCTCCACGGCGGCCTGATTGATCAACGGTCCCTGCTGGGAATCACTGGTCAGTGCTGGCCCTACCTGCAGTGCGTCGACCGCCCGGGTCAGCTTTTCGGCAAACTCGTCATAGATACTCTCCTGGATCAGGAAGCGGTTGGTGCAGACGCAGGTCTGGCCGCTATTGCGGTATTTTGATGCCAGCGCACCAGCCACGGCAGCGTCGATATCGGCATCATCAAACACCAGGAAGGGGGCATTGCCACCCAACTCCAGGGAGACCTTTTTAACCGTACCGGCGCACTGGGACATGAGCAGCTTCCCGACAGCGGTGGAACCGGTGAAGGAGAGTTTGCGAACGATCGGGTTGCTGGTCAGTTCGCCACCCACCGCCACGGCATTTTCCGTGGGCAGGACGTTGAACACACCGGGCGGTATGCCGGCCTCATCCGCCAGGGCCGCCAATGCCAGTGCGGAGAGCGGGGTGTCCGGTGCCGGCTTGATTACCACGGTACAGCCGGCCGCCATGGCCGGTGCACATTTGCGGGTGATCATGGCGTTGGGAAAGTTCCAGGGGGTGATGGCGGCTACTACCCCGATCGGCTGCTTGATCACTACAAAACGCCTGTCCGCCGCGTGGGCCGGGATCACGTCACCGTATACCCGTTTCGCCTCTTCGGCGAACCACTCGATAAAGCTGGCGCCGTAGGCGATTTCGCCGCGACTTTCCGCCAGCGGTTTACCCTGCTCCAGACTGAGCAGTTGAGCCAGCGCCTCCTGATTGGCCATGATCAGTTCAAACCAGCGGCGCAGCAGATTGCTGCGCTCCTGCGCAGTACGCTTGCGCCAGCATCGAAAGGCCAGATCAGCCTGCTCGATGGCGCGTCTCGTCTCTGCCGCACCGAGTGAGGGCACACGGGTGATCTCGCTGTTGTCTGCGGGATTGGTGACCGCAAAGGTGTGGCCGTTGTCGGCGGAAATCCACTCGCCGTTGATATAGGCCTGGTTTTTAAGGAGGTTGGAAATGGTCATCTGCTGGTGCCGCCCCGGTTTTGCTATTGCTGTGTCAATTGCGTTTCATGTTGACACCATTACAGATGGGGATCAATGCAGGGTTCGTGGGGTAAACCGGGATGCTCAGTGAGCGGGCGTGGCTACCGGATTGTCTATTGCCGATTGGTAGCACTGCAGATACCTGTTGGTGGTCTCGGCGGCATGAAAACTCTGGGCCATGCCCTGTAGTGCCAGCTTCTGCCACCAGATCGCCGGCTTTGCACGAAATGTGCTTGCCCTGCTGATTGCGTCGGCCAGTTGCTCGGGTGTTGTCTTGTAATAGAGAAAACCGCTGGCGCTGCCATGCAGCAGATTGGCCGGGGTGGCGTCAGTTACGATCTCCCGTATTGAAGTCGAGGCGTGGGCAATGGGAACCGTTCCATAGCTGAGCGCACATTGCGCCTGAAGTGCCGATGGGTAGTGTCGGGCGGGCATGAGCAGGCAGTCACTGCCGGCCAGGATTCTGTGCCAGCGAGCCTCATCGGTTGCATGCCGCACACTGAGTCGTTGTGGAAATCGTTCGGCGCTGTCGAGCAACGGCTGAAGTGCGGGATCGTTTTCTCCGGCGGCAGCCAGTATGTGAATGGGCGTGTCGGGTGCAATGGTTTGCAGCAGGGAGGCAATCTGCTCAGGCTCGCTAGTGTCGCGACCAGTGGCGAGATAGCCGATCAGCAGGTCATGTTCATCCAGGGGCAGGTTCAGTTCCGATTGTAAGCGTTGCCGGTTGAGTCCTTTTAGCTCGAATGATGAGCTGTCAAAGTGCTGTTCTATATGCACATCGGTGGTTGGGCTCCAGCGCTGATAGTCGATGCCGGACGGGATGCCGGTCAGCCGGTCAGTGCGTTTTTTCAGCAGGGGCGCCAGTGGGTGTAAGGTGTGATCATTCAGCAGCTCCTGGCGATAACCGGGGCTCGGCAGGATCAGTTGATCAGCCATCAGGATCGCCCCTTTTTCGAACGAGAAGCGCCCCTGCATCTCCAGAGCACCGGATTTCAGCAGTTCAACTGGTATGGAGAGCGCGTTGATCTGCTCGGTGTGGCAATACTGGTGTTTCGCCTCATGCATGGAGTAGATCGTTGCGGGACGACTCCATGCGCCCCCGAGCAGTGGAATGGCCAGTGCTGTCTGCCAGCCGCTGCAGTGCAGCAGGTCCGGTTGCCAGTTGATTCCTGCCTGATTGATTGCCATTAATGAGACGATGCGACTGAACAGTCCGAAGCGGATGGCATCTTCTGGACCACGATTGTCCGGCCGGTCGAATTGTCCTGGTATGTCTACCAGATAGAGGGGGATGCTCTGTCCTGCTTGCCCTTGCAGAATTCGTGCTTCCCGATTATCGCCGGGCAATCTGATTCTGGATGTCTGGATAACGGCGTCTGTCTGTGACAGCAGCCAGGAGTAGGCAGGTACTATCAGGCGTACATCATGCTCCATCGCACTGAGTGTCGAGGTCAGGGTGGTGATGAATTCGGCTTGCTCACTGAAGCCGTTCAGCGATGCGATCTCGCTCGATGCAAATAGAACTCTTTGTGGTGTCAGTGGCAGCTCTCTGTTCATAAAGTACGACGTGGCGGTTTTTGATCATCCTGTGTAGTAGCCGCTTGGCGATTATTTATTATTGTGAGTTTGACCTGATGGGTCTGGTGGAGCTGTGGAGAGTATATATCTATTTTAGGAACCAGGCGAGTTTTCGGCTGTTCCTGTTAATAACCCACGAATTGTCTGCAGCCATGCCGTGGCGATGTTCGCCCGGTTATAACCGCCACCTCCCAGTGCCAGAACCCGTCCATTGCAGACGGTCCGTGCGTATTCGCCGATCCGCTTTGCCGTCTGGTAATGCACTTCCGGGCTGAACTGCAGGTGGGTGATGGGATCACCGGCAAGACTGTCCGCACCACACTGCAGGATAATGAACTCAGGTGGATGCTGCTCCATGAATTCGGCTATTTTCGGCCAGTAGTTGAAAAAAATCTCATCCGTTGCGCCGGGCGGCATCGGGATATTCAGTTTTGTGCCTCGTGCCGGACCGCTGCCACATTCGGTTGCACTACCGGTACCTGGATAGAGGTAGCGGCCGTCTTCATGCACATCAATAAACAGCAGATCAGGGTCCTGCTCAAAGGCGTAGAAGACTCCGTCGGCATGGTGCGCGTCGATATCGATATAGAGTATCCGGTGAATCCGGTGTCGTCTGCGCAGAGCTTCAATGGCAATACCACAGTCGTTGAATACACAGAATCCGGCAGAGGATGTTCGACTGGCATGATGCAGGCCGGCGATGGGCACGAATGCCTGGGAGGCATGCTCCGACATGATCTCATTCACTGCATCCAGCACGCTGCCGACCACTACCAGCGCGGTTTCGAATATACCGGGGAACACCGGTGTGTCCATGTCCAGCATCCCCACGCCCAGATCGGACAGTTGCTGAACCCGGTGTACATATTCGGCGCTGTGGAATAGCCGTGCATCTTCGGCAGTGCCCTGAACCGGAGCCTTGACGGTGCTGAGCTTCAGCAGTGCCGATCGCTGGAAGGCTTGCCAGAAGGCGTTGAAACGGTCGGGGCCCAGTGGGTGACCTTCACCGAAACCGTATCGTGCGAGGGCTTCACCCGCGTAGACCAACATGATCGCACGTCCCGGTTAACAGTGTGGAAAGTGATTTGATGGAGAGCGTAGTAGACATTATGAAAACAGACGGCCGAGCCAAGAGCGTTTTCGCGCCTCTGGTACGGTTTCGCTTTTATGTTGTCGCAATAGTACGGGCCGCTTGATCACGCCCTTGAGGCATTGATTGCATATTTCATTGTACAGGGCACGGGACTCCTTCAGCAGCGCCTCCTTGTCGCGTACGAAATAGTCGCTGACACCGGAATTGAAGGCATCGACAATATCCTGAAATCCGGCGAAGGTCTCGGCGATCACGAACTGGGCTGATTCGTTGTTCAGAAAAACCAGTTCATCGATCATCTCCCGGAGTGATTTCTCCTTCTGCCTTTCCTGATCCATCAGTCCTTGCAGTTTAATTCTAAGAATATCGCTGAACTGTTTGAATTGAGCGATCTTCTCGTCATCAGGCACCAGGATGGATCGATCCACCACCACTTTCAGCTGGGCAATATTCTGTATCAGGTGATAGGTGGTGAGATCGGAAATCAGGCTGCGCATCTTTTCCAGTTCTATTGCACGCTCTTTGGCAACAATGGCCTTGCCGTGTGACAACAGGTTGGCGTTGGAAAAGAGAATGGAATATATCTTGATCCAACTGGCCAGTTGGGTCGGGCTCAAGGCGGTGGAGATACTGAGAGCGGACCGTTCCAGTTCAGCAAAGGGCTTGCTGGCCGCATTCTGCATTTGTCTGGTGGAGAGTTCAAACACCTCTTTCAGGCAAATCAGTTTCTCCAGGGCAATCTTGACTTTTGCCTCATGTTCTCCCGACAGCTGGTCGGCACTGGGTGCAATCTGTTTCAGGAATTCATTGGTGAAGGCCAGTTCGCCTTCGATCATGCGGTGGCGGATACGCATCTGCTCCTCTGCACAGAGGTACTCATCGACGAAGGTGGCCGCCAGTTTGCGAAGAATCGCCGGTTCATCATTGTTAATCTGTTCCAGCAGATCACTGAATATTTTTCTCGCTTTTGGCGACAATGTGTCAGAACTTTTGTATTGAAGAACATGTGAGATCTGGCCGGCAATCTTGTGATGGATTTCGTCCGGTAATAGCTGATGTTTTTTTATATATTTCAGCAGATTGATGAATGCCAGATGTAACGACACCTGAGTCGCTATGGTGGGCTCGATACCACTCGACCGGTAGTCCCAGAACAGATTGAATTCGGACGGCTCCCCTTCAGTCTCCGGGCCATTTACCTGGCTGGGCTGTTTCTCCAGCATTAACTGGACGATCTTCATCAGGTAGGGCTTGACCGAGAGGTATTTGTAATCGGTCTTCAGAAGATTATAGAGCTGGTTGAATTGGGCGTTGAGAAGCGCGGCATTTTTCAGTGGAAAATTGCTGTAAGGTTGCAGCAGGTCAGAAATGGTTCTGCGACCCTTTTCTATACGGATGAGGGCACTCTTGTATTCATCCACCAGGTCGTCAGACAGTTTCTTGTTGTCGCCATGGTCCGGGTTCTGCCGTATAGCCGTGAGGAAGTCGTCCGGCATTTTGGATGCCAGGTAGACGTCGGCGGCATCCGGGCCAAATTTTTTCCTGATCTGTTCGCCGACCTCGAAATAGTTGGCCTGGATGGATCGTTCGGCGCTGGCATTCAGGATATCTTCCAGCTCGCTGATCAGCGCGGCGGCCAGCTGCTCCTGTTTTATCGATGAGGATGACAGCTTTCCCGCGGCGAGCAGACGCCGATAGGTGGCCATATAGTCTGGGGCATTCCTGATCTGATCGACCAGGCGGATCAGCCCCAATATGTCCTGGCGGTCATACTTCTCCAGCAGTGCTGCTTGCTGTACCGATAGCTCCATAAATCTGGAATCCTCAGTTAACTGTTGTATGGCACATATAGTTTCAAGAATGTCCGATCTACCCGGCCGGAGTGTCGCTTTTTCCCGTCTAGGAGTTTGTCGGGCTTTTCCGCACCAGATCAGTGTTAAGCCCGAGAGGCGCCTGGCCTACTGTGCCCGGGGCAGCCGTGCTGACGGTAAAGAGCAATGATCCTGTATACATAGGATAGCCAGATAACGGCAATTCCCGGTTAATATTTAACGCACTGGTTCTCAATTGTTGGCCAGATAGTCCACCAACTCCAATGTCGATATGTTCATGACTGAACCTGGCCAACCCTCTATCCCGCAATGCAAGGTGTCGATGAAATAAGATGGATTGTCTTTATGTATACGAATTTAAAGGTGATCCAGATAGTTTTTATTCCTCGAATATAGGATTAATTGTTATTCAAAACAATTGATTAGAAGAAATATTTGTCGTGGTATGTATTTGACTAAAGCAATCTTCTGAGCGGCCGCTATCTTACTCAACTGGAGTTAGAACCGGGCCCTTCAGGCACAACATAACAAAGCACTTCAACCCATTGATTGGCGGTAGGTAATGGCAAATTTCATCGATTCTGTAGACAGTCGCACACAATTGGCAGGCACCAACAGGCTGGAGGTGCTGCTGTTCAGTTTGGGTCGCGACTCCGTGACTGGAAGAGAAGAGACTTTCGGCGTCAATGTCTTCAAGGTGCGGGAGGTGATGCATATCCCGGAGATTACACGTGCACCGGACATGCCCGCCTCGGTGGAGGGAATGGTCAGCCTGCGCGGCAGCATGATACCGATCATTAACCTGCCCAAATTCTGCGGAGTCAACTCCGAGCAAAAACCCAGTATTCTCATTGTCACGGAATATAACAAGAATGTGCAGGGCTTTCTGGTGCACTCGGTGGACAATATCGTGCGGCTTGCCTGGGAGGATGTGAAGGTTCCACCGAACATGATGGCCCAGCAGCACGGTGGACTGGTGACGGCTGTGACCGAGTTGACCGACAAACGCATCGTGATGATCATGGATGTCGAGATGGTACTGGCCAAGACCTCAGGGTTCGGTGAAGGTGAAGAGCTGTTTGAAGGTATCGAGAAGCTTGATCGTGATGATGTAACGGTACTTTTTGCCGATGATTCCGCCGTGGCCCGGGATCAGATTGTCAGAACCCTGAACCATATCGGCGTTAAACACCTGAGCGCGTCAAACGGCTCCGAAGCGTGGGAGAAGATCAAGGATCTGGCGGACCGGGCAGAGGCGACCGGTCATAAGGTGAGTGACTATGTCCAGGTGATTCTAACCGATGTGGAGATGCCTGAAATGGATGGTTATGTATTGACCAAGAATATCAAGCAGGATCCACGACTGGCCGGTATTCCGGTCATCATGCACTCGTCACTATCCGCGGATGCCAATCAGGAGTTGGGAAAAGGTGTGGGTGCCGATGCCTATGTGCCGAAATTCCAGCCGGTCGAGCTGGCGGCCAAACTACAGGAGATTCTGAGCGGTCATCCCTGATGATGAAGGGCGGGTTGACCGCCTGGCAATTTCATCCGGACGTGGCCGGTAATTTTTGTTGGCGTAACAACGATGTTGGATTTGATTCCTGATCATCTGCGCCTGTTCGCGGTAATTGGCGGGCTGCTGCTTCTGTTGCTGCTGGTTGGCAGTCTGGCACAAAAATATGAACAGTATATGGCCGCCAAGCGTCTTGCGGTGCACCGTTTGATGGTCGGTGTTCAGCAGATCGAGGAGGCGCTGGAGAAGAGCCGGGGAGGTGGTTTGCCTTCCGGTGTTGGAAAATTACTGCGCAATGAACTCCTCGCCAGATATATTACCATTCGCCAGGTGTTCCCCAGGAAACCACACATCAGTCAGCAGGTCATGCAGGCGGAAGAACGGGCCCGGACAGAACCGGAGGGATCCACATCGGTTAATTCTGCCGCCATCACATCGGTTGATTCGCTTAATCGCTATGTCATCGGTCTGAACGAAATTTATGGGCTGCTGGATAGCCAGACCTTCGGACGTAAGTTGGCAGTTTCCGAGCGAGCCGCCTTACAGTTAAAATTAATCGACTTTCAGCTCACCGCCGCCAGCCGATATTACACCAAGGTCGCACTCGATTATGCGCAGACGGGCGAGTGGCAAAACGCCGCCAGGGCGGCGCGTGCACTGGACTCCTTTCTTCTGACAAGACCTCGAAGTAGTGCGTTGGCCTCACAGTTGCGGAATGAATCCCGGGAGCTGTTGCAGGCGATGCATGATCAACGTCTGCCAAATGAACAGCCTGCCGAAGCGGGTCGCTAGCTGGATGCCTGATACCAGCGGAACCGTATCGTCTGCTGTTTGAATTGCCGACCTTTTTTCCACCGATGTCTCCCGTCAAACTACCATGTATAATTCCGGAATCCTCTCCGGTTGGATGAACCGGTGGTACGCCAGGCGCTTGTTCGTTTGCCTGGTAGCCCCCGCTGAGGTCTCTCGGGATAATACGCCCAGAACATTCGGATGATTAGCATGCACAATCGTGATATCAAATTCCTGCTCTCCGGTGGCACCGCCATCGGAAATGAAGTAACTGTTCGTGGCTGGGTGCGTTCCCGGCGGGACTCCAAGGCCGGCATCTCTTTTATCAATGTCTATGACGGCTCCTGCTTCGATACCATCCAGGCGGTGGTGCCCAGCTCCCTGCCAAATTACAGTAGTGATGTGTTGAAAATCACCACTGGCTGCGCCGTGGAAATCAGCGGACTTCTGAGCGAGTCGGCCGGCAAGGGTCAATCCTGTGAAATCCAGGCGAGCGCGCTGTCAGTTATCGGTTGGGTGGATGATCCAGATACCTATCCCATTGCCAAGAAGCGCCACACCTTCGAATACCTGCGTCAGGTGGCCCATCTTCGCCCCCGCACCAACGCTTTCGGCGCCATCTCACGCGTACGCACGACCCTTTCAAGCGCGATCCATCGGTATTTCCATGAAAGGGGATATCATTGGGTCAACACCCCGATCATCACCGCCAGTGATTGTGAAGGGGCCGGTGAGTTGTTCCGGGTCAGTACGCTGGACTTGAACAACCTGCCGCGATCCGCGGGTGGTGCAATTGACTTTGAAGGTGATTTCTTCGGCCGTGAGGCGTTCCTGACCGTCTCTGGTCAGTTGAATGCGGAGGCCTACGCACTTGCGCTGAGCAAGGTTTACACTTTCGGCCCCACCTTCCGTGCGGAAAATTCCAATACCAGCCGGCACCTGGCCGAGTTTTGGATGGTCGAGCCGGAGGTTGCCTTTGCCGATCTGAACGACAATGCCGGATTGGCCGAGGATTTCCTCAAATATATCTTCAAGGCGGTGCTGGACGAGCGGCAGGACGATATGGCTTTCTTTGCCGAGCGGATCGACAAGGAGGCGATTGAACGGCTGGAGACTGTAATTCGAAGTGATTTTGAATATATGGAATACACCGATGCGATCAATATCTTGCGCAGCTGTGGAGAGTCATTCGTGTTTCCGGTCGAATGGGGGCTGGATCTTCAGTCGGAACACGAACAGTACCTGGCGGAACAGCATGTCGGGCGTCCGGTAATCCTGATGAACTATCCGGCATCCATCAAGGCCTTTTACATGCGGCTCAATGATGATGGGAAAACGGTGGCGGCCATGGATGTATTGGTGCCTGGTATTGGTGAAATTATTGGCGGCAGTCAGCGTGAGGAGCGGTTGGATGTACTGGACCGGCGAATCACCCAACTTGGCATCCAGGGGGATATGAGCTGGTATCGGGACCTGCGCCGTTACGGGACTGTCCCGCATGCCGGTTTCGGTATGGGTTTTGAGCGAGTAGTGAACTATGTGACCGGGATGGAGAATATCCGTGATGCCATTCCGTTCCCCCGCACACCCAAACATGCGCCATTCTAGCCGGTTGTGCCCTGAAGCAGTGATCGGACTCGAAAAAGCAGGACAGGTCTTCCTTCGGTTGACCCGTCCCAGTAGTTTGTCCGGCTTTTCCGCAGTAGATCAGTGTTAAGTCCGACGGACTCCTAGCGTTCGGTCTGGTCGTTATTTGGCCCCTCACGGGCAGCGACCTGGTTTACCCATTGCTGCATAAAGATCAGCAGGACCGTGTGCAGAACCGCGAGGATGACGCCAATACTGGCGGCGATGGCCAGCGGTGGAAACGGCAGCAGGCTGGCGAACAGCAGAGAGGCGATGAAGCACCCCACCACCAGTTGACCCGAGCGGAATATGTAGCGTCGCATGAAGGGCTGCAGGTTGAGCATGTTAATCCGATGAACCCGCTCCCGTTCGCCCCGGCTGGCATGCTTCCCGGGAGCCAGGCGGGGAAGTGCAAAGGGTGAAAAATAGCTGGCGACGAGCCGTATCGTCGTGCAGTCCGTCTGGTCCTTAATCACACCTGTCACGATAACTCTCCAGGAGGCGAAGACCTCCTTTCTGATTTAACTATAGTTCCGCTGGCTTCGGTTTGTCGGTGGATTGAGACTAATCGGCCCGTGACTGCGCCAGGTCAATCCGCATCAGCGGTTGTCAGCCAGCCAGCCGTCGATTGCCCCCTTCGACGGGATACCGCCGGCGTGCACCACCTGGCCATCCAGCACCACGCCCGGCGTGCTCATGACGCCGTATTTCATGATCTCACTGAGTTCCTCCACCTTCTCTAGGGTGACCTCCACCCCTGCAGCCTGGGCGGCCTCTTCAATCAACCGGAGGGTGGTCTTGCAGTTGGCACAACCGGTGCCGAGTACTTTGATTGTCTTCATTGAGATTCTCCTAATGGAAAAATTAAACGGAAACGTAGTGATCCTTGTCAGATCAGCAGATTGAACAGGTAGCCGACCACCAGGATGCCAAACGCGACCACGCCAACGAAGGTGGCGATCAGTGGCAACCTGAGCACCTTGCGCAGGATCAGCACCTCTGGTAGCGAAAGGGCGATCACGCTCATCATGAAGGCCAGGGTAGTCCCAAGGGCGGCGCCCTTGCCGATCAGTGCCTCGACCACCGGGATGATACCGGCGGCGTTGGTGTACATGGGCACGCCCATGACCACGGCGGCGGGCACCGACCACCAGGCCTCCTTGCCCATGAATGTCGCCATGAAATCCTCCGGCACGTAGCCGTGGATTGCCGCGCCGACCGCGATACCGATCAGGATATAGGGCCAGACCTTGCCCACAATCTCTTTGACATGCTGCCAGCCGGCCTGGAATCGAGCCTCCCAGCGCATGCCGGCGGTGTTAACCGGCACGTTGTTACCGGCCTGAATATCCCGCACCCAATCCTGCAGGTATCGCTCCATGCCCAACCTGCCGATCAGCAGCCCCGCAAAGATCGCCACTGCCAGTCCCAGGCCGAGATAGAGCGCGGCGACTTGCCAGCCAAACAGGCCCAGCAGCAGTGCCAGGGCAATCTCGTTGACCATGGGTGCCGCGATCAGGAATGAGAAGGTGATACCCAGTGGTACGCCGGCAGAGAGAAAACCGATGAACAGTGGTACCGCCGAACAGGAGCAAAACGGGGTGACGATACCGAGTAGTGCCGCCAGCGTATTGCCCAGCCCAAGACGCCTGCCCGCCAGCAGCGCACGGGTCCGCTCGGGGGCGAAAAAAGTCTGGATAATGCCCATAAGGAAGACAATACCGATCAGCAGCAACAGCACCTTGGGGGTGTCATAGAAGAAGAAATGGATCGCCTCACCGAGATGGCTGCTGCGCGTATAGCCGGTCAGGGAGAGGATGAAATTGGCGAAGTCGGTGAGGTGGAAATAGACCAGAAACCAGAGCGGCACGGTAACCGCCAGCCCCGTCAGCCAGAAAAAAGTTCTGGATAGCGGGCTTTTACGCAGTGTTTCCTGGACTGTATCGTTCACTAGCAAGGTCTCCAGACAGTATCGTCACCACAGTGGTCTTTAACCTGAAGACGATGGCAGCGGCAGAAGGATGCAGTTTTTTTTACTATCCACCCCGGGGAGGATCCTGTACCGCGAAGCACACGACTCCACGGATGGAGGAGGTAGGGCAAAGCAGGAGGCCGGATTCAAGCCGCTCGCTAGGAGACGCGGGGTTATGGCTTTGGCGTGGAGTCGGGCGGGCGCGGGGTGAAGCAGCAAACCTTGCCGTTCTCGTCATAGCGAACCTGACAGGCAGCTTTCAAGTGTAATTTGAGACGTTTTCGCGCCCGCTGGATGCGGGACTTGGCCCCGGCGGGTGAGAGGCCCTTCAGTCGGGCATATTCGGCCTGGCTGATGCCTTCTATATCGCACAACCTGATCACTTCACTGTCCGCCGGCGACAACTCGGTGAGCGCACGTGGCAGGCACTGGCTGAGATCATCCACCACCGGTGCTTCATTGGCAGGTGATTCCGGCAGATCACCGACAATGGTTTCGTGTGCCTTGTGGGTGCGGTGGTAGTCGATCAGGCGGTTTTTTGCCACCCGGAACAGCCAGGCACGCCTGTTCTCCAGTTGGCAGAAACGGCTACCCTCTGCCAGTGCCTTGAGGAACGTATCCTGCAACAGATCCTCGGCCAAGGCCGAATCCTGCAATTGTCTGCGCAGATAGTGTCGGAGCTCAGCTTCGTGGCTGGCCCATGCGGTTATGACGCAGTTCATGCGAATTGTCACTTCTCCAGTTTCCGGCGGGAGCTCTCGAGGGAGTTGCCGGGGCAGTTAGATTATAGTCGCCGGCATCAGATCAACAGGAGACCCAGAACCCCGGTCAGGATGGTGTAGATCCAACTGTTGTCCGGTGTCGGATCAATCCGTTGTGTCGCCCCCCAGGGCCCCTCAAATCCGTCCGGCTCCACGTAGCGCACCCGGAAGTAGCGCACCTGCCCTGATACCGGTTGCAATATGAATTGCGGCTCCTGCAATGAAGCTTCCTGTAGCAGCGTCGTGAAATCGGCATCCGTCGCCAGTTGAACCTGGTAACTCTGGCCGGCAATCCCCGGACGCCAGGAGGTGGTGATGCCCGATTCAGAAATGGCCAGGCTGGTTTCAGGCTTGTCGGGTATCAGCTTGATCTCCCAGCTCCTGCTGTCGCTGACGGGCCCCTGTTCCTGATCGGTGCCGATTGAAAACAGGCGCCAGTAGTATTGGCCTGGCGCCTTGAACTCAGCTGTATCAAAAACCGTGCTGGTAATGTTCTCCCGGTCGATCAGCAGATGGTCAAATGCCGGAGTGTCGGAAATCTGCAGACGATATGCGACGGCGTCGGAGGAGTCGCTCCACTTCAGATCGGGCTGCTCTCCCCTGAATAGCTGGCCGCTGTTTGGCGACAGCGGGATCGGCGGTTGTGGCCGGGCATCCAGATTGAACTGTTGAACCTGGTTGATCCCTTCAAGGCCGATATCATCAATGCCCCGGAGCCGGAAATAGTAGCGCCCATCCGGCAGATCGGGCAGGGGGACGCGTGCGGCCGTTACCTGCTGTTGCCAGAGTGGCGAGATGAAATCCGCCTGTTGTGATATTTCCGCCCGATAACCCGCGGCGTTATCCAGGGCCTGCCAGGTGATCGGCCAGTTCAGCTGTTCAATCTTTGCCGGCAGTTCGTCGATGGTCGGGGGAGGGAGCAGTTTGCGCGGCGGCAGGGGTGGTTTGCCGGCCTCCACCCGGGTGCCGAAACTGGCCGGCAACAGCTTGGTCTGCTGTTCACCCGAGACAGCTACCTTTCCCTTCAATACTTCAAAGGTGGAAGCCTGGACCTGCTGGCTGTTGGAAAGCCGGTATTCGGTACCACGCACCGCGCTGATGGCAGAGGGCGTGTGGATCTCGAACCGGCTGCCCGGTCCGCTGGCCGGGGTAATGCGGGTATCGCTCCGGCCGTCAATCAGATGCAGGCGTGAGTCCACCATGCCGGTGTCGCCATAGGCCGAGAGGTGATCGAAGCGGATATTGCTCTCCGCGTGCAGGGTAATCAGCGACTGGTCGGCAAAACGGACCGCGACATTGCTCTCCGGTCCCGTCTCGAGCCGGTCCCCCAGGGTGATGCGGGTGCCGGGTGTGATGTCATTTTGGCGGGTTCCGTCCGGCTTGATCAGTATCGCTTCTCCTCGTACCGCAACGACCTCGGCATGCGCGGCGTTCACCCTGATCCACTTCATTGGGACCTTGACCCGGGTGCCGGGTTGCATGCGCTTGGGATTCTTGATGTTGTTGATCTGCTGGATCTGTTTCCAGTAGCCGACCTTGTACAGGTACTTCTGGCAGAAGTTCCACAGGTTATCCCCCGGCACCACGGTATAGACCCAATCCTGGGCGGAAACGCTGCCGGCGGATAACAGCAGGCAGATAAAGATCAGTCTGACCCACCCTGGATTACGTTGCCTGTCATGCTGCATGCCCATCTCCCCGGTTGCTGCTGCATCCATTAAAAAATTATTGACCTTGTTGCAATACGGACGATTTTACCTTTGGTTCAGGAAAATTACCCCCCATGACTGGAAATTTACACCTGCCATGATGTATCGAACCATCGGTCACTCAGTCAACCGGTCTACCGATCCTGACCGGTGAGAATTCCGCCCGGTCCGGAGAACCATCGGCATAGAGCCAGATGGGGCGATCCTGATCCGGTGATCGGGGGAGTGCGATCAGCGAACAGGAGACCGTGGCGAATCCCATCGGCAAGTCCATGTTCATGGCGGCATGGGGATTGGCAAAATCGGTATTCATTCGCCCCGCAAGCAGCGATATCCATTCGCTCCAGGTCTGCTGTTCCGGCACAGGGGGGGCGGCTGACTGAAACAGTGGAAGCCAGAACTGGATGCGCGGATGGCTGGTGTCATCCAGCTCCCGGGAGGTGAGCATGTGCAGTCCCGGGTGAATGGTGAAATGTTCCAGTCCGCTCTCATCATCCCGGTTGCGCAACCAGTAAGCGTTTTCTCTGTCGCCAATAAACAGGTTGAAAGCACGATAATCACCGGTCGGCAGGGCAAGCACGGCATGCAGTGCCGCCTCTGCCGTGGGATGTTGCAGTGCCTGCAGTACCAGGTCCCCGCGACTCTTTTTATCCCTGGCCGGTCCCAGGGTCCCCTCCCGGTTCATTACCGTAGCCACCACAGCTTGCCGGTTCATGCCCAACCAGGTGCCCCCTCCCAGATGATCCAGGCCGGCCGTCACCTCCGGCTGTGCCGGCCAGTGCTGGCCGGGCGGTGAGGAAGGGCGGTCGCGCATCTCGTCGCGATTGCCGGCCAGTATCAGGGGCCAGCGATGTCCGGGTTGAAACAGGATAACCAGGGTGCACATTGTTGCATTTTCCGCATCAGGTAGGGATCTGGAGTGAAAGTATGGATAATGACGCCATGCATAACAACCCGCTGATTCCACCCATCCTTTCACTGTTGCGAATGTCACCCTCGGGGTTGAGCGAGCATGAGTTGATTAAACGGCTGAAGCAGCAGGCTGAATGCTTTTCCGGGACGGCACAAGGCGGTGATCTGGCGCTGTTTCAAAAACACTTTCTGGTGATGAATGCGCTCTATCAATTGCAGGATAAACTGCTGGAAGAGGGGCTTCTGCTGCTGATAGATCCCCTGTTAATCCGGTTTGTGGAAAGCGGGGAGGGTACCGACAGGCATGCGGCAGAGATCGCCCGGGATGAGCCGCTGCGTCGCTACTATCTGGAGTGGGACAACCTGCACCGGACTTCCGAATCCGATGTGGCTGATCTGTTGCAGGGTTTCTGGGAGCGCTATTATGCGGTGGATCGTCAGGCCGAGGCGTTGACCCTGCTCGGACTGGCCGGGTGCGAAGCGCCGTCATGGTCCACGATACAGCGCAGATACCGTCAAATGATTGCCCTTCATCATCCCGACAAGGGGGGTGATCAGGAACGCTTCATTGAGATCCGCGAGGCCTATGAACTGCTCCGACAACTCCACGCTGGCTCCGGCTAGTCCATCTTTAGCGGTGTAGGAGGCCTGTCCGTGGGCCGAATACGCAGCGACATGACTGTTACGGATGTGGCACTCACCGGGTGATCCGCCCGGTGTCGACACATCGTCGCCAATCAGATCCCCATTTCCCACTTAACCCGGCTGAAGGCCTCAATGGCGAACGCCAGGTCTTCAGGCGTGTGGGCCGCTGAGATCTGGGTACGGATACGCGCCCGCCCTTGGGGTACCACCGGATAGGAGAAGGCCACGACGTAGATCCCCTGGTCCAGCATGCGTCGGGCAAACTCAACCGCTTTTGGCGCATCATAGAGCATGATCGGGACAATCGGGTGGCTGCCTGGCAACAGGTCGAAACCGGCCTGTTCCAGGCCGTTGCGAAACAGATGGGTATTCTGCTCCAGCCGCTCACGCAGTTCACCGGAAGCTTCCAGCAGATCAAGGGCGGCGATGGCACCGGCCACCACCGGCGGCGCGACGGTATTGGAGAAGAGGTAGGGGCGTGAGCGCTGGCGCAGCAGTTCCACTATCTCCCGACGGCCGCTGGTGTAGCCGCCGCTGGCCCCGCCGAGGGCCTTGCCCAGGGTGCCGGTGGTGATATCCACCCGATCCATGCAATCGCAATGTTCATGGGTGCCGCGTCCGGTTGCGCCCACAAAACCGACGGCATGACTGTCATCGAAATGGACCAGTGCGTTGTACTGCTCTGCCAGGTCGCAAATCCGGTCCAGCTGGGCGTAATAGCCGTCCATGGAGAAGACGCCATCGGTGGTGATGAGTTTGAAGCGGGCGCCGGCGGCATCCGCCTGTCGCAGCTGCCGCTCCAGATCGGCCATGTCACTGTTTTTATAACGGTAACGCCGGGCGGGACAGAGCCGTATGCCGTCGATAATGGAGGCATGGTTGAGCTCGTCGGAGATGACTGCATCCTCATCTCCCAGCAGGGTCTCGAACAGGCCGCCGTTGGCGTCGAAGCAGGAGGGGTAGAGGATGGTGTCCTGCATGCCGAGGAACCGGCTGAGGCGTGTCTCCAGGGTCTTGTGGATGGCCTGGGTGCCACAGATGAAGCGTACAGAGGCGAGTCCATAGCCCCAGGTTTCCAGTCCCCGCGCCGCTGCATTACGGATGGCCGGATGTTGTGCGAGTCCCAGATAGTTGTTGGCGCAGAGGTTGAGGATCTCTGCGCCGCTGCTTACCGAGACATGGGTTCCCTGTGGAGAGGAGATGACCCGTTCATCCTTATACAGCCCGGCTTTATGGATCGCGTCGAGCTGCTGCTGCAAATGTTGCTGAAATTGTCCGTACATTACGCTTCCCAGTTCAATATCACTTTACCGGCCTGTCCCGACAGCATGGCGTCGAAGCCGGCCCGAAATTCGGTATAGTGGTAGTGGTGGGTGATGATGGGGGCGATATCCAGGCCTGCCTCGATCAGCACCGACATCTTGTACCAGGTCTCGTACATCTCCCGGCCATAGACTCCCTTGATGGTGAGCATGTTGAAGATCACCGTGTTCCAGTCGATCTTTGTCTCTTCGCCGACAATGCCGAGCAGGGCGATTTTGCCGCCATGGCACATGTGGCTGATCATCTGGTTGAAAGCGTCGGCATTGCCGGACATCTCCAGCCCCACATCGAAACCCTCGGTCATGTGCAGCTCCCGTTTCACATCCTCCAGGCTCTCCTTGCGCACATCCACCGTGCGATCCGCGCCCAGCCGTTGAGCCAGCTCCAATCGCCAGGGATTGACGTCGGTAATCACCACATGCCGGGCCCCGGCATGCTTGCAGACCGCCGCGGCCATGGCGCCAATCGGCCCGGCACCGGTAATCAGCACATCCTCCCCCAGCAGATCGAACTGCAGGGCGGTGTGTACCGCATTACCGAAGGGATCAAAGATGGCCGCCACATCCAGGTCGATGCCCGGGCGATGCTCCCAGACGTTGGACATGGGCAGTGCCAGGTACTCGGCGAAGGCGCCGGTTCGGTTGACGCCGATGCCGCTGGTGTGGGCGCAGAGGTGACGCCGGCCGGCCATGCAGTTGCGGCAGCGTCCGCACACCACATGACCCTCCCCGGAGACGATCTCACCCGGGCTGAAATCAATCACATTGCTGCCCACTTCGACAATTTCACCGACAAATTCATGGCCCACCACCATCGGTACCGGAATGGTCTTCTGCGCCCAACTGTCCCAGTTGTAGATATGCATGTCGGTGCCGCAGATGGCGGTGCGTTTTATTCTGATCAGCACATCGTTGATGCCGATTCCCGGCCGGGGAACCTCCCGCAGCCAGATCCCTTCCCTGGCTTCCGCTTTTACCAGCGCCTGCATTGTCGTCATGTTGAAAACCGTTGCTATCCGATATATGGGAAGTGTACGCCATCCCGGCGTCTCTGGTGTCACCCCTGTATGATGGTAGTCGGCAGCAGCCTTCTGGGCCAAATGTTATCAAATTGTGATGTTTGCACGATGTCTGGGTGAGCTGTTTTCTGCATAGTCTCTCCCATACTTATGTAAAGGCAATATCACCGGAAATACCAATATGCTGATTAAGAAGCCCGAGACTATCAAACCTTCCGAGATTACCGATCAGGCCATCTATCTGAACCGACGGCAGTTCATCCGTGACAGCGGTCTGTTGGGCATTGGTGTTGCTTCCGCGCTGGCCGGACTGCCCTGGGTGAAAAACTCCTGGGCCGAGGGAGCGACCCGTCAACCGTTTCCCGGCCGGATACAGAGTCCCTTCAGCAGCGCTGAGAAACTGACGGATTTCGATGACGCCAGCAGCTACAACAACTTCTACGAATTCGGCACCCGCAAGAGTGATCCAAAGGAGCATGCCCAAGCCTTTGTGCCCCGCCCCTGGTCGGTGGTGGTGGATGGGGCCTGTGAAAAGCCGGGAACCTATGATCTGGAGGATTTTCTGCGTCCCCATACGCTGGAGGAGCGTATCTACCGGCTGCGTTGTGTTGAGGCATGGTCGATGGTGATCCCCTGGGTCGGTTTTTCCCTGGGGGATGCGCTGAAGCGTTTCCAGCCTACCTCCAGGGCCAAATATGTGGCCTTTTATACCCTGCACGATCCGGAACGTATGCCAGGGCAGAAGCGGCGCGTATTGGAGTGGCCTTACCGGGAAGGACTGCGCATGGACGAGGCGATGCATCCGCTGGCGATGCTGGCGGTCGGCATGTACGGCGCCGAACTGCCGAACCAGAACGGTGCGCCGCTGCGCCTGGTGGTGCCGTGGAAATACGGCTTCAAAAGCATCAAGTCAATTGTCCGTATCAGCTTCACCGAGGAGCAGCCGGTTTGTACCTGGAACCAGGTACAGCCGTCGGAATACGGTTTCTACTCCAATGTGAATCCGAACGTGGATCATCTGCGCTGGAGCCAGAAGAAGGAACGGCGCATCGGCAACTGGCTGAAGCAGGAGACCCTGATGTTCAACGGCTATGCCGATCAGGTGGCGTCGCTTTATAGCGGCATGGATCTGAAAAAATATTTTTAATCGGGAACGGCCTGGATGACGCGTGCACAGATCATAACCCGGATGCTCAAGCCGGCACTGTTTTTCCTGCTGCTGCTGCCGTTGGCACTGCTGGTACAGCGGGGCTTTGCCGATACTCTGGGGGCCAACCCGGTGGAGACCATTACCCACCAGACCGGGCTCTGGGCGTTGCGTCTGCTGCTGCTCACCCTGGCGATTACGCCGCTCTGCCGGGTCACAGGCATTAATGATTTTGTACGCCTGCGCCGCATGACCGGGCTCTACAGCTTTCTCTATGCGCTGCTCCATTTCGCCACCTATGCCGTGCTGGACCATGGGCTGGATATCGGCGCAATTTTCGCGGACGTGGTGAAACGCCCCTATGTCATCCTGGGTTTCAGCGCCTTCCTGCTGCTGATTCCGCTGGCGGCCACCTCGCACAACCGGATCATCCGGTTGCTGGGCGGCAGGCGCTGGAAACGGCTGCATCGGCTGGTGTATCTCTGCGGTCTGGGCGGGGTGCTGCACTATCTCTGGCTGGTGAAGGCGGACACCCTGTCACCGCTACTCTATCTGACGCTGTTCCTGGGGCTGATGCTGTTCCGGCTGCCGCCCCGGATACGCTCGAAGCTCAGCGACCTGTCAGGGCGCATGCTGCCGATGCAGCGTCGTCACCGGTTGCTGAAGGAGGAACGATGATGACTGTAAAAACAGTGACTGTATCCTGGATGCTCGCACTGTTGGTGCTGGCCGGCGCCAACCTGTCTGCGGCAACCTTGCAGATCTCCAGTGGTGAGCAGCGGGTAACCCTGGTTGAACTCTACACCTCGGAAGGGTGCAGCAGTTGTCCGCCGGCGGAGGCCTGGCTGAATGGATTCCTTAAGGATGAAGACCTCTGGAATCGGGTGATCCCGGTGGCGTTTCATGTGGATTACTGGGACTACATCGGCTGGAAGGACCGTTTTGCCCAATCGCGCTTTTCCGACCGCCAGTATCGCTATCAGCAGGAGGGGGGTATCCGCACGGTCTATACGCCGGGTGTGCTGCTCAATGGTGAGGAGTGGCGGAGCTGGTCTCGCCAGCGTCCCGGCGTGGCGGATGAAACGCCGGGTGCATTGACACTGGAGGTCACCGGTAACCATGTAACGGTCCGGTTTGCGTCGACCAGCAAACCGGCGGGCGAAATGCGCCTGCATCTGGCAATCCTGGCCTTTGGCCTGACCAGCGAAATAGCGGCGGGTGAAAATCGCGGACGTCAACTGGCGCACGAGTTTGTCGTGGTGGGTATGAGTGCAAGCGACGCAGCGGATTTGAACTGGCAGATGCAACTGCCGGAGATCAGGCCGACCGATGCCAAGCGTCATGCACTGGTTGCCTGGGTTAGTGAGCCGGACCGTCTGCGCCCGCTTCAGGCGACCGGTGGTTGGCTACCGGCAAAGCCCTAGTGGATGGCATTTGGTCTGCCGGGCATGGAGTTATGCCAGTCCATGCTGAAATATTTCCCCTGCGCCTATGTGGTTTGACCTGGACCACTCAGGCGTGAATACCACTGGGATAATGTGCTATTGCTCCCGGTGACCGGTCCCTATGGTATCATCTGAAACAGATCTGGACCGGGAATGTGTAATGCGTGATGCTGTAACTGCCGTACTTGTACATGGTGAAGAGGTGTTTGTGATCAAACGCCAGGACTACCTGCGCGCCTTTCCCGGTTATTATGCTTTTCCCGGTGGCAAGGTGGATGACGAGGATGCCGGATATGACTACAGCCATCCACAGATTACCGAGTTTAAACCGGAGCGCATTCGGGCTCTGATCCGGGAGCTGGACGAGGAACTGGGTTTCGATCTGGAGCAGGCTCTTGAGCAGGACCAGGTGGAACGGATCGAACTGATGGGCATTGCCATTACCCCGTCGTTCGAACATGTCCGCTTTCACGCCCACTATTACAAAATCGTGTTGAAATCCAAACCGGCGTTTCGTCCCGACAGCAATGAGATTGCCTGGTCGGACTGGTTGCACCGGGAGGCGTTCCTGGCACGCTATGAGTCCGGTGAAGGTTTGATGGTGATACCGGTCATGCGCACAGCACGCGCATTTGCGAAAGATCTGACAACCAGCGTAATTGAGCCGTTCAATCTTGATTATGATGAAAACCTCGAACTTGCCTATCTGGAAATGATACGGGGCCTCGGGTATATCCCAACCCGGTCAAACACGCTGCCACCCGCCGAATACACTTATGCGCTGATTATTGGTGACGGCGCCGCACCACGTTATCTGGTGGATCCGGCCCCGGCTTCGGACGAAATACTGGATCGGATGTTCAATACCCTGGAACGGTATCCGGTGGATGGTATTCTGATCACCCACCACCATCGGGATCACCATGAACGATCACCCGAAATCGCCCGTCAGCTTGGTCTGCCCATGCTCTGCTCCCGCAAGACCCGGGAGCGTCTACTGGTATGCAATGGCACCGACTACCTGGACGGGATCGAGATTGTCCACGTAGAGGAGGGAACCCGGCTGACTCAGTGGTTGGGTCGGGATGTGCACTGCTATGAACTCCCGGGACACGATGATGGCATGATCGGACTGGCGCCGACCGATATGTCCTGGTTCTTTGTGGCCGACCTGGTGCAGCCGTTGGCGACGGTGGTAATACCCGAACCGGAAGGGAATATGCAGGATTACTTCGACACCCTGCAACGGATTATCGACCTGCAACCCAGGGCCATAGTCTCATCTCACGGCATTCCCATTGGTGGCACCCATCTGCTGGAGAAGACCCTGCAACATCGTCAGGAGCGGGAGGCTCAGATTCGCACCCGGCTGGAACAGGGAGATGACCTGAATCAGATAGTGAAAAGACTCTACCGTGGCATTAATCAGAAGCTGATACCATTGGCTGAGCAGAACGTCAGGCAGCATCTGCGCAAGCTGGGACACAGGATATAAAACCACAATAATGGTTTAACCTTCCCGGCATATTTTTTTCAGAACCGGGGAGCCCCGTATGTCTACAATGGAAAATATACCCTATCGAGAACTGGAAGTTGGTACGGCCGCCAGTTTCAGCAAATCCCTGACGGAGGATGATCTGGTGCTGTTCGCCCGCATATCTGGAGACGTCAACCCGGTACATCTGGATGAGGCGTTTGCCCGGGATACCCCATTTAAAGGCCGTATCGCCCATGGCATGTGGACCGGTTCGGTGATCTCCGCTGCCGTGGCCACGGTGCTTCCCGGGCCCGGAACCATCTATCTGGAGCAGAATCTGCAGTTTCGCCGCCCGGTCAGGCCCGGCGATGAGATCACCGTGCAACTGACCGTGACCGGCAAGCTGGATGACGCCAAACGCCACGTCTCCCTGGATTGTCAGGTGCACAACCAGGAGGGTGTGTTGGTGGCCAAGGGTGATGCCCGGGTGATTGCGCCGGAATGGAAGGTACGGCTGGAGAAACCGGTCTTGCCGGCGATCCGGATTGGTTAACGGTGGTGATGTTGGGGGTCGTGACTCACCCCAACCGGCTAACTATCAACCGTAGGAGCGGCTTCAGCCGCGACAGGGGCGCCAAATCAATCGCCATTCGCAGCTGAAGCCGCTCCTGCAATGTGGAATGCGCTACTCAGGGCTCTTCGGCCAGCCACTCCACACTCTCTCCATCCCCAATCTCGATCAGCCGGTTTGGCAATCGACAGGGCGCGCCATTGATCCAGGCTGGATAGGCCGGTTCCCAATTGTTCAGTAGACCCCGGGCCTCCACCTGCGGATGGTTCTTGGCCTGATCCAGGGTGGGGATGGTCTCAAAGCAGCAGTCCACATCACCCAGGAGATGCTGCCAGTGTTCCAGCGGTTGGGAGAGGAACAGTTCGCGCAGCTCCTGAATTAGGGCGGTCTGGGGCATGTTTTCAAGCTGTCGTGGTATCCAGGCATGCCTGTCCACCGCCTCGCAGAAGGCGCGCCAGAATTTAGCCTCCAGCGGCGCCAGGGCGAGAAACTGGTTGTCCGCCGTTTCATAGATGTTGTAGCAGGCCGCGCCGCCATTCAGCAGGAGTTGCTCACGCTGCAGTCCGGCGTTCTCTTTCGCTTCGCTCAGGCCCAGGTATTGCCAGGCCATGGCCGAGTCGAACAGGCTGATATCAATGAATGCTCCCTTACCGCTTTTCACCCGGCCCAGCAGGGCCGACTGGATAGCGGTTACCGCCTGCATGGCCCCGGCATGATCCGCCAGGGGCGGAAAGATAATCATCGGCTGGGAGAGGGTGCCGGTGGCACTCAATGCGCCGCTGGCAGCGCAGTAGGTCAGGTCGTGTCCGGCGTGATCACGGTAAGGACCATTCTGGCCGAATCCGGAGAGGGCGCAATGGATGAGCTGCGGATTAAGCAGCTCCAGCCGGGTTCGGTCAAAACCGAGCCGCTCCATTACCCCGGGCCGGAAGGATTCAAGCAGCACATCGGCCTGTTTCAGTAGCCGGCTCAGTTCAGTCTTTCCGGCGTCTGATTTCAGATCCAGCCTGACGACCCGTTTGCCGCGATTCAGGTGCCGGTAGAGCGCCGAAGGGGTGGCGTTGTCCGAGAGCATGAAGTTGCGCATGGGATCGCCACGGGGTGGCTCCACCTTGATCACATCGGCACCCAGATCGGAAAGCATCCGGGTGGCAAAGGGGCCGGGAATATACTGGGACAGGTCCAGTACTCGATAGCCGGCAAGAAAGCTTTGGTTTTTCATCGGACTATTTTGCCAGAAAAATACAGTTTAGCCTGTATTTTTATTGGAATAATGCGGTTCGCAAGCTGGCGGTCAGCTTATCCAGCCTGATGGTCACAGCAACAGAATGTGCCAGGCGCAGTGGTGCCTATCAAATCAGTCGTACTTGCGGATATCGTCAATCACCTTGCCGTCATTGGGCAGGGAGTCGCGGGGCAGGCGGTCTGTTTCGCCGCGGACCTTGCAGATATCCCGGATACTCTCGGCAATGGCCTTGTCGAGTTCAGGTGATGCGGTCTCCGCTTCGTATTGCAGGGTTATCTGATCGCTCTCATTGATCCACTCGACTACCAGCCGTGCCTTGTGGATCTCCGGGTGCCGTTTGATGACCCGGGCCACCTGTTCCGGATGAATGAACATGCCCCGTACCTTGGCAGTCTGGTCGGCACGTCCCATCCAGCCCTTGATGCGGCGGTTGGTGCGGCCACAGGGACTGATTCCCGGCATGATGGCTGAGAGATCACCGGTTGCAAAGCGGATCAGCGGGTAGTCCGGATTGAGGCTGGTTACTACCACTTCGCCCACCTCGCCATCGGCGACCGGTTCACCGGTGCCGGGACGGACAATTTCAACATACACCCCTTCATCAATCACCAGTCCTTCCATCGCTGCGGTTTCATAGGCGATAACACCGAGATCGGCGGTGGCGTAGCACTGCAGGACCTGTATGCCTCTTTTTTTGAATCCATCACGCAAGGGGGGAGGGAGCGCCTCGCCCGAGACCAGCGCTTTTTTCAAACTGCTGACATCCGCGCCCGTCTCATCTGCTTTTTCCAGAATGATTTTGAGGAAAGAGGGGGTGCCCACGTAGCCGTCCGGTCTGAGATCGACGATGGTCTGCACCTGAAGTTCGGTCTGGCCAACACCGGCAGGAATGACCGAACAGCCCAGGGCGTGTGCGCCGCTATCGAGCATGGCACCGGCCGGTACGAAATGGTAGGAAAAACAGTTATGAATCAGCTCTTCCGTTCTGAAGCCGGCAGCAAACAGGGCTCGTGCGAAACGCCAGAAGTCCTGGCGCTTTGAGCCCGGTTCGTAGATCGGGCCGGGCGAGGCGAACACATAGGCAAGCTGGGGTGACTTGACAGCGGCCATGCCACCAAAGGGGCGGGAACTCTGCTGCAGTTCGATCAACGCCGACTTACGGGTGAGTGGCAGCCGGGCTATCGCCTCTGTGGAGGTTATATCGGCCGGGTCAATATCGGCCAGAATCCTGCCGTAGGCCGGAGCCTCGGCTTTGGCGTGGGCAACCTGGGCGGCGACGGCCTTGATCAGCGACTGCTGTCGTGTCCGGGGATCCTGGGTTTCCAGTTCGTCGTAATAGTTTGTCATGATACAGCCCGCATCCGATGTGATTAGTCAGTCCGGTTCAAACAGGCCTTGTGTTTGCGCCTGGATGCCTCCGGCTGCCCGGCATCTGTTTGGCTCAGATACCCGTGAAACAGCCTTGATGGAATCAGTGACGACCCACGGTCGTCACCAGAAAAGAGGTTACGACAGCCAGCGCTTGCGACGGCGATAGTTCTTTACATCGCGGAAGCTCTTGCGTCCCTCGGTGGAGATGCCCAGGTAGAACTCCTTGACGTCTTCGTTCTCGCTGAGCTCTTTGGCGTTGCCTTCCATTACCACGCGCCCATTCTCCATGATGTAGCCATAGTCGGAATAGCGCAGTGCGACGTTGGTATTCTGTTCCGCCAACAGGAAACTGACGCCTTCATTCTGATTCAGTTTTTTGACGATTTCGAAGATCTCTTCGACCAGCTGAGGAGCCAGGCCCATGGAGGGCTCGTCCAGCAGGATCATCTCCGGTTGTGCCAGCATGGCGCGACCGATGGCGCACATCTGCTGTTCACCACCGGAGGTATAACCGGCCTGACTGCTGCGTCGTTCGCGCAGTCGGGGAAAATAGTCGTAGATCATTTCGAGACTCTGGGCGATCGCCTTGCGACCATCACGGCGGGTGTAGGCGCCGGTCAGCAGATTCTCTTCAATGGTCAGATGTTCAAAACAGTGACGCCCTTCCATCACCTGTACGACACCGCGTCTCACCAGGTCTGATGGATTCAGGCTTTCAACCGCCTCACCCTTGTAGAGGATGTTGCCCTTGGTGACATCGCCACGTTCTGCACCGAGCAGATTGGAGATGGCCTTGAGGGTGGTGGACTTACCCGCACCGTTGGCACCGAGCAGGGCGACAATGCCACCTTTCGGTACCTCCAGGGAGACACCCTTCAGCACCAGAATGACGTGATCATAGATCACCTCGATGTTGTTGACCTCTAAAAAGGCATGTGCGTTGTCAGTCATGCTGTGCCTGTTCATTCTCTGTATGTTGGGAGATGTCCCCGCGGCCATTCAGGCCGCGGGGACCTCGTTCGGTGGATCAGGTCCACCGATAACCGCGATCAGTTACAAGCGCGGGGGGTGATGCCTTTCTCTTTGGCGTAGGCCGCCGCAGACTCCTTGTACATGACGTCAAGCATCTCGTTGTTGGGCTGGATCCAGTCGGTAATGGCCTTCCACTGGGTACCATCCCACTGGGTAATCTTGGCGCGACCCTTACCCAGATGATCCGCACAACTCAGCTTGATAGGGTCAAACAGACCCTCGGCGCCGATGGCCTTCAGGCGTGCTTCATCAATGTCGAGACGATCCAGTGCCCACTGCACCTGCTCGCCCGTTACCGGCTTGTTGCCAAACTCGTTCATGGCGCCCTGCAGGGCCTCAGTCAGAAGAACGGCACTCTGCAGACCCCGGTTATAAGCCACTTCACCAATCCCGGCTTCAGAATCGGCTGAACCCTTACCGTTAGCGTACAGCACCTGCTTGATCATCTTGTGCACATCAAAGTCGGCACCTACGCCGTTGAACTGCAGGGATTTGTAACCCACAGCGGCCTTGCCGGCCGGCACCATATCGACATCGTTACCTGACCACCAGATACCGATAAACTTTTCACGTGGGAAGTTGACGGCTGCGGCCTCTTTGATGGCGGTGGCGTTCATCACACCCCAGCCATACATCAGTACATAATCGGGGCGCAGTTGACGACCGATCTTCAGCCAGGTTGCCTTCTGCTCCAGACCGGGATGCGGTACCGGGAACAGCGAGAGCTCAAAGCCGTGTTTTCCGGCCAGTGCTTCCAGGGTCTTGATTGGCTCCTTGCCATAGGCGGAATCGTGATAAACCAGGGCGATCTTCTTGCCCTTCAGGTTGTCATACCCCCCTTCCTCACTGGCCATGTAGTTAATGGCAATGTCCGCGCCACCCCAGTAGGTTGCCGGTGGCACAAACACGTAGGGGAAGATGGTGCCGTCAGCGGCATCAGCACGTCCGTAACCGGAGGTGATCAGTGGAATCTTGTCGGCCACCACACGATCGAGCAGGGCATAGGTGATGCCGGTCGACAGCGGCATGACAGCCGGCATACCGGTAGGACCGTTGTTTTTAAGTCGTTCATAACACTCCACACCCTTGTCGGTGTTATAGGCCGTGTCACACTCTTCCAGGTTCAACTTGACGCCGTTGATACCGCCATCGCGCTCGTTGAGCAGGTTGATGTAGTCGGCAAAGCCATCAGCCCAGGGGATGCCGCCAGGTGCATAGGGGCCGGTCCGGTATACCAGCGAACCGATGTACTGGGCATCTGCCGCCATGACCGTTGGTGTGGATATCAGGCTGGCCATACCCACTGCGGCAGCGATAATACCGGTTTTCACTTTATTAATTTTCACTCGTTGTTTCCTCCATCTGAACAGTTACAAGTTATCCTGAGCGGATTGTTGAACTTGCATGTCTAAATACCCTTAATCAATAAGGGAACGGCCAGAGCCGCAGTTTTTCCTTGGTAATCTGCCAGAGCCGGGCGAGACCGTGCGGCTCGACAATCAGGAAAAAGATAATCAACGCACCGAAAACCATCGCTTCGATGTGTGATATGAGATCCACCGGAATATCGAGACCAAACCAGTGGGGCGCATTGGACAGGAAGATCGGCAGCAGCACGATAAAGGCAGCGCCGAGAAATGCACCCATGATTGAGCCGAGACCACCGATAATAATCATGAACAGGATCTGGAAGGAACGGTTGACATCGAATGCCAGTGGTTCTACCGATCCGGTATGTACAAAGGCCCAGAGTGCGCCGGCAATGCCACATAAAAAAGAACTATAGGCGAAAGCCTTCAGTTTGGTGGGCAGCATTTTGATGCCGATGATCTCCGCGGCGATATCCATATCACGCACAGCCATCCATTCACGTCCAATATTGGAGCGCACCAGGTTTTTGGTGATCAGGGCAAGGAGCGTAACGATGCTCAACGTAAACAGATACTTGGCTGTTACGGTGGCGTATGCCCCGGTAACCAGCACATCGCCAATCGCAGCCATGGGGGGAGCCGTGATCACGCCCGATGAACTGTAGTTGGTAAACCAGCCAAACTTGTTGAACATCCAGATCAGGAAAAACTGTGATGCCAGGGTGGCCACCGCCAGATAGAAGCCCTTGATGCGCAGGGATGGAATACCGAACAGAATACCGACCCCGGCAGTGATGGTGCCGGAGAACAGTAACACCAGCAGGATATGCATGCCCGGGAACATGGTGGCCAGTTTATAGGCGGCAAAGGCGCCGGTGGCCATGAAACCGCCGGTACCGAGACTTAACTGTCCGGCATAGCCGGTCAGGACATTGAGCCCCAGTGCGGCGAGCGCCAGGATCAGGAACGGCAGCATGATGGTGCCCAGCCAGTAATCACTTGATACTGTTGGGATCACCAGGAAGGCAATGGCCAAAATGGCCCATATGAACCAGCGATCCTGACGAATGGGCAGGATCGCCTGATCCGCCTTGTAGGATGCCTTGAACTCTCCAGCTTCGCGGTAAAACATGCGTTACACCCTCTCGATGATCTTTTCGCCGAACAGCCCCTGCGGACGGAATACCAGGAAGGCCAGCGCCAGCATGTAGGCGAACCAGTCCTCGATGCCGCCGCCTATCATAGGCGCGATAAATACCTCCGCCAGCTTTTCGCCGGCACCAATCAGCAGTCCGCCGATAATGGCCCCCGGCACCGAGGTGAATCCTCCGAGAATCAACACCGGCAGTGCCTTCAGAGCAATCAGGGCCAGGGAGAATTGGACCCCCAGTTTGCTGCCCCACATGATGCCGGCGACCAGCGCCACAATACCGGCCACTGCCCAGACGATGACCCAGATATGCTTCAGCGGGATGCCGACGCTCAGGGCCGCCTGGTGGTCATCGGCCACGGCGCGCAGGGCGCGTCCAATGCGGGTGTACTGAAAGAACAGGGCCAGCACAATCACCAGGATGCCGGCAATAACCGCCGCGATCAGGTCGAAATCATTTATCAGGATCAGACCGTCAAAGTAGAATCCGGGCTCCTGGGAAAAGCCGATATCCAGGTTTTTTACTTCAGAACCCCAAATGGTCTGGCCGAAGCCGTCAAGAAAGTAGGCAATACCGATGGTGGCCATGAACAGGATGATGTGCTCCTGGTTCACCAGGGAGCGCAGCACCACCCGCTCGATGGCAATGGCCAGCACCAGCATCACCAACAGGGTGACGATGACAGAGAGCCACATCGGCAGCCCCATCTCGTTCAAGCCGACCAGGGTCAGGGCGGAGAACAGCACCATGGCACCCTGGGCGAAGTTGAACACACCGGAGGCCTTGAAAATGAGCACGAAGCCAAGGGCCACCAGGGAATACATGACGCCAGACAGCAGGCCGCCGATGGCGACTTCAAAGAAGAAGGGCCATTCAAAGAAGATATCCTCTGACAATGTGCCGGCCATCCATGGGATGGCCACCATCAGGAGGAGTGAAGCAAGGATGATGTATATGACATCGCGTTCGAGGCGCATTATTTCTCTCCCGAATTAGTGTGAAACGCCAAGATAGGCATCAATCACGTCTTGGTTGTTGCGCACCACGTCGGGTGTGCCATCGGCCAGTTGACGGCCATAGTCGAGCACTACCACGCGATCGGAAATATCCATCACCACGCCCATATCGTGCTCGATCAACACGATGGTGGTGCCGAATTCGTCGTTAATATCGAGTACGAAGCGTGACATATCCTCCTTCTCTTCCACGTTCATGCCGGCCATCGGCTCATCCAGCAACAGAATTTCCGGTTCCGCCGCCAGTGCCCGGCCCAACTCCACGCGCTTCTGCATGCCGTAGGGGAGGCGGCCCACCGGGGTCTTGCGGATGGCCTGGATCTCCAGGAAGTCGATAATCTCTTCCACCTTCCGGCGGTGTTCGATCTCCTCTTTCTGCGCTTTTCCCCAATAGATGGCCTGTGAGAACATGCTGGATTTCATCTTCAGGTTGCGCCCGGTCATGATGTTGTCCAGGGTGCTCATGCCCTTGAACAGGGCGATGTTCTGGAAGGTGCGGGCGATACCGAATCCGGCCGCCTCATGCACCTTCATCTGCTTGCGCACTTCACCGCGGAAGCTGATTTCCCCCTCCTGCGGGTGATAGACGCCGTTGATCACATTGAGCATGGAGCTCTTGCCGGCCCCGTTGGGTCCGATGATGGAGCGGATCTCGCTTTTGCGGACGTCAAAACTGATGTTGTTCAGCACCCGCATTGCCCCGAAGGAGAGCGAGATGTTCTTCAGGTCGAGGATCACTTCCCCAATGGCGCGTTCTTTCATATCGGGTTTCTCCTCAACTCGCTTTCTTCAGCGGTTCGGTCACATGGGTCTCAGCATTGCGGATACGCAAGTCAGCCTCGATTACACCCCTGCGCCCATCCTCATACTTCACCTCGGTTGAGGTGTGGATTTCGTCGATATCACTGTAGAGCGCTTCCACCAGGTCGTGATATTTCTCCGAGATGAAGCGTCGGCGCACCTTGCGGGTGCGGGTCAGCTCGTCGTCATCCGGGTCCAACTCCTTGTGCAGGATCAGGAAGCGGTGCACCTGGGATTCGCTCAGCATGGGATCGTCGACCAGGTCCCGGTTCGCCTGGTTGACGCATTCCAGGATCAGGTCGTACACCTCCGGCCGGCTCGCCAGATCGGTGTAGCCGGAATAGGGCAGGCCGCGACGCTCTGCCCAGTTACCCACCGACTCCAGGTCGATGTTGATGAAGGCACAAACCTGGTTCCGGTCATGGCCAAACGCCACGGCCTCTTTGATGTGGGGGAAGAACTTGAGCTTGTTCTCCACATAGTTCGGGGCAAAAATGGCTCCGCTGGAGAGCTTGCCGACATCCTTGGCGCGATCGATGATCTTCAAGTGACCGTCCTCGTCCAGAAACCCGGCGTCGCCGGTGAGGAAGTAACCCTCGGCGTTCATGGTCTCCGCCGTGTCTTCCGGCCGGTTGTAATACTCCGCAAACAGCATGGGGCCTTTGACCAGTACCTCGCCGTTGTCGGCGATTTTGATCTCCACCTTGGGGGCCGGTATGCCCACGGTGTCCAACTTGACGTCACCGTTGGGCTGCAGGCAGACATAGGCGCAGGTTTCGGTGGAACCATATAGCTGCTTGAGATTGATACCCAGTGAGCGGTAGAAGCGGAACAGGTCGGGGCCGATGGCGGCACCCGCGGTATAGGCGATGCGCAGCTTGCTCATCCCCAACACGTTACGCAGTGGTCCGTAAACGAAGAAATCACCCAACCGGTAAAGCAGCCGATCGCGAGTGGATACCTCCTTGTTGCCGGAAAGTATCTCGGCGCCGCAACGGCGAGCAACATCCATAAAGTAGTCGAACATGCGGCGCTTGATAGCGCTGGCATCCTGCATGCGAACCATTACCTGAGTGAGCAGATTCTCGAACACCCGGGGCGGTGCGAAGTAGTAGGTGGGGCCGATCTCCCGCATGTCGGTCATTACCGTTTCCGCCGATTCCGGACAGTTGATGGTAAAACCGGTTACCAGCGCCTGGGCGTAGGAGAACAGATGATCGCCCACCCAGGCCATGGGCAGATAAGCGAGCATGCTGTCGTTGTCATTGAGCCCGTCAAACTCGGCGCTTCCGCGAGCGGCCTCGATGAAGGCGTGATGGGTCATGCACACCCCCTTCGGCTTGCCGGTGGTGCCCGAGGTGTAGAGGATTACCGAGATGTCATCGCCGCGTCCCTTGGCGATCTCCTGGTCCAGGTAGTCCGGGTGCTGGGAGTGGAACTCCCGGCCCCGCGCCTGCAACGTCTCGATGTAGGTGCAAAAGCCCTGATCGTAGTCGCGCAAACCCCTGGGATCTTCATAGATCACCGCCTCCAGGGCCGGGTACTGCTCGGTGATTTCGAGCATCTTGTCAGTCTGTTCCTGGTCCTCCACCAGGGCGAATCGCACCTCGGCATCCCCCAGTACATAGGCCATCTCATCGGCCACTGAGTCCTGGTACAGCGGTACCGGTATGCCCCCAAGGCACTGTACGGCAGCGAATCCCCAGTAGAGTCGGGGGCGGTTGTCACCGATGATGGCCAGCTTGTCGCCGCGCTTGAACCCCAGCGCCGCCAGGCCACAGGCCAGCGCCCTGACTTCATCGGACACTTCCGACCAGGTCCATGATTGCCAGATGCCGAGATCCTTTTCACGCATTGCCACCTTGTTGCCGCGAACCCGGGCGTGGTTCAGCAGCAGCTTTGGGAAAGTATCAAGGGTAGCGTTCGTCTGCCCGTCGGGTTGGTTTGGGGATAATGACATTCCCTCAACTCCTCTCACTGTCAATGGTCCGGCGTCGGGGCGCCGGGAGATTTGTTATCTGTTGACGCCGAATTCAGGCGTTAAAAGCGTGATGGATCGTATTCTATTGTTATATTGTTTAATGACGGTTTACGTAAACGTCAATAAATAATTATTTCCGTTTACGTAAACGTAAATTATAGCCAACACTAATTAAAAACGCTTGAATGGTCAATAAGGCGTGCCTCTTTTATTCCATCGTTCGGTACGGATCCTGTCTTTACGTGGAATCCATTGCTGCATCCCACAAGTGACTCGCAGGGTGGTATCCCCCAAATCCAGAAGTTTAGTGCGACATCAGTACCGGCGTGGTCATATGCTCGAATATCTTTTGGGTAACTCCACCCAGGATCAGCTGTCGCAGGCGGTGATGCCCATAGGCGCCCATTACCAACAGGTCAGCTCGTTCATCCGAGAGGCAGTTGAGGATCAGATTACCTTCATCCACGCCTCGCGTAGAGAATTGATCGCTCTCCACCTTGATCCCGTGACGGGCAAGGTGTGCGGCAGCCTGATCAACCGTCACCCCGGAAGGGCGTTTGTCCTTTTTCTTCTGGTTAATGGCGATAACCTTGACCTTTTTTGCCTCTGTCATCAATGGGATAGCGTCGTTCAGCGCGCGAACCGACTCGCGGCCTGGGGTCCAGGCCACGACCGCTTTTTTGCCGACTGTTTTGAAATCACCTGCGTAGGGGATAACCAGCACCGGCCTTCCGCTCTCCAGCACCAGGTGCTCCGGCATCTCTTCCGGGATACTGCCACTAGCGCTCTTTTCATCATATTGGCCGACAATAATCATATCCGCCTGTTGGGTCTGTTGAATTACCTGATTCATCAGCTGTTCCAGATTGCTCGGCAGCTTGGCAGTTATCCAGACCAGCTCAACCCCGGCTTTCTCGGCCAGTTTCGCGTATTTGCCGTGGATCTGCTCGCTCAGTGCTTCGTGGGCCTGGTGACGCTTGGCCATGTTCGGTTCAAAACCCTTCAGACCAGGATCGGCGCGGGCAAACAGTGCGGTCAATCCCGCCTTGTTCTGCTTGGCCAGCTGGATGGCAATCTTTACCCGCTTGTCGCACTGCGGCGTATCATCGATATGAACAAGTATGTCTTTCAATGCCATGGAGCGGTTTCTCCCTTATGCGGATAGCCTTGGTGATCGCTGGCTGCCGCTATTGTTTGTAAATATATTCGCGGTAACGCACCAAACCTGAAAATAGAATTACGTTTACGTAAACGTAACTTGTGAGCAACACTAATTAAAAAAACTCGGGTGGTCAACAGGTGAATTTCCCGAATACTACCTTGACGGTTTTTTTTCTGATCTTCGACGCTTTAATAGCCGGTGGAACCGGTAGAAGTATAGAGAGTGTAGCTCGGGCAGTGGATAACGCCCGTTCGAATGCTGGCTGGAAGGGGGAAGGCGATTCTAATCCTGCAATCTAACCCTCAATGCGGTTGCGTCCTTTGCGTTTCGCCTCGTACAACTGGGTATCCGCTCGAGCAAGCAGGGTTTCACAGGTATCTTCGGGTTCAAATTCGGCAATACCAACGCTGATCGATTTTTGCACCAGCGCCTCTTCCTGATTGGCGGTGGAGAAAATGCGCAGGCGTATTCTGTCCATCAGTTGAGCAGCGGTTTTGGCGTCACAGTCCTGAAACAGGATGACGAACTCGTCGCCACCCCAGCGGGCGATGACGTCGTTTTTGCGGATATGTTCCCGCGCCAGCAGTGATACTGACTGCAACAGGCGGTCGCCTCCCAAGTGGCCTTCCTGATCATTGACCGTCTTCAGGTTATCGACATCGAACAGTGCCAGGGATAGACGGCTGGTGTGACGCCCCACGTTATTAATCACATGGGCGAACAGCACGTCAAAGTATTGCCGGTTGAACAGGCCGGTAAGCTTGTCTGTCTTGGCCATCGACTCCAGGTGGGACTGAAAGTGGTGTATGGTAAAGCCGCTGATCAGCAGCACCAGCAGGGTAATCGCCGCACTGATGATCAGATTGAAGAAAAGCGCATTGCGAAGCGGTGCCAGTGCCACATCCTCGGTCTGTTCCACCAACAGGAACCAGTCAAGCTCCGGTATATAGCGATAGGAGAGCAGTACAGTATCCTGTGCCCGGTCATAGATCAGAAAGCCACTGTCGCCGGTCAGCAATTTGTCCGCGACAGTAGAAATACCGGGTAGCTTCAGGATATTGACTGTGTCGATCATCGATTCATCGGTGTGGCTCTTGATGAACCCTTTACGATCAACAAAATAGATGCTTCTCTGATAGTTCTCGGTGTAGCGATCTATCATGGTTGCCACATTCACTACATCCAGTCCCAGTCCCGTGACACCAATAAAATTGCCGTCAAAGTCGTGCAGCTTATGATTGACGAAGATGGTCAAGTGGTTACGGTTGGCCTCGTTGGCATCCACATCCACCCGGTAGTTTCCCTCATGGGACTCCATGCTGAAGAACCAGCTGTCTTTCGGTACTTGGGGCGAAACGCTCTTCAGTACTCCCTTGGTGTGGTAATAGCGATGGGTCTTGGCAGAAACCAGAAAAGTGGAAGCAACCTGGTACTTCTTCTGTATCTCGGTAAGGTAACGGGTGATCTTGTTGAGGTCTGTTTCACCCTCTATCACCCAGTCCTTGAGAAAGGTGTCATTAGCCATCAGTGACGAGATATAGATCGGTCTTAGCAGGCTGGCCTGGATCTCCGAGTAGATGTTGTTGCTGGTTAGCGGCAGTTCATTGTTTATCAGTGCGGAGCGTATCGAGTTGCTGGAGACCAGATAGTTGGCGAAGTTCACCACGACGAAGCCGGATACCAGGATGGCACCCAGAATAAAGAGCAGTTTCCAGCGTGATGCGAATTGATGCATTGTTATGAGTTTATTTTGTTCTTTTGGATGGGGCCGACTGCAGGATTAGACAGGAGACTGCCGGGGGAGGCAAGGGGGGTAGCTGTAAAAGCGACCGGTGTCTGTGAGTGTTACTCAAACCAGACAGCCCGTTTCTTGCCGCGGGAGTGGTGTCCTCGTTCCCACGCGGAGCATGGGAACGAGAGCGGTGATTCGGGATCTGCCTGCCTACGCGAAACGCAGGGGGCGGGGTTGATTTTGACGGAGCGGTGAGATCGGAGCCTCGTGGTTTTTCTCATTCGACTCCGACCCCTTCCGGTTTAGCGCGCCTTGAACTGCGCTGCACGTTTCTCCAGGAAGGCACCCATGCCCTCCTTCTGATCTTCGGTGGAGAAGCAGAGGCCGAACACCTGGCTCTCCAGCAGGCAGGCGTTGTCCAGGTCCAGGTCCTGGCCCCGCTGCACAGCCTGTTTGGTCAGGCGTACGGATACCGGTCCTTTCTGGTTGATCAGTCGGGCCGTCTCCAGCGCCTTCTCCATCAACTCATCGGCGGCGTAAACATGATTCGCCAGGCCCCAGGCCAGAGCTTCATCGGCCTTTATCTGGCGACCGGTAACCAGCAGTTCCATCGCCTTGGCCCGGCCAATCAACCGGGTCAGCCGCTGGCTGCCGCCAAAACCCGGGGAGACACCAAGATTGACCTCCGGTTGTCCAAACTGGGCTTTCTCCGAGGCAATGATCCAGTCGCAGCTCATGGCCAGTTCATTGCCACCGCCGAGACAGTAGCCGTTGACCACGGCGATGACCGGGATATCCAGGGTTTCCAGGCGCCGAAAGGCGCGCATCCCTTTCTGCGAGAAGACCTGCCCTTCGATGGCGCTCTTGTCCCGCATCTCTGCGATGTCGGCACCGGCCACAAAGGCCTTGTCTCCGGCGCCGGTGACCAGCAGCACCCGGGCGTCCGGGGTGTTAGCGAGCTGTTCACCGGCCGCGTAGATTTCATCCAGGGTGGCGCTGTTGAGCGCATTGAAGCTGCGCGGGCGGTTGACGGTCAGCTTGTAGATGCCGGTTTCAACCTGTTCCAGGAGGATGTTTTCAAATTCCATAGTGGCCTCGCCTGTTGGCTATTTGATCGATGGTTGTTGCCACGATTTATGCACTAACCCGGGCTAGCCGGGTTAGTAATCGGCCCGGGGCGGGCCTCCTACAAGTGAACCCTGTCTGTAGGAGCGGCGCCCCCGCCGCGATCAGTGGCCCGATGATTAGTAATCGTAGAAACCCTTGCCGCTCTTGCGTCCCAGGTAGCCGGCATCCACCATGCGACGGAGCAGGGGGCAGGGGCGGTACTTGGTATCGCCCATCCCTTCATGCAGTACCTCCATGATGGAGAGGCAGGTGTCCAGGCCGATCAGGTCTGCCAGGGCCAGCGGACCCATGGGGTGGTTCATGCCCAGCTTCATCACCTCGTCAATCGCCTCGACCGTGGCCACGCCCTCGTACAGGGTGTAGATCGCCTCGTTGATCATTGGCAGCAGGATGCGGTTGGAGACAAAACCCGGGCTGTCGTTGACCTCCACCGGCACCTTGCCGATCTTTTTCGACAGGTCGTCGATCAGCTGGTACACCTCGTCACTGGTCTGCAGGGCGCGGATCACCTCCACCAGCTTCATTACCGGGACCGGGTTCATGAAGTGCATGCCGATCACCTTCTCCGGGCGCTGGGTCTCCCGGGCGATTCGGGTGAGGGAGATGGAGGAGGTGTTGGTGGCGAGTACCGCCTCGGGTTTACAGATGCGATCCAGCTCCTGGAAGATCTTGCTCTTGATCTCCAGGTTTTCACTGGCCGCTTCCACAATCAAATCAGCTCCGGCCAGTTCATCCAGACTGGTCACACCACTGATATTGGCCAGGGTGGCGGACTTGTCCGCTGCACTGATCTTCTCTTTCTGCAGCATCCGGTCGAGATTTTTTTCAATGGTATCCAGGCCGCGTTGAAGTGGAGCGTCGGCGATGTCATGCAGGATGACCTTGAATCCTGCGGCGGCAAAGACCTGAGCGATGCCGTTCCCCATGGTACCGGCCCCGATGACACCAACTGAATTAACTTGCATATCAACCTCTGGTAAACGTGAAATATATTACATATTACAAAGGATTTTTCTGCGGAGTGCAAAAGCAATTGCCCGACCGCAATGGTCTGCTTATCTGTTATTTTTAATAAATAATATAAACAGTAAGTTACCTTTGATTATTGAAGTAGCCAGTAAATAAACATGGGGGCGGAATCCCCCATGAATTTGGTTACATATTGCGGCGGTATTGCCCGCCCACCTCATACAGGGCGTTGGATATCTGCCCCAGGGAGCAGCTGCGAACGGCATTCATCAGCTCAACGAAGATGTTTTCGTTGTTGATGGCGGCGCTGCGAATCCGCTCCAGTGCGGTATCGGCCGCCGTAGCATGGCGTTGATTGAACTCACGCAGCCGTTTGATCTGGCTCAGCTTCTCCTCTTCAGTGGAGCGGGCCAGTTCGATCGTCACCTCTTCATTACCCTTCGGGTTGAGGAAGGTGTTGACGCCGATGATTGGCAAGGAGCCGTCGTGCTTCATGTGTTCGTAGTGGAGGGACTCATCCTGGATCTTGCCGCGCTGGTAGCCGGTCTCCATGGCACCCAACACGCCGCCCCGTTCAGAGATGCGTTCAAACTCGCTGAGCACGGCCTCTTCCACCAACTCTGTCAGCTCGTCGATGATGAAGGCGCCCTGGTTCGGGTTCTCGTTTTTGGTCAGGCCCCACTCATTGTTGATAATCAACTGGATCGCCAGGGCGCGGCGTACCGACTCCTCGGTCGGGGTAGTGATCGCCTCGTCATAGGCGTTGGTGTGCAGGCTGTTGCAGTTGTCATAAATAGCGATCAGCGCCTGCAGGGTGGTGCGGATATCATTGAAATCCATCTCCTGGGCGTGCAGTGAGCGGCCGGAGGTCTGAATGTGGTACTTGAGCTTCTGGCTGCGCTCGTTGGCGCCGTACTTGAAGCGCATGGCCGTGGCCCAGATGCGCCGCGCCACCCGGCCCATGACGGTGTACTCCGGGTCCATGCCGTTGCTGAAGAAGAACGACAGGTTGGGGGCGAACTCATCGATGTCCATGCCGCGGGCCAGGTAGGTCTCCACATAGGTGAAGCCGTTGGCCAGGGTGAAGGCGAGCTGGGAGATCGGGTTGGCTCCGGCCTCGGCAATGTGGTAACCGGAGATGGAGACGGAGTAGAAATTGCGCACCTGGTGGTGCACGAAGTACTCCTGGATATCGCCCATCAGCTTGAGTGCGAATTCGGTGGAGAAGATGCAGGTGTTCTGCCCCTGGTCCTCTTTCAGAATATCCGCCTGCACCGTGCCGCGTACATTGGAGAGCGTCCAGGCGCGGATCTTCTCGATCTCCTCATCGGTGGGTTGGCGGCCGTTGTCGGTTTCGAATTTGTTGATCTGCTGATCGATGGCGGAGTTAAGGAACATGGCCAGGATCATCGGTGCCGGGCCGTTCACCGTCATCGATACCGAGGTGCTCGGATTGCAGAGATCGAACCCGTCGTACAGCACTTTCATGTCATCCAGGGTGGCGATGGAGACGCCCGAGTTGCCGATCTTGCCATAGATATCGGGTCGTTCGTCAGGATCGCAGCCGTACAGGGTGACCGAGTCAAATGCGGTAGAAAGTCTTTTAGCATCAGAGTGTTCTGACAACTTCTTAAAGCGACGGTTAGTGCGGAATGCATCCCCTTCACCGGCAAACATGCGGGTCGGGTCCTCGCCTTCACGCTTGAACGCGAACACCCCGGCCGTGTAGGGGAAGGTGCCGGGTACGTTCTCCAGCAGCAGCCACTTCAACAGCTCGCCGTGGTCCTCGTATTTCGGCAGTACCACCTTGGGGATCTTGGTGCCGGAGAGGGTGGTACGGGTGATCTGGGTACGGATCTCCTTGTCGCGGATCTTCACCACGTACTCATCACCGGCGTAACTCTGTTTCACCTGCGGCCAGATCTCCAACAGCTTTTTCGCCCGTTGGTCCAGCGCTTCATCACGTTCGGCGATCAGCCGGTCCAGGTCCGCAACCATGCTGCCGGCCTCGCCCAGCATGCGTTTGGATTCGCTCAGTTGTTGCCGCTCGCGGGCAATCCGTGCCTGGGTTGCCACCGTCCTTTTATAGCCACGTACCGATTCCGCGATCTCCGCCAGATAGCGCGCCCGCTGGGGCGGCACGATCACCTGCTTGCCGGTGGAGCATTTTTCGTCGCCGCGGGGGAGGCTGTCCTCGCTGACGGTCATGCCCAGTTCCGCCAACTTGTCACGCAGGCCATGATACAGGGCGGTCACGCCCTCATCGTTGAAGCGGGCCGCAATGGTGCCGTAGACCGGCATCTCTTCCACCGGCGTGCTGAACGCCTCCTGGTTGCGTTGTACCTGTTTGCGCACATCCCGAAAGGCGTCCTCCGCTCCTTTGCGGTCGAACTTGTTAATGGCAATGAAGTCGGCAAAGTCCAGCATGTCGATCTTTTCCAGCTGGCTCTGGGCGCCGAACTCCGGAGTCATCACATAAAGTGAGGCGTCCACCAGCGGCACAATGCCGGCATCGCCCTGGCCGATGCCTGGGGTCTCGACAATGATGAAGTCAAAATCGGCCAGTTTGCACGCCTTGACGATATCCGCCACATAGTCCGGCACCTCACCACTGGCGTCACGGGTAGCGACCGAGCGGAAGAAGATATTCGGATGCTCGATGGCGTTCATGCGGATACGGTCGCCCAGCAGGGCACCGCCGGTTTTTCGGCGGGTCGGATCGACGGCAATAATGGCGATCTTGAGCTGGTCCTGCTGGCCCAGCCGGAAGCGGCGGATCAGCTCGTCAGTCAGGGAAGACTTGCCGGAACCACCAGTACCGGTGATACCCAGTACCGGGATCTGCTTCTTTACTGTCAGGGCTGCTTCGGAAACCTGTTCCGAAAGGGTGTTGTCGCTGTTCTCAAGTCGGGTGATGATCTGGGACAGTGCCCGCCAATCACCCTTTATGACCGGCTCAAGGCTGTCGGGGGCGAACTGGCCGGGATCGAAATCGCTCTGTTCCATGGCGAACTGGATCATTCCCTGCAGGCCCATTTTCTGGCCGTCCTCCGGAGAGAAGATGCGGGTCACGCCGTAGTCGTGCAGTGCCTTGATCTCTTCCGGCACAATCACACCACCACCACCGGCAAAGACGCGTATCTCCTGACCGCCGCGCTCCTTCAGCATATCCACCATGTACTTCAGGTATTCGACATGGCCGCCCTGATAGGAACTGATGGCGATGCCCTGGACATCCTCCTGCAGCGCGGCATTGACTATCTCGGCAACCGAACGGTTATGCCCCAGATGGATCACCTCGGCGCCCTGGGCCTGAAGGATACGTCGCATGATGTTAATGGAAGCGTCATGGCCATCAAACAGGCTGGCAGCCGTTACAAAGCGTATTTTGTTCTGTTGGTGAGCAATGCCGACCACATTGTTTGCCTGAAGGACGTTCGACATAATGTCTCCGGTGTAATTCTGTAACTTACTGTAAATAAAAATAAATATCGTTTTACTGGTGATTGGGTGTCCGGTCCGGGGCACTCTCTCGGATCGTATTCAGACTAAAGCTACCTTACGTTAACGTAAACGTCAATGATATGCTCTCGGTCGACGGAGGTCGCAAATTGGGCGACTCGACCATGTTAGGAATAGAAAGTATAGTGACGTTTACGTAAACGTAGGTTATAACAATAGGCAGCAGGTTTTGCCGTTCAGCGTCGTCACCGTTGAGTATGGCACTCATAAAAGCAAACTGCGGTCAGTTTTGCCCGGAAATTATCATCACCGTAAACAGGAGCCGGCGACGGACAGCACGGTGTACCGATCTATAAAAAGCACTGTTAACTGGGATAGAATATGCTAATGGATAAACTACACGACGATCCGGCTGACGATGTCGAAACCATGAAAGGCACCACCTATACCATCTCCGAACTGGCCAAGGAGTTCGATGTCACGCCAAGAGCTATCCGCTTCTATGAGGATCAGGGTTTGATCTCCCCCAGTCGGAAAGGACGGCGACGGGTCTATCGTGAACGCGATCGGGTGCGTCTTAAACTGGTGCTGCGGGGCAAGCGGCTCGGTTTTCCACTCTCCGAAGTAAAAGAGATGTTCGATCTGTACGATACCTCGCCCGGTGAGTCCGGCCAGTTGCGCTTTCTGATTGATAAAATCAAGGCCCGGCGCGAGATGCTGGAACAGCAGCGTCAGGATATCGAGGCGGTGCTGCACGAGATGGAAAGCGTCGAGAAGCGCGCTCTGAATGTGCTCAGCGAGCTGGATAGTGATGGTTGATGGTGGCGCCTTTTTGGTCTGCCACTGTTATTCAGAAACCATCGCCCATAATTACCTGTTAACTCTTCCGTGCCCCTAGGTAAGCGAGTTAAATACCCGGTGGGTGGACAAAAGCTGGCTTGCCCCATACAGCTGCGGTTCTTTTCATCTTCATCCCTCTCTTGTCCGTTCTACTTAATTGCCGCTGTTTGAATTTCTGAACGCTGTTTTCCTCTTCATTCTATAGTTGAGTAACAGCGGGTATTAAAAATATATTGCAGTTGACGTTAACGTAAACGTAAGTTATGTTTTGCGTCGGTTGTTGAGTTCCGGCGGATTTCGGTTTTGACCAATGATTACCGGTTTGGTGTGGTTGCCCCATTTGGCACGCGTCTGCATCTCTTGGCGGACGGGTGACAGTATCCACACCGTATATTTTGAGAGGCTGTCTGCCTGCGGCAGCATCTGTTAAGGAGAAATCTGAATGATCCACCTGCCTTCGTTGAATTTTGATCTGGGTGAAACCGTAGAGATGTTGCGTGATTCCGTGCAGGAGTTTACCGCCGCCGAAATTGCACCCATCGCGGCGGAAACGGACGAAAAGAACGAGTTCCCCAACCATCTGTGGAAAAAATTGGGTGATATGGGGCTGCTGGGTATCACTGTTTCCGAAGAATTTGGCGGTAGTGAAATGGGTTACCTGGCTCACATGGTGGCCATGGAAGAGATCAGCCGCGCCTCCGCCTCTATCGGTCTCAGTTATGGCGCCCATTCCAACCTCTGCGTTAACCAGATCAAGCGTAACGGCAATCAGGCACAGAAAGAGAAATATCTGCCGAAACTGATTACCGGTGAACATATTGGTGCCCTGGCCATGTCCGAGCCGAATGCCGGTTCCGACGTGGTCGGCATGCGCCTCAAGGCCGAGAAGCGGGGGGATCGCTATATTCTTAACGGCAACAAGATGTGGATCACCAATGGCCCGGATGCCCATGTGATGGTGGTCTATGCCAAGACCGATCCCAGTGCCGGTGCGAAAGGCATTACCGCCTTTATCATCGAACGGGAGTTCGGCGTCAAAAGTGCCCAGAAGCTGGATAAGCTCGGCATGCGCGGTTCCAACACCGGTGAACTGGTGTTCGAGGATGTGGAAGTACCGGAGGAGAACATACTCGGTGGCCTCAATCAGGGCGTCAAAGTGCTGATGAGCGGTCTCGATTACGAGCGCGCCGTGCTTTCCGGCGGTCCGCTGGGCATCATGCAGGCGTGCATGGACGTGGTCGTGCCTTACGTTCACGAGCGCGAACAGTTTGGTCGCCCCATCGGTGAGTTTGAGCTGATGCAGGGCAAGCTGGCCGATATGTACACCACCCTGAACGCCTGCAAGGCCTATGTCTATGCGGTCGGCAAGGCGTGCGATCGCGGCGAGACCACCCGCAAGGATGCCGCCGGTGCCATTCTCTATTCTGCGGAAAAAGCCACCTGGATGGCCCTGGAGGCGATCCAGACCCTGGGCGGCAACGGCTACATCAATGAGTATCCCACCGGCCGCTTCCTGCGGGATGCCAAGCTCTACGAGATCGGTGCCGGTACGTCGGAGATCCGTCGCATGCTGATCGGTCGGGAGCTGTTCAACGAGACCCGCTAGCCGGTACTGACGGGCAGCCTGGACACGGCAGGTATAGGGGCGAGTCGCAGGATGGGGTGAGCGAAGCGAACCCCATCATCTGTTACCGGTAGAGTCCCACACAAAATTGAGTATTTGAACAGACCGGAGTTATTCCATGAGTGATCCAATTGTCATCGTTGATATCGCCCGTACCCCGATGGGCGGTTTTCAGGGCGCCCTCGCTGCATTGACCGCGCCTCAGCTCGGCTCGGCGGCCATCGCCGCAGCGGTTTCGCGGGCCGGTATCAGTCCCGAGGATGTCCAGGAGGTGCTGATGGGTAACGTGTTGACCGCCGGTATCGGCCAGGCGCCCACGCGCCAGGCGGCGCTCGGTGCCGGTATTCCCCTGAGCACCCCCTGTGCCGGTATCAGCAAGGTGTGCGGTTCCGGTATGAAGGCCGTGATGCTGGCCCATGACCTGATCAAGGCCGGCAGCAACCAGGTGATGGTGGCCGGTGGCATGGAATCCATGAGTAACGCCCCCTATCTGCTGGAGAAGGCACGAGGCGGTTATCGCCTGGGCCATGGCAAGGTGATGGATCATATGTTCCTGGACGGTCTGGAAGACGCCTACTTCGACCGGGGTGCACTGATGGGAACCTTTGCCGAACAGTGTGCCGATCACTTCAAATTCAGCCGCGAACAGCAGGATGAGTTTGCCATTGCCTCCCTCAGTCGTGCCAATGCCGCGATCGAGGCGGGCCGTTTCGAGCGTGAAATAGTCCCGGTGACCATTTCGGGGCGCGGTGGTGATACCCAGGTGGCCATTGACGAGCAGCCCGGCAAGGCCCGCCCGGAGAAGATACCCAGCCTGCGTCCCGCCTTCCGCAAGGACGGCACCGTGACTCCGGCCAACTCCAGTTCCATCTCCGACGGCGCGGCGGCCCTGGTGCTGATGCGTGCCTCGGAAGCCGAACGACGCGGTCTCTCTCCCAGGGCAGTGATCCATGGCCATGCCGGTTATGCCGGCGAGCCCTGCTGGTTCACCACCGCCCCGGTCTACGCCATGCAGAATCTGCTGCAGCGGCTGGAGTGGAACAAACAAGATGTGGACCTGTGGGAGATCAACGAGGCATTTGCCGTAGTCACCATGGCGGCCATGCGCGAGATGGGACTGGATCATGAAAAAGTGAACATCAACGGCGGCGCCTGTGCCCTGGGTCACCCGATCGGTGCCTCCGGCGCACGTATCATCGTCACCCTGCTGGCGGCGCTGGAAGAGCAGGGGCTGAAGCGCGGTGTCGCTTCCCTCTGCATCGGTGGCGGTGAGGCCACTGCGGTTGCCATTGAGCGGCTGTAACACATACTGCAGGAGCGGCGTCCCCGTCGTGATTATCGGCCCGGGGGCGGGCCTCCTGCCGCGAAATTGCCCGTAGGAGCGGCGCCTCGCCGCGAACAACCGGCCTGGAGCGGGCTGGTATGAATAACAAAATAGTGACCCACAGGAGCCGTTGAATGATCCTCACTGAAGAACAGCGCATGATCCGTGACATGGCACGGGACTTTGCCCGGGAGCGCCTTGCTCCCAATGCTGCCGAGTGGGACCGGGAGAGTATCTTTCCATCCGATGAACTGAAGGAACTGGGGGCGCTCGGCCTGTTCGGTATGACCATTCCCGAGGAGTGGGGTGGCGCAGGCACCGACTATCTCTCATTTGCCCTGGCGATCGAGGAGATTGCCGCAGGTGATGGCGCCTGCTCGACTATCCTGAGTGTCAACAACTCGGTGGTCTGCGGACCGCTGCTGAAATTCGGCAGCGACTATCTCAAGCAGACCTATTTGAAGCCGCTCGCCTCCGGCGAGATGCTTGGCTGCTTCTGTCTCACCGAACCCCAGGCCGGTTCCGATGCCTCGGCGCTGAAGATGCGTGCGCTGCGCGATGGCGATGAATATGTGCTGAACGGCACCAAGCAGTTCATTACCTCTGGCAAGTATGCCCAGGTGGCGATCGTGTTTGCCGTGACCGATCCGGCGGCAGGAAAGAAGGGGATCAGCGCCTTCGTGGTACCTACCGACAACCCGGGTTACAAGGTGGCCAATATCGAGCAGAAGATGGGCCAGCACGCCTCGGATACCGCACAAATTTTCTTCGACGAGTGCCGCATCCCGGCGGATCACCTGATCGGGCAGGAGGGTGAGGGCTACAAGATTGCGCTAAGCAATCTGGAGAGTGGGCGCATCGGCATTGCCGCCCAGTGTGTCGGCATGGCACGGGCGGCCTATCAGGCGGCACTTGACTATGCGCGGGAGCGGGAGAGTTTTGGCACGCCGATTATCAATCACCAGGCGGTGGCCTTCCGGCTGGCCGATATGGCCACGCAACTGGAGGCGGCCCACCTGATGGTGATGAACGCGGCGGTGCTGCGGGATGCGGCTCAGCCCTGTCTCAAAGAGGCCTGCATGGCGAAGCTGTTTGCCTCCGAGGCGGCGGAACAGATCTGTTCGGCGGCGATTCAGGTGCATGGTGGATACGGCTATCTGAAGGATTTTCCGGTGGAGCGCATCTATCGTGATGTGCGTATCTCGCAGATTTATGAAGGCACCAGTGACATACAGCGTATTGTCATCTCCCGTGCCATTGCCGAGGAGTGAGCCATGAGTGCCCCGCTGGAGTTCTATTTCGATTTCTACTCACCCTATGGCTATCTGGCCAGTGCCCGCATTGATGAGATTGCCACCAAACATGGGCGGGAGGTGATCTGGCGGCCCTTTCTGGTGGGGGCGACCTTCGCCCTGACCGGCGCCCGTCCACTGGTGGATATCCCGCTGCAGGGTGACTATTCACTGCATGACATGCGACGCTGCGCCCGTGAACAGGGCCTGCCATTCCAGCTGCCTGACAACTTTCCCAAGGCGGCCCTGGCTGCTTCCCGCGCCTTTTACTGGCTGGTGGATGCACAGCCGGAGAAGGCGAAGGCCCTGGCCAGAAAAATCTACCACGCCACCTTTGGCGAGGGGCGTGATGGCACCGACGCCAACCTGGTGGCTGATCTGGCCGTTCCACTTGGTATTGATCGGGAGCAACTGCTGCTGGGGATGCAGAGTCCGGAAGTGAAGGCGCGACTGAAACAGGAAACGGAGGCGGCTGTGGCGCGTGGGGTATTTGGCTCGCCCTATATCTTTGTAGACGGTGAACCCTTCTGGGGTAATGACCGGCTGGAGCAGGTCGACCGCTGGTTAGCGACAGGAGGCTGGTAATGTCGGTCATCAAGAGCAGTATCAATCGCAAAAGTGAACAGTATCGGGAGAACCAGGTGTTCATGCAGGCGCTGGTGGCCGATCTGCGTGAGCGGGTGGAGGTGATTGCCGAGGGTGGTGGCGAGCGGGCCCGGGAAAAGCATTTGAAGCGGGGCAAACTGCTGCCGCGTGAACGTATCCGCGTACTGCTGGATACCGGCTCGCCGTTTCTGGAACTGTCCCAGTTTGCCGCCTTCGGCATGTACAACAACGAGGTGCCGGCGGCGGGGGTGATTACCGGCATCGGCCGGGTCTGTGGTCAGGAGTGCATGATCATTGCCAACGACGCCACGGTGAAGGGCGGCAGCTATTTCCCGATGACGGTGAAAAAGCATATTCGCGCGCAGGAGATCGCCCGGGAAAACCGGCTCCCCTGTATCTACCTGGTAGACTCGGGTGGCGCCAATCTGCCGACCCAGGACGAGGTGTTTCCCGACCGTGAACACTTTGGTCGCATCTTCTATAACCAGGCCAACATGTCGGCCCAGGGCATCCCTCAGGTTGCCGTGGTGATGGGTTCCTGTACCGCGGGTGGTGCCTATGTGCCGGCCATGTCGGATGAGAGCATTATCGTCAAGGAGCAGGGCACCATTTTCCTCGGCGGCCCGCCGCTGGTGAAGGCGGCCACTGGCGCGGTGGTGACGGCGGAGGAGCTGGGCGGGGCGGATGTGCATTCGCGCACCTCGGGTGTTACCGATCACTACGCCATGAACGACTCCCACGCGCTGGGGCTGGCCCGCCGCGTGGTCAACACCCTGAACCGTGACAAGCGGCCCGAGGTAACGCTGCGCCAGCCGGTGGAACCGCTCTATCCGAAGGAGGATATTTACGGCATCGTGCCCACCGACCTGCGCAAGCCGTTCGATATCCGCGAGGTGATCGCCCGGGTGGTGGACGGCAGCGAGCTGGACGAATTCAAAAAGCTCTACGGCACCACCCTGATCTGCGGCTTTGCCCATATCCACGGCTACCCGGTAGGCATTGTCGCCAACAACGGTATCCTGTTTTCCGAGTCGGCCCAGAAGGGTGCGCACTTTGTCGAACTCTGTGCCCAGCGCGGTATCCCGCTGGTGTTCCTGCAGAACGTCACCGGCTTCATGGTGGGCAAGAAGTATGAGGCGGGTGGCATCGCCAAGGACGGGGCCAAGATGGTGACCGCCGTGGCCTGTGCCAAAGTACCCAAGTTCACCATTATCGTCGGTGGCAGTTTTGGTGCCGGCAACTACGCCATGTGTGGCCGTGCCTATGGCTCCCGCTTCCTCTGGATGTGGCCCAACGCCCGGGTCTCGGTGATGGGTGGGGAACAGGCCGCCAACGTGCTGGGGCAGATCAAGCGTGACGCCCTGGAGGCGCGTGGTGAAAGCTGGGCGGCGGCGGACGAGGAGGCCTTCAAGGCGCCCATCCGTGATCAGTACGAACACCAGGGACATCCTTACTACGCCAGTGCCCGCCTGTGGGATGATGGAATTATCGACCCGGCGGATACCCGCACGGTGCTGGGACTGGGCCTCTCGGCAGCGTTGAATGCGCCGGTGGAAAAGACCACTTTCGGCATCTTCAGGATGTAACAGGGAATTGACAGAGATGATGGCAGAAAACTCGGTAATACTGGCGGTGGATGAGCGCGGTGTCGCAACGCTCACCATCAACCGTCCGGAGATTCACAACGCATTTGATGATGTCCTGATCTCGAGGCTGCTGCAGGCCCTGGACTCGGTTGAGGTCGATCCCGGGGTGCGGGTGGTCGTGTTGCGTTCCGAAGGCAAGAGCTTCTCGGCGGGTGCCGATCTGAACTGGATGCGGCGTATGGCCGATTACAGCGAGGCGGAAAACCTCGCTGATGCGCGCATGCTGGCCAGTCTGATGGAGAAACTTAACGGTCTCTCCAAGCCAACCATTGCTCAGGTACAGGGCGCGGCCTTTGGCGGCGGTGTCGGGCTGGTGGCCTGTTGTGACATGGCGGTGGCGGTGGCAGGGGCGAAGTTCTCTCTTTCTGAAGTACGGTTGGGTCTGATCCCGGCAGTCATCTCCCCCTATGTAATTGCGGCCATGGGTGAACGCGCTGCGCGCCGTTACTTCCTCACCGCCGAGCGCTTTGATGCCACGGAGGCATTGCGTCTGGGTCTGCTGCATGCGGTGGTGCCGGAAGGACAGTTACAAGCACAGGTCGATGATTTGATTGAGGAGTTGCTGAAGGGTGGCCCCGGTTCACAGGCGGCCGCTAAGTCCCTCATCTTCGCTGTGTCGCGTCAGCCGACCAGCGAGGCAGTGATTGAGGATACCGCCAGAAGAATTACTGCTGCCCGATCGTCGGATGAGGGCAAGGAGGGGTTGGGCGCCTTCCTGAACAAACGCACACCGGCCTGGATATCCGAGGATCTACAGTGATGTTTGACAAGATACTGATTGCCAACCGGGGCGAGATTGCCTGCAGGGTCGCCCGTACCGCCCGTCGCCTTGGCATCACCACGGTTGCTGTCTACTCAGAGGCCGATGCCGAGGCGATGCATGTGGCGTTGTGTGACGAGGCTTATCTGATAGGGCCCGCACCCGCCAAGGAGAGTTACCTGCGGGCCGACAAGATCCTGGCGGTGGCCAAGGCATCCGGCGCCCAGGCGGTACATCCCGGCTATGGCTTCCTGTCGGAAAACGCCGAGTTTGCCGAGGCGTGCCAGGCGGCGGGTATCGCCTTTATCGGCCCACCTGCATCAGCCATTGTCGCCATGGGCTCGAAGAGCGAGGCGAAACGGATCATGAGTGAGGCCAATGTACCGCTGGTGCCTGGCTATCATGGCAATGACCAGTCACCCGAGACTCTGAAGCGTGAAGCCAACACGATGGGTTATCCACTGCTGATCAAGGCTACCGCCGGTGGCGGAGGCAAGGGCATGCGGGTAGTCAACAACGCCGAAGGATTCATGGATGGCCTGAATGCCGCCAGGCGAGAGGCGATTGCTTCTTTTGGCGACGACAAGGTGCTGCTGGAGCGTTATCTGCTGGCGCCACGTCATGTGGAGCTGCAGGTATTTGCCGACAGCCAGGGCAACGCGGTACACCTGTTTGAACGTGACTGTTCGGTACAACGTCGCCATCAGAAGGTGCTGGAAGAGGCGCCGGCCCCCGGTATGACTCCCGAACTGCGTGCGGCGATGGGCGAAGCGGCCACCAATGCCGCCCAGGCAATCGGCTATGTCGGTGCTGGAACTGTTGAATTCCTGCTCGACAGCGACGGTAAATTCTACTTCATGGAGATGAATACCCGGCTGCAGGTAGAACATCCGGTAACCGAGATGATCTCCGGACAGGACTTGGTGGAGTGGCAGCTCAAGGTGGCGTCCGGTGAAGCGTTACCGATGAACCAGTCCGAGCTGCGTATCAATGGTCACGCCTTTGAGGCACGGGTCTACGCCGAGAATCCGGCAAAGGATTTCCTGCCCGCCACCGGCAGGCTGCGTTATCTGCAGACCCCGGAGCAGGGCCCCTGTGTGCGGGTCGATACCGGAGTGGAGCAGGGCGATGAAGTGAGTGTCCATTACGATCCGATGATTGCCAAGCTGATTGTCTGGGGCGAGGACCGGGCCAGTGCGCTGCACAAGCTGCGTGCGGCACTGGCCGATTACCGGGTCGTCGGCGTCACTACCAATCTTGAGTTTCTCTCCACCCTCTGCGCACTGCCGGCCTTTGCCAACGCCGAGCTGGACACCGGCTTTATTGAAAAGCATGAGGCGGAGCTGTTTCCGGCGGCCGAGGTGCTGTCGGATGATATCCTGGCGATCGCGGCGCTCTACGAACTGCTGGGTGAGCAGCGGCAGACGTTACAGCGCCAGGCCCACTCCAACGATCCGTTCTCTCCCTGGGGCCGGACTACCGGCTGGCGCATGAACCAGGACAGCTTCCATGCCCTGCATTGGGCCACCGAAAGTGACCATGGCAGCGTGGTGGCCCACTATCGGGACGCTGCTTTCCTGCTGGAACTGCCGGGTGGCGAGTGTCTGGTTTCCGGCGAAATCCTGGACAATGGTGATCTGCTGGCGGATCTGGGTGGGCGCCGCTTCAAGGTGGCGGTGATCAAGCACGGTCAGGAACTGACTATTCTGCATCAGGGCCGTTCCTGGCAGCTCGCACTCACCGATCCGCGGCTGGAAGCGCTGGAGGGCGAGGGAGCCGGAGGCAGCCTGGTGGCGCCCATGACCGGCAACGTGATTGCCATCAACGTGGTCGAAGGGGATGTGGTCAAACAGGGTGATGCGGTGATGATTGTGGAGGCCATGAAGATGGAACACACCATCACGGCCCCGACCGACGGGACAGTGAAGGAGATCCGTTTCGCGGTGGGCGACCAGGTGGAAGATGGTGAGCCGTTGCTGGTGATCGAATAGGGAGAATACCCGTGTAGGTTGGGTTAGCCCAAAGGGCGTAACCCAACAAATAACCACCAAACAACAGTAGTGGTACCCAATGACCGTAACCCAACAAGTTGCCCCAGGCCTTTAAATAATCGCATGTCAGATAGCGCAGCCAACTGCAAGGGAACAAACATGCAACTACCCGAACAGGTAAAGATTGTCGAAGTGGGACCCCGGGACGGACTGCAGAACGAATCCACACCGGTTCCCGCCGAGGTCAAGCTGGAGCTGATCCGCAGACTGGAACTCGCTGGGCTGTCGGTGATCGAGGCGGGCAGTTTTGTCTCCCCCAAGTGGGTGCCGCAGATGGCCTCCAGCGCTGAGGTGTTCAGCGCCATCGACCCGAAACCCGGCGTCAGTTATCCCATGCTGGTACCCAATCTGCGGGGGCTGGAAAGCGCCCTGTCGGTGGGTGTGAAGGAGATTGCCATCTTTGCCGCTGCTTCCGAGAGCTTCACGCAAAAGAACATCAACTGCTCCATCGAGGAGAGCATCACCCGTTACAGCGAGGTGATGGAGCAGGCCAGGCAACATAAGCTGGAGGTGCGCGGTTATGTCTCCTGCGTGCTGGGGTGCCCCTATGAGGGCGAGATCGCCACCGATAAAGTGGCCGGGGTGGCGCGGCGACTGTACGACATGGGTTGTTACGAAATTTCACTGGGCGACACCGTGGGCGTCGGCACGCCTCTGAAGGCGCAGCGGATGATCGACGCCGTGGCGCAGCTGGTTCCGGTGGAGAAGCTGGCCGCTCATTTTCACGACACCTATGGCCAGGCGCTGGCGAATCTGTTCGCTGTACTGCAACAAGGCGTGTCGGTGATCGACAGTTCTGTCTCCGGTCTTGGCGGTTGCCCCTATGCCAAGGGGGCCTCGGGTAATGTCGCCACCGAGGACGTACTGTACATGCTCAACGGTCTCGGTATCGAGACCGGTATCGATATGAATAAATTGCTGCTGGCCGGTCAGTACATCAACGATCACCTGCAGCGGGGGTCCGCCTCGAAAGTCGCCCGTGCCCTGACCGGCAAAGACTGAATCGACAGGCCTGGTAGGGCGAGCACGTATGTTGTTTCTGCGACAGAGTGCCACCCATAGGGCGCCCTATACCGAAGTCATTGTTCGGAGGTGGGATGCCCTGCTGGGCCGGAACCCTACAGCGGAAATAACACAATCACCCTACAGAACGGAGGTAAAAGTGTCCGATAAACCGATCAGCCGATTCCCCATCCCCGATATCAATGAACTGCCGAAAGATATCAAAACCGTCATCCTGGATGTGCAAGAGAAATCCGGCTTCATCCCCAATGTCTTCCTGGCTCTGGCCCACCGTCCGGATGAGTTCCGAGCCTTTTTCGCCTATCACGACGCGCTGATGGAGAAAGAGAGCGGACTCAGCAAAGGTGAGCGCGAGATGATCGTGGTCGCCACCTCCAGCGCCAATCAGTGCATCTATTGCGTGGTGGCACACGGCGCCATATTGCGCATCCGGGAAAAGAACCCGCTGATCGCCGACCAGGTTGCCGCCAATTACCGCAAGGCGGATATCACCCCGCGTCAGAAGGCGATGCTTGATTTCGCTATCAAGGTGTCCCAGCGTGCCTATGAAGTCGGCGATACCGACTATGAACTGCTGCGGGGGCACGGCTTCACGGATGAGGATATCTGGGATATTGGTGCTATCTCCGCCTTCTTCGGCCTCTCCAATCGCATGGTCAACCTCACCAGCATGCGTACCAACGATGAGTTCTATCTGCTGGGACGGCTGCCGAAGCAGAAGACGTAATCCGGTACCCAGGTGGGAGCAACAATTCAATGACGGCAGTTTTAGCTCGCTTCCTGCCGAAACGTCGACACCTCTGGTATTACGGGGAAGAGAGATCCTTCCTTTTCCCCCAGGGAGAAGGAGAGGATAAAGGCGTATCAACAATCAGGCGTAAGGATTTGTGCGCATGCATTATCTGCCTACGCGGCAATGACAGGGCAGGCCTATACACTCAATAATCTGCAGATCGTGAAATGCCTCCATAGAAAAAGCCGGCTATGTGCTCATAGCCGGCTCTATTTGTCACAGCATCCATGCTTGCTAACGGGCGTTCAGGCCTTCCAGATAGTCAGGAATCGCACTGACGCCAATACTCTCATCCATTGGTGTTTCGTGAGAAGCCTTGCCGGCGGCAGTAGCGGGCATGCGGCTGAAGTCAGTCTCTGTAGCTTGTGATCCATAGAGCAGGTCCTGGGTTATATCGTCGGCCACTACAGCGCCCGTGGAGAGGATTGATGCAAAGGCTATTGCGAACAGTTTGCTGGAAAGTTTCATGATGAGTCTCCTGATGTTTTGGTTAGTGGACCTGGGTAGTGGTCCTTGCAATAAAAGACCCGGGGGCGGGTGAGTATCTTTCACTGATTTTTCGGATTTTGAAAAAAATAGTGTCTGCACTACTGGCTAATGCCCGAATTAGTAGCATCAGTCCCGGGTTTTCGACAGAGACTCTGTATTGTTTTGGTGGCTCGTTATCCTGGTGCCTGGCCTTGGGTGAATGCAACGGCTACTTCCAGTGCAAGTTGGAGTATCTAGCGTGAGGTGATCCGCCTTGTCATCTTCACTCTCCTGGCCTGCCTAACTGGATGCCCGGTCTCACGCTGTCACCGTTGGCGATTCATTTCAAGGGACGGCTGGATGCCCACATGGCACCGTCAAGTCGGGCTGACACAGACGTTTGAACGTCTCCATAGGGAAAGCCGGCTACGTTTCCATAGCCGGCTCTTTTTGGTAGGGCGTTAGCGCTTACTGGTTGAAGTTCTGACCTTCCAGATAATCCGGAATTGCGACGACGCCATGACTATCATTCATAGAAGCTTGGTGAGAGACGTTACCGGCGGCGGTCGCGGGCATGCGGCTGAAGTCAGTCTCTGTAGCTTGTGATCCATAGAGCAGGTCCTGGCCTATATCCTCGGCCATCACGGCGCCCGTGGAGAGGATTGATGCAAAGGCAATTGCGAACAGTTTGCTGGAAAGTTTCATGATGAGTCTCCTGACGTTTGGGTTAATGGACCCGGGTAGTGGTCCTTGCAGTAGAAGACCCGGAGACTGGCGAGTATCTTTCAGTGATTTTTGCGAAATGAAAAATATAGTGTCGGCGCTCCCCGTTTTGCCATAACAGCGGGTCGAATCTAACTGCATTTTTTCCTGACTTGCGCCACCGGCCTGGTAAGTATATGAATTAGAGTATTTGGCTCCAGGTTCCCGGGAGAGCGCCTGTAATATCTTTGCGACTTTTTATGCGGTGTCAGGGAGGTGCTCCCAACCTGTGTTAAGGCGATTGTCGGCGTGACCGTTCTGATGTGGTTCGAACAACTACAGACTGGTCTCTGCCTGCTGGCGGCAGTATCTGGTCTCGAGCAATCTGCCCGCTGCAACGGGTGGCAGCGGTTTGCTGAACAGGTAACCCTGCAGGTAGTCACAGCAGTGCTCGGTCAGAAAGTCGCGCTGGACAGTGGTCTCCACTCCTTCGGCGACCACTTTGAGGCCTAGATTGTGTGCCAGGGCGATGGTTGCCATGCAGATTTCGGCGTCATTTCTGTCATTTTCAATATCCCCGACAAAGGCGCGGTCTAGTTTGAGGGTATTGATGGGGAGCTTTTTCAAATAAGCGAGGGAGGAGTAGCCGGTGCCAAAATCGTCGATCGCCAGACTCACCCCGAGTTGACTCAGTCCGTTCAGTTGTTGTACGGCCAGTTCGGGATCGGACATGGCAACCGTTTCGGTAATCTCAAGTTCGAGTTCTCCATCCCTGATTTGATGTTTTTCGATGGCGGTGCGGACGGTTTGGATCAGCGTATCCGAGTGCAACTGCTTTGCGGAGAGGTTGACTGAAATCTGCAGGGGGGTATGGGTGGTCTGTTTCCATATCGCCAGTTGCCGGCAGGCCTTGTCGATTACCCATGCCCCCAGTTCATGGATTACATCGATCTCTTCGGCGATTGGAATAAATCTGTCCGGTCCGATAAATCCCCGAGTCGGATGATTCCAGCGTATTAACGCCTCCATACCATAAATTTGGCTGTCCCGGGTATGTACCTGCGCCTGGTAATAAAGTTCGAACTGGTCGAGTTCGAGAGCACTGCGCAGTTGATGTTCAAAATCAAGACGTTCTTCGGAGGCAACCAGCAGGCTCTCAGTGAAAAACTGGAAGTTCTTTCTGCCCTGGTCTTTCGCGTGATACATGGCGATGTCACTGGTTTTCAACAGTTCGTCAATATTGTCACCATCATTGGGATAGATGCTGATACCGATACTTGGGCTGCTGTCAAAGACGTTGTCATTGATGCTATAGGGCTGTGACAACTGGTCGATGAGATATCTGGCGAGGGTAGGGACCTGGTTCATTTCCTTGAGTCCCGTAAGCACGATGACAAATTCGTCGCCACCGATCCGGGCAACGATGTCACTCTCTCTGAGACAGTTTTTCAACCGATTGGCCACTTCTATCAGTAGTTGATCACCGATATGGTGTCCCATCGAGTCATTGATATATTTGAAGCGATCCAGGTCGACAAACAGTACCGCCAGTTGTTGCCGATCCCTTTTTGCTGCCAATACGGCCTGCTCCATGCGGCTTTCCAGGCTGAAGCGATTGAGCAGTCCGGTGAGCATGTCATAGTGGGCGAGATGTTCTATTCTGGCTTCCGCAGCTTTGCGGTCGCTGATGTCGGTGAAGCTGGCAATGTGGAAAAGTACCTGTCCATCCTGGTCGCGAATGGCGGAAATCGCCGCCCACTTGGGATAGATTTCGCCGGATTTTTTCCTGTCCCAGAGCTCGCCCTGCCAGAAGCTGTCTCTCTCCAGGTCACGCCACATCTCTCGGTAGAGCTCCACGCTGGTATCACCGCCTGACAGCATTCGTGGATTTTTGCCTGCAACATCCGACAGTTCATAACCGGTCTGCTTGGTAAAGGCCCTGTTGACATTGATTATGTGGTTGTCCCTATCTGTAATGAGAATGGCCTCGCCACTGTATTCGAAGGCGTTGGCATATATTTTTAAGGTTTCTGCAATCGACTCCGCACTTCTTTTCGACATTTCAAGCTTGTTATGGGCATCGGAAATGCTCTGTGCCATCTCCGCCATTGCGTCGGTGAGCTGGCCCACCTCGTTGCTGGAGTCCTGGATCAGCGGTGCGGAATAATCACCTAGGGATATTTTTCGGGACCAGACCAGGAGTTGGGACAACTGGCGGGTAACATTGCGTATCACAATAAATGCGATAAACAGCAGTGAGCCCCCACCACCAACGCCGATGGCAATGGTGATGTAGAGGTTATGCGTGGCAACGGACATCAACGCCTGGCGTGAAGCAGCAATATCCCCAAACTCATGGCGGATCAGCTGTGATGTGATCTCCTTGATGCGGGGTATGTATTCCGATTCCGTGCGACTCAGCAGGACAAATGCCGCCTCTTTTTCAAAATCGGCACTTAGTTTGATAATAACCCCTATCTCTCTGAAGTAAGTGTTGAGAATACCGGAAAGATCCAGTGAATAATCATTGGTCTGGGGTGTGGTGTACTCATGTAATTGAATGCGGTGGCGGGAAGCCGGCAACGTGTCGATGATGGCCAGTCTGGTCCGGTCAAGTTCCTGGCTGATCTCCTCCATGGCAGAGAAACTTTCGGTAGTCAGGTGTCGGAGGCTAAGCGCACGGTAAGCGGTGACCTGTTTTTCAATTTTCTCCAGATTGCGAAGTCTGATGTCACCATCAACATATACCGTATCAAGTGCGGCGACTGATTCTTTGAGGATGTGGGAAAAATAGACCGTACCGAGCAATGAGATAAGGCCGATACTGAACATGGGTATGATCAGTTGCCGATATAGAGAACAGTTTCCCAGCTTTCCGATCATAGGCTGCTATCTGTTCACTGCAGGCTTACATCAAAACCGGCGGTTTTGAATATCTCGATGCCGGGGTCGCTGCGAATATAATCCAACAAGTCGGCTGCCGCTGATTTACCGGCGGATTGTTCAACCGGCGCCATGTAGTATCGGATGTCTGGATGCCAGGAAGGATCGATTGAGTAGAGTGGTCGTACCCGGTCGCTGAGATTGGTTGAGAAAAGTATACCGACGGTATTGTTATCGGATTGCGCCAGCGTTTCGGCCAGCAGGGTGATATGCTTTTTCGTGGTAATTTTCTGCTTGACCCGTTCCCAGACACCGGTCTTCTGCATGGCCTGTTTTGCATAGCGGCCAAAGGGTGCGGTAGATGGATCACCAATTAGGATTTTTTTTATTTTATCCGATGTCAAATCATTCCACTCGTGGAGTTCCAGAGGACTGTTGGCAGGTGCGCCTACCACCAGGCGATTGCCCCAGGGGCTAATAACCTTATCGGCAGCCACAAAGCCACCTTGAATCATATAATCCATCCAATGTTTATTGGCTGAGATATAGATGTCGGCCTGGATTGCACCTCCTCGAATTCCCTTGGCCAGCAGTCCCGATGATTTACAGATGTAATTGATTTTAATGTCACGGGTCTGGGAAAATTGTTCACCTACCGCTTTGATGGTGGCGCAGGTTGAATTGGCCGCGGCGAGAGTGATATCGGATGAATGGACCGCACCGGCGAACATTAATGTGTAGACCGCCAGGATTGGTAAACTGATTCCTAAAACTAGATTGTGCATAGGCGATAACCTGTCTATTAGTTTTAATAGTCATGCGACAAGCATTGCACTCAGTCTACATGATAGAGAGCAATCAACCTTATCAAACAGACGAATAGGTTGATTGTTTCTGTTAATCCCTACCCGGTGAAGGGGCGATTTAAGATTAATACCCTGGAATAATTATCTTATGGATAAACAATCAGCACACAGGAGTACAGTTCAAACCGACCTGGAAAGGCAATTTGAAAAGGTAATAACGCCGTTTCAATATTTTATTAAGGATCAAACCACCAGTAGCATACTGCTGATTCTCTGCACCGGTGTCGCACTTTTTCTTGCCAACTCGCAGTTTAGTACCAGCTACCAGTCCTTTATCGAAACTCCTCTTGGATTGGTAGTGGATGACCATTCCTTTAGCTTGAGTCTGCACCATTGGGTTAATGATGCCATCATGACCCTATTCTTTTTTTTATTGGGCCTTGAGATAAAACGGGAACTGTTGGCGGGAGAGTTGCAGGATTTTAGCCGTACACTGCCGGTGATTGCCGCGGCAATCGGTGGCATGTTGTTTCCGGCGCTACTTTTTCTGTTGCTCAACTTCGGTTCCGAAACCGAGCATGGATGGGGTATTCCGATGGCAACCGACACCGCCTTCGCGGTTGGTATCCTGGCCCTGTTGCGCCGACAGATTCCGGCGTCTGCCTTCGCCTTTCTGACCGCACTGGCCATTATTGATGATATCGGTGCGATTCTCGTGATTGCGTTTTTTTATACTGAATCAATCGATGTCCTGTACCTGGCTTCTGGGGCATTGGCGTTTGTCTTGTTATTGCTTGTCAATCTATTGGGTATCCGTAACTCCTGGATTTACCTGGCAGGCGGAGTGATTCTCTGGAGCATGCTGTATATGTCTGGGGTGCATGCCACGGTAGCCGGCATTATGGTGGCATTTACCGTACCGGCACGCCCAAAGCGTGACACCGGCTGGTTCTTGCAGAAAACACATCGCCTGATGAGCCGTTTTGAACGGATGGAGCGAAAGAGCGACAGCAGCGAGAATATTCTCGAGAATATTGACCAGCACGATATTGTGGAGGGGGTCCAGGTCGCCGCGGCAAAGGCCACCACTCCGTTACGCCGATGGGAGCGGGCACTGGAACACCCCGTGGCTCTGTTCGTCCTGCCGCTGTTTGCCCTGGTGAATGCCGGTATTCCGCTCTCTTACAACACGCTTGAATACCTCTGGGATGGTGGTATCACCTCGGGTATTGTTCTGGGGCTGGTGGTGGGTAAAAGTATCGGTATCCCGCTGATGGCATGGATTGCGATTAAATTCAGACTCGGCCGCCTCCCGGATGGCCTGGATCTCCGGCACATTGTCGGCATCGGCATGTTGGGTGGTATGGGCTTTACCATGTCCATTTTCATTGCCGATCTTGGCTTTGCCCAGCAGGATCAGCTGATCGCGGCGAAGTCGGGCATCCTGGTGGCCTCCCTGTTGGCCGGTATCATGGGATGGCTCTGGCTGCGCTTCTGCTGTAACAGTGACATGCCCTCGAAGACTAACCGTCCGCAATAACTGACGTGATTGCAGGGCCGACACATTACCAGGGGAGAAAGATAATCAAGATGTGACCGCTTGTTCGCGTTGACACTCGATGAAGATCGGTTTGCTGCACTGACGACATGTCTGGTGGTCAAGTTTACGGTAGATGGCGCTGATGGCATCTGTTTTGTTATCGAAGAAATATTGTGCACCTATCATCTTCAGATAGCCGCCTTCGGCAAGAAACTGCCAAAGCTCGTCCTTTAAACCATAGACATAGAGTCCACCACCATTCGCCTTCAGACGTCTGGCCTCCTGAGCGAGCAGTTCGGCGCCCGCCATATCGATATAATTGATGCGGGATGCAATCAACAGGATATGTTTGACACCGTAAGTCGCGGAGATCATCTGCAATTTGAGCTGCAGGTAACTGACTGAGCCAAAATAGATGGAGCGGTCCACGCGCACGACCTTGAGTTGTCCGCACTCCTGAAGCGGCTTGGTTTCGATATCTGTAAATGCCCGGTTTTTCTGCGTCAGGTCTGGCGCCAAAAGGGTGATTTTTGGTTTTGATGTCTTGGCTAGAAAGATCACCAGGGACAACAGTACGCCGATATAGATAGCGAATTCCAGTTCCAGGAACAGGGTGGAAAAAAAGGTGACGAGGAAGATTGCAGATTCCGGCCGGCTGGTATTGAAGATTGCACGGATGTGATGAAAATCGACCAGGTTATAGGCGACCAGTAAAATCACCCCGCCCATTGCCGCGACCGGGAGATAGGCGGTCAGAGGTGCTATCAGTAACACAATGGCCATCAGGATAACTGCCGCAAAGATGGCCGACATGGGGGTCTGTGCCCCTGAGTCGTAGTTGATCCCGGAGCGGGTGAATGAGCCTGAACCCGCATAGCTTGAGAAAAAACTGCCAACAATATTGGAGAGACCCTGACCGATAAACTCCTGGTTGCCGTCGATACGTTGATTGGAGCGGGTGGCGACAGAACGGGCAATTGATACGGCCTCAATCAGGCCAAGCAGCGCTACCGCAAAAGCCTGGGGCGCCAGCATCCGAATGGCATCCATGTTGAACAATGGGCTGGTGAGGGGTGGCAGTTGGGCCGGAATACTGCCGACCAGGGCGACGTTGTGGGCGTCGGCGCCGAGAAAGAAGGCGGTCAGCGAGCCGACGATCAGGCCCAGCAGCAGGTGTGGCATTTTGCGTGACAGGCGACGACTGAACAGCGCCACGGCCAGTGTGGCGAGCGCAATAAAAAGTACATAGCCATTGCTCTGGTCGTAATGTTGGAAGACACCGAGCCAGGTATCTGCAAATGAGTGTCCGCGTGCCAGTTCCAGTCCCAGCACATGTTTGATCTGGCTGGTGGCGATCAGGATGGCCGCCGCGGCGGTAAACGCGACCACCACGGTATGGGAAACAAAATTTACCAACACCCCCAGTCGTGCCACGCCGAAGGCGAGCTGATAGATGCCCGCCAGAAAAGTCATGGTCAGCACCAGTTGTACAAACTCGGGTGTGCCCGGGGTGGCGTACTGACTGATGGAGGAGAAGACCACGATTGAGATTGCTGTGGTCGGTCCGGAAACCAGGTGACGTGATGAGCCAAACAGCGCTGCAATGATGGGGGTGATCATGGCCGTATACAGGCCGTACTGAGGCGGCATGCCAGCGATGGTGGCAAATGCGACGCCCTGAGGCAGCACCACGACCGCCCCGGTCAACCCGGCCATCAGGTCACGCTGCAGGCTCTGACGTGTAATACCGGGTAGCCACTGCAGGAAAGGCAACAGGAGCAACAGGCGCTGAGGCATCGACAGCGGCCGATCTGCGCCGGTGAAGAGATTGGGATTTCCGGATAATGCTTTCATCGTGTTAAGTGGGCGCGCTCAAAACTGCCGCCGTCGTAGACAGCCCGTCCGCTGCTCTGTGCTGGCGAAGGTGTCCGATCTGCTGGAAATGAACCGCCATCAAAGGCTTTCAGGTTGCGCATACCGGAGGAGTTGGACCGTGGACTGGATTTTGATAATTGATTTAGCCGCTCGACGAAACTCAATCCCAGCCCGAATGCCAGTGTGAGCAAAATCAACTGGATAACACTCAGTTCGAAAGCCGCCAGTAGTAGCAGCGGAATCAGGAATAGATATCTGATGCGGATTGACCGCAAACCAGCTGGCAGGCGGGTGTCGGGATGCGTGTTAAGGTACTGCATGGCAGATCCTGGTTGATTAGTGCCATCTGACAGGTATGGCGAAGATGTCATGTCCGGTTATATTTGCCTTGCAGGAAATACCCGTTACAGCGCCTCATCACTGGGCCAGCGTTCCCAATTTGGTTAAACGCCCACCTGACTTTCAGCGGGTCGTTGACCGGGTGGAGAGGGAGTATTTTGCCCCTCTCCAGAAAGAGACGGGCAGGGGAGTCACTACTCGGCTTTCACTCGAGCGGTACTCTACCGAAGCGGTGGTATAGCGAATGGATAGGCAATGTTTACGGAGTGTATAGGGCGGCCTGGAAACCGAATCAGGTTCAGTTTCCCGAGGTCAGGGAGAGTTGTGCCAGGGTGCCGCCATCGGGACGATTTTCCAGGATAATCCGCCAGCCTTCATGTTCGCACAGACGCCATACCAGTGAGAGCCCCAAACCCGCTCCGCGGCTCCGGCTACCCCGTACATAGGGCTGGAACAATTCAGTCGGGTTTTCCGTACCCAGACCCGGACCCGAGTCTTCCACGCGGATGTTATCGGCATCAAGCCGGATGCGCACTTCACCCCGTTCGGTGAAACTCAGGGCATTGCGCAGGAGGTTACCCAGCACCATGGAGAGAATGGCGTGATCGACCTGTATATGCGATGGCGCCCCGACGTCCAGCACCAAGGTAACCGGTTTGTGGCGGAACAGGTCGCGATAGCGCTCAATGACTTCCTTGACAACCGGCAGGACATCACATTCCGTCGACGGGCTGCCCGCATCACCCTGTTCCCGGGCAAGTGCCAGCAGGGCCGCAGAGATTTCACCCATCTCGATGGCGGCCCGGGATATTCGTGCAACACGGTTTCTGTTCTTATCATCGAGCGTGGTATCCAGCATCATCAGTTCAGTGGCGCCGTTTATGACGGCAATGGGGGTACGCAGTTCGTGGCTGACATCACCGGTGAAGAGGCGCTCCCGTTCAATGAAATCGTGCAAACGTCGGAGATAGGTATCAAAGTCCCCCGCCAACTGGTGAATCTCCACCCAGGGAAACTCCCGTGCCAGCGTGGTGGGTTCATCTTCGGGATGAAGTTGTGCAACACGGCGTGCCAGCTCGGTAACCGGTGCAATGATGAGTGCGGCCAGCCAGCGTCCGGCCAGCGCGGAAATGAGCGTAACGATCAGCACGCTCCCCGACAGCAGGATGAGGAAGCTGGTCTCCCGCTGGTGTAGCGCGCTGGTGTCGTAGAGCACGACAAAGCGTTGATCGCGTACCTTGCGCACGGCGGCACGATAGCTGATGCCATCGACCACGAGATTGTGACGCCCCGGGGCGAGTGTCTTGATCTCGTCCGGAATAGGGCGGGTTCCTCCCTGCGCGGCCACCACATAGGCACGGATGGTGGCCGTGTGTTCGGGCAGGGAGAGCGGATTACGTTGGCGCCGGGCGACATAATCATCCAGTTCTGCCGTCAGGGTGTCATCAATCAGGCGTGCCTCCAGATCATGCGAGGCGAAGTAAATGGTGGTGGCCAACGCCAGACTCACCACCGCGCCGAACAGGGCCAGGGTGATTGCAACGCGGTTGCGCAGGGTCCAGCTAGCGGCCATCGGGGCCGGTTAGCTGATAACCCATGCCGCGAATGGTGTGCAGCAAGGCGGGTTTGAAATTACGGTCAATGGCGGTTCGCAGGGCATGCAGATGGGCGCGCAGGGTGTCACTGTCGGGTGGATCGTCCCCCCATATCTCGCGCTCGATCTCCACCCGTCGCACAACACCCGGGGAGCGGCGCATCAGCAGGGCGAGAATTTTAAGTGGAATGGGCGCCAGTTCGATACGCCGTCCGTCGCGCTCCACGCGCAGCGTATCGGGATCAAACTGCAGATCACCGACGATCAGGCGTCGTCGGGTAATTTCGCTGCGACCACGCCGGGACAGGGCGTTAAGGCGCGCTTCCAGTTCCGGCAGCGCAAAAGGCTTGACCAGATAATCGTCGGCCCCACTGGCGAAGCCTTCCAGTTTGTTATTGAGTGTATCGCGGGCGGTGAGCATCAGGACGGGGGTGCCGTGTCCCTCCCGGCGTAACCGTGAGCAGACCTCCAGGCCATCCATGCCAGGCAGCATCAGGTCGAGAACAATCACGTCATAGCTGTTTTCGAGTGCAAATCCCAAACCTGTGAGGCCGTTATAGGCGATATCCACGGCGTGCCCCATGGATTCAAAGAATTCACACAGGTTTTCGATCAGGTCGGGATTGTCTTCAATCAGCAGCAGATACATGAAAATATTTTAACACCTCTACCTGGACTTATCATGGCTCGTACTTGCCAGGTCGGTCCGGTGTTCGCACGCCGATATCGCTGAACAGATTGTTGCTGTTCAGAACAGTGCCATCTGATCGGCAGTGATGCGTTTGAAACTGTCGTCGAGAAAGTGCAGGATGCCATCGGCCACCGGTTCGATCTGGCGATCGATATAGTGTTGGTAGTCGATCGGGCTGGTCCTCCGGCCATTAAAATAGTGCTCCACCGGTTCCGGACCGTTGAGCGTGATCAGGTAATTGATGGTGCGACCTGGCTTGTTCAGCTTTCTCGCCGCCTGTACGTGGGGAGGGATATTGCGTTGATAGTCGTCCAGTTTGCGGCGCAACCGTTTTCGATAGACCAGTTCCCGGTCCAGTTCACCGCGTTTCAGCCGGCCGACCAGATCGCTTATATAAGCCTCGTAGGGTTCGTTGAAGAAGATGCGCCGATAGAGTTCCCGCTGGAAACGCTGGGCCAGCGGGGTCCAGTCGCTGCGTACGCTCTCCAGGCCTTTGAACACCAGGTCATATTCACCCTGGGAATTACGGATCACGCCGGCATAGCGCTTTTTGCTGCCGGTCTCGGTGCCGCGGATGGTGGGCATGATGAATTGAATAAAGTGGGTTTCGAATTCGATCTCCAGGGCTGATTCAACACGAAATTCCCGTGCAATGGTGTCGTTCCACCAGCTATTGAGATCCCGGGCGAGCTGCTGGCCGGTCTCCCGGGAGCGCGCCTCGTCATAGTCTTCTCCCAGCAGCACAAACACCGAGTCGGTGTCGCCATAGATCACCGGATAGCCGGCTGACTCCAGCCAGTCGCGGCTGCGGGTGATGATCTCGTGACCACGGCGGGTGATGCTGCTGGCGAGGCGTGGGTCGTAGAAACGGCAGCCGCTGGAACCGAGCACACCGTAGAAGGAGTTCATGATGATCTTGATCGCCTGGGAGAGCGCCTTGTCCTGCTGCTGCTTGGCCAGATCCCGCTTGGCCCAGAGTTCAGTAATAATGCCCGGAAGCAGGTGGCGCTCTCGGGCGAACCGGGCCTGCAGAAAACCGGGAACCGGGTCGTCGCCGGGAAAGGCCATGCCCAGCGGGTCGATGCGGAAGGTACGGATGATGCTTGGATAAAGGCTCTTGAAATCCAGCACCAGCACATTCTGGTAGAGGCCCGGCCGGGAATCCATCACATAGCCGCCGGGGCTGGTTTGTGAATGACGAAAGGCGCCGATGTCATGGGCCACCACGCCTTCCCGATGCAACAGTGGCAGGTAGAGGTTGTCGAATGCGGCCACCGATCCCCCCTGCCGGCCGAGTGACAGTCCGGTCATGGTGGCGCGCTGCCGGATAAAGTTAATCAGGTCGGTCTTGTGGAAGATATCCTCGACCAGGCGGCAATCCTCCAGATTGTAAGCGGCCAGGGCGGGTCGGTCTTCGCGGAACTGGCGTCGTATCTCGGCCAGCTTATCCTGGCCGTCACTGATCAGTTTTTTACGCCCCAACAGCTCGCCGGCCACATGATTCAGCGCGAAACTCTCAAATGACCAGAAGGCGGCGCGCAGATTGTCAATGCCGTCCAGCGCCACCCGCCCCGGAATGCTCGCCACCCGGGCCTGCCCGCTCTGTTGTGGTTGCAGGATGGCGGCCAGTTCGCCGCCCCGGCCCAGGCTGAAGGGGATGTGGTGCGCCCTGCAGCGCCGCTCCAGGTAGTCCAGGTCGAAATTGACCAAGTTCCAGCCCAGGATCAGGTCCGGGTCAAGTTGTTCCATCTGCTGCAGAAACAGCCGCAACAGTTGTGCCTCATCACTGACCCAGTGGATCGGCAGATCGCTGGGCCAGTCGGCAGCCTCTCCCTGCATCAGGATCCGGGACACTCCCGGTCCGCAGAAGGCGATGGACAGCACCTGGTTGGCGGTACCGTCGGTCTCTATGTCCAGGCTCAGATAACTGAGTTCGGGCTGGAAATCGACCGGTCGGATTTGCGGATTGACCAGCTCCAGATAACCGTTGCGCTGAACCGGGTTGCCGGTGACCTGTAAGGGCGCGGTAACAAAGCGCTCCATCAGGAAACGGTCGGCGATCTTGATATCCGACTCCAGCAGCAGGGTGCTGCTGCCGGCGGTGCGCTCGCGAAACTGCTGCAACTGGCGCTGCTGGCGGAAATAGAGGCCATCCACCGGCTGACCGAGCATATCGGTCAGCTTCAATGGCTTGCGTTCCATCCTGAACCCATCCATTGGCAGTTCGCTATCGCGTGCAATGAAGCAGACCGCTTTCTGCTCCGGATAGACCAGCCGCAACGGTCCGGCTGGTGAATGTGCCCAGAACTGCAGTTCCACGCCATTGGGCCCGTCACGCCAGTGACGGGTCAGCAGAAAGGCGTTGTATTGTTGTCGAGGCATCAGCGATTCTGCAGCATCCGCAACGGCGGTTGCACGGTCAGTGGCCAGGTGGCCAAAACCCCGGCCAGTCCGATGGCGATACCGCTGCCGAGGATACCGATGATGGCGGTCCAGGCATTGGGTTGGAAGGCAAAACCGAACACCTCGGTGGCAATGAACCAGCCGGTGACGGTGGCGCAGAGACTGGCCAGGGTACCGGCCAGCATACCGAGGGTGATGAACTCGATTCCGGCCGCCTGGATCAGCCCTTTGCGCTGCATGCCCAGGGTCCGCAGCACCACCGACTCCTGCCGCCGGTGTTCGCGGCTGGCCTGAATCCCGGCATAGAGCATCAGCAGGCCGGCCGCCAGGGTGAACAGAAACACATACTCCACCGCCAGCGAGCCGCGCTGCATGATCTCCCGAATCTGCTGCATGATGGCGCTGACATCGATAATGGTGACGGATGGATACTGTTTGACCAGTTGCGCCAGCAATGCCTCCTGACCCGGTGGCAGATAGAAGCTGGTGATGTAGTTGGTGGGGTGATCCCTGAGCAGGGCCGGCGTGCCGATGACAAAAAAGTTGGGTTGGAAAGAGTCCCATCGCACTTGCCGCAGATTTGACACCTCTGCCTCGATGGGCACCCCGGCCAGATCGAAACTGAGCTTGTCACCCAGTTTGATGCCAAGGGTTTCCGCTATCCCTGTCTCTACCGAAAACAGCGGTGACTCCTGATTCGATGCGTCCCACCAGTGACCGGACACAATATGGTTCTCTTTCTGTGGCTCAACCGCCCAGGAGAGATTGAATTCGCGCTCCACCAGCCGTTGGGCACGGTCATCCTGATATTGATCGGGCGACACCGGACTGGCGTTGATTCGGGTGAGGCGGGCGCGCAGCATCGGGTAGATGCCGGCCTGTTCGATCTGCTGTTGGCGGAAGAACTCACCCATCGTCTCCGCATCTTCCGGCTGGATATTGATCAGAAAATGGTTGGGTGCCCGTTCCGGGATAGTCCGTTGCCAGGCATCCAGCAGATCCACGCGGATTATTACCAGCAACAACATGGCAAGTATCCCGAGGCCGAAGCCGGAGAGTTGCAGGGCGGTCATGGCCGGGTCCCGGAGCAGTCCGGAGAGTCCCTGTCGCCACAGGGTACCGCCGCGGTGGCGTAACGGTCTGAGCAGGTGGATCAGCGCCCAGGCCACCAACAGCAGCAGAGAGACCGTGCCGAGGGTGCCGAGTAGTACCCAACCGGCCAGGGTGGCGTCACCGGCCTGCCAGCGCATCAGCAACGCCATGGCGCCGAGTGCGCAGAGGGCCAACAGCCAGGTGCTCGCGGGTGGTGCCCCCAGGTCGCGCCGCAGTACCCGCAACGGTGGCACCGCCCCGAGCCGCAGGGCCGGTGGCAGGGTGAAGCCGATCAGGGTGATCAGTCCGGTGCCCAGGCCCACCAGCACCGGCCACGGGGTCGGGGGTGGCAGTGTGCCACCGAACCAGTCGCTCAGCAGGCCGGCCAGAATATATTGCGCCAGCCAGCCGCCTGCAATCCCCAGCAGGCTTGCCAGCAGGCCGAGCAGCAGCAGGCGCAGCAGCAGCACCCGCAGGATCAGTGACTGACTGGCCCCGAGGCAGCGCATGATGGCACTGGTGTCCGACTGACGTTCCACGAACCGTCGGGTGGAAAGCGCAACCGTGGCACCGGCTACCAGCACCGCTACCAGTGCGGCCAGACTGAGGAAGCGGCTACCCCGGTCCAGGGTATTGCGCAGTTCGGGACGGGCGCTACTCAGGTGCTCCAGTCGCACCCCGCGCGGGAGCCGTGATCCGGTCCAGCGCTGGAATGCCTCCACCTGGGTCTGATCGCCCGCGACCAGCAGGCGATAGCGCACCCGGCTGGCCGGGGTGACCAGCCCGGTCTTGGGAATATCCTCCAGGGCGATCAGAACTTCCGGCCCGAGTCGGAAGAAGCTGTTGCCGAGAGCCGAGTCGCGACTCAGGATCTGTTCCAGGGCCAGGTTCGTCTCGCCCAGTGAGACCTGGTCGCCAGGCTGCAGCCCGAGGGCAGCCATCAGGCGCGCCTCGCCCCACAGGTTACCGGGGATGGGCGGTTCGGTGACACTCTGTTCTTCAGCCGAGGGTTGGGTGCGGACACGCAGTTCCCCCCGCAGGGGATAGCCACGGCTTACCGCCTTGACCTCCACCAGTTGGGTCTCGTCCCGGTGCATGATCACGCTGGGAAAGCTGAGGGTGTGGGCGGTCCGCAGGCCGAGCGCCTCCGCCTGCTGTTCGAAACTTTCCGGCACCGGCCGACTGCTGGAGAGCACCAGGTCGGCCGCCATCACCTGGTTGGCCTGCAGGATCATCGCCTGTTCCACGCGATCGGTAAAAAATCCCACTGCGGTTACTGCCGATACGGCAATGATCAGGGCCAGTACCAGCAGCCGCAGCTCCCCGCTGCGCCAGTCACGGCGCAGAAAGCGCAGGGCCAGCACGAATGTGTTCATGCGCTGCTCTCCAGTTGGCCGTTTTCGATCTGCAGGCGGTGGTCGCAGCGTGCCGCCAGCCGTTCGTCGTGGGTCACCAGCAGCAGTGCCGCGCCGGTCTGTTCCCGCATCTGGAACAGCAGGTCGATTATGCGGCTGCCGGTTGCCTGGTCGAGACTGCCGGTCGGCTCATCGGCAAACAGCAGCTTGGGGCCGGAGGCAAAAGCCCGGGCAATGGCCACCCGCTGCTGCTCGCCGCCGGAGAGCTGGCCGGGATAGTGGTGCAGTCGATCAGTCAGGCCCACCTGGCGCAACGCCTCGGTGGCGCCCTCTGCCGGGTGGGAGACGCCCGCCAGTTCCAGCGGCAGCATCACGTTTTCCAGGGCAGTCATGCCGGGCAGTAGCTGAAAGGATTGAAATACAAAGCCGACCTTGCCGGCGCGCAGCGCGGCGCGCTGGTCTTCATTCAGCGAGTTCAGGGATGTGCCGAACAGCTCTATGTCGCCGCTGCTGGTCTCATCCAGTCCGGCCAGCAGTCCCAGCAGGGTCGACTTGCCCGAACCTGATGCGCCCAGAATGGCGGTGACTTCACCGCTGGCCAGTTGCAGTGACACATCCTGCAGAATGGTCAGGTTGCCGCCCGGACCGTTGACTTGTTTGCCGACACCGTTGGCCTTTACCAGGATGCTATCTGGGTTATGATCTGTGTCCATGAAAAAACTTTTCCTGCTGCTGATGTTTGTTATATCCAATGTGCCGGCTGCCGAGCCGGTGATTCTTGTTCTCGGTGACAGTCTGAGCGCGGCCTACGGTATTGAACGTAGCCGCGGTTGGGTCGCCCTGCTGCAAGATCGCCTGCAACAGGCGGGTTATCCCCATCGGGTGGTTAACGCCAGCATATCGGGTGATACCACCGCCGGCGGTCTTTCACGTCTTCCCCAGGCGCTTGAACAGTTCCAGCCGGATATCCTGATTATCGAACTGGGCGGCAATGACGGCCTGCGGGGACTCGGAAATGATCAGACCCGCGATCATCTCGATCAGATGATAACACTTGCCCGGGCTGCCCATAGCCGTCCACTGCTGTTGGGGATGATGCTGCCTCCGAATTTCGGCAAGGCGTTTACCGAGAAGTTCCTGCAGATCTACCGGGATCTGGCCGAGCAGCGCAGAGTACCGCTTGTGCCGTTCTTTCTCGAAGGGGTGGCGGATCGGCCGGACTGGATGCAGGGGGACGGAATTCATCCCAACGCGGCGGGTCAGCCGCTGATGCTGGAACATGTCTGGGCACAACTGCAGCCGCTGCTGGACGAAGAGATGGCAGGCGGTATGGGGAGCGCTCACTCCCCCACGATTTTGAAATAGACCAGTTGGGTCTGTGCCCAGGGTTTGTTGCCGTCATCGCTGACCATGAAGAAATGCATCCCCTGGTGGCGGGTCAGCCCCTCCATGTTCTGTATCAGCCAGCCCTGACCGCTGTCAAACCGGGCGATCAATTCAGTTGTCACGCTGCTCGAAGAGACCAGGTCGGCGGCCCGTATGCGGGTCAGGCTGATCACCCAGGGGGAAAAGATCGAGGTATAGGCCCGCTCCAGCAGTACCAGATCGCCGTTGGGCAGCGCCTCCAGCGCCACCAGGGCGCCATCAGCTTCTTTGGGCTGGTATTGCCAGGTCCGGCCGGAGGTGCTGATGAGATAGTGGGATTGGTTTGCGCGCGGATATTCCGGACCGGTAATGATACCCTGTTGCGGGTGCAGGGTGACGGCCTCCATGCCCCGGTTGGTTTTCGGTCGGTAACCGCTCCGCCGCAACAGATCCGGCAGGGGCAGGGTAGAGTGCCATACGCCGTCCGGTTGATAACGCTCGATGCGGTGGTGCCGTTCAAACGAGATGACCAGCCGGCTGTCTCCCCGGACGCCGTTGGCACTGTTTTCCAGGGTCAGCCCCTCGGCGTCGCTCCAGCCGCCACGCAGTGGTTTACCCCGCCGGTCTTGCAGGGGGTGAGCCGCTATCAGTTCAATCTGGCTGAGATGGCCATTGCTGAAGCGGGGTGCCAGCTTCAGCACCCGGCCCTGATCGGAGATCGCCAGCAGGAGCTGTTCGTCTTCGTCCCAGGCCAGCCCGGAGAGTTCCGCCAGTGCCGGATCTCCCCTCAGCGACAGGCTTCCCAGCAGTTCGATGCCCATGAAGCGGTCCCCGTTGCGGATGTGATCGGCGATGTTAATCGGTTGTCCGACCAAGCTCGCAGCGCCAACCAGGGCGCAGTGGGGAATGAGGATCAGGAATAAGGCAAGACGTTGAAATGGTGACATATTCGCTGACGATATGCCGCTCCGTGGGAGGCGTCAAGCTACTCAGGCAAGTCAAACTTCGGGCCTTTGTCTTTCTGGTTAAAACCCATACACCGGTCGGACTTTTCTTACCTGGCTTATATCAAGTATTGATAGCGGTGTGCAGTTATAATCCGTTGGGTGAACCGTCCTTGACAGCGGCCGATATTGGATAGGTATACGCTTCTGATTTGATATTCGTTGCCGTTGACATTATCTTTCCCAATCTTCGTAGACTGATGAGATTGAACCACCGTGCCACTACCCAGACCTGTTGAACGTGAACATCTCCACACCCGCAAAATTACCTGTGAAGGCTATCTGCGCAAGGATGGGCTGTGGGATTTGGAAGCCCATCTGACCGATACCAAAACCTTTGGGTTTGACACCACCCACCGCGGCTATATGCAGCCGGGTGCGCCGGTGCACGGGCTGCATCTGCGGGTGACCATGGATCTCGATTTTGTTATTCATGATGTAATTGCCGTCTCTGACGATACACCGTATCCGGTGTGCAAGCAGACTGCAGAAACCATGCGCAAGCTGATTGGATTGAAAATCGGGCCGGGCTGGATGCGCGAGGTAAGAAACCGGGTCGAGCGCAAGTTGAGCTGCACGCACCTGATGGAGTTGCTCGGACCGCTTGCCACCACGGCTTATCAGACCATGCATTCGGCCCTCGAGGAGCGTGCTAACCAGCAGCCGGTGCGCAGCCGACCACGCATCCTCGATACCTGTATCGCCCTGGCCAGCGACGGGCCGGAGGTCAAGGCGCGCTGGCCGGAGTTCTACACCGGTGCCAGGGATGATGAGAGCTGAACGGCTATTTTGGAGTGCGGGCCTGATCTGTTGATAGGCCAATGATTGATTTTGAGCAATTACCTTGTAGTGTCATGTCCTTATAATCCGCGCTGCATATTTATATTCCTTTAACTTCAGGCGATGAAAACAATGATGGTTATCAGATGGGCTGCTCCATTTCTGTTGGCACTGCTGGTCAATGGTCTGGCGCTGGCAGAGGGCGTGGACGACAAGCAGTTCGATGCCATACAAAAACTGGGTGAGCTGAATGGTGTGGCACTTAACTGCCATTTTCTTAACGAAACCCGGCGCATGAAAAAGGCACTGGTGCTGGCGCTTCCAAAACGTCGCCAATATGGTGAGGCATTTGATAGCACCACCAATACCGCTTTTCTGAAATTCATTGAGACCAAGGCGGAATGCCCGGCAGAAGCGGCATTCAGCCAGCAGGTTGATGCAGCGATCCTGGTACTGGAATCTGAATTCGCCAATCAATAGATCCATTCACTGGATCGTGACAAATGTAGGTGGGTAAATATCCGTGAACAGGTTAACCACACTGTTTTTTAACTCCAGACACTCTGTATTCCTGGCGCTCTTGCTGTTGCTTGGCAGCCAGTCATTGCTTGCGGAATCGAAGTTCCGGGTAGTTGCCAGCATAAAGCCGATTCACTCCATCCTGTCCGGTCTGATGGTCGGCACGGAAGGTCCTGAACTGCTGGTAGATGGCGATAATCAGCCGTTTGATTATCAGATGAGTGCATCCCAGCAGGCTGGCCTGGCCGAGGCCAATCTGGTTATCTGGGTGGGGCCGGAGTTGGAACGGTTTCTGATTAAGCCGGTTGCCCAGGTCCTGCAGTCGGGTGTGCGGGTAGTCACGCTGCTGGATAATCCGGAACTGAAGATCCTGCCGTCCCGCTGGAGCAAGGGTGAAGATTCCACGGAACGTGACCCGTTTTTCTGGATGGACAGCCGTAATGTTCTGATTCTGGTGGATGAGCTCGCCAGGGCGCTGATGGATGCGGACAACGGCAGGGCTCATCTGTACCGGAGAAACCGTGCTCAAATGCTGGCACGGGTGGCCGAACTGGACCGCAAGTTGGAGTACGGCTATCGGGGACTGAAAAGTGGCGTGGGAATGGCCTATTACGACACCCTGCAGTATTTCGAACAAGCCTATGCACTGAAAATTCGGGGTGTGTTGGCCCAATCGCCAAAACAGCCGGTAGATGCACTTTCATTGCTGCAGAATCATGCGAAGCTGAAAGAGGGCTATTACGCCTGTCTGCTGACTGAACGTAGTATGCCGATGCCAGAGTTGCCCCTGTTGACCGAGGGTGTTGATATCAATGTCGGTACCCTGGACAGTTTTGGAGCCGGAATGAAAGCGGGACCGGAGCTCTATTTTGAGCTCATGGAGAAAAACACCGATACCATCAAAAGCTGTCTTCAGTACAGCGGTGAACCGGTACAGCTAGCCGCTGAGGATCAGTTCCAGCCGGAGACCGCCAAAGTCGGCGCCAAATTCATGCTGATCGACCATAACGGCAAGCTGGTCACGGAGAAGGATATGCTGGGCAAGTTCCAGTTGGTCTATTTTGGCTACACCTTCTGCCCTGATATCTGCCCCACCTCGTTGCAGGTAATGTCACTGGCGCTGGATATGCTGGGTGAGCGGGCTGCGTTGATCAAGCCCTATTTCATTACCGTGGATCCGGAGCGGGATAATGCCAAGGTGATGAAAAATTACGTGAAATACTTCAATCAGGATCTGGTGGGTCTGACCGGTACCAAGACGATGATCGATCGGGTGGCCAGTGGCTACAAGGTGAAGTATGAGAAGGTGATCGAGGAGGGCGGTGATCCCGATCTCTATATAATGGATCACTCGGCCAGCGTCTATTTGATGGCGCCCAACGGCGAATTCATCACCAAGTTTGCCCACGGTATCTCGGCCAAACAGATGGTTGATGCGCTGAACGACTATCTGCCGAAATAATCCGGGCGGCTGGCTTCGAGGGAGCGGCTTCGGCCACGAAATGCCGATGGCACTGTGCTGGGTTGGTCGCAGCTGAAGCAGCTCCTACGTTGTGACTTATGGTGTGGCGGTAATTCGGATGGTAGGAGCGGCTTCAGCCGCGAATTTCGCGGATAGCACCGTGCCACAAAAAAACATTCCTTATGCAACAGGTCACTGTGCTGCTTAATTCCGTTGTTCCGAGTGCATCCAGGTCTCGATCAAACGCCAGGAGATGGAGTCCCTTCTCGGCAGATGGAACTGCTCATTCTCGGGTGAATTCAATAACTGATCCCGGTGAAACCAGCCGGCGCTCTCCAGTTCCACACCATCCACCTGAATATCGGTACTGGCCGCCCTGGCGTAGAAACCGAGCATGATGGATGAAGGGAATGGCCAGGGCTGGGATGAGTGGTAACGGATATCGGTCACTCGGATACCGGCCTCCTCGCTCACTTCCCGTGCTACCGCATCCTCCAGGCTTTCTCCCGGCTCGACGAAGCCCGCCAGGGTGGAGTGCATCCCGGGTGGCCAGCTTGGCTGCCTGCCCAGCAGGCAGTAATCCCCGTCATGTATCAGCATGATCACGGCAGGATCGGTCCTGGGATGGTGTGCCCTCTGGCAGGCCGGGTTGCCGCAGATGCGCATATGCCCGGCCCGGGTCGATTCCGTCGGGCTGCCGCAATCGCCACAAAATCGGTGATGCCGGTGCCAGTAGGTCATTGCCCGGGCATGGGCAAGCAGCGCGCCTCTGTGGCGGTCAATAAGCGGGCCGACGATGCGGAGATCGCGAAAACTCTGTGCCTCCCGCCCGGGCAGCATCTTCTCGGGCTGCTCCAGATGGGAGATATCCAGAGCCAGCCAGATGACGCCTTCAGGGTCGCTGCCCAGCAGAATCAGTTCACCGGACAGCGCCAGCAGTCCGCCATCCCGATTGCCGGGAAAAGAGACCGGTCGGTGCTGATGGGTTACCAGGTGTTGATTACGCCATACTGGAAGCAGGCGACTGTTTTCGCTGCTGAGTATGCTCTCCAGCCATGCCGGATCATCCCGATACCGATCCAGCCGGTCAAACCCCTGGCTGCTGTAGAAGTTGGGTTTTTTCATCACTTTTGTAGCATGGCCAATATCAGGCACAAAAGCAAAACCGGGATTATCGGACAGCGTATTTTTGCTCGCTCGTTGTCTGTAGCCAACCGGCTTCTGAAGATGTCGTAAAACCTGCTCGTCCCGGGGTTTCTGTGGTTGGCGACTTATTACTAAAATAAAAAGATCGAATGTTATTCTTCGGGTTGATCTGCTAGATTCGTACTGCTCACCCGTGAGCAGATAAAAGAGACCGCTACAAAGGTCCATGACAACTTTGGGAGGAAACCATGCGAACTGTCCATCTTGCAGCCGTGCTGCTGTCACTCTGTTTAACCACGCTTTCACTTGTCGCCCAGGAGGCAGACCGGGTCAGGCCCTTTGTGCTGGCGGAGACTGTATCGGCCCCACTGGATGCCAAGTTACAAACGGTCGAGGCGGCATTGGGTGAGGCAGGTTTTTCTATTGCCGGTGAATATGCCCCCTATGCCGGGGCTCATATCCTGATTATTACCGATGAGAGCTTGCGCAAGCAGGCTTCGGCGTCTCCGATGGGTGGCTACGGGGCTGCCATCAGGGTTTCCCTGACAGAACGGGATGGGGTGGTGCAGGTCAGTTATACCGATCCGCAGTGGATGGGCAATGTCTACCGCATGGCCGGTGATTTCAAGGCGTTGTCAAGTCGTCTGCAGGCGGCCCTGGGCCGGGAGAAAACCTTTGGCTCGGAAGGTGGTCGCACGGCAGAGAATCTGCGTGAATATCACTACATGATGTTCATGCCCTATTTTGACGACCAGGTGGAACTGGCCAGTTATGACTCGCATCAGGCTGCGCTGGATGCCGTTGAGGCGGGCCTTGCCGCCGGGAAAGGGGGGGTGAGTAAAATCTCCAGAGTCGATGTGATCGGCAAGGAAGAGTCTCTGTTCAATGTGGCGGTAAAAGAGGGGGTTGGTGCCGATGCGCCGGTGATGCAGATTATCGATCAGGCCGAGATGCGGCACACTGCTCATCTGCCCTATGATCTGCTGGTTTCCGGCAACAAGGTCTACATGCTGCACGGCAAGTTTCGCATCGCCCAGAGTTTTCCCGATCTGACCATGTCTACCTTTATGAAGATATCCGATGCGCCGGATGCGATCGAGGCATCGCTGAAAATGGCGGCGGGCGGCAAGTAGCCCCCGGAAATGGCGGCTGCATAATTGGATTATGTCGCGGTGGCCACCAAACACCGTAGGGTGGATAAGCGAAGCGCATCCACCAGTCAATGGTGTTTGGTGGATGCGCCCTCCGGGCTTATCCACCCTACGGCCTGAATAGCCCGTGGGATGGGGTGAGGGAAGACCCCAACACCAGGGTGCGGACTGAATAATTGGATTATGTCGCGGTGGCCAGCAGGGTGGCCCGTAGCGGCGCCGGATGCCCTTCTATGGTGCGGCTGTTGTCCGCCGGGTCAAGGTAGTCGGCCAGGGATTCAAAGCGCATCCAGTCGGTTGCGCGCTGCTCCTGGGTGGTGGTCTGGGTTACATCCACTACCCGCACATCCCGGAATCCGCAACGTTCCAGCCAGCCCGAAAGCGTATCCGGGGTGGGGATAAACCAGACATTGCGCATCTTGGCGTAACGGCTCTCCGGCACCAGTACCTGGCCCTGTTCGCCTTCGATCACCAGGGTCTCCAGGATCAGTTCGCCCCCGGGCCGCAATGCCGCCTTCAACTCATAGAGGTGATCGATGGGGGAGCGCCGGTGATAGAGCACCCCCATGGAGAATACCGTGTCGAAGGCGCGCAGATCGGGGGGGAGATCCTCGATGCCGAGCGGCAGCAGATGAACCGGCCAGTGAGCTCCCAGAAAATGACGGATGGCGAGGAACTGGGCCAGAAACAGCTGGGTCGAGTCGATGCCGATGACCAGTCCCGCACCTTCGCCGGCCATGCGCCAGCAGTGATAGCCGTTGCCGCAGCCGATGTCCAGCACGCTTCTTCCCCGAAGTGGGCTGATGTGGGGGATTAGCCGGTCCCACTTCCAGTCCGAGCGCCACTCGGTATCGATATGGATTCCGTGGAGCTGGTACGGCCCCTTGCGCCAGGGGTGCAGTTGCTGGAGCAGTGCATAGATCGTCTTATGTTCCGATTCCGTCAGGGGACGGGTTCCGGCGGCGGAAACGCGTGACTGATCCAGAGTTACCTCTCCAGGCTGCAGCGCCGGCAGTTGCTCAATGGCTGAAAGCCAGCGATCCAGATCGCCATGGGGGCGCTGCTTGAAAATTTGCTCCAACTGCCCCGGTAGCCGTTCCGCCCACCCATCCAGTCCGTAGGACTGCATCAACGGATAGAGTGCCTGATAGTCGATCATCCTTTTCGCGCTACCAGAGAGACGAAGTTAAAACACTGGAACCAGAGGTCGGCGCGCTGGAAGCCGGCCTGCTCAAGCCGGGTCTGGTGTTGCTCCAGACTCTCCGGAATCAATACATTTTCCAGGGCACTGCGTTTCTGGCTGATCTCCAGGTCGTTATAGCCGTTGGCCCGTTTGAAGGCGTGGTGCATCTCGATCTGCAACTGCTCCTCCACCGGGTCGTCAAAGCGGATCTTTTCCGAGAGGATCAGGATGCCGCCCGGTCGCAGACCTGCCTGGATGCGTTGTAACAGAGCGGTCCGCTGTTCAAGCGGAATGAACTGCAGGGTGAAGTTGAGTGTTACCATGGAGGCGTTTTTAAATTCCATCTGCGCAATGTCTGCGCAGACAAAGTCGATGGGTGTGGCGTCAGTGGTCGCCGGCAACCGCTTCACCGCCTGCTCCAGCATGGCCGGTGAGTTGTCCACCGCAATAATGCGACAACCCGGTACCCGGATGCCGCGCTGGATTGCCTGCGAGGTGGCGCCCAGTGAACAACCCAGGTCATAACAGAGACTCGCCGGTTGCACATACTGGGCCGCCAGTACACTGCTGAGATTGATCACGCTGTCATAGCCCGGCACGGAGCGTCCTATCATGTCGGGGAAAACCCGTGCTACCTGTTGATCGAATACGAATTCGCCAACCTGTTCTCTGGGGTCCGAGTAGACCCGGTCCTTTTCTGAGTCAGTTTTCATGGTGGTGGTCTATGGTCTGGAATAAAAATGGCCACTCGCGGCGTTGCCGCGGGCGGCCATTATCCCTGATCGGTGGGCGTCAGGCTATCTTGACCAGGTAGTGGCCGTGGGCCTTGCCCTGGAGTATCGCCTTCAGTCGATCCGCCACCTCATCCAGAGTGATCTCGGTGGTCAGTTGTTTCAGGCAGTCGGGTTTCCATTCACTGGCCATGCGATTCCAGGCGGTCATGCGAGGCGCCATGAAGCACTCGGCCGAGTCGATGCCGATCAGTGAAACCCCGCGCAGGATGAAAGGAAAGACCGTGGTGTTTAGTTCCGGAGAACCCACCAGCCCGGCGCAGGTGACAATGCCCCCGTAGCGGGTCGCCTTGATGGCACTGGCGAGCATGTCACCGCCCACGACATCGATGACGCCGGCCCACTGCTCCTTCAGCATCGGGCGTTCGGTCTCGATAATCGCATCCCGACCGACCACTTCGCTGGCCCCGAGGGACTTAAGAAAGTCAGCGGCATCCGCCTTGCCGGTGACCGCAGTGACCGAAAATCCGGCCTTGGCCAGCATCGCCACCGCCAGGCTTCCCACCCCGCCCGTGGCGCCGGTGACCAGTATCGGGCCATGATTGGCAGTGACACCGTTGCGCACCAGGGCATCCATCATCAGTCCAGCGGTCAGGCCTGCGGTGCCGAACATCATGGCCTCTTTCAGGCTCAGGTTCTGCGGCCGCTTGATCACCCAGGCAGCAGGTACGCGGATGTACTCGGCCAGGGCGCCATCGGTATTCATGCCCAGGTCGTAGCTGGTGACGATCACCTCGTCGCCCACCGCAAAATCGCTATGTTCGCTGGCGGCGACGATACCGGCGGCATCGATACCCGGGGTGTGAGGATAGTTACGGGTCACTCCCTTGTTGCCGATGGAAGAGAGGGCGTCCTTATAGTTCAGGGCCGAGTAGTGCACTTTAACCAGCACTTCGCCAGCCGGCAGTTGGTCGACGGAACGGGTCTTGATACCGCAGACATATTTCTTCGGTTCAGCCTCTTCAATAACCAGGGCGCGAAATTGGGTTTCGCTCATTATCTTCTCCTTGCAATACGGCGTAGTGGGTTTCCGGTAGCTGGTGGCACTCAGTCGTTGCTTCCGGAATGGGTTATCAGACTATGGTCCACTTCGATCCGGGGCAGCCGTTCCATCACGCTGGACGTTGTCGTTTCAAGCGGACTGATTTCAAACTTTTTGCGCAATGTCACAATAATAGCTTAGCTCGCTCATCCTCTTCCGGTCCTGCCGGCTCACGAAGATATCGCAGGAAGTTTACCCAGTAAGGGTTGACCTCATCGGCGTTTGTGATCGGCGCCAAGTGACCTCCCGGGACCAAGTGGGCCTCCAGTCGGGGCAGGGTATGTTCCAGTACTTCGGCTACACGACGGGTCGGTAACGGGCTTTCCTGACTGCGCAGCAGGCAGACAGGCAGTGCCAGATTCCGGTAATCTTCGGCCCTGAGGGTCTCCCGCAGCACGGCCTGAAAATCGAGCAACACTTTGTTGATGTAACGATCCAGCATACGCTGTTTCTCCACCGGGAGTCCCTGGTAGGTGCCCTGGCCGCTCCAGAAGTCGATAAAGTGGGCGGTGGCGGTAGGTATATCACCCTTAGCAAGGTTCGACGCTATCTGCTGTTCCACCTGCTGCATGATCCGGTAAGCCGGCTCGCTCTGGTCAAGCAGGAAAAAGGCTACCGGCTCGTACAGTCCAAGAGAAAGGATGCGGGATGGATTTTCGTGGGCCAGTCGCAGTGCGGTGGCGCCACCATAGGAGTGTCCGATCAGATGGAATCGCTCATTGCCCAGGTATTGCCTGATAATCCGCGCTATCCGAGCTGCTTCTTTGGCGAGGCTGAACTGATTGGGAGAGTCGGGAAATTCACTCTCGCCATAGCCATACAGGTCGATCGCGATAATCCGGTATCCGGTGATCAGTTGCTCGCTCAGCTTGCTCCATTGTGTCTTGCTACTCAGGGAACTGTGCAGCAGGACCAGTGGTGTGCCCGTTCCCCGTTCGGTGATTACTTGTTCAGATTGCATGGATTTACCTGATTATCGTTCCCGCAGGATTATTTGTACGCCAACCGTGATGTGGCAAAACCTGCGTTCGGCCTGCAGCCCGAGGTGTGCAGCGCATACGGGGCAATAAGTTGCCTGAAATATGGACTGCCAGCTTAACTGCAGGGTTGCACTGCAGCAACCGGGTATTGAGCATTGTTTCTATGAAACCTCCAGGTCGAATGAAGTGTCTGGATGCAGCCATTCTTTAGAACCTGATGCCGATTCGGTTTCGCAGCCGGTGGCTCCGGTTTCTGTCTCTTCAAGAATGCCGGATATGGAGAAGACAGATTATTTTGTAACCATTTTCGCCGGTTCTTCGTCTTCTTCGGCGATCAGGCGTAAGAATCAAATAAAAGGTCGTGGCATTTTGTCAGCAGTACGCCATGCTTGTCGTTAGTCTGGAGCATAGATAACACTGGAATAATTGCATGCTACAGTTTTATAGAGGTAACCGGCCGCTTTACTCAGGTGAGTCTGCGGGTCCACCCAAAGGAGCCAAGTGCTGTGACGCCCCTATTTGATGCCAGTGCTGCCTTAAATATTGCCACAATTCAGCAAGACCCTGATCTGCTCAAATCTCGCATCAGCGCCATGTATTGCGTGGATGAATCAAGTCTGCTGGAGACGCTGATCCCCCTTGCCAGACCCACGCCCGAATTGCTGAAGAAGACCACCCGCGAGAGTGCCGAGCTGGTCAGGGCGGTGCGGGCGCGGGATGATGCCATGCACATGATCGATGCCTTGCTGTTGGAGTACAGCCTGGATACCCGGGAAGGGGTGTTGTTGATGTGCCTGGCCGAGTCGCTGATGCGTATTCCGGACAGCGCCACCGCCGATGCCCTGATCAAGGACAAGCTGGGTATCGCGGACTGGAAACAACACCTGAAGCAGAGCAAGTCGCTGTTGGTGAACGCATCAACCTGGGGACTGCTGCTGACCGGCAAGGTGATCACCCTGGATGCCGGGATTGAGGATGAGCCGGCCAGTGTGATCAATCGGCTGGTCAACCGGCTGAGTGAGCCGGTGGTGCGGCAGGCGATGCACCAGGCGATGAAGATCATGGGCAGGCAGTTTGTGCTGGGCCGTACCATCACCGAGGCGCTGGCCAACAGTCGTAAGCAGCGTGAGGCTGGTTATAGCTACTCCTACGATATGCTCGGGGAGGCGGCGCTTACCGACCGGGATGCCGAGCACTACTTTGAAGCCTACAGCGGCGCTATCAAGGCCATAGGCAGCGATACCTTCCCTTCGGACACTTCCTTCCGTTCCACTGTATCGATCAAACTTTCCGCCCTGCATCCACGCTACGAACAGCAGCAGGAGCGGCGGGTGATTAGCGAACTGGGTGACCGGATGCTGGCGCTAATCAAACTGGCCCGGGAACTGGATGTGGGAATCACCATTGATGCGGAAGAGGCCGACCGGCTGGAGTTGTCGCTGAAGCTGTTTGAACGGCTCTACCGGGATCAGATCAGCCGTGGTTGGGGCAATCTGGGCCTGGTGGTCCAGGCCTATCAAAAACGGGCGCTGCCGGTGCTCTTCTGGCTGGCGGCGCTGGCCGGTAAACAGGGCGACCTGATCCCGTTACGCCTGGCGAAAGGTGCCTACTGGGACAGCGAGATTAAACATGCCCAGCAGCTGGGTCTGGAAAGTTACCCGGTATTTACCCGCAAGGAGGCGACCGATGTCTCCTATCTGGCCTGTGCAAGCTTCCTGTTGAGTGATCAGCTGAAAGGTCTGATCTATCCTCAGTTCGCCAGCCATAATGCCCACACGGTGGCCAGTGTCGTCAGCATGGCAACCCATGATCAGTATGAATTTCAGCGCCTGCACGGCATGGGTGACGCCCTCTATGAGGCCGTTATCGAGCGCTATGCAAGCCGTGTCCGGATCTATGCACCGGTCGGCAGCCACAAGGACCTGCTGCCTTATCTGGTACGCCGGCTGCTGGAAAACGGCGCCAACTCCTCTTTCGTGCATAGGCTGATCGACCAAAAAACCCCGGTGGAGTCCCTGATCGAGCATCCGCTGACCAAGCTCTGCCAGTACAGTTCCCTGTCCAATGAGCGTATTCCGTTGCCCCCGGATATCTATGGAAAAGGGCGCATTAACTCCTGCGGAGTCAACATTAATGTGGCTGATCAATGGCTGCCGCTGCAGCGCGAGGTACAGGCATTCTTCCGCCAGTCCTGGCATGCCGCGCCGCTGATCAAGGGCAAACGGATCGAGTCCGGTGAGGTCGTGCAGGTTCATGCTCCACATGATCGGGTGATTCATGTGGGCAGTCTGATTCAGACGGATGAACAGACCGTCGGGCAGGCAATTGCCGTAGCCTGCGAGGCATTCGCCGGCTGGAACGCTACGCCGGTGGCCAAGCGGTCGGTTGCCCTTGAACGGGCGGCCGATCTGCTGGAGGAGCATCGGGCGGAGCTGATAGCGCTCTGCCACCTGGAGGCCGGCAAGACCATCCAGGATGCTATTGACGAGGTGCGGGAAGCGGTGGATTTCTGCCGCTATTATGCCTGGCAGGCGCGACTGCACTTTGATTCGGCGCAATTGCTGGACGGTCCGACCGGCGAAGCCAATGAACTCTATCTGCAGGGCCGGGGGCTGTTTGTCTGTATCAGCCCCTGGAATTTTCCGCTGGCCATCTTTACCGGCCAGGTGATGGCGGCCCTGGCGGCCGGCAACAGTGTGATTGCGAAACCGGCGGAACAGACCAGCCTGATCGCCGCCCGAGCCGTGGAGCTGTTTCACCAGGCCGGTATTCCGGATAGCGTGTTGCACTTGTTGCCGGGGGAGGGCAGCCGTATCGGGCCGCTGCTCACGGCCGATGAACGCATTGCCGGCGTGGCCTTTACCGGCTCTACCGAGACGGCCCGGCTGATCAATCGCTCACTGGCCATGCGCAACGGTCCAGTCGCCACACTGGTGGCCGAGACCGGTGGCCAGAATGCCATGGTCGTGGACAGCACGGCCCTGCCGGAGCAGGTGATCAAGGATGTGATCTCCTCCGCTTTCGCCAGCGCCGGGCAACGCTGTTCCGCGCTACGGGTACTGTTTCTCCAGGACGATGTGGCGGAGCGCATACTGGCACTGCTCAAGGGGGCAATGGCTGAACTGAAGGTGGGTGACCCCTGCGAGCTGGATACCGATGTGGGGCCGGTGATCGATGAGGAGGCGCGCCGCACGCTGCAGCGGCACATTGCCGAAATGCGCGAGCAGGCCACCCTGATTGCCGAGACTCCGCTGCCGCTGAATGCCGAGGCGGGCTGCTTTGTGGCACCGGTGGCGTTTGAGATCCAGCACATGGATCAGCTCAGTAAAGAGCACTTCGGCCCTGTTTTACATGTGATTCGTTTTAAGGCCTCCCGGCTGGATGATGTGATTCTACAGATCAACAACTCGGGATATGGTCTCACCCTGGGAATACACTCGCGCAATGAAACCACCAGTCGCTATATCGACACCAGGGTACGGGTGGGAAATGTCTACATTAACAGGAACCAGATTGGCGCGGTGGTGGGAGTACAGCCGTTTGGCGGCCTCGGTCTGTCGGGCACCGGACCCAAAGCGGGTGGTCCACACTACCTGCTGCGGTTTGCCACGGAAAGAACACGGACAACAAATACCACGGCCATCGGTGGCAATGCCACGCTGTTGTCACTTGAGAATAGCGTGATCCGCTGATCCGGGTGCAGGGGCTACACCACCAGGGTCCGGGATGGCCGGGAGCGGATATGTCCATGGATGGAGTTATACCGCGAAGGCCACGGACGGCCGGGAGCGGATATGTCCATGGATGGAGTTATACGGCGAAGGCCACGGATGGCCGGCAGCGGATTTGTCCATGGATCGAGTTATACCGCGGAGGCCACGGACGGCCGGGAGCGGATGACAGTTGTTATTGTTGTCATTAATAACTATAAAACAATGGAGTAGCGCATGGTCTAAAGCCACCAAAGACGTGCAGCGTGAGCGATTGTTGTTCGGTTGTTTCACAGCTGCACGATGAAAATAATATAAGCGTGAGGAGCTCATGGAATATTTTATCCAGCAGTTAATCAACGGCGTTACCCTCGGCTCGATTTATGGGCTGATCGCGATTGGCTACACCATGGTCTACGGCATTATCGGTATGATCAATTTCGCCCATGGCGATGTCTTTATGATTGGCGCGTTTCTATCGTTGATCGCTTTCCTGGTTCTCGGCATTATCGGCATCACCTGGATTCCCCTGGCGCTCCTGGTGGTGCTGCTGGTCTCCATGCTTATCGCCTCGGTTTATGGCTGGACGGTTGAACGGCTGGCCTACCGGCCGCTGCGCGGCTCATTCCGGCTGGCACCGCTGATCTCCGCCATCGGCATGTCGATCTTCCTGCAGAACTATGTGCAACTGTTGCAAGGGGCTCGGGTTCGACCCATGCCCCCGGTGATTTCCGGTGGTTTCACCTTTCTGGAGGGTAGCGACTTTCCTATCACAGTGAGTTATCTGCAAATTGTGATTGTTCTGCTCACCATTGCATTGATGACAGGTTTTGCACTGCTGATTGCCCGTACCTCATTGGGTCGGGCACAACGCGGCTGTGAACAGGACCGAACCATGTCGGCACTGCTCGGGATCAATGTGGACCGGACTATCTCCCTGACCTTTGTCATGGGAGCCGCGCTGGCGGCAGTAGCCGGCATGATGTTTGTTCTCTACTACGGTGTGATTGATTTCTATATCGGTTTCCTGGCCGGGATAAAGGCGTTTACCGCTGCGGTGCTTGGCGGAATTGGTTCACTGCCGGGCGCCATGCTGGGTGGCCTGTTGATCGGCTTGATTGAAACCTACTGGTCGGCCTATTTCTCGATTGAGTATAAGGATGTGGCGGCCTTCGCGATTCTGGTACTGGTGCTGATATTCAGACCGACCGGTTTGTTGGGTAAGCCGGAAATCGAGAAGGTGTAATCATGATGATTGAATCCAATAATAATCCGCGTGGTATTGATATCGCTGGGCTGTTGAAGGAATCCGCCATCGCCGCCCTGGTGGCCTTGGGGCTGACCATAGTCATGCTTGGACTGCGCACGGTAGATACCACCACGGGGCTTGGCATCACGACACGCTGGCCACTGGTCGCCGTTGCAGTGATATCGGTGTTCGCCGGACGCTTGCTGTTCGCTTTCAGGCGTGAGTGGAAGGCCTCCAAGGGGCCGGTCAGTCGCGATCGTAAAGAAGAGGAAGATCGGGCTGCCACCATCATTAAACGCTTCTCCACTATCGGTGGTCCGGTGTTTATCGCCTTTGCCCTGGTGCTGCCGCTGATGCCCTTTGCCGATCGTTATGTGATCGATATCGCCACCTATGTGTTGATCTACGTGATGTTGGGCTGGGGGCTCAATATCGTGGTGGGACTTGCGGGCTTACTGGATCTCGGCTACGTGGCGTTCTATGCCGTGGGCGCTTACTCTTATGCCCTGTTTGCCTTCTATTTCGATCTGTCGTTCTGGGTCTGTCTGCCGTTGGCCGGACTCTGTGCTGCCAGTTTCGGTGTGTTGCTCGGTTTTCCGGTGCTGCGCCTGCGGGGTGATTATCTGGCCATTGTCACCCTGGGCTTTGGCGAGATTATTAGGATAATTCTGCTTAACTGGTATAAATTTACCAATGGCCCCGATGGCATCTCCGGTATTCCGCGCCCCAGTTTCTTCGGCCTGGAGTTCAAACGTACTGCAGTGGAGGGAACCCAGACTTTTCATCAGTTCTTTGATCTCGATTACTCCTCCATGCACCGACTTATTTTCCTTTATTATCTTATTCTGATACTGGCATTGATCACCAACTTCTTTACCCTGCGCATTCGCAAGATGCCGGTCGGGCGTGCCTGGGAGGCGTTGCGGGAAGATGAGATTGCCTGTCGCTCGCTGGGTATCAATCCGACCAATACCAAATTGACCGCTTTTGCCCTGGGCGCCATGTTTGCAGGCTTTGCCGGTTCCTTCTTTGCCACCCGGCAGGCCTTTATCAGCCCGGAGAGTTTCACTTTTATTGAATCGGCGGTGATTCTGGCCATTGTGGTTCTGGGTGGCATGGGTTCTCAGGTCGGCGTGGCGATTGCGGCGGTTTTATTGATCGGTGGAACGGAGTTGTTCCGTGGTCTTGAGGAGTATCGCATGCTGGCCTTTGGTGGACTGATGGTGGCCATTATGGTGTGGAAACCGCGTGGATTGCTGGCGCATCGGGAACCCACTATTAAATTGCATCCAGACAAGGGACCACCCCCTGAAGCGATCAAGGCAGTAACTGAAGGGGAGGGGAAATGAACAGGGTTTCATCCATTCCACCTGAACTCGTTATACCCAGCGGTGCCGCGCCACTGCTCACTGTTGAGCATCTCACCATGCGATTTGGCGGACTGCTCGCCATTGATGACGTCTCGTTTGCCGCTGGTGAAGGCGAGATTACCGCGATTATCGGTCCAAACGGTGCAGGCAAAACCACGTTGTTCAACTGTATCACCGGTTTCTACACACCGACTGTTGGCAGATTAACTCTGCGCGCCCGTGGAGAAGCGTTTCTGTTGGAACGAATGGATGGTTTTCGCATCGCCCAGCGGGCGCACGTGGCCAGGACTTTTCAGAATATTCGGCTATTCTCTGAAATGTCGGTGCTGGAGAACCTGATCGTCGCCCAGCACAACGAGTTGATGAAGGCGTCCGGTTTTACCGTTACCGGCCTGTTTGGTTTTCGTGCTTATCGTAACAAGGAGAAGGAAGCGACCGACCTGGCCCGTTACTGGTTGGATAGGGTAGGGCTGACCCGGTTGGCCGATATCAATGCCGGCAATCTCCCTTATGGCGATCAGCGACGGCTGGAGATCGCCAGGGCGATGTGCATCAAACCGACCATACTCTGTCTGGATGAACCGGCAGCGGGTCTGAATCCAAAGGAATCGGGCGGACTCAATAACCTATTAAATTACATCAAGGATGAACATGGTATTGGACTGCTATTGATTGAACATGATATGAGTGTGGTGATGGAAATATCTGACCATGTAATCGTACTGGACTATGGCAGCAAGATATCTGACGGCACGTCACTCTATGTCCGTTCTGATCCCAATGTTATACGTGCCTATCTAGGTGAGGATGAAACGGAAGAGTTACCCCCGGAGATAGTCAAGGATATTAAAAGCGATTTTGATCCAGAGAGCAGGGGGGGTATCTGATATGTTGGAAATATCAGGGGTGCACACCTTCTACGGCAGCATTGAGGCGTTGAAAGGGGTGAACCTTACCGTCAAAGCTGGTGAAATCGTTACCCTGATTGGTGCAAACGGTGCCGGTAAGAGCACACTGTTGATGACTACCTGTGGCACCCCCCAAGCCGCAAAAGGAAGCATTCATTATCTCGGGCAGGATATCACCCATTTGAGTACGCACGAGATTATGCATTTGGGGTTGGCACAGGCACCGGAAGGGCGACGTATATTTCCCCGCATGTCGGTAATGGAGAATCTGCTGATGGGGGCGATTGTCTCTGACGAAAAATATTTTGATCAGGATCTGGAGCGGGTGACAACACTGTTCCCTATTCTGAAAAAGCGCGCTAACCAGCGCGGAGGAACCCTCTCCGGCGGTGAACAGCAGATGCTGGCGATTGCGCGAGCGATGATGAGCCGGCCTAAACTCCTGTTGCTGGATGAGCCGTCATTAGGTCTGGCGCCACTGGTGGTAAAACAGATTTTCAAAGTGATTGAGGAGATTAATCGCGAGGATAATGTGACGGTGCTGCTGGTTGAACAGAATGCCTACCATGCACTGAAACTGGCGCATCGGGGCTATGTGATGGTGAATGGCGAAATCACCCTGTCGGGTGAGAGTAAGGATCTGTTGGAGCGACCGGAAGTGCGGGCGGCCTATCTGGAGGGCGGACATTGAACTTACCGGTGTTTATTGGCCTTACCCTGGTGTTGTTCGGCCTTGCCGCCTACATGATGGGCCAGGCGATTGCCATTACCTGGCGGCCCCTGCGGCAAGTATTTCTCTATGCGCTGCTCCTCGGAGCCGGTGATCGCTTTCTGGTCTTTGCCCTGTTTGACGGCGAATTGGCTTCACTGGGTGGTTATCTGATCGATACGACGGCGATCACCTTGATTGGTTTGCTGGCATTTCGGATTACCCGGGTGAACCGGATGGTCAGTCAATATCCCTGGCTTTATCGACGATCAGGCCTGTTTGGCTGGGAGGAGATTAATAAATGATCTGGCGAATGCAGTCAGGCGATTGTGTTCGTTGATTGTGCGTCACCTTAAAGTAAGTGGGCAATGCTGTTTGCTCATGCTTTGAGGAGTGGTTCAGCGTGGTGCGCCCATACTGGACTAATATAAGAAAGAAGGAATATTTCATGACTGGGAAAGTACCAGAGGAGAATCGTTGAAATGAAAAAGACATTCAAGCTGTCCGTGATGGCCGCAGCTATGAGCTTTGGCTCGGTGGCATTGGCCGACATCATGATTGCCACCGCGGGACCCATGACGGGTCAGTACGCGAGTTTTGGTGCCCAGATGAAGGCGGGCGCCGAACAAGCCGTTGCTGATCTTAATGCTGCCGGCGGCGTGCTCGGTGAGAAACTTGTGCTGGAAGTGGGTGATGATGCCTGCGACCCCAAACAGGCGGTGGCGGTTGCCAACCAGATGGTCAATAAAGGCGTCGTATTCATGGCTGGGCACTTCTGCTCCGGCTCTTCCATTCCCGCATCCAAGGTGTATGAAGAGGAGGGGATAGTAATGATCTCTCCGGCCTCCACCAACCCGAAACTGACGGAAGAGGGTGCTGACAACGTGTTTCGTGTCTGTGGGCGCGATGATCAGCAGGGCGCGGTTGCTGGAAAATTCCTGAAAGAGAACTTTGCGGACCAGAAGATAGCCTTTATTCATGACAAGACTGCTTATGGCAAGGGACTTGCTGACGCAACCATGGCCGAGTACAAGAAACTGGGTGGTGAACCGGCAATGTACGAGGCGATTACCGCGGGCGAGAAAGATTATACCGCCCTGGTTTCCAAGATGAAGCAGAGCAATATCGGCGTCATGTATCTGGGTGGCTACCACACCGAGGGGGGGCTGATTGTCCGCCAGATGCGTGAGCAGGGCATGGATACCGTGCTGGTTTCCGGTGACGCCCTGGTGACCAACGAGTACTGGTCGATCACCGGACCGGCCGGAGAAGGCACGTTGATGACCTTCAGCCCGGATCCGCGCAAGAACCCGGTTGCCGCTCCGTTAGTGGAAAAGTTCCGCAGCAAAGGTATTGAGCCGGAAGGCTATGTCCTTTATACCTATGGCGCCGTTCAGGCCTGGGCCCAGGCGGCCAATGCGGCGGGCTCCACCGACACCGCAAAGGTGGTGGCGGCGCTGAAGTCAGGTGAGTTTGATACCGTCCTTGGTAAATTCAGTTTTGATGGAAAGGGTGACGTTACTGCACCAGGTTATGTGCTTTATAAATGGACGAACGGTAGTTACGACTATCTGTAAACCGGTCGTATAGGCAAAGAAAAAGCCCGGCAGATTGCCGGGCTTTTTTGTCATTGATCCAGGTCGGCAAGCAAATGCCTGCTGCGCCAAAGGTCAAGCAGTGTATAACCGATGTTGGTGGCAAGAATAATCGCCATCCCCAGGAGCAGGGTGGGGGTGAACTGTTCCGCGAGGATCAGGATCGCAAGACTGAATCCGAAGATAGGTTCCAGGTAGGCAATCACCGGTGCCAGGGTTGTGCGTACACTGCCGAAACCCTTGAAGTAGATCAGTCCGCCCAGTGCGGTAGCGATAAAGCCCATGCCGAAGGCGTTGTATAGATTGCCACTGCTCAGTTCAATCGGCAGCAGAAACAGCGCTGGTAGCATAATCAGTGAACCGATGAATGAACTGGTGATAATCATCTGTTCGGTTTTAATTCCTTTTGTCTTGATTACCCTGACCAGCACCATGCTGAAGGAGAACGCCATACTGGCAGTGACTGCGGAGATCAGTCCCAAAACGGAAGAGAGTGATCCGAAACTGGGTAGCTGTGTGGTGCCCAGGATGATGGTGAGGAGCCCCAGCAGATTCAGGCTGACGGACAGGTAGTAGGCACGGCTGAACTGGGTCGGCCGCAGATCGCGAAACAGATAACGACACGCCAGTTTCTCCATGAGTGGAAACCAGATGGCGGCGGTATACAGGAGTATCACGCTTAGGCCGACTGACAGCAGGACTGCCCCCAGGGTATAGAGAGCGACCACCAGTGCCATGGATATGCCGACCACCACCCAGAGTCCGGTGTGATCTCTGGCGAAACTGATCGTCTCCATTACCTTGTCACGGGTGGTTTGGGGGAACAGTGGGTACGCAATCAATGCGATCAGCGGAAAACTGAGAGTGCAAAAGAAGAAACGCAGGAAAACAATATTGGCCGGATGAGTCTGTACGATATGGTCGGCAAAAATGCCCATCGAGCCCATCATCAGACAGCCCAGTACAAGTGTACCTATATGGCGGTTTTCGTACTCTCGGAACAGGCTGAACACCAAAGATTTCCCCGGCAGGACAGTTTTGGGGCTGTCTGATAAAAGAGAATTATAGAGGGATGATAGGGTGAGACAAGCAGAATAGGGGTGGGGAGGCCCATGATCCGGTTTCTTATTGGCAAAGATCTTTTCCGTTCATTACCCGGTGGAGACACGAAAAAACTGATGGGCACGCCCCTCGCCTGCGTGTGAAGCGCGAGCGAGGTGCGGATGCTTTGCCCATCCTACCCCTGATTGTATGAGCTCGATAAACTGGTCTGAGGTGCTCAACCAGAACAGCGTTTCCGGCTATCCCCCTAGATAGGCTTTTTGCACGTCCTGGTTGGCCAGCAGTTTATCGGCATCATCACTGATGGTGATGCTGCCATTCTCAATCACATAACCCCGGTCGGCTATATGCAGTGCCTGGTTGGCATTCTGCTCCACCAGAAAAATGGTGGTGTTATTTTCATCATTGATCTTTTTGATAATTTCAAAAATCTGGCGGATGATCAATGGCGCCAATCCCATGGAGGGTTCATCGAGCAATAGCAGGTCGGGGCGTGCCATCAAGGCCCGCGACATGGCCAGCATCTGCTGCTCGCCACCGCTCAGATTGCCACCTGCCTGGTGTCGGCGCTCGTCCAGGATCGGGAAGAGTGAGAAGACGTAGTCAAGATCTTTTTGGATGCCTCTCTTGTCGGAACGGAGAAAGGCACCCATGTCCAGATTTTCCTGCACCGTGAGTTGCGGAAAGATATGCCGACCTTCAGGCACTTGACAGATTCCCATGGCGACAATCTTGTCCGGGGCTACATTGTGGATTGGTTCGCCCTTGTAAAGAACCTGACCATTACGCGGCGGCACAATGCCCGAAATCGACATCAGTGTTGTGCTCTTGCCGGCGCCATTAGCACCGATTAGGGTAATGATCTCACCCTCGCGAACCTCAAGATTGATCCCTTTCAGCGCCTGGATATTGCCGTAATAAGCGTCCACGTTACGTAATTCAAGCATCGAGATCTTCCCCCAGGTAGGCCTTGATCACCACCGGATTGGACTGGATCTCTTCCGGTGTTCCCTGGGCGATTTTCTCTCCATAATCCATCACGTAAATTCTGTTGGAAAGTGTCATTACCAGCTTCATGTCATGTTCAATCAGCAGGATTGAGTAACCCTGATCACGGAGCCGCAGAATGAGTTGCACCAGTTCCTGGGTTTCCTGGGGGTTCATCCCCGCCGCCGGTTCATCCAGCAGCAGGAGTGACGGATCAGTCGCCAGTGCGCGGGCAATCTCAAGGCGTCGCTGAGCGCCATAGGAGAGATTTCGCGCATAGTTGTCCACCTCGTCGGCCAGGCCGACAATTTCCAGGATTTCGTGGCTGCGCTCAATAATCGCCTGCTCCTCCTGACGATTTCCCGGAGTGCGAAGGATGGCTCCCAGAATGAACGAATGTGTGCGGCAGTGCCGTCCGATCATCACATTTTCCAACACCGTCATGCTTTGAAACAGACGAATGTTCTGGAAGGTTCGTGCCATGCCTTTTTCAGTGACTTTGTTCGGTTTTAGCCCATTGAGCCGGCTGGTTTTTCCCTGGAGAGTATGCAGTATTACGTCTCCTTCGGTCGGGTTGTAGATACCGGTCACGCAATTGAAAAAGGTGGTTTTGCCAGCACCGTTGGGACCAATCAGGGCGACGATCTCTCCGCGATTGACTTCCAGATCAAGCTGTTTGAGAGCCTGAATGCCCCCAAAATGCATCGAGAGTCCACTGACTTTAAGGATGGTGTTGTTCATTGGACATCACCCGACTTCTGTTTCTGATACTTATAGGTTCGCCGTACATTGGAGATGATACCCTGCGGTTTGAATATCATCATGACCACCAGAATGGCACCGAAGGCAAGCATCCGGTAATCGGAGAGTGCCCGCAGATATTCGGGCAGCAGGATCAGCACCAGCGCACCGACGATCACACCCAGAATCGAGCCCATTCCACCCAGTACCACGATAGAGAGGATGATCGCTGACTCCAGAAACGTAAAACTTGCGGGGTTTATGAAGGTGGTCTTAGCGGCAAAGATAACACCCATCATACCGGCCCAGGTTGCACCGAGGGCAAAGGCGGTCAGTTTGGTTTTGGTCTTGTCTATGCCCATAGCCTGGCAGGCGATCTCATCCTCGCGCAAGGCGATCCACGCCCGCCCAAGCCGGGAGTCCTGTAATCGGTTCACCACGAAGATAGTGACAATGACCAGTGCCACCATGATGTAGTAAATATAAAGAATGGCTGCCTCCAGCGACAGTTCAATACCGAACATGCCCGGGCGGGGTATGTTGGATATACCGCTTGGGCCCTGGGAGAATTCATTCCAGTTCTCCAGTATCAGGCGGATGATTTCGCCAAACCCAAGGGTCACAATGGCCAGATAATCTCCCCGTAAACGCAATACCGGAAAACCCAGTATGATTCCGAAGCTGGCCGCAAACAGGGCGCCAATGGGTAATGCCATCCAGAACCCGATACCGAAATGCGCATTCAACAGTGCGTAACTGTAGGCGCCAACGGCATAGAAGGCGACGAATCCCAGATCAAGCAGACCCGCCATGCCGACCACGATATTTAACCCCAGCCCCAATACCACATACATCAGGGCGGTTGTCATGATGTTGGTCTGGTAGGTATCGAACAGGTAAGGAAACACCAGTGCGAATACCGTCACTGCCCCTGCCAGTGGATAGAGATATCTTGGATTTTGCAGAATAACCTGTATCAGTGGTTCGCTCGTCGTCGTATCCGAGTCACTGGCGGAACGTCTTTCAAGGCGCTTTGTTTTCTGTGTATTAACAACCCGAATCAAAATGGAGAGAACAAAGCTGCCAATGGCCACGAAAAACATGTTTTCCCATCGCCAGATGATGGTCCGCTCGATGGGATTGGCCTTAATGACCAGGATCGGAAAGGTAAGGAATACAAACCAGAGCGATACCAAAAATGAACGTTTCAGTTCTTCAAATGAGATCATTTCCGTCCCTATACTTTCTGAATCTCAGCCTTACCCAGCAGGCCGGAAGGTTTGAATATCAGGATCAGAACCAGCAAAGAGAACGCGAACACATCCTCGTAGTCACTGGAGACATATCCGGTGGCGAAGCTTTCGGTCAGTCCAAGTATGACGCCACCCAGTACCGCACCGGGAATCGAGCCGATCCCGCCGAGCACAGCTGCGGTGAAGGCTTTGATGCCGGCGATGAACCCGATAAAAAAATTGATTTGACCGATATGGGATGCGATTAACAGCCCGCCGACCGCGGCGAGTGCTGAGCCGACAATGAATGTGGCCGATATTACCCGGTCGACATTAATGCCCACCAGCATCGCCATTTTGCGATCCTGTGAAGTGGCACGCATCGCCTTGCCGATACGGGTAAATTTGATCAGCAGGGTGAGTCCGACCATCATCAGGGTAGTGACCACCAGGATAACCATGTCGGAAGATCCCACAATGTGGACAAAAGGTTCCATGAAATCAAATTCCGGAATCAACTCGGGAAAGGGCTGAAAATCGGAAGTCTGGGCCAGCAGGACATAGTTTTGCAGGAAAATTGACATGCCGATTGCACTGATCAGCGGTGAGAGCCTGGGAGCATGTCGTAGTGGTTTATAGGCCAGTTTCTCAACAGTATAACCGTAGGCACTGGACCAGACGGCAGCCGCCAGACCTGCCAGCACAATAATTGCCAGCAGTGGAAAACCCAGGATCGATAATACGGTAGAGACAATAAATGCGGTAAATGCACCGATCATGTATATCTCGCCATGGGCAAAGTTAATCAGCCCGATGATGCCGTATACCATGGTATAACCCAATGCGATAAGCGCATATATCGCGCCTCTGGTCAGACCACTGAAAAGGAGTTCAATGAAGTATTCCATAAATAATACAAGGGGCCTGGATTCTGGGATGTGAATCCCGAAATCCAGGCCCCTATGTCCTCGGGTTTACTTTACTTCGACGTACTGACCGTTCTGCACCTGGTAGACTGCGAAGCCTACGCCAACCGCATCACCGCGTTCATCAAAGTGAATATTGCCAACAGTAGTGGCAACATCGTTGGCTTGAAGCGCGTTGGTAATAGCCGCCGTATCGGTTGAACCGGCTTTTTCTACGGCATTCAACAGTGCTGCAGCGGCTGCGTGCGCGCTATCAAAGAAGGCTCCGGGATCTTCGCCATAGGTCTTCTTGTGGGCCTCAATTGCAGCGGTATAGAGGGGGTTGCTGGAGTTGTCTTTGGCGCCGGTTGCGTAGACACCCTCGGCACTCTTGCCGGCTACCTTAATAAAGGTGTCATCTTTCACGCCATCACCCGAGATAAAGTCAATGTCGATGCGTTTCTTACGCATCTGGGTGACGATCTTTGATGCTTCGGGGTGATAGCCACCATAGATAACACCGTCGGCACCGGAGCGTTTTATCTTCTGCACCACCGCGGAGTAGTCAACCGCACCAGGGGTGACACCTTCGAACAGGACGACTTCAGCATTACCGGATTTTTCAATGAACTGTTTGGCAAACTCAGCCAGACCCTTGCCATAGTCGCCCTTGTCATGAATGACGGCAATCTTCTTCAGGTTGCGGTTATCCAGGGCAAAATCAACCTGGGTCTTGGCCTGGGCGTCATCGGATGCGATGGTGCGGAAAAAGTTTGGATAGTCACCGCTCTGGGTCAGTTCCGGATTGGTTGCAGAGGGAGACATGACTATGACTCCCGCATTCTTATAGATAGGCAGTGCCGCCTTGGTTGCGCCCGAGCAGATATGGCCCAGTACGACATGCACGCCACTGGAAACCAGCTTGGTTGCGGTATTGGTTGCAACTTCCGGTTTGCAAACATCATCTTCAACCAATAGTTCTACTTGTTTGCCATTGATTCCACCACGGGCATTAACATCGGCTACCACCAGTTTTGCCGCGTTGACAGTCGGTAGGCCATATGAGGCGAGGTCACCACTATGGGCGCCTGCAACGCCAAGCTTGATCGTATCATCTGCCGCTATCGCCATGGTCGGTATGGCCAGTGACAATCCCACTGTGGCAGCAAGTAACTTCTTCACAATGATCGATTTCATATCGCTGTATCCCCGGTTAGTTATTTTTCCAGTTGGATTTGGTGTGAGCATAAAAGCCCCCACTTAATTGGATAATACTACTGTCAGACGCTAAGAAATGAAACCACTAATACTCCGATAAACGCACCTTTTAAGCGGTTTCATTTGGATGGATTGTATGTCATGGATGACCCCCAGGCGTCTGGGGGATTCCGTGCTCCGCGGACCCCGTCAGGCAAGGCAGTTCAGGCTAGCGCAGATTTCTCCTGAGACGGCGTTTTTTCTTTCCCTTGACCACTTTGGTCGCCTGCTTGGATCGCTTTTCAGCAGACTGAATGAGCAGTTGCTGACAGCCAATAGCTTCTGCCTCGCTGGAGGGTTGGCGTTGCACAAAGCTGCCATCGGACTGCATCTCCCAGGCACTGCGTTGATCATTGATCTGGGTATCGAGGATAAAGCGGAGTTCATCACACAGTTTCTTGTCGGTTACCGGGGTAACCACTTCCACCCGCGACTCCAGGTTGCGCTTCATCGCATCGGCCGAACCGATGAAATACTCCTCCTCGCCACCATTGTGAAAATAGTATATCCGGGTATGCTCCAGAAACCGGCCGACGATACCAATAACCCGTGTGGTCTCGCTCAAGCCGGGTATGCCGGGCCTGAATCGGCATGTGTCACGAACAATCAGATCGATGCGCACACCATCCCGTGCCGCTTCATAGAGAGCTCGGGTGATATCGACATCTTCCAGTGCATTCATCTTGAACTGGATCAGCCCCGGTGTTTCACTGCTATGCAGTTTGCGCTCCCGTTTGATCTTCGCCAGCAGGGCGTACTTGAGCATCTTTGGTGAGGGCAGCAACTTGCGGTAACTGCGCTCCTGGGTGTACCCGGTGGTCAGATAGTTGAACAGTTCGGTAGCGTCCCGACCCAGTTCCTCATCGTTAGTCAGTATGCCGAGATCGGAATAGAGTCGCGCCGTGCCGGCATGGTAGTTGCCGGTGCCGATATGCAGATAGCGCTTGATGCCACTATAGTCGTTGCGTACCACCAGGATAATCTTTGAATGGGTTTTAAGTCCGACCACGCCATAGGTAACATGTATGCCGGCCTCTTCCATGCGGTTTGCCCAACGGATATTGGCCGCCTCATCAAAGCGCGCCTTCAGTTCGACTACTACCGCCACCTGCTTGCCGTTGCGGGCGGCACTGATCAGGTAATCGACCACCTTGGTGTCGCTCGAGGTTCTATACAGGGTCATCTTGATGGCGCGCACTTTGGGGTCGATGCTGGCTTCTTTCAGGAAGCGTTCTACCGAGGTGCCAAAAGACTCATAGGGATGCTGCAACAGCAGTGGCCCCCGTTCCCGAATGATATGAAAAATGTTTCGGGTATCGCCCAGTTCGGGGTGATCAATCGGTTTATGGGGAGGGTCACGCAGTTCCGGCACATCCAGTGAGGAGAGTTCGAACAGATCCCGCATGGCCGGCATGCTGATGATTTCGTAGACGTCACTCTCTTCATCCAGGAACAGTTCGGCGGCTAGCATGCCCCGGTGGACCGGTGTCATGTCTCGCTGCACCTGCAGACGTACAATCGGGGCAAAACGGCGTTCCCGCAGCTCTGACTCAATTAACGAGAGCAGGTCGTCGGCGTGCTCCTCACTGCGCTCGGTGTTGGCGTTCCGGGTAACCCGGAACACTTCGCATGAGAGTATCTCCATCTCCGGCAATAACATATCCAGATTGTTGGCGATGACATATTCCAGCGGAACGTAATGGCGCCGATCCTTGAGCTTGAGAAAGCGTGGGATTCCAGCTCCTACCGGCACCTTGATGCGGGTCAGGGAGGTCTTGTTGGAGTCTCCCGGGTAGCGCACCAGCACCAGCAGGTTCAGTGAAAGATTCGAGATGAACGGGAACGGGTGGGCCGGGTCGATGGATTGGGGGGTGACCAGTGGATAGATATTTTCGTAATAGTAGGTGCGTAGATCGCTTCTGTCTGTCTTGCTCAGTTCATCATAGCTGAGGATCGCAATGTCATGTTCTCTTAACATCGCGGTAACCGCCAGATAGTTTTCGCGCATCTGAACTTCAATATCCCGCACCACCAGGCTTGATTCGTCGATCTGTTGCTGGGGAGTCCGGCCATCCACCGTCAAAGTGGTAACGCCGGCGCCGACCTGCTGCTTCAGGCCACCCAGCCTTTTCATGAAAAACTCGTCCATATTGGCACTGACGATAGCGATGAATTTGAGCCGTTCCAGCAGCGGGGTGCGTTCATCCGCAGCTTCGTGCAATACCCGTTTGTTGAATTCCAGCCAGGTCAGCTCACGGTTGAGATAATATTCGCTGGCATCCAGATCCAGGTTGATCTCCGGGGTTTCGGCTTCAGCCACGGGTTTGACCGGCTTTGTTGATTCGGTATCCATTTTTTTTGCGGTATCTGACATCGTGATTTCCATGGGTGCGAATGGGCAGCTGCTTTCAATTTGCTACTTAACCAAAGTAGTGTCGCAATGTTTCAAGCGAGAGTCGATAGTGGTACTGGATCTGATCCAAAGTATAACGCTGTTCTGTTGCTACAGGACAACTCATGCGGGCCCGACAACGATCGGCACAGCTGGATTTGGGAGCTAGTCGGTAACTGGCGCATATCTCCATGCTAATTGTGGACGTTGCACTTAGTGCGCCGGCGGGGCAGACGGAAAGACAGGGTTTCTCAGCGCAGGTCTCACAGGGAGATGGTGGTGCCGGTTGCAATATTTCCGGTAACGGATCATTGGTTATTACCGCCACCCGATAGGCGTACCAGAGCCCCCATTGCGGATTGATACCGATACCGAGTGGTGATGGGGTATGCCATCCGGCGACTGTTCCAAATTGCTGCAGCGCTACCGGTGTTTCGCCGGGGTAGACAATCTGATAGTTATCCGGTGTCAGTACTTGCTGGGCAAAGCGGCAAGCGGCGGCACTACTGTGCTGATCAACTGGATCGGCTTGTAGCCACTGGGAGGGCGGTATGGATTCCCACAATGCCCGGCCACCATTGCCGATGAGGATAATACGCGTCTGGTCGGAAACCGGAAGGTTGAATTTAGTGAGAAGGGTTACCGCCTGATCAGGCAGCCGTTGGATATCCATAATGGCAAAAAGATTCAGCCCTTCGTTCTTGAGGTTTTCTATGCCAGGCCGGAGTTTCTGCGGCAGACTGTTTTCCACGAGATAGCTTCCTGTTTAAGGGTTGATCCGGGATGTGGGGCGGCGGCTGGTGTCAGGAAACAGCACCTTATGATACCGCTGCACAACAGTATACAACGACAGGATTGCAGGTATTTTAATCGATGCAGGGTAACTGGATTGGACAATTGTGCATAGAGCAGGTATTGATCAGCCTTCAAAGCAGATTTCAACGAAAAAATCACCATTCTCGGTGTGGAACGGGAGAATAATAGTCTGGCCACTGGTTTTATGGGTAATTGCGTGATTCTTTCCTGCCACGACTCCGGGAATCGCCAGATCAAAGTCATAGCCCATTTCGCTAAAAATACGCTTGGCACCACCGGTTACCATATTGGTGATCTCCCCCACCAGGTCGGTCACCGTATCATTTACTGATTCCGCTTTTTCGCCCAGCATATTTTCGGCGATCTGCAATATGACGGGTTCGGTAAATGAAATGGCGAGAGACCCTTTCATCTGTTTTCCCGTCAGACCGATCAGCCCACTGACGTCACCCAATGAGGTACGTTCCTTTTTAAGGTATGGCTTACCTGGTTTGGCATCAATGCGTGCCATGGTGGAGAGGACATCGAGAATGGCATTAAGGAATGGATTGACGAATTCCGCTTTCATGTTGCGGATTATATGTCAGCCAAAAATATAATGAAAAAAAAAGCCTGACAGGGGAAGTCAGGCTGAAGTTACCGTTTTAAAACCACCAAAGGAGGATGGGGATTTAGAAGGCACAGCAGGACTTGACACTACTACGATACTGCATTTGGCCAAGTCCCGCTGACCTGTGCCTATTGAAGCACACGGAAGGAGTATGCCACATTGATAATTATCAATCAATAAAATTATAATATACTCATATTCATGGGGCTTTATCGCTGAATTATTCGTCCTCGGAAGGGGGGATTGAATAGGTTCCGGTGGCGTGGGCCACCAGTTTTCCTGATGCCTCAGCCGTGATGGAGACCTCCATAATGGCCAGCCGCTTACCCAGCTTGATGATTTTCCCCTCGGCGAGGAGATCTGTCTGTTCCGGTTTGCGCAGAAAGTTGATGTTGAAGTTGGTGGTGACAGCCAGTTTTACCTGCCCAATCAGGCCCAGCACAACGGCATACATGCAGGCATCTGCCAGCATCATCATGTGGGGTCCGGAGATAGTGCCGCCCGGTCGGGTGCTGTTATGGTGATAGGGCAGGCGCATGATTGCCAGACCAGGCTCGATACGTTCAAGCCGCATCTCAAGGTCGCTGGCCCAGGACATTTCACTCTCCAGTATATGATTGAAATCCTGGCAGGTTATTTTTGGCATACGGCCTCCAGACGCTGGACGAAAATATTGTTGGGATGTTTGGTGTCGGTGGACTCACCAACCACACCGCTTCACTGTTGATCAGAACGCACTTTCATCAAGCGCCATCATCAGGTCGGAACCTGAACGAATGCTGATATTCAATCCCTGTATTTGGGGCAGCAGTCGACCCATGAAAAAACGTGCGGTTTTGATCTTGGTCTGGTAGAAACCGCTGTTGTCGTTATCCTGCTTGTTCTGCGCCACCTGAGCCATGCGTGCCCACAACCAGGCAAAGGTGGTCAGCGCGAATATACGCAGATAATCGGTAGCGGCAGCTCCGAGTTCATCTGGGTTTTTGTGACTCTCGGCAACCAGCCAGGCGGTCAGTTCCTGCAACAGGGTGTTGGCTTCGCGTAAGGGGTCGATAAATTCAGCCAGCGCTGCATCATCCCTGTTTTCAGCAATGTAGCTGTCCAGCAGGCTGAAGAAGCGTTTCGGTAATCTGCCGTCATTGATGAACAGCTTGCGACGCACCAAGTCCAGTGCCTGAATGCCGTTGGTGCCTTCGTAGATCTGGGCGATGCGGGCATCCCGTACAAACTGTTCCATACCCCACTCCTGGATATAGCCATGACCTCCATAGACCTGTTGGCAGAGGGTGGTGGTTTCGTAACCGTAGTCTGAGAAGAAGGCCTTGATAATCGGCGTAATCAAGGCGACATAGTCATCCGCCTCTTCACGTATTTGCGGATCCTGATGCCGATGCGCCAAGTCGATATTGATAGCGGTCCAGGTGGCCAGAGCACGGGCACCCTCATTGTAGGCGCGGGTAGTGAGCAGCATGCGGCGGATATCCGGGTGTACCAGCAGGGGGTCGGCGGCCTTGTCCGGGGCCTTGATGCCGGTCGCCGAACGGCTCTGAATACGCTCCTTGGCATACGCGACGGCATTCTGATAAGCCACTTCTCCCAGTCCCAACCCCTGCATGCCGATGGCCAGACGTTCGGAGTTCATCATGGTGAACATGCAGGCGAGGCCCTTGTTCTCCGGACCCACCAGAAACCCGGTAGCGCCGTCAAAGTTCATCACGCAGGTAGCGGAGGCCTTGATGCCCATCTTGTGCTCGATGGAACCACAGCTGACGCCGTTGTTTTCTCCCGGCTCATTATTCGCATCGGGTAGCCGTTTCGGCACCAGAAACAGGCTGATGCCGCGCACCCCTTCCGGGGCATCCGGCAGCCGGGCCAGCACCAGGTGGATGATATTGTCGGTCAGGTCATGTTCACCGCCGGTGATAAAGATCTTGGTGCCGCTGATCGCGTAGCTGCCATCGTCATTTGGTACTGCACGGGAGCGCACCAGGCCAAGATCGGTGCCGCAGTGCGGTTCGGTAAGGCACATGGTGCCGCTCCAGGTACCTTCCACCATCTTGGGCAAATACTGCTGTTTCAGTTCATCGTTGGCGTGATGGCTGAGGGCCGTGATGGCGCCCCGGGTCAGGCCGGGATAGAGGCTGAAGGAGACGTTGGCCGAGCAGAGCATCTCCTCCAGCATAAAGCTGATAGTTTCCGGCAGGCCCTGTCCGCCCAGTTCCGGATCGGCCGCCAGTGATGGCCAGCCGCCCTCGATAAAGGTCCGGTAGGCCTCTTTGAAGCCTTTCGGTGTGGTCACCTGGCCATCCTCGAAGCGACACCCCTCCTGGTCGCCGCTCTGGTTCAGCGGATGCAACAACTCCTCGCAGATCTTGCCCCCTTCTTCCAGAATCGCATCCACCAGGTCCGGGCTCACCTCATCGAAACCGGGGAGACTGCCTAGGGTCTCATCGGCCTCAAGCAGTTCATGGAATACAAACTGCAAGTCACGGATAGGGGCTTTGTAACTGGGCATGGATCGATACCTCTTGATAGGACTGGTTCAGTAGACGGCGGTGAATTCCGTGTGGCGCCCCACGTGGTGGCGCCACAAAGCACAGCCGTCAGTTACATGTTGGGGTAGTTGGGCCCGCCACCGCCCTCCGGTACGGTCCAGTTGATGTTCTGTGTCGGGTCCTTGATGTCGCAGGTCTTGCAGTGCACGCAGTTCTGGGCATTGATTTGCAGCTGAGGTTGTTGCCCCTCTTCCTGCAGAATCTCATACACGCCGGCGGGGCAGTAGCGCTGCTCCGGCGCATCATAGAGGGCCAGATTGACCTTGATCGGGACTTCCGGGTCCTTCAGCTTCAGATGGATCGGCTGATCCTCTTCATGGTTGGTATTGGATATGAATACCGAGGAGAGGCGGTCAAAAGTGATTTTGCCGTCCGGCTTCGGGTAGTCGATCCGTGGGTAATCCGCCGCCTTGCCAAGTTGTTCATGATCGGGATGATGGTGCAGCGTCCAGGGTGCCTTGCCGCGAAACAGGTAGGTCTCGAGGGCGGCATTGAACAGGCCGAACCAGAGCCCTTTGCTGAAGCCCGGGCGGATATTCCTCACTTGGTTCAGCTCTTCCCACAACCAGCTCTGGCGCAAGCGTTCAGGATAGGTCTTGATCTCTTTGTGACCCTCATCGCTGATCTGCTCAAAGATTGCTTCCGCGGCCACCATGGCGCTCTTCATTGCGGTGTGAGTGCCCTTGATCTTGGGCACGTTGAGAAAACCGGCGGTATCACCTACCAGTAGTCCACCCGGAAATGTGAGTTCTGGAATCGACTGCAGCCCGCCTTCCGAGAGGGCTCTGGCGCCATAGCTGACCCTGCGGCCGCCCTCGAACAGTGGCCGAATATCCGGATGGGTCTTGAATCGCTGGAACTCTTCAAACGGGCTGAGGTGCGGGTTTTTATAATCCAGGCCGACCACAAAACCGACCACCACCTGGTTCTCCGACAGGTGGTACAGGAATGAACCGCCATAGGTCTGACTGTCCAGGGGCCAGCCGATGCTGTGCATGATGGTGCCAGGTTTGACCTTCGCCGGATCGATCTCCCACAGCTCCTTGATTCCGATGCCGTAGGTCTGCGGATCCACACCCTCGCGCAGATTAAAGCGTTCCATCAACTCCTTGGTCAGTGAACCGCGGCAGCCCTCGGAGAAGATGGTCTGTTTGGCGTGCAGTTCAATGCCAGGCTCATAATTGTCGGTCTTTTCGCCGGAACGGCCAACGCCCATATCGCCGGTGGCAATACCACGCACTGCACCGTTTTCGTCATAGAGTACTTCGGCGGCGGCAAAACCGGGGAAGATCTCGATACCAAGCTGTTCCGCCTGTTCTGCCAGCCAACGGCAGAAGTTGCCGAGACTGATAATGTAGTTGCCCGCATTGTGCATCTGCGGCGGATTGGGCATGGAGATGGATTTTTTTTCTGTCAGGTAAACGAAGCGGTCCTCGCTGGCGGGGGTATCCAGCGGTGCGCCACGCTCTTTCCAGTCCGGTATCAGCTCATTTAGCGCCCGGGGTTCCAGGACGGCGCCAGAGAGGATATGGGCTCCCACCTCGGAACCTTTTTCCACGACGCAGATCGTCAATTCCTGCTCATTCTGGTTGGCCAATTGGGCCAGTCGAATGGCCGCGGAGAGGCCTGATGGGCCTGCGCCAACTATCACAACATCAAATTCCATCGCTTCGCGTTCCACAGCGACACCCCCTTTGGTGTTAGTTCCGGTTATTGTTTCCGGTAGTCTAAGGTAGCTAGGTTGACGTTTACGTAAACGTCATTATACTGAGTCAGGCAGACGGGTCAATTTCCTTCAATATCTGAGTCTGCTCCATTGGTCGCTGAAGTGTAGTGCACCCCGGCTTCCCGACCCGGTTCTGATCAGTGGCGTAGTTTACTATCTAACCTATAGATACGTAGACACCCTAAATGTAACCCAATAAAAAGTGACTTATGAGAACAGTTAAACTCGGGTTTTATTTGATTTCCACAAGAAAATAGGCAAAATAGTTCAGCTAGTATAATTCAAACAGGAAAAATAATTCATTTTTTGTTTTTCTGTGTGAATTAGAATATCCGTATTAGGGCGGCAGCCAAACCAATCGAAGGTGGTGTATGAAAGTACTGGTCGCAGTAAAGCGCGTTGTGGATTACAACGTAAAGGTCCGCGTGAAGGCGGATGAGACGGGGGTGGAGTTAGCCAACGTGAAGATGTCGATGAACCCGTTTGACGAGATCGCGGTGGAAGAGGCGGTACGGATCAAGGAAGCGGGGAAGGCGGAAGAGATTGTGGTGGTGTCGTTGGGTGCGAAGCAGTGCCAGGAGACGATCCGCAACGCGCTGGCGCTGGGAGCGGACCGGGGCGTGCTGGTGGAGAGTGAGGCGGAGCTGCAGCCGCTGGCGGTGGCGAAGTTGCTCAAGGCGGTG
>NZ_ATZE01000015.1 GCF_000428045.1 Sedimenticola selenatireducens DSM 17993 | reverse complement strand
AAGGCCGGCTCCAGGAGCCGGCCTTAAGGGGGGAGGGGGAACCCCTCCGGAGGATGTTGGTTAAGCGTCGGCGACAACCGCCTCGGGCTCATCCTGGCCGATGAAGAAGCTGGCGATATAGACCACCAGACCGGTGAAGAACATCAGGCCGGCCACCTCACGCAACCAGTAGAAGAGCGAGATCTGATCCTGCACCGCCATGAACGGCTGCGCATTCTCCGCCACCCGCTGCAGGTAGACCTGCAGGATACCGGCGCCGGTAAGGAACAGGGTGATGAAGACAATCGCCACGGTCATCAACCAGAATGCCCACATCTCCAGCACCTGCTGCTTGTTGCTGTTGGCCGCGGAGCGACCGCGCAGCAGCGGCATGGCATAGGAGATGATGGTCAGGCTGATCATCACGTAGGCACCGTAGAAGGCCATGTGACCATGCGCCGCGGTGATCTGGGAACCGTGGGTGAAGTAGTTCACCGGGGCGAGGGTGTGCAGGAAGCCCCACACGCCGGCACCCAGGAATGCCATCACTGCGGTACCCAGTGCCCACAAGGTGGCGACCTTGTTGGGGTGGTTGCGGCGCCGCTTGTTGACCATGTTGAAGGCAAACACCGTCATCATGAAGAACGGAATCGGCTCCAGGGCGGAGAACACCGAACCCCACCACTGCCAGTACTCGGGGGTACCGATCCAGAAGTAGTGATGGCCGGTACCGATCAGACCGGTGATCAGGGCCATGGCGATAATGATATAGAGCCACTTCTCGATCACCTCCCGGTCCACGCCGGTCACCTTGATCAGCACGAAGGCCAGGATGGAGGCCATGATCAGCTCCCAAACACCCTCTACCCACAGATGCACCGTCCACCACCAGAACATCTTGTCCAGCACCACGTTGACGGGATTGTAGAAGGCGAACAGGAAGAACACGGCGAGACCGACCAGCCCCAGCAGCAGCACCAGGTTGATCACGGTCTTGCGACCCTTGAGGATGGTCATGCCGATATTGAACAGGAAGACCAGGGCCACCACCACGATACCGAGCTTGGTAATGGTCGGCTGCTCCAGGAACTCGCGTCCCATGGTGGGCAACAACTCGTTACCGGTCAGCGCGGCCAGGGTGGAGTAGGGCACCAGCAGGTAGCCGGCAACCGTCAGGGCCGCGGCCACCAGGAAGACCCAGAACATCAGGGTGGCGAGCATGGGGCTGAACAGCTCCGTCTCGGCCTCTTCCGGGATCAGATAGTAGGCGGCGCCCATAAAGGCCATCAGCAGCCAGACGATCAGGGCGTTGGTGTGGACCATGCGGGCCACGTTGAACGGGATATAGGGGAACAGGAAGTCCCCGATCACATACTGCAAGCCGATGATCAGACCAAACAGGATCTGCGCGGCAAACAGGGCGATGGCAGCCGTAAAGTACAGCTTGGCGACCGATTGAGATTGATATGTCATGGTTAAAACTCCCCCTTAACCCTGAATGTTTGGCGGCCAGTTGGCGGCATTGATCTCGGAGACATACTTCAGGAACTCCGCGATGGCGTCGAGCTCGTCATCGGAGAAGTTGAACTGAGGCATGCTGCGGCGACCGGGAATGCCGTTGGCAGGACGGCTCTTGATAAAGCCGATGATGCCGTCTTTGGAATTGCCGAAGCGTTTGTAGACATTGCCCAGTTCCGGTGCGAAGTAGGCACCCTCACCGAGCAGCGTGTGACAGCCGATACAGTTATTCTCTTCCCAGAGTATCTTGCCTTTGGCTACCTGTTCGCCGACAGCCCCTTCAAGTGCGGCACGATTGTCGCGATTGGGCAGTTGGCCAACTGAATCAAAGGTCAGAGCCAGGAAAAGGAGGAAGAAAAACGCAGAACCACCGTAAAAGATGTTCCGCGCCATAGTTTTTGTGAAGGCCTGGGCCATTGTTATCCCCTCATTATTTTTCCGTACGTAAGTAACGCGAAAGGTGTACAGGCCGCATTAGGCCTGCATGTTTCGATTAGTTCCTTGATTTGAGTCAATAGAATATTAACGATCGGTAACATTTTGAATTTGCTCCGGATTGATTGAAATCAATGTGTGAGTGGTTGTGAATTCCCGATACTCACCGTTCTGAATATCTAATTATGACTTGGATCAGGACACGAGAAATGACAACGATCACCGAAACCATGGCGAACGATCATCGGCATTGTGATGCACTGTTTGCCGAAGCCGAAGAGTTGATTGCGCAGGGGGACTGGGCACAGGGGCGTGAGAAGTTTGAGGCCTTTCGCAATACGACCGAAAACCATTTCAGCATGGAGGAGGGGGTTCTCTTTCCGGGCTTTGAACAACGCACGGGGCAGGCGGCGGGGCCGACCCAGATGATGCGCATGGAGCACTCTCAGATGCGCCAGTTGATGGCGGATATGGAAGGGGCCGTGGCTCATGAAGATGATGAGCGCTATCTGGGGCTATCTGAAACCATGATGATGGTGATGCAACAGCACAATATGAAAGAGGAGCAGATGCTTTATCCCATGACGGATCAGGTGTTTGCCGCCGATGCGGAGGCAACCCTGCAAGAGATGAAAATGCTTTAGCGTCGATGCTAGCATGAATAAGCTATACAGACATTGGCAGGGACAGGATGTCCGGTCAATGTGGTCACCATACTTCAGGAGCATGTTGTTGCAATGGAAATACAACTTGATGTGAGCATGCTTGAGCCCTGTGAGCCTCTAGAGCAAACGCTGGAAGCGATAAAGCAGTTGAATCCGGGTGACTATCTGCGTGTGTTGCATCGGCGTGAACCCCACCTGCTCTATCCGCTACTGGAAAAAAGCGGTTTTTTGTGGCGCTGCCGGGATGATTCGTCAGGAGGTTATGAGATATTTATCTGGAAGACGGATGATGTCGCGGCGGCCCTTGATGTGGATTCCGCCACTTCGTAGTTATATATAGTTACTGCGACGCGCTCCCTTGCGATATAGTATCATTTGATACTATATCACTTGGCTATTCACTGACTGCTTGGTTAACAGATGCTCAATACCGCAAATCTCTCCCTGGATCAGGCTCCGCCGATTTCGATTCCATTCAGATTTTTTCTGACAGCTCCGCTGTTTGGTCTGGCTGCGGCGGGAATGTTGTTGATAAATGGACCAGATCTGTTTCTTACCCGCTGGTCACCCATGACCCTGGGTCTTACCCATATGCTGACCCTGGGAATGTTGGCCATGGTGATGTGCGGTGCGTTGCTGCAGATGTTGCCGGTACTTGCCGGATCACCTGTTCCCAAGGTGGTCGCGGTAGGATCGATCTGTCACCTGATGATTACCCTGGGAACGGTCATGTTGGTTTTTGCATTCCTGTCGGGTAGTGCTATTGGGGACGCGGTTGCGCTGGGTATGCTGGGCGGCGGAATTATACTGTTCTTTGTTGCTGTGATGATTGCTCTGTGGCGGGTGAAAAGTGTGAGTGCCACTGTTGTAGCGATACGCCTCGCCGTTGTCTCATTACTGATCACATTACTGCTTGGGTTGCTGCTGGGTAGTGGCATCCTGGGTACCATGGGTTTCGGAGATATTGCCTCTTTGGTGGATGTACACCTTGGGTGGGGTATTTTCGGTTGGATTGGATTATTACTGATAGGTATCTCTTATCAGGTGGTGCCGATGTTTCAGGTGACCCCGGAATATCCATCCCGCCTGCGTCGGTTGCTGGCACCGGCACTGTTCATTGGCATGTTGATCTGGACCGCTTTGGTGCTGGGTGAAATATTTGGTGCCCTGAATGAAATAGTACCCAGAATCTGGATGTTTTTTCTGCTGTCCGGTTTTGTGATTTATGCGGTGGTAACGGTGCGGTTGCAGTTGCAGCGAAAACGCCGGATACCGGATATAACAATGATGTTCTGGCGTACCGGTATGCTGTTTGTGCCGGTATGCGCACTGGTATGGGTTGCGGGAAACCTTTCACCTGGCATTGGCTATAACCCGCATTATAATCTGCTGCTCGGGGTGAGCCTGCTCCTGGGTGTCGGTGTGTCGGTAATCAATGGGATGCTATATAAAATTGTTCCCTTCCTCTCCTGGTTTCACCTGCAAAATAGGCAGATGGGCCTGATGTGTATGACCGTAAAGGTGCCGAACATGAAGGAGTTTATCTCTGACAAGGCGGCCCGCTTGCAGTTCCGTCTGTTCTTGCTTGCGCTGTTGTCGGCGCTGCTTGCTACCCTTCGTCCCGATTGGTTCGCCCACCTGGCCGGTTTGTTCTTCTTTGCTTCAAATGCCCTCCTGCTAAAAAACCTTTTGGTTGCAATGCTTCGTTATCGTGAGACGAATCGTGCGCTGCTGGCCTACGCTGAAAGTGTCCGGGTGCCTGATGGTGATGTCGATTAATTGCGGTAACCGCTATACTTAAAGGCACTTCGTCAGGGAGACTAACCATCCGATCAGGATTTTTGACCGGATGTATTGAGTCGTGACTTTACTCTTTATGATTTTCATCAGGTATTTTCTGCGCTAAAATACGCATTCTTGAAATATTAACTTCATGAAAGTTAAGCAAATTATTTTTTCATGGTGCGACTATGCCGTCTGAACTGAGAGAAGCCTACCTTTTTTCCCAACTCGATGAGGGTCAGTTGGAGCGTGTGCGAAAAATGAGTAGTGAAATCCAGCTTCAGGATAATGAGGCCCTGTTCGAGGCAGGCGATGAGGCAAAACGCTTCTTTCTGGTTCAGGAGGGGCAGATAAAACTATCCCGACTTTCAATGAATGGGAACGAAAAGGTGATTGAAGTGGTCACGGCCGGGTACACTTTTGCCGAGGCCCTTATGTTCTCGGATAAGCCATCATACCCCGTTCGTGCCTCCGCAATCGGCAAGGTACGGCTCACGGCGGTGGATAGTCGGGGATTTCTGGATTTGCTTCGGGAATCAACCGATACCTGTTTCAGGGTCATGGGTGATATGAGCATGCGGTTGCGTCGCATGATTAAAGAGATCGACGATCTTACCTTGCAGAGTGCCACCGGTCGGGTCGCCGGGTATCTTTGCGGAAAATCCATGTTCAACGGGCAGGTCAGGGTTGCCTTTGATCTTGCGACGCCAAAGGGCGTACTGGCGTCCCGACTGTCGGTCAAGCCGGAGACCTTCTCAAGAATTCTGAGCAACTTTACCAGCCAGGGACTGGTAAAGGTGAAGGGAGGGCATATCGAGATCCTCGATGTGGAGGGTTTGCGCAAACATGCCGAGTCATCTGGGATTTGTGGGCAGCATATCAGCCCGGAGAGTTGATTGCGGGGTTTGCTCCGCTTACCCGACCATAAACAGAGGGCGCCCAGGGCGCCCTCTGTCGTTAGCTGTTCCGAACTTGGGTATGGTGGGTTCAGACCTTGAACTGGCTGACCTGAATCTGTAGGTCTTCGCCCAGTCTCGCAAGCGCCTGGCTGGCGGTTGCCACCTTATCAGTGCTTCCGGTCGCCTGCTCGGCCAGTTGCGATATCTGTACAATACTGCGGTCGATCTCCCTGGCGACTGCGGACTGCTCTTCTGCCGCGCTGGCAATCTGCGTGTTCATGTCCGAGATCGTGGCTACAGATTGCACGATCTTGTTGAGTGAATCAGCTGCAGCACGTGCCTTGTCGACGGTAATCTGAGTTGTGGACTGGCTCCGTTCCATGACCTGAACAGCCTCGTTGGTGCCGGACTGCAGGCGTTCGATCATCTCCTGAATCTCCTGGGTGGACTGTTGTGTCCGACTTGCCAGGGTGCGCACCTCATCCGCTACCACGGCAAACCCGCGACCCTGTTCACCCGCGCGTGCGGCCTCAATGGCCGCATTCAGCGCCAGCAGGTTGGTCTGTTCCGCGATACCACGGATTACATCCAGCACACTGCCGATCGCTCCGCTCTCTGTTTCCAGACGGTTGATAACACTGGAGGCTTTTTCGACTTCGCTGGCCAGTTGATTAATTGCATGGGACGCTTCGTCCACGACGGTTCTTCCAGCGTTCGCTTCCGTATTTGCCTCGCGGGCGGAACTGGCGGTATTTTCGGCATTTTGAGCAATTTCATGAACCGTGGCAGCCATCTCGGTTACAGCGGTGGCCACCTGATGGGTTTCGTTTCGTTGCTGGTCCATGCCTTCGTGGCTTTGTGCGGTGATGGCCGTAAGTTCATCGGCGGAAGTGGCGATCTGGTTGGTGGCGGTGCTGACCTGGGCAATCGTGTTTTGTACCTTGATGGCAAATTCATTAAATGCACCGGCCAGTCTTGCCACTTCATCATTGCCGCTGCTGTCCAGCCGCTGGGTGAGATCACCGTCCCCGGCCGCAATGTTGTGCATTGCCTGTGTGGTCAATTGGAGTGGGGTACAGATACTGCGTGCGATAATAAGCGATACGGTAATCAGGATCAGCAGCACGACGCCGGTGCCGAGAGACAGTGTGGTGGCGTTGTTCCAGAAAACGCTATCCACGTCATCGATGTAGATGCCGGTGCCGACGATCCAGCCCCAAGGCTTGAAACCCTTGATATAGGATACCTTCCGCACAGGACTCTCACTGCCGGGTTTTGGCCAGAGATAAGGCACCATCCCTTCGCCGCTCTCTTTTGCCTTGTTGACGAAGGCGACAAAAATGGCTGTGCCATTTGCATCCTTCAATCCGGCCAGATCCTTGCCTTCAAGTGAAGGTTTGATGGGATGCATCAGGGTGACCGCATCCATATCAATGACCCAGAAATAGTTGCCGTCTTCGTAGCGCAGGGATCTGACGCTGGCGAGGGCACTCTTCTGTGCGGTCTGCTCGTCTAATTCGCCTTTGCTGGCTTGCGCATGGAAATCGGCAATGATGCTGTAGGCAATCTCGGTCAGCTTCCGGGTCTGTAACTCTTTCTCATGCAGCAGACTGGATTTGAACTGCAGGAGGGAGAATGCCGTAATCATGGCAATGCCGAAAATGGCCAGTGTTATCAATGTCCAGAGTCGGTGGGTGATATTCAGGCGGCGTAAGATATTCATGGGAGTTCCTCGTAACAGTGCCAGAAGTCCCCATTCTGCCGCTGTAAAAATTAGTGACCTTGGGATACTGCTGCTACTGGTCCCGGTTATGTGGCGACCACCAGAAGAGGAACTTGAACAAAAAATGACACGCTGCAACAAAAATCTCTGCCGGCCTCCTATTTTTCCTGGTTTTGGGCGAAATCGAGCATGCGCTGAATGGGTTTGACCGCCAGTTCTCTGGTGGCCGGGTCGATCAGGATTTCGTTACTTTCATTCTCGAGTACTTCCAGCAGATTCTGTAGCGCGTTCATCCCCATCCAGGGGCAGTGGGCGCAGCTCTCGCAGGTGGCACCCTCCCCGGCAGTAGGGGCTTCGATCAGTTTTTTGTTGGGCGCCAGCTGTTTCATTTTGTGGAAGATGCCGCCATCGGTAGCGACGATAAACTCGCTGTTACCCATCTCCACTACCGCCTTGATCAAAGCGGTGGTCGAGCCCACCACATCGGCCTGTTCTATCACCGCCTCGGGGGATTCAGGGTGAACCAGAACAGCGGCATCCGGGTGCAGGCGCCGAACCCGTTCCAGTGCCACGGATTTAAACTCCTCGTGGACCACGCAGGCGCCGTTCCAGAACAGCATGTCGGCGCCGGTCATCTTCTGTACGTAATGGCCGAGATGTTTGTCCGGAGCCCAGATGATCTTTTCCCCACGGCTCGCGAGGTGCTTGATAATCGGCAGCGCAATCCCGGAGGTTACGACCCAGTCCGAGCGGGCTTTGACTTTGGCGCTGGTATTGGCATACACCACCACCGTGTGGTCGGGATACTGATCACAGAAGGCGCTGAATTCATCGGCCGGGCAGCCTTCGTCAAGGGAGCAGGTTGCATTCAGATCGGGCATCAGAATCCGTTTTTCCGGATTGAGGATCTTGGCGGTCTCTCCCATGAACCGAACGCCACAGACCACCAGGGTGGTCGCTTCCTGTTGTGCACCAAAGCGGGCCATTTCCAGCGAGTCGGATACACAGCCACCGGTCTCCTCGGCCAGTTCCTGCAGGTCGCCATCGGTGTAGTAATGCGCTACCAGTACCGCATTGCGCGCCTTCAACAGTGTCTTGATACGTTCCTTGATCACCCGTTTCTCATCCACACTGAGGGTTGGCCATTGGGGATGGGGTGGGACAATGACGGGATGTTGTTGAATTTCTACAGGACTGGATGTCTGTGTCATGGTTTTCTCTCTGTGTTTTGCCGGCTCAGCGTACGATATCGACACGATCGGGGTTGGTCAGCCGGTAGATTTTAGCGGGTCGGTGATTGCCGTTTCTGCGTTTTCCGCCGGTCTCTTCCAGTTGTTTGAGTGCCAGAACCCATTTACGAAAATTCCGTTTGTCGAGTTTCTCGTCACGCAGAATTTCATAGACCGATTGCAGTTCGCTCAAGGTGAAGGTTTCCGGCATGAGCTGAAAGGCAATGGTGGAATAGTGTGTCTTGGCCGCCAGCCGTTCACGGGCCAGCAGAATGATCTCTTCATGGTCAAAAGCCAGTTCCGGAAGCTCCTGCAATGGAAACCAGACCGTCTCCGCTGCGTCACTCCCGGCGGACAGGGTGAGTTTATCGGTCGGCACCAGGGCATAATAGGTAACACTGATAACCCGCTCCCTTGGGTCGCGGTCGGGACGCCCAAAAGTGTAGAGCTGTTCCATGTAGAGATCGGCAACACCCGTCTCCTCCTTCAGTTCCCGTTTGGCGCAACTGTCCAGGTCTTCATCGATTTCGAGAAAGCCTCCGGGTAGCGCCCACTGGCCCATGTACGGCTCTTGTGCCCGGCGTATCAAAAGTAGTTGCAGTTGCTGATTACGCAGGGTGAATACCGCCACATCGGTGGTCACTGCAGGGTGGGGGTATTTGTACTGATACGGCACGGCCATCGGTGACTAAGTGTTAATAATACACTATATATTGATCATTGCAGTGCAACATGTCAAGTCATCTGTCCGGTCGGGTTTGATGTGATGTGGATAATCTAGTGGCTGTTAAAGAAAACCAGCGAAATCCCGCTAACATAATGACGAATAAAAACGGGAAGATTTGTGTGATGCAAGCGGATAGAGAGAGTGCCGTGCGTGAAATACTTCAGGTCAAACATTTGCCGCCACTCTCGACCACGGCGGCTAAACTGCTTGAAGCCATCTCCGACGACGAAATCGACCTGAAAGCGCTGGCCGCGATTATAGAGATGGACCCGGGACTCGCCGCGCGTATCGTGGGTTTGGCAAACTCGGCCTATTTTGCCCAGCCTTCGCCTGTTTATAGCGTGGAGGAGGCCATTATCCGTGTCCTGGGCTTGAATATGGTCAAAAGCCTTGCCCTGGGTATCAGTGTTGCTGGGGCCTTCAATCTGGAAAAGTGCCCGGTTTTTGATCTTCCGGGATACTGGTATAAAGCCCTGGCATGCGGGCAACTGGTTCGTTCACTTGCCGTGATGGTCCCGCTGGCACGGCGTCCGGATCCGGCGGCGCTATACCTTGGAGGCCTGTTCCATAATCTGGGCGCTCTGTTGTTGGCGCATGTTCTCGGTGAAGCTTATGCCGGCGCTCTGAGCAGAGCGGTACAGGAACCGGCGGAAAGGCTGCTTGATATTGAAAGAGAGCGGCTCGGTATTGATCATCGGGAAGCGGGCGCCTGGCTGGCCGAACGCTGGCATCTGCCTGCGGCGATTGTGGCCATGATGGGACAACTGGGGGATGGCGACTATTCGGGGACCTACCAGACGGAAGTGGATTTGTTAAATTGTGCGGTCGAACGGATGAGCGCTGTTCGTGCAGGCGAGGCGTATGCACTGAGCGAGTGCCGTTGGTTGAATCGTATTGACGGGCTTGAGCGGCAGCGGATTCTGCGGATAGAGGAGACGTTTCTCGGCCAGCTGGATGACCTGGAACTGGTCGCGAGACAGCTTGCATGAGTAATCAAATCAACCAAGAGACATCGATGTGATATTTGGCCAGCAGGATCATTTCTTTTCACTGGTGGATTCACTCTCGGCTATCCGGTTGCTTTCACGGATGCCGATAGAGGGTGTTTCCGAGCAGCAATTTCTGGATCAGGCGCTGGAAGCGCTTATCGAATATCAGGATCTTGAGCAGTGCTCGATCTTTCTGCTTGAGGGGGATGTGCTGAGATGTACGGTCGGGGGGGGTGTGAATACCTTTAGTCGACGGGGCACGGATGATCCATCTGCCGATACTGAAGGTATGCGGTTTACTGCCGGCGAGGGAATCATGGGGCTGGCCCTGCAGAGCGGCCAGATTCAGTATTGTCGGAACTGTAAGACTGATTCGCGTTTTAAGCCGTTTTCCAGGACGACCCTGTTCTATGGTGACGGCTCCCTGATATCCGCTCCCATTGTTTCGGATGACGAGGTGCTGGGTGTGCTCAATGTTTCACATCATCAGCCGGAGTTTTTTCAGACCTGGCACCAGCATTTTTTCATGCTGTTCGCTAATTTTCTCGGCCGATTGTTGCATTTGCACCGCTTGGTCAACCGGCTTGAAGACCAAGTCGCTTCACGTACGCATGCATTAGCCCAGTCGCTGGAGGAGTCCGAGAAATTGCGCATCCTGCACCAGGAACTCTCGGTCACCGATGAGTTGACCGGACTGTGTAGCCGGCACCATTTTTTTGTCGAGGGTCAAGCGATGCTCGCGAGAGCAGTGCGCTATGACCACCCGGTGGGGCTGATGCTGATCGAGGTGGATCAGCTGAAAAGCATTAATGACAAGTGGGGGCATCTGGTCGGGGATCAGGCCATCTGCCGGATTGCCGGGACGCTGCAACAAGAGGCGCGAACAGGCGATCTGGTGGCCCGCCTGGGTGATGGTGAGTTTGTGCTGATGTTGCCCCACACTTTGCCGGCGGGGATGGAAAGCATGGCTGAGCGCATTCAGGAGGCGGTCAGTAACCTGGATTTACTGCACCAGGATGAGACGGTGGATCTCACGGCAAGCATCGGCATGACAACCTTGTGCGAGCTCGGCGACATGGAGTTGCAGGATCATCTGGATCTGCTTTATCACCAGGCTGATTGCGCCGTTGAGTGTTGCAAGCGGGAGGGGGGTGGTCAACGCCGCTTCTATTCACCCGCTCTTGAATTGTAGCCCGTTGGTCAAGTAGATGGACGATCATGCAGCCGTGAATAGGCGTGGCTTGCGTCAGTATTGATCCTCGCCCTCAGGCCACAGCCAGGCGGCACCGCGGACTCCGCTTGAATCACCGTGCCGGGGTGGCAGCAGGCGGGTGCGCACCACGTCGGAGAAAATGTATTCCGCCCAGATTCGCGGTATCCGTTCATAGAGTCGTACGAGGTTGGATAAGCCACCGCCGAGGACGATCACTTCCGGATCCAGCAGGTTGATAACCGTGGCGAGACTGCGTGCCAAGCGATTCTCGTAACGTGCCATGACCCGTTCTGCGGCTTGCTCCTGTTGTTCCAGTCGTTTTGACAGTTCCGGCCCAGATATCTCGAGCCCGGTCTCCCGGCGGTAATCGAGATGTAACCCCGCACCCGACAGGAAGGTTTCAATACAGCCTTTTTTGCCGCAGTAACAAGCCTCACCGGGTGACTCCGTGGCACTGGGCCAGGGGAGTGGATTGTGTCCCCATTCTCCCGCAATACGGTTGGCATGCGGGATCAGGCTTCCGTTGATGACGATGCCGGCTCCGACGCCGGTGCCGATGATAACGCCGAATACCGAGTGAAATCCTTGTCCTGCACCGTCGATCGATTCCGAGAGGGCGAAACAGTCTGCATCATTGGCCAGTCGAACGGGGCGGTTCAGCAGTCGCTCGAAATTCTGTTGCAAGGGCTGTCCATTGAGGCAGGTCGAGTTGGCGTTTCTGATCAGTCCCGTGGCGGGTGAGGGTGATCCGGGCGTGCCGATGCCGACGCTGCCGTGCATGCCGGTCAGCTGTTCGATGCGGCCGATCAGCGTGGCAACGGCATCGAGGGTGGCGTGGTAATCACCGGTCGGTGTCGGAATGCGTTGTCGGGTCAGGCTATTGCCCCGGTCATCCAGGGCGATCGCCTCTATTTTTGTACCCCCGAGATCAACTCCAATACGCATGACTGCATCGGCCGCGCGGTGGCTAACCGCGGCCGGTGGAGGCAGGGCTCAATTCAGCCTCTTCATCCGGGACGGCATCAGTGTCGGCAAGCATGGGTTGGTTTTCCAGGTGAACCGAAGCATCCCCGGACGGATTGGTGAAACGGTCGTTGAGGGTCTGGACATAATTGTCGGCATCCTCCTTGACCTGGGTCAGCCGCTTTCTGGCGCTACGCCCCCAGCCCGCCGGGGAACTGCTGAAAATGCTGCGCCAGGGTTTGGTGTTACGCAGGAAGGCGTTGGCCAGATTGCCTCTGATCGCCAGCTTGTCTCCTTGTCTTCTCAGTTGCCGCAACAGGCTGCGGGCAGCCAGGGAGCGAATCAGGAAATGCAGGCCCAGTACCACGGCCAAAGCACCGCCGGAAATCCCGATTTGCAGCGCCGGACTGGTAGTTAGAGACTCCAGCCAGGGCGGCTCGAAACGAAACCCCTGCCAATAACCCTGTTTCAGGGTGATGGCGAACAGGCTGAGCAACAGGAGGCCGAACGCCAGTGCATCACCCCAGAGTACACGTCGTTTCCAACGGGCTACGGCGTCCTTGATGGCAGGGATGGCGCGTTCCTCAATATCCCGGGCCGTACGTTCCAGTACGCCGACGATACGATAGGCGCGTTCGATCTCTACCTCATGCATGCGATTGTGGATCTCCTCCAGATCAGCATCCCTTTTGCGCTCAAAACGCTGCCGCAGGTTGTCGTCGTCAATCGGCACGGCAGCTTCCGGATTGTAGATAGTATAGAAACGGCCGGCGGTCAGCCCGCGTTCTCCCAGCGCCCGTTGCCAGGCCGCCACCACCTCTTCGGGGTTGTCTTCCCGTGCGGCGGAATCGATCTGGTTGAGTATATACAGGAACTTTCCCGCGTCATTGCGGCTGATGGTATTGCTTACCAGATGATCAAGTGTGTCCTGCATCGCCCCCGGTTCGGGATGACGGGCATCAAAGAACACCAGTACCAGATCAGAAAGATCGATTATGTGATCGGTAATGCGCAGTGTGGATGTGCGCTGGGCATCGGCGTCGAATCCCGGAGAGTCGATCAGAATCTTGCCGCGCAACCGTTCGCTGGGGCAGGTCTTTAACTGCAGGTAGGAGTCAATACGGTCACCTTCGCCCTTGGCGACCCGCTCGATATCCTCGCTCATCTGGTAGAAGGGGAAGCGTGGATCCGAGTCCAGTGCCACTCCCGGCAGGGCGTGAGCGGTTTTTTCCCGGCTGTAACAGGTGACCGTAAACTTGTCATCGACGGCCTGATTGCCGGTGCGCTGGAGTTTGTAGTCGAGATAGTGGTTTATAAAGGTGGATTTGCCGGATGAGAAGGTGCCAAGAACCGAGATCAGCGGCCACCAGGGTATTTGGGTGGCGTAGGAGTCATCGGTCTCCAGCAAGCCGGTTCTGTAGGCAATCCGGTCCAGTTTCTTGAAACTCTGCACTGTCTTCAGCAGTACCGGATTCTCTTGCTCAAGGTGCGTCTCAAGATGTTTCAGGCGTCCTTCGATGAGTCTTCCTGCCGTGTTCATGAACTACTCCTGCTGTAGGGAAGGGTTGTTTGCCCGACCGCTGACTTTGTTTGCTTCAGATCACTATTACCCCGGATTTGTCTATAAGCCATACTAACGCGACGGGACGACAGGTGGTAGTCTGTCAATGTGGATTCTAGCGAAAACCCGTGCATTAGCGGGAAGAGTGGGTTGCAGTTCGGCTAGGCCGGTAACCGCTCAAAAAAACAAAAAAACGTATTTGCCCAAATACTTATAGTAAAAGTAATTATCCTGGTTTTGTCAGGGACTATTGCACTATATGAGTATATAAGAGATACTTAATACACTTTTGTCGCCGGTTGTTGCCCTGCTGATTTCCATCTGGCGGCGTGTCCTGGAATATTGATAATAAGGGAGCGTGGAGATGGCTGAACTATTTTCTGAGGAATGGATGCAGAGTTTTATGACGCAGTGGAATGCGGAGTCTGACTTGGTTGGTGCCCTTGCCCAGATCGGTTTTAGCAGTGTGATCGGCTATGGATTTGACGGGGAAGAACAGCCACGGGGAGTGATTACCGTCGAAAATGGCAAGGCTGTAGCCGCTGGAGCCTACAGTGGGGAGTCTCTGAACTGGGATATCCGGTGTAGTGAGGCGCAGTGGAAGAAATGGATTGGCAAACCGCCTGGCATGATGGGGCTTGGGGTGGCATTTACCTCCGGCAAGATGAAATTCAAGGTGGGTGATTATGCCTCCATGTTGAAGGACCCACGTATGGCCGGTCCCTTTATTAAAAGCTTTTCTGTCATGGGTAAGGCCTGATGTCATCGTTCGGGCGGGCTGATTTGGCCTTCCTGATTGAAAACAAGCAACAAAAATTTATGGCCTCCTGGTTCTGAATGAACCAAGGGGCCTGTTTGTTGCGGTAAGGCTCTATCAGTTTTAGGCGTTTTTCTGAATAAGGCGTCTGAGTATTCGAAAGTACCCCGAGCTTTGCCGGTCGTGGTAAAGTCACCGGGGTGGTATATCAATAGCAGTCCTTAATCAGCGGGATAACTATAACAATGGAAATACAGGTCCATGCGATTGCGCTGGCGACGGCCCTGGCTGTCGCGGCAGTTCTGCCCCAACCGGGTTTCGCTCAGGAGAGTGGCGAGTATTTCGTCGTTCAACAGGCACAAGGTGCTTCAACCGTCTCGCTGGGCGGGACGGTGATACCTTATAAGGAGGTGACCCTGTCGGCCCAGCTTCCCGGCCGGGTGAAACACCTTGCCGGTATAGAGGGCGATACCTTCGAGAAGGGAACGCTGCTGGTTGCGCTGGATGACACTGAGCTACTGGCCAAGCGCAATGCGGCCCTGGCCCAGCTGGCCAATGCGGATGCGCAACTGCGCGCCGCCGGGGTGCAATACAACCGCGAGCTCTGGTCACCACAGTCGAAACAGGCAATGGGTGGCATGGGGTTGCCAAATCTGTTTGATCAGATGTTCACGCGTCCCATGGAGGGCATGGCCGGCAACCGCAACCAGAATGTAGAGCGGCGGGCCGATCTCTACGCCTCCGGGGTGCAGATCACCCAGGCTCAGAATGCCATCCTGTCCGCCCAGTCCCAGATTCAGGCTATCGATGCCAAGTTGCGCGATGCCATCAGTCTTGCACCGTTCGATGGCGTCATCCTAAAAAAGTATGTTGAGGTTGGCGATACCATGCAGCCGGGCCAGCCACTGCTGGTATATGCCGATGTGGAGTATCTGCAGATCATGGTGGATGTGCCGGCCAGACTGCGCCCAGGTCTGTATGAGCAGATGATGCTGCAGGCGGAACTGGATGTCACCGGACAGGTGGTGCCGGTGCGGGTGGCGCAAATCTTCCCAACCGCTGATTCACAGCGTCATACCGTCAAGGTGAAGTTCGATCTGCCACAGGGGGTCTCCGCGCCCGGCATGTATGTCAAGGTCAGGGTGCCGGACCTTACAGCGCCTGCTCGCAATCATCCCGTCATCCCTGCTTCCTCCATACGTTACAACGGCAGTCTGCCGGGCGTGTATGTCGAAGGCAAGGGTGGGCGGCCGGAGCTGCGTCTGATTCGCGTCGGCGAAAGTCTGGATAACGGCTATGTCAGCGTGCTTTCCGGGTTGAGTTCGGGGGAGCGTATATTGCGAAATCCCGCGAATGGTGTCGCTTCGGGGTGGGTCAGCCCGGCTGACAAGCGCTGAACACGCACCTGGCCTTTCGGCTATTCCAGTGACCGATACTCACTCCTGTCATACAGCTGCTACCAAGTGTGAAAATGATGAATCAGGAAGATGCAAATAAAGATGAGCTGAACAACGCGCAACTGACCGATGAGCAATTGGGGCTTGCCGGGCGTACCGCGAGATTCTTCATCAACTCACCGCTCTCACCGCTGTTCTTTATCTCCATGATGCTGATGGGTCTGCTGGGCCTGATGATGACGCCCCGGCAGGAGGATCCGCAGATCTCGGTGCCGATGGTGGATATTTTTGTCCAGTATACCGGCGCCTCCGCTGACCAGGTTTCCAATCTCGCCATCGAGCCGCTGGAGCGGATCATGAGCGAGATCGATGGCGTCAAGCATGTCTACTCCGCCTCGCAACGGGGCATGGGTATGGTTACCATCGAATTTGATGTGGGCGAGCAGATGGGTCCGTCACTGGTCAAAGTGAACGACAAGCTCGACTCGAACATGGACAAGATCCCGCCCGGCGTGTCGCCACCTTTGGTCAAGGCAAAGGGTATTGACGATGTGCCAGTGGTGAATATCACCCTCTGGTCCAAAGACCTGGACAAAAACGGTATCCCGGATGTGGATGACGGCCAGCTGCGCATGCTGGCCCATGATGTGTTGCAAAGCATCAAGGAGATCCCGGATACCGGTAACGGTTTCGTCGTGGGCGGGCGTGCCGAGCAGGTCACCATCGAAGTGTCGCCGGAGCGACTCTCCGGCTATGGCATTAGCCTGGACCAGGTGGCCAACCGCATCCAGACCTCCAACAGCGAACAGCAGGCGGGTGGGGTGGAGTCCGGCAACACCCGTTTCACGGTGATGACCGGCGCCTTCCTCAAGACCACCGACGATATCAGCCGACTGGTGATCGGCACCCACAACGACGTCCCCGTCTATGTACATGATGTGGCTCGCGTGGTGCAGGGGCCAGAGGATGCCAAACAGCTGGTGGCCTACTATACAGGCCCGGCCGGTGACCATGAACAGCCGGCCAGCGGCATCCCCGCCGTCACCATCGCGGTGGCAAAAAAGCCGGGCGTTAACGGGGTTACAGTGGCCAGCGCCATTCTCGATCGGGTGGAGCATCTGAAGGGGCTGCGCATTCCATCCAACGTTGGTGTCAGTGTTACGCGCAACTACGGTGAGACGGCAGAGGACAAGGTCAATGAACTGATCTTCAAGCTGTTCGTCGCCACCGGTTTTGTGTTCCTGCTGGTGCTGTTTGCGTTCCGTGCCCTGCGTCCGGCCATCGTGGTGGTGCTGGTGATCCCGGTGGTGCTGTTGATGACCATCTTCTACGCCTGGGTGACCGGTTACACCATCGACCGGGTCAGCCTGTTCGCCCTGATCTTCTCCATTGGTATCCTGGTGGATGACGCGATCGTGGTGGTGGAGAATATCTATCGGCGCTGGCTCGAAACCGGTTCGACCGACGCCTATACCGCCGTGGACGCGGTACGGGAAGTGGGCAATCCCACCATACTGGCAACCTTCACCGTGATCGCGGCACTGCTGCCAATGGGTTTTGTGACCGGCATGATGGGACCCTACATGGAGCCAATTCCGGCCCTCGGTTCGGCCGCCATGCTGATCTCCCTGTTTGCCGCTTTTGTGTTTACTCCCTGGCTGGCTATTTCCCGCTGGCTGCGGCCCAGCATGACCTATCTGGAAGTGGCTGAAGAGCGGGAGAAGGTGGGGACGGAGCGTCTGGCGCGCTTTTACGAAAAAATCCTCACCCCGCTGATTCGTTCACGCAACAAGCGCATCATCTTTCGGGTGGTGCTGTGGGGTTCGTTTTTCTTTGCCTGCTCCATGTTCTATACCAAGTGGGTGGCAGTGAAGATGCTGCCCCTGGATAACAAACCTGAGTTCTCGGTGGTGTTGGACATGCCGGAGGGCACAGCCTTGCCGGTCACCGCCAACCTGGCCCACCAAATTGCCGAGCGCCTGCGCCAGATGCCTGAAGTGACGGCCCTGCAGGTATATGTCGGCACGGCACGGCCGTTCGATTTCAATGGCATGGTGCGACACTACTACCTGCGCCAGGATCCGTGGCAGGCGGAAGTACAGGTGCAGTTGCTGCACAAGAGCAAACGGGAGCGCAGCAGTCATGAACTGGCGGTTGCGGCACGGGAACTGGTCGGAGAGATTACCCAGGAGTCGGGGGCCAAGTTTGCCGTGGTGGAGATGCCACCCGGCCCGCCGGTGTTGCAGTCGGTAGTGGCCGAGGTGCATGGACCGACACCGGAGGTACGGCGGCAGCTGGCGGAGGATCTGACCGGTATCTTTGAACAGGCGGAGAGCCTGGTCGACGTGGACAACTACCTGCGCGGCAGCTATGAGTACTGGCTGTTTAAAGTTGACACCGAGAAGGCGGTAAGACGCGGTGTCTCGGTGGATACCATCAACCGCAATCTCTCCATGGCGCTCGGTGGGATGCGGTTGGGCGATGTGAAACAGAAGGCGGGGCATGAGCCGATTAATATCCTGATTCAGGTGCCGCTGGCCGAGCGCTCCCAGATCAATCGTCTGGGTGACCTGCCGATCCAGTCCACCAGTGGCGTCACCCTGCCACTGCGTGAGTTGGGTGCCTTTGAGATGATGCAGGAAGAGCCGATTATCTATCACAAGGATCTGCGTCCGGTTGAATACGTGGTGGCCGATGTGGGCGGTGAACTTGCGGCACCGGTGTACGGCATGTTTCAGGTGCAGGACCTGCTGGAGGCTAATTATGTTGCCCCGGATGGCGTAAAAGTCGACACCTTCTGGTTCAAGCCGCCCGGGGATGACAGCAGCTCCAGTATCGAGTGGACCGGTGAGTGGACGGTTACCTTTGAGACTTTCCGCGACATGGGGGCGGCGTTCATGGTGGCGCTGGTGCTGATCTATATCCTGGTGGTGTGGGAATTCGGTAATTTCCGCATCCCGGCCCTGATCATGGCACCGATTCCGCTGACTCTTCTCGGCATCATTCCAATGCACGCCATCATGGGGGCGGAATTTACCGCCACCTCCATGATCGGCTGGATCGCCCTGGCCGGTATCATCGTGCGTAACTCGATCCTGCTGGTGGATTTTTCCATTCATGAAATCCAGCGCGGTGTGCCGGTGGAGCAGGCGGTAGTGCGCGCCTGTACCACCCGTACCCGGCCTATCATGATCACCGCGCTGGCCCTGGTGTGCGGCTCCAGCGTGATCTTCACCGACCCCATATTTCAGGGCATGGCCATCTCACTGGCCTCAGGCGTCATGGTCTCCACCCTGTTGACCTTGATAGTGATTCCACTCGGTTGTATGAAGGCCAGTGCATCACTTTGCGAGGTGGCGGCCGCCGGTTATGACGATGGTAATCCACCGCTGCCGGAAGACGCTGAACCTCCGGTAGCGGATGTAAAGCCAGCTGTTCCTCGGCAGTCGTTTCTGTTGCTGCTGTGGGGCAAGATCGCCACTCTGATGCTGATGCTTTTTTATGCGGTCCGTGGAATTTTTCTCCTTCTGGGACAGTTGATGCCCCGACAGAAAACAGCTCCATCACCTGCTGCTGCCGGCATATCAGCCAAGGAGACGGAGGAGTCCATCTCCGGGGAGCAGTCCGTGGCTGAAGGCGCTACCGCGACCCAGGTGTCACCGATCGTCCCTGAAGACTCACGTCATGGGAGTGCTGATGAATCTTCCGTTGTTTCCCGGCGTCAACAGATGCCGGATGAAGCTGATCAACTGGCAGTTAAAACCGAAGCACCGGATACCGGGGGAGTAAAAAGCGTTCAGGAGGAGTTGCCTCATGATGGGCAGGGAGTGGCCAAGCCCGTCGCCAAGAAAACGGTAGCCAGGAAAAAGAGAGCGCCGGTAAAAAAGGCTGTGACCAGGAAAAAGAGCGTGGCAAAGAAAAAAGTAGTAAAAAAAGCGGTCACGACCAAACCGACAGCCCGGAGTACCGTTGAGACGACCGAAAAGCCGGCTCCGGCAAGGGACAATCATCCCGGTTCGCAACCTGACTCCGGTCGAAAAAGTGGCCGGCGCGGGATTCGGCTGAAGCTTGATAACGAGAGCGGTATCGAGTGATCCAGATGGGTGTGTCGGACACTTTCAAGCGAATGTTGAGCACCGGCATCATTTGTACTCTGATGCTTCCACAAATGGCATTGGCTGAAGGATTCGGGCAGTTTTACGGGAAGTTTCGTCCGTTAACGGGGACAACGGAAAACCCATCCGCGGGTAAGCAAGGTGGCAGGTATTCTGGTGAAACCGGTTATTACTTGCCCAGGACCATATCCGGTGTCCCTGCATTCGCGCAACCGGGATATCCATATCGCGGGAAGGTGGGAGCAGGAAAGGGGCGCTATATCATGTCACCGAGGCAGGACCAGCAGCCGGAACTGAGATTCAGACCTGATCGTCGGGAACGTAAGTCGACAGCGCACGAGAAGCGCCCCCCTTACAGCGCGCAACCGGGGCCGGGTTTTTCTGTTGACCAGGCAGCTCCGCCGGGATGGACGAATCCAGGTTATCGCTTTCGTCCGTAAGGGCACCGGTATTGGGAGTATTAAAGGTTTCCTGGCGAAGCATTGGATACAGAAATAACAAACCCGCACATTTGCAGGTCAGCCGGGAGATAGTGGGGGTAGGCAGTTGCGCCGATGATGAAATTGCCTGGGCGCTTTGGAGGTATAGATGTCAATACGCGGTCAAATTATGATGTTTGGTCTCTCGCTACTGTTTGTGGGCATGCATCATGGCGAAGCGGCTTCCCCGGCTGCAGTAGAGTTTTCCGCTGATACCGTTCAAACTGATCCGCAGAAGAATCAGCGGGTGGGCCACATTTTTGTCGGGAAAAGCCTGGTGCGCAGTGAAACGCAGCAAAATGGCCAACCGGTTGTAAATATTATAGATACCGAAAATCAGGTAACCTGGGTGCTCTATCCCCGGCAGCGCAGCTATATAGAATATCGCGTGGAGACCGCGCAGCCGATGGCTGAGAAGGGTAGCCCCTGTGAGGGTCTGCCGGGGTCACAGTGCAAGAAACTGGGTGATGAGAGCATACAGGGTCGGATGGCCACCAAATGGCAGGTGACGATGCCCTCACCAGGGGGGGCTGTGCAGAGTACGCAGTGGATCGGTAAACAGCGTTCAATCCTGTTGCGGCAGGAGATCGCGGGAGGTCCTGTAATGGAGCAGCGTATGCTGGAGGTGGAACAGCTCCACGGGCGGACAGTTGAGAAGTGGGAAATGACCATAACCGAGGGCGATCAGCCGGTTCAGCGTTCGACACGCTGGTTTGATCCGCAGCTCAATCTGGCCATCAAGGAGGAGAGCCCGGGGGGCTATATCCGTGAGCTGCGCAATATCACAATCGCCCCCCAGGACCCTGGCCTGTTCCAGGTGCCCGAACAGTTCAAGAAAATCGTCCCTCAACAGCAGCGTTAAAAATGATAGCAGGTCGGTTGTTGCGGGTGAGCATACTGAATGATCAGATGATCATGGGGTAAAACAATGAAGATCAGATTCGGAAAGATATTGTCAGCGGTGTTCGGTTTGGCGCTTCTCTCGATGGGGGGCGGCGTAGTTGCAGGCCCCGCGGGACTGCCTCAGCAGATGTTGCCCAGCTATGTACCGGCGTCGCCGTCACGGGGGGTCGCCAGTTTCAGACCCCAGTATAGGGTTCAACCGGTTCGGCCAATGGCGCGGTATCCCCATCCCGTAAATGTGCCGCCGCACTATGCACCGGTACGACGCCATGCCGCCAACTGGCCGATACCAGTCAGTTATCGACCCATTGCGCCTATGCCACCTCCCCGATTCCCGCCTTATGGCTATCGTGGAGCGCCGCCGCGCTGGGCCGGTTATCCGCCACCGACGGGGGGTTATGGCGTTCAGCCAATGCCCCGAATGGCTTACGGTTATCCCTCCCGTCCCCCGGTTAATACATGGGGGTATCCACGCCCGGTGCAATTTCGGGCACAACGGCCCTATCCGCCGATGGCTCCGGTGTACTATCGCCAACCGTCCTGGGCAACGCCCAGGCGTGCCGTTTTGCCGATGCCCGGTACGGTCTATCCTTATCGACAATCAAACCGGTACCCGGTGCCGGGGCCACGCACAGTGCCAGGGCAATTTGCAGGCCGTTATCAGCCTTATTCAAGGTCGCCGGGTGGGCAACCGGATTTCCGTTTCCGGCCCATGCCAAGGTCAGTGGCGTATCAGGGCTACCCTACGCCGGATGGTTATCCTGCCGCTCCGGGGTATTCGCCGGACTATCGTTTTCGGCAGGGTCCGCCTAACCACGGATTAGGCAGAACGCCCGTATGGTCCTATCAGGCCTGGCAAATGCCGGACAGGCCCATTCGCAAGGGAGAGGTGTTGGCCTGGCATAACACAGCGAAACAGTTTTCCCGGACGGCGTACTAGTTTCGAAAGGGCGCTGTATGGGTTCTCGATATCTGATTTAGAGCAAGGGCGTAGGCATGATCACTGTCGTGGGTAGTCTGAAGGGTGGTTCAGGGAAAAGCACGGTAACATTCAATCTTGCCGTCTGGCTGGCAATGGCGGAGGCGGATGTACAGGTTATCGATCTTGATCCCCAGGCTACTTTAAGAGATGTTGCGGAAGTTCGGGATGAGGAGGGTTATCGACCACGCATCTCCGTGAAAGGGAAAAAACAGCTGGATGATGACAAACTGAATGGTGCTGATGAGGTGTTGATCGATATCGGTACTGCGGATATCGAGATGATGAAGCGTGCCATCCGGCTGGCTGATCGCATACTGGTACCTGTTCCGCCTTCCCAGGCGGACATCTGGTCAACGCAGCGCTTCATACAGTTTGTAAATTCCACCACTGAAGGGAATGCCCCGGAGATTATCGGTTTTATCAATCGTGGCGATACTCACCATGCCGTGCGCGAAACCGATGAAGCCGCCGCGGCGCTGGTATCGCTACCTGGTATGAAATTTATCAAGCCGCGGTTGTCGCAAAGGACCATTTTCCGCCGCTCATTCAGTGAAGGGCTTGCGGTATTTGAGTTAAATCCGCGGGGTAAAGGTAGCAAAGAGTTGAATGCTCTCTGTGCCAAACTTTATCCAGGGGTGGTGAAATAGCTAGTGTGGGCTGAGCATGCCGCCAGGAAGTCAGCGGTTAAGAACAGGGTTGGCATTGGTAGGGGCGAGGGGTAACTTATGCGTGTAATCAGGAATGTGTTCGCTTTGATCGGTCTTCTCGCGGTGATTGCCGCCGGCGTGGCCGTGGTGCAAACCCGGGTTGTATTGGATGGGTTTGATCCTGGTGCCGTGCAGGTATACCAGGAACTGATCGAGAATATAGTTAAGACGCGAAATGCCGCCGAGGCCACGGTCTGGAAAGTGCCGGTAGAGGAAGGGCTGACACCGGAGGATGTTGAGCAATCAATGAAGACGGTCGCCAATGAACTCAATATCTCCAATGTTGGAGAGCTTCCATTGTATAAGGATGTCGAAGCGAAAAGTGGTGAGTCGTATCGTTTTGTTAAAATCTATATGTTCTGTAACTCCCTTACCGCCGCACGGATGCTTGACTACAGCGACGCATTTTCCGCCTATCTGCCATGCCGAATTACCATGGTTGAGGACAAGCAGGGGCAGCTTTGGCTGTATGCCCTGAATATGGATCTTATGATCCATGGCGGTGAGCCGTTGCCTCCCGCGCTTAAAGAGGAGGCGGTGCATGTGAAAAAGGTTATTCTCGAGATCATGCGGCGCGGTTCGATTGGGGATTTCTGATCGAGTTTTCCCGTTAAGAATTCAATTAGTATAAATCGCCGTATAATCTTTATAAGTAAAAAACGGCTATCCCTAAAAGCGTTCTGTGATAACATATATTAGAGATTGCAAATATTAGAAATAAATTAATTACATATATATGGACGCGGCCTTGAGGGTGGAATAGATGGTCCAGGAAAAAGAACATGTGGATCAGGGGCAGGTTCCGGAACAGGGACAGGCGTACTCGATGGACCGCCTTTCGGAAGCGTTTGAAACCAGCGCCCGACGCTGGGAGTTGATTGTCTACCCGTCCCTGTTCGCTTTTATCATTCTCGCTGCCTACGGTTTTTTTCTGGTCTATAGTCTGGCCAAGGATGTTCACTACCTGGCTGTTAGTGTTGATTCCAATATGACGGTGTTAGCCAGCAATATGCAGTCAGTGTCGGATAACATGGGCAATATGACAGCCAATATTCGAACCATGTCTGGATATATGTCCGAAATAAACGATAAGGTCAGCACGCTTGAGCCGATGCTGGAAACTATCGGATCAATGGATCGCTCCATACAGTCGATGACCCTCTCCACTTATATCATGCGGCAGGATATGTCCCGGTTAAATCACAGTGTCTCCCGCCCGATGACCTTCATGAACAGTTTTATGCCCTGGTGACAGATGCTGACCGTATGGGTGGCGGGGTTTATGCACCTGTCTCGGACGGACCGGGCACCAGCAGTATTGGCCGTTCGCCAGGTCAACTATAAAGTTTGATCGTTTGCCCCGGATTGCTGTTTCACATGCGATGCGCGGCTGCTTCTTGCTCCAACTCTGTGACATAAGTCGGCCTGTTCGTGTGATCTTGCTCAGCTTTTTGTGTTTAGTCGTTACGAATCTACACACAAGATGTTACCGATGCCTGTGTGCTTTGGTAACACAGCTCCTCAGTGGCTCATCTTAGGTCCTTGATTCTCCAGTCTGTTTATGTCGGCATGAAACTTGCTCAATGCTCCTCTAGTCGGCGGGCGATTGCCTGCGCCGATATTGTTTCGGCAGAAGGCAGCGCGCTTTAACTGCTTAAGCAAACATAAGAAAAGAACTGGAGAGCCATCTTGTTCATTAATCATTTGGCTGTTCATTGCACTGTTTCGCCAGTTGAAGATGATGGGTTGTACTTAATCGAATTCGGCGGCGTTACCCCGGCACTCAGCCAATATCGCGAAAACGCACTGGGGCCATTCAGCACCTTATGTACGTGCACAATAATCGGGCATCCAGCCCGAAATGGAGAGAGGAAAAATAGTAATGAGTGATGATAAGTCTAAGACCAGCGAACTTTCCCGTCGTGGTTTTATCAAGGTGGGTGCCGCAGCACTGACCGCGGCCAACATGCCCATGTTCTTTGTCAAGGATGCCTGGGCGGCAAAAGATTTTCGCAATAACCCGGGTAATGCCGGTTCCGTGAAATTCGGCTTCAACGTCCCTCAGACCGGCGCGTATGCGGATGAGGGTGCTGACGAGTTACGTGCCTATAAACTGGCTGTCAAGCACATCAATGGTGAAGGTGACGGCGGTATGCTGAACACCATGAAACCGCTTACTCTGAAAGGCAATGGCATCCTGGGTAAAAAACTTGAGTATGTAACGGGCGATACCCAGACCAAATCTGATGCGGCCCGCGCTTCCGCCAAACGCATGATCGAGAAAGATGGTGTGGTAATGATTACCGGCGGTTCATCCTCCGGCGTGGCTGTTGCGGTGCAGGGGCTGTGTCAGGAGATGGGAGTCATCTTCATGGCTGGCCTGACTCACTCCAACGATACCACGGGTAAGGACAAGCGTCGGTATGGCTTCCGTCATTTCTTCAACGCTTATATGTCCGGTAAGGCACTGGGTCCTGTATTGAAGGAAGAGATGGGTACCGATCGTAAGGCCTATCACCTGACCGCGGACTACACCTGGGGCTGGACCCAGGAAGAGTCAATCAAGAACACCACGGAAGCACTGGGTTGGCAGACTACCGCCGCGGTTAAGACCCCGGTGGGTGCCGGCGACTTCTCCCAGTACATCACGCCGGTGCTGAACTCCGGTGCGGATGTGCTGATCCTTAACCATTACGGTAAGGATATGATCAACTCCCTGACCCAGGCGGTTCAATTTGGTCTGCGTGACAAGCAGGTCAATGGTAAGAACTTCGAAATCGTGGTGCCGCTGTTCTCACGTCTGATGGCACAGGGTGCCGGTGAGAACATCAAGGGAATCCTGGGTACCACCAACTGGAACTGGTCGCTGCAGGATGAAGGTTCCAAAGCCTTTGTGAAGTCCTTTGGCCAGGAGTACGGCTTCCCACCCTCAATGGCTGCGCACACCTGTTATGTACAGGCCCTGTTGTATGCCAACGCAGTTGAACAGGCAGGTACCTTCTACCCACCCGAAGTCATCAAGACACTGGAAGGTTTCAAGTTTGATGGCATGGGTAACGGCCCGACTGAATACCGTGCAGAAGACCACCAGTGCTTTAAGGATGTACTGGTCGTTCGCGGTAATCAGAATCCAACTTCCCAGTTTGACCTGCTGCAGGTTCAGAAGATCGTGCCACGCTCAGAGGTGGAGTACGACGCGAAAATCTTCGGCGGCGAACTCGGTCCTTACGAGGTCTGATCCACTCTAGCCTGTAAGCCGGCTGCCTCTGGGCAGCCGGCTCTTGTTATTCTTTCATTTTCACTGGTGTGTAGACAGTAATGGATGCGATCTTTCTTCAGATCTTAAATGGCCTTGACAAGGGCGGTGCCTACGCGCTGATTGCCCTCGGCCTTACGCTCGTGTTCGGAACGCTTGGCGTGGTGAACTTTGCCCACGGTGCCCTGTTCATGCTGGGTGCGTTTTGCGCGATTACCTTAGAAAAAATATTGACGATTTCCATGAAGGTAAAGGATGAAAGCATTACCTTCTTTGATGCCTACAAGGAGCAGCCTTACCTGGAGATCTGGTTTGGTGATTTCGGTACAACGATAATTGACTGGTCGGTACCCATATCGATCCTTTTGGCCATTCCGGTCATGCTGCTCATCGGGCTGGTGATGGAGCGTGGGCTTATCAAGCATTTTTACAAGCGGCCCCATGCTGAACAGATTCTGGTGACCTTCGGTCTGGCAATTGTACTCCAGGAGATCGTGAAGTCCTTCTTTGGTGCCAATCCGATTCCCTCTCCAGCACCTGAAATATTCTCCGGCAGTGCCCCGATTGGCGTCCTGCTGGGACTGGGAGAGTCAGTGGTTTACCCCTGGTGGCGGCTGATCTACCTGTTGTTCTCCGGCATTATCATTTTTGCCGTGTTCGCTTTTCTGCAGTTCACCACTTTCGGCATGGTGGTGCGCGCGGGTATGCATGATCGCGAGACGGTAGGACTGCTCGGTATAAATGTTGAACACAGATTTACCATTGTATTCGGTATAGCGGCGGTCGTGGCTGGTCTGGCGGGCGTTATGTACGCTCCGATCCTGCCACCTGACTATCACATGGGAATGGACTTTCTGGTGCTCTCCTTTGTGGTGGTGGTTGTCGGCGGCATGGGGTCGCTGGGTGGTGCTGTAGCGGCCGGGTTTCTGCTCGGCATTCTGCAATCGTTTGCCTCCATGAATGAAGTTAAAGCCATCATTCCGGGTATTGACCAGATCATTATCTATCTGGTCGCGGTAGTTATCATCCTGGTCAGACCACGCGGTCTGATGGGACGCAAAGGCGTGATGGAGGATTGATATGAATATGCCATTGCTAAAGAATGACTGGGTTATTATGGCCATATTCACCGTGGCTGTCCTGACCGCGCCCCTGTGGCTTACTCCCGTCGGTGCCGGCTATCCCGACCTGATGCAGAAATTCGCAATATTTGGAATTTTTGCCATTGGCTTTAATCTGTTGTTCGGACTGACCGGCTACCTGTCGTTTGGACATGCTGTGTTCCTCGGGGTCGGTTCCTATACGGCGGTCTGGTCATTCAAGCTGTTAACCATGAATGTGTTGCCGGCAGTGATTTTTTCCATCCTGCTGGCTGGTGTATTTGCGGTTGTCATCGGATATTTGAGTCTGAGACGCTCAGGTATCTATTTTTCCATCCTGACGCTGGCCTTCGCCCAGATGTCCTATAACCTGGCGTACTCAGTGCTGACGCCGCTGACCAATGGTGAAACCGGTCTACAGCTGACTATGGATGATCCACGAGTGCTGGACGGTCCCGTCGGTCAGGGATTGCCGTCGACCCAGCTGTTCGGTATCGAGATGAGTGGGTACAACGGATTCTATTTCTGTGCGGTGATGTTGATTCTTGGTTTTTTCATATCGTTGAGGATCTTCCGCTCCCCGTTTGGATTGAAATTGCTGGCGATCAAGTCTAATCAGACCCGGATGAAATACACCGGCTTCAATACCCGACCCTATCTGCTCACTGCTTTTGTCATCTCCGGTATGTATGCCGGTCTTGCGGGCTCGTTGATGGCTGTCACCGATCCACTGGCTGGAGCGGAGCGCATGCAGTGGACCGCATCAGGTGAGGTTGTGTTGATGACCATACTGGGTGGTGCCGGTACCCTGTTCGGTCCTCTGTTTGGTGCCGGTATTATCAAGTACTTTGAAAATATCTTCTCCGCCATGAATGATGGTCGGCTACACGAGATTTTTGCTTTCCTTCCAGACTGGTTGGAAAACATTGTGGTAGCCATCACCGGTGAGTTTGTTGGAGAGGGCTGGCATCTGACCCTTGGACTGCTGTTCATGATAGTGGTGATCTTCCTGCCGGGCGGAGTGGTCGAGGGCATTCGTCGTGCGTCCGCTTATGTGAAAGGTATTTTCCAATCGTCCGGGGACAAAGATGTTGCCCTGTCGGCAGAGAAGGAGTGATGTGATGAGTATTGTATTAAGCATCAAAAATGTCGATAAAACTTTTGGCGGGCTGCATGCCCTGGGTGATATCAATCTGGATATTGAAGAGGGTAAGACCCACGCCATTATCGGCCCCAATGGGGCCGGCAAGTCCACCTTGCTCAACTGTTGTATCGGTCGTCTGATACCTGATAGCGGGACCGTGGAGTTTGAAGGCAAAAACATGATCGGCATGCAGCCGCATGAGATCAATCATGCCGGTATGGTGCGGGTGTTTCAGACTCCGGAAATCTTTCCCGATCTGACGGTATTGCAAAATGTGATGATCCCTGCGTTGGCCAGGCGTGACGGCACGTTCAAGTTTAATGCCTTCGTCAGTCTGGCTTCGGAGAAGGCGATAGAGGCGGACGCGGTACACATACTGGAGGACATGGGGCTGGGAGAGCATATCCATAAGCACGCGGGCAGCATGTCCCGGGGTGACAAGCGTCGCCTGGAATTGGCCATGGGACTGGTGCAGCATCCCCGGCTGCTACTGCTGGATGAGCCGACCGCCGGCATGGCGCGCCACGATACCAACCGAACCATTGATCTGCTGAAACGGATCAAAGAGCGCGGCATGACCAAGATTATTATCGAGCATGATATGCACGTGGTGTTCAGCCTTGCTGACACGATCAGTGTTTTGGCCCAGGGTCGGATTATCGCCAGTGGCACACCGGACGAGATCCGTGGTAATCCGAAGGTTCAGGAAGCCTATCTGGGAGGGGCTGAGCTATGAGTAAATACAGCACAACGCACCGGGTCACTCCGGTTACCCGGGCCGGTTCTGATCCGGCGTTCTTCTCCTGCTGGGATATCCACTCCTACTATGGCGAGAGCTATATCGTGCAGGGAGTCAGCTTCGACGTCCGCGAGGGCGAGGTTCTGGCCCTGCTGGGCCGCAACGGTGCCGGAAAGACATCCACGTTACGTTCTATTGCCCGGGTGGATAGCCCACAGGTGACCCACGGGGAGATCTGGCTCGACCACAAACCGCTGCACAGCATGAAATCCCATGAGGCTGCGCAGAACGGGGTCGCCCTGGTTCCGGAAGATCGCCGCATCATTGCCGGCATGACGGTCGAGGAGAATCTGATCCTGTCACAGATCGCCCCGCCCATCGGTTGGAGTATTGAACGCATCTATGACCACTTCCCGCGTTTGGCCGAGCGTCGTGCCCAGGAAGCCACCACGCTGTCCGGTGGTGAACAGCAGATGCTGGCAGTGGCCCGTGCCCTGGCCAGAGACATCAAGCTGTTGTTGCTGGATGAGCCCTACGAGGGATTGGCGCCGGTGATCGTGCATGAGATCGAGCGGATTGTCGATGGAATCAAAAAGCTCGGCATCACCACCATTATTGTCGAGCAAAATGCGGTAGCCGCCCTGCGTCTGGCGGACCGGGCGATTATCCTCGATATGGGCCAGGTTGTGTTTGATGGTCTTGCCCAGGAAGTGCTGGATAACGAGGATCTGCGCCAGCAGTATCTGGCGATCTGATCTGGCGCTGGCTTATGTCTGCAGAGTCCGCGGTATTCGAATGGAGTATCGCGGACTTTTTGTGTCACATCGCGTCAATTCCATGAAAACGCTTAACGGCTGATCTCCCCTTGTGCCGGCCGATAGAGCATTAATGCGAAGTTTGCTCCACGTCGCGGACTATTCGGAAGCCGATCCTGAGATAGTGATAATTCGGCATCAGTTTGTTACGCGAGGCAGAGCGCAGCCCGCCTGGTACGTTGTGCCATGAGCCGCCCCTGACCACTCGTTCCCGAAGATCATCGTCCAGATGGCCGGCATCCATCTGTTCGAGACCGCTGTATAGTTCATCATAGATAGAGGCGCACCATTCCCAGACGTTTCCGTGCATGTCGTGCAATCCCCAGGGATTGGCAGGAAACTCGTTTACCGCTGTCGTCTGGCCTCGAGATGCCCCCTTGCCACTCCCGCAATAAGTATAGTTTCCATCAAAGTTCGCTTGCCCGGGCGAAATGCTCTTTCCAGTCCAGAATGCAGTGTTGGTTCCGGCGCGACAGGCATATTCCCATTCGGCCTCGGTCGGCAGGCGGATATTGGCGCCGGTCTGCTTTGACAGCCAGTCGCAGTAGTCCATGGCCGACCAGTAAGTAATATTGATGACAGGCCGGTTTCCCCGGCCCCAATTCTCATCGCGGGGTCGGTTGCGCCTCACCTCGTCGCAGAAGATATCAAACATGGCAAAGGTGACCGGTGTCTTCAGCATCTCGAAGCGGCCAACATGTACCTCATGTTGACGTTCATTTTCAAAACGGTCTTTCTCGTCGAGCGGCGACCCCATAATAAACTTGCCACCCGCAATGCCGATCCAGTCGCTTTCGCACAGTCCGCACTTGAGCAGCTTGGCTTGATGGGCTTTTTCTCTCTGGATTGCCCGTTCAATGCTCCGTTTAACCTGTGCCTGTTCAACATGGTGCCGGACCTCTTCCTGAATGATGCCCTTGAGGGGGGCGACCTGCCGGAGAGTTTTTTTGAATAGGGGGGGCACGGACACATTTTGGAGAGGTGGATTGACCGTTACCGGTGCTCCGCAACGGTCGCAGAAGTTGGCCTTCTGGTGCAGCCGTTTTCCGCAGTAACAACAGTGTCCCTCACGGCAAAGGGATTGACCGCATTGGGCACAGAACAGCGCTTCCGGATCTTCAATCTGATGATGGCAGTTGGCGCACTGCATGGGTCAGCAGCTACTCCGGTGATCGATTCTAAAGATTTCTCCCATAATACATAAAATGGTTTCACTCCGTCTCCTTTGAGTTGAAAAGGTTTGCTGACTGCCCCCTACACCCGGTTCTTATGGGTAGCGGCTATCGTTGCGCATGATCAGCTGCCCGTCTGGGCCGTGGAATATTGTTATTGGCGTGCCTGGAGCGGGAGAATACGATTTTGGATTTAAGGTCTGCAGATCCTTTCTGCTGGTCTACTATTGCTGATGAGTCTTGTGTGCTGGTTGTACGAAGATTAGAGCCTGGCATAAGCCAGGGTTGGTTATTCCCGGATATGCTGAACAGGAGTGGAATCTCATGAGGGCATTCGTTATGTGCCTGTTGGTTATGTCAGTTTCAACGCCGTTGCAATCGGCCGAGAACGCAGCGAGTTTTTTCATCACCAGTAATGGGCCGGGGCAGGGGGCCGATCTGGGTGGCCTGGAGGGCGCGGATGCACACTGCCAGCAACTGGCAGCCTCGGCAGGTGTGGGTGGAAAGACCTGGCGAGCCTACCTGAGCAGTTCACGGGAGAATGCCCGGGACCGGATCGGCATGGGGCCCTGGCACAATATAAAGGGTGTCATGATTGCCAGTGATCTGGCAGGACTGCACTCGGAAGCCAATGGCATAAATAAAGAAACGGGGCTGACCGAACAGGGCGAGATGGTGAATGGCCGGGGCGATTCGCCAAATATGCATGACATACTTACCGGTTCAAACCCGGACGGAACCCTGAATGAGGGGCAGACCTGTAGTGACTGGACCAGCAGTGACGAGGGAAGTGCTTTTGTCGGACATCATGACCGCATCGGTTTGCGGGACGATGCACCTTCCCGGTCCTGGAACGCTTCCCACAGCTCCCGTGGTTGCGGACTGGAAGCGCTGAAGGCTACAGGTGGTAATGGGTTGTTCTACTGTTTCGCAATCGACTGAGAAACTGGCGAACCGCGGGCGACTGGGGCTTCCCCGGCCCGGGGGCAGTGTTCCAAATCGAGCGAGGACTACGCGGAACTGAACTCGTACGAGATGTTTTCCGATGGTTCCTGGAGAAAATAACCCTGAATGTAATTGACGCCGACGGTCCAGAGAATGGCCAGGCTGTTGGCGTCCTCCACCCCCATGGCGATGGTTTTGATATTGTGCTGCTTGGCCAGGGCATTCAATTCATTCAGATGATCCTGTTGCTCCTGCTTGGAGGCCAGGTCCTGCATCAGTTCAAAATCGAATTTTACGAAATCCACCGGCAGATGTTTTAACAGGGTCTCCGCCTTTGGGCTGGCGCCGAACTGATCAATGGCCAACTGGCATTTGATCTTTTTCAGGCCTTCAATCAGCTTCTTCGCAGTCTGGATATGGTTACGCAGCTCCTTATCCTGTATCTGGAAGGTGATCCAGGGGCCTTTGGCCCTGTGCTTGCGCAGGCAGTCGCAGATCCATAGCAACATGCCTTCATCTTCCAGGCCGGCGCTTGAGATGCTGATGAAGAAATTGACTTTTTTACCTTCCGTGCGCTGTTCCGCGAGCTCTTCAATGGCCTTGTTGATGACCCAGCGATCCACTTTCGCCATCTGCTCACCCTGCTTGGCATGCCGGATAAAGTAGTCGGGAAGAATCTCCTCGTTATTGTTATCCAGTAACCGGGTCAGAACCGCGTAGTGTTCCCGGCTGTCCCCCTGAAGGCTGACGATAGGCTGGTAGACCAGGCGAAACCGGTCGTTTTCCAGGGCGTGCTGTATCAGTTCATTGATCCGAGCCTCATCGCCGGTGTTGTCTTCCCCGTAACTGGCCTGCATCTCGCTGGCGTCATAGAGTGAGTAGCGGTTGCCGCCGCTGTTGCGGGCCGCCTCGTAGGCGTGATAGGCGCGGTTAATAAAATCCTGGCTTCCCGTGATCTCCTGGTCAAGCAGGCTGATACCGATGCAGCAGGTGACATTGGTCTGTTGATAAACAAACTCCTCGATCAGCAGGCGTAGCCGCTCCGCCATGGTCTCTGCGTCAATCGGGTTTTGCTTGGTGCTCAAAATGGTAAATGAGTGGTCGCCGAAGCGTGACAGCAGATCACTTTTATCTATGTTACGGCTGAGGATTCCGGCCAGTTCCTTCAGTAGATTGTCGCTTGCGGTAATGCCGATTTCAGCTCTGATCTCCCTGAAGTCATCAATAACGATATAGAACAGTGAACAGCCTCCTCCCGTTTCGCGCAATGTGGCGATCTGCTGCTCCATTTTGGCCATGAAATATTGGCGATTTGCCAGGCCTGTCTGGGCATCCTGGTTGCTCAGCAGCTCTATGGTCTGTTCAAGTTCCTTGTTCTGTGCTTCATTACGGATGACGAGCTGGGTACAGGGTTCGCCATCATAGGTGGCTGGAGAGAACTCCAGTTTTGCATCAAAAGTTTCTCCGGCGCTGTTCTGGCAGGCAATATTGAGCTCCGCATGCTCGTTGCCCAGGGTTCTGAGAAAGGCCTTAATGCTTTTGTGGTCCTTCGCCGGGATCATGTCGAGGATGGGCAGCCCCTCCAGTTCACCCATATCGACATAGCCGAACATCTGCAGATAGGCCGGGTTCGCCTGCATGTGCATCCCTTCATGGATGTAGGCGATGGCGTCCTGTGAGCTGGCGATGAGGGTGTTACAGCGAGCTTCCGCTTCTTTCAGTTTTTGCTGGGTTAATGCCAACTCCTTGCGTATGGAAAGATTTTCCGATTCCCGCATGACCACCAATTGCAGATGATCCGGGTCGCTGGTGCAAACCACATCCCTTGCCCCGTCACGCATGATCTGGAGCAAGGTGTCGGGGTCAGTTTCAGGATTCTTGTAAAGAATAACGTAGGGCGCGTCATGGAAAGCCGCCCGACACAGCTTGAGAGTGGCGGTCAGCTTATCAGTAGTGTCGGTCAGGGAAAGCAGGATCAGTTCGGGCTTTTCGTTGTCGGCAATATCGAGCAGTGCATCGTCATCCACGGCAACGGTAGGATGGACAACCAGGCCGGCATTTCGCAGCGTACTGATATGGGCTTCTGCCTCATTGAGGGAGGACTCAATTATCAGAAGTCTGATCGGTATGTCGGTCTCGGGATATCCATTCATAAGTGGCAAGTGTCCAATGTTATTAAGATGCCTACATGTGATTATATTAGTTAGGCATGACTACAGCACAGGCCAGATATTGTCAAAATCCGCCTCATCGTCGTTAAACGGGTCGTCTCCAAAGCTTGGCTGTGGGTTGAGGTAGGTGAAATAAAACTGGGCAAATGCCCCGGTTGTCTCTACAAGATGCGTGAGCCTGGCCTTTCGTTCAATGCCAGCCTGGTCGATCATGATCAGATCACCAGTCTTGAAGGGCAGTGTGGGTAATATCAGGCTGGCCGGGAGTTCAGAAGCTCTCAGTTCCGGCAGCAGCAGGCTTTTTTGGGGATGGCCGGCCGGGTTGCCGCCTTCCAGGTGGTGAATCAGTACAGCAGTGACATTCGGTGCAATCATCTGCATGCCGAGTTGCAGTCCCTGGCCAGGCTGGTTTTTCATCCAGCGGCTGATACCGATCGCGAACTGGTTCTTGACAGTTGCCGACTGTACGCCAATCACCTCGCCGATCTTTATCTTGGGTGCGTTGCTGCCCTGCCAGTTGATGCAGTAGCCACCGGCGCTTTCATTGCTGGTTTTGCAGGCGAAGGTTTCATGCTGCTGTTCTGTCGGTCGGGCTGCCCAAATGGGGGTGCCGTCCTGTCGGCAGCCTGACTCACCAAAGCCGCTCGCAATGATGGTCTCCTGAATGGATTCATCAAACCCTTCCAGGGCCAGTTTGTGTTCCGTTACTGTATATAGCGACGGGTTGGGCAGATTACTCGTTGGTTGATCTATCCAGTCCAGGTCGCTGCCGGTTCGTTGTGCCGTTGCTGGTTCGTGCGATACTTTTTCTGTTGTGAGTAGACTGTAGATTGCGGTTATTCCAACCGCCACTTTCAACTCAAAATTCAGTTTGGTACGAACAAACTCCCTTTTTGGTTCTGAGCTTAGAATCCGAATCAACTGCCGCAGCAGGTGTCTTGATAGTTTCGGTTCTGTTCGATTCGCACCGTTGCTGCCACTCTCCTGCGGCACTTGATCAAAGGTTTCCCGCAACATTTGTACCAGGGGTTGAGTGTTCAGTATTCGGCAGAGATTGGCTGCCTCATCCGTTTCCAGCGCATTGTGCAGGGGGGGAGAGTCTGTGGAGAGTCTTACGACAAAGTCAAAGTGATCCAGTGGTTCCTTGGCCGGCTTGTTCAGCGTTGTGAGGCTGCCCCAATGCTCCATAGATTGCATTACAGTTTCAATTTCACGCTGCCGCATCCGGTAGGGTGAGCAGACGGAGAGAAGCAACGCCTGTTTATACAGGGCGGCGATGTTGCTGACCTTGTCATCGTTTCTGCCATCCTTAACCGCCAGTTCATGTATTTGGTTCTGTTCGGCGTAGGCGTATAGACGGTGGAGCTCTTTCCATACAGTCACTGGAATCGGATCATAAACTATCATCGACTGATAGATGACCGTTGTGAGAAAGCGCATTGCCCGATGGATGGCGATAATCAGTAGCTTGCGGTCAAATTTCCCTGATCCACCGGAAATCATTGTTTCGATGAAGATTTTGTAGGCGAGGGCCAGTTCAGTATAGAGCTCGCGGTTGAGTACGGCGATCTTGCGGCTTTTTGCCGAAAGGGGGAAGGGCGAGTCGTAGTAGTATTTGCGCAGATTGTCGGATATGTAACCGACCGGCCGCCGGAACAGCTCGGCTATTTTAATTCGATCCAGATTGGGAATGTTGATTCTATTGAATTCAACAAGCGCCTTGAATACCTGTCGCGAGGTCTCTCCGACATTGGCCATCGGCAGACTGCCTATCCAGATGGCGGCCTCCTTAGGGCTCAGTAGCATCGAGCCTGCGGGCGCGCTTGAGCGCTCAGGCGTGGTAAAACCGAGAGTGTTCTGTATCTCCATGAAATCGTTACTGTTCTGGTAAATGGAATTCAACGGCCATTTGGCCGTGTGTAGTGTACAGTGTTTTATCGGCAGGTTCAGATCCTACTACAATAAAAATTTTATTGTAAATGAGTACGGACTACGCTGTTGCCTTGCCTCCGAGAGGTATTTGCCGGTCAGAATACCGGCTGTTTGGCCGGGGCTCCTGCCTCCTCCCTGACCATTCGGGGCATCAGGTAACCGGGCAGATAGGCGCGCAGTTCCTCCTGCAGCTGTCGGGCATGTCCTATGCCCACCTCGAAGTGTGCAGCACCGGCCACACGGTCAAGCAGATGGAGATAATAGGGGAGAATACCGGCATCGAACAGCGCAAGACTGAGCGCGCTGAGGGTAGCCGTATTGTCATTGACACCCTTCAATAGCACGGATTGATTGAGCAGGGTGACGCCAGCCTGCTTCAATGGGACCAAACCGCTGGAGAGTTCGGGGGAAATTTCCCGGGCGTGGTTTATGTGCAGCACCAGTACCGGCTGCAGACGCCCGCCGGTGAGCAAACGCGTCAGTTCGGGCGTCAGGCGTGAGGGAATTACCACCGGCAGCCGGGTATGAATGCGTAACCGCTTGAGGTGCGGGATGGTCTCCAGCCGGCTGACCAGTTCGATGAGTTTGCCATCGCCCAGGGTCAGCGGGTCACCGCCACTCAGGATAATCTCATCGATTTTCTCCGCCTGGTGGATGTGATCAAGGGCCTCCTGCCAACGCTGTCGATAAGCGGTGGCTTCCTGATACGGATAGTGACGGCGGAAACAGTAGCGGCAGTTGACGGCGCAACTGCCATTGGCGATCAGCAACAGTCGCCCCTGATATTTGGACAGTACCCCCGGAATGATCGACTGATCAAGATCGCCCACGGGATCACGGACAAAACCGGGTGCGGGCAGATTTTCCGCACCGATGGGCAGGACTTGCCGCAGCAGGGGATCGCCGGGATCTCCCTTGTGGATCAGCTCGGCAAACTCCCTGGGGACTCTCAGACCGAAGAGTCCCGCCGCGGCCCGCGCTGCGGGTAATATCGCCTCGTCCAGACGAAGGAATTCGATAAACGCATCAACATCGCTGAAGGCGTTCGCCAGCGATTGCTGCCACAGGGGAGTCTGACATACAGGCTCTATTCGATGTATCATGCGCGTTTTCCAGTCGGTTGTTTGGTGAGGACAAGATGGCAACTTATAGTACCAGTGAGTTCAAGGGCGGGCTAAAAATCATGCTGGATGGCGACCCCTGCTCCATTATTGAAAACGAATTCGTGAAGCCCGGCAAAGGCCAGGCATTTAACCGGGTGAAGATACGCAATCTGAAAACCGGTCGCGTTATCGAACGGACTTTCAAGTCGGGTGAGTCCGTCGAGGCCGCCGACGTGATGGAGATGGATCTGCAGTATCTCTATTCGGATGGCGAATTCTGGCATTTCATGCATCCGGATACCTTTGAACAGGTGAGCGCCGATGCGGCCGCGGTCGGTGACTCGGTGAAATGGCTCAAGGATCAGGATATGTGCACCGTCACCCTGTGGAACGGTGCGCCGATCATTGTCGAGGTGCCCAATTTCGTCAATCTCGCCATCACGGAAACCGATCCGGGCCTTAAGGGCGACACTTCAGGTGGTGGCGGCAAGCCGGCGACCCTGGAGACCGGTGCCGTGGTGCGGGTGCCGCTGTTTGTGCAGACCGGTGAACTGATCAAGGTGGATACCCGTTCCGGTGAATATGTCTCCCGGGCCAAAGAAGAGTGAGTTGGTCAACCGCTTGAACAACGGTAAACCGGATTCCGGGGCGTATCCTGCGGCTTCCTTAGAGATGCTCAGGATGCGAGCCCGGGTGTTAGCGGCGATCCGGACGTTTTTTCACCGGCAGGGAGTCATGGAAGTGGAAACGCCGGTCTGCTCCCGATCAGCGACGACCGATCCCGCCATAGAATCCCTGGTCACCCGCTACACCGGGCCGGGAGCGCCGGCCGGATTGCCGCTGTATCTGCATACCTCGCCAGAATTTCCCATGAAGCGGCTGCTGGCCGCCGGTTCCGGCGCGATCTATCAGATATGCAAGGTGTTCCGGAACGGAGAATCGGGTCGCCTGCACAATCCCGAGTTCACCCTGCTGGAGTGGTATCGCCCCGGTTTTGATCATCACCGATTGATGGATGAGGTGGAGCAACTGGTGCAGGCGCTGATGTCGGAACCGCCGGCTGTGCGGCGCATCAGCTATCAGGCGCTGTTTCAGCAGCAGCTGCGGCTGGACCCCCATCAGGCTTCGGCCGGGCAACTGCGCGACTGCGCCCTGAACCAGGGGGTGTCGGGGGTGGATCGACTGGATCTGCCGCACCGGGATGCCTGGCTGGATCTGCTGATGACCCATTGCGTGGAGCCGGCCATGGGGCCGGGTCTCTGCTTTGTCTATGATTACCCGGCCAGCCAGGCGGCCCTGTCCCGGGTTCGGCCGGGCAACCCGCCGGTGGCGGAGCGGTTTGAGCTCTATATCAACGGGATAGAGGTGGCCAACGGCTTTCACGAACTGACCGATGCGGCCGAACAGCAGCGCCGCTTTGAACAGGATCTACAGACCCGATCGGCCGCCGGTCAAGCGGATGTGCCGATGGACGGGCAGTTGATCGAGGCACTCTCACTGGGTTTGCCGGATTGCGCAGGTGTGGCGTTGGGTATTGATCGCCTGATCATGCAGCTGGCCGGTGCGGAGCAGATCAGCCAGGTATTGGCCTTTCCGCTGGAGCGCGCCTAGCCGGTCGACCTTGTCAGGGTGGCGATCTGCTGGCCCATCTGAACCTTGGTGTCGGCGGACAACTGATCGCTCCACTCGATGGCATCTTTCGGGAACAGCAGCACCACGGTTGACCCCATGTTGAAACGACCCATCTCGTCGCCTTTGTCCAGGGTGACAGGCGCAACCGGCTTCTGCTGGCCGTAGCGCCACTGGCTGATGCGTCGTGAGAGCGGTGCGACCGTGCCTGCCCAGACCGTATCCATGCTGGCCACGAAAATCGCTCCCACCATGATCACGGCCATCGGGCCATGCTCGGTTTCAAACAGATTGACAACTCGCTCGTTGCGACTGAACAGGCGTGGTACCACCCGGGTTGTGGAGGGGCTGACACTGAACAGCCGGCCGGGGATATGCAGCATCTTTTTCAGCTCGCCGGCCAGCGGCATGTGAATGCGGTGGTAATCCCTCGGTGAGAGGTAGAGGGTGGCGAAATGGCCTTCGGCAAACCGCTCGCACCATTCGCTGTCGTCGCCCAACAATTCCCGCAGTGTGTAACTCTGTCCCTTGGCCTGGAAGATTCGGCCGTCTTCTATCCTGCCGAGCTGACTGACGGCGCCATCGACCGGCGAGAGGACGGCGGATGGTTCCCCGGCAAGCGGACGCGCCGCGGGCTGCAGTGCCCGGGTAAAGAAGGCGTTGAAGCTGGGATAGGCTGTCGGGTCCTGTTGCACGGCCAGGCCCATGTCTACCCGGTAGAGCCGGATCGCCCCCTTGATCAGCCGGTCCTTGAGAGGTGGCCACTCTATCCGGGTCAGCCAGTGCATGGCTTGCGACAGGAGGTGGTGGGGTAGCAGGTAGAGCAGCAAGGCAAACAGCTTGTCGACCAGGCCGGCTTCTTTGGCCGTGTTCTCAGGATGGTGATTCATCTACAACGATTCCGTGGGTTGTCGGATAGAGGGGGATACTACCGGCATCGTTCCATCAGGTAAACGCAGATATCAGGCAATCGGCGTGTCCGGCCGGTTACCCCAGTCCGACCAGGAGCCCGGATATCCCTTTACCCGCTGGTAGCCAAGCGATTTGAGCATGATGTAGGTGAGGGATGAGCGGTGATGGGTGTGGCAATAGGTTACGATCTGCTGGCTCTGGTCAATCCCCAGTTCGGTCAATATTGCCTGAAGATCGGCCTCGGGTTTCAGGCGCAGATTGCGCTGCTGGTCCAGGGCGAGCAGCCAATCCATGTTGACGGCACCGGGGATATGTCCGGCTTTTTCCGCATAGCGTTTCAGGCCGTTGTATTCATCCGGACTACGGGCATCCAGCAAGGCAAAGCCGGTTTCACCAAGGTGCTGCTGGATATATTCCGCATTGGCCACCGGGGTGTTGCTGGGCCGGGCGTGGAACACTTTGGGGTTGGGGATTGTTGCTGTCCGTTCCATTGCATGGCCTTCATTGGCCCAGGCATGAAGGCCGCCGTTCAGCAGAGAGAAGTGGTTGTGTCCCATCGTTTCCAGGGTCCAGAGCAGTCGGCCGGCCTTGCCGCCGCCTTCATCGTCATAGGCGACCACATGGACCGAGTCATCGATCCCGATGGATGAGAAACAGTTTTCCAGCACGGTTGTTTCCGGTAACAGGCCCATGGTCGGTTTGCGCATGGCGACAATTTGCCCGTAATCGAGGTAGACCGCACCGGGGATGTGAAACTCGGTGTAGGTGGCTGGCTTGGTCAGGTCGACCAGCAACAGATTGTCGTTACCCAGTAATGGTTCGAGGGTTTCAGGTTCCAGGATCAGCGGCAGATCGGGTCTGTTCATGGTCGGTAGTCCGGCGGGTCGGCTCTCAAAATAGGATAATGGTGGCAGGATTGCCTGCTTTCAAGTATGGATCTGGCCGGGGTGAGTGAGGTTACCGCCCGGTTTCTCCTTGCCGGGCGGTAACGAGGCGGATATTTCAGGCGGGAATATAAGGGCCCAGTTCGCCGCTGAAGGTGTTGTGGTCGTAGACTGTGTCTTCTCCCTTCACCTGCTCCACTATCTTCAGCAGATCATACTGTCCGGTCATTTTGTCGGGTCCATTACCTTTCATCACCAGCATGTCCTTGAAGCACTGGTGATCTTCTCCCCGGTAAAAGGTCTCTCCCGGTCCGATGCCGGCATAGCGGGAATTTTCCAGGGTCTTGATCACTTCGGGGGGGTAGAAGGTACCGGCCTTCTCGCAGGCGTTGGCGTAGAGCAGGGTCTGTACATAACAGGTGTGGGCTGCCTGTGACGGGGGAAAGCCATACTCCTTGGTGAAGCTATTGACAAAAGCCTGGGAGCCCGGATCCTGCAGGGTCCAGTTCCACCCGGTGGTGCCGAAAACCCCGTCGATATTGGCGGCACCGGCGCCTTTGGCCATGACGCGACTAAACAGTGGCACTACCACCTCGATGGTCTTGCCGTTTTTCTGCAGATCACGCAATCCGAACTCCACGGCCTGGGTCAGAGAGTTCACCATGTCCTTCCCGTAGTGGTTGAGGATCAGCACATCCGCGTCGGAGTTAAGGATGGCGGTGATAAACATGGAGAAATCGTTGGAACCGAGCGGCGTCATGATGTTATTCACCGTGGTCCATCCCTCTTTTTCGGTGAACTCCTTCATCGATGCATACTGGGTATGTCCCCATGAGTAGTCCGCGGTCAGATGGAAGGCGCGCCGGTCCTTACCGTAATTTCGCGCCAGTACCGGCGCGAGCGCCTTGCCGCTCATGTAGGCATTGAAAAAGTGGCGGAAACCATAGCGGCGCCGGTCTTTACCCGTCGTGTCATTGGAGTGGGTCAGGCCGCACATGAAAATCACCCCTTTCTCCTGCGCCAGATACTGCTGAGCGATAGCCACAGAACTGGATGAGCCGCCGGAGAACATGATAATACCGTCCTGTTCAATCATGCGTCGGGCGCTGGTGCGTGCCGGCCCGGGGCTGGACTGGGTATCGCCAATCACGTATTCGACTTTTTTACCCAGAATCCCGTTGCCTTTCAGGGCAAGTGGTTGCAGGGTGTTGAGCATCCCGCCCCCGTTATTGATGTGCTGAACAGCCAGTTTGTAGGCGCGTCCCTCGTCGGCCCCCTCATCGGCGTAGGCGCCGCTCTGGGGGTAGTTGAAGCCGAATTTTACCGTTTTGCCTCTAACCGGATAGTTGCCTATGGACTGCTCGGCCCAGGCATCCTTGACAAAGAACATCGGGGTGTTGGCCGCGGCGGCGATCGATGCGGCGCCCAGCTTCATGAATCCGCGCCGGGAAAGGGTGCTGAACTTGTCAGAACTGTGATCTGTCATCTCTATCTCATCCTCACACTTGGGCTCTGGCCCATCTCGTTATTAGGTATTCGCTCAATGCAGTTCGGGGGGAACCGGACATACGGCAGCCTGTTGAACTCTTGTCAGGAACAACGAGACTGCTTACTAACTCACTGAACAAAAGAGAGAACGAGGCCTTACGGCATTGTAATATATTGCATTTGCTGCTTGCGGGCATCAGTTGTGACTACCGACCCGGCATAAACAGTACATCGGCCGGGGGGCGGATAAATTGAGACTTATTGCCGGGGGCGGTGGATTTCGTGAGGCGTCTCGCGGAATCTGCCTCTGATGGACCTGGTGGGCCGCGTATGATCAGAGTGGGTTATGCCGCTGACGGGCAAAAAAACCGCTGCGGGCTCCAGCGGCTTTTTGCGTCTGCTGCCGGGTGGCGAGGCCAACCGTACTAACCACTTATACACGCGCTATTTTTTGGAGCAGCAAAACAATCAGTAGGTTTCAACGTGATAACGGCCGCTTTGTCTCATTGCCAGTTTTATATCGCTCCAGCTTGAGCCGTTATCAATGCAGATCTTTTCAAACGCTTCTTCAACCCCTGCTTCCATCTCTTTCAAGCCGCAGATATAGATGTAGGTGTCCTCTGAAGCCATCAGGGGTGCAAGTTTTTTTGACTGGCTAACCATGCGGTCCTGCACGTACTCTTTAGGTGCATCAGGAAGCCTGGAAAAAACCAACTGCTTGTCAATAAACCGGTCACTCAGTTTATTGAGCGGTCCAAAATAGGGTAGTTCACCGGGTGTTCTGGCACCAAAATAGAGGAGCAGTTTGCCCTCAGCGTCGGGTAGATGCCGGCGACGGTACTCGGTCATGGCGCGAAATGGCGCAGAGCCGGTGCCAGTACAGATCATAATAAGATTAGTGCTGGGTGAATTAGGCATCAGGAAAGTAGCGCCAAATGGACCGGTGACAAGCACTTCGTCATTCTTCTTTAAATCACACACATAGTTTGAGCCCAGGCCCCGAACCGTTTTGCCATCTTGCTCAAAAACCACGCGCTTAACGGTCAGTGAGAGGTTGTTGGCCCCAGGACGCTCACCATCACGTGGACTGGCGACGGAATATAGTCGCACCAGGTTGGGGCGGCCTTTTTCATCCGTTCCGGGAGGAATGATGCCGATACTCTGTCCCTCCAGCACGGGAAAGGTGCGATCACCGAAGTCCAGAATAATATGGCGGATATCCGACTCGCTGTCTGCATCGGTCAGACGAAAATTACCCGCAACGCGCGCCACCATCGGTTTTTCACGATTGTATATATTGATATAGGGACGTTCTGCAGACGCTGGAGGCAGTACTTTTCCACTCTCGCCAGAGTGTGCAATTTTCAGAATTTCGCTGGCATCCTCCTCATTCGCTTCCTGTTGTTGTGACTCAGCTGAAGCGGCTTCTCCATGGTCAATTGCTGCAGGCAACTCAGTCCAGGAGAATTGCTCTTCAATAGAATAACCTGTTGTTACCATCCGCCAGTTATCAATCGAGCCAGTCGGACATGGTGAAATACAATCCATGCAATAATCACATTTGGCTGCATCCACCACATAGTTATTGTCATCGTGCGTGATGGCATCTACCGGACAGGTTTCTTCACAGGTATTACAGCGAATACAGATTTCCGGATCAATCAGGTGTTGACGTAAAAGTTTCATTGCGCGTTGACCAGTCGTGGTGGTTTGTCAGCAAACCGATAAAAAAGGGTCTTCGTATCAGTACTACAGGGTATGGATGGCATAACCGATAACGTAAGCATAGAGATGCGCTTCATTAGAGCAGAGTCAAATTGGATTTACATCCTTACAATCTCTACTTTAATTGTAGCGCTTGCTTCGGGGTGGCAGGTGAACACAGCTAATCCGCGTGGTTTATCCGGAATCTAAACCTGTTCGGCCAATTCTGCCTGAATAGGCCAAAACGGGTGCAGTACTTGAAATCCTGACAGAGATGGAGGATTCTTGATGAAACGGAAGCAAGTTCTCATAAAATGGACGTAGTTCTGGTCACTGGCTATAAACACAGCTATGTTACAAAGTGCTGTAGCGGGGGTTGGGCGGCACCTTGGGTATTTGCTGAAAGCAAAATCCTATCCCTGTTTTTGAGGACGGAGGCAGGCGGTTTGAATCAAGCAGCGGTTGTTCATCACTGCTCTCCCCCAGATGTAAGGATCCGTTATTGCGATAATGAGCCGGGAGCGGACGGTGCCGGAGCAGCCGCCAGGCAGGTAATCGTTACAGCGCACCTGACAAAAAAAGTTTTTGCCGTTGGGCAAGGCGACAATGCCCACATAGATAATAACTAAGTAAACAGGGTCGTTCAAAGTTAGCCGATCCCCCGGGCTATCACCGGGAAAAATGCAAAAAACCAAGGGAGGAGTGGAGATGAGATCAGCTATGTCCCGTTTCGGGTTGCTTGTATACACGTTTCTGGTTTTGTTGAGTGTTTTTTCCAGTAGCTTTGCTGCAGAAAAACTCAAACCCTTTGTCCTGGCAAACGGTTCGGATAGTGACTTTGCGTCCACCGTTGAGCGGGTAAAAGAGGCGCTGGAGGCTCAGCAGTTTACAGTGGTAGGGGAATACATCCCCTATGAGCAGGCACATATCGTCATTGTGACCAATGACGATCTAATTGCTCTGGCCGCAGGAGAATCCAACGCCGCCTATATGTCAGCGCAGCGCGTGGCCATTACCCAGACGAAAAAAGGCCTTCAGATCGCCTACACCAATCCAGACTATTTTGCCCATGCCTACCGGGTGTCGGGTGACGTTGGACCAGTGACTAAAAAACTGGCGGCCGCGTTGGGGGCGGTTGAATATTTTGGGTCCAAGGGACTGACAGCAAGAAAACTGCGCAAATACCACTACACGTTTGGCATGGAATATTTCGATGACCCGCTGGACCTGGCGCGATACGACAGCCACCGGGAGGCGCTCAATGCTGTGGAGGCCTCCCTCGCCAATGGCCGTGGTGGGACCAGTCTGGTCTACCGGCTCGATATTCCTCATTCGGATATATCTGTGTTTGGTGTCGCCCTCTCTGAAGGGATGGCGGACGACAGGCGGGTGATGGAAGTGATCGATTACAAGGCGCTCAAGCAGACGGCCCATCTGCCCTACGAACTTCTGGTTGTCGGTAGAGAGGTGGTTGCACTGGCGCCACGCTTTCGAATTGCCGTTAATTTTCCTGATCTGAGAATGGTCGGCGAGCATGGGTTTACCCAGATTATGGCGACGCCGGATGCGATAAATAAATCCCTGGTCCTGGCTGCTGGCGGAGAATGGAAGGATAAGAGTTTTGCCGCCATGAGCCCTGATAGATGATCGAGGCTCATAGCGGTTTTTTAGCCGCGTGATGTCCTGTTCACCATGGGCACTATCTATGTGCCACTACAAACAGCCGATCAGCATATGGTGTCGATGCTCAGCACACTCTGAGCATCGACACCATCAAGATCAGGGGCTATCTTTCTTTATTAGTGCTTGAATACCTGATCGGAAAGGCTAGTCGCTTCAAAATCGATCGCCAAAACGAAAACTCTGCACTGTAGCGTTTTGTTTCGGTGGCACAGGCGTAAGGAGAGATAACATGGGCTCTTTGCAGGGTAAGACCATTTTCATTACCGGCGCTACGCGGGGCATTGGATTGGCAATTGCATTGCGCGCCGCACAGGATGGGGCCAATATCGTTATCGCCGCCAAGACCATCCAACCTCATCCCAAGCTGCCAGGGACTATCTTCACTGCGGCAGCGGAGATTGAGGCGGCGGGCGGCAAGGCGCTGCCGGTGCAGACCGATATTCGTGATGAGGCGCAGATTGCTGAGGCGGTGCGTCAGGCGGTGGATCTGTTTGGCGGCATCGACATTCTCGTCAACAACGCCAGTGCCATCAGCCTCACCGGCACGCTGGAGACGCCGATGAAACGCTACGACCTGATGAACCAAGTCAATGCCCGCGGAACCTTTGCGAGCTCTCAGGCCTGTCTGCCGCATCTTCTCAAGGCAGAGAATCCGCATATCCTTACGCTGTCCCCGCCGCTGTTAATGAAGCCTCACTGGTTTAAAAATCATACTGCTTACACCATTGCCAAGTACGGCATGAGTATGTGCGTTCTGGGCATGTCGGAGGAGTTTCGAAAGCAGGGTGTGGCGGTCAATGCGCTATGGCCGCGCACTGTAATCTACACGGCGGCAGTCGCCATGCTCGGTGATATGGTAAAGCCTGAGAATTGTCGCAAGCCCGCTATTGTGGCCGACGCCGCCTACGCTATCCTGATACGTAAAAGCCGCGAATGTACGGGTAATTTCTTTATCGACGACGAAGTCTTGACCGAAACGGGAATCACGGATTTCGCTCAGTATGCTGTCAATCCCAAGGGGAAATTGTACCAGGACCTGTTTTTAGATTGATTGGACAAATCCGTCCAATAGCGCGTGCCGCTGGCTGCAGACGAGATTCGGGGTTATCCGGGTCAGCAGGTTGAAATGGATCCAACCAATCCTGGTTGGGACTCGACCCATTTTGGCGCCGTCGGTCCTGTTCCGTGCAAGGCGGGTTGATGAAAAAAGTCTTTATCAGTTACAGGCGAAAAGAGAGTTCCGGCTACTCCCGGCTGGTATACGACCGTCTGCGGGCCGCGCAGTCGGATTGGGATATTTTCATGGATGTCGAGGGTATTCCTGCCGGTGAAAACTGGCGCAATGTGCTCGGTGCGCGAATAGATTCATCGGATATCATGATAGTCCTCATCGGACGCGAATGGCTGACGATGACCGAACCCAACGGGGTTCGACGTCTTGACAATCCCGATGACGTGACCAGGTGGGAGATAGCGTCAGCGCTGGAGAAGAAAAAAAAACTGATACCCGTGCTGCTCGAGGATGTCCCGCCACTGGCTAACGAAGAGCTGCCCGCGCTACTCTCCCCGCTTGCCGGGATGCAGACACTCAGTATTCGGCATGAGACCTTTAATGCCGACCTGGAGAATCTGATCGCCCGGATAACCGGGCGCGGCCTGCGCGAGAAGCTGCGTTGGGAACAGGGACGCCGCGTGCTGGAACGGTCCAAGCGCTGGTCGGTTCCGGCAATTACGCTGCTGATGCTGGTTATTCTGTGGGTCGGTCTTCTGGATCTCTTCACCCTGGAGACGCGCACCACCACATGGTCGCTCGCACTGGCCGATATGCTCTTCCCCGCGCAGCTCGAAGCAAATGTATCGCTGGTTGCCATACCCGGGACCTTTAATACGCATGCACCCTCTGCCCGCGCCACCTACGCCGAACTGATATCCAGACTTACTGAAGCCGGTGCCGGCGCCATCCTCCTGGATCTTGTTTTTCATGAATCACGTGATCAGGATGAAACGTTATCGGCCGCATTCGAGGCGGCGGCAGATGCGGGAACAAGCGTGTTCTTCGGGTTCGCTGAGCTGGAAGAGAGAAAGCCGCGGGCGGTAAAAATACTGGCGGAATCAGTCGGTGGGCTCGGCCTGGTCTGCGTGGGCAGACGCCTCGGTTACACGATGATGATGCCGATAGCGATGAATTACCGGGAGGCGGAATCCAGGAATGAACCGGATCGGATTAGCAGTCTTCCGGGTATCGCATTGCTGGGAGCCGCCGGACGGGTTTCCGTCGACTCCCTCAACCCGGAATCGAACTCGCTGACGCTTGCCGCAGGCGATGGAAGGAAACTCCAATACCCGATCTCCCTGCTGGAGCGGATTCACGCAACGCCCAAAGGGTGTAAGGCAATGAATCCAGATACGCAGTCGGCGCTGATCCTGTTGCGTCTCAGTCCTTTGGCGGCGTTACGTGCATATGACAGGCGCATAGATATGAACGCCGTCCTGGCCGGTCAATTTGACGGAAACATAATCCGGGGGCGAACGGTAATTGTTGGCCTTGAGGCCCCCGAAGAGGAGTTTACTGTTGCCTACGGCCTCGGGCCGGAACAGCGTTACGGTTACGAACTATACGCCGATGCGATCAACACGCTTGTAACAAACCGGATAGTCCGGCCATTGGGCGTCTACCCTCAGGTTTTTCTGATGCTGGCAATATCCAGCCTGGGGGCCTGGCTGGGAATAAAGCTGTTTGGCAGGCCCGCTTATTTTCGTCGTCTGGTATTCGCTGTGCTGATGTTTTTATATCTGCTGTTATCGGTTTATCTGGTCGCCGAGGAGAATCTTCTGCTACATACTGCCTACGACCTGTTTACCCTGACTGTCGCGTACCTGTTGTTCCGGCGTTTTTCCACCAAGTGGCTGGTATGAAAGGTGACATGGCCACTGTTGTGGCCATTCCTCTTTTCAACAGCCGTCAGGTCATATCCCGCAGCGTGAGTCGTGCGGCTCTTTCAATCGAAGTGTATCCCGCGCCACCAGGTAATCATCAATATAGTATTGCCGGTTGGCGCACATCTTTTCGCATGCATTCAGTGCGTCGTTGTACGACTTCAACAGCTCTCTGTGTCTTCCAATCTCTTCTGTATTGAATTTTTCTGCCAGTAACTGGTAGTCGGTAATTCTTGCATTGTAGCTGTCCACGGCAGTCTGATCGGATCGATCCAGATTTTTGTACAGCTGATCCAGTGCCTCTGCCAAATTCTCCAGTAGCTTTTTTCTGGCATCCAGCTCTGCCATGGTCGCGTCCAGTGCTGATTTCCCTGCTTCGGCCCGCTGGTCCTGGCGAATACACTCGATCAGCTCATCGGCCGTCATGACGTTCTTTGTGTATACTTTTTTGCCCGCGGCTGCATCTATGCCTTTAATCGATCCGCGGTCCAGCGGTGGCAGCGGCTGGCGTCTGTCGAGCGTATTTTTCTCAGTTCTCAGTACTCGGGCGAGTGGCTCATCAATTTGTGCCGGTCCGGGCAAATTACGACTTTGTTTGAATGCGCGTACGGCGGCCGTGGTGGATTCGTTCTCGTTTGTGTTCAGTGGACCCGGGTCGTAACCCAATGCAAGCAGCAGGCGTTTTACCTCCTGCACGAGTTCAGGTCTGTCTGTTGACGCAGTAATCACCGGGGTGTCGGGTGGCTTTGGTACCACCGGTTGCGGTTCTGGCGGCGGCATGATCTGGCGCCCGGAATAGGGCGGGACTGCATGCTCGACCCGACGTACCTTAACCAGGATCTCATTGATCTGGTCGCTGCTCATCCGGTGTTTTACCGGTGTTTTATTCGGCTGGTAGGTCGCGATTTCCCCCGCTTCCAGCAAGAGTGATTCCGCCTCGTTAAGATTGGGTTCCATGCGTACCCGCCCCTCGAACACACGGACCTCCGTTGCCTCCGCTGAGGTGCGGAAATAGAAAATCGTGCCCTCGGCCGCTGCGCGGACGAATTCGCCTTCAACACGGAACAGGTCACGTGTTGCGGTGGCTGCTTTGGTCACCCCGGTTTTAATTTTCACGACCACCTCACCGATAACCGCTCTGATCGAAGGGTTCAGGATGTCAATCTGGCTGTTACTGCCAACGATAAGCTCTTTTTCGTCACCGTTGAAGGTAATTACCGCTTCAAGATTGCCGGTGGAAACAAGGTCGCCCGGACGCAGGCGCATGTTGGGCACGACCGGGATTGATCGACGATCCCTGACGATGAGAATATCCGCGAACTCAGCCGGGTCGGCGGGTCGATCCCCGGATACTGCATTGCGCAGGACAATCTTGATGCCTGCGTCACCAGCATTTTGGTCTGCAGATTGCGCATTGGGCGCAAGGGCGAGCGTTAGCAAGGCCCAAGCGATCACCAAAATATTACAGTGCTGGCTTGTGCCGTTGCGTATCAAGGGGTCAGCCTCAACTTATCGTGTCGGTGATTGGGAATGGATATGACTGCCGTGACAATGGTGCCTGGTTAAAGGGGGGTGAAACCGGTTTGCCGATAATCATGTGGAGAGCTCCCAGTCGTCTCCGGGTCCCCGGCAGAACTTCAGGTCTTCATCCATTGTCTGGCCGTCCGACAGTCGGACTTTCTGCTTTACCACGCGGCACTGCAGATTGGCCTGCCTATCGACTACGACGGGTTCGGCCTCGACCGTTCCCTTTACACCGCTGTCGGGATTTTGCCAGGCCACCTCATTCCGTTCCGTGTTGTCGAGCGCCTCGGCGGTAGCCTTTGCTTGTTTCATGCGGTCCTGCTCCTCCAGGTAACTGCCGATTCGGCTACCTGCGAGTGCGCCGAGAAGAACCCCTGCACCAGTTGCGAGCGTCCGGCCGCTGCCACTGCCGATCTGGTTGCCAATTACACCGCCGATAACAGCGCCGGTTATAGCGCCTATCGTCTGTTTGTCCGATCCGTTGCTGGCACAGCCGTTGGAGAGTAGGGCGACGACACCAGCAAAAATGATGGTGCGATATTTGTGCTTCGTTGCTTCAACGCCTGGCCTGAATCGTTGGCTTGGAAGAGGCTTCTTTGCGCCGGCCGTTCTATTTGTTGGCAAAAATGTGGGGAGAGCTGAAAACAGGTGCCTGGAAGTCTGCATCATCGCATTCTCCTTCTTCGGTTCTAGCCGATTCGCTGCGGCGATTGGCTATTTATTATTCTAGACCAAATGAGGATAAGCGGATTGATACAACCCTGCGTAAGGTAGTGTTGATGCGTGCTTGGCGGCAGGCGACGGGAATACAACCGCACAGATTCGATAAACATTCGACAAAAGAGTGATGTATTAGAATCCGTTCGGACTCCCCACATCCTTGCAGAAAGGGATGTGCAGCGGCAAGGTTTTGCCAGGAATACTGACGGATGCGGTACCCAGAAGATGGCGGTTTAAGCTGGGTCTTCGGCTAGTTTCCGATTTTGAGGGGATAGAGAGCACTTACCGCGATCAAAATTGGGAGTCACTTGTTGGTGAACGATTTTACTTAGCTGATCGGCGCCACCGATGTAGCTACCTTCAATCCAGATCTGGGGAACGGTGATCGGTGTCTTGGGCCCGATGATGGGTTTGACCCTTGCCAGCATCTCATAAAGATCATGGGGGTTTTTGACTACGTCATGATACGTGTAGCTGATGCCGGCCTTTTCCAGGTATCCCTTGGCGCGTTTGCAGTGCGGACAACTTTCCTTGCCAAACAGATGATTGCCGGTGACCATGGCTGTATGCGAATAGGCCTCGATGACGGCTTGGGTGAGAATGCCACGATTGAGGGCATGGCCCTGGGCGATTACCTTGCCCTCGACCATAACGATGGGTGCATGCCATCCTCCTTTCAATAGCGGTTTCCACCACTCGCTTAACCACTCCCGAATATCCAGATCGACCGGTATTCCAGCCAGTTCTGTGGATAGTGTGTCAAGAATGACATCTTTGGATAACGAACATTCGCCACAGGGGATGTTGACCTTGAACGGTCCCCAGGCACCCGCCCAGCGAAACAGGGTGACTACGATCCGATGGTTTTCCATATGCTTGCCTTTGATGAAAGCGGCGTTTTCTCTGGGGCCAATGCACTACTGAATGTTTGAGCCCATCTTGTTAATAGACCGACAAACAACGGACAAATATTGCGGTGGATGGTAATAATTTCTGTTTTCCGGAGAGGATTTGCGCTGTAGCAAGGATTTCGGCCGCCTCAGCCGCCAAGCCCGCTGGCCAAGCTGGATGCCAAAAATCAGTCAGTAGTAACGCTTTCCTGCATTCATCTGGCGTGAGCTGGCCTGTGGGCATTTTGCTGCCTGTTTGCTACCTGGTGTCGCACACAATAAAAAAGGCCTACGCCGAATAACGGCAATAAGCCTTTGATATTTAAGTGGTACCGAGGGTCGGACTCGAACCGACAAGGGGTTGCCCCCGGGGGATTTTGAATCCCCTGTGTCTACCAATTTCACCACCCCGGCAGATTGAAGAGGCGTAGTATAATCTTTTCATGGGGCAGTGCAATCCCTCGGTGGTAACCACAGAAGCCTTGGCGCTACGGCAGTCTATGGTAAGATGCGCGCCCCATGCAGAGAAGCGACTTCCACTATGATCTCCCTGATGAGCTGATCGCCCAGTTTCCCACCGGAAACCGGCAGGACAGCCGGCTACTCCATCTGCCCTGCGGCGGAGAAGGGCCGGTTGATCGTCTGTTTGCCGACCTGCCCTCGCTACTGAATCCCGGTGACCTGCTGGTGTTCAATGATACCCGGGTAATGCGCGCCAGGTTGTTTGGTACCAAGGCGACTGGGGGGAAAGTTGAACTGCTGATCGAGCGGGTGTTGGAGCCTCGTCGGGGGCTGGCCCATATCCGGGCCAGCAAGTCACCCAGGGCAGGCAGCCGTATACTGCTTGAAGACGGGAATGTGCTGGAGGTGCAGGGGCGGCAGGAGGATCTGTTCGTCATTGCCGCTTGTGACGTGGACCTCCATGAACTGATGTGCCAGACCGGGCATATGCCGCTCCCTCCCTACATCAGTCGCGAGGATCAGGCGCTGGATGAAGAGCGCTACCAGACCGTCTACTCCCAGCGCGAGGGCGCGGTCGCTGCACCTACTGCGGGTCTCCATTTTGACCAGGCCATGCTGGCGCGGCTGGATGCCATGGGGGTCGAACGTGCCTTCGTCACCCTGCATGTGGGGGCAGGCACCTTCAGGCCGGTCCGGGTCGACCGTTTGGAGGAGCATGTCATGCATAGCGAGTATGCGGAAGTGAGTCCGGAGGTGTGTGATCAGGTCCGTGCGGCACGCGCCCGGGGGGCGCGGGTTGTGGCGGTGGGTACAACCAGTGTGCGCAGTCTTGAGTCCGCGTCCCGGGAAGGGGAAATACAACCCTTTTACGGGGATACCCGGTTGTTCATCACTCCGGGCTACCGGTTCCGTAGTGTTGATGCCCTGCTGACCAACTTCCATTTGCCTGAATCCACCCTGCTGATGCTGGTGGCGGCATTCTCCGGATATGAGCGAATTATGGCGGCATACCAACATGCCGTGGTTCAGCGTTATCGTTTTTTCAGCTATGGTGATGCGATGTTTCTGGAGCGCGCAGATTGGGCATGAACCCGGAGGGTGTGGCGCTCATATTTTCCGGGCAAAAAAAACGCGGCAAGTGGATTGCCGCGTTAATAAATCCACCAAAGGAGGATGGAGGAGTGCGTACCGAGTTGTTTTTCAGTACATGCGTAGTTTCTAATATATGCTGCAGTGTGTCAAGTCGTTAAAATCCATTTATGTTGATATAAGTCATGCTTTTTGAAGTCGAAAATATTGACGGCGCGGCCCGCCGGGGTCAGCTTACATTCCCGCGTGGGACCATACAGACACCGGCCTTCATGCCGGTCGGAACCTACGGCACAGTGAAGGCGATGACCCCGGAAGAGCTGGAGTCGGGGGGCGCTGAAATCATCCTGGGTAACACCTTCCATCTCATGCTCCGGCCCGGCACCGATATCATCTCTGCCCATGGCGATCTGCATGACTTTATTCATTGGCAGCGTCCCATTCTGACCGATTCCGGTGGTTTTCAGGTGTTCAGTCTGGGGGCGATGCGCAAGATTACCGAGGCGGGGGTGCACTTTCGCTCGCCTATCGATGGCAGCCGGATATTCATGGGGCCGGAAGAGTCGATGGCGGTGCAGCGTAAGCTTGGTTCCGACATCGTGATGATCTTTGATGAGTGCACGCCGTATCCGGCCACGGAGCTGGAGGCGCGGGTCTCCATGGAGCTCTCACTGCGCTGGGCCGAGCGCAGCAGGCAGGCGCATGGCGACAACCCGTCGGCGCTGTTCGGTATTGTCCAGGGTGGCGTCTATGAGTCGTTGCGCGGGCGTTCGCTGGAAGGGCTGATGGAGATCGGTTTTGACGGCTATGCCGTGGGCGGGCTTTCAGTAGGCGAGCCGCCTGCCGACCGTTGGCGGGTGCTGGACTTCCTCTCGTCCAGATTGCCGGCAGATAAGCCCCACTATCTGATGGGTGTAGGAACGCCGGAGGATATCGTGGAAGCGGTGCGGCGCGGTATCGATATGTTTGATTGTGTCATGCCTACCCGTAACGCGCGCAATGGCCACCTGTTTACGCATCAGGGCGTGGTGCGCATTCGCAATGCCGTGCATGCCGGTGACACAGGCCCTCTGGACCCCCATTGTGATTGCTACACCTGCCAAAACTACAGTCGGAGCTATCTACGGCACCTGTCGCGCTGCAATGAGATACTGGGTGCCCGGCTGAATACTATCCATAACCTGTATTACTACCAGTCACTGATGCGCGATATTCGCCAAGCCATCACGGAGCAGCGTTTCGATGCCTTCGTTCGGGATTTTTACGCCATGCGGGCCTGAGGTGCCTACTTGAAAATCCACAGCCCGGGCCTTATTTCCGGTACTTGCATTGGTTCGGATGCGCAGGCGTAGCGCCATAAATTTTTTAATCACAACAACTGTGGCATAATGCTCCGCTTGTGATTTCGCTACGGTGTACTCTGTGCTGAATCAATATATTTTGACCACTTGACTTAAGGTAAGAACACCATGAGTTTCTTTATTTCAGATGCCATGGCCCAGGCTACTGGCGGCGGTGCCGGTGGAGCGGGTTTGGAAGGACTGATTCTGCCGATAGGCCTGATCATCATGCTCTATTTCCTGATGATCCGTCCCCAAATGAAGCGACAGAAGGAACATAAGAAACTGGTCGAGACCCTGGCCAAGGGCGATGAAGTACAGACCGAAGGCGGATTGATGGGGCGGATTTCCGATCTGGGCGAAAATTTCGTGAAAGTTGAAATCGCTGAAGGCGTCGAGGTCAAGATCCGTCGTCAGGCGGTCGCAGCCATCATGCCGAAGGGCACATTGAAAGAGCTGTAATCACTGGCCGGCCCGCAAGGGCCGGCTGTTTCATTGGGGAGGCCGGTGATCCAGGCGTGCCCCTGTAGCGCTTCCACAATAACAGACAACGATGAACCGATATCCCCTCTGGAAGAACATCCTCGTAGCGGTACTGGTACTGTTTGGTCTGGTCTACGCCTTGCCGAACATATTCGATCAGGACCCTTCACTGGAGATCAGTGGCAGTCGCCGGGCATCGGTCGATTCCGCGACCGAGTTGACCGTCCGCACGGCCCTGGACAGTGCAAAAATCAAGATAAAATCGACCGCGACCGGTGAAGATAAACTGCTGGTCAGATTTACTGACTCGGAGAGTCAGCTGCGGGCCAAGGAAATTCTGGAGGCAACTCTGGGGGCGGATTACACCCAGGCCCTGACCCTCTCCACTGACGTGCCGGGCTGGCTGCAGAGTATGGGTGCCCTGCCTATGTATCTGGGTCTTGATTTGCGGGGGGGTATCCATGTCCTGATTGATGTCGACATGGATGCGGCGGTCAGTCAGGCGATGGAGCGGTATAACGGTGATATCCGCACCCTGTTGCGGACTGAGAAAGTGCGTTATAGCCGGGTCTCCAACCGGGACGATGCAATTCTGGTTACGTTCAAAGAGGCCGGGTTGCGTGATCAGGCGCTGGATGTGATTGGCAACGAGTTCCGTGATCTGCTGCTTGAGTCCCTGGATGAGGGGGGCGAATACCTGGTCCAGGCAAAAATGAGCGCGAGTGAGCAGCGCTCGGTGAAGAAGTTCGCGCTGGATCAGAATATCACCACGCTACGTAATCGCGTCAATGCACTGGGTGTCTCGGAGCCGGTGATACAGCAGCAGGGCGAGCGGCGCATCGTCGTCCAGCTTCCTGGCGCCCAGGATCCCTCGAAACTGAAAGAGCTGCTGGGTGCCACGGCTACCCTGGAGTATCGGCTGGAGGATACGGAACACAGCGTGGAAGATGCCCTGGCCGGCAAGGTGCCGCCCGGGTCGAAACTTTACCGGACCCGTGATGGGCGGCCGATCCTGCTGAAGAAACGGGTGATCGTTACCGGTAACCAGATCACCGATGCATCATCCGGATTCGACCAGCGCACCGGTAGTCCCATGGTATCGGTCAGTCTGGACAGCCAAGGCGCGCGTCGCATGCGCAACGTGACCACGGAAAATGTCAATAAGCCGATGGCAGTGGTTTTTATCGAAACCCGCAAAGATACCCGTATGGTGGATGGCGAGCCGGTAATCCGCAAGGTGCAGGTGGAAGAGGTGATCAGTGTCGCCAATATCATCGAGCCGTTTGGTCGCCGCTTCCAGACCACCGGTCTGGATAGCCCCGAAGAGGCCCACGACCTGGCGCTGTTATTGCGTGCCGGAGCACTGGCCGCGCCCATCGATATCGTCGAGGAGCGGACAATCGGCCCGAGCCTGGGGCAGGATAATATTGATCAAGGGTTCACCTCGGTGGTGATCGGCCTCGCCGTGGTGATGGTCTTCATGGCTATTTATTATAAGGTGTTTGGTCTGGTGGCCAATCTGGCCCTGCTGCTCAATCTGGTCTTCATTGTGGCGGTGCTCTCCATGCTGCAGGCGACGCTGACACTGCCGGGTATTGCCGGTATCGTGCTCACCGTGGGTATGGCGGTGGATGCCAACGTGCTGATCTTTGAGCGCATTCGTGAGGAGATACGTAATGGCAGCACCCCCCAGGCGAGTATCTTCGCCGGCTATGAAAAGGCACTCTCCACCATTGTGGATGCCAATATCACCACATTGATTGCGGCGGTGGTGCTGTTCAGCTTCGGAACCGGGCCGATCAAGGGCTTTGCCGTGACCCTGTTTATCGGCATCCTGACCTCCATGTTCACCGCCATTGTAGGCACCCGTGCCGTGGTCAACCTGATCTATGGTGGCAAGCGTGTCGCCAGGCTCAGTATCTGATTTGGATGACTCTGATGCAGATTTTCAAAAGAAAGAGCGAAATCGATTTCATGGGCAAGCGCAAGCTTGCTGCAATATTTTCAATTCTACTGGTGCTGACCGCCATCGGTTCCGTGTTGGTGCGAGGACTGAGTCTCGGCATTGACTTTACCGGGGGTACCCTGGTGGAGGTTGGTTATCAGGAGGCGGTAGAGCTGGGCAAGGTGCGCGAAGTCCTTGGTGAAGGCGGCTTTGGTGATGCGGTGGTGCAGCACTTCGGTACCTCCAGGGATGTGCTGGTGCGTCTGCCTCCACAGGCTGAACTGGGAAGCGCCGAGTTGAGTGATCGCGCCTTCGCTGCGCTGAAGCAGGCGGGGGCAGGTGAAACGACGCTGCGCCGGGTCGAGTTTGTCGGGCCGCAGGTAGGGGATGAGCTGACCGAGGATGGTGGTCTGGCGATGCTCTATGCGCTTATGGGTATTCTGGTCTACGTGGCGCTGCGTTTTGAATACCGTTTTGCTTTGGGCTCGGTGATTGCCCTGATTCACGATGTGCTAATCACCCTGGGTGTCTTTTCCATTTTTCAGATTGAGTTTGACCTGACCGTACTGGCGGCGGTGCTGGCGGTGATTGGTTACTCGCTGAACGACACGATTGTGGTGTTTGATCGTATCCGGGAGAATTTTCGCAAGATGCGCAAGGGCAGTGCGGTGGAGATTGTTAACAGCTCACTGAACCAGACCTTGTCGCGCACACTGATGACCTCTCTGACCACGCTGCTGGTATTGGCCGCCCTGTTTGTGTTTGGTGGAGAGATCATTCACAGCTTCGCCTTTGCGCTGATCATCGGCATTGTAGTCGGCACTTACTCCTCTATCTATGTTGCCAGTACCGCGGCCCTCATGCTGGGTATCAGCAAGGCGGATCTGATGCCGGTGGTGAAAGAGGGCGCAGAGGTGGATGCGGAACCCTGATCCATGCAGTAAAGATAGGCAGAGAACAGAAAAGCCCGGCGGACTGCTTACCCGTCGGGCTTTTTTTTGTGAAGGTCTAAAGGCTATCCGCAGGCGCGCTTGAGATTTGGAAAGTCGATAATCTCCGCGTCGGCTTTGCTGCTATCCACGCGCCTATGCTGGTTTCTGCTGATTGCTGGACGGATCTCCAGGATTTCGAAATCAGCGATATCGGCGCAGAGCGAGGATTCCAGGGAGAGTTCAAACAGACCATCCAGTACGTCGCGCATGATCAACTCAAGTGCGCGGTCGCTGATTGTCGCGGTTGTGGCTGGATTGTCCTTCATATGGTCCGATCTCCAGGGTTCCCAGTGAAGACGACATCTTCACTGACGTAACCCGGTTATCGGTACGGTTCTGGGAAACTTGAGCGCGCTATCGGGAAATGTGCCGGTGCTGATGCCCGATCGCTCGTCGGGCGTAAACGGTCGCGATAGCTGAATCAGCCGCGCAATCGATCGGTGAGGTGGGGGCGTATCGCGCTCGACATGGCTGAATGGAGCCGCAAACCACCAGCGATAATATTTCCGGTTTCAAAAAAACGGCCGCCGCCATTGATATCCGATACAGTACCACCGGCCTCTTTGACCAACAGGGCGCCGGCGGCGAAATCCCACTCGGACAGCCCCAGTTCCCAGAACCCATCCAGGCGACCGGTGGCTACGTAAGCCAGGTCCAGTGCCGCTGATCCCGGGCGGCGGATGCCGGCGGTATCCTTGATCAACGCCCGGAACATGCCCAGGTAGGCGTCCAGATTGGACTGATCACGGTAGGGGAAGCCGGTGCCGAGCAGCGCCCCGTCCAGGCTTTTTCTGTTGGTGACGCGGATGCGCCGGTCATTCAACAGCGCACCGTCCCCACGGCTGGCGGTAAACATCTCGTCACGTAACGGATCGTAGACCAGTCCATGTTCCAGGACCCCCTTATGTTTCAGGGCGATCGAGATGGAGAACTGGGGGAATCCGTGCAGATAGTTGGTGGTGCCGTCGAGTGGATCGATGATCCACTGGAACTCATTGCCGCTCTTGCTGCCGCTCTCTTCCGCCAGAATGGCATGGTTGGGGTATGAGCCCCGCAGGGTATCGATAATGGCCTGCTCGGAGGCGCGGTCCACCTCGGATACAAAATCGTTCAAACCCTTCTGGGTAACCGTCAGGGTATCGGTTCGCTCGTAATAACGGAGGAGTATGTTACCGGCGCTACGGGCGGCGCGGACAGCAATATTCATCATCGGGTGCATGGGCGTGGAAGATACATCAAGCGGCGCATCTAATAAAGGAAAAATCAACTTTCCCGAAAAGAAACTTTGGTGCCGGCGTTTCTAATCCAGCTGAGAAATGGTGCCGAATCATGTACGCTTTGCGGCTATGCTGAAGAACATCAAAATTGTACTGATCGAGACGACCCATCCGGGCAATATCGGGGCCGCTGCCAGGGCGATGAAGAACATGTGCCTGACGCAACTCTGCCTGGTTGCTCCACGCGCCTATCCGAGTGCAGAAGCGACCGCCCGGGCGGCCGGGGCAGACAGTATTCTGGAACAGTGCCGGGTATATGAAACCCTGGACCAGGCCCTTGAAGGGTGTCGGCTGGTGGTCGGTGCGAGTGCCCGCCTCCGGACGGTGGAGTGGCCACAGTTATTGCCGCGGGCCTGTGCCGAGCAGGTGTGGGCCGAGGCGTCCCAGGGCGAGGTGGCGATCCTGTTCGGACGGGAGAGTTCGGGGCTGCGCAACAGTGAGCTGGATCGCTGTCACTACCTGGTGCACATCCCGGCCAATCCGGAATACAGCTCACTGAATATCGCTCAGGCGCTGCAGGTTATTGCCTATGAGGTTTATATTCAGTCCCTGGCGGATAGGCAGAGTGATGAGGCAGATCTTTCCGCGGTGGCGACGGTGGATGCGATGGAGGGCTTTTTTCAGCATCTGCATCAAGCGATGCAGGATATCGGCTTCAGTAATCCCCGGCAATCGGAGAAGCTGCAGCGGCGACTTCGCCGTCTGTTTTTGCGGGCGCGCCCCGATCCGGAAGAGGTTAATATCCTGCGGGGCATCCTGAGTGCGGCACAAGGTCGCAAATCGATGCGCCGTTAGCAAGCACGGCTTCGACTGTGGCGCCCATGCCTCGGGCGCTGGTCAGTTGGCAAAATAATCGAGTAGAATAGTCAGGAATAGCTGTTTTCCAATGTTGTGCTGGAGTTAATGGAATCCCCTGAATGTTCAATCGTCTCAAAGAAGATATCGCCAGTGTATTTGAACGCGATCCGGCGGCCCGCAATGCCTTTGAGGTGCTGACCACCTATCCCGGTCTGCACGCCCTGCTGATCCACCGGCTCACCCATTGGTTGTGGAATATCGGCCTCTGCTGGATTGCCCGTCTGATCTCCACCTTTGCCCGTTGGGTCACCGGAATCGAGATTCATCCGGGGGCGACTATCGGTCGGCGCTTCTTTATCGATCACGGCATGGGGGTGGTGATCGGTGAGACGGCGGTGATCGGCGACGACTGTACCCTGTATCACGGTGTAACCCTCGGCGGCACCAGTTGGCAGAAGGGCAAGCGCCATCCGACCCTGGGTAAGAATGTTGTTGTGGGTGCCGGTGCCAAGGTGCTGGGTCCGATCGAAATCGGCGACGGCGCCAGGATTGGATCGAACGCGGTAGTCCTCAAGGCTGTGCCGCCGGGAACCACGGTGGTCGGTGTGCCCGGACGACTGATTGAGGCTTCATCTGCAGCGACGGCGTCCAGGCGCTCGGCGACGGCTGAGAAGATGGGTTTTGATGCCTATGGCGCCACCAGTGATGCCCCGGACCCGGTCGCCCATGCCATTAATTGCATGCTTGATCACATCCATGTCATGGATCAACGCATGCAGACCATGTGTCGGATTATCAGGCGAGTCAGTGAGGAGCAGCCTGACCTCGATATACCTGAAATAGATTCATGTGAGATTGCCTCTACGGCCGAAGAACTTCTTAAAATACAACGAGCTGCAGACTCGATTTCTTCAAGTCAGGTTAAGGAAAATAGCGCTCCTGAATAGTTGACCGATTCAGTCAGGTATTATATATTAGCAGCATCAAATATTTCAGGAGTATCTGCTGTGAGGTTAACCACAAAAGGACGTTATGCCGTAACCGCCATGCTGGATCTGGCTTTCCACCAGGGGCAGGGACCGATTACCCTGGCGGATATCGCCGAGCGACAGGGTATTTCCCTTTCATATCTGGAGCAGCTGTTCTCCCGTTTGCGTAAAAAACTGCTGGTGGCCAGTGTCAGGGGTCCCGGTGGTGGTTACGTGCTGGGCAAAGAGGCGAATGAGATCTTCATTGCCTCGGTCATCACGGCAGTGGACGAGAAGGTCGACACTACACGCTGTGGCGGTAGTCACAACTGCCAGGACAATGAACGCTGTCTGACCCATGATCTCTGGCATGACCTCAGTGACCAGATATACGACTATCTTAACCGGATCAGCCTGAACGACCTGATGGAGCGGCGCGGGGTTAAGAAGGTTGCCCAGCGCCAGGACGAAGAGTTGAGGCGGACCGCTGAAAAAGCCGCCGTGTCGGCGGATGTGAAATTTGCAGCTACTGCGGTGGGTACAGGCGTCCGAGCCTGATATTTACCGAATAACTTTTTGGAGTGATGATGAAATTACCCATTTACATGGACTATTCGGCGACCACGCCTGTTGATCCCCGGGTTGCTGAGAAGATGTGCCAGTATCTGACCCCGGATGGCATGTTCGGAAATCCGGCCTCCCGATCCCATAAGTTCGGTTGGGATGCGGATGATGCGGTAGAGCAGGCCAGAAGTGATGTGGCCGCACTGTTGAATGCCAATCCAAAGGAGATCGTCTGGACATCGGGTGCCACCGAGTCCGATAACCTGGCAATCAAGGGCGCTGCGCATTTCTACCAGAAACAGGGCAAGCACATCATCACCAGCAAGACCGAGCACAAGGCGGTTCTCGATACCTGTCGCCAACTGGAGCGTGAAGGGTTCGAAGTGACCTATCTGGATCCGGAGCCGGATGGATTGATTGATCTGGGCAAGCTTGAAGCGGCTATGCGCGATGACACCATCCTGGTTTCGATCATGCATGTGAACAATGAGATCGGCGTGATTCAGGATATCGAGGCTATCGGCGAACTGACCCGCGCGCGCAAGATTCTTTTCCATGTGGACGCCGCGCAGAGCGCCGGCAAGATCCCGCTGGATATGGAGCGTATGAAGGTAGACTTGCTGTCACTCTCCGCGCACAAGATCTATGGTCCCAAAGGGATCGGCGCACTTTATGTACGGCGTAAACCGCGGGTTCGCCTGGAAGCCCAGATGCACGGCGGCGGCCATGAGCGCGGTATGCGTTCCGGTACCCTGGCGACGCACCAGATTGTCGGTATGGGCGAGGCCTTTCGTATCGCCAAGGCGGAGATGGCGCAGGATAATGAACGCATCATGCAGTTGCGTGACCGCCTCTGGAACGGCATGAGGGCGATGGATGAGATCTATCTCAATGGTGACCTGGAGCATCGGGTGGCGGGTAATCTGAATATCAGTTTTGCCTACGTCGAGGGTGAATCCCTGATCATGGCATTGAAGGACTTCGCTGTTTCATCCGGCTCGGCATGTACCTCGGCGAGTCTTGAGCCCAGTTACGTGTTGCGCGCGATAGGTCGACAGGACGAACTGGCGCACAGTTCCATCCGCTTCACCATCGGTCGTTTTACCACCGAGGAAGAGGTCGATCATGTCATCGAACTGATTAGTCAGCAGGTCAACCGCCTGCGTGAGCTTTCACCTTTGTGGGATATGTTCAAGGAAGGGATTGATCTTAATTCGGTACAGTGGGCGGCACATTAAGCCTGCGCCACTGTCTGATGAAGTAACAGGGTCAATCTATTTGCAGTTTACGCGTGTCACCGGCATATAGCAGGCCGGTCACTGAATTTGGAGAATCGAGTATGTCATACAGTGAGAAGGTCTTGGACCATTATGAGAATCCCCGCAATGTAGGCGTGATGGATAAGGATGCCAAGAATGTCGGTACCGGGATGGTCGGAGCGCCCGCGTGTGGTGACGTGATGCGGTTACAGATTCAGGTCAATGATCAGGGCGTGATTGAAGATGCCAAATTCAAGACCTATGGTTGTGGTTCGGCCATCGCATCCAGCAGTCTATTGACCGAATGGGTGAAGGGTAAAACCCTGGAAGAGGCCCAGCAGATCAAAAACACCCAGATTGCCGAAGAGCTGGCATTGCCGCCGGTCAAGGTCCACTGCTCGGTGTTGGCGGAGGATGCCATTAAGGCCGCGGTGCAGGATTATGCAACCAAGAATGCAAAAGGATAGCCATTAAGGCATTATATTGCCTCTATAGTTGTTGTAGATCGGGATGCCGAAAGGGAACCCGGAGCGAGACGATATGACCATTACCATAACTGAAGCGGCCGCCAGGCATGTTCGTAATTTTCTGGATAACCGGGGGTCCGGTCTGGGTATCAGGCTCGGTGTCCGCACCTCCGGCTGTTCCGGCATGGCCTATGTGCTGGAGTTCGCCGACGATAGCGAGGCGGACGACCAGATTTTTGAGCAGCATGGGGTCAAGGTGCTGGTTGACCCGAAGAGCCTGCTCTATCTGGACGGCACGGAACTGGACTATACCAAAGAGGGGCTCAACGAGGGGTTTAAGTTCAATAACCCTAACGTCAAGGATGCTTGTGGTTGTGGCGAAAGCTTCAATGTCTGATCGGGTTTTCCAGAGTCAACGCTGAGTTCCAATCACCCTATAACTGTTAATAAAAAGCGATGCTGGATTTCTCAAAGAACTACTTTGAGTTGTTTGGCTTGCCGGTGGATTATATTGTAGACACTGATCATCTTTCGACTCATTACCGTGAGTTACAGAAGGCAGTACATCCAGACCGGTTTGCCAATTCAACTGAACAGGAACGCCGACTTTCGATGCAGGGGTCTGTTCGCATCAATGAGGCCTACGAGACACTAAAAGATCCCATCCTGCGTGCCCGCTATCTCCTCAGCCTGCATGGTATCGATATGGAGCATGGCCAGGAGACCACCCGGGATGCCGCCTTTCTGATGGAGCAGATGGAACTTCGGGAGGCGCTGGAGGAGGCGCGAGACCAACCGGACCCGTATCAGGTGATTGCTGCCTTTATGGCTGACGTCAATCAACGGATCAATGCCCTGATCGCTCAGATGGCTATCCAGTTTGAAGCGGCGACGCCGGAGCAGCTTGAAGCGGCCAGAGAAAATCTGCGCAAGATGCAATTTCTGAAGAAACTTCGTTTTGATGCCGAATCCCTCGAAGCCGAGCTGGATGACGCCCTATGATGAGCCGCCCCGATTATGGCCTTATTACAACTTTCTGAACCCGGGCAGTCCGCCGCGCCGCATCAGCACCGGCTGGCGGTGGGGATAGATCTCGGAACCACCAACTCCCTGGTTGCTGCCGTACGCAGTGGCAAGGCGGTTACCCTGCCGAACGATGACGGAGAGCACCTGCTGCCCTCTGTCGTGCGTTATACGGAAAACGGTATCGAGGTGGGCCGGCAGGCCAAGGAGATGGCGGCCAAGGACCCGTTGAACACCATCATCTCCGTCAAACGGTTGATCGGTCGTGGTCTTGCGGATATCAAATCCCTCGGTAACCAGCTGCCTTACCAGTTCCAGGACGGTGATGCTGCCGTTCCCCGCATCCACACCGCACGGGGGGATGTCAGTTCGGTCGAAGTCTCCTCGGAAATTCTCAAGTCCCTGGTAAGGCGCGCGGAAAGCTCGTTGGGTGGAGAGCTGGAGGGGATTGTGATCACCGTCCCGGCCTATTTTGATGATGCCCAACGACAGGCCACCAAGGATGCGGCGACGATTGCCGGCCTAAAGGTATTGCGGCTCCTGAATGAACCCACGGCGGCGGCAGTCGCCTATGGCCTGGATACTGGATCGGACGGCGTGCACGCCATTTATGATCTGGGTGGTGGTACTTTTGATATCTCAATCCTGCGCCTCAACAAGGGTGTGTTCGAAGTCCTGTCGACGGGTGGTGACTCCGCGCTCGGTGGTGATGATCTGGATCATGCGATTGCCGAGTGGATTATGTCCCAGGCTGATATTGATCGGGATGCGGACCGCTCCACGTTGCGGCAATTGATGCAGGTGGCTTGCCAGGCAAAAGAGGCGCTCACCGAATCGGACAGTACGGCGATATCAGTGGTCCTGGCGGACGGCGCCTCCTGGCAGGGTGAGCTGAGCCGCGAACATTTCAATATATTGGTCGATCCCCTGATTCGCAAGACCCTGGCGCCCTGTCGCCGCGCGCTGCGTGATGCCGGCCTGACACCGGAGGATATCGAGGACGTGGTGATGGTCGGGGGCTCCACCCGGGTCCCCAGGGTGCGGGAACTGGTGGGTGAGTTTTTCCGTACCGAGCCGCTGGTGGATATCGATCCGGATCGCGTGGTGGCGATTGGTGCCGCTATCCAGGCGGATATTTTGGTAGGCAATAAATCGGATAACGAGATGTTGCTGCTGGATGTCAATCCGCTCTCGCTCGGGATCGAGACCATGGGCGGGCTGGTCGAGAAGCTCATCCCGAGGAACACCACCATTCCGGTGGCCCGGGCCCAGGAGTTCACTACCTTCAAAGACGGACAGACGGCCATGGCCGTGCATGTGCTGCAGGGAGAGCGAGAACTGGTTGTCGACAATCGTTCGCTGGCGCGCTTCGAATTGCGCGGGATACCGCCGATGGTGGCCGGCGCGGCGCGTATCCGGGTAACTTTCTCGGTAGATGCCGACGGCCTGCTGAGTGTGGAAGCACAAGAGCAGAGCAGCGGGGTCAGGGCGAGTGTCGAGGTGAAGCCCTCCTATGGATTGACCGATGGCGAGATCGAGTCCATGCTGCGTGAATCCATTGACCATGCTCAAGAGGATATGGAGGCGCGCAAGCTGCGCGAGCAGCAGGTAGAAGCCGAACGTGTTATTGAGGCATTGACCGCCGCACTCGAGGACGATGGCGATGCGTTGCTGAATGCGGATGAACGAAGCAGTGTGGAATCAGCGCTGCGGACTCTTGCTGAAATTACCCGCAATGGAGATCATGCGGCCATCAAATCGGCAGTGGACGCGCTGGAAAAATCCTGCGAGTTTTATGTCGAACGGCGCATGAACGCTAGTGTGCGCAAGGCCATGTCCGGCCACAGCGTTGATGATTTTGAATAGCAGAAGCCAGTAGGATTGATCATGACTCAACTAATTTTTCTTCCACACGAAGAGATCTGCCCGGAGGGGGCGGTGATCGAGGTGGAACCCGGTATCTCCATTTGCGATGCCGCCAATCAAAATGGCATAGAGATTGAGCACGCCTGCGAAAAATCCTGTGCCTGCACGACTTGCCACGTGATCATCCGGGAGGGGCTTGATTCCCTGGGAGAGGCCGATGAGGTGGAAGAGGATATGCTGGACAAGGCGTGGGGTTTGGAGCCGGAATCCCGACTCAGCTGTCAGGCGCTGGTCGGCGATGAGGACCTGGTGATCGAAATACCCAAATACACTATTAATATGGTTTCAGAAACTCACTGAGGGGGCAGACTATGGGTTTGAAATGGACGGATTCTCTCAACATCGCGATTGAACTGGATGAGACGTATCCGGATGTCGATCCCAATCATGTCAACTTCGTCGACCTGAATAAGTGGGTCACGGCGCTGCCGGATTTTGATGATGACCCGAAACATACCGGCGAGCGGATTCTGGAGGCCATTCAGATGGCCTGGATTGAAGAGCGGGAATAACGCCCTTGATCCTGCTTTCGGGACGGCGACCACACTGATCGGGTGCTGCGCATCCATCCCGACCAGGCGACCTTCCAGCGCGGGCTGTGCCCGCTACAACTCCATCACATATCTGCACTGGTTTGGTTATGGCAGCAGATCAGGCAAACCGATTTACTCTCGCGGCGGGATTTCCCACACCGAAACAACGGTTAATATCGCGATAAGCATCTCTGTCTGGACAGCGGGTGAACGCTTTGGAACAATGCGGGCTGAATAAGTCTGCCGTTCCCAAGCATATCCTTCGAGGACAGTTATGTCGCTGATCAGAGCGTTTCCCGGGCTGAGGCCTGCTACCGGCCGTGCGGAGGAAGTTGCCGCTCCGCCCTATGATGTGATGAGCGACCTGGAGGCCAGGGAGATGGTCGAAGGCAGACCCTGGAGTTTTCTGCATATCTCCCGTCCGGAAGTTGACCTTCCCGTCTCTGTTGACCCTTACTCACCTGAAGTCTATTCCAAGGCGGCGGAAAATCTCGCTGCCATGCGCAGCGAGGGCGTGCTGATCCAGGACAGCAGTGACTGTTATTACGTTTATCGGCTCACCATGGGTGCCCATACCCAGCTGGGCGTAGTGGCGGCTGCCTCTGTCGATGCCTATGACAACGGAAGGATCAAGCGGCACGAGCTGACCCGTCCCGCCAAGGAGCAGGATCGCGTCAAGCAGATATCGGCGCTGAATACACAGACTGGCCCGGTGTTTCTGGTCTATCCGAGTGACGACCGCATTGATGAACTGCTCAGCAGTGCCGCCGAGGGTGATCCGGCGGTGGATATAACGGCGGCTGATTCGGTGCGCCATCAGATATGGGTGCTGTCGGATAAGACCCGGATTACCGCTCTGACCCTGCTGTTTGATGAGTTACCTGCCCTCTATGTGGCCGATGGGCATCACCGCTCAGCCGCAGCGTCCCGTGTAGCGGCTGAGTGCAAATCGGCAAATCCCCAACATACAGGTGAAGAGCCGTATAACTATTTTCTGTCAGTCATCTTTCCCCATAAACAGACCCGCATCCTGGATTACAACCGTATTGTCAGGGATCTGAACGGCATGAGCGCGCCGCAATTTCTGCAGGCCGTGCGTGATCGCTTTCAGGTTGAAGTGGCAGACCAGCCGGTTAAACCGGAGCAGACCGGTCATTTCGGCATGTATCTGGATGGCGCCTGGTATCAACTGGTGCTTGCGGATGCGCGCATTCCATCATTGGATCCGGTGGCGAGTCTGGATGTGAGTCTATTGGCTAATGAATTGCTGGATCCAGTGCTCGGGATCACTGATCAGCGCACCGACAGCAGGATAGACTTTGTGGGTGGTATCAGGGGGCTGAAGGCCCTGGAGCAGCGAGTGGACAGTGGTGAATGGGCGGTAGCCTTCGCACTCTATCCGACGACCATGAATGCCCTGATGGCGGTGGCAGACGCAGGCCAGATCATGCCGCCCAAATCCACCTGGTTTGAGCCAAAACTGGCCGATGGGCTGGTCAGTCATCTGCTTTAACGACTCCTGGATTCCCGAAAGAGTGATTCCGCTGCTCAGGGGTGGTCATATACGGAAGCGAATCTTCTCCATGCCCTTCATATTCTTCTGCCGTTGCCATTACCTCAAGTGCAGGGTAGTAACGGCGGGGGGGATGCTTCATCGGAAAATGCCTTCTATCCTCATATTTGATCCGAAAGTTGGCAGTGCCTGGGGTGGAGATCAGGATAAGGTTTATCCTCGGTTCCGGTGAACCATTTTTATTGATCTCGTTCATATGGTAACCCTCCTGTCTTGGCTAGACTCAGGGGCATGGTTTGGCATTGCGTGCGTTTTCCTGAATAATGCGCGGCTGATTTATCAGGAAAATGGTGCCGCTGATCTGAATGGTATTATTCCCCTGTGGGCTGGGAATATCCTGGATTGGCGTCCATTATTAAATACGAAAACAACTATAAAAGTTGCTAGGAGTTTGTTGGGCTTGACCGATCGTGGCGAGGGAAAGCCGATTTGAGGCAGATTTTTGATCTTTCGAGGCGAGGAGTGGTGCAGGGTGCACCGTTTACGGACCTAAGGATGGAATAGTGGACCTATTCAACGAGGAGGATCGGAGAATATGGCCAAATCCGGCTTTTCCGCAGTAGATCAGTGTTAACTCCGGCAGGCTCCTAGGGCACTGAATCCTGTTTTGGTTCGGTAATGCTTGGATTGAAATTTCCATAAGGACTTCAGATGGTTAGCATCACAACCAACCTTCCTGAGAATGATGGTCTGGATGAGCGGGATATTCGTGTCTGGCTGGCAGGTCTGGCCGTCAAGCGCAGTGCGGCAGAGATGGAGAAGTTGCACGAGGCGTGTGATCTCGCGTTTGAAATTCATCGCGAGGGTGTCGAGGTTACGGGGGAAACGACCCTGCGTCATGCCCTTGCCGTCGCAGAGATTTTGGCCGAGATGGATCTGGACTGGGAGACCTTGGCGGCTGCCATTTTACACGATGTGTTGCCGGGCGATCAGGTTAACCTGTCCCGGCTGGAAAAGCAGTTCGGCAAGAGTGTTGCGCGCATGGTGAATGACATGGCGCGGATCGGCTTCGTCTCCCGGGACCGCGCGGCCAGTCAGCACGACAAGGAGGTGGTGCATACCGAAAATCTGCGCCGTATGCTGCTCAGCATCGCCGATGACATCCGGGTGGTCCTGATCGTGCTGGCAGAACGGCTGCATATCATGCGCATCCTGAAATCCCTGCCCGAGGCAATGCGGGTCAAGGAAGCGCGCGAAACCCAGCAGATTTACGCCCCCCTCGCCAACCGACTCGGTATCTGGCAGATCAAATGGGAGCTGGAGGACCTCTGTCTCCGCTACCTGGAGCCGGATACCTACATGGACATTGCCAAAAAACTGGATGGACGGCGTGCTGACAGGGAAGATTATATTGAGGATGTGGTCGATATCCTGCAGGCAAAATTCGCCGAGCTGCAAATCGACGCCGAGATAACCGGACGCCCCAAGCATATCTATAGCATCTGGAAAAAGATGAAGCGGAAGTCGGTTCCCTTCGAGCAGATTTTTGATCTGCGGGCGGTCCGGGTGCTGGTGGATAGCGTGGCTGACTGTTATGCCGCTATTGGCGTGGTGCACGGGTTGTGGCGGCACATTCCGGGTGAGTTCGATGACTATATCGCCACCCCCAAGGCCAATATGTACCGTTCGATCCATACGGCGGTGATCGGGCCGGAAGACAAGACCCTGGAAATCCAGATCCGCACCCACGATATGCATGAACATGCAGAACTCGGCGTGGCCGCCCATTGGCGTTACAAAGAGGGTGGCAGCAAGGGTGATGCCGAGTTTGAGCGACGTATCTCCCTGATGCGTAACTGGATTGAGGTCAAGGATGATCCGGCCGGTTCAGAGGATTTTGTCGATAATCTGAAGAGCGAGTTTGAATCCCGGCAAGTCTACGTGCTTACGCCGCAGGGCAAGGTGGTGGAGCTGCCCAAGGGCGCCACTGCTGTGGATTTCGCTTACGCCATACACTCTGACGTGGGGCATCGCTGTCGTGGCGCCAAGATCGATGGCAAGATCCGGCCGCTCACCCGACCGCTTGAAAGTGGCCAGCTGGTGGAGATTTTAACCGTTAAAGAGGGTGGTCCCAGCCGGGATTGGCTCAGTCCTCATCTCGGATATCTGAAGACCAGTCGGGCGCGCAATCGGGTTCGGCAATGGTTCAAGCAGCAGGATTACGAACAGCATCTGCATGCCGGGAAGATCAGTCTGGAGCGTGAAATTAATCGGCTGGGCGTCGCGAAACCGGATCTGGCTGTTGCGGTCAGGCGGTTTAATTTCAAGAAGAGTGATGACCTGTTGGCAGCCATCGGCCGGGGTGATGTTTCGCCGATCCAGGTGGCGGGAATGGGAGTGGCTCATGAAATGCCGGCGCAGAAGCCCTCCCATGTCGAGCAGTTACCCCATCCAAAACCGGGACGGTCTGAGAAAGCCGGGCGGGGTGAGGTGGTTGTCGAGGGTGTGGAGGATCTCATGACCCATATTGCGCGCTGCTGCAAGCCGGTGCCCAATGATGAGATTGTCGGTTTTATCACCCGGGGACGCGGTGTCACGGTGCATCGAAGTGACTGTGGCATGGTTACCCATCTGGATGATGAGGAGCGCGAGCGACTGATCGATGTGGCCTGGGCGGGTGAGGGCGCCACCGGCTCATATCAGGTCGATATCAAGATCACTGCAACCGACCGGAAGGGGCTGTTGCGGGATATATCGGCCATCCTCACCAATGAAGAGGTGGATGTGCTCGGGGTCAATACCCAGTCGGACCGCAAGATGGATCGGGCCAATATGCGCTTTACCGTCGAGATTACCAATATGCGTCAACTGAGCCGCCTGCTGGAGAAGATCGCCCAGTTGCCCGATGTGCTGACGGTCAGACGAGACGTGTAGGAGTTGCGGATGGGTGGAGGAGGGACGAGCTGGCCTATCAGTAAACAGATTTGGCGGAATGATAAATTGCCTGTTTCCCCCACCGCAAGGTAAACTAAGCGTTGGTTTTGTAAATAGAAAACAGATCCTCTAAGGCGCATTTGGCGAAAAGGTGCGATTCCTCCGGGCAAGTGCCATCCGCAGATTGGCATGCGGTTATTTCAGAGGACTGAATTGACGTTTCCTGCGTAGCCTGTCGGCTGGGCATTGTTTTTTTATTGTTTGAAATTATTGGAGTTTTTGATGGCGATCGAGCGTACATTCTCAATTGTGAAGCCGGATGCGGTGGCGAAGAACATTATTGGAAAAATCTATAGCCGCTTTGAAGAAGCAGGCCTCAAGATTGTTGCCTCGAAGATGTTGCAGCTGACCCGTGAACAGGCCGGCGAGTTTTATGCCGTGCATAAAGAGCGTCCCTTCTACAATGACCTGATCGATTTCATGACCTCCGGCCCGGTGATGGTACAGGTACTGGAGGGTGAAAATGCCATTGCCAAGAACCGAGAAGTAATGGGTGCCACCAACCCGAAAGACGCAGCGCCGGGCACCATCCGGGCCGACTTTGCCGAGACGGTGGATGAGAATGCCGTTCACGGCTCGGACGCACCGGAAACTGCCGCTGTGGAGATCGCCTTCTTCTTTCCCGAAGGTGTCTGCGAAAGGCTGCGTTGAGGTCGAACCTTGATCAATCTGCATTACCTTCGCCATGGCGTTGATTGCCGCGTGCGTCTCTGTTCGCAGGGCAGCGAAAACACCTTTCAAATACTGTGTGGAGTGGCAGGGTAATGCAGAGCGCTGAACAGAAAGTCAATCTGCTGGATTTTGACCGCAAGGGCATGGAGTCCTTTTTTGAAGGTCTGGGTGCCAAGGCCTTTAACGGCCGCAATGTGCTCAAATGGATTCATAAGCACGGCGTCACCGATTTCGATGCCATGACGGACCTGTCGAAAAAACTGCGTGAACAGCTCAAGCAGGTGGCGGAGGTCAGGGTCCCGGAGATCATATTTGATCAGCCGGCACTGGATGGCACCCACAAGTGGGTCATCGAACTGGACTGCGACAACCGGATCGAATCGGTTTTTATTCCGGAACCCAATCGCAGCACGCTCTGTATCTCATCCCAGGTCGGTTGTGCGCTGGACTGCAGTTTCTGTTCCACGGCGCAGCAGGGATTCAACCGTAACCTCACGGCGGCGGAGATTATCGGTCAGGTGTGGGTGGCCGAGCGGGAGTTGGGTAAATCTCTCACTAACGTGGTGTTAATGGGGATGGGCGAGCCGCTGGCCAACTTTGATCCGGTGGTAACGGCGACCAATATCATGCAGGACGACCTGGCTTATATGCTGTCGAAATACCGGGTTACTATCAGTACTTCGGGGATTGTACCTGCACTTAAACAGCTCACGGAGTTGTCCGAGGTGAGTCTGGCGGTTTCACTCCATGCTCCGACCAACGAGCTGCGCGATCAGTTGGTGCCGATCAATCGCAAGTATCCCCTGGAACAGCTGATCCCCGCGTGCCGGGACTATCTCCGGGGCGACAAGCGGCGCAAGGTAACTTGGGAATATGTCATGTTGGATGGTATCAACGATAGTGACAAACAGGCCAAACAGCTGATTCGGTTGCTTGAAGGGACACCGTCAAAAATCAATCTTATTCCATTCAATCCGTTTCCGGGAACCGGTTACCACTGCTCCCCACCAGAACGGATCGACGCGTTTCGTCAGCGGCTGGTCCGGGCTGGTATAGTCACCACGACCCGCAAGACCCGGGGCGAGGATATTGATGCGGCCTGCGGGCAGCTGGTTGGGCGGGTGAAGGATCGCAGTCGGCGTGAATTGAAACATTCAGGAGGAGTTGTACGTTGAAAGTGAGCCAGGTCTCTGTTCTGGGATTGTTCACACTGCTTTTCCTTGTGGGTTGTCAGCAGGGGGCTGTGCGACCGGGCGGCACTTCGCCTGATATGGTGGATAATACTGGCCAGTTCGGGCAGGACAGCCAAACCGGTGCGGGCGATGTCTATGTAAAGCTGGCTATTGCCTATATGCGGGAAGGCCATCTTGATGTGGCCCTGAAGAAGGCCAAGCAGGCGCTGTCCGTTGAGCCCGCGAATGCGGAAGGCCACAACGTTATTGCCCTGCTGTATGACCGGTTGGGTGAGCGTGACCTGGCCGAAAAGCATTTTCTTCGCAGTCTGAAAATAGAGTCCAAAAACTCCTATGTGTTGAATGCCTACGCTTCATTTCTCTGTCAGCAACAGCGTTATGCAGAAGCCGATAAATATTTTTTGAAGGCGCTGGAAAATCCGCTCTACAGGACGCCCGAGGTGGCGCTGACCAATGCTGGTATCTGTTCGGCACGCGACAATGATCTGCAAAAAGCGGAGAACTACCTTCGCCGGGCCCTGACTTTTAACCCCGAATTTTCACTGGCATTGATCCAGATGGCCCAAATCAGTTTTCAGGCCGGAGAAAATCTCTCCTCCCGTGCCTATCTGCAGCGTTATCTGGAAAAGGCCAGGCCAACACCGGCATCACTGTGGCTGGGTATCCAGAATGAGCGGCTCCTGGGCGATCAGAATGCCGTGTCCAGTTATTCGCTGATGTTAAAAAATAACTTCCCTGACTCCCGGGAGGTGCAGCTCTTGAGGAATTCCGAACACTAATGAATGACGCCGATCATAACGAAGAGGCGCTTGAACCACCGGTTATCCAGGGCCCTGGAAAACAGCTGCGGGAAATCCGCATTGCAAAGGATATGGATATCAACCGGGTGGCCAGTCTGTTGCACCTGAACGTCTCGATGCTGGAGGCGCTGGAAGCGGATGATTTCAGCAAATTGCCCAGTGCCGTATTTGTGCAGGGCTATCTGCGCAACTATGCCCGCCTGTTGGATATTCCTGTGGCCTCCATACTGGAGGCTTTCCATCAATACAGGCCGGCAGATGAAGAGGCCATGAATCTGAAGGCCGCCCAGATCAAGCATGAAGTGCGCAGCAGTCATACCATTATTCGACTGACCACCTGGCTGATCGTCATCGCTATCATTGCCCTGGTGGTGACCTGGTGGCGCGGGTATCTGCAATGGCCGCTCAACCTGGGCCTTGAAGCCGGCAATCCGGCGGCAGAACAGCAGGCGGAAACCCCGCCAGCTGCGTCGGATAACCTACCGGTTGACGATGACGGCAAAATGACCCTGCCGGCGCTGATTGATAAGCCGGAAATACTGGATGCACCAGTTGTCGAGCCGGCCGGGTCTGGTGTGGATGAGTCCCCAAGCCCGGTGGACATGACGCCACAGGAAGGCGCCGCTGGCCCGTTAGTGAGCGGCGCTGAGGCTCCGCGGTCGGTGGAGGGCGCTGTCGCCGGGTCGATGGATAGCGCATTGCCGAACAGTGCGACGGAAGTAGCGCCGGCAACCGGGGTAATCATGGCGGAACCCGCCCAGGTCCAGGCTTCTGGGGCGATACAGGTCAGATTTTCTGATGCCTGCTGGACTGATATCAAGGATGCCACGGGCAGTTATAGAGTGATCGGCAATAAGGCGGGGGGCGACAGCCTCGTGCTTGCAGGTAAAGCGCCTTATAAAATGGTATTCGGTAACGCTTCTGCGGTGACTATTCTGGTTGACGGCGCCGCCTTCGATCTGACGCCCCACATCCGCGGCAATGTCGCCAAGTTTACCCTTCAGCCTGAATGACAGAAGGGTGCGCGCAGGTGGCATAAAAACAGATAAAATTTGTCAGCTAAATCTGCTTGCCGGGTTACGCCTTCGGCTAACGCAACCTACAGCCTAGCATTTCGCCCGGTAGGTCGGATTAGCGCAACTTAATCCGGCGATCATACTGAGTTAGATGGAAAATCAGAAAAAGTTAAGCAAGAGTACAGAACGAGAGTAATGGCCAAAAATATACAAGCCATTCGTGGCATGCACGATATCCTGCCGGACCAGTCACCCGTTTGGCATTTCCTGGAACAGCAGGTGCGAGCGGTGCTGGACAGTTACGGTTATCGGGAGCTGCGCACGCCTGTGGTGGAGATGACCGACCTGTTCAAGCGTTCCATCGGCGAGGTGACCGATATCGTCGAGAAGGAGATGTATACTTTCGAGGACCGCAATGGCGACAGCCTGACGCTGCGGCCGGAGTGTACCGCCAGCTGTGTACGGGCGGGTATTGAGAATGGACTGTTTCATAACCAGGTGCAGCGAATCTGGTATTACGGGCCGATGTTTCGGCACGAGCGTCCTCAGAAGGGTCGCTATCGCCAGTTCTATCAGATCGGCGCCGAGGCCTATGGACTCGACGGACCGGATATCGATATCGAGATGATCCTGTTGACCCGGCGGTTCTGGGAGTGTCTCGGCCTGGAGGGTCTGGTATTGCAGATCAATACGCTGGGGACTCCCGATGAACGTTCCGTCTATCGTGAGCAACTGGTGGCCTATCTCTCCGAACATAAAGCGCAGCTGGATGAAGACAGCCTGCGTCGCCTTGGTAGCAACCCACTGCGGATTCTGGACTCCAAGAATCCGGAGATGCGTGAACTGATTGCCGGAGCCCCTTCACTGATGGATTATCTGGGGGATGAATCGAAGAGCCACTTTGAGACGCTCTGTGCCGGGCTGGAAGGGGCCGGTGTCTCTTATGTGGTGAACACCCGTCTGGTGCGCGGGCTTGACTACTATGCCCGCACGGTATTCGAGTGGGTGACCGATCGACTGGGAGCCCAGGGAACCGTTTGTGCCGGCGGCCGCTACGATGGTCTGGTGGAACAGCTGGGTGGCAAACCGACGCCGGCGGTCGGTTTCGCCATGGGGGTGGAGCGGCTTATTGTGCTGCTGGAAGAGCGGGAAACACCCCTGCAACTGCAGACCCTGGATGCCTATCTGGTGCTGGTTGGGGATAGCCCGCAAAAGCAAGGTGTGCTGCTGGCTGACCGGTTGCGTCGGGAAGTACCGGGACTGCGCCTGATGAGTCATTGCGGCGGCGGCAGCTTCAAGAGCCAGTTCAAAAAAGCCGATCGCAGCGGTGCGCGTTTTGCGCTGGTGCTGGGCGAGGATGAGCTTGAGCAGGGCGTTATCGGTGTTAAGTATCTGCGTGAAGAGCGCGAACAGGAACGGGTGGCGCTGAACAGTCTGGCGAACTATCTGCAAGGACAAATCTGACTGTGCCGGGGACCGGACGGTTTTTGGTAACGAATTGTTTAGCCGTTATCGGCGAAGAGGAAGGACGAAATGGTTGATGTGAATCTGTCGGAAGATGAACAGGTTGAAGCGCTGAAAAACTGGTGGAAAGAGAACGGGAAATCTGTTGTCGCGGGTATTGTTATCGGCCTGGGTGGCGTGTTCGGCTGGCAATACTGGACTCAACATCAGCAACAGGTCGCGGAGCAGGCTTCGCAGCAGTTTGAGCGGCTGACGGAGAGTGTAGCTGCTGGTTCGGCGACGGCGGTTACCCAGGCTGAAGCTGTGATTGCCCAGTATGAGCAAAGCCCCTATGCGGTGTTTGCCGCACTGAACCTGGCCAAGGTGAAATTTCAGCAGGGCGATGTTGAAGGGGCAAAGGAGCAACTGCAATGGGTGATGGCCAAAGCCGATGATCAGTCACTGCAGCAGATTGCCCGTTTACGACTGGCTCGCCTGCTGCTGGATCAGGGGGATGCGGATCAAGCGTCGAGCTTGATCGCGCAGGCCCCGTCAGATAATTTCAAAGGGGATATTGCCGAATTGCGAGGCGATATAGCCCTGAAAAAAGGCGATCGGCTAGCTGCACGGCAAGCCTATAAGGAAGCGCTGGAGTACCAGGTGAGCAACAGCGCCCTGGTACAGATGAAGTTTGATGATCTGGCTGCGGCCGAATAGTACCGAGGATTGCCGATGACTCGCTATCTGTCGATTTCCCTGCTTGCCCTGCTGTTAAGCGGCTGCGGGTCGATGAACCCGGTGGACTGGTTTACCAACGAGGACAATTCCGAACCGCCGGCCGAACTGGTGGAAATGACCGAGTCAGTTCCAGCCCGAATCCTCTGGTCAACATCGATTCGTGACGGCGCGGATGAACAGCGGGTCAAGCTGGTGCCGTTTGTGGATGGCGACCGGGTCTATGCCGCCAGTCGAAGCGGCGAGGTGCGGGCGCTTGATGCCGCCACCGGGCGAGCACTCTGGTCGGTGGATACCGATCTGGAGATATCCGGTGGACCGGGTGCGGGAGAGGGGTTGGTGCTGTTCGGTACCAGTAACGGTGAGGTGGTCGCATTGGACCAGACCGCCGGCGGTGAAAAATGGCGCGCCCGGGTCAGTAGCGAAGTGCTGTCGGTACCGAAGACCGGTCAGGGTGTGGTGGTGGTGCATACCATTGACGGCAAGCTGTTTGGTCTGGACGCCCTGACCGGCAACCAGAAGTGGATCTATGACCGCTCCATCCCCGTGTTGACCCTGCACGGCAGCAGTTCACCGGTAATTGTGGGCAATAGTGTGATCGGCGGTTTTGCCAGCGGCAAATTGGTGATGCTCAATCTGCTGAGTGGTGAACTTCTATGGGAGATTACGGTATCGGCTCCAAGCGGCCGCTCCGAGTTGGAGCGTATGGTGGATATCGATGGTGATCCGCTGGTGGTCGGTGATGTGGTATACGCGGTCACCTACCAGGGAGAGATGGCGGCTGTATCACTGCAAACGGGGGTCGTGCTGTGGCGGCGCAAGCTCTCCTCCTATGCTGGCATGGGGGCAGATTATGCCCAGATCTACGTCTCTGATGATGCTGATCATGTGTTGTCGGTAGATCCCGGTAACGGTTCCGCGCTCTGGAAGAACAAGAAACTGCAATATCGCAAACTGACTGCCCCTGTGGTGTTGGGCGAGCGTATTCTGGTGGGGGATTTTGAAGGTTATCTGCACTTTTTGTCGCGTGTGGATGGCCGTCTGGAGGGCCGTCTGCGGGTTGCCAAATCCGCTATCTCCACGCAGCCTTTGGTCATCGATGGCATTGTCTATATCTATGCTGATGGTGGTGAGATGGCTGCTATCACAACTTCCGATCTCTGATCTCCGAGTGTAAATGTGCCAAGCATGCTGCCCGTAATTGCCTTGGTGGGCCGGCCCAATGTGGGTAAGTCCACCCTGTTTAATCGTCTGACTCGAAGTCGTGATGCCCTGGTGGCAGATCAACCGGGACTAACGCGTGATCGCCAGTACGGGGTCGGCAAACTGGGTGACCGCCCCTATGTCGTCGTGGACACTGGAGGATTAAGTGGCGAAGCGAGTGGCGTCGACCAGTTGATGGAACAGCAGGTACAGGCGGCCATTGCCGAGGCCGATCATATCCTATTCCTGTTGGATGCCCGTGCCGGATGCACGCCTGCTGACACCGCTATCGCGGTTCAGCTCAGGCGTACCGGGAAACCGGTTAGCGCGGTGGTGAACAAGAGCGAAAGTCTGGATGGGGATATGGCCGGCGCCGACTTTTTTTCCCTTGGACTGGGCGATCCGCTGCCTATTTCCGCCGCTCATGGACGCGGTGTGCGCTCCCTGATCAATGACTTGCTGGACGCCTTTCCCGAACCGGACGGAGTTGCCGAGGAGAAGGAAAAGGGCACGCTGATTGCGGTGGTTGGCCGTCCCAATGTGGGTAAGTCTACCTTGGTGAACCGGATGCTGGGTGAGGAGCGTGTGGTTGCTTTTGATCAGCCGGGCACCACGAGGGACAGCGTTTTCATCACCTACAGCCATGACGACAAACCCTATACCCTGATCGATACGGCGGGCGTGCGGCGCCGCGCCCGGGTCAATGAGATGATCGAAAAGTTCAGTGTCATCAAGACGCTGCAGGCGATCGAACAGGCCAATGTGGTGATGCTGGTGCTGGATGCCCATCAAGGCGTCGGCGAGCAGGACGCGACCCTGGCGGGACATATTCTGGAGAGTGGCCGCGCCCTCGTGGTGGTGATCAATAAATGGGACGGTCTGCAACCTGACCAGCGGGAACAGATCAAGGCGGACATCGACCGCAAGTTGCCGTTTCTCGATTTTGCCGCCAAGCGCTTTATCTCCGCGCTGCATGGTTCAGGCGTCGGCAAGCTCTATCAGGCGCTGGATTCAGCCTATGCCAACGCCACCCGCAAACTGGCCACGCCAGAGCTGACCCGCATCCTCGAATGGACCGTTCAGGAGCATCAGCCGCCGATGGTGCATGGCCGACGGATCAAGCTGCGTTACGCGCATCAGGGCGGTCAGAATCCACCGATTATCGTGATTCACGGTAATCAGACCGATGCGGTGCCGACCACTTATAAACGTTATCTGATCAATCGCTTCCGCGATGTCCTGAAACTGACCGGCACCCCGATTCGCATCGAGTTCAAATCCGGGGACAACCCGTTCAAGGATCGCAAGAACAAGCTGACCCAGCGTCAGGTACAGAAGCGTCAACGGCTCAAGTCCTTCAGCAAGCGCAAATAACTCCCGTCACTGTTTCCTGCTGAGAGGCGCGCAGATTCGTAGGGCACACCTTTTGTGCCCACGCGGATGCTTACAGGATGCCGGACGGCTCCACCCCGCCATCTTCATTATCATCCTCTTCCTCATGATCAATGCGGCGGAGTCGCAGGAAGCTGATCAGGGTGAAAATCCCCATCAGGGCGATGGAGAGTGACATGGAAAGCGGCGAACCATCATGATAGTGCCCGACCATAACGCCGACGCCGGCAGCGACCGACATCTGGATAAAGCCGAGTAATGCGGAGGCCGTACCGGCCATGTGTGGAAAAGGGGCCAGTGCCCCCGCCATGGATTGCGGCATGACGATGCCCACACCGATCATATAGATCATCTGCGGCAGTACAATTACGGCCACGTGATGTACCTCGGCCAGGGCGAATGCCAACATGCTGACGCCGCCGGTTGCCGCAACGACTGAGCCGTAACCCAGGAGTCGTTTGATGCCGACACTGCGGGCCAACCGTCCCCCGATCAGAGTGCCGATCATGAACCCGCCCACCACCAGGGCGAAGAAAAGGCCGAACTGCTCCTCTTTGAAGCCAAGAAAATCGATAATGACAAAAGATGAGCCAGATAAAAATGAGAACAGCCCGGCGAATACAAAGCTACAGGTCAGGGTGTACCAGCGCCAAGTTGGATGCTTCAGCAGAATGCCGTAATTTTTCAACAGATTGCCGATGGTCATGATGTGGTGACTGCCCGGCGGGGCGGTCTCGGGAATGCGCATTCCCAGCAGCATCACGCCAACCACGCCGTAGGCGGTGAGAAACAGGAAGATTGACTGCCAGCCAAACCAGACGGTCAGGTAGCCGCCAATAATAGGGGCGGCGGCAGGGGCCACTGCCATCGCGGTGCCGATATAGGAGAGCAGTCGGGCGGAATCCCTCGGGCCATGAATATCCCGCACCATGGCGCGTCCCAATACAGGTCCGGCGCTGCCGCCGATCGCCTGCAGCAGCCGCAGGGAGGAGAGGGTGGCGATGGATTCGGCAAAGACAATTGCCAGGCTGCTCAACAGAAACAACAGCAAGCCCGCCATCAGGACTGGTTTTCTGCCGAAGCGGTCGGACAGGGGGCCGTAGATCAGCTGGGCCAGGGCGAAGCCGATCAGAAAAATGCTCAGGGTATGCTGGACCTGGTTGATGTCGGCATCGAAGCTCTGCATCAGTGCCGGAAAGGCCGGTAGATACATGTCGGTGGAGAGCGGGCCGATTGCCACAAGGGATGCAATGATGCCGGTGGCAAGGAGAGACTTGGGTGAGATCATGCGACATTCTTACCCTGTTTTACTTTGCAGTGCAATAGTTTCACTTGAAACAAATAAACTTTTTTCTGTTGTGGGATATGGCTTGGGACGAAAAAAGTTTTCGGTTTTCCGGTTTTTACGACAAACCTGGTCATGGTTAAACCCGGGGTGTCGTCAAGGCGTCGAGGGAGGGCGGATAAGCCGGCAGGCGCATCCACCTATTGCTGTTCAGCTAATTCGCGGCAAAGGCTAAAATCCGTAAAGCCACTCCTACAACGGCACGGTGGTTTCCACGGTCGAGATGACCGATCCGTTACTCACCCGGGTTTCCAGTTTGTCACCAGTCTTGGCCTGACTGGTATCCCGCAGCACGTTTCGTTCCGGCAGCAGTCGGGTAATGGAGTAGCCGCGATGCAGGGTGGCGAGGGGGCTCAGGGTGTCGAGTTTTCCGATGGCCAGCCCCAGTCCCTGGCGCTTTATACGCAGCCTGGAATCCACTGCGAGCAGGAGGCGGCGCTTCAGGCCATTGAATAGCTCCCGCTGCTGGTTGATTCGATGGATCGGAATGACTGCATGCAGCCGGCTTGTCAGCAGGCCGGTTCTTCCCTTTCCCTGTTCCATTTGGCTTCGGATGCTGCGGAGCAGACGCATTGCGAGTTCGTCCAGATATTGCTGCCGCTGCTGCAGCCGCATGTCAGGGTGCATCCGCTCAAGCCGTTTGCCAAGGGCCTGCAGGGTCTGTCTGTTGCTGGCGAGGTGGCGTAGCGTCCCCAGGCTGATCCGGCGCTGCAGGGAGTTGAGCCGGTCCAGAATCTCCTGTTTGTCCGGTGTCGCCAGCTCCGCCGCTACCGAGGGCGTGGGCGCGCGCCGGTCGGCGACGAAATCGGTAATGGTAAAATCCACCTCATGGCCCACTGCCGAGATCAGGGGGATGGTGAGGGCGTGAATGGCGCGTGCGACCGCTTCGTCGTTAAAGGCCATCAGGTCCTCCAGGGACCCGCCGCCCCGGGTCAGTATCAGCAGATCGCAGTCCTGTCGTTGCTCTGCCAGTCGCAGGGCGTTGAGTATCGAGCGGGGGGCCTCCTCCCCCTGTACCACCACCGGGTAGATCAGCACCGGCACGGCGGGCAGACGTCTTTGCAACACGCTTAGCACGTCGCGCACGGCAGCGCCACTGGGAGAGGTGATGATGCCGATTCGTTTTGGCAGCAGGGGCAGGGGTTTTTTGTGTGTGCTGTCAAACAGGCCTTCCTGCTGCAGCTTGAGCTTCAGCGCATCGAAGGCCTGCTGCAGATTGCCTTCGCCGGCCGGCTCCATATGTTCCGCCACCAGTTGGAATTCGCCGCGCCCCTCGTACAAACCGACGCGGGCTCGGATCAGCACCTTGAGACCGTTTTCCGGCTGAAAGCGCAACAGCTGCCGTTTCATACGAAACATGGCGCAGCGTACCTGGGCCTGGGGGTCCTTGAGGGTGAAATAGATATGACCCGATGCGGGGCGGGCCAGGTTGGAGATCTCTCCTGCTACCCAGAGCAGCGGAAAGCTGCCTTCCAGCACGCTCCGGACTTCGCTGTTGAGGCGCGACACGCTGTAGATGTCCCGCTGGAAGTTTACTTCTGAATCACTGGAAGACATAAAAAAACGGCCGCTTTGAGTCGATATCGTCTATAAATAAATGCTAATTCGAGTTTACCTTGATTAGCCAAGATTTTATAATACCCGGTTTACTGAAAACCTTTCACTTGGGAACCGATTATGCGCCTTGTTCAGGAAGCCCTTACCTTTGATGACGTTCTGCTCCTGCCGGCCCACTCCTCCGTATTACCCAAGGACGTGGACCTGAGCACCCAGTTCACCCGTGAGATCCGGCTCAATATTCCCCTGGTTTCCGCGGCCATGGACACTGTGACCGAATCCCGCCTGGCCATCTCGATGGCGCTGGAGGGCGGGATCGGCATCATGCACAAAAACATGACGGCCGAACAGCAGGCTGCCGAGGTTCGCGCGGTCAAGCGCTATGAGAGTGGCGTCATTATCGACCCGATTACCGTCGGACCGGACATGACGGTCGGTGAACTCGTCAAGATCACCCAGGCGAACAAGATTTCAGGGGTGCCGGTAGTCGAAGGTGAAGATCTGGTGGGTATCATCACCAACCGTGATGTGCGCTTCGAGACCCGCATGAATGAACCGGTCTCCGCCATCATGACCCCGAAGGAGCGCCTGATCACGGTCAAGGAGGGCGCCGACCGGGATGAAGTGATGTCCAAGCTGCGGGCCAACCGTATTGAAAAGATTCTGCTGGTGAATGATGCCTTCCAGTTGCGCGGCATGATTACCGTCAAGGATATCCAAAAGGCCAAGGACTACCCCAATGCCTGCCGTGATGATCAGGAGCGGTTGCGGGTCGGCGCCGCTGTCGGTGTCGGAGAAGGCACCGAGGAGCGGGTGGATGCGCTGGTCAGGGCCGGAGTTGACGTGATCGTGGTGGATACCGCCCACGGCCACTCCCAGGGTGTGCTTGATCGGGTTGCCTGGGTCAAGAAAAACTATCCACAGGTGCAGGTCATTGGCGGCAATATCGCTACCGCTTCGGCTGCACGGGCTCTGGTCGAGGCCGGAGCGGATGCGGTCAAGGTCGGCATCGGTCCAGGTTCCATCTGTACGACCCGGATTGTCGCCGGCGTTGGGGTTCCCCAGATCACGGCGGTCGCCAACGTGGCTGAAGCGCTGGAGGGCACCGGCATACCACTGATCGCCGACGGCGGTTTGCGCTACTCGGGTGATATCGCCAAGGTACTAGTGGCCGGAGCCTACAGCGTGATGGTCGGTGGGTTGCTGGCCGGCACCGAAGAGGCGCCGGGTGAGGTCGAGATCTACCAGGGACGCTCCTACAAGGCCTATCGCGGTATGGGCAGTCTGGGGGCGATGCAGGCGCGCAACGGTTCCAGTGACCGTTACTTCCAGGAGGACACAAAAGAGTCCGACAAGTTGGTGCCTGAAGGTATCGAGGGTCGCGTTCCCTATAAAGGCCCGCTGGTTAACGTAATTACCCAGTTGACCGGTGGTGTACGTGCAAGCATGGGGTACACTGGTTGTGCCACCATCGACGACATGCGCACAAAACCGGAGTTTGTCCGAGTGACCAACGCGGGCATGCGCGAGTCCCATGTGCATGATGTAGCCATCACCAAGGAAGCGCCCAACTACCGCCAGAGTTGATCGCCTCGCAGCGCTATCTGGAAGCCGCAGGCCGGTGGTGAGGCTTCACCACCTTTCTGCGGTTCTTTTGTTTCAGCATGATTGGAATGCAGACCTATGACTAATCAGGACATCCACGCTCATCGCATCCTCATTCTCGATTTCGGTTCCCAGTACACTCAGCTGATTGCCCGGCGGGTGCGCGAGGCCGGTGTCTATTGCGAGATCTGGCCCTATGACAACTGCGAGGACGCCATCCGGGAGCAGAACCCGGCCGGTATCATCCTCTCGGGTGGTCCTGAGTCGGTAACGGCCGAGGACACCCCGCGGGCGCCGGCCCTGGTGTTCGAACTGGGGGTGCCGGTGTTGGGTATCTGCTACGGCATGCAGACCATGGCGGCGCAGTTGGGTGGCAAGGTGGCCGGCTCCGATGCTCATGAATATGGCTATGCCCAGGTGCGTGCCCGCGGACACTCCCGGTTGTTGCGGGATATCGAGGACCACACCACAGTGGAAGGCTACGGTCTGCTGGATGTCTGGATGAGTCATGGCGACCGGGTAGAGACGCTGCCGGATGGCTTCATGGTGATTGCCGAGACCGACAACGCCCCGCTGGCGGGTATGGCCGATGAGGCGCGCGGCTTTTACGGCATCCAGTTTCATCCCGAGGTGACCCACACCCGTCAGGGTGGGCGTATTCTGGAACGCTTCCTGTTTGATATTTGCGGCTGCGAGGCGCTGTGGAATCCGGCCAGCATCATTCAGGACAGTATCGAGCAGGTCCGGGAGACGGTAGGCAGCGAGGGCAAGGTGCTGTTGGGTCTCTCCGGCGGGGTCGATTCCTCGGTGGTGGCGGCCATGCTGCATAAGGCGATTGGCGATCGCCTCACCTGCATTTTCGTTGACAACGGCCTGTTGCGGCTGCACGAGGGTGACCAGGTGATGGCCACCTTTGCCCAGCACATGGGCGTGAAAGTGATCCGGGTGGATGCCGAGGCCCGTTTCCTGGATGCCCTGGCCGGTGAGAGTGATCCGGAAAAGAAGCGCAAGATTATCGGCAACCTGTTTATCGACATCTTCGAGGAAGAGGCGGCCAAGATTGAAGGTGTCGAGTTCCTGGCCCAGGGCACCATCTATCCGGACGTAATCGAATCGGCCGGCGCCAAATCCGGCAAGGCCCACGTCATCAAGTCCCACCACAACGTGGGCGGCCTGCCCGACTACATGAAGCTGCAGCTGGTGGAGCCACTGCGCGAGCTGTTCAAGGACGAGGTGCGCAAAATCGGCGTCGAGCTGGGCCTGCCCTCCGAGATGGTCTATCGGCACCCGTTCCCGGGTCCCGGGCTGGGGGTGCGTATTCTGGGCGAGGTAAAGAAGTCCTATGCCGACCTGCTGCGTCAGGCCGATCATATCTTCATCCAGGAACTGCGCAATCACGATCTCTACGACCAGGTGAGCCAGGCTTTTGCCGTGTTCCTGCCGGTGAAATCGGTGGGAGTAGTGGGGGATGCCCGTCGTTACGAGTACGTGGTCTCCCTGCGTGCTGTGGAGACGGTGGACTTCATGACCGCCCGCTTCGCCCACCTGCCGTTCGAGTTTTTGGAACTGGTTTCTCGGCGCATCATCAACGAAGTAACCGGTATCTCGCGTGTCGCCTACGACATCTCCAGCAAGCCGCCGGCGACTATTGAGTGGGAGTGACTGGAATTTATAACATATTGAAATATAACAATAAAATTAATCAAATTGATAATATAATCTACATCATAAATGGTATATTTCATGGTATTTCCCGCCCACTATGAGGCGAAAACCAGCGATACCATGAGAGGTAGATTGCTGCTGTCATGGTATCAACCGTGCTGAGCGTTACCTGTTTGAGCGAGGCCTCAAACCGCCTTCGATCCTAAACGGTCAGAAACCATTATGGCGCTGGGCAGACCCTAGCTCGCGCTCACTCATGCGGACTCCTAGGCACTGAATAGCGCTTTTATTTTGAAAGAAAAATATATACACTTTTCTTTCAAATATATGGGCAAGCACGCAGACAGTACCGACAGCAAGATCCTCCGCCGGATACAGGGCCACAAGCGGGGCTGGGTCTTTACGCCCGATAGTCTTACGGATCTTGGTACCCGCCGGGCTGTCGATCTTGCACTGATGCGGCATCGGGACAGCGGCCTTATCCGCCAGCTGGCCCGGGGACTGTACGACTACCCGAAAACTGATCCCCAGTTGGGTCCGTTGCAACCATCGACGGATGATATCGCAAGCGCACTTGCAGGTCGCGACGCCACCCGGCTTCAACCCTCCGGGGCCTACGCAGCCAATTTGCTTGGGCTCTCCACGCAAGTCCCCATGAAGGTCGTTTATTTAACGGATGGTCGCTCGCGGACTGTCCAGGTTGGCAAGCGCCAGATCATCCTGAAGCACACGACTCCCCGCAATATGGCCACTGCGGGAAAGATCAGTGGGTTGGTGATCCAGGCACTGCGCCACCTGGGCCNGAAGAACGTCGATCAGCAAGTCGTCGCACAGCTCGATCGTCGGCTCGATGACGATGCACGCAAGCAACTGGGAAAGGATATTCGATATGCCCCGGCCTGGATCGCCGATATCTTTCGTTCACTGGCCAATCGGGAAAGCGCAGCATGAAAGAATTTATTGGGATGTCGGAAGAACGTCGCCGGCTCGTCTGTACGGAGACGGGCGCACAACTGAATCTGTTCGAGATTGCCGTCGAAAAGGACTTCTGGGTTTGTTGGACGCTGGGCAAATTGTTCAGTCTGCCCGAATGAGGCAAACATCTGACGTTCAAGGGTGGTACGTCGTTATCCAAGTGCTGGAATCTCATCGAACGTTTTTCCGAAGATATCGATATCGTCATCGACAGGGAAGCCTTGGGTTTTGGTGGAGAAAATGCCCCGGAACAAGCACCCAGCAGGAAACAGATGACCAAGCGCCTCAAGGCGCTGAAAGAAGCCTGCCAGCAATGTATCAGCGACCAGATTCACCCAACACTCTTCGAATCGATCTCATCAGATCTACCGGACACACTCGAATGGTCGCTTGAGCCTGATCCCGACGATCCCGATGAACAGACCTTGCTGTTGTTGTATCCAACGGCCTTCACGGAGCAGGCCGCTTATCTTCGTCGTGCTGTAAAGATCGAGATGGGCGCCCGGTCAGATACAGAGCCTGTTGCATCCGTCGAGATCACGCCCTATATCAGAGAAGCTTTCCCGGAATTACTGGCCGAGCCAGGTTCGGATGTGAGGGCAGTACGGCCAGAGCGTACATTCTTGGAAAAGGCAATGCTGCTGCACGAGGAAACATTTCGTCCAGAGGCCAAGAAAAAGCAGCGACGATCGATGGCCCGCCATTACTATGACCTCTACAGGATGATTCAGGCCGGAGTGGGTGACGAATCTGTCCGGGATCTCGGACTATTCCATCGGATTGCCATGCATCGTCAGCTGTTCTTCCGCTATACGTGGGTCGACTATTCGACGCTAAATCCGCAGGAACTGCAGCTGNNACCCTCAGCCGCCGATCTCCCCGCGTGGCAGGCCGATTATGAAAGTATGCAGCAGGAAATGTTCTATGGTGATGTGCCAACATTTGAGGAGATCCTGGAGGAAGTCGCTGATTTCCAGAACAGGCTGAATGCTGGGTAAGCGGCATCACCTAGAGGGCAGTGTGGCAGCGTTCAATCGGCAATTTTTTCGAGCATTTTGAAGGATTTTCTGAGCATGGTATTTTTCATGGTATTACCATTTAGCATGAAAATAAGACATTGAAAACAAATAATAAAAAAGGCTTATTTACAATCGAGTGGGAGTAGGGCTGCGACTGAATCGGGAGAAAGGCGCCGGAAGGTGTCTGCTCTTGATAAGTGATCGATGGGTGAGCCGACCCTGAGAGGCAACGGGTAATCAGGTACCATCGGAATCGCTCTTTTCCAGAGCCTGGGCAGTCTTGCCCAGCAGATTTTTTAATTGCTCCAGCTCGCGCTGCGACAGCGCCTCGCCGAGCCATTCACCGGTCACGCCCTGTATCGCCTTCATGGCTTTTTCCGCGACTTTTTTCCCTTTCGGCGTGAGGTGAGCCAGCTTGCTGCGCTTGTCCTGTTCTTGCACTGAGCGGTTGACCAGGCCGCCGGCTTCCAGCTGGTACAGCAGCTTGGTCAGTCCGCCCGACGTGATGAGCAGGGAGCGCTGCAGTTCGGTGGGGGTCAGGACGTGAGGCGGGGCGGAGCGGCGCAGGGTGGCGAGAATATCGAATTCGCCGACTGTCAGGTTGAAGCCTGCCAGTGCCTCCTGCGCGCGGGCGAAACTCAGGTCGTGAACCCGGTTCATGTAGACAGCAAACTCATGGGTGGGACTGTGCATGTCCGGCCAGTTTTTCTTTATGAACCCAATGATCTGGTCCGAGGTGTAGTTGTCTGCCATCGGTGTAACTCCCGCCTGGTAACTTTTACTCATGGTACGCGTAAAATAAATATCTTGCAAGAAAGATAAGATGTCACTATAGTTATCTTCCTAGAAAGATAAATGGGCCGGATTGCATGAAACAGACCACCACACTTTTCCAGATATTCCGAAACCCGGGCATTGCCGGCATGCTGAGTGTCCTGCTGCTGGCGTCGCTGCTGTCTGTCTGGGGCGTATCGAATTCCTCCGAACCGGCTGGCAGTGGCCAGCAGGCGGTGGCACCGGCACCGAAGGTGGGCGTCCATGAGGTCGCGCCACAGTCCCTGGCCATCAGCTCGGAACTGGCGGGCCGCACCGCGCCTTACCTCATTGCCGAGGTGCGTCCGCAGGTCACCGGCATCATTCTCGAGCGCCCGTTCCGGGAGGGCGGCGATGTCGCGGCGGGGCAGGTGCTCTATCAGATCGATCCGGCGACTTACCAGGCCGCTTACGACAGCGCCGCGGCGACGCTGGCGCGCGACGAGGCGGCGCTGACCACGGCCCGTCTCAAGGCAAAGCGTTACGCGGAACTGGTGAAGGTCAAGGCGCTGAGCCAGGAAGCCAACGACGATGCCGCCGCAGCGCTGAAACAGGCGCAGGCCACGGTGGCGATGGACAAGGCGGCACTGGAAACCGCGCGTATCAATCTCGGCTACACGCGCGTCACCGCGCCGATCTATGGGCGTATCGGGCGTTCCACAGTCACACAGGGCGCGCTGGTGACAGCGAACCAGGCAACCGCGCTGGCGACGGTGCGGCAACTGGATCCCATCTACGTGGACGTCACCCAGTCCAGCGCTGAACTGCTGCGCCTGAAGCGGGCCCTCGGCAAGGGCGAGGTTCAGCGACCGGATGAACTGTCGGCGCAGGTGGAACTGATACTCGAAGACGGTAGTACCTATGCGCACAAGGGAACGCTGGAATTCTCCGAGGTGACCGTGGACGAAAGCACCGGCTCCGTCACCTTGCGCGCCCTGTTCCCGAATCCCGAACAGCAACTGTTGCCCGGCATGTTCGTGCGTGCGCGGGTGCAGGAGGGCGTCATCGAGGGCGCCATGCTGGTGCCGCAGCAGGCGGTCAGCCGCGACAACACTGGCAAGGCCAGCGTGATGATCCTGAATGCCGACGGCCAAGTCGAGCTGCGGCCTGTCGATGTCGTGCGCGCCGTCGGCAGTCAGTGGCTGGTGCGCTCGGGTCTGAACGCGGGTGAGCGCGTGGTCGTCGATGGCGTGCAGAAGGTACGCCCGGGCGACAGGGCCACGGCCGTGCTGGTCACGGCCAGCAGCAAGGACCAAACCGGCGCCGGCGCCGTCAACTGAACCCGCGAGGACACCGACCATGGCCCGCTTTTTCATCGACCGTCCCATCTTCGCCTGGGTGATCGCCATCGTCATCATGCTGACGGGGATCCTGTCCATACTCAAGCTGCCGGTGGCCCAGTACCCGCCCATCGCCTCGCCGCAGATCAGTATCAGCGCGACTTACCCGGGCGCCTCGGCGCAGGCGGTGCAGGACACGGTGGTCCAGGTTATCGAGCAGCAGATGTCCGGCCTCGACGGTCTGCGTTATATCTCGTCCACCAGTGAATCGACCGGCGCGGGTACCGTGACACTGACCTTCGAGAACGGCACCGACCCGGACACTGCGCAGGTGCAGGTGCAGAACAAGCTGCAACTGGCTACCCCCCAGTTGCCGGCCGAAGTGCAGGCGCAGGGCATGCGCGTGGCCAAGTCGGTACGCAACTTTTTGATGGTGGTCGGCCTGGTGTCCCCCAACGGCAGTTTCGACGGCGGTGCCCTGGGTGACTACCTGGCCAGCCGCATCCAGGACCCGATCAGCCGCGTGCCCGGCGTCGGTGAGGTGACCGCGTTCAGTTCGCAGTACGCCATGCGCATCTGGCTCGATCCCGACAAGCTGCATCAGTACGGCCTGACACCGGATGACGTGTCAACCGCGATCCAGGCGCAGAACGCGCAGGTGTCGGCGGGCCAGCTGGGTGCGACACCTGCCGTACCCGGGCAGCAGCTCAATGCCACCATCACGGTGCAAAGCCGTCTGAACACGCCTGAGCAGTTTGAAAATATCCTGCTGCGCACTGGCGCCGACGGCGCGCGCGTGTACCTGCGCGACGTGGCGCGGGTGACGCTGGGCAACGAAACCTACGGCAAGCTGGCGCGTTACAACGGCAAGCCAGCTGCCGCCATGGCCGTGCGTCTGGCCACTGGCGCCAATGCGCTGGATACGGCAGATGCCGTGCGCGCCAGGCTCGACGAACTGGCGCAGTATTTTCCGGCCGACATGGAGGTTATCTACCCCTATGACACCACGCAGTTCGTGCGCATTTCCATCAGTGAAGTCGTCTATACCCTGGGCGAGGCGATCATCCTGGTGTTCCTGGTGATGTACCTGTTCCTGCAGAATTTGCGCGCCACGCTGATCCCGACGCTGGCGGTGCCGGTGGTGCTGCTCGGTACCTTCGGCGTGCTGGCAGCGTTCGGTTACTCGATTAATACTCTGACTATGTTCGCCATGGTGCTGGCCATCGGCCTGCTGGTGGACGATGCCATCGTGGTGGTGGAAAACGTCGAGCGCGTCATGCGCGAGGACGGTTCAACGCCACTCGAGGCGACCCGCAAATCCATGGGGCAGATCACCGGTGCGCTGGTCGGCATCGCGCTGGTGCTGTCGGCGGTGTTTGTGCCCATGGCGTTCTTCGGCGGTTCCACCGGTGTGATCTACCGCCAGTTCTCCATCACCATCGTTTCGGCCATGCTGTTGTCGGTGCTGGTGGCGCTGGTGTTCACGCCGGCGCTGTGCGCCACGCTGCTCAAGCCGATCGATCAGGACAAACATGCCGCGCGCGGCGGTTTCTTCGGCGGGTTCAATCGCGGTTTCGATCGCGCCCGCGACGGCTATCTTGCGCTGGCCGGCGGCATGCTGAAGCGCAACCGCCGTTCGCTGTTCGTCTATGGTTTGCTGGTGGCGGTGATGGCGGTGCTGTTCCTGCGCACCCCGACGGCGTTCCTGCCGGACGAGGATCAGGGCCTCCTGTTCAACCAGATCGTGCTGCCGGCGGGCGCCACCCAGGAGCGCACACTGGAAGTGATCAAACAGGTGGAGGCGCATTTCCTGAATGATCCTGCGGTGGAGCAGATGGTCGCGGTGGCCGGCTTCAGTTTTGCCGGCAGCGGCCAGAACATGGCGATCGCCTTCGTGCGCCTGAAAGACTGGAGCGAGCGGCAGACTCCCGACCTGAATCTCAATGCCGTGGTCGGCCGCGCCATGCAGGCGTTTAGCAAAATCCGCGATGCACAGGTGTTCGCTTTCCCGCCGCCGGCGGTGATGGAACTGGGCACCGCCAACGGTTTCGACCTGTACCTGCAGGACCAGGCCAATGTCGGCCATGACGCGCTGATGCAGGCGCGCAACCAGTTGCTGGGCATGGCCGCGCAGGATGCGCGCCTGGTTGCCGTGCGTCCCAATGGCCTCAATGACATGCCGCAGCTGCAGGTTAACGTGGACCATGCCAGGGCGGGCGCTCTTGGCCTGTCGATCGCCGATATCAACGCAGGACTGTCCAGTGCCTGGGGCAGTGCCTACGTGGATGACTTCGTGCACGAGGGCAGGGTCAAGAAGGTCTACCTGCAGGCCGACGCGCCGTTCCGCATGCTACCCGAACACCTCGACGACTGGTGGGTGCGCAATAGTGCCGGTGAGATGGTGTCTTTCCCGGCCTTTGCCGACGCCCAATGGAGCTACGGCTCGCCGCGCCTGGAGCGGTACAACGGTCTGCCCGCGCTGCAGATCAACGGCGCGCCGGCGCCCGGGGTGAGCTCCGGCGAGGCCATGGCGACGATGGAAAGCCTGATCGCCAAACTGCCGGAAGGCGTGGGCTTCAGCTGGACGGGACTGTCGTTTGAAGAGCGCCTGGCCGGCGGTCAGGCGCCGGCGCTGTACGCGCTGTCCATCCTGGTGGTGTTCCTGGCGCTGGCGGCGTTATACGAAAGCTGGTCGGTACCCTTCTCGGTGCTGCTGGTGATACCGCTGGGCGTACTGGGTGCGGTGCTGGCCACGACCCTGCGCGGCATGCCGAACGACATTTACTTTCAGGTCGGTCTGTTGACCACCATTGGACTCGCGGCAAAGAACGCTATTCTGATCGTGGAATTCGCCAAGACGCTGCAGGAAGAAGGTATGACTGCGATCGATGCTGCACTGACGGCGGCGCGTCTGCGCCTGCGCCCGATCCTGATGACCTCGCTCGCCTTCGGCTTCGGCGTGCTGCCGCTGGCGATCAGCAATGGTGCAGGTTCGGGCAGTCAGAACGCGATCGGTACCAGTGTGCTCGGTGGCATGCTGGCCGCGACGCTGCTGGGCATCTTCTTCGTGCCCTTGTTCTTCGTGCTGATCCGTTGCTATTTCACTCGCGCGCACGCCGCTGCGGTGGCGTTGCCCGGTACCCAGGAGGTCTGAACCATGTGCACACTTTCCAAAGTCAGCGTCGCAGTGTTCTGCATGCTGTTGCTCGGTGGTTGCGCCACGCTCGCTCCGGATTATCAACGTCCGGTCGCGCCGGTGCCCGACAGCTGGCCCGACGAATCTGCGGATGCGCCGCAGACAGAACAAGGCGTAATGGCCGCGACTGATATCGACTGGCGTGTCTACTTCAGCGATGCATCGCTGCAACGACTCATCATGCTGGCGCTCGCCAACAACCGCGATCTGCGCGTGGCGGCGCTGAACATTGAAAAGGCGCGCGCGCAGTATCGTATCCAACGCGCCGACCTGTTGCCGTCCGTCGAGGCCAGTGCTGGCCGCAGCGCCTCACGCGCGCTGTCTACCCAATCCGGCGCTCTGTACACCAGTAGTCAGTATGACGTCGATCTCGGTTTCTCTTCCTGGGAACTGGATCTGTTCGGTCGCGTGCGCAGTCTCAAGGACCAGGCGCTGGAACAATACCTGGCCAGCGAACAGGCCACCCGCAGCACCCATATCAGTTTGATCGCCTAAGTTGCAACCGCCTATCTGACTTGGAGCGCGGACGCGCAACGCCTGCGCCTGGCGCAGGAAACACTGAGCAGTCAGGATGAATCCTACGCACTCACGCAGCGCAGTTTCGACGTGGGCGTGGCCTCCGAGCTGGACATGCGCCAGGCGCAGACCAGTGTCGATGCCGCGCGCGTGGACGTTGCGGTATACACCGCCCAAGTCGCGCAGGATCGCAACGCGCTCACCTTGCTGCTGGGCACTTCTGTTCCCGGTGACTTGCTTCCCGCAACACTGGATATGCTGCACACCGCGATGCCGGAGCTGACGCCAGGCATACCCGGCGAGGTGTTGCTGCGCCGTCCGGATGTGCGTGAGAGCGAACACAGCCTGCGCGCCGCCAATGCAAACATCGGCGCGGCGCGTGCCGCGTTCTTCCCGAGCATCACGCTCACCGCCAGCGCGGGCACTGCCAGCGACAGTCTGTCGGGCTTGTTCGCCTCCGGTTCCGGCACCTGGAGCTTCCTGCCGCAGGTGATGCTGCCGATCTTCAACGCTGGCAGCAACCGCGCCCATCTGCGCGTCGCCGAGGTCGAGCGCGACATGCTGGTGGCGCAGTATGAGAAGAGCATCCAGACCGCTTTCCGCGAGGTGGCCGATGCGCTTGCTTTGCGTAGCAACATTGACAATCAACTCGCTGCGCAGCGTTCGCTGACGGATGCCACCGCAGTGACCTACCAACTGTCCGAGGTACGCTACCGCGGCGGCATCGACAGCTATCTCAACGTGCTCGACGCGCAACGCGCGCTCTACAGTGCCCAGAAAAACCTGATCGCTACCCAACTTTCACGGTCGACCAATCTTGTGACCCTCTACAAAGTGCTCGGGGGCGGTTGGCAGGAGGCCGACAGCGCGCCTGATGCGATTGCGGTCGCTCGCTAGTTTCCAATGCACGCGATGACAAGGAGAAACACCATGACTTCTGAATCGAACACAATGAATCCTCCGTTAAACCCTCGCGCTAACGATGTGTCGTTGCGCGACACGCTGGATTGCTACGGTTTGATCTTCAGGTTGAATCACTGTCGCGGCACTGGTACTCGTCATGCTCGGCATTATGCAATCGATACAACGGGCGTTGCGCCGGTGGTCAAGCAGGCTGTTCAAGGTCTGCGCCCACTGGGTCAATGTGCCATTGTTGGTTTTACCGGTGAAGTGACGTTCAAACATTCAGCAAGAAATTATGGCCGAAGGCAAGGCATTGATAGGCGTTATTGAAGGCGACACCGTGCCACAGATGATACTTCCCGAACTGGTGAATTATCATAAAACGCGGATTCAACTCGCTAGTGCAACAGGTGGGTTGACCCCGAAAAATACCTGATTGGGCGTTTTGATGCCAAGACATTTTCGGGGGCGATTGTTCAGTTTATCCATGACTTGGTTGACCTCCTCCTGCGTGATGGTTGTAAAGTCCCGGTGTTTCGGGAAGTACTGGCGAATGAGGCCGTTGGTGTTCTCATTCAAGCCCCGCTCCCAGGAGGCGTACGGATGGGCAAAGAAGAACCTGGCATTGAGGCCTTTCGCAATGGTCTCATGACCGGCGAATTCCTTGCCGTTATCGGAGGTCAGCGTGTGAACACGGTCAGCGATGGGTTGGAGCAGCTTGAGGATGGCTCTGGTGACGTTACTGGCGGTTCTTCTCTCAACCTTGTGGATGAGTGTCAGTCGGGATTTCCGCTCGGTGATTGAAACGATGGCCTGCTTATGGCCCTTGCCGATAATCGTATCGAGTTCCCAGTCGCCTAACCGCGAACGGCCATCAACCACGGCAGGTCGCTCATCAATGCTGACACGGTTAATCAGTTGCCCACGGCGGCTATAGCTGCCATAGCGCTTTCGACGCTGCTTCTGGCAACGCAGATGGCGGTAGAGGGTACCACCCATAAACTTGTCCTGGAGGACGTACTGGTAGATCCACTCATGAGAGATTTGAATATCGACCTCTTCGCCCAGCCACAGGCTGATTTGCTCGGGACTCCACTCCTCGCGCAACAGATGCTCGACCCGCTCCCAGTGGGCATTGGTAATACGGGGCTGGCTCTTGCTCTGACGGCGCTCTACAGACAGCCGGTGGGCCTGCTTAGGTCGATAGCCACGCAAGCCACGGTTACGCCGGAGTTCCCGGCTGACGGTGGATTTGTGGCGCCCAAGTATCTCGGCTATATCTGTTTGATTGTGACCTGCTTTCATCAGAGCCTGAATCTGGTATCGTTCTTCCTGGGTAAGCTGCGTGTACATGGTGCTCCTCTAACTTTGGTCGGTGAGAGAAGCTATCTATGCTACCGCAGCTTGCCCTCTAACCAACTCTGTCGAGTTGCACTTGGTAATTGAATTCGCGAAAAAGGCCTGTTACCTTTCGACAGGTTAGTGGGTATTTACGATTTTGAGGACATCGACCAGGCGTTCGAAGACTCAAAAACCGGAAAAACCATCAAGCCGATTCTGAGGATAGCAAACGCATAGGATCATATTTCACTATGAGCAAGATCAAACTCAGTTTTTGGGGACTGTTGCTGGCACTAAGTGCGCTGTGGCTGTTCGCCGACACATTAATACCAGACCCATTCAACTATTTTTCGTTTCGTGGTGTATTTGTCCAGTACACCGGGGTGGTCGCCATCGGTGTTATGAGCGCGGCAATGCTGCTTGCGCTACGGCCAAAACTGATCGAGCGTCCATTGAACGGGCTAGACAAGATGTACCGTCTGCACAAATGGCTTGGCGTCACGGCCTTGGTTGTTGCAACGGTTCACTGGTGGTGGGCGAAGGGTACCAAGTGGATGGTCGGCTGGGGCTGGCTGACAAAACCCGAGCGCAAACCAGTCATTGAGCAGATGCTCTCAGCACCTGAAGAATTGGCGCGGAGCCAGCGCGGTCTGGCCGAATCTGTTGGTGAATGGGTGTTCTATATCGTGGCGATTCTCATTGTTCTTGCACTGATAAAGAAATTTCCGTATCACCTGTTTAGAAAAACCCATAACTGGCTTGCGATTGCTTACCTGGCGCTGGTGTTTCACACCGTTGTTCTTACCCAGTTTAGCTACTGGTCGCAACCTGTCGGCTGGGTATTGGCGATCCTGATGCTGGGGGGAACCATGTCGGCTTTGCTGGTACTGACTGGCCAAGTGGGTGCCAGACGCAAAGCGGAAGGTGTCATCGAGTCAGTGACTTACTATCCAGGACTGAACGTCATAGAAGGCACTCTCGATGTGGGCAACGGATGGCAGGGGCATGTACCGGGGCAGTTCGCATTTGTCACATCCAACAAACGTGAGGGTGCCCACCCTTACACCATTGCCTCTGCGTGGAATCCGGAAGAGCACAGGATGACGTTTATAACCAAGGGGTTGGGTGACTGGACGAGTCGGTTGCGCGACAGACTAAAAGTGGGTATGCCGGTTTCCGTGGAAGGCCCTTACGGTTGTTTCGATTTCAATGACGGTCGATCACGGCAGATCTGGATTGGGGGTGGCATTGGCATTACACCGTTTATTGCGCGAATGAAGCATCTGGCCCACACGCTGGGCGAGCAGGAGATCGATCTGTTCCATGCGACGACGGATTTTGACCAGACGGCGATTGACAAGCTTACGGCCGATGCTGAAGCGGCTAACGTAAAACTGCATCTGTTCGTTACACCAAAGGATGGCCGCCTGACGGGTGAGCAAATCCGTAAATTAGTACCGGAATGGCGTTCGACGGGTGTCTGGTTCTGCGGGCCCGCGGCTTTCGGTGATGCCCTGCGTGAGGATTTTCTGGCCAACGGACTACCGGCGGCAAACTTTCATCGCGAGTTTTTCGAGATGCGATAACTGTAAAGCCATGTGAATACCATACATCAATATTTCTGCCATCCTGATTGTCCCTGATTATGTAGGGTGTCCCTGGAATTCCCGAAACTGCATATAGCCATCGGCGCGCTGGTGTTCGCACCGCTTGCGTTTCGCGTGCTGTGGAGGATGTTCAGCGACGGCCCTGCGGCCTTCAAGCAACCCGTGGCGATGCAACGTCTGACGCAGTTTGTGCACGTCGTCCTGTTACTGGGTATCAGCGTGCTTATCGTCACCGGCCCGCTGGCAGTGTGGACCGGTGATCGGGCCATCGAGGTTTTAACCTGGTTTTCGATACCGAGCCCGACCGGTAAAATGGAGTCCCTGCACGAGGCACTTGAAGTGGTTCATGTGGTTGCCGCGAAGGCCGTTCTGGTTGCGGTGGTTCTGCATGTGTTCGGCGCTTTCAAACATCTGGTCTTTGAGAGGCAGGAGTTCGCCGGCCGCATGGTTGAACGCAAAAGTGGTTGATGCACGTGTGAATTGGTGATTACCGTATCGATTAGCAGTAAATGCTGAACATGGTATTTTGCATGGTATTCTCACCTGCACCAATAAATAAACAATTGAAAATAATGCTGGAAAATGGCCTGTTTACAATTGGCGTTTTCCTGCGCACTGTAATGTAAAAACCAGTGATACTATGAGGGGTAGATTGATGTTGGCATGGTATCAGCCGGACTGAGCATTACCTGTCGAGCAAGGCCTCAGCCTGCTTTCGGCCATTAAAGACATGATCGGCTCCCAGACCACGAAGGGGATGCGCGTCCTTGCTTGTTTTGCGCCGAAGATACCGGAGTGCGGCGTCTGGAGTGACAGCAGTAATCTGACCACTATCGAGACCTATCCTTCGGCCTGCAAAAGTTCAGAAACCATTCAGGCACTGCCCGACCTTACCCCGCGCTCACTCATACAGACGCAGAGGGCCTGAATAGCGCTTTTATTTTGAAAGAAAAAGATATACACTTTTCTTTCAAAAATATGGGCAAGCACGCAGACAGTACCGACAGCAAGATCTTCCGCCGGATTCAGGGCCGCAAGCGGGGCTGGGTCTTTACGCCCGACAGTTTTACGGATCTTGGTACCCGCGGGGCTGTCGATCTTGCACTGATGCGGCATCGGGACAGCGGCCTTATCCGCCAGCTGGCCCGGGGACTGTACGATTACCCGAGAATTGATCCCCAGTTGGGTCCGTTGCAACCATCGACGGATGATATCGCGAGCGCACTTGCAGGTCGCGACGCTACCCGGCTTCAACCCTCCGGGGCCTACGCGGCCAATTTGCTTGGACTCTCCACGCAAGTCCCCATGAGGGTCGTTTATTTAACGGATGGTCGCTCGCGGACTGTCCAGGTTGGCAAGCGCCAGATCATCCTGAAGCACACGACTCCCCGCAATATGGCCACTGCGGGAAAGATCAGTGGGTTGGTGATCCAGGCACTGCGCCACCTGGGCCAGAAGAACGTCGATCAGCAAGTCATCACACAGCTCGATCGTCGGCTCGATGACGATGCACGCAAGCAACTGGTAAAGGATATTCGATATGCCCCGGCCTGGATCGCCGATATCTTTCGTTCACTGGCCGATCGGGAAAGCGCAGCATGAAAGAATTTATTGAGATGTCGGAAGAACGTCGCCGGCTCGTCTGTACGGAGACGGGCGCGCAACTGAATCTGTTCGAGATTGCCGTCGAAAAGGATTTCTGGGTTTGTTGGACGCTGGGCAAATTGTTCAGTCTGCCCGAATGGGGCAAACATCTGACGTTTAAGGGTGGTACGTCGTTATCCAAGTGCTGGAATCTCATCGAACGTTTTTCCGAAGATATCGATATCGTTATCGACAGGGAAGCCTTGGGTTTTGGTGGAGAAAATGCCCCGGAACAAGCACCCAGCAGGAAACAGATGACCAAGCGTCTCAAGGCGCTGAAAGAAGCCTGCCAGCAATGTATCAGTGATCAGATTCAACCGACACTCTTCGAATCGATCTCATTAGATCTACCGGACACACTCGAATGGTCGCTTGAGCCTGATCCCGACGATTCCGATGAACAGACCTTGCTGTTGTTGTATCCAACGGCCTTCCCGGAGCAGGCCGCCTATCTCCGCCGTGCCGTAAAGATTGAGATGGGCGCCCGGTCAGATACAGAGCCTGTTGCATCCGTCGAGATCACGCCCTATATCAGAGAAGCCTTCCCGGAATTACTGACCGAGCCAGGTTCAGATGTGAGAGCAGTACGGCCAGAGCGCACATTCCTGGAAAAGGTAATGCTGCTGCATGAGGAGACATTTCGTCCAGAGGCCAGGAAAAAGCAGCGACGATCGATGGCCCGCCATTACTATGACNTCTACAGGATGATTCAGGCCGGAGTGGGTGACGAATCTGTCCGGGATCTCGGACTATTCCATCGGATTGCCATGCATCGTCAGNTGTTCTTCCGCTATACGTGGGTCGACTATTCGACGCTAAATCCGCAGGAACTGCAGCTGNNACCCTCAGCCGCCGATCTCCCCGCGTGGCAGGCCGATTATGAAAGTATGCAGCAGGAAATGTTCTATGGTGATGTGCCAACATTTGAGGAGATNCTGGAGGAAGTCGCTGATTTCCAGAACCGGCTGAATGCTGGGTAAGCGACATCATCCCGGGGAGCGGTTTGGCAGCGTTCAATCGGCAATTTTATCGAACATTTTGAAGGATTTTCTGAGCATGGTATTTTTCATGGTATTACCGTTTAGCAGGAAAATAAGCCATTGAATATAAAAGACAAAAAAGCCTTATTTACAATAGAGTGGGAGTGACAGGAAATTATAACCTATTGAATTATAATAATAAAAATAATCCAATTGATAATGTAACCTGCATCATCACTGGTATTTTTCATAGTATTTTCAGGCGCGTTTAAGCAGAAAACCAGCGATACCATGAGAGGCAGTTGTGTACTGTCATGGTATTTATTGGCGCTCGGCGAGGTTCTGATGCCTCTTCCCGAACGAGTGTGGCGTGATTATGATCTATAAACACGCCAATAATACCTATAATATGGCGTGAATAAGTGCTAAAATCGCGCCATGAAATGGATATGGCAACAGCCCGACTGGCCAGATTTTCGCTATGACAATAGTGCGCTCAATGATCGGGAACTTGAATTTCGCCTGAACTCAGAGCGCCTGGCTGGCCGCTTTGATGCGCTACCAATGGCGTCCCAGGAAGATGCCACGATTGACTTGATGCTTTCCGAGGCCATCAAAACCAGCGCCATTGAGGGCGAGGATCTGGACAGAGAATCGGTCAGGTCATCTCTTCTCTCTTTAATTGCATCGGATACGCTACCGGACAACTCAGACCAGAAAGCTGCTGGGGCTGCATCGCTGCTGGTGGATGTTCGCAAGAACTGGCAAGCATCCCTGACGCATGACCTGCTGGGTAAGTGGCAATCCATGGCCGTCCCGGAACAGCGCTATACGCCTATTTTGCGAGGCGCATACCGCAACGATCCTTCGCCTATGCAAATAGTGAGTGGGCCTTATGGTCGGGAAAAGGTTCACTATGAAGCCCCGCCAGCGATTCGGGTGCCTGATGAAATGGCGAGATTCCTCGACTGGTACAATCAGACCAGGCCTTCGAATCGGGATAAGGAGATACCAGGGATTGCCAGGTCAGGAATTGCACACCTTTGGTTTGAAGTGGTTCATCCCTTTGATGATGGTAATGGGCGAGTCGGTAGGGCGATTGCTGACCATGCGCTTTCACAGTCTCTCGGCTACCCGTCCACAGCTTGTCTTGCCACGGCGATAGAAGGGGATAAAAAAACCTATTACCTGCAACTGGAGAAAGCGAGCCGTGGAAGTATGGACGTTAACGCTTGGCTTGATTACTTTGCCGATATGGTCATCAAAGCACAGGAAATTGCCAGGGAAGAAGTGGACTTTTTACTGGCCAAGACACGATTCTACGAAGCCTATGGTGACCAGCTGAATGACCGGCAGGCCAGGATGGTGTCGCGGGTATTCGCTGAAGGTCGAAAGGGCTTTGAAGGCGGAATAACGACCAAGAAATACGAAGCGATTACCAAGTGCCCCAACCGGACGGCCAGCCGCGATTTATCAGACTTGGTTGCAAAGGGGGCCATAATCCCGTTACCGGGTGGTGGCAGAACGACCCGTTATAAGTTGAACGTTGCCGAACCGGTCGGATTTGGTTTAGGGAAGAAATGATTTACTGTGAGCAGGTGATATTTGTGTTGGTTAGCAGGATTTTCTGAGCATGGTGTTCTTCATGGTATTATCGTTTAGCTGGAAAATAAGCCATTGAATATAAAAGAGAAAAATGGCTTATTTACAATCGAGTGGGAGTGATCGGCACTGACAGGCAACGACTGGCACTGGCTGGCATTTCGGCCAGGACGGCGCGCCGGGATTGGGATGTCAGTAGTTAGCAGTGTCACCTGCCCAAGCAGACCTTCCTCTATTCGGATCGTCGAAGCTTATTACTCGGCGTTCGCTGCTCATTTGGCGGAGCAGGGCAGCCAGACATGCATGCAGTCGATATCATCCGAAAATAACATTTCTCATTGAAAGAGAGCCTAAATCGAATCCCTCGGATGTAAAACGTACGCGATCATTTTTATTTGCAGCACCTGCAGCATAAATCAGCGGTAACCAGTGATCCGGCGTGGGATGTGCAAGCTGTGCGTCAGCCGTATCCGGGTATATAGACAAAAGTGGTTCGATATCATGTGCTATCAGTATTTGCTTCACGGCCTCGTCAAAACGATCGGCCCAATCAGGCGTGGCAGCTGTACCGAATCGCATCTGTCTGAATGCATCTGGAAGGTTGTGCACAATGTTTCCGCTGGTGAAAATGAGAATGTTCTGATCACGCAACCCTGCTAGTGATCTTCCAATTTTGTAGTGCTGCGTTACATCAAGATTGCGGTCGATACTAAGCTGCACGACAGGCACAGTCGCCTCCGGATACATCCAGCACAGCACCGACCATATACCATGATCCAATCCCCAATCTTCACTAAGCTGCACGCGCTCTTTGCCCAAGAGTTCACGAACCGACTCGGCAAACTCGGGATGACCAGGTGCGGGGTATTTAATTTCATAAAGCGCCTGCGGAAAACCGCCAAAATCATGAATGGTCGGTGGCCGAAGATTAGACGTCAGATAGCTGCCGCTTACGTACCAGTGTGCCGAAATCGCTAAAATAGCCGCTGGCTTTGGTACGTAGTCGCGTAGCTGTGCAAAGCCACGGCTCCATTGATTGTCTTGAACTGCATTCATGGGTGAGCCGTGACCAGCAAAAATTACCGGCATTCGGTCATGGGATAAGCCGCGTTTTTCTTCGATCATTTTTAGTTCCTGTCAGGTTAGCCCGTTCTTCATGTGAATGTTTTCTTCCAAACGGGGTGGTTAGTATTACCATAGTTTCGTGGGACCAACCGGGACGATGCCCCAAGGATTCAAGGCGCGGATGGAGTAGTATCCAATTTTAATATGCTCTGGCGATACCGTTTCTGCGATGCCAGGTAGCTCATAGATGTGCTTCATGTAGGCAGTGATGTTCCGATAGTCGCGCAGCTGACGTAGATTGGTCTTGAAAAGCCCGTGATAGGCGAGGTCGAAGCGGATCAGGGTCACGAATGCACGCACATCGGCCTCGGTGAGACGGTCGCCAACCAGATAGTTTTGAATATCAAGTCGTTGATCAATCCAATCCAGACTATCAAACACCTCTTGAACAGCTCGTTCATAGGCTATTTGGGTTGTCGCAAAACCGGCACGGTAGACGCCGTTGTTGAAATTGTCGTAGAGACGATCGTTGACGTCGTCAATTTCCGGGCGTAGGTCAATCGGGTAGAGGTCGATGCTTTCGCTGGCCAGGTTGCCAAACCCGTCATTGAACATACGAATGATGTCGGAAGATTCGTTGTTGACGATGGTCTCTTTATGCTTGTCCCAAAGCACAGGGACCGTGATCTGGCCGGTGTAATCTGATTTCGCGCGAAGGTAGAGCTCGTACAGGAACTCGGCGCCGTGCAACGGGTCCGGCTTGCTGCCGGGCAGCGTGTCGTCATCACCACCAAAACGCCAGACCTTCTCAGTAAGGCGGGGGTCCAGCACAGTAACCGAAATAACATCCTCCAGGCCCTTGAGTTTGCGAGCCATTAATGTGCGCGAAGCCCAGGGACAAATCAGCGCAACATACAGGTGGTAGCGGTCGGGTTCGGCGACGAATCCACCCTCACCGGTAGGCCCCGGGTCACCATCAATGGTGATCCAGTTGCGAAATTGGGATTGCTCTCGAACAAATCCGCCTTCGTCGTCGGTACCCTGTACGGGATGAAAATCTCTCGCCCACTGCCCATTGATTAACATTTCAAACCTCCTATAAACGCTTCTGCTCAATTTAAGCCGGGACGCTTCGTCCCGGCTATGTCGAGCCTGTACACATGACCTTGATCAGTTCCTGGACAACAAGGCATCGAGAGAACCCCGGCCTGCACCACTGATGGCAAGGGCAACCGATGCAGCCAGTAATGCCAGACCAAACTCGTAGCCGTCATTGCTCATAAACAGGCCGTTACCGATGTGGACAGTAACGATGGCAACAACCATGGCAAAGGCAAGCACTGCGGCTGCCGGGCGAATAAGCAAGCCCAGGATCAGGGCAAGGCCGCCAAAAAATTCGGCGCTGCCGGCAAGTAATGCCATCAGGTAGCCGGGGTTCAGGCCGATCGAGGCCATCCATTGACCGGTTCCTTCCAGGCCATAACCACCGAACCAGCCGAACAGTTTTTGCGCGCCGTGGGCGACAAAGATGATGCCAACCAGGATACGCAGGGACAGTTGGCTCAAACCGGCATCAGTTGCCATAATTTTTTTCAATAAGATCTTCATGATGATTTCCTCAGTAAAGTTGAAAGGTTATTTAACAGACCTGTCGATCGGATCAGGCGTCCTGCATCCAAGTTGGCGCGATGTGTGTGCCAAGACCGGCGCCGTATCCCAGATAGATATTCAGGCCGGCCAGCGGCTCCAGATAACGCGCATTTTTTAGTCCACCGGCGTCGATCGTTGCGAACCCCATGCTTTCGGCCACGGCACGAGCCTTGTCCTTGCCATCGTCGCTGTCTCCGGCGATAAATACGGTCACCTTGCGACCGTCGCCGAAATCGCCGCCCTCGGCCAGGACCTGGGCAAAGACGGTATTGAAGGCCTTGACGAGATTGACGCCGGGTAAAACTTTGGCAATTTCCTCTGCAGCAGAGGTCTCATGGCCAATGGTCAGGCCCATATAGTTGGGCGTGAGCGGATTCGTGATGTCGATGACCACCTTGTCTTGAAGGTCCCCTACAGATTGCAGCGCATTGACCGCTTCCTCGTACGGCGTGGCGACGATCACGACTTCAGCTTGATCAGCGGCGAGCGCCGGGCTGGCCGCGTTTACCCCCGGATGGGCTGTTGCGATTGATTCCGCTTTGGCGATTTCACGCGCGGTGACAGTGACCTGATGACCGGCAAGGGACAGTTGTTTAACGAAAGCCGCGCCCATATTGCCGGCTCCGATGACAGTAATTTTCATAGTGGATCTCCTGGTTTCAACAGTGTTAAAAAAGTCGCCTTGCGGCAGATTCGGGCTATCCCGCGTACGAGTAGCACTTTACTTATTCAAAATAATGAGATAAATAAGCAACTATTAAATAAACTATACCGAAATATCGAATAATGGATCGATTTCAGGAAATGCAGACTTTTTGCGCCGTGGTGGATGCGGGTAGTTTTGTTAAGGCCGCTGAGGTTCTGCATATGTCAAAACCAGCGGTGTCACGTCATGTGGCGGAACTGGAGGCGCGGCTCGGTGTGCGGCTGCTGCATCGAACCACGCGGCGGCTATCACTCACGGAAGAGGGTGCCGTGTTCAATACCCGTTGCCGTGAATTACTTTCTGGTCTTGAAGAGGCGGAATCTGAAGTCAGCTCGCGTAGTAGTGCAGCACGCGGACTCCTGCGAGTGAATGTACCGGTGTCCTTTGGCGTCCAGACTCTTGCGCCCCTCTGGGATGCATTCCACGAACTGCATCCTCAGGTGCGGCTCGATGTAGAACTTTCCGATCGGGTCGTGGACGTGGTTGAGGAGGGATATGATTTGGCTATCCGCATTGCCACGCTGCCTGACTCTTCCCTGATCAGCAAGCGACTGGCCAGTACGCGAATTGTTCTTTGCGCCACACCCCAGTATCTGGAAAAACATGGTCAACCCTCTGATCCGGGTGCGCTAGGTGCGCATAAAGTAATCGGATACAGCTATTGGTTGGGCGGGGATACCTGGGAGTTAGAAGGTCCTGAGGGTCCGGTCAGCGTGAAGATTCATCCATGGATGACGACAAACAACGGTGACACGTGCCGGGCGGTTGCACTTGCGCATCAGGGAATCATTCTACAGCCAACTTTTCTGGTCGGGGACGATCTGGCGGCTGGCAGACTGGTGGAAATACTTCCCGAGTACCGTTCAATTGAATTGGGTATCTATGCGGTGTATCCGACGCGCAAGCACGTCGCACCCAAAGTTCTTGCACTCGTTAATTTTCTTGGAGAGAAGTTGTCCGGACTAGAATGATGCTGTTCGTGAAGGGTCTGGAATCAGTTTCAACTACAACTGGGCACTCCATGACCTGACGCAGGCTTAACTGGTTCAAGACTTTGCACCTCTGGCTGGAACCCGGAGATCTTAAGAGTTATTCATGCTTGCAGAGATAGATATGATTTCGATGATATTTCGAACTACTAGAATGGGATAAGGTAGCCTAGGGTGCTGTGTTGTAGCCTTCAATCGGCAATTTTTTCGAGCATTTTGAAGGATTTTCTGAGCATGGTATTTTTCATGGCATTACCGTTTAGCAGGAAAATAAGTTATTGAATATAAAAGATAAAAATGGCTTATTTATAATCGAGTGGGAGTGACCGGCACTGGCAGGTAATGATTGGCACAGGCTGGCAACAGCAAGGACGTAAGATCGAAATATCGTTTCGAGACTCTAGCGTTTTCTATTTTTTGAGCACTTATTCAAGTTTATCCAGTTCGCTTTTATAGCGTTCCTACTCAAGCGCCCGGGCGTTTTGCCAACATGCATCCAGTTGATGCGGTGCTACCAAACATTTCTGTTCTCAAGGCCTATATAAAACCCTCAGGTAGATTTAACATCCCGTTTCCCACGATGCGAACTTCACCTCCGATGGTCACTGTCAGTTCAGCGCGCGAGTGAACCATTGCGTGTATTTCACTTGGCCGATGGACGAATGTACCCTGCGACAGTCGCAGTTCCACGCCTGCTGAAGCTAACCCGTGCCTGACCAAATAAGCTGCCATCGGTCCGGCCGCACTGCCGGTCGCCACGTCTTCCACTCGGCCCTCGTTGTCCCAGGTACGCCCCTCGAATCGATTTATATCGAATACGTAAACAAATTTGGCACCAACCCCGGCGAGCCGGGCTTCAAAATCTGCTACAACGATTCGGGTGGTTTCAAGATTTGATCGGATTGGAACGATAAGATAGGGCAAACCCGTTGAGACGACCTGCAGTGGAAGATCTGGCACTCTATCCGGCAGGTCCAGATTCAGCGCATGCAAAAATGAAGCAGACGCTTTCTCAGATATATCCGGGCCAAATGCGGAGGTTCCCTGGTCCATTTCTGCGATATATGATTGATCCTGTCGCTTACTGATGACCTTGATAACGCGCTGCTGTATCACGAATTCAAGTCGTGCGTTCTCTTCGTTCGAGAAAAGCTTTGAATGCAGCAATGCGGCTGCGCCTATGACCGGATGCCCGGCGAACGGCAGTTCCTCTTCCAGGGTGAAAATCCGCGCATGAAATCTGTAAGCATCCTCGGATTGCCTGATGAATATCGACTCGAACTGGCGCATTTCCCGGGTAATGCTTTGCATGACATGATCGGGTGGATACTCTTCAAGAAGAAACACACTCAGACCATTTCCGGATAAAGGCTCCGGAGTGAATACGTCGATCAGGTGGAATTCGAGCGCTTTTGAATTTTCAGTGATCGATACAGTCATCTGTAATAACCTTTTTCCGTAATCTGTCTCTACTTCCCGTTAGACTGGCTGGGATAAGAAACTTCCAGCACAACACATTCACCTTCTGAGATGAAGGGTCCATGTACTTCTCCCGGCGGGCGACTGGCGTAGTCACCAGGTTCCAGCCATCGATCAACGGCCTCGTCATACAGACGACCTTTGATGATCAGAATTTCTTCCGGGTAATCGTGGCTTTTAGCGCCGAATGATCGGGTATCGGTTCCTGACCTGAAGCGAGTGAGGCGGGTGTAGTCTCCAGATTCTTCATCAATAGCCAGGGTAAGTTGCTCGATCTGGCCGTCACTACCGTCAATGGTTTCCCAGCTGCCCTGGTTGGCATCATCCAGGGCATTCCAATAGGTTATGGTCGATTTCGCCATCTTTATCTCCTCTTCTATTATTTGGGTCACACTGTCCAGATCACACCAGCGCGTGCGATTAAAACGCCTTGAATTCGGTTTCCGTCGCCGCGAAAAAGTCGCGGGTAAACTCGATCGCGTCTTCCTGGCTGAAAGCTTTGCAGGTAAAAATCACCACCGCGAAAAACCGGGTCGCGCTCCAGACATACAAGGAGATACCGGAATCGATTAACGGGATGAAGGCATCAAAGCCTTCGTTTTCATCCTTGCCGATGCCTTCCGGTGCATGAATGATCGGCTTTCCGTAAACCCGCAAATCCAGATGGGCGGCGAGACCCAACAGGTATTCCTCCACCTTTTCGCGGTTTATGTCGGCTGTATACAAGCCTTCAATCAATACTCGCTGACGAATTATTTCAGGCGCCAGATCTTTCATCGTTATTCTCCATAGTTTCTTGTTTTATTGAATGTACTTTTAAATTGATGCTTCCTATTCAAAATGACCTTCTGCAGTATCTTTAGTCAGCCGCAGTATCTGTCCAGTGTGGCGCATGCATCGATGCTGAATGACTTTCATCTTCCCGCAAGTCATGTATCCCAGTCGCTGGTATAAACGCAGCACGCCGCTATTCTGTTCGAAAACCTGGATCGAAAGTTGGTTACATCCAGCTGCTCTGGCCTGCCGTTCGGCTTCAGCCATCATTGCCAGTTCGGCTATATCGCGGCAATCACTTTTTTGGGCCGGGATTATATTCATTTTATTCGTCATATCCTTTTTATCGCCAGCTCTGGCTGAAAGTATTTTTGATCGATGTTGCGGTGTGATATTTGATCTCACCATCACCAGCTTACTCAATGACAGGCGATTCGAAATCGGCCGCTGTACTGACGATGCTTGAACGACCACTTTCCGCCTGATGCTGCAGAACACCGTCTGTGATCCGATTGGAAGCCACAATGGCGGCGTCGAAAAAACCAGTAAGTGAGGCCTTGTACCCGGTGAACCAGAGTCCAGGATGATCGGGATCGGCTTCGCCCGCACTGAAGTATGGATGTCCACCCTGGTCCAGCACCCCGCAGTCTGCGAACCAGGGCTCGAGCCCGGATCGATAACCGGTGGCGCAGATGACGATCTCGGGTTTAACCTTCGAACCGTCGCGCAATTCGACCGAATCGGCCCCAAATTTTACGGTTTCCTCCACCATCTGTATCTGGCCGCGCTTGACTGCGGCAACAAAGCCGTCATCCAGTGCTGGAGAAATACCGTCGCGTTCCAGGCGGGTCCCACCACCCTCAGGGTGACTGCGTAATCCATATCGGGTTAGATTGCCGTAGACCAGTCGTTGGGTGAGGGACAGGGCCCTATCGAGTACCGGTAGCGGCAGCATGGCGAACAGCCTGGCCAGACGGTGCATTGGAAATCCGAACAGTCGGGTCGGCATGATCGTCGGGCCGTGCCTCAGCGAAACCCAAACCTTGCTGGTGTTGACTCTGGACAGGTGATTGAGCACATCGGTGCCGGAATTGCCTGCACCGACAACCAGGATCTTACGGCCAGCATATCGCTTGATATCACCGAGATCTGCTGCATGCAGAATTTCACCGTTGAACGAATCGCGCCCCGGCCAGTCCGGCAGGTACGGATACTTCTCACGACCGGTCGCGATGACTACATGATCGGCCTCAAATAGCCCTTGGCTGGTTTCAATGCGCCACCGGTCAGCCTCGCACGATATCTTGCGGACCACGGTCTCGAACTGTATCGGCAGATCCAGCTGGTGGGCAAAGGTTTCCAGGTGCTCCACCACCGCATCACGGGGCACGAAATCGCCGTGTTTACTGCTCATCCGCAGGCCGGGTAAATCGGCAAACGATCGATAGATGTTCAGTTTTAACTGTGGATGTCGGTTTCTCCACGGTTCCGCGATCCGCGATCCGCCATCAATGATCCTTGCACGGATGCCCTTGGCATTGAGCGCATGGGCGGCAGTCAGGCCGGACAGACCAGCACCGATGATAATAACTTGTGGAATGCTTGAGTGTTTCATTGTAATTCTCCAGAGATGTTATGGCCGCAATACCCAGTAATCATTCTGTATATCGTGAGGCAGCTGGTGCACTTCGACACTACTGAAGCCGGCACGAGTAAAATAGTCACGGGCACGCTCCCGCCCCCACATGGTGCCCAGTCCCTCGCCACCCTGAGCCAGGGACACGCTCATGCAGTGCATGATCGATATGGTGTAAAGCAGCGGTCCCAAGGGATGATCGCGGTCATGATGGTGGTGGCTTGACGCGTGGATGTCCTGTGCCAGGTAGACGCCGTTCGATTTAAGAGTGTTCCGAATCCCTTGCAACAGTTTCAGTGGATAGGCCTGATCGTGAATGGCATCAAAGGTTGTAACGCAGTCGAATTTTTCCTTCTCAGCGGTGACGTCGAAGTCGGACAGATCCTGAATCTCGAAGGCCACATTTTTTAGCCCATGTCTACTGGCGTGCTCGCGTGCCCAGGCAATGGCATCTGCCGACAGGTCGTAGCCTTCGAAGTGGCTCGCAGGAAAGCGCTCGGCCATTTTCATCAGCGCCATGCCGCGGCCGCATCCCAGATCGAGTACGCGGATGCCGGATTCCAGGCGTTCCGTCAGTTCCGGCGCCAGCGGCAGAATGGCGTCGAACAGCGCGGGTAGCACGGTCTGACCGCTGTCTTCCGCCATGACTTCGTGAAATCGGTGATACTTGTCATAGTGCACGCCCTTGCCATGTTTAAAACTGTCGAGTACGTCATCCTCAACCTGGCCCAGTAACGGGATGTACTGAGCGAACACGGCCAGATTCGCGTCGCCGCTATCGGTGAGCAGAGAGGCGTGCTCGGGCGGTAAACGGTAGGTCATGACTTCGGCTTCATGGTCCAAGATGCCTGATACCGTCAGGCCACCAAGCCATTCACGCACGTAGCGCTCATTCAGTCGGCTGCGCCGGGCGAGTTCGCTGCAGGTCACCGGTTCACCATCGGCCATGTGATTGAACAGGCCGGTTCTGTGGCCGAGAGAAACCAGTTGAAGCATACCTCCTTCATTGAGGGCCTGCATAAATCGGTTCTCGAATACTGCCTGGCGGGTATCGTCGAATGTCTGGTTTGGTGTATTCAGCTGTGCGGTAGTCATGATGTTCTCCTGTAACGTGTGATTCATGTATAAGGACCCTGTCGGTCCGGCTTGTGGCTAGTATCGAACCCCGCACTCCATTACACTAAAGCGGAAAAAGACGAAATACGGTCATTTCTGCCATGCATCAACGAAAACCCCGCATCGCGCTGTTGGCTATCCCCGAAGTAGCCGCCTCTACCCTGTATGGCATGTTCGACGTTCTTGCATCGGCCGGGCGTGACTGGGCGAGCTTGGTGGAGGGTAGGGAAGGCGAATCGGTGCTCGAACCGAAGGTGGTGACACTCAGGGGATCGGGGCCGATGACACTCGCCAACGGGGTGCAGATGATGCCGGACGAAGATGACGGCACGACGCCGGATGTTGTGTGCGTACCCGAGGTTGCAGTAGCGCCAAGTGCAGTGTTGACGGAATCCCACCGAGCGGAGATCACCTGGCTGCGTCGTTGCTACGAAGCTGGCGCGATAGTCGCCACGGCGTGTTCCGGAGCTATGCTGCTGGCAGAGACTGGGCTATTAGAGGGTGCCGAGGCCACTACACACTGGGCCTATTGTGATGCCCTGGCAAGTTATCCGGGCGTGCAGGTGTTTCCCAATCGTGCGCTGGTGGTCAGTGGAGAGGGCGGGCGCCTGATCATGGCCGGGGGTGGCACGTCCTGGGAGGATCTGGCGCTGTATCTGGTAGCACGGCTGGTCAGTGTGGATGAGGCTATACACATCGCCAGGCTGTTCCTGATCGACTGGCATGATGTGGGTCAGCTACCGTATGCAGCATTGGCACGCAACCGCCAGGTGGACGATGCGGTTATTGCACGTTGCCAGGCATGGATTGCGGAGCACTATGAAGAGCCATCACCTGTTGCTTCCATGATCCAGCTCAGCGAGTTGACGGAACGCACGTTCAGTCGCCGATTCAAACAGGCAACGGGAATGGCTCCCATCGAGTATGTGCATACTTTGCGGCTTGAAGAAGCCAAGCAGCTGCTGGAAAGCGGCGATGAACCCGTTGAAGCCGTTGCTCAGGAAGTTGGATATGAAGATGCCGCCTTTTTCGGTCGCTTGTTTCGCCGCAAGGTGGGTGTGACTCCCACACAATATCGTAAACGCTTTCGTGGGCTGCGCCGGGCATTGGAAACATGATGAACTTCCATGACGAAGCGTCTAAGCGGTACGCCATTTAGCATCACTGTCTCTTCCCTGGTTACCTGGAAACCCTGGTGTTCGAAGAATGGCTGCGCCTCAAGATTTGCGGCGGTGTTGATTCTGTCGATACTTTCCTTCTGTAGCATCTTCAATGCAGCTGTATACAACTTTGAGGCTATGCACTTGCAAGCGAAAGGAGGCGAAGTGAATAGCGAATACCACACATGCGGCGATCAATCGGAATTGTTTTTGCGATCTTTGTGAAGGGTATTCTGAGCATGGTATTACCGTTTGGCAGGAAAACAAGCCATTGAATGTAATAGAATAAAATGACTCGTTTACAATCGAGTGGGAGTGACCGGGACTAGCAGGCAATATCTGGCACTGGCTGGCATCACACCGGTTATTCGGCCCGATGCTACATACTTTTTCAATCCAGGTCCGGATGCATTGGAATAACGATATACTCCATAAACGGATTCAGTACACGTACGCCTGTTTTAACTAAGTTCTTATGGTTACGGATGACGACTGGTAATTCATAGATTTTTGCGCCCCTTGTTGATGATATTGGTGTCAGCCAAATGCATGGTCGTTTCCAACTTCATCCTGTTCCTGATGGTACGATTTGCAGCAGCGGGGTAGGGGCAAGAAGCTCAGGTCGCCCGAGGAAGCGCAAACGCCGAGCAGCCATCCGCTCGGTGCACTAAAAGCAGGCCTCTTGAGGGGACGCTCGAAACGCGTGTTCAACATCGATATTGAAACGTATCGCGAATGCAGGGGTACTGTGAAGGTGATTGCCCGTATCGAAGACCCGATGGTGATTAATCAGATCCTCGATCACCTGAAAAACAAAACCGAAACCAACGAGCCCAAGACGTTACCCGAAAGCCGTGCGCCACTGGCTGGACTGCCGCAAGGGCTGCTTGACTGACGACTTCAAAAGCCAACGGTTCAATTCAACATGCTGCACTCACACTGTGACGGCAGGATTTCGCCTTGCCGGATGTCGGGAATGGAGTCGACTGTGGAGAGCAGATGACAGGTTTTCGACTTATTTAGCCCCAATGTAAGCCGGATTCGGGGTGCATCGCACGGCTGCCGAGAGACTCAACAGCAGTCAGCGGCTGCGGGACTTGGGTGAAAAGGCCGTTTGTTCTTCTTATACGCCCCCGGACTGGGCGATGTAGAGGCCAACTTCCAGGCAGTCTCCGATTCGGTCAAGTGGATACTCTCTTTTGCCATGCTCCTGGGGCCCCTGGAGATATTCACTCTGCTGGTGGTGCTGAGCCCGGCATTATGGTGTCGCTAGACGTGTGGCCTAATCAGAAGCCGAAGCCGGTCGCATGATGCACGGCTACCCGTGTGGCCTCCAAGGACGCGCCGAACCAACCGATGAACTGCGGATAATAGCCTGCATGATATCCGAACTCAGGGAAGTGACTGTGCATATGCCAACAGCCCGACCAAAACCTTCATGTCCAAGACACTTTGCAAGGCTGGCATCGACTCCCCAGGATGGCCGTTGCGTATTTTATGCAGTGCTTCCCATGGATTGCGACGTGCAACATCCCCTAAATCATATCCGGTTGCCAGCTTCCGACCATCGGTTCCATGACATGTAGCACAAAAAATATCGAACGTATCCTTGTATTGGGCTGCTTCGGCTTTCGCCCGGCGTGTTTTGACATCAATGTACTGATCCGTGTCCAATTGACCATAGGCGACAAAATTAGCCAAGTCCAACAAGTCTTGTAACAGTAACGGACCATTTGACCAAGCCGTACTGTGGTAGCCATGAGAAGGGCTCATCAGTAACTCCACAATCGATGAGGTCGATGCATTCGCACTCTGACGAATGCCTGTTACACCGGTGCGATGATCACCTTGACCATAGACTCCATCCTGACCTTTATAGTCCCATCCGTGACACTCTTTACAGCGCCAGTTGGCCTCTGGCCTATCGGCGTACCTTGCATCCAGGGGATAGGAGGCATGGCGCGTCTGCTGTGCACTTGTACCGCTCTCTTTTTGCCAATTGTCATAAAGCCGGCCACCTCGTGTGATAGAGGCCTGTAAGTTTTTATCCGGCAATATTTGAATGTACGCCAGCAAATCCGCCAGCCGGGATACTTCCAGTATGCGCATTGGTGGCATCTGTTCACCCGGGTGGCCATTCATAATCTTATGCAAGGTTTCCTGGGGAAATTCCCGTGAGAAAGTACCCAGCGGTAAAATATTCCGCGACTTTTGCCCACTGCTACCATGGCAATTCAAACAAACTGTTGCATAGAGATTTGCCTCCCGTTTGGGATCACCCGACACCCTGGTCTTGCCATCATGAATAAAGGACGACAGCTCTATTCGTCCGCTGGAGATAAATGCCGCCAGGTCATGAATATCTCTTTTCGCCAGCTTATCCGTATATTGATGCGTAGCATTATTCAAAATATCCGCCAATAATACGGCATCAAATTTCCGGCCTGTTTCCAGTGGTTTTGTACTCTGACCTTTTTTCCCTTCGAAGTTCCAGCCGTGACAGGAAACACAGCGCCAGCTGTTCTCCGCGACGTGCATATCCGGGCTGGGAATCCTGAAGTTCTGATTGGGTGCATCGGGTACGCGCTCCTTACCTTCCATAATCCAGTTATCAAAAAGGCGCCCGCCTCGAGCAACAGAAGCACCATCAGCCTGAACAGCGGTACCGACAATAAGCAGCAGAAAAATCACGGAACGTGACAGAATGTTCCTGTTAATAGCGAACGCCTCTCGTAACGCCCACTGGCGATGGAAAAGATCAAAGTCTGCCAATCTCATCATTGCATCACCCGAAAAAGTGCCCACACCGAAAAATTGTGCTGATTCCCCTAATCATCAAATTCATCATCTGAAATAGGCCGCTTGTGTGCAATTCCCTTATGACATTCAATGCATGTTTTTCCCTGCTCCATGGCTTCCTGCATTTTTTCACGTGAACGCTGGCGCTGCTTCAGGAAATCCATCGAGTGATAGCTATGGCAATTACGACACTCTCTGGAATCGGAAGCAATCATTCCGGCCCATACGCGTTCAGCCAACAGCAGTCTTCGAGCCTCAAATTTTTCCTTGGTATCTATAGTGCCAACCATTTTATGATACAGCTCGTTGGACGCTTTAATTTTGCGCCATATTTTTGCTGTCCAAGGTTTAGGTACGTGACAATCTGAGCAGATGGCGCGCACACCAGACGGATTGGAGTAGTGAACAGTCTGCTTATACTCCTGGTAAACGGTTTGTTCCATTTCATGACAAGAGACACAAAACTCCATGGTATTGGTGTATTCCATGAAAGTATTAAAGCCACCCCAGGAGACCACCCCGAACACCGCACCAATGATAAAGATGGTTCCCCAAGCGTACGCCTTGGATGGCGAACGGAACCATTGCCAAAACCGTTTCAACATCATCACTCCCCCAACGGCTGCGCCATACTCCAGAAGGCCCTGAAGTATGGGCCTGTTGTTTGTAATGATTTTTTCTGCTGTCCCATAAACCCCATCTTCCTCAGGGAGAGGGTTGGTATGAAGGAGGCAGTATGAGCTAACTCAATGATTGTTAATATCCCCTCATCCTGTTGTTAGTGGTCCACATCCCTGTGGACCACCCTTCGGGGACGAGGCGTGAAAATCGGTTCTCCCGCCAATTTGTCCCCGGAAAAGGAAGGTATACACACCTTGGCTATCTAAGTCTCACTGTCTGACTGCTGATTGAATTATCAAGTACAATCCGTCTGTCACAAACAACCAAAGTGGCGCTTAATGGGACCGCAGTGAACAATTTTATTCCTTAGGCAAGGTGACCATGTATGCCAAAATGTCGACCGATACATCTACCGGCAACGCACGCATGGCAGGCATGGCTTCCTTCGGCTGGCCGTTGAGGATCTTGGAGAAACCTTCCCACGGATTGCTGCCGACAATTTTGCCAAGAGGCGCTGGCAGTTCATTGGGGCTGCGACCCTCTTTGTCGTGGCAGCCAGCGCAAATGGTGTTGTAATAGGCTTCACCCTTGGCCACATCACCGTTGACGGATTTATCTGCATTGATGTACTTGGTCATATCCACCTGACCTTTCGAGACGAACATGGCCAAGTCGTGGTAATCCTGATCAGACATCATACCGGCCATGCCGTGGGTATCATCCTTGATAGTGGCGATAATTTTATCCAGTGGCGCGCCTTCCTGGGAACGTAATCCAGTAATGCCGGTCTTGTAGGATCCTGTGGCATATGCGCCATCTTTACCCCGCAGGTCCCAACCATGGCAAGACTTGCAGCGCCAGGTTGTGTCACCCTTCTTTTTTGTGTTGGAAGCTGGCCAGGCTTTGTGGGTCTCTTCGGGTTTCTCGGCACCGATCACCTTGATCCAGTTGTCGTACAGCGTTCCACCACGAGCAATGGAAGATGCCTCTTCGGCCTGAGCATTTTGGCCGAAACTGAAGACTGAAGCGGAAAGAACGGCTAATGCGCTGAATTTTCTGACTTTCATTATTATGTGCTCCTTTTGGTTTACCTATCCCATCAAACACTATAGTACTTTCTCATGAAGGTACTTCATTTATGATCTGCATCAGACTTCTTATCAGACCGGCCTCCACCCTCCGGCAGTACCCATTTACGTTGGAATATTTCATGGTACCGACTGGCTGTCCGATGCAAGGAAGGTAACGATAACCTAACGTGGTGTTGGATTAGATACGCCTTTGCAGATTATTCCGACCGTAATAACAGGGCCGGCTTGAGCTGCAACCGGCGCAGCAAGTACTGGGCACCCAAGCTGAGTGCGCCGATACTGATCACTGCTGCGACCACCGAGCCCAGCCAGAAAAAACCTTCGGCAGGAATCTTCATCCGCAAGTTGAGCAGCGGGTAGGCGATCGCGTTGCCCAGCAGTACTGCAAACAGGGTGGTAATGATCGCCAGCACCAGGTATTCCAGATACAGGCTGCGCCGGATGACACTCAAACGTGTGCCCATGGCCTGCAATACTGTGGCGGTATAAATCTGGCGGCTGCGCCCTGCCGCCATCACACTGACCAGTACCAGAAAACTGGCCAGGAGGCTGACCGCGGCGACCACCGCAAGGCCGCCGCTGGCCTTACCCAGAATCTGTTGCGCCGTGTCCACCATTTCTGCAGTGCGCACAGTGATGATATTGGGCGCAGTGGCGGCAACACGGGTCTGGCTGCTAATGGCGTCAGCCGCGTCCATGTAGGCTGCACCTACGTAGCGGTGTATAAAACTGTCCAGTGCGCCATCGGAAAAAATCGCCTCGAACCAGAACCGGGTTTGCACCCCTTTCTGGCTGTAGATGGCAGCCACCTGGGCATCCAGCTGGCGTCCTTCAATGGCAAAGCGGATCCTGTCGCCAACTTGCAGGCCGATCTGCTCTGCTTCATGGTCCTCCACGGCCACTTGAGGCAAGTCGTTTTCACCCCGGTTTGATTCATTCCACCACTGCCCGTCAATCACGTTAACGCTATCAATATTGTTGGCCGTGTAGCTGAATTTATGCTCATCCCGTGCCGCCTCCTGGCGCTGCTGTGGGGTCAAGTCTGTTTTTTCGCTCAGCGGAATGTCATTGATGGTTGCAATACGCCCTCTCACCAGTGGCGCCAGCTCAAGTCGCTGAAAACTGCCAGCGGCACGAATCGCACTGCTGACATCCTCCCGTTGATCGGTAAAAACGTCATACAGCACAAGGGCGGGTGACTCCTCTGGCAGTGTGGTGCTGAGGGTGTGCAGCAAGGCGCTGACAATAAGGGTGCAGGCCACCAGTAAGGTGAGGGCAGATCCCAGTGACAGTAGAGAGGTGCGTAAAGCTGAGCCGGGCCGGTGCAGATTGGCCAGTGCGAGGCGCAACGCAAAATGCTGGTTCAGCACCGGATGATCATCCAGCATACGGGCCAGTTTACGGATCAATTTGACGATTACATCCAGCAACAGTAACAGCGCGGCCACCGTGGCCATAAAACCCAGACCAAATCTGATGTCAGGCATGCTAAGCAAAACCAGGAACGCAAGCAGACCACCACAACCCAGGCTCAGCAGCACCCATTGCCGTGGTGGTTGCTGCCGCATGCCTACGTCACCGCGAAACAGAGCGGCAGGAGACACGTGCACCGCCCGCCCGATAACGGGCAGGGCGAAGTAGAATGCGGTGAGTACGCCAAACAATATTGCGCTGAGCAGGGGTATGGCGATTGCAGCCAGCGAAGATTGCAGTGGTACTTCGGCCGCTACGATAGCAATACCCGATACCGCCAACAGTGCACCCAGCACCGTGCCCAGCAGGCTTGAGCCGATACTGAGTATGGCTACCTGCAGCAGATAGACGGTTGCCAGGGAACCATTGCGCAGACCCAGTGCCCGCAACGTGGCGATCGTCTTGAGCTTATTCTGCAAATAGGCCTGAATACTGTTGAAAACCCCCAGGCCGCCGATGAACAGCGTGCTGAAGCCGATAATCAGCAGCCCGGAGGCGATTTGTGCCAGTCGTTCTGCAATGCGCTGACTGCGGTCGGCAAAGGTGCGCACTTCCCAGGGCAGTTGTGGGAACTGGGCATAAAACTGCTCGCGCCATTGCTCGGCAGGTTGAGAGGTTTTAACCCGGTAGTTATACTCAATACGGCTGCCGGGCTGGATTAGCCCGGAGGCGTTAAGGGCATCGTTTGAGAGCAGGACTGGCGTTCCACGCCAGTTGGCATTGAGACTGCGATCGGGTTGGACGAGTACCTTGGCGCGTACCGCCATTTCCAGGTTGCCGATCAAGACCGTATCGCCCACTGAGAGCTTCAGCCGGTCTGCCAGCACCGGGTCCAGTGCCACGCCCCACTGTTCGTTCTGTTTTGCCAGTAGGGATTGCAAGGGCCGATCAGGCTGCAGCCGCAATTCACCGTACAATGGGTAGCGGGCGTCCATACTTTGCAACTCCACCCGGGCGAACTGGCCGGCTGGCGTCCCCAGCATGGTATCCACTTCGGTGACCAGTGATACTTCACCGTTTTGTGTCATCCAGGAGAGCGTTTCCGAACTCAGTGGCTGGTTGGCATCCACTTCCAGGTCACCGCCCAGCAGGGCGCGGGTATCCGCCAATAACCCCTGGTTGACCAGCTGATAGAGCCCCCCGGACGCGGCGATAAGGGTGACACCGAGGGTGAGACAGGCGCAAAATACCCACAGTGAGCGACCACTGGCGCGTAAATCCTGCCAAGCCAGCTTAAGCAGAAAGGGCATCGGCCGCCTCCCGCGTTGATTCGGTTTCGATCAACTGACCATCTGCAAGCTTTACCACCCGCTGGCATCGACGTGCCATGGCTTCGTCGTGGGTGACTACTACCAGCGTCGAGCCGGTTTGCTGGTTGAGCTCAAACAGCAAGCGGGAGACCCTTTCGCCGGTTTTGATGTCGAGGTTCCCGGTGGGCTCGTCAGCCAGCACCAGTTTCGGGCGATGCACCAGTGCACGGGCGATGGCCACCCGTTGCTGTTCGCCGCCGGACAGCTGTCCGGGGTAGTGGTGTTGCCGTTTGGCCAGCCCCACTTTATCGAGCATCTGCTGCGCCACTTGGCGGGCGCCGGCTTTGCCGGCTATTTCCAGGGGCAGGGCGACGTTACCCAGGGCGGTTAAGCTGGGCACCAGGTGGAACGATTGAAAGATAATACCCAGATGGTCACGCCGTAGATCGGCCAGCTGATCCGGATTCAGTTGTGAAAGTGTTTGACCGTCCAGGGAAATGATCCCGGCATCGGGCTGCTCCAGGCCGGACAGAAGCAGTAGCAGACTGGTCTTGCCGCTACCGGAAGGCCCCAGGACAGCTACTGTTTCGCCCTCTTCAATGGTCAGTCCGATCGCATTCAGCACCTGCAAGGGCTTCGATTCCATCGGGTAGCTGAGCGAGACATTTTCGAGCTTGATCATGGTTAGTGGGTTCCAGTTTACGAAAAGATGCGGTTCGGCCTGCCTATGCTTACGCCCTAATGAGTGCAGCAGATTGGTCGTTATCGATTAAATGACGAGTGTCTGTGCATGATTTTTAACGCGTTATTAGTAAGGTTAACAAGCTAACCGCCGAGCTGGCTCGGCTATTGCCTTCAGCTTGAAATGAATTGGACCGTTCGATTTGGTATTTTCTCCATCGTTCGGGTTGCAGTGTATAGGATTATTGTCAAGTAAATACCGGCCGTTGTTTGTGCCCCTGAAAGTGGTTCTGCTTTTTGACATTGCGCTGTTGGTGGTAAATTTCAGGATCTCTGCTCAGCTCGAGGAGCGTTCGGTACAGATCAATGTTGCGGGTCTCCAGCACATGCTGTCCCGGCAAATGCCGAAGGCCATTTTGATGGTTGAGCGGCAGGTGGCTGAGGGAAACGCCGAAAGTGTTGTGCTGGCTGAATGGGGGTAATCCGTCAGGCCGCTTGAACAAACGGTGCTCCTGTAGTTAAGTAAACTGTCCCCGGTATTTCCATGTTTAATTAGCACCTATGTTATAGGTCGGTGATCTGCCTATAGCAATAATCTTTTGTATTACTCCTCCCAAGCACCGAAGCCAGGAATCTGGATTTCCGACTCACTAAAAGAACCCGTCTCGGCTTTTGTATGGCAAGCACCACACCTACTTACCGAACCGACTTTGGGATTGTCCTGCACCATCGCGTGTGACAGTTCATTATGCTTCTCGATAAAATAAGGCGTGTCACTAATCCGGAGCGGAGCATCATCAGCACGCAGTGAACTCATGATCCTTTTCGAACGCTTGTAATTGGCATGGTCGGCCGCATTCTTCAGCAGGTAGTCTGTAATATTTTTGACATCCTCAGGTAGAAGTTCTGCATTTTCTCCGAAATGATTCTCGAGCCCAGACATTACCTTTGTCCATGAGCGTGCGGGTAGCAGGCCCGGCTGATAAGGAAAGTGACAGCTGCCACACTCCTCCAGATATTGCGGGTTTTTAACTGGTGCCACGCCCGGTGCTTTTGCTCCATCGAACATGCGGCTGAAGAAGCCAGTTTTATTATCAGCACTGAATGCTTCACTGCTCGTTCCAAGCAGGGCAGCTGACAACAATACCATGGATGCTACTGATGATTTAGATTTCATATTACACCTCTCAATCCAAAGTTCGGTTGTTTAAAGATTCTTGAGATAGGCAAGAAAATCGCCTTTTTCTTGGGGGGTACATTCACGTCCCAGAGTCCACTTGCAGTTACGAACGAACCACTTCCTGATTTGTTTCACTTCAGTAAGTCGTTTCGGATTTACTGTAGGTGCCATGGGCTCAATGGCCTTGCCTGTTTGTGCATGTTTGCCTGGTTGCTTCAAGTCGGCAGTGTGGCACGTGGTGCAGCTTCGAGTGTCACCTTTCTTGGCATCTATAAACTCTTTGTTCCACAGGGCCTCTCCTGCTTCGGCGCTGAAGTTGGTTCCACCCTGAGCCTGGTATTCCGTCTCCAGCTCTGATACTGCATCGGCCTGAGCATAGAATGGTATCGCTAGCAACAATGCAGTAATGCCGACAAGCTTTCTTTTCATGTTAACCTCGAATTTATTTGTTTAAGGAGAATTGATTATTCAACAGATCTTTATCTATTAAGATTACTGAAGAGAGCTGAATTGAAACTGAAAGAAACGGTTTTCGATGGTATAGATAACCATCTTTACTCGCTTGTTACCGTTGCTTTAACATCATCCGGTAGATGCATGGCAGCATCTTCAAAAGTGCCTGCGGTGGCATCGATATGGCAGGCTGCACAATCAACCTTGCCATTGACCTTTGGGTGTTTCCATACCGCATCAGAGATCTCCTGGTGTTTTTTTACCCAGTAAGGGGCCTCTGTGATTCGTAACAAAATTTCTGTCTGCGGTATGCTGCGATTAATTTTCCAGGCCGCTTCGGTCAATCCCTGTTCTGCCGCATTTTCTACCAGGAAGGTTTCAATCTGTTTCACGGTATCCTGTTCCAGAGAAAGATCTTCTCCGAAATGAGATGCCTGTTCCTGCATCATGGCTTTCCAGGAGCGGGTAGGTAATAGACTGGGATGGAAGGCGAGATGGCAAGCGCCGCACTCTTCACGCCAAAGCGAGTTGTCGGGTAGTGTCGGACCATGAAACGGCTGGTAGAGCTGCTCCGGTGTTTCTGTTAGATGGCCCTGAAACCAGAACAGACCGGCAGCGATAATGGCAACCAGCATGGTCGCACCGACCTTCCAGTGGGAAAGAGTAGATATCGCGCCGGCCGCGGAGGATTTGAAGCCGGTTAGCATGGAGACCACCAGGTTCTCTCGATGCAACATGCTCTCTACCAGCACACCCATCAGATGAATAATAACCAGCCCCAACATCAGCCAGAACAGCCATTCATGAAGCTCATGAGCAAAACGTCCCTGCGGAAAGTTCAGTAATCCGGCAAGGGGGCCTTGCCGTTCTTCACCGCCAAAGGCAAGCAGACCGGTAATGACGATCGACAGGCCCAGACCCAGCAGTAGATAAATGGCCCAGCTACCGGCCGGGTTATGGCCGAGAAAACGGGGTGGGTGTTTATTCAGTACATCTTTAAGGTGATTCTGTACCTTAGAATAATTGAAGGCGAAGTCACGGAAACGGGCATAAGGGCCGCCGATGAAACCCCACAGAAGACGGAATAAAATCAGCCCGCCCATTAGGTAACCGGCAAAAACATGTACGTCCAGATAACGATTGTCGAGAGTGAACCAGGCTATTACGAAGCAGCTCGCCAGGGTCCAATGAAACAGCCGGATAGGGATATCCCACACCCTCACTTTTGTTTCTAGTACACCACCGTTTCTTTTCCGCTGAGTCATTTGATTAACCTCAAAAACATACCTTGCCAGTGCTGTTGGAAGTTAAATCATTGCATGTGTGGAGTGGCGTCCATGCCCCTTCAATCGGTGGGGATTTGACTGAAAATACTTACCGGTAGAAACGAAAAGGAAGACTCCAATGGCAATAACAGATGCCATCAGTATCGCCCAGAGTCCAGCTAGGCCAAGATACCAAAACAGTATCAGGACTGTACTGTCGATCAGACCGCCTATGACAGAAATTCCAAAAGACATGAAGCTGATAACTAGCGATACTAGTGTTACTACCATCAATAATTTGTTTACGCGTTTCATCTCTGTTCTCCTATTAATCGGATTATCGATTAGTACAGTTTTAGTGAAAGACACCCAACCTGAAGACACGCTGATACGGAATTTAAGCCGTGGCTAAGGTTCGATTTGAAGCGGCGAACCAGAATCTGTGGCGGAGGTTAAGTACGCCGGGATACCTAGCGCATCTCAAACGCCTCCTGATGAAAACGTACTCGGCCAGCGAAGGCTTGCAGCCCCTCACGCAGGGCATCGGCAAAACCGCGCGGACCGCAGAACCACACCTCCGCCCGTCTTGTCTCGCTCAGTTCTGCTGCCAGTGTGTCGGCATTTAGCGGGCCGCTATGCTTGTCGTACACATGCAGCTGCACCTTGGGCAGAGTCGCACACAGGCTTTGCAGGCGCTCGACGAACGGGTCGGCCTCACGGTCGCGCACACTGTAATGCAAGTCGGCAGAGACCTCGGTCGCCTGCTCATCCTGCAGAGACTCGAGCCAGGCAATGAACGGGGTGATGCCGATGCCGCCTGCTACCCAGATTTGGCGGGCGCGATTGTTGGTACGGGATAGTTCGAAGCGGCCGTAAGGCCCTTCGACCTCCACCGGGCTAGCTTCGGCAAGTTTACGGGCCAAGGTGCAGGTATAGTCACCGAGTGCCTTGATTGCGAAGGTGACAGTATGGTCGCCACGGTCGGCACTGGCGATGGTGAAGGGGTGAGCGCCCTCGCCAGCGTCGAAGGTCACGAAGGCAAACTGACCGGGCTGGTGACCGCGCCATTTTCCGTCAAGGCGACAGCTCACCTCGATGATATCGGGGCTCGGATTGCGCACTGCGATCACGGAGCCGCTTGCGCGACGCTTGCGGCCGATGCGACCGGTTAGCGACTGCACACTGGCGATGCTGCCGGCGGTGAACAGCACGGCGAGCAGCAGCCCGATGGGCTGACTCCAGTAAGTGGCAGGGGCAAGCACCACCGAATGGAAAACCAGCAGCAAATAGAGCACCGGCATCGCCCGGTGCAACGGCCGCCACAGGCGGTATGAGAACTGCTTCCACAGGGTCAGCGCGAGCAGCGCCAGCAGCACATAGAAGGCCCATTCGCCCAACGCTTCGCCCAGGTCGCGCAGCGGTTCGGCGAACGCAGAAAGCTCATCCTCCTTGATGCGGCCGCCGCGGCCGGCCAGCGCCTTGAACAGATCGTCCGACATTTCCAGCAGCCAGTGTGAGGCGGCAAAGACGACGGCCAGGATGCCGCTCCATTTGTGCAAACGATAGATACGGTCCATGCCGCCGAGCGGTTGTTCCAGCCAGGCTGGGCGGGAGGCGAGCACCATCGCCAGCGACATCAGGGCGATGGAAATCAGGCCGGTTAGGAAGAGACTCTCAAGGTAGATGGTCCACGGCAGGGAGCTTGCCGTCGTGTGATCGGGTGAGAGCATCTCGACGCCCCAGGCAAGGGCAACGATGGCAACAAAACCGGCAAGGATAGTCTTCATGATTAAATCTCCCATGGAGTGGTGTTGTCTGGTGATCGAAGGAGTGACCGTGGGTGCAGTATGAGATAGGCAACTGAATTCACCCTGAAAATAAGCTTTCCAGGTGAAGGAAATATTGCCCCCATTTAAACCGGTTATTCGACGGCTAGTTGGGTCCGGAACTCAATCAGTTGGCTCGTGCCGGGTACGCAAACTCAACCGGTCAATTCAGCCCTCCAGTGATGCAACTCTGCACCTGCTGTGACTTTCCATAGAGGCATCGGGGTGTTTGATCGGGAGCATATAGGCCGGAAGGTGATGATAGGTATCTGCAAGTATCTGGGGCCGAAGACAGTGATCGTACCCTCGGGGATACCCGCTCGGTCCATGAAGCCATCAAATGGATCTGCAAGGTGGGTGACTGATAGGGAGTGTCATGGTTACGTATCTTTTGAAACAAGGTGTTCCATAAGTGGGCTGAAACGGAGGGCGTGAGCGATGACACCTTGCGGGAGTTGGATGCGCTGCGTCTGCCACCAGTGAAAGAATTTACAGCAGCGCAGATCAAGCGTATCCAGATGCAAAACAAGTCCAGTCAGACGGTGTTTGCCGCGTATCTGAACACGGGCAAGCCCACGGTGCAGAAATGGGAACAGGGCCAGAAAAAACCAAATGGGCCTTCCTTAAAACTGCTGAACCTGGTCGCGGAAAAGGGCCTGGACGTGTTGATCTAGGGAAGGAACCCAGTTGCTAGAGGATTTTTTTTGAAGAAATTGCTGAGCATGGTGTTTTTCAGGGTATTGCCGCCAGCGCCAACAAGTAAGTCATTGATATTAAATCGTAAAAATGGCTTGTCTACAATTGAGTGGGAGTAGCCCAGATCTGTGTTTGGCCGCAGCCATGGATGGGGTCAGAAAGTGACGCCAAAATGTACAGATTCACAGTCAGCCGGTGCAAGGTCGGGCGAGATTTTGCGGTGATCGCGGGGCATATGCCTTGCTGCTGCTCGTGAAATACCTGTTGACCAGCGCGGAAAGGGGCGTTTATGCTTCCTACGGCCTATAGTCAACACAGGAGTCTTATATCCTGAGAAAGGCTTGTGAGCTCTTTATAGTTGGTGAAGCAAGCCGTTCAAGGTCGGCCAGCAATTTAAGTCGATGATCTTGCCGGTATCCCTAGCAAGTGCTGAGCGGTGGTATTGTGTGTCGTGACGTCAAGCCCAAGTGGATTATAGTGTAGTTCATGGACGCCTCCTTTAACCGCTGGTTCAGCGGAGTACCGGCTTTACCACTTTGAGGTATCCATCATTGATGGTAGCCCTTGTCGCTGTTTAAAAGGGGGGGAATGTCATCTATACCTTGTCGCTCAGCGCGTCGAGTCCGACATAAACCATCCCGTCGCAGCGGATCACTTCCAGCGACCCGGCCGAGCTCATGGCGTTGTCTAGCTTATGACCCTAAAAATCATAACTTGTGGTAATGGCGTTCAAATCAATTGACACTCCCGTAAGCAGAAACAGAAACAAAGGAGATTAATTTTCATGATCGCGAGCAACCCGTTTGCCGAGCTTTCGGCAGTCATTTCTCCTTCCATCATGCAGGGGTACGTCATCCTGATGGTCATTCTGGTTGTCGTTGGCACCATCCTTGACATGATGCACAAGAAAAGCGCCCAGTATTTTTTCGAAAATGCGAAAAAGTCAGAGAAAAATGCCAAGCGCACCCTGGCCGGTGGTGAAAAGGTATCGCTTGCGGTGCAGACAGTCGCTAACGAAGTACTGACCTCTTCGGAGTTCAAGAATCCCCGTCGCCGCGCCTCTCACCTGCTCACGATGTGGGGCTTCATTGTTTTTGTCATCAGTACGGCGGTGTTGATTTTCGGTTACGCAACGCAAGCCGACGCTGGTGTCTGGCCGATTCTCTGGCATCTGGGCGCGGCGTCTCTCGCCGTTGGCGGTTACTGGTTCTGGTTCGCTATCCGCGTAGACCTCTTTTCTGAAGGTGTGAAGTGGTACAACTTCAACGGACGCGGCGACATCTTTATTGTCGGCCTGCTTGCCACGTCGACCTTTGCCCTGCTCTGGTCATTCACCATGGGCGCCGGCGCACTGAATACGCTGTTCTTCGTACTGTTCATCGCGAGCGCCACGGTGCTCTTCGGCAGTGTCTACTGGTCCAAGTTCGCGCACATGTTCTTCAAGCCTGCCGCCGCTTTTCAGAAAAAGGTCATCATGGCGGATGGGTCGCGCGAAAATCTTCCCGACGATTACGATCTGACGGATCCCGCAGTGCAGAAACGGTATCCTGACATCCCCGAATACATGGGGACAAACCCGCCCAACATGGGACTCGGTATCAGCCGCGAACCTCCTCGTCACTACTAATTAATTTTCAAAAGTAAGGAGCCTCCAATGCCAACTTTTGTGTATATGACTCGTTGTGACGGTTGTGGTCATTGTGTCGATATCTGCCCTTCAGACATCATGCATATCGACAAGGTCACCCGTCGTGCCTACAACATCGAACCCAACATGTGCTGGGAGTGCTACTCCTGCGTCAAGGCCTGCCCGCATCAGGCGATCGACGTCCGGGGCTATGCGGATTTCGCCCCCCTGGGCCACTCGGTACGAGTGAAGCGCGACGAAGAGAAAGGCGTCATCGCCTGGCGCATCAAGTTCCGCAACGGCCAGAAAGACATGGATCTGCTGGCACCTATTACGACCAAACCCTGGGGTACCTGTATCCCCCAGCTGCGCGACGTGTCGGCTCCTACCAAGGAGCAGCGCGACAGCGAGCTGCTGTTCAACGAGCCCAAATATCTGCGACTCGATGATGGTGATATTCACACCCTCAAGTCCAATGGCCTGAAAATGAAAGCAGGGGTGTACTACTGATGGCTTACGAAACAATCGTCGAAGACAATATCGATATCCTGGTCTGCGGTGCGGGCCTTGGTGGTACCGGTGCCGCTTGGGAAGCCAGGTACTGGGGCCAGGACAAGAAGATAGTGATTGCCGAGAAGGCGAACATCGACCGATCCGGTGCCGTGGCACAGGGCCTGTACGCCATCAACTGCTACATGGGCACCCGCTTTGGTGAGAACAACCCGGAGGATCACGTTCGCTATGCGCGTATCGACCTGATGGGTATGGTGCGCGAGGATCTGGCATTTGATATGGCACGCCATGTCGATTCGGCCGTGCACCAATTCGAGGAGTGGGGCCTGCCGCTGATGCGCGACCCCAAAACCGGCGCCTACCAGCGTGAAGGCCGTTGGCAGATCATGATCCATGGCGAGTCCTACAAGCCAATCGTCGCGGAAGCCGCAAAGAAGTCGGCTGACAAGGTATTCAACCGTATTTGCGTAACCCATCTGCTGATGGACGAGTCCAAGGAGAATCGTGTAGCCGGTGCTGTCGGCTTCAACGTGCGTACCGGAAATTACCACGTGTTCAAATCCAAGACGGTGATCGTCGCCGCCGGTGGCGCTTCCAACATCTACAAGCCCCGCTCGGTGGGAGAAGGTGCCGGCCGCGTCTGGTATGCGCCCTGGTCCTCGGGCTCGGCCTACGGGCTGCTGATTCGCGCTGGTGCCAAGATGACGCAGATGGAAAACCGCATCGTGCTGGCCCGTTTCAAGGATGGCTACGGTCCGGTGGGTGCATACTTCCTGCACCTCAAGACCTATACCCAGAACTGTCTGGGTGAAGAGTATGAATCCAAGTGGTGGCCGCAGCTTCAGGAGATGGTCGGTAAGGAGTATCTCGATCCGGAAGTTTCACACGCAACCCATCGACCCATCCCGACCTGCCTGCGTAACCATGCGCTTATCAGTGAGGTCAATGCCGGTCGCGGTCCGATTCACATGGTGACCATGGAAGCCTTCCAGGACCCGCATCTTGAAGAGATCGGCTGGCACAACTTCCTGGGCATGACCGTTGGTCAGGCGGTACTTTGGGCGGCTACCGACGTGGACCCGAAAAACGAAAACCCTGAACTGACTACTTCCGAGCCCTATGTGATGGGTTCACACGCGACCGGTTGCGGCGCCTGGTGCTCGGGTCCCGAGGATGTATCACCCTATGAGTACTTCTGGGGCTACAATCGAATGACCACGGTCGAAGGTCTGTTCGGTGCCGGTGATGCCGTCGGTGGTACCCCGCACGCGTTCTCCTCGGGCTCGTTCACCGAGGGCCGTCTGGCCGCCAAGGCAGCCTGCAAGTATATCGACGACGGTAAGGCGGAAGGGATCGTGGTATCGCAGAAGCAGGTCGATGATCGCAGGGAAGAGATCTACAAGCCGATGGAGCACTACCGTATCTACCGCAACGAGATTACCGCCGGTTCGGTCAACCCCAACTATATCAACCCGCGCCAGGGCCTCGATCGTCTGCAGAAGCTGATGGACGAGTACGCCGGTGGTGCATCGGTCAACTACATGACCAACGAGAAGTTGCTGCATATCGGCCTCAAGAAACTCAAGATCATGGAAGAGGACCTGGAGAAGCTGGCTGCGGAGGATATTCACGAACTGTTGCGTGCCTGGGAGCTGAAGCATCGTGTTCTCACTTCCGAGGCGGTCATGCAGCATACCCTGTTCCGCAAGGAGACCCGTTGGCCCGGCTACTACTACCGTGGTGATGCGATGAAGCTGGATGACGAGAACTGGCATGTACTGACCGTATCCCGGCGCGACCCGGAAACAGGTGAATACACCATGGAGAAGGCGCCGTGTTATCACCTGGTTGATGATAACGGCGAATAGTCTACAAGAGTGACAGGCGGGGGATCTCTGCAACGCGCAGAGATCCCTCGGGTTCTGACCAGGCTGAAAAAGATCAACTGGTGTTAGTCTTTTTATTTTTACGACGAACTCGAAATACTGGCTCGGCAGGCGGATGCGTATGATGACCGAAGTACCCGAAAAGCCCCAAGACTTCAAAAATATCCTGGACCATAGCGACGACGAGCTTCAGAAGATCGCCCATCCCATGTGGGAAGAGCTGATTACCTATTCCAACAAGGGGCAGTACGGGAAATTCATCAGAAATTTTTCCTATAACCTGCTGTTCGGGCTCAACGAAGTTGAAGTGGGCAAGCAGTTCGCCAAGAGTGAGCTGACGCGGTCGCTGGACCCGAACTACGACTTCCTGGGTTTTATTCGTCGCGGGGAGCATGTCACATGCCTGTACCGTGTCAGGAGTATCAAAAAAGAGGGAGAGTGGCTGGGTCGTATGGTGCTCGGCTACGAGGATGGCGCAGTAAAAATCTTCGGGGCTTCCATCTTTTAACCTGTCGAGACGAGCATGACTGAGATTAGCAAGGACATCATCACGGACGGCAAATACGTCGAACTGAAATACAAGGTTATCGACGTCAAAACTGACACTGTTTTAACCGAAATAGAATATCCCCTGGGTTACGTACAGGGTGTCAATGAGGTGCTGGCCCCTGCAGTCATGCAGGAGCTCGCGGGTAAGGCGGCGGGCGATACGATCGAAGTACCGATCGACTGTAGCCAGCTCTATGGCCCCAGGGACGAATCCCTGGTCATTACTGAAAACATCAAAAACGTACCGAAGGAATACCGCGAAGTCGGTACGGCCATCCTGATGGAGAACGACAAGGGGCAGACCAAGAGTTTTCTGGTGACGCGCATCGCCGGCGACTATATCACCATCGATGGCAACAATCCGCTTTGCGGTCGGGAAGTGATATTCAGGCTTGAGATACTGCTGGTTCGCGACGCCACTGACAAAGAGATCGAGTTCGGTGGCAAGATTGAAGAAGGGCCCGATCTGCCCGAGGGCACTCCGGTCCCGATCTGATGGCCGTTACAGCAGGCGGAAGCGTATAAGAAGGACGTGAGTGGCTGCTGGATGGAGTGGCCGCGCACCCAGACCGGCGGGACGCGCGGCGCCTGGGGTCAGGGGCGCTTGGGTGTGGTGTATTTCTGCTCTTTCTGGAACGATTCCCAGATGGTGTCATAGCCCACATAACCCTTTTCATTTGCCTCTTTCTGACGGGTGGTCAGAAATCGCGACTTGCCCTCGGGAACCTTGGGCCTGGACTTGGGTGCATCACTCACAACCTACCTCCACTAAGCAGTAAAACGGGTGGCTTGAACATATTCGATGTCAGTCGCTGTCGATCGGCTGACATTGTCGAATCCCAGATGATTCGCTTGCGCTAGAACTTTCGACGGGACGGACAAGCTCTTGGGCACGAGTCTATCCCAGCGTGCATCATTTGCCAATGTTTATAGCTTTTGTCACATTTCCCCTCTCACTCAATCGGTCTGTCAGCGCACATTTGCGGAAAGTAACTTAGTACGTTACAGCATCTCTCTATGGAAGGAGATTGCTATTGACTCAGGGTTTTTGGGAGCGCTGGCTAGGGGATAATTATCTGGAAGATAAAACCAGCAAGAAGATATCCTAAAGTCGAAGACCGACCGTTCCGGAAGCTGAAGATTATCGATGACGCGACCTGTGATCTCGATTTGTGGTTGCCTGCGAGCAATTGTTTTCAAAAGTTGAGAGGGAATCTGCCAGGGAAGCATTCGACCCGCGTTAACAAGCAATGGCGGCTGGTGTTTACATCGTCAGGTGAACGTGGTGAGGCCCGGGACATCCATTTGGATAACCACGACTATTGGTGAGGCAGGCCATGAATATTAAAAACAATAACCCGTCAGTGTCGGTGAAACGATTGCCAAGGAATTCCTCGTGCAAATGGCGCTGACTCAGGGACAATTGGCTGAAGCGATGGGAGTCAGTCGAAGCAATGCCCTGTTTACCGGGACTCAGCAATAGGCGTCGGATTTACCGAACGGGAGCCGCACCTAAGATTTTACATCAAAGGAAATCCTGAGACTGACTGTGTGACCGGTTTCTGCAAAGCGGGTTGTGTTCTGCAAAAAATGATCAGCTGATCAGTGTGCAGGCTCCTCCAACGCCAAGCGCAAGCCGCGGAAACGTTTGCGATACTGAGTCGGCGTCATACCGATCTTACGACGAAACAGGCGCCCGAAAAACGCCGCGTCCTCATAGCCGACCTCCTGTGCAACCGCTTCAATGGGCTCATTGCCGCTTTCCAGTAGTTGCTTGGCCTCTTCGAGGCGCAAGGTATGCACGTATTCGATAGGCGCCAACCCCGTCGCCTGCTTGAAGCGGCGATGGAAGCTGCGCTCCGGCATCTCCGCGAGCCGGATCATTGCTGCGACCGGAGATGGCTGATCGTAGTGCTCTGCGGCCCAGCCCTGGCAACGCGCGATCACCGCGTCTTCAACCTGGCAACTGCGCGCCAGCGCCGCGAAGGGCAGTTGTCCCACATCGTGCCAGTCGATCAGAAACAGCTTGGCGACATGTATCGCCTCCTCCACACTAACGAGCCGTGCAATCAGGTACAGCGTCAGATCCTCCCACGAAGTACCGCCCCCGGCCATGATAAGCCGCCCGCCCGTTCCACTGACCACCAGTGCCCGGTGGGGGAAAACCCGCACGCCGGGGTAGCGCGCCAGGGCGTCGCAGTAGGCCCAGTGGGTGGTCGCTTCTTCACCGTTCAGCAGACCGGTCTCGGCCAGTATCATCGCGCCCGAGCATGCCGTGGCGACAATGGCGCCAGCGTGGTAACAGTGGCGTAGCCAGTCGATCTCCGCCCGGTGCGAATCCGTCAATACCGTATCGGGCGCCACCGCGACCTCGGGTACGCAGACCACGTCAGGAATCGTATCGGCGCCATCGTCCGGCACAATATGAACGCCGTTGGCGATCACCATCGGGCCGGTCCCTCTTAGGGAAACCACGCGAGGATCAAGCGCCGATTCGGCCGCCCGGCCTTCCACCAGGCCGGCCCAGTCACGCCCGGCGGATGCGAGCACATCGTACATACCGTACAGCGTAGAGGCGGCAACTTCGGGGATGGCCATCAGGGCGATTCGTGGTTTTCGAGGCATCATGGCGGAAATGACCGTATTTCGTCTTTTTCCACTTCAGTGTAGCGCAGCGGTTGCCCTCAGACTATGCGCTAACCCGGGCCAACAGCCTGATGAGCAGAGGAGACAATCATGAGCACAGTTCAACAGCAACAACCGATTAGCGATTTTGATACTACCCGTGCAGCTGACTTCGAGGAACGTTACGTCAAGGCCCTCAATGAAGGCGGTATGTTGCAGCTCGTCTCCCTGGGGCATCGCTGCGGACTGCTGAACAGGCTGGCGGACGGCGAGCCGGTCACGAGCAGCGAACTCGCCCACCGCAGCAAACTCGATGAGCGTTATGTGCGCGAATGGTTGGGTGGCCTTACTGCAGCTGGCGTAGTGGAACACGATCCCGATACCATGACCTACCGCTTGCCAGCAGAATACGCTGCTATACTCAGTGACCAGGGCGATGCAAACCTGGCCGTCTTTGCCCAGTACCTGCCGTTGCTGGGGCAGGTCGAAGACGATGTACTCGACTGCTTTCACCATGGCGGCGGAGTACCCTACGCACGCTATCACCGCTTTCATGAAGTGATGGCGGAAGACAGCGGGCAGACCGTCCTGCCGGCGCTCTTTGACGCTATCCTGCCTCTGGCACCCGAATTGACCCAACGTCTTGAGTTGGGTATACGCGTACTCGACCTGGGGTGCGGCCGCGGCATGGCACTAATGAAAATGGCCGAGCGTTTTCCCACCAGTCGTTTTGTGGGTTACGACCTCTCCCAGGAAGCGATTGGCTGGGCAAGTGAGCGCGCCATCCAACTCGGGTTGAGCAATGTACAGTTTCAGGTGCGCGATCTAACTGATTTCGACCGCACCGCCGAACCCGCTTGTTTTGATTTTGTGGTGACGTTCGATGCCATTCACGACCAGGCAAAACCGCTTAATCTGCTGCGGGGCATACGTCGTACGCTGAAATCAAACGGCGTTTACCTGGCGCAGGACATTCATGCTTCCAGCCACCATCACCACGACCGCGGGCACCCACTGGGCACGTTGCTCTATACGATCTCTGTCATGCATTGCATGACCGTCTCGCTGGCGCAGGGTGGCGAAGGTCTGGGCACCATGTGGGGACGGGAGCGCGCCCGTGACTACTTTACCCGCGCCGGCTTTGGCGACATCGAGGTACACCAGTTGCCCCATGATGTGCAGAACGACTATTGGGTGTTGAGGCCATGACTTCGCACGATCTACCCAGATTACGGAGTACAATCATGAAATCAAACCGTTATCAATTGTGATTACTCTTCTAGCGGAAAGCATAACGAGTACAGCAACTTCCGAGACCCCGGACAACCAGGACGAATATTCTGTTACGAACGGGGTCCATCTGGCCAGGTTTAACCAGATTGAATCGCTCCGACTTTACCGGAGTGTCTATTTGTTTGAAGGATGGAGTGATGAACAAGATGGCGAGATACTCCCTGAGATACGGGGCCGGTCGGTGTGGCTGGTCTTCGAACATCAGGCAGACTATGACTCGCAGTGGGCGGGCATTGAATCCATCGCGGAGAAGATTCGCTGCGTGGCCGACACCAGCGGAAGGGCGTCGGCGTCCTGGGAGTCCGCGGAGGCATTTATATATTTACTGGCAGACCAGTCGAGTGAGATCGAGCAAAAGTATAGGTTGCAGCGGGTAACCTATTCATCCTTTATATCCAGCACGCGATGGCTCTCATTGAGAATGAAGTCAAGAAAGGTCTGGGCTACCAGTGACAGCTTGCGGCCTTTCAGATGAACGGCGTACCAGCGCCGTTTCAGGGGGAATCCCTGCACATCAAGCACGATTAGTTTTTCCGCCTGACGTTCCAGTTGCACACTGTGCAGGGATAACACGGCGATCCCCAGGCCGGCCATCACGGCCTGTTTAAGCGCCTCACTGCTGCCGAGTTCCATGTAGGGGTCGATCTTGAGTCCCTTCTCTTCCAGCAGTTGATCGAAGACGAAGCGTGTCCCTGAGCCAATTTCACGCTTGAGGAATCGCTCTTTGGTTAACTGTTTCAAGGTGATGTTTTTCTTGTTTGCCAGGGGGTGACCGGCCGGGGCGACAATGCCCAGGATATTGTTCAGGAAGGGGTAGGTGGTCAGGTTGTCATCCTGCGGTATCTGTCCCATCACCACAAAATCATCGTCGTTGTTCATCAGGCGCTCGATCACCCGGGCGCGGTTGGTGAACTTCAGCTTCGGTTCGACCTCCGGATACTGCTGCAGGAACATGCCCAGCAGATGCGGCATGAAATATTTGGCAGTGGTGACCACGGAGACCTGAAGCGGGCCTTTGACGACGCCCTTCAGATCATCAACGGTTCGGTTCAACTCCTCGATTCTTGCCAGGATGTCGACGCAGGCCTGGTAGACCACATCGCCTGCGGTGGTGGAAAAAATCTTTTTTCCCACCTGTTCAAGCAGCGGTACGCCTGCCTGTGACTCCAGTCGTTTGATCTGAATGGATACCGCAGGTTGTGTCAGGTGCAGCTCCTCTGCAGCCCGGGTGTAGCTGCCAAGCCGGGTGACCGCTTCAAATAATCTCAGTTGCTGGATTGTCAGGTGCATGGCTTTACCATTTACTTTTGTAAATCATAAATATAACCAAAAATAATTATTATTAATAGTCGGTGGTGACTATAGTGGCTCTCGAGTTCAGTTTGTCGCATCCCCTGGATCAGTGACAGCTGATTAAAGGGTTTGAATTTTGCCGCGCGGGGACCTGTATCCTCACGCCAATTTAGAAGTCACTGTTGAGGATAATTCAATGGCAAAAAAGTACGATGCTGGTGTTAAAGAGTACCGCGAAACATATTGGGATCCTAACTACACACCCAAAGATACCGATATCCTGGCCTGCTTCAAGGTCACTCCACAGGATGGTGTGCCCCGCGAAGAAGTCGCTGCCGCTGTCGCGGCTGAATCCTCTACCGGTACCTGGACCACGGTATGGACTGACCTGCTGACCGACCTGGATTACTACAAGGGTCGTGCCTACGCGATTGAGGATGTGCCGGGTGACGACACCTGTTTCTACGCCTTTATCGCTTACCCGATCGATCTCTTTGAAGAGGGCTCGGTGGTCAATGTTCTGACCTCGCTGGTCGGTAACGTGTTCGGCTTCAAGGCCCTGCGCGCCCTGCGCCTGGAGGACATCCGCTTTCCGATAGCCTACGTGATGACCTGTAATGGGCCTCCTCAGGGCATCCAGGTTGAGCGCGACCTGATGAATAAATACGGCCGCCCGCTGCTTGGCTGCACCATCAAACCCAAGCTGGGTCTGTCGGCGAAAAACTATGGCCGTGCCTGTTATGAAGGACTGCGTGGTGGTTTGGACTTTACCAAGGATGATGAGAACGTCAACTCCCAGCCGTTCATGCGCTGGAAGCATCGCTTCGATTTTGTGATGGAGGCGATCCAGAAAGCTGAAGCGGAGACCGGTGAGCGTAAGGGTCACTACCTGAATGTTACTGCACCCACGGCCGATGAGATGATGAAACGGGCGGAATACGCCAAGGAGATCGGTGCGCCGATTATCATGCATGACTACCTGACGGGTGGCCTGTCGGCCAACACCGGCCTGGCGCAGTGGTGCCGCGACAACGGCATGCTGCTGCACATCCACCGGGCGATGCATGCGGTACTCGATCGCAATCCCCACCACGGTATCCACTTCCGTGTATTGACCAAGATCCTGCGTCTGTCCGGTGGCGACCACCTGCACTCGGGAACGGTTGTCGGCAAGCTCGAAGGCGATCGCGACGCAACCCTGGGCTGGATCGATATCATGCGTGACTCCTTCATCAAGGAAGACCGCTCGCGGGGTATCTTCTTCGACCAGGACTGGGGCTCAATGCCCGGCGTGATGCCGGTGGCATCCGGTGGTATCCATGTGTGGCACATGCCGGCACTGGTGAGCATCTTCGGTGATGACTCCGTGCTGCAGTTCGGTGGCGGCACGCTGGGTCATCCCTGGGGCAACGCGGCAGGTGCCGCGGCCAACCGCGTGGCGGTCGAAGCCTGTGTGGAGGCTCGCAACCAGGGCCGTGAGCTTGAAAAAGAGGGCAAGGACATTCTTACCACAGCCGCCCGGCACAGTCCTGAGCTGGCCGCGGCAATGGAGACCTGGAAAGAGATCAAGTTCGAATTTGATACCGTGGACAAGCTGGATGTTGCCCACAAGTAAGCGCATATCCGCTGCGCCTTCAACGAATTTGAAAACAGTTTTGGAGTAATTGAAATGAGCAATATGCAAGATTACAAGTCGAGCCTGAGCGACGCTTCCAGCCGCAAGTTTGAGACCTTCTCATACCTGCCGACGATGAACCCCGAGCAGATTCGGCAGCAGATCGAATACATTGTCAGTAAAGGCTGGAACCCGGGTATCGAACACTGTGAGCCGGAAAACGCGTTCCAGAACTACTGGTACATGTGGAAGCTGCCGATGTTTGGTGAAACCGACGTTGACGTCATCCTGGCCGAGTGCGAGGCCTGCCACAAGGCGCACCCGGGCAACCATGTACGTCTGATGGGCTTTGACAACTTCGCACAGTCTGCAGGTGCTTCAATGGTTATCTACCGCGGTCAGTCTGTTTAACCAGCTGAAGCGGCAGATAAGTTTAAAGCCCCTGTCCGGCAGGTTGCGGGCAGGGGCTTTTTGACTCTTGAAGGGAGTAAAGCAAATGGCAAGACCCAATGCATATGTAGGTGTTGACAATGATCTGTTCGGCGGTATGACAACGATCGGAAAAACGATTCGTGATGCCTGGGTGTTCGGGTTGTTGCCGGAGAGCGAAACCTGTAGCGGCTGGAACCTGGCCGGCATTGACGCTTTATTGCAAAAGGTCAATTGCGAGTGGGACAAATACGGTTGCCTGGTCAGTAGACTGCCGAAAGATCTGTTTGATCGCCACCAGAAGATTCATGGCGAAGCCGTGAAAGTTGCCAGGGAGAGCGGCTGGAGTGGTGAGTTTGAGATAGACAACGAAAAATAACTGCATTGATAAAGCGAAACATCAATTTTGAAGGTGTGTCATGTCAGAGAATAGAGTAGATCCAGAGCAGTACATTATTAAGGATGAGCCTTATTATGAACCGGTGGCGGATGAAGTTGAGCGCTATGAGGCGGCCTACAGTGTTCGCATGCCGATGATGTTGAAGGGACCCACGGGATGTGGCAAGTCACGTTTTGTCGAGTACATGGCCCATAGACTGGGCCGGCCACTGATTACTGTTGCCTGTAACGAAGACATGACGGCCTCGGACCTGGTAGGGCGCTTCCTGCTGGATAAGGATGGAACCAAATGGCAGGACGGTCCATTGACAACCGCTGCGCGGATTGGCGCCATCTGTTATCTGGATGAGGTGGTAGAGGCGCGTCAGGACACCACGGTGGTTATTCATCCATTGACTGATCACCGGCGCAGTCTGCCGTTGGACAAGAAGGGTGAGTTGATTACGGCGCACCCCGATTTCCAGTTGGTGATTTCCTACAATCCCGGTTACCAGAGCCTGATGAAAGACCTTAAGCAGTCGACCAAGCAGCGCTTTGGTGGTCTGGACTTCGACTACCCTGTGGAAGCGATAGAGGTGACCATCGTGGCTAGGGAATCAGGTGTCGACAAGGCGACAGCAGAGAAGCTGGTACAGATTGCACATCGTGCGCGCAACCTGAAGGGACACGGTCTGGATGAAGGTATCTCCACCCGACTGCTGGTCTATGCCGGGCAGTTGATCGCAAAGGGCATTTCAGCGGACGCCGCCTGCAGCATGACCATGGTGACACCGTTGACCGATGATCCGGATATGCGGGATACGTTAGGCGCCGCGGTACAGACTTTCTTTGGATAAGATAGATGAGCGCGGTATTGCCGAACAGTCATCATCTCTAGCAGGTATTTAGGCTGGAAAGGTTGTCGATCCTTGCGCCAAGGGTATTTTATCTATGAGTATCAAGCTCGAAGATTACGAAGCGTTTCTGCAAGAAACGGCTCCGGTTGTACGTGATGTACTGGAGGGTACATTCCACGAGGCCGCGCGAATTATGTCGCCGGCCGGGCTGGAAGATTATATGGATGGAGCCCGGTCACTGTGCAACCTGGGGCGCGGTAGTGATCTGGTAGTCACCTATCTGCAGGAGATACCCCAGGTCGTCAAAGAGTGTGGCGAGGATATTATTCCGGACATACTCACGGCGGCGATGAAGTTGTCATCGATGACATCAGGAGAAGTGATCTCCCTGCTCTTTAGCAGTCTGCCCAGTGCCGCAAGAAATCTGGGTGATGCCGAGTTGCTGCGTGGCTATCTGACCTTTATTCACCAGCTTGCATCCACTGCGGCCCGCGGCCTGCGCCCGATGCTGAACCATATCGATGAGCTGTTATCGAAACTCACCCTGAGTGGTCTGCGTCGCTGGGCCAATTTTGGCGCCCAGGCCTATCGTCGTGACTTTGCCAATCTTACCTCCTATTTCAATCTCGAGTCGGCCGACTCCAGGGCGATGCTGCAGAAGGAGCGCCGGGGCGTGCTGCTGGGCAAGGTACAGCGAAAACTCAATTTTTATCTGCGTGCCCTGTGGGGGCGTGATTTTTTTCTGCGGCCATCCGGGGCGGACTATACCGACTTCAGGCCTTATATCGAGCATCGTATTCTGCATCTGCCGGACGCGGTGGATGATATCGGGACGGTTGACGAGAAACTTTCCGGTCTTGAACTGTTCCGCGCCACCGCGGCACATATGGCGGCACACATGTGCTATACGTCATCACCCATTTCGGCAGAGCAGTTGAGCCCGGCGCAGATGTTTTTTATCGGCTTGCTGGAAGATGCCCGGATTGAATACAAGGCGGTGAACGATTTCCCGGGATTGAAGCGTCTCTGGTCAGCTGTGTTGAAGGTGGCGGGTGATGAAACACCGGAGCATCCGACGATGCCCGTGCTGGAACATGTCGCGCTGATGCTGCTCGATGATTCGGTCACATCGGATGATGTGGAGTTGAACCGGTTTGTCGTGAATTTCCACAGTGAAATCGAGCAGCGCCAGGATGATAATCAGTTTTCCTGGCATATGGGGCTGGAGCTGTTCAACCTGTTCTCAAGCCGCAAGGCAGTGCCCAGTTTGCGTATCCTGGAACGCATTCGCATCCCTTACCGTGATGACAATCGCTATGTCTGGGAGTTTGAGGAGTTCGACTGGAATGCTGGGTCGGAATATGTTCCGGCCAGCCAGCGGCAGGTGCGTAAAACCGTCAGCGTCATGGAAATGGCCAATGAGGTTGACTGCGAGCTGGCCGGTGATGATGCCCAGGAGATCTGGACCTGTGCTACCGAGATGCGCCCCTATGAAGATGATCTGACCGATAACACCAAAAGCTTCAACCAGATGTGGGGGAAGGAGCCGGTATCCGCTCCTTTTCACTATCCGGAGTGGGACTACCAGATTCAGTTGCATCGCCCGGACTGGGCAACCGTCTATGAGCGCCGGCAGCCGAAAGGTGATCCGGCGGAAATTGACCATATTCTTTCCGAGTACAAGCCGGTGGCACACCGCATCAAGCAGATTATCGATCTGTTGACGCCGGAGGGGGTGCAGCGGGTGCGTGGCCTGGAGGATGGCGATGAGATCGATATCAATGCGGCTGTTGATGCAATGATCTCGTTGCGCATGGGTGAACAGCCGAACCCGCGCATTACCATGCGAAATGTGGTAAAGAGTCGTGATCTGTCCGTGGTCGTCCTGATGGATTTGTCGGAGTCCACCAACGAGGCGATGGCGGGGTCGGATAAAAGCGTGTTGCAGCTGACCCGTGAGGCGGCAACCCTGGTGTCGACTGCCATCAACGGTATTGGTGATCCATTCGCCCTCCACGGCTTCGCCTCCGATGGGCGTCATGATGTGCAGTATTATCGTTTCAAGGATTTTAACCAGCACTTTGACGATGAGGCTAAAGCCCGGCTGTCGGGCATGAAAGGCGGGCTCTCCACTCGCATGGGTGCGGCGCTGCGCCATGCCGGTCATCATCTGTTGAAGCAGCCCGAGCGGCGAAAACTTATCCTGCTGGTGACCGATGGTGAGCCGGCGGATATCGATGAGCGCGATCCGCAACACCTGCGCCACGATACCAAAAAGGCGGTCGAGGAGTTATACGGCACGGGGGTACTCACCTATTGTCTTACCCTGGATCCCCATGCCGATGGATACGTTAAAAGGATATTTGGCGCAAACAACTACACCATTATCGATCATGTCGACAGACTTCCAGAGAAGCTGCCGACACTGTTCGCAAGCTTGACATCGTAAGAACAGGCTGAGAAGGAGAGTGAACTCATATGGCACTGGTTAACATGCGTGACATGATCTATCACGCCTACAAGCACAATTATGCAGTGGGTGCCTTTGATCTCGTCAGTCTCGATTTTCTCGAGGCAGTTATTGGTGCTGCCGAGTCTTGCCGTGCATCGATAGTCCTGAGTATTGCCGAGCCCCATTTCGAGCATTATGACTATGAACTGTTGCTGCCAGCGGTTGAGGCGGCGGCCCAGCGTGCATCGGTACCGGTGGCTATTCAACTGGATCATGGCAGCAGCCTGGCATCGGCCATCAGTGCGATCAACCGGGGTTGCAACGGTGTGATGCTGGATGCCTCCCGTCAGGAGTTACCCGACAATATCACTACAACCCGCGCAGTGGTCGATATGGCTCATCGATGCGGTGTCCCTGTTACCGGTGAAGTGGGTTACGTTGCCGGTTATGAAGGTGAAGGGGCGCTGCTGCATCCCGGTGAAGCGGCCTTTACCGTGCCTGCCGAGGCGAAGGCCTATGTTGAACGCACGAATGTGGATTTTCTTGCCGTATCGATCGGTACCGTACAGGGGCGGATGAAGGGGCGGGCAAAGCTCGATTTCCAACGCCTCAAGTTGATCAACCAGGCGGTTGATGTCCCACTGGTGATTCATGGTGGCAGCGGATTGAATGAAGAACAGTTCAGAAAATTGCCCTCGATGGGTGTGGCCAAGATCAACTATTACACAGCGCTCTCCGATGTTGCTGCCGAAGCGATGCGCAGGCGAACCAAGGCGAACCCCGATGGCAGCTTCATAGAGCTCAAACGGGATGTTAAGGAGGCTGTTGGTGAAGAGGTTGAGCGCTGTCTTCGTCTTTGGGGCTCTGCCGGTCGCGCTGCCGAGGTGCTGACCCAGTGTCGGCCCTGGGCTCCTGTTGAACATCTGATCATGCACAGTGCAAATGGCCACTCTGAACAAGAGGTCAGGAGTCTTATCGACGAGGGAAAGCGGTTGTTATCGGTTATGCCCGGTGTGCGTAGTGTCTTTACCGGCGAATCGATCAATGAGGCGGGTGCGCGACGTTTCTGCTGGCAGGTGCGCTTGACAGATCCGCGTGTGCTGGATGGCCATGGCGACTATCCCGGATTTGCGCGCTTTCTAAAGAACCGCTTCCAGGGCAGCATCAATGATGCTGTTACGGTTGATTACCAGGTGATCTGAGCGGCAGGATAGCGATTTTACTGTCGGCGCGAATAGTGTCACGAAAACGGTTGTCCATCAGTTGCATCGCCTGGAAAAATTCTCCGCGCAAGCGACGGTGAATGTCACTCATATCGCTGCGATAAAAGTTGATCCGGCAATCCATGTGCTGATCCAGCCCTTCACGATTTGATGGGCTGAGTATTGGGTGCCAGGAGACCGTAATCAATCGCCCACCCTCTGAATCCTGTACGGCATAAGCCATGCTGTCGACAAACCAGAAGGCGTTCTGCTCAATGATCGCCAGGTATTGCATGGAGCGAATGGGGACGAACAGATGATCGGACTGGCAACGATTGAGTAATATGTGTGCCAGGTTATAGGTTTGCGACGGCAGCCTCTCCTGCTGGCAGGAGAACTGATCGGGGATAAAGAATGACTCGGTGCTGTTGGCGCTCATATCCATGCCGTCTGCCGGTTGTCCTGCAATAGCGAATCCGCCTCTCGATGACCATATCACTCATTGTTTAACCGGTTCAAACGCAGTGATTGTAATGGTATGTCGAGCGATGCCTGTGGTGTAGTCGAAAGTAGAGTCGCTGAATAGAGAGTCATAAAAAACGGGGCCCGGAGGCCCCGTAAAACGTATCATGGCAATTGGCAGGCGGGGCGGGCGCCCCGCCCGGTCTCTCTCTTTATCCGAAGATGTCGTTGGTGATATTGGCAAACCAGCCGTGGGCGTAGTGTGCTTCCCGGGCCAACATTTCGGGAGTGGCATCACTTGGTGTCAGCCCCCCGGCCCCCTTCACCCCGACGATCGCGTTCTTCTCCTCGTCCAGTGCGTAGACCACGCTCACCGAAATACCGTACTCCTCACCCACCACGCTGTAGCAGGTGTTCATGTAGGAGGGCGTACCCGGCTCGCGATCGTTCAGCATATCCGCCACCGCCATGGCGCAGACCTTGGCCTGCACGTTGGCGCTGTAGCCCGACTTGGGCATGCCGGCCGCGATCGAGGCGTCACCCAGCACATGGATGTTGGCGTGGATCAGCGACTCGAAGGTCTTCTTGTTCACCGGGCACCAGTCGCCCTTGGTGAGACCTGCGGCAAAGGCGAGCTTGCCGGCCTTCTGCGGCGGAATGATGTTGATCACGTCGGCTTTGAAGGTCTCCACCGGGCCCTGCACCGTCATGCTCCCAGGATCGACGCTCTCGATCTTGCCACCGCCGGCGGCCGACACCCACTCGATCATGGAGTTGTCGGTGTCGTAACCGTAGAGCCGCTTCCAGCCCTGTGTGAACAGGCCCTGTTTGGAGAACTTGTCCTTGGCGTCCAGGATCAGCACCTTGGAACGGGGCTTGTGTTGCTTCAGGTAGTGGGCAATCTGGCTGGCTCGCTCGTAGGGCCCGGGCGGGCAGCGGAACGGGTTACCCGGCGCGGCGATAATCACGGTACCGCCGTTGGGCATCGCTTCCAGCTGGCGCCTCAGGATCGCGGTCTGCGGACCGGCCTTCCATGCGTGCGGAATGCGCTCGGCCACATCGGCGCTGTAACCCTCGATCGCCTCCCACTTGAAGTCGACACCCGGAGATACGATACAGCGATCATAGGGCAGGCTCAGTCCACCCTGGGTCATCACCTTGCGTGCCTTGGGATCAATGCCGGTGACCATGTCATGTACCACGTTCACGCCGTGGCCACGCAGTCCGTCGTAACCGAACTGGATGGAGTCCAGAGTCCGCTCGCCGGAGAGTACCTCGTTGCTCATGAAGCAGGTGTGATAGTGCTTGTTGGCCTCGACCAGGGTCACCTGGATGGATGGATCCATCATCCGGAGCTGCTTGGCGGCGGTTGCGCCACCCGGGCCACCGCCGATCACCACCACCTTGGCGCCTCCGCCACGGGTGGCGGATCCGGTACAACCGGCCAGGGTACCCAGCGCCGCGGCTGCGGCGGACAACTTGATAAATTCTCTTCTGTTGATTTTGTTCATGCCACCCCCCTTATTGCTGGCTGCCATAGTAGTTGAGTACAGCCTCGATAGAGCTCGGACCGTGCTGATCGAGCATCTTCTTTACCTGCGTCCTCATCTTCTTTGGCACCTCGCGGTGACCGGCCTTGAAATCCTCCATGCTGTACTTCAGGTAGAGCGTGGACTGGCCCGCCAGCAGGGCGCTGGCCTCGGTATTGGTACCGCCGTCCTCGTGGCACTTCTCGCAGTAGTCGTTGTGCAACTTGACGCCCTGCTGCGCCTTGGCGGCGGAGAAAGGCTGGTTCATGGGAACCGGTTTCTGTGCTGCGAAGTAGTTCGCCATGGCGGTGATCTGTTCGTCACTGTAGCCCTTGGCTACCCGATCCATCACCGTGGCCTTGCGCTCACCGCTCTTGAAGGCCTGCATGGTTTCAACGAAATACTCCGGATCGGCGCCTGCGATCGTGGGAATCACGGCAACGCTGGAACCCATGGTGCCGTGGCACGCGGCACAAGTCTGTGAAAGCATCTGGGGACTCGGATCGGCCTGGACAGCCAGTGAGCCAACCATCAATCCTCCCGCCAACGCAACCCGTAACGTTTTTTTCAACGTCATCTATTGCTCCTCCATTTCTCTGTTTCTTATAGGAAATCTGCCTTGTGGCAGAGGCCAAGTATGACCCCTGAAAAATAAACATGCAATTTGCAGGGATTATTTTTCCATCTTTCGGGTGCGCGGGGTGTGTGAAATGCCGCACTCCGGGATTATTAATCGTTAATTTCCGTGGTTTAATCTGGAAAAGTCGGCTCTGCGGCTGGCGCTTTGAGCGGATCAGCGCTAAAGGTTCCGGATTTGCAAGGGGATAACTACTTTGGCACCACCTGGCGTTGCCCGGTTGGCGCAGAAGGTCCTGATGTCTGGAATTGAGCAGTGTGATCCAGTCCTTAATGCACAAGGTTAGTGCGGTATAGTCGGATTGTGGCGCATACACCGTGATCGTGTTGTGTGAAAAGATGGCGCCGCTGCATCCGCCTTGGCCTTGGCTGCTGCCGCATCCTCGGCAGCTCAACGGTGTTTGACTGTCTAACCTCCGCTCAACGCCTGAAATATATACACAGTCCCATCATTCGGGACAAAATCCGAGAGTCTCTTTTTATCAATCACTATGTGGTCATTGATACAGAGATTGACATGCTGACGTAATGCACCGTGTTCGTCGAGAATGTAGTCGGTGAATCCAGGCGTCATGGTGTCAACGGCGCGCAAAACCTCGGCGACAGAGCCAGCCGGCACGGTGATGGTCTGGTCCTCAAGTTCCGGAAAGAACCGGTAAAGATGGTGAGTCATTTTAACTGTCGGCATGGCGTCAACCGAATCGCACAGAATAGACCGGCGGCAGGTTGTTACCCAGGCAGCGCCAGGTTTCACCACGGTCTTCCGACAGGTAGACGTTGCCGGTCGTACTGCCAAAACAGAGACAGTCGCCGGCCACATCGAGGGCGTGTCTCAAGACGATGTCGTAAGCGTTCTGTTGCGGCAGGCCATTACGAAACGATTGCCAGGAACGTCCGCCATCCGTGGTTCGCGAGACACTGAGACCCCCGCCAATGGCCATGCGCTCTGAATCCCCACGTGCGGGTACCACCCATGCCGTGCGTCCGTCATGTTCATCCACCGCAATCGGGAAGCCAAAATGCACGCCGGCATCCGGCAGACTGACTTTTCTCCAGGTTCGCGCCCCATCGTCACTGAAAAATACACCACAGTGATTTTGCTGCCAGAGATGATCCGGCTGGTCGGGGCAGCCGGTCACAAAATGGGGGTCGTGGCCCCACTCGGCTTCAGGATTCGGTAAATAGTCCATCAGCATGCCCTTGTTGCGACCTGCCCAGGTCTGGCCGCCATCGCCGGTCTCAATGACACCGGCTGTTGAGGCTGCTACATGGATATGCGCGGGGTCGCGCGGGTCAACGATGATGGAATGAATGCCAGGTTCGAAAACACCGTAGTCAACGCTGGCCGGTGAACCTTGCCAGCGATTCTCGCTGGTGGCGTCTCCATTAAACAGGTCACCGCCGCGACTTTCGTGGTTCCAGAGGGGGCGGTTGAGCTCCCAGTTCATACCACCATCATTGCTGATGAACAGACCACCTGGAATCGTGCCGGCATACAGCCTGCCAGGCTGGTCCGTACTGCCAAATGCGATATTCCAGATCTTGAACACAGTGGCGTCCCGGTATTCCGGTTGCCCCTCGGGTGATGTCGGATCAAAATCCGGTGTAGGCAGATACTTGACGATGTAGCGGGCGCCCTCCGGGTACTTTATTGGTGGCATATCTTCCCAGGTTGCACCGCCGTCCTGCGAGCGCGACAGCTTGGGCCCCCAGTGACCATGATCCAGGGACGCCCATAACGTACCATCCCGGGGATCACACGCGGCGTAACAAACCGGGACTCCCTGGTGCGAGATCGGTCGAGGCTGCCAAGTGGAATTGGTACGGTCAAACAAGACAGTACCTTTGCGAGTACCGAGTAGAATGATATTTGCCATGGCTTGACCTTATATGAAGACCGGAACCCATGTTCTGACACAACCAATAATAGTTTATAAAAAATGGCACCAGATATTTTTTTACCATCCCGTCCTGGAATCATCGAACTGGATACTGGATTCTCTACGGATCTTGAGAGGCGTCCGGGCGCGCTGTTTTACATTATCCTGCATGGTATTTCCTGGTCTGTGATAGTCTTTCAGCCCAAGACGAGGGGAATAGGGGAGTGTCCAGAGTGCGGCCCTTCTTCTCGGCCAGGCAGATTTTCAAACCAGCTGTTTCGGCCACCCAATCAAAGATTAGAAAACTGGTTTTGAACTTTGTTTGGAATGGGATTTGCTTTTTACGCCTAAATTAAGCAATTGTATTCAAGGTATTAAATTGGCTTGTTAACGATCCGATGGGAATAATTGAACATACCGCCCAAGTACCAGTGGAAGCTGCCGACAGCGCCTTCATGCGACAGGCCCTTGCCCTGGCGGGCCGTGCCGAGGCCGAGGGTGAGGTGCCGGTGGGCGCGGTACTGGTACTGGATGGCGAGGTAATCGGCGAGGGCTGGAACCGGCCGATTATAGGTCACGATCCCACAGCTCATGCCGAGATTATGGCACTGCGCGATGCCGGGCAGCGGATGAAGAACTATCGCCTGCCCGGCACCACGCTCTATGTCACCCTGGAGCCCTGTCCCATGTGTGCCGGCGCCATCGTCCACGCCCGGGTCAGCCGGGTGGTATTCGGTACCACCGATCCCAAAGGTGGTGCGGCCGGCAGTGTGTTCCGTCTGCTGCCTTCAGACCAGCGCTTCAATCATTATGTAGCAGCCGAGGGCGGTGTGCTGGCGGAAGATTGTGCCGAGCAGTTGCGCGCTTTCTTCCGCTCCCGGCGTTGAATTAGCGCAGCATCGGGGGTATGGCGGGCCGCTTGGGATCAAGGCTTCCTGGCGGCGAATAGTGCCACCATTCCCACGTGCTGCCTTTAGGTCCGGCCTGCGGTGTTGAACAGCAGCAGTCTCACAATATCGCCGGTACCGTGGTGATCACTGCCTGAATGGTCTGTTTCTTCTGCTTGCGGTTGTGCCACACCAGCAGGTCGTAATAGCTGCGGATATTGTCCACGTAATGAACCGGCTCCTTGCCCCGGGCAAAGCCGTGTCTAACGGTTTTATAGTATTTCTTTTGGGTTAATAGCGGCAGGTGCTGTTTCACGTCTGACCACTTGTCCGGGTCACCCCCGTTGCGCTGGGTCAGGATGCGGGCATCCTCCAGGTGACCGAATCCCACATTGTAGCCAGCCAGGGCCATCCAGGTGCGGTCCGGCTCCTGAATGCGCTCGGGGAGCTTCTTCTCCACCCGGCGCAGATAACGTGCGCCGCCGCTGATGCTCTGGGCAGTGTCGGTGCGATCCTCCACGCCCATCTGTTTTGCCGTGGCAGAGGTCAGCATCATGATTCCTTTCACTCCGGTGGGGGAGACCGCCTTGGGATTCCAGTGTGACTCCTGATAGCCGATGGCGGCCAGCAGTTGCCAGTCCATGTCGTTCTGTTCGGCGGCCTGCTTGAATAGTGGAATCAGCGGTGGCAGGCGCTGTGCCATATGTCGGGCAAAGGTGCGATTGTCGACAAATCCCAATTTCTCCACATAGCCGTAATAGCGTTCCAGCAACTGTTCCAGGGAGCCGTCTTCCTTGATGCGCCTGATGAAGGCCTTGGCGGCTTTGTAGAGACTGTTGTCCTCTGCATGGGGAAAGGCCCAGGCCACCGGCATCTCTTCGCCCAGTTCGAAGGCGACCTGCAGTTCGGGATGAAAGCGGCGGCTCAGAGCCACTTCATTGGAATTGGCAATGGTGTAATCGATCAGTCCCTCATAGACCAGGTTCAGCAGTTCGGTGCTTTCCACTGCGCGTTGCGCGGTCCAGTTCAGGTCCGGGTGTTCAGTTGCCAACCCCTTGAGTTTCTCTTCATGGCTGCTGCCAGCCATCACTTCCAGCACGCCGTCAATTGTATCGGTGATATTTTTCGGTCGTTGATTTCCGGCTTTATAGACCAGCTGGGAGGTGACTGTTTGATACTCCGGAGTAAACCTGACCGCCAGCTCCCGGTTATTGGTGACCGTCAGGCCGGCGGCAGCGAAATGGGCTTCACCGCGCACCACTGCTGGCAGGATCTCGTCAAAGCTGTTGGGAATCACATACTTGACCTGGACTCCCAGTTCCCCCGCGAATTGTTCAACCAGCTCATACTCCAGACCGCGGGTCTTCTCCTTGTCCTGAATATAGGTGGCCGGGTTGTTGCGGGTGATCACGATCAGCTGGCCCTCCTCCTTGATGCGTTCGATCAGAGGCTTGGGTATGCTGCAGCTGGAGAGCAGCAGGCTCAGTGTCAGGATCCAGAGAGTGCGCATGCCTTGCAGGATACCTTTTAACGCCTTTGCGAGGTTAACGACCGGTTCAATTAGTGTACAATCGAGCGTCTATTCTAGAGCAGCTTAACGGTATCGCGAAATCGCGGCTATCAGATTGTTTTGGCTTGGCTTTATTGTTTGTCATGGGATGCCGGTTTGGTGATAATAGGCGCCCGCTGCTGTCAGGGGCTGAAGAGTTGGATAGAATAGCAGCCCGAAGGGCGAAGGGCAGGAAGCCCGGAGTCATGGGCTTGACTCGACGGTGCGAAGCGCCGTTGTTAAGCCGCACAGAATTGGAGAGGTGCCAGAGTGGCCGCAAAAATCGCCGGGAGCGATTTTAACGCCCGCAGGGCGACCCGAAGGGCGAAGGGCAGGAAGCCCGGAGTCATGGGCTTGACTCGACGGTGCGAAGCGCCGTTGTTAAGCCGCACAGAATTGGAGAGGTGCCAGAGTGGCCGCAAAAATCGCCGGGAGCGATTTTAACGCCCGCAGGGCGACCCGAAGGGCGAAGGGCAGGATGCCCGGAGTCATGGGCTTGACTCGACGGTGCGGAGCGCCGTTGTTCAGCCGCACAGAATTTGGAGAGGTGCCAGAGTGGCCGAATGGGCTTGACTCGAAATCAAGTGACCCCTTGCGGGGTCCGTGGGTTCGACTCCCACCCTCTCCGCCAAATTAATCAGGAACAGTGCGTCAAGGTTCGCAAATCGAGAGTAAAGTGTGAAGACGCACCCTCCTGCCATGAAGTTCCTCATATCCCGGATCTCGGGGACCCGCTAAGTGTTCTTCTCAGAAGACCGGGAACACTTTTTTCGACCGCTAAACGGAAAATACCGGGGTCAGGTGCTGGACTGCCTCAGCACCTTCTACGCCCGTCTTTACGGTTCGCTGGCCGACTACAGCCGCAGTTTTAATCGCGAGCAGGTGATCGAAATCCTGGAGGAGGCGATCGCCCGCAGCCCGGTGCTGGATGAGGATGAGGCCGAAGTCTACCAGGCGCCGGTCCGCTCCCAGCGCGAACAGGCCAACTGGATACTCAATCAGCTGCTGGAGTATGGCTGGCTGGAACGCCAGATGGACGAGGCGACCATGCAGAGCACCTACGCCTTTACCCGTCATGGCCGCCTGTTCACGCAGCCGATGGTGGAGGCGGCCGGCGGCCGCTTCCGTACCCGCCACCGCAATACCCGCAACACCCGCAATGCATTGCAGTCGTTTCTCGACAAGGGCGAGGTGTACGATCTGCTGGATGCCTTCGAGTATTCGGAGCGGATTATCTCTGATTTTTCCGATGTGATTGCCGAGCTGGATGAGCGCAAGCGTCAGCTGGTCAGAGAGGTCGAGGCGCAACAGGTGGTGCAGCGCGCCTCGGATGAGTTTTTCGACTTCATGGAGAAGCGCTTCATGCCGGATCTGTCGATTCGGCTGTCAGCCGATTCGGTAGAGAAATACCGCGATGAGATCAGCGAGCTGATCGGCAAGGCACGGCGCAAGCGTCGGGAGTTCAAGGCCCAGGCGGAGCGGGAGCTGCGCCGGGCAGCGCCGGAGCTGATCGAGCATGTCGGTCGTTCGGTCTATCTGCTGATTCTGGATGGTATCGAGACCCGTATGCACAACGCCTCGGCTATCATGCTCCCGGCTCTGCGCCAGGCGCTGAACGGCTTTACCCGCCGCGCCGATATCATCATGCGTCAGCTCAGTTATACCGGGGCATCCGGTCAGAACCGGCTGTTTGCCCTGTGTGAACAGTTGCGCCAAGCCTCGGAAGCAGATCAGACGAAGGCTCTGTCAGGGGTGGGAAAGGTCCTGTCGGTGATGGATATGGGCTTTGTAGACCCCGACAGTATCCGGCTGCACCAGGGACGGCGACTCCGGCTGGTGAATACAGCGGTTGAAGAGGAACCCGGCGACGACCGGGCTTCGCGTAAGGCGCTGTTTGTCCAGACAGCGGTGGACCTGGCATTCACCTTTAACAGCCAGGGGCAGCGTGACTACCTGGTTCAGGCACTGTGTGAAGGGCACCGGATCAAGAGCCAGCAGTTGCCGGTGCGGGACGCCCGTGAACTGCTGATGAGTGCCCACGCAATCGAAGTTGGCGCACTGGGGGATGGCGAGTTTGCCTTTCGCGTAACGCCTACCGATAACCGGGTCGGCAGTGAATACTTTCATGCCTGTGACGAATTTACAATTGAACTGATTGAACGAGAGACACATGCTGAGCGAAGCACTGGGTGAGGCGCTGGAAACAGCGGGGGTGACGTTGCAGGAGTTCCGTGAACTACTCCTGCGGTTGCTCAATTACGGGGTGCTGTGCCGTGCTGAGAGTCAGACCGAGCAACAGCTCTATGACCGCTATCTGCGCATTGAATCCCTGGTCGGGGAGTATCTGGATGTGATCGGTGTCAGCCTGTTCCATGACCGCCGTTTTGCCTACCTGCGGCTCTATCCCCCGGGTGCCAGCGTGCCGGGTATGGAGGATGGACCGGAAGCGGCCTTCGCCGGTGGATTGCGGGCGCGCCTGCGCCAGGATGAGGTGGCGCTGTTGCTGGTGCTGCGGCTGCAGTATGACAAGGCGCTTCGCGAGGGCCAGCTGGATGAGCACGGCTATGTGCTGGAGTCGGTGGAGTCCCTGGCGATTGCCATGCGCAATCTGCTGGGTCGCTCGTTGCCGGACAAGATCGTGGAGCGCAAACGGGTATTCAACCGGCTGCGCCAGTTGCGGCTGATCGAGTACCGTCAGGATGAGGAGATGGAGAGCGGCGAGGCGTGGATGCGGATTCATCCCATGATTGTCACCTTTGTCACTGATGAGGCGCTCACGGCCCTGGAGCAGGGGCTACCGCAAACCGACCCGGTCGAGGCAGAAGATGTTTCTTAAGCAGTTTGTCTATATCAACTGGGACAATATCCCCAACCTGGAATTTGATTTCGGCCCGGTCAATCTCTTCTCCGGTGGTAACGGCTCCGGCAAGACCACGGCGGCGGACGCCATCCAGACGGTGATGACCGCGGCCCATGAAAACCTGTTCCAGTACAATCCGGGCCAGGATGAGACCACCCAGCGTGGCCGCGGCGGCAAGCGGGTGCGCACCCTGGCCTCCTACGTACTGGGCTGTGATGACGGCAGTTATGCCCGGCTTGATCCCACCGATGGTTATCTGGCGGCGGTGTTTCACCCCACCCAGGGCGAGAGCGGCGAACCTTTCACCGCGGTGATCGCGGTGCGGGCCTGGCTGGATAGCGCCGGCGGCAACGGGGTGGCGCGCCAGGATGACGCGCAGTTTTTTATTATCAGCGGCGAGACGCTTGGTCAGTCGCACTTCGTACGCAGCGACAGCGCCGGTCGCTACGTCGTCCCGCTACCGGATCTGCAGACCCTGCTGATCGGCGAGTTCGGTAAGCGCCGGGTGGAAAAGTACGAGACCAAAAAAGCCTATCTGCGTCGCCTCTATGGCGCCTTGCGCGGCAAATCGGATGCGGTCACCGAGACTGAGGCGATTGCCGCCGCCCGCGCCTTTTCCCGTTTCATGTCCTATAAGCCGATCAAGGGGATCAACCGCTTTGTGGCGGATGAGATCCTGGAACAGAAGGATTCGGCGAGGCGGTGCGTTCGGTTTCCAGCCAGCTCAAAACCATCCACCACATGGAGCGGGATGCGGCCAACCTGCTGACGTCAATGGAGACGCTGCGCCGGGCCGGTGAGCAGACACAGCTCTATATCGAGCAGTGGAGCTCACTGAACGTACTCGATTACACTCTGGCCCAGGCCGAGTATCAGACCCGCCAGGCCGACTATCTGCGCGGCAAGCAGCGCCAGCAGACCCGGCGTCAGACACAGCAAGAGACGGAACAGGAGATCGCCCAGCTGGAGCGGCAGGCGGAGCTGGTGCATGACCGGCGGATCAACCTGGAGGCGCAGCGACAGGGGGTGCAATCCCTGCGACAGAAGGATGAGCTGGAGAAACAGCGCAATCAGCTTGATGTCCGTCTGGTACAACAGACGCAATCGGTGCTGGCCGAAGACCAGCGGGTGGCGGAGAACATCCGGGCCAGTCAGGAGATCGCCGAGGCACTTGGCGATGCCACCCTGCTGGATGGGCAATCGGGGATCACCAGCCTGGAGACCGAGGCGCTGGCCCGGGAGGTAAGCGGTACTGCCCGACAGGTGGTGCGGGAGTTACACCATCTGGTGCAGCGGGACTTTTCCGGTGCCATGCCGGCGCTGGTCGCCGAACTGGAGCAGGTGCAATCCCTGCAGCAGGCACACAACCGCTGGCACGGCTTCTGGCGCGGTAGCGAGGCAGACGAACCGCCGAGAGAGCAGTTGGCCGCGCAGCTGCACAGTCACCGTGCACGCTATCAACAGTTGACCGAGCAGCGACGTCAGAAGCAGTTGGAGATCGAACGGCTGAATGCCAATCAGGCCAACTATCCGGCCTACGTGGAGCGGGCACTGAGGGCGATCCGTCAATACTGTCCGGCGGCTGATCCCCGGGTCCTCTGCGACCACGTGGAGGTGAAAGATCCCCGCTGGCAATCGGCCATCGAGGGTTATCTGGGCGGGACACGCTTCTCTATTCTGGTGGAGGCGGACTTCGAGGCCGAAGCCATTGGGATCGTCAGGGGACTGCCGGGGCGGGACAACCGGGCGCGGGTCATTCAGGGAGCCAAGGCCGCCAGGGATGTGGCGCGCACGAGCCTTGATCCCCAATCTATCATCCATGTGCTGGGGTTCAGCCACGCCGTGGCCCGCGCCTATCTGACCGCCAGTTTTGGCACGGTAGTGCGCGTGGACTCTGCCGAGGCGCTGCGCATGACTCGCCGGGGTATCACCGAACAGGGTATGGGATCTGGCGGTTACAGCATGTGGCGATGCGATCTGCCGGACAGCGATCTGGTGTTTGGCGCGGCCGCGCGTGAGCGGGCATTGCAGGCCAAGCTGCTGGAGCTCTCCGGTGTCGAGTTGGAGTGGCATCAGGCCAATGACCGGTTGCAGCAGATCAGCCGTCTGCTGCAGGCCGTGGACCGGCTGCGTGTTGTCCGCTATGCCGATGACCTGCATGCCATTGTGGAGACCCATCGTGAGATCGGTCAGATCGATGGACTGCTGGGCCAGCTCGATCTGACCGGGCATCAGGATCTGGAGTCGCGCTTGCAGACACTGAAGGCGGAGCAGCTGGAGCTGGAAACGAAGAAGGGTGGGCTGCATGAAAAACTTGGCGAGATCCGCTCCAGTCTGGAGAGTATCGACAAACAGCTCAAGGCGCTGAGTGATCTGCAGGAGCAGAACCGGGAGCGGCTGGATGAATGTGAAGCGGCTCTGCAGGAGCTGGCGACAACCTGGCCTGATTTCGATGTCGAGGCACGGTTGCAGGTGGCGGATGAGGAAGCGCGTGATCTGGATGTCGCTATCGCCCGTAACTATCGTCATGAACTGGAAAAGGAATTGCAGCTGGCCCAGCGCCGGGCGGAGGATGAGGTCAAGGCGCATAACCAGCACTGCCGTCCGGCGGATACCATCATCTATCCCGATTTTACGGGCGATTACGACGCCGCCCTGTTCCGCGCTATCTGTCAGCTGCAGCGGGAACTCGACCGGGTCTATAACATATTGAAAAACAATATCCTGGTGGAGAAGCACCAGCAGCTTAGTGAGCTGAAAGGGGCCTTCAACAATGCCTTCGTCACTCACCTCTGTCACACCATCCATCAGGCGCTGAATGACGGCAAACGCCAGATCGAACAGCTGAACCGGGAACTGCAACATCACCACTTCGGGGCCGACCGGGAGACCTTCCGTTTCGACAGTGATTGGATACCGGAGTACCGGGACTACGCCCGTTTCTTCCAGGAGGTGGTGAAAAACCCGCTGCTGGGTGATGAAGCAACCCTGTTTGAGGTGGAGTTGTCGGAAAAGTCGCGCAAGGTGCTAAACGATCTGATGGCGATGCTGCTGGACGAGGATGAGCAGCGGGCGATGCGCGATCTGGAGCGGATTGCCGATTATCGCAACTACCGCCGCTACGAGATCTACAAGGAGGTCGAGGGCAAGCCGCCGATTCCCCTCAGTGAGTACGGCACCGGCTCGGGCGGCCAGTTGGAGACGCCGGCCTACATCATCCGCTCCGCGGCCATCACCTCCGCCTTCCGTTTTGCCGAGGGCAGTACCCACCTGCGCATGGTGCTGGTGGACGAGGCGTTCTCCAAAATGGACGAAACCCGCTCGCGGGAGGTGATCGACTACCTGACCGGCAGACTTGGTCTGCAACTGCTGTTCATCATGCCCACCAGCAAGTGCGGCCCCTACATGGACCTGATCAGCCATGAGTTTGTATTCGCCAAAGTGCCGAGTGAGGCGCTGCGGGGCGAGTTGCGAACCCGCGTGCTGGTGGACCGGAAACGGTGTAATCAGGAGCGTATCAAGACGCTTTGGGCCAATCATCGACGCAATGTCTATCACCAGGCTGAGCTGGATTTTATGCAGGAATTTGCGGTGGCGGATTGAGCTTTTGGGGGGGTGTGAAGGGCTTGGCGTTGCGTCGCGTATCAATCGCGGTCGAGGGGGCCGCTCCATAATATGATTTATTCGTCTCGAGAAAAGGTTAAAACCACCGCCTTTAGGCGGTCAGATTTATCTGAGATACTGAGATTCCAAAAATGATGGTGGTGAGAAGATGGAATATCGGTACGGTAGTCATACGAAGTATAAGATTCGTTATCACTTTGTATTTGTTACGAAGTACAGGTACCAGCTACTTGTAGGCGAGGTAGGTTTGAAGTTGCGTGAATTGATCCGACAAACTTGCAATGCTTTTGAAATTGAGATTTTAAAAGGTGTGGTGAGTAAGGACCATGTTCATATTCTTGTCTCAGCCCCTCCAAATATGGCGCCCAGTGAGATTATGCGGCGTATTAAGGGACGTAGTTCGTCGAAGCTTTTTGAACTCTATCCAGAGCTAAAGCGACGCTATTGGGGAAGGCATTTCTGGGCGAGAGGCTATTTTTGTGTCACTTCTGGGGAATTGACGGAAGAGATGATAAAAGAATATTTGGAACATCATTTTGAGCCTAAGGTTGATGATAATTTTCGGACAGAAGGCTAAACGGGTCTATTGACCCGTATCCGGACTTTCAGTCCGTATTACTAACCCACCGGCTTCTAGTGTACCCCGTCAAACGCTTTGTAACTTATCAAGCGTTTGACGTCCACGTTTAACTTTCTCAAGAATATCGTTTGCCGACTTCGTCCAAATGAAGGGAGCAGGAGATTCATTGTGCTTGCTGATGTAATCCATCACCGCCTTCTCAAGCTCGGCGACACTGCAAAAGATGCCGCGCCGCAGCTGCCGCTCAGAAAGATCTCTGAAAAACCGCTCCACCATATTCAACCAAGAAGCACTTGTGGGCGTAAAGTGAACATGAA